>CP064987.1:1200000-2400000 GCA_016699835.1 Phycisphaerales bacterium
CGCAACTTTGGCCGACTCTATGCACAAGCCGATCGCCTCGATCATCGCCGACGAGCTCCCAGAACTCGTCACCATCCGCCACGATCTCCACCGCCATCCCGAACTCTCGTTCAAGGAATCACGCACCAGCGGCGTGGTCCAGCGAGAACTCGCCGCGCTCAACATCGAGCACAAGCCCGGGCTCGGCGGCGGCACGGGCGTCATCGCCTATCTCCCCGCGACGCTTCCCCACGGCAACGATCGCCCCGCGATCGCCCTCCGCGCCGACATGGACGCGCTTCCCATCCTCGAGCAATCGGGAAAGCCCTACGCCTCGGTCTCGCCCGGCGTCATGCACGCCTGCGGGCACGATGGACACACCACGATCCTCCTCGGTGCCGCTCGCGTCTTGATGAGCGTCCCGCGCCCAAGGCCCGTCCTCCTCGTCTTCCAGCCGGCAGAAGAAGGCGGCGGCGGCGCGGACGTGATGTGCAAAGAAGGCGCCCTCGCCGGCAAGAGCAAGGGTGGTCTGGGCAACCCCGTCGAGAAGATCTTCGGGCTCCACGGCTGGCCCCAACTCCCCTTGGGACGCATGGCCTCACGTGTCGGCCCGCTCCTCGCCGCCGTCGATGACATCGAGGTCACCGTCCGCGGCACGCAGTCCCACGGCGCCTACCCCCACTTCGGGCGCGACCCCATCGTTACCACCGCCCACATCATCACCGCCCTTCAGTCCATCGCGAGCCGCAACGTCGGCCCGCTCGATTCCGTTGTCGTCACCATCGGCGCCATCCACGCGGGCACCGCTAACAACATCATCCCCGAAGCCGTCCACTTTATCGGCACAATCCGCACGCTCAAGGACACGACCAAGGCCGTCGCCCGCGAGCGGTTCGTCTCCATCGTCGAGGGCGTCGCGAAGTCCATGGGATGCCACGCCGAGGTCCGCTACACCGACAGTTACCCCGTCACCGTGAACGATCGCGAGGCCACCGAGGACTTCTTCACAGTCGCCGATGCCGTCGCCGGACGCGACAAGGTCGATCGCCTCGAGAACCCGACGATGGGCGGCGAGGACTTCTCGTACTACGGCCGCCACGTGAAGGCCGCATTCTTTTACCTGGGCCTCTGCCCCCCCACGCTCCCGCCGGGCATCGCATCCTTCCCGACGCTTCACCAGCCCAACTTCGACTTCAACGACGACGCAATCCCCATGGGTGTCGAGACATTCGTTCGCCTCGCCACCACAGTCTGATCATCGCGACTCACGCGGTTTCCAATCCGCCGTGCGCGGATCGAATGGGCCAGTACTCGAGTTCGATCTCATCACGGATCGGCAGGCCGTTCGACGCCACGAGCGGCACGGGCTTGCCCATCTCGCGAACACGATCCATCGCCCCGATGTGCACCGCGACGATCCGCCACCCGCGACGCTGGTAGAACCCCAGCGCCCGAAGATTGTCGTTCGTCGTCGTGAGAATAAGCCTCTGGACTCGGGAATCAATCGCCCAGTCCGTCGCGGCGTCAAGAAGCGCCGCCCCCACGCCCGCACTCTCGTGCTCCGAAACCAGCGTGACGACCTCGGCATACGAAACCCCATCACGCGTGTATCGCACAATCGTGACATGCCCGACGGGCGGTGAACTCGCCTCGGCGCCAGCCATCCGCGCAACGAATCCGTCAAGCCGTCGAGTGTCGTAGGGAATCCCCAGCGAGTGGACCTCGGGCGATGAGAAATGCCGCGTCGCCTGCGACACGACAAACTCGCGCGTGACGTGCGTGATCGGCTCGATGCGGATCGCCCGCCGCGCCGTGTACCACGAGAGCACCTCACCCGCGTTGCGATCGGGCGGGAAGATCGGATACCACACCTTGCGCACTCGCCACGCGCCCAGACCGCTCGGCGTCCACGCCCGCTCCAGATACCACGCCATCCGCTTGATCAACGTGCTCGGACCCCCGCTCTCCACGGGCCACTCGAACGTCGGCAGCCGCATCGCCCTCGTCAGCCGCAACTCGCTGTCGCTCAGCATCGGGAACGGCACATGATTCCGCGCCACAAACTCGCGCTGGTGCTCGCTCGTGCTCGTGCTGATGCCAAAGACCTCGATGCCTAGCGACCGGAACTCGCCATGGAGATCGCGATAGCCGCAGGACTGGGGCGTGCACCCCCGCGCGCCAGGAACGCTCTCCCACTCCTCGCCGTGCGGCCCAGGATTCGGTCGCTCCCCGGGCACGCCCGTCCGTGGATAAAAGAACAACACCCGCCCGACAACCCCATTCGACGCGGCGGGCACTTCATCCATCGCCACCATCCGACCATCGGTCGCCATCAGCGACAACGCCGGCGGCGAAGTTCCGAGAATGTGCATCGCCGCCCCATCATCTGTGGGGATGGGCAAGCCCGTGGGCAGAACTCCGGGATCAGCACGATCGGGTTTCACCACGAAACTGTATCAAGGGGCTCCAACCTCACATGGGTGATCATGGCGTCGGGTATACTGCTCACACTCCGTGGGTGGAGGATGAGCCGGGCCCCCCGATGGGCCGACTGGCGAGAGCGATCGGAGTTTTCACGATGAGCGTCACGATGTTTCGGCTTTCGGCCGTAGGACTGGTCTGTCTCTGCACGCCTCTCGCCCTCGCCGAGGTGCGATTCGTCAACATCGCGCTCACGTCGGGCACCGACACCGGCGCGTCGTGGGCCAACGCCTATCGCGGCACGGGCGCCCTCAACCGCGCCCTTGCCGACGCCAACCCCGGCGATGAGATCTGGGTCGCCGCCGGCACCTATCGCGGCGAAGAAGACGCCACGTTCTCGCCCGCAGCCTACACGCTCCGCACCGACATCAGCCTCTATGGCGGCTTTGCCGGAACCGAGACCGCGCGCAACCAGCGCGATCCCGCCGCACACCTCTGCACCCTGAGCGCCGACGCCAACGCCGACGACAACGCCACCCTCAATCTCGCCGACAACTACGCCCACGTTCTCGAGGCGACCGGTGTCGTCAGCGGCGTGATCGTGGACGGATTCACCATCACCGCCGGAAACGCGGTCGGCGTCGGCTCCAATCTCGATCGCGGCGGCGGCGTCCTCCTCGTCGACGGAGCCAGCGCCACCTTTGCGAACTGCACCTTCACCAACAATCGCTGCACGTTCGGCGGCGGGGCAGGATACATCAACACCGCCGTCGCCTCATTCACCCGCTGCACCTTCGCCGACAATGTCGGTGGCAGTTACGGCGGAGCCTTCGACACCAACAACGGGTTCACGACCTTCGTTGCGTGCCGCTTCATCCGAAACTCCGCGGGCCGCGCCGGAGGGCTCGAGGTTTACGGCTCCAATGGGATCAGCACCATCCGAAACTGCTCCTTCATCGCCAATCGATCAACCGGAGCGGGCGGCAACAGCGGCGGTGGCGCCCTCTGGATCGGCCAGGGCGCTCAAGCCACGATCGCCCATTGCACTATCACGGCGAATCAGGCGATCCAAACATCCGCCGGTGGTATTCGCCTCAGCGGCGCCTCGGCCGTCGCCATCCGTGGCTCCATCCTCTGGGCCAACACAGGCACAGGCACCAACCAGAGCACCTGGCAGATCGGCGGCGGCGTCCCCACCGTCCGTTTTTCCTGCATCCAGGCCTGGGCCAGCGGCGGCGAAGGAATCATCACCGCCGATCCGCTCCTGCTCCCCACGGGCGCTCTTCGCTGGGGCTCGCCATGCATCGATGCCGGAGATGGCACGGCACTCAACGCGAGCGACACACTCGACCTCGACGCACGCCGCCGCGATCGAAACGACCCCGCCAAGCCCGACACGGGGCTCGCGACATCCTCAGGAAAAGTCCCCGACATCGGCGCCCTCGAGTTCCAGGGAAGTTCCTGCATCGCCGACCTCTTCGGTGGCGGCGACGCGAACACACCGGGCGAGCCCGACGGCGGCGTCACCATCGATGATCTCCTCGCTTATCTCGAAGTCTTCGCCAGCGGCCAGGACCTCGCCGACGTCAGCGGCGGCGAGGCCGAGGGCGCGCCAGACCAGGGCGTGACCATCGACGACCTGCTCTATTACCTCGAGCGATTCGCGGCGGGGTGCTGAAAAAAAAGAACCGGCGCACGAACACGCCGGTTCCTGGATCACGCATCAACGTCGGCTGACGCCTTCTTTCTGCCCTTCTTCTTCCTCGCGGGCTCGTCCTCATCAGGGAGTCGCGTGGGAGGTCCGCCGAAGTCCATCTCGGCGTTGAAGTACTGACGCAGCGCGTCGAGCGCAGCGAGATACGTCGCCTGCTCGGGAGGCGTGAGCGCCCGCCCCTTATTGCCAAAGTCGCAGAACGAGATGGGATCCGTCAGCCACATGCAGTGGCGGATGTAGTCCATCGCGGCATCGACCCGCCCGGGCGTGAACTCGAACTTCTCCAAGTAGTGTTGCTTGCTCATGGGTTCCATATCCGACTAATAAATTCGTGCGCGTTGATATCGCAGGCGACATCGCGCCCTTGGATGACACAACTATGACTCGTGCGTGGAATGCGGGAGACAGATTCGCTCCTCGCGAGCCAACGCAAGACCTTGGGGTGTACAGCGTGCGGATTGTGGAGAGGCGGACCCGGCCGATCAGCCGATGGAGCGCAGCCACGCCGCACGAGCCGGGAATGGCTCAGTATTAGTGCGGGACGTATCGAATAGGCGTGGCACGGCATGATCTCCAAAGCCCGCGTGCACACGCGGGGGCGGTCAGAATAGCCGATTCGACGCGGATGTCAAGACGAAGTTCCTGCACATCCCACGAACATTGTGCGTTCACTCCACCGTCACGCTCTTCGCCAGGTTCCTTGGCTTGTCCACGTCGTGTCCGCGGATCACCGCCGCGTGGTACGCCATCAACTGCAGAGGCACCACCGCCAGCATCGGGCTGAGAGGCTCGGCGATGTCGGGGATGTACAGCACGTCCTCGGCATACTTCTTGATGTGCTCGTCGCCCTCGGTTGCGACCGCGATCACGTGCCCGCCGCGCGAGCGGACTTCCTCGATGTTGCTCATCACCTTGTCGTACTGCCGGCCTCTGTTCGCGATGAAGACCGCCGGCATCCCCTCATTAATGAGCGCGATCGGCCCGTGCTTCATCTCCGCCGCGGGCATCCCCTCGGCATGGATGTACGAGATCTCCTTCAGTTTCAACGCACCCTCGAGCGCCGTCGGATAGTTGTACCCGCGCCCAAGGAAGAGCCAGTTCTCACGCTCGCAGTACTTCTCCGTCACCTTGCGGATCTTGTCGTCCTGCTCCAGGACGCGCTGGATCTTCTCGGGAAGCGCCTCAAACTCCTTGAGGAGATCGGCGCAGTGGTCGGCCGACATGAATCGGCGCCGCCCCATGAACAGCGAGATCATCGTGAGCACGCCGACCTGCCCGATGAAGGCTTTGGTGCTCGCCACGCCGATCTCCGGGCCCACGCGAAGGAAGACGCCCGCGTCGGTGTCCCGCGCGATCGACGAACCGACGACGTTCACCACGCCCAGCGCCATCGCCCCGCGATCACGCGCCTCGTGCAGCGCGGCCAGGGTGTCCGCCGTCTCCCCCGACTGCGACACCGCGATCACCACCGTTCCATCCTCGATGATCGGGTTGCGATAGCGGAACTCGCTCGCATACTCCGCGATTGCCGGCAGTTTCGCGAGGTCTTGCAGGAGATACTCGCCAATCATTGCGGCATGGAGGGCCGTCCCCTGCCCGAGCAGCACGATTCGCCGGGTCTTGGTGAGTTCCTTCGCGAGGTTTGCCAGCCCGCCCAGGACGACCTTGCCGTCCTTCGCGTCGATGCGCCCGCGGAGCGTGTTCGCCACCGAGCGCGGCTGCTCGAAAATCTCTTTCTGCATGAAGTGCGAGTAACTGCCGAGTTCAATCTCCTGGAGTTCGAGTTCCAGTTGCTCGATCTTGGGCGTGACGGGCACGTTGTGGATCGTGCTCGTGCGGAAGCCCTTGGGCGTGATCTTCACGACGTTGTAGTCGTCGAGCGTGAAGGCGCGCGTCGAGTGCGAGACGATCGCCGACGCGTCCGACGCGACGACGTACTCCTCCTGCCCGATGCCCACGATGAGCGGGCTTCCCTTTCGCGCCACCACCAGCGTCCCCGGCTCCTTCTCACAGATCACCGCGATCGCGTACGCCCCGGTCACCTCGCGCAGCGCCGCCTGCACCGCCCGCTCCAGGTCCCCTTCGTACAACTCGCCGATGAGCATCGCGAGCACTTCCGTGTCCGTCTGGCTGCGGAAAGCGTGCCCCTTCTCCTCGAGATACGTCTTGAGCGCGGCATAGTTCTCGATGATGCCGTTGTGAATGAGTGCAATGCCGACCTTGTCGTCGGTGTGGGGGTGAGCGTTGGCCTCGGTCACGCCGCCATGCGTCGCCCAGCGGGTGTGGGCGATGCCGAGCGTCCCCGACAGCCCGCCGCGATCGTCGAGTTTGGCCTCAAGGTTCGAGACGCGTCCCACCGCGCGCACCACGTCGATCGACCCCGCCGGATTCATGATCGCGACGCCCGCCGAGTCATACCCGCGGTACTCCAGGCGCTTGAGCCCTTCAAGGAGCAGGGACTGGCACGGGTTGCTCCCAACGTAGGCAACGATTCCACACATGGACAGAACTCCAAATCGCCTCGCCCCAAGGGCTTGCGACACCAGACTCTAGTCGTCCGAGAACCCCAGTCCCCGGCCGAATCCAACGACCCAACACCAAAGCACACCTTGATCGACGCGACAACCCCATCGCGCTCTCACGAAACACCGTACGCCGACCGATAACCTCATCGACAGGCCACACGATCACACCTCCACAACGCCCGGCAACCCTTTCCGGTTCGTCGGTGCCTCGAGTCCTCCAGTCCGCCCCAATGTTCACCGCCCAAGCCCATTCCTTCGTCCAGCAGGCCCGACTCGCGATCACCCTCGCATGGGTCGCTGGTTACACCAATGTCGTCACCCTCATCGTCCTGGGCACCGCCACCTCCCACGTCTCAGGCACAGGCTCCAAACTCGGCGAACACGCGATCGAAGGCCGGTGGCACCTCACGCTCATCATGCTCTGGCTCCTCGCCACTTTCGCGCTGGGCGCGCTCATCTCCGGCCTGGCAACCGAGCACGCCCGGCGCCGAGGTCGCGAATCGATCTACGTCCTCCCCATGGGTGTCGAGGCAGCCCTCCTTGCCCTGCTCGCATTGGCCTTAGATCTCGCGCCGACAGAATCGCTCTCCATCACCGCCTCCGGATCGTGGTTCTTCCTCGCCTCCGCCATCGCGTCCATGGCCATGGGACTCCAGAACGCCACCATCACCCACATCTCCCACGGCGTCGTCCGCACCACCCACGTCACCGGCGTTGTCACCGACATCGGTCTCGAAACCGCGAGACTCTTCTTCGACGCAAGTGCCAAGGACCATCCACCCCTCGTCCACCAGCCAACGACCCGGCGCATCGCGCTCCTCGCCTCAATCCTCGGCTCGTTCGTCCTCGGCGCTGGACTCGGCACCCTCGCCCACGAGCACATCAACAAGGCCGTCATGGCCCCGCCCGTCCTCTTCCTCCTCTGGATCATCGTCCAGGATGTCCTCCGCCCCATCGCCGAGATCGAATCTTCCACGCTCCACGACGCCTCGTCCGGCCTCGATCTCCCCGCGTCCCTCGCCGTGTACCACCTCCGCGCCGAGCGTGGCTCACGACTTCCAGACCTCTCCCTCTGGGCCGAGCGCCTCTCGCCCGCGATGCGTGTCGTCCTCCTCGACCTCCAGGGACTGGGCGAACTCGACCAGGACGCCGTGCACGAACTCGGCGCCCTCGCGGGGCTGCTCGCCGCACAGGAGCGATCGCTCGTGATCGCGGGGCTCAAGCCCCACCAGTTCCAGCAGTTGCTCCAGGGCCTCCCCAAGGGCACGCTCGATCCCCTGGACCTCTGCCCGGACCTCGAACTGGGCCTGGCGCGAGCCTTCAACCACCTCGACGAACCGAGCCTGTCCTGAGAAGCCCACACGCCGCGGCATGGATTTCCGCCACGCACGCGCTATTCTCATCCAGTTTGCGCGCTGAAGGAACTGTGGCACGGATCACAGACCTTCAACAGGCCGCATTCGTGACCTCTTTGGCCAGCTGGTAACTTGGCCGTGTGGAACTTTCGAGTCATCGCATGCCCAAACGCACCGACATAAAGACCATCCTCGTCCTCGGCTCCGGACCCATCGTCATCGGCCAGGGCTGCGAGTTCGATTACTCCGGCACCCAGGCCTGCAAGACCCTCAAGCATGAGGGTTACCGCATCGTCCTCGTCAACTCCAACCCCGCCACCATCATGACCGATCCGCAGTTCAGCGATCGGACCTACATCGAGCCCATCACCCCCGAGGCCGTCCGAAAGATCATCGAGAAAGAGCAATCCCTCGGCCCGCGCATCGACGCCATCCTCCCCACCCTCGGCGGGCAGACCGCCCTCAACTGCGCCTGCGCCCTCTACGACAACGGCACACTCAAAGAGTTCGGCATCGAGATGATCGGCGCCAATCGCGAGGTCATCCACCGTGCCGAAGATCGCCAGGCCTTCAAGGACATCTGCGAGGGGATCGGGCTCAAACTCCCGCGCGCCAAGACCGTCAAGACCCTCGCCGACGCCGAGGCCTTCCTCGAAGAGATCGGCCTCCCCGCCATCATCCGCCCCGCCTTCACCCTCGGCGGCTCCGGCGGCGGGATCGCCTACAACCGCGAGGAGTTCAAGGACATCGTCTCCCGAGGCCTCGCCGCCTCCATGATCCAGCAGGTCCAGATCGACCAGTCCGTCATCGGGTGGAAAGAGTTTGAACTCGAGGTCGTCCGCGACCGGAACGACAACTGCATCATCGTCTGCGGCATCGAGAACATCGACCCGATGGGCGTCCACACAGGTGACTCCATCACCGTCGCCCCGATCCTCACGCTCACCGACAAGGAATACCAGGCGATGCGCGACGCCGCATTCGCCGTCATGCGAGCCGTCGGCGTCGAGACGGGCGGGAGCAACGTCCAGTTCGCCGTCAACCCCAACCCGACACCGGGCCCCGATGGCAAGAAACCCTTCGAGATGGTCGTCGTCGAGATGAACCCGCGCGTCTCGCGCAGTTCGGCTCTTGCCTCCAAGGCCACGGGATTCCCCATCGCCAAGATCGCCGCTCGCCTCGCCGTCGGCTACACCCTCGACGAACTCAAGAACGACATCACGGGCACTACCAGCGCCTGCTTCGAGCCCACGATCGACTACGTCGTCACCAAAATGCCCCGCTGGACCTTCGAGAAGTTCCCCGAGGCCGACGAGACCCTCACCACCCAGATGAAATCCGTTGGAGAGGCGATGGCCATCGGTCGCACCTTCAAAGAGAGCCTCCAGAAAGTCATCCGCTCGATGGATGTCAAACGCTACGGCCTGGGCCTCGACCGCAACGACAAGTGGCTCGAGGCGATGCGCGCCGTCGAAGAGGGCCAACTCGTCCTCGATGTCATGGGCAATCCAGCCCCCAGCGGTGGCCCGAATCTCCGAGGCGGGTCTCAAAGCTCACCCTCCTCCACCGGCCTGCGCACCGCCGATGGCCAGCCCCTCGAGTGGCCCGTCTCGCACGAGACGCTCGTCCGCAAACTCGCCGTCCCCAGCCAGGGGCGCCTCTACTACATCCGATACGCGATGAAGATGGGCTGGAGCGTCGAGAAGATCCACGAGTTCACGCGCATCGATCCCTTCTTCCTCGATCAGATCCAGGAACTCGTGCAGTTCGAGGACGAACTCTGCGACTATCGCACGCTGCAGGACGTCCCCAAGGAGGTCCTCTTCCGCGCCAAGGAACTCGGCTACAGCGACGCCCAACTCGCCAACCTCTATCTCGAGAAACTCAACCCCGAATCCATCCTCCAGGTCCGTGAGCATCGCAAGAGCCTGGGCATCACGCCCGTCTACAAACTCGTGGACACCTGTGCCGCGGAGTTCGAGGCCAAGACGCCGTACTACTACAGCACCTACGAACGTGGCTCGTGGCGCGATGGCAAGGAAACCCCACCCGCCGACGAGGTCCGCCTCACCGATCGCCCCAAGGTCGTGATCCTGGGCGGCGGACCCAACCGCGTGGGCCAGGGGATCGAGTTCGATTACTGCTGCTGCCACGCCGCCTTCGCCGCCCGTGATCTGGGCTTCGAGAGCGTGATGATCAACGCCAACCCGGAGACGGTCAGCACGGACTACGACACGAGCGACCTGCTGTTCTTTGAGCCGTTGACGCTGGAGGATGTGCAGAACATTGTGGACCGTCTCTCCGGGGCTTCAGATGCTATCGAATTTCTCGATAATCTGAACCTCAAGAACTTGCTGAAGGACACGTTCCCAGAACTCAATGCTGAACAAGTACAACTAGCGGCCCGAGCCGCCCTTATTCAACAGGATATCCGATGCGCACTTTGCATTGATGCGTGTGTGTTGCACCGAGAAGAAAGTGTCCCAGACTTGGTTGTTTTGAGCGCTTCCGATGAGAGTGGCAATGAGATAGTACTCGAATACTCGCCATCTTCAAAGTCATGGCGGATTCAACGACATGAACACTCGTGGGCTGCTGACTACCCACCTGGCTTCGTTGGATCAGTAAGGCCCAAAGTAGAGTCTTGGATCAACAGTAGGAAGAACACTCTCGTTCGAGGCCTCATCGTCCAGTTCGGCGGCCAAACTCCCCTCAACCTCGCCAAGGGTCTCGTCGCCGCCGGGGCGCCGATCATCGGCACCTCCGTCGACTCCATCGATCGCGCCGAGGACCGCGAGCGCTTCGATGAGGTGCTGGAGAAACTGAATCTCCGCCGCCCGCCCGCGGGGATCGCCCACTCCATCGACGAGGCCGCCAACGTCGCCGGCGAGATCGGCTACCCCATCCTCATCCGCCCCAGTTACGTCCTCGGCGGGCGCGGCATGGAGATCTGCTCCGACGAGCGATCCCTCCGCAACTTCATGGCCACCGCCCTCGAGACCAGCGGGCTGGACGACGCCCCCGTCCTCATCGACAAGTTCCTCGACGGCGCCATCGAGGTCGATGTCGATGTCGTCGCCGACTTCGACGAGTCCCGCCCCGGCGAGCACGTCGCGATGGTCTGTGGCATCATGGAGCAGATCGAGCAGGCCGGGGTCCACTCGGGCGATTCCGCCTGCACCCTCCCGCCCGCCTCGCTCTCGCCCGACATCACCCGCAGGATCGAGACCCTCGCCAAAGGCCTCGCGCGGGAACTCAAGGTCTGTGGTCTGATGAACATCCAGTTGGCCGTGAAGGATGGCGAGATCTTCATCCTCGAGGTGAACCCGCGCGCCTCGCGCACCGTTCCCTTCGTCAGCAAGGCGACGCACACGCCGTGGCCCGCCCTCGCCGCCAAGGCCATGATGGGACGATCGCTCACCTCCCTCGGCGCCAAGGAAAAGCCCATCCGCGGCTACCACGCCGTCAAAGAGTCCGTCTTCCCCTTCAACAAGTTCCCAGGCGTCGATGTCGTCCTCGGCCCGGAGATGCGATCCACCGGCGAGGTCATGGGCATCGATCGATCTCTCCCCATCGCCTACGCCAAGAGCCAGCAGGCCGCGGGGAACGAACTCCCCACCTCGCCCGACGACGGCGGAGTCTTTGTCTCCGTTCGCGAGGCCGACCGCGACCGCGTCGTCGAACCCATCCGCAAACTCATGAAGGCCGGCTACAAGGTCTTCGCTACCGAGGGCACCGCCAACCACCTCAAGGAGCACGGGCTCGAGCCGACAACCCTTCAGAAGATCGGCACGGGCGCCCGCCCCAACGTCCTCGACATGATGAGCAACGGCGAGATCGCCCTCGTCGTCAACACACCGACGCGAACCGGCTGGAAGACCGACGAGGGACGCATCCGCTCGACGGCCGTCAAACTCAACATCCCCATGATCACCACCGCCACCGCCGCCCACGCCGCTGCCCAGGCGATGGACGCCCTCCGCGAAGGCGTCTGGGGTGTTGCAGCACTGCAGGACTACGAACGGCTCAACACGCTACACCCCGTCACTAAACCCTTCGATGCGGCTCTCAAGCCCAGCACGCCCGTAGAGTCCCCTAGACGCTGACGCCCGTCCATTCATCTCGCCGATACTCTTCTCTATGCCGAGCCACGCACGCGCGCTCATCCTCGCCCTGGCGATCGCCATTCTCTCTCGCGCCGGCCACGCCGAGCCGCCGCGCGATCCCAAGGACGATCCGCAACTCAGCGACCCCAGCATCGACCAGTCGCTCCTCGAGCAGCAGCGCCGCCCCGCCCCAAAGAGCAACGCCGCGCCGCTCACAACCTCCACCCAGCCCTCATCCGTCCCCGCCGTCCACACGCCCCCCGCCACCATCGGCACCGACGAACTCGCCGGCGTGGACTATCGCCTCCCCGCACCCACCATCTACCCCGAGGGCACCTTCATCTCGTCTCTCGCGGGGGTCCTCGTCCCCACAGCCACCAACGACTATGTCGTCGTCCCCGTCGTGGCCTCCACCGAGCCCCGCCGAATCGCCCCCTTCGTCCTTCTCCCCAATCAGAAACTCGACCAACTCGCCACGCTCACGAGCAAGGCCAAGGACAAGCCCACGATCGAGGTCGCCGGCCAGGTCTTCGTCTATCGCGACAGGATGTACCTCCTGCTCTCGTCCTTCTCCCTCGCGCCGCGCCTCCCCATCGACGAGTCCACGCCTCCGAGTGACGATCACAACGAGCCAACAACGGGCGAGAACGCCGCATCGTCCGACGCCGACACCACGACTCCAGACGCCGCTCCATCCAAGCCAAAACTCAACCCCAACGTCGACGACATCATCAAGTCGCTCGAGTCCGCCGGCAACGCCGCCCAGCCGCGTGCCACGCGCCCTCAATCACCATCAACCACCACGACCGACGCCTCGCCCACCTCCCCCACCACCATCATCACCACCTCGTCCTCCGCCCTGCGTGAGGGCCAACTCGTCACCCGTCGAAGAGGCCGAATGGTCCGCGGGCAACTCGGCGGCGTCGCCTTCGTCGTCGATAACGACCCAGACTCCCCGGCCATGCCCCCCGTGGGGCTTCTCCCCTGCCGACTCCTCGAAGAGATGGAACGAGTCACCGGCGAACGCGGCGAACGACTCGCCCTTCGCCTCAGCGGCCAGGTCACCACCAGCCAGGGGAAGACCTACCTCCTCCCCACCATGTTCCAGATCGCTCAGCCGTCGCAGGTCCGCCCGCTCAACTAAGTCAGGCTTCTCTCACGCGTGCGTTGCCGACGTCCCGCCGATCGGGTCGTCCGCCAGCGCCATCGCTTCGCTCGGCGACGTCCGCACACGCTCCCCGGGCATCGGGTTGAACCGCGAGCCATACAGCGGCACGCGCTGGTTGCTCATCGACTTCGGGATCAACGGCTGCACAAGCACCGTCGCTGCCGCCACGCCGAGATTGAGAAGCAAGACCGGCACCAGACCCGTCTGCCCCATGTACACCAGCACGCTCACGCCCACCACCAGCACGAGCGCCACGGGGATCACCTGCTGCCACGCCATCATCATGATCTGGTCATACCGAAGCCGCGGGATCGACCAGCGGATCACCATCATGAAGCAGATCACCAGCACGACCTTCGTCATGTACACCACGATCTTCAGCAGCACCGCCCCGAACCCCACCGCTTCCGGGCTAAGCCCCGAGACCAGCGGGAGGTGGTACCCGCCAAAGAAGAGCAGCACCAGGAACGCCGAACTCGTCACCATGTGCGCATATTCCGCCAGGAAGAAGAGCGCGAACCGCATCGAGCTGTACTCGGTGTGATACCCGCCCACCAGTTCCTGCTCGCACTCGGCATTGTCGAACGGCGCCCGGTTCGCCTCGGCGAGAATCGCAATGAAGAAAATCAACGCTGCCAGCGGCTGGCTCAAGACCAGCCACCCGTGCTCCACCTGATGCCGAACGATCTGCTCCGGGCGCAGCGTCCCCAGCACCAGCAGCACCGCCAGCAGGCTCAGCCCCAGCGGGATCTCGTACGAGATCATCTGGGCCGTTGCGCGAAGCCCGCCCAGGAACGAGTACTTGTTGTTGCTCGCCCACCCGCCCAGCGCCACGCCATACACCCCCAAGGACGCCACCGCGAGGAGGTACACAACGCCGATCCCGACGTTCGCCCCCGTGACGTGCACCACGCCCTCGAAGAGTCTCTTCCCGAAGATCGTCCCGTCCCACTGCCCGCCCCAGGGAATCACGATGAACCCGATGAGCGCCGGCACGATGATGATCGCTGGCGCCAGCGTGAACAGGATCTTGTCCACCCGCGTCGGCGTGTAATCCTCCTTCAGGAAGAACTTCAGCCCGTCCGCCAGAGGCTGCCCCAGCCCCAGCATCCCTCGGAGCCCCTTCAAAAACGGCAGGCCAAAATCAAACCCCACTCGGTTCGGTCCGATCCGGTCCTGGATATACGCCGAGATCTTCCGCTCCAGATAGATCAGGTACGCGACCGTGAGCAGAATCACGTGCACGATGATCGCCATCGTGATCACCGAGACGATAAGTTGCGGCGTGACGAAACTGGGTAGATCCATAGGGAACAGAGTGTAGTTCCCTCTCGGCAATCAAGAGGGCCATCGAGCCGACAGCCCCCGCAGCAAACTCCGCGGCCCGCACGCTACGAAGCAGGTGATTGCCCCTTCGCCCGGCGCACCATCTTCTCCCACGCCAGTTTGGCCAGCGTCCGCCCGCCCAGCGTGTCCGCCACCGCGACCCGATACGCCAGTGTCGAATCCCCCGCAGGCTCAGAGCGCCCCATCGCCGCCGACTCGCTCAACGCCGCCGTCACCATCGCGAGATCCTCGCGCATCGTGCCGCCGTATCGCGTGATCAGCGATCGCACCGCCCACCCCGGCGCCGGCCCCCACGCCGCCGCCGGACACTCGATCAGACTCTCCGCCAGCACCACGCCCCGCCCAAGCCCCTCGATCGCCCGCCATAGCACGCCGATCTCCGCCAGCACGCCCAGCGAGTGGTCGAAGATGTCCACCAGGCTCCGCCCCGCCGCCACACGCACCAGCGCCCGCGTCGGCCGAGTCCCCTGCTCAAAGATCCAACTCTCGGGCATCGTGTCGAGCAGCACCGGGACAAGCCGACTCTCGCCGCTCTCGTCGCGCTCCGTCAGCCAGGTCACGGCGAACCCCGCCGAGGGCGTCGCCTCAAGCGCGTTTCGACACATCCCCAGCCACTCTGGACTCGGCACGTCCCCAGCGTGCAGCACCGCCAGCGCGTCGCCCACGTCCGCATTCAACGCCGAGATCACGTTGCCACGCACATCCCGCACATGTCCCGCGCCAATATCTCTGGCGAGCAGTGGCATCTCCTCCGCTCGAGCCGTGCCCACAACGTACAACCCGTCCCCCGGAACCCACTGTGAGCCAACCGCCTCGATCGTCCGCGCCAGCAACTCCGGATCCCCGTGATCCACGATCACCAGCGTCGTCGAGAGATGCTGCGCGTCTCGCTCGGGCATTCGATGCCGCATCGACACCAGCCGCTCATACACCGCTGGAAGCGACACCTCGACATCAGGCGACACCTCCCGGACCTCCCCTCTCTCTCGCCCTCGGCCGCCACCATCAAACTCCTGTACCACCCCACCTCGTGGCACAGGCGTCTCGACTGTGCCTACTCCTTCCCCACCGGTATCTCTCGAGCCTTCGCCGATCGCCACACCTTTCCCGCGTCGCGCCCACCCGATCGCCTCCATCAGCCCCCGCACCGTCCCGTCGTACAGCCACGCTCCATCCACCCCCTCAAACAGTTCCTCAAACGCTGCACGCCTCGGCACCACCACCGGCACACCCGCCGCCAGCGCCTCGTGGGCCGCAAACCCGAAACTCTCCCAGCGGCTCGGAAACACCGCCACATCCGCGCGGGCCAACTCATCGCCGATCACCGACCGGGGCACGCGACCCACAAACTCGAATCGATCTCCCAACTCCATGGGAATCAGCGAACGAAGGTACTCCCCATACGTTCCCCGCGCCGGCGAGTCATCCTCATCACCCCCCACAAGCCGCACACGCCACTCGTGGGCTCCCTCCCGCATCAATTCCACACTCGCCACGACGAGATCCTCGACCCCCTTGATCGGCGCCATTCGCCCGACATACAGGATCGTCGATCCGTTCCCCTTCGCGCCGTCGCTGGCTCGCGCGGGCCGGCGTTCCGCCATCTTCTCCGCCTCCACGCGCGAGACCATGATCCGGTATTTGTGGATCTCCCACCCCATGGCACGCAGTTCCATCGCGCACGTCGCCGTGTGCGCCAGCACCGCGTCCGCGAGTTCACACGACCGCCGCTCGAGCGCGTGCGCCATCCGCCGGTTCTCATCAAAGTGCCGGGTACCACACGCCTGATCGAGCACACGGAGCGACGAGTGCAATCGCACTGCCATCACCGGCCCGCCGTCGTCGCCAGCAAACGCTCGTGCCGCCAGCGTGAACGCCCCAAGCCCGCAGAAATCGTGGAACTCCACCACATCGGGCCTCTCCCGCTCGATCAGCCGAGTCACCCCGCGCCACACACGCCACGAGTCGCGCGCAAACCACGCCAACTCCGGCACCGCCTCCCCCACGCCCTCCCCACTCACCTCGTCAATCCCCGTGATGGAGAGCTGATCGTCCCTGATCTTCCACGCGCGCGCATCACGCCGAAACCGATCCACAACATCTCCCGGCTGCACCAGCAAAATCGACACCGAATGCCCACACGCCGTAAGTGTTTGAACCGCACGTGCGATGAACACCCCCGCGCCGCCCGGCAGGGTCGGCGAGATCTCGTACGTCACAAAGCAAACACGTGCCATCAGGTACCCCGGCCGATCGTGCCCACAAACGATTGAGCACAATCGTCTCCGCTTTAGCCCCGCGAGACAACCCCCAACGCGCCAGGTGCGTCATTGAGTCTCCAACCCGTCCATTCCCTGTACCGCTCGCGAAGATCGGCCACGATCTTCTCGGCAGAAAATCCTCGATAATCAATCGGCTCCTTGAACGTCACCCGCGATCGACTCCGACGCGCAAGGCTTGCCCACGCCGGGTCAACCTGGGGCGTCCCCTCGATCACCACTGGCAAAACTCGCGCGCCAGTCCGCGCCACCAGCAATCCCACACCCGGCAAGAATGGCAAGATACTCCGCGCTGGACGCTCCAATCGACCTTCTGGAAACACACCCAAAACGCCGCCCCATTCCACGTATCGCAACGCCTTGCGCGCACTCGCCCGATCATTCCCCGCGCGATTGACGGGAATGACCTCTGTCCAATCCCAGAACGCGCGCAACGCCGGCAGCATCATGTCCATCGCCATCATCCAGCGGATCTCGAATGGACACGCCGCCTGCACCAGCACCGGATCGATCCCTGCGGTGTGATTCGCCACCACAATCAGCGGCCCCGGCTCGCGCCCCGCCGGAATGTTGTCTACGCCTTCGACCCGAAGCCCATGAAACCACAGGGCATACGCGCGCATGCCGTGGTACAGAATCCCCGTCGCCACGTCCCCCCGCGGGTTATTGAGAATCCACCGGCACACCAGCGCGTACCCCACCCACAGCAGGGTGAAGAGCACAACACCAGCGGGCCATGTCATGGGGCGGATGTTAGCGATCAATTGCAAACTTGCCGCCCAACGCCGAAACCTTCATTCTCTCTAACAGGTCCCAACCAAGTACGTCAGGCCCGGCTATCCTCACCTCGGCACGACGGATCGAATCCATGGCGGATCTCTGGCAGGAAACTCGTGACCGCGCGCGCAAGGGCGTCCGCCCCTTGGCCTTGCGCATGCGCCCCAGGACCCTCGACGAGTTCTTCGGGCAAACTCACCTGCTCGCGCCGGGGCGCCTGCTCCGCCGGATGCTCGACGCCGATGCGTTCACCTCCATCATCTTCCATGGCCCACCCGGCACGGGCAAAACCACACTCGCCGAACTCATCGCCGGGCACACCAAACGCCACTTCGAGCGTGAGAACGCCGCCAGCGTCGGCGTGAAGCGCGTCCGCGACATCATCGACGAGGCCATCAAACGCCTCGAGTACGAGGGGCGGCGGACGATCCTCTTCCTCGACGAGATCCATCGCTTCACGCGCGCGCAGCAGGATGTCCTCCTCGGCGATGTGGAACGCGGCCTCATCACGCTGATCGGCGCCACGACGGAAAATCCAGTCTTTGCCGTCAACTCGGCACTGGTCTCGCGCTCGACACTCTTTCGCCTCGAGGCCCTCTCGGTTGAGGAGATCTCGGGCGTCATCCGGCGGGCGATCGTGGACGCCGAGCGTGGCTATGGCTCACTCGACCTCCGTGTGGACGACGACGCGCTCCACGTCTGGGCGACCAAGTGCGACGGCGATGCCCGACGGGCGCTCACCGCCCTGGAAGTCGCCGTGCTCAGCACCCGCGCCACACCCGGCGAGTCGCTCGTGATCGATCGAGCGATCGCCGAGGACTCCATCCAGCAGAAAGCGGCGGTGTATGACCACACGGGAGACGAGCACTACGACGCGATCTCCGCGATGATCAAATCGGTCCGTGGCGGCGACCCGGACGCCGCGGTCTACTGGATCGCGCGCATGCTCGAGGCGGGCGAGGATCCACGCTTCATCGCCCGGCGGCTCGCCATCCTCGCGAGCGAGGACATCGGCAACGCCGACCCGCGCGGGATCATGGTCGCGACCGCCGCCTGGGAGATGACCGAGCGCGTGGGCATGCCCGAGTGCCGCATCACCCTCGCCCAGTGCGCGATCTATCTCGCGTGCGCCCCCAAGAGCAACGCGTCGTACGTCGCGATCGACGAGGCGATCGCCGATGTCCGCGAGGGGCGCACGATCCCCGTGCCGATCCACCTGCGCGACTCGCACGCCCCGCCGGCCGCCGATGGCCGCGCCCATGGCACGGGCTACGAGTACTCGCACGACAGCGAGAACGCGATCTCCGGACAGGACTACCTCGGCGTCGAGAAGGTGTACTTCCGCCCCACCGATCGCGGGCACGAGCGAGCGATGGCCCAGCACCTCGAGGCCCTCCGCAAGGCGCGCGAGGCTCGCTCATGAACGATTCACCTGAAATCCCAACCAAGGCCACGCTCCGCGCCGAGGCTCGCACCAGGTTGCGTTCGATCGATGCGAACGCTCTCGAGCGTGCCTCGGCCGAGATCTGCAGGCGACTCCTCGCCCACGACACCCTGTCGCGGGCCGAGCGCACTCTGCTCTTCGCGCCGATGCGAGGCGAGATCGACCTCCGCGAGGTCGGCGTCGAGTGGCTCTGCCGGGGTGTCCAGGTCGCGATCCCCCACTGCGACTTTGCCACGGGCACCATGCTGGCGGCACTGATCACCGATTGGGATCTCGACATCACCCTCGATGAACGCGGCGTGCCGGGGCATCGGGTGCTGCTCTCATCAACACCAACACAACCACAAATCATTGTGCCACAGGTTGTTGTGACCCCCGGCCTGGCGTTCGACGTTTCGGGCGGACGCCTCGGACGCGGGGCCGGGTTCTATGATCGCTTCCTCGCTCGATGGAGGTTGGAATCTCGCTCGTCGGTTGCCCGCGTGATCGGCGTGTCGCTCGACGAGCAGATCATCGATCGCGTGCCGATTGACGCCTTCGACGAGCTCGTGGATGAGATCGTGACGCCGACGCGAGTGATCGTGACGGCGAAGCGTGCGTAGACACTCGGCCGATCCGCTCGGCCTATCGCTCACGGAAGGGATATCGATGGCTCTCCCCTCGCAAGGCTCACGCACCCAGACTCGCACCACCGCCCAATCGAATCGCGCCATGCGCGCCCCCTGGGCCAAGCCCGCCGCCATTGGCGTCCTTCTCGTCGTCGCGCTCGTCGCGATCTGGTTCCTGGGCAAGGCGCTCCCCTGGGGCAAAAGCCAGGAGGGCAAACTCGCCGACGCTGCCAAGCCCACGACCACCAGCACCGCCGGCCTCGGTTCTTCTCCAACGCCCGCGATCTCCAACGCAACCAAGAGCGACTCCAGCCCCAGGCCCAAGCCTGTGGATGTCACCGCGCTGGGCACGCCGCCGACCATCAACAACACCAGCGTTACCGACACGACGCCCACCAAGCCCAACACGGGCATCCCCACGCAGCCCGTCGTCGAGCCGACGCCGATCGCGCCCAAGCCGGCCGAAACGGCTCCACCGGCCCTGCCCCCGGTCGATCCCGCGCTCATGGCCGTCCAGACCATCCTCGAGGACGCCCAGCGCGCGCTGAAGTCCAACAACCTCGTCGAGGCCCGCCGGCTCTTCAGCAAGGCGCTCACGATGGACAAGATCACCGCGAGCGAGATCGACTCGACGCGCGCGAGCCTCGCCACCATCAACGACGAACTGGTCTTCTCGGCCAAGGTCTACACAGGTGACCCGCTGGTCACAACCTACACCGTCGAGACGGGTGACGCCCTCACCAAGATCGCCCGAAAGGCCGAACTCGCCACGGACTGGCGCCTCATCGCCCGCGTGAATGGCGTGCACCCCGACCGCCTCCGCATCGGGCAGAAACTCAAACTCGTGCGCGGGCCGTTCCATGCCGTCGTCCACAAGAAGGCCTATCGCATGGACATCTACGCGGGAAGCCCCGATGAGCCCGAGAACTGGCTCTTCATCCGCTCCTTCAAGGTGGGCCTGGGCGAGGACAACGGCACGCCCGTGGGCGACTTCGTCGTCCGCCGCAACAGCAAACTCGTGGACCCCAACTGGACCAACCCGCGCACCGGCGAACGGTTCGACAAGAGCGACCCCAAGAACCCTATCGGTGAGCGTTGGCTCGGCCTTGAAGGCCAGGGCAGTGCCGCCACCGTTGCCGGCATGGGGATCCATGGCACCATCGACCCCGACAGCATCGGCAAGAGCCTCTCGATGGGGTGCGTCCGCCTGGGCGACAAGGATGTCGAGATCGTGTACGAGTTGCTGGTGGAGCAGGTAAGCCGGGTGCGGATCGTGGCGGAGTGAATCGACTTTCGTGCCGTAACTCCATCGCCCGCCTAGGGTTGCTCCCCGGAATCTGGGGCGACAACGCCGCACCACCGCGCCGTTGCATGCCGAACTGAGCCGGGTGAGCACCGCATGCACACCGACCCACACCGCGAGGCTTCGCGAATCGTCATCCTCGGCGCCGGCCCCGCCGGGCTTGGGGCGGCGTATCGACTCAAGGAACTGGGGCACTCGGACTTCGTGGTCTATGAGGCCGGCGATCACGTCGGCGGGCTCTCGCGGAGTTTCACCGATCCACAGGGCTTCACGTGGGACATCGGCGGGCACGTGATGTTCAGCCACTATCGCTACTACGACGAGGTCTTTGCCCGCATGATGCGCGACGACTACTCGCTCATCGACCGCGAGAGTTGGGTGCGGATGATGGATCGGTGGATCCCGTACCCGTTCCAGAACAACATCCGTCACCTGCCGCGTGAGGTCGCGTGCGAGTGCCTGCTCGGGCTGGTGCGGGCGCAGGCGTCACGCGAGGGGGCGCTCTCCAAAGCGAAATCCTTTGCCGAGTTCATCGACGCGGTCTTTGGCGATGGGATCGCAACGCGTTTCATGCACCCGTACAACTTCAAGGTCTGGGCGCATCCGACCTCGATGCTGAACAAGCACTGGATCGGCGAGCGCGTCGCTGTCATCGATGTCGAGCGAGCGATCCGCAACGTCGTGCTCGATCAGGACGACTTCGGCTGGGGTCCCAACAACCGGTTCAAGTTCCCCCTGCGGGGCGGCACGGGCGAGTTCTACCGCAGAATCGGCGAGTTCCTGGGGACGACCACGAAGCACGAATCGGCGAATGAGAGGATCGTGCTGGGCAAGCGTGCGATCCGCATCGATCGCCACGCCAAGGTGGTGCATTTCGCCGACGGCACTTCGACCCGTTTCGACCACCTCCTCTCGACGATGCCCCTCGATGTGCTCTGCACGAGCGTGATCCCGGACGCCCCGAAGAACGTGAGGCAGGCCGCGTCGTCGCTCCTGCATTCCTCCGGGCACATGGTGGGCGTGGGAATCAGTCGCCCGTGCCCGAGCACCAAGAGTTGGATGTACTTCCCCGAGGACAACTGCCCCTTCTATCGCGTGACGTACCTGAGCAACTACTCGCCGTTCATGACGCCCGATCGTGAGACGCACTACTCGCTCCTCTGCGAGACGAGCGAGAGCACGCACAAACCGGTAGACGGCGCGACGATCGTCGAGGAGACGATCCGTGGTCTCGAGGCGGCGGGCCTGCTCGAGCAAGGCGAGCGCGACGACATTGTCTCGACCTGGCACTACCACGCCGATTACTCGTACCCCACGCCGAGTCTGGAACGCGACGCGATTCTGGCGGAGGTCATCCCCTGGCTGGAGTCGCAGGGCGTCCACAGCCGGGGGCGATTCGGGATGTGGAAGTACGAGGTCAGCAACACCGACCACTCGCTGATGCAGGGCGTGGAACTCGTGAATCGGCTGCTCCTGGGCGAGCCGGAAACCACGATCGGACTGGTCTACACCGTCACCGCGGATGGACGTGAGGCGGCGAACCACCATCGCCCGAACCCCGCCGGTTCGGGTGATCCCGGGCCGAGGAAGACGCGAGAGTGTGAAATTGAGGCCAAGGCTGGTCCGAGAACCGTGCACGCCGCTCCAAAGTCGCTATACTCACGCGGCCTCTCGGAAGACGAACTGGGAGTGAGCGGCTCCGAGGGGTGACACCAACCAGAATTTGTACGCTGGCGCACGGATGGGCAAGACAGCGCGGCGAAGCGAGGGCGGATTCCTCTCGCTTGTTTGCGTTCGGTTTGTCATTCGTTTTGCGTGAGCGAAGAACGACACGTTGCCAACACTCGTCGTAGGTATGTGAATCAGGGCAGTTTACGGCAGATTCAAGGGTTTTCTCGGGCGTGAATGTGGGAAAGATTTGCTCAAATTGCAAAACTTTCCGTAGAAATGGTTGGCGAATCGCCAAACGTAGCGCACATTCCTGCCATCAACGGGTGCGAAGCGCCAGAGCTTGGAGGTCAAGGATGACCACAACCAGTCTCAACACCGAACGGGTGCCTTCCAAAGAGGCGCGACCCGTGGGGCGCACAACTTGGGGGTCTATGACCAACCATCGGCGACGTTCTGGCCGAGATGGAGATCGGGCAGGGTCATGAGCGCGCTGTCACGCCATACTGAAATTCCGGTTCTCGTTCCGGATTGGCACGCGGATGTCGTGCAACTCCTCGACGAGCACCATCTGGTCGCCTGGTCGGATATGCCCAAGCGACGAATGCAGTTCGCGGTTTCTCTCGGGCGGTTCCTCTCCGCCCTGCGAGACACCGAGGTCTGCATGTTCTACGGGCGGTTCATCACCGACCTGGACTCGTTCTGCTACCAGTTGGAGCGGAACCTTCCGGGGCCTGGACTTGAGCGTCGCCTCGACGGTCCGGCGGGGATCGCGTCGCTGCTGCGCGGCCGGGCCTCGTTCCGGGGTCGCCCCGAGACCAAGCACCGGTTCTATATCTGGCACGACGCCGACATCCTGCTCCAGCGTGATCCGGTGCTCTTCGGGCAACTCGTCGACACGCTCAGCGGCGTGGCGGCGGAGGCCGAGTTCACCAGCGACGATCTCCTGCTCATCCACCGCTCGGTGTATGTTGGTGGCTCGGCGCTCGACCTCTATTCTGAGGACGCGACCGGGCAGTTCAAGACGTGGTACAACGACGGCCCGCCGGGGCACGACGTCGAGCCGTTCTGGCAGATCGTGACGGGCGTGGAGCGCCCGCCGTTCCTGCGGTACCGGATCGACTGCCTGAGCCCGACGGATGCGGAATAGGCGATCGACGCACGAGCCGAACGCATGAGCCACGTGGTCAGGCCTCATCACCGCGGTGATTGTGTTTCGCCCGCTCGGCAGAACCGAGTCGCTCAGCAGCCGGCATTGAATCGGATGAGGTAGTAGAGCAGATCGTCGATCGTGACGGCCCCGTCGGGCGTGCCGGTGCCGCTGCCGTCGTCGACGTCAGTTTGGTGTGCGCCGATATTGAAGTAGGCGAGGTAGAAGATCAGATCGTCGACCGTGACGGCACCATCACGTTGGCCTTCGCCCTGGCCATTGTCCACATCGGCGACACACACAGGTAATGTCTGGACGAACTCGATGGCGCCGATGTCGATGAGGGGCGCAGCGCCAAGACCCGTGTCAACGGTGTAGGCGTCGTCGAGGAACCGGGGGTTGCCGAGCAGGTCGGTGGTCGATGAGGTGATGGGATATGCGGCGTTGTTGCCCGCGTCGATGCAGGGTGAGCCTGGACTGAGGCGGTAGTCGTCGTCGGCGTCGCCGGGGATGCCGTTGGGGCCGTCCGGGTCGACAAAGCGTGGATCGGTGAAGAGGATCGTCGCGGGCGGGAACTCGTCGAGGGTGTCGATGCAACTCGAGGTGACGGTGCCGACTTTTCCGACGTGGTTCGAGATAGTGGTGTAGCCGAAGCCGACGTTGTTGGAGAAGATGCAGTTCTTCACGATGGCGCCGGGGGCATCGAGACAGCCCAGAGCGGGATCGACCGTTGGGAGAGGGGTGCCGGGTGCGAATATGCCGATCCGATTGTCCACGAAGGTGCAGTTTCTGAAACTGGACCCCGCGCCGGCCTTCACGGCGGAGCCGGATTGGGGGAAGGTTGCAGCCCCATCGATGACATATCCGTTCGAGGAGCGACAGCCTGTGAACACGCAATCGAACGCCCCGACTGGACCCTGAGTGATGATCGGCGTCCCACCCACGATGCGGCCACGCCCGAAGAAGGAGCATTTCTCAAGATTGATGGCGTTTGATCCAGTCGCATAGATGGCCGTGTTCCCGAATCCGTTCGTTTCGGATGCCGTGAAGGTGCAGGACTTCGCGATGAGTGTGGAGGAGACGAGGAGCATGCTGCCGCCGACGCCGGGTGGAGTGGACCTCTGCTTGACGGTGCACTGTTGCCACCCGCCGGTCCCCGGGCGATTCTCAGAGAATGCGCAGCTCGACATCTCAATGATCGAGTTCGCAGCGGCAATCGCCGCACCTGAGCCGGCGTCTTGCAACTCGGGAAACCCACCTGAGCAGCCAGCTCCTTGGCCATTGCTGCTCGCATTTCCAACAAAATGCACATTGTGCATTACCACAACTGCAGAGAAGATCTTGATGCCGCCACCATGAGCTCCCGGATACCCCCCACTTCCAAAGCCCATCTCGTCACTGGAGAACACATAGGGTTGCAAATTGATGTTGTTAATGATTTTACAACGACTCAGTCGCAGCGGAGCATTTCGCACAGTGACGCCACCACCTTGGACGATCGTCCCAGATGCTGTACCGCCCTTGCCGGCAGTGATTGTGAAGCCATCCACAACGGTTTCGGGCACCGTGTTGCTCGGAAAATTGAGAAATAAAACTGTTCGGTCGCTGCCGCGGAGTGTGGTCGCATGAAGATCAACATCGCGCGGGGACGACGTGTTTTCCGTCCCTTGAAACCCTCCAAGAAGAACGACTCCTGGAACCGGGGTGAAAGACGATCCATTGGGTGGTGTGTACACGCCTGTGGCCACCCACACCTCATCGCCCGCGTCGGCAAGAGCGAGCGCCGACTGCACATTCTGGAACGCGTTCGCCCACGTCAGCCCGTCACCACCAGCCGGCGCGATCGCCTTCACGTGATAGATTGTCCCCAGTGCGCCGGCCGAGAGATAGAGATGGGCACCGGCGAGGATCAGGCCACGGTTACACATTGAGTTCCGCTTGACCATTGGATTCTCCATCATCGGCGTTGACACGCCTCGAGAATCGCATCGTACTCGACGCGTGGTGGGCGCACAACAGAACTTCAGGCACGGACCGGAGATTCTGGCCGCGGTTCATGATGCCTTCACATCACTTGTTCACGATGCAAAGCCCGGGATGAGTCTCGAATATCAGCACCCGGCCTGGAACCGCTGGATGTAGTAGAGCAGGTCATCGATAGTCACGGCACCGTCTTGAGTGGCCGTGCCCGTGCCGTTGTCCACGTCGGCGGCGATGTCGCCCGTGGCGAAGATGGTCAGGTAGTACAAGAGGTCGTCGATGGTGACGGCTGCGTCTGGCGTGCCGCTCCCTGTGCCGTCGTCGACATCGGCGATGCAGGGCGTGGCGAGCGAGGCGACGAGCACGGCCGTGGCAAGAAAGCCCGTCGTGTCGGGGTCGCGGAATCGGACGCCGATCGCGATCTCATTCGAGTCGGAAAGCCCGCTGGACGCGGGGGTCGATCGGAAGGCGAAATCGGCGACGACGCGCGCGTCGGTGGTCGCGGGATCAGGATCGATATCGATGGTGTCGCCGGCACGGATGATCTGGTGCAAGGCTCCACCTGCGTCGGTCATCCACACGCCGTTGGCGGCGGGACTCCCGGGGATCGTGACGGCGGCGGGAAGGGCGATGCGACCCTGGTTGTTCAGCGTGGCGCGTTGGAAGAAGTTGAAGGCGCTTCCCGCGGGCGTGCCCGGCGGGTGCTGGCCCGTGCGGACGAGCATCGTGAGCGAGCCGGAGAGATCGGTGAAGATGGCTCGATCGCCGTTGGCAAGCCGGGCCTCGAAGGCGATGCGTCCCGTGTCGCTCATCGCGAGATTGGAGAAGGCGCCCTGCGTCGCATAGGTCGTGCCCGTGCCCGGGGCGGGTTCGCCGTCGGCGGCGAGAAGGCGAAGGCCAGCCGTGAACGAACCGGCGAAGACACCGACGCGAACGATGTTCGAGGGTGGCTCGCGGAAACTCGCGAGGAAGATCGCCTGCCCGGCGGTGTCGATGCGCACGTCGGAGAAGATGATCCGGCTCACTCCGGGCGCGAGGACGCCGGGCAGCGGCTCGGAGGCCTGGAGCAAGAGGGATTCGGCGGCGGTGCCGGCATGGAAGATCGCGGAATCGCTGACGGTCGACGTGATGCCCGGGCCCGACAGACGCGTGACGAAGACGACGTCGCCCGGGTCGTTGAATCCGAACTCGATGAACGCGCCGTCGTCGGCATGGACGACGCCCGCGGGCCGGCCCGGAATCTGTTCGCCCTCGCGCGCGAGGAGCGCGATCGAGCCGAAGTTATCGCTGAAGATCGCGTGGTCGTTTGTCGCGGTGACGCCCGTTCCGGCCAGGGCCGCGTCGAAGGCGATGTGGGCATTGTTGTTGAGATAGAGAGAGTACACCTGCGGATCGAGATCGCCGTAATCAGCGCCCGTCCCTGGGGCCGGATCTCCCTCGCGCGCGCCGAGCGCAAGAGCACCCGAGGTGGTCGTCCAGATGCCATAGTCGGTGACGAAGGGCCCAGAGAGCAGCCGAGCCTTGAAGGCGAGGTGCCCGTTCTCGTTGAGAATCGGCGGCAGGAAACTCCAATATCCCACGCCAGTTCCCGGCGCTACCACCTGATCACGCGCGACGGTCTGGATCGTGCTCCCCAATCGGGCGATGATGCCCGTGCCCGCCAGCATGAAGCCCTCGCGGAACTCGGCCCGGAACGCAAGATCACCGTTCGCGTTCATCGCCGGGCCCGTGTCCCACGAGAACGAGTTGTTAGTGACATCAAACGAGTTGAAGACCACGCTCGCGGGTTGCCCGGGCACGGGCTGACCCGAGAGCACGATGGGGCGGTAGACCACATCGGTGTCGGCGGCGATCGCCACACCGGACCAGAGCGCGACACCCACGACCGGAATACCTCGCCGAAACCCTCCCCGCGCACAACGGAACGGCATGTGCATTCTCCCCTGTTGCATCCACGATGTCGTGTTCGATACATCCCGCCGATGCATAATGGAAGCGTATCCATATCCGGCCACGCACAGTGGCGTCAGCACCCGGCCTGGAAACGCTGGATGTAGTAGAGCAGATCGTCGATCGTCACGGCACCGTCTTGAGTGGCCGTGCCTGTGCCGTTGTCCACGTCTGCGGCGATGTCGCCCGTAGCGAAGATGGTCAGGTAGTACAAGAGGTCGTCGATGGTCACGGCATCGTCGGGTGTGCCTGTGCTGCTGCCATCGTCGACGTCGGCGAGGCATAAGCCGCCGGTGCCGAGGACTTCGCCCTTGAGGATGAATGGAAGTTCGTAGGCTCTGCCTTCGGTGACGCCGGCGACGTAGCCCTCGCGGCCTTCGAACCAGACGCGAGGGCCGGCGCTGCTGCCATCGATGGAGTTGAGGAGGCGCGCGTTGTGTCCCGTGACGGCATCGCGCGGCGAGACGAGGGGCGTGAAGACATTCTGCGAGGGGCTTGAGGCGCCCGTGAAGGACCACTGGATCCAGTACTCGCCGGGCGCGAGGCGGGCGTTGTTGGGGAGGCTATCGAGCGAGACGGTGTAGGCGTAGACGGGTCGGACGGTGGTGGTGCTGGAGATGCTCTGTCGATGGCAGACAAAGACGCCGCCACCGAGGTCGGCAGGGTCGAGTACGAGGGGCGATTCGAGCACGGGACTGGGGAGCGGATCGGGTGGCGTCTCGGGTGAGTCCGCGGAGAAGGGAGCCGCGGTCCAGAGATTGACCTCAATAGAAGTCACCGTCGGCGAGGTCTGGCCGGTCTGGAAGGCGAAGACGGTGAGCGTGTCGAGGTCCCAGCCTTGGCCGGCGGACTCGGGGACGACGAAGTTCTCGGCGACGGCGACGGCGACGGGGACGGTCGCGCCGATGCCCGTGGTGCTGAAGTTGAAGGTCGAGCCTGGGATATTGAACTGGTCGCTGTTGCTGATTGGCAGGCCGTCGATGGCGCCAGTGCCGCCGGTGGGGTTGGTGATGATGGGCCCGTTGTCGTGGAGGACGGTCTGGGCGTGGACCTCAATCGCGAGCGCAAAGAGACCGATCGCGAGCGGAACACAACCTCGCGCCGACGGGAAAACACGATCGAACATGGGCCACCTCCTCACCATTCCCACGAGAGCCACGCGGGACTCTACGCCGGTGTCGAGCCGCGGCCGATCAGCACCCGGCGCCGAATCGATCGAGGAAGAAGAGGAGGTCGTCGATCGTGACCGCGCCATCGCGGGTGCCGGTCCCCGATCCGTCGTCGAGATCGGCCTGGAGCGTGCCGGCGTTGAAGACCCCAAGCATGTAGAGGAGGTCGTCGATAGTGACGGCGGCATCGGGGACGCCCGCGCCGCTGCCGTCGTCGAGATCGGCGAGACAGATCACGGGCGTGTGCGTCCCGATCCCACCGACGAACGGCATGGCGATGGTTCCATTGGGCCCCGCGACGGCACCCCAGGAGTTCGTCTCGGCGTTGTACAGGTACCGAGTGATGCCCCCCGAGGTGTGGTTGGCGATGAATAACTCTCGGCCGTTCGGGGAGAACGCGCCATCGATGCAGCCTGGCGACATGAACTGGGAGAGATGGGTCAGGTTGTCCTCGCCATTGAACCGGAGTCGATGGACGCGCCCGGTGATATCGAAGATGTACAACTCGCGGCGGTCGGGCGTGATCTTCATGTTGTGATTGAGTGCCGAGCCGGGAATGAGGATCGATCCAAGCGACGTGACCGAGCCGTCGTTCTCGAGACGGAACCGCTTGACCGTGGTTGTGGCATCCGAGACAAAGACGACTCTTCCATTGGGGTGGACCGCGATGCCGCGCGAAGCGAGGGGGCTGCCGAAGGACCCTCGCGGCGTGACGACACCGGACTCGTCAAACGAGAAGCGATAGACGCCGTTGTTGATGGTGCACGCGAACATCTCTGTGCCAGCGGCGTTGAACGCGATTTGGTGGACGCCGATCATGCCGGACGCGGTGATATTCTGGATGAGCGTCGCGCTGCCGTCGGGGTTGAGCGTGAAACGGGAGATGCTCCCCGCGCCGGTGACGTTGCCGTGGCGATTGCTGATGAAAAGATCCGTCGCGGTGCGGAACGCAGCGCCGGATGGATCGAAGACCTCGGTGACCGGGAGGTCCGCACGAGGGACTGGAATGGGGAGCGTCCCCGCGAAGAAGTCGAATCGTGAGACGGGTCGCCAGTCGGCCTGGTTTGGGTGTGATCCCTGCGGCGCCTGGGCGACGACGAGTTGATACTCCGGCGTGCCGGCCGCGAGACACGTTGAGCACAGACCGACCAAGACGATCGCTACACGACGCAACATGTGAATAACTCCGGTGGGTATCTCAATGAGGTGGCCTCAGTCTACCGAAAGGCGGCAGATACACAAGCCGATCGAGAGTCACAGAGTCCGAGAACTCTCCGGCGTGCGTGTTGCATCCGCGTGTGGAACTCAAGGCAAGCGTGTTTCAGCCTACACGCTCGGGTTTGGACTCGCGCGACATCAGCGACTGGATCGCCTGCACCGGGTCCAGGCCTTCGAACAGCACGGCATGGACGGCGGCGCAGATCGGCATCTCCACGCGATACGTCTGGGCGAGCGCCATCACGGCACGGGAGGTCTCGACGCCCTCGACGACTGATTCACTCTCGGCGAGATACTGCTGGAGATTCGCGCCCTTGCCGATCGCCTCACCGAGGCTGCGGTTTCGGCCTTCAGGGCTGAAGCACGTCGTCGCAAGGTCGCCGACGCCCGCGACGCCGAAGAAGGTCTCGGTGTTCGCGCCCATCGCGGTCCCGAGCCGGACGATCTCGGCGAGGCCTCGCGCGAGGAGCGCGCTCTTGGCGTTGGAGCCGGCGCGAAGGCCATCGATCACGCCGGCGGCGATAGCGATCACGTTCTTGACGGCGCCCGAGAGTTCCACGCCGAGGACGTCGCGATTGGTATAGATCCGTGTCCACGATGTTCCAAAGAGCGACTGCACGCGCTCGGCGAAGCGGGCATCGTCGCTGGCGGCGACCATCGCGGCGGGAAGCCCGCGTGCGAGTTCGGCGGCGATCGTGGGGCCACTGAGTGTCGCGATCGCGCGGGGCGGCTCGTCGAGGCCATCGACGCCTTCCTTGTACAACACGTCGGCGAGGATGCGCGTGGGCGTGAGACGCGTGGCGACCTCGATGCCCTTGGCGACGGAGACGATCCCCGGACCGCTCGCGCCGCGACCGAGGAGGGCCTTGTGCCGGCGCGCGAGCGTCGTCCAGGTCTGGCGGATGAACTGGGTGGGAATGGCGGAGACGATCACGTCGGCGCCCTCGAGCGATCGTGCTGCGTCTCGCGCGATCGTCGCTCCCTCAGGTAGCACAAAGCCGGGCAGTCGTGGGCTGGTCCGAGTCTGGGCCAAACGGCCGGCCTCTTGTTCGCTGTGCCCGACGTCCCAGAGCGTGACTTTGGAGACCGTGCCGCTCGCCAAGAGCATGGCCGACGAGACCAGGGCCATTTGGCCCAATCCCATCACGGCGACCGACGACAGGGATGCAGATTCGTTTGATCCAATTATGTCCTTCGTCGGTGCTCCCATGGCTGGACGATAGGGTTGGCGTTTCGAGACAGACACGATTGGGACTTGGTAGGGTAGAAATGCCATTCACATGTCGTGGGCTGAACCGGACCCGCGGCGCGCCCGTAAAGTAGAGGTTCGTATCTCCCGTCGTCGAACGGGCACGCTTGCGGCTCATTTTGGAGTCCACGCTACGAGCGACGACCTCTGCTCACGTACCGATCGCCGCGATCACTCTTGCTCTCCTTTGAGGATTCATCACCCATGGCCGATGCCCACGCCCACTCGCACGACCACACCCACACCGATGAGAACGGCGTCGTCTGCTGCTCCCACCACGAGATCGAGATCGAACGCTGGATCTTCTGGGCGATGGCGGGGGGCGTGCTCGTGCTTGTCGGAACAATCGCCGGAGCGATTCCCGGGATCTCGCCTCTGGTCTCATCGATCCCCGCGATGGTCGGAGCGCTCTGCCTCTCCTTCCCGCTCTTCCTTGCGGCGTTCACGGAACTGAAGACCGGGCGACTTTCGTCTTCGACATTGGCCGCAGTCGCGATCGCAGCGGCGCTGGCGATCGGGCAGTATGTCCCCGCCGGGTGGCTCGCCTTCATCCTTGTGGTCTTCGGGCTTCTGGTCCGTCGGTCGGCGAGCGGCGCGCAGCGCGCGATCGCCGAACTCGTGCAGTTGACGCCGGACGTCGCGCGAATCGTCGAGAACGGCACGGAGATGGAGAACACGCCGCTCGTGAGCGTGAAGGTCGGCATGACCGTTCGTGTACGCCCCGGCGAGAACCTGCCCGTGGATGGCAAGGTCATCTCGGGCAAGTCCACCCTCAACCAGGCCTCGCTCACGGGTGAAGCCGCCCCGGTCGAGGTCCAGGCGGGCGACATGGTCTATGCCGGCACGAGCAACCTCACCGGCGGCATCGACATCTCTGTCACGCGCATCGGCGAGGACACGACGATCGGGAAGGTGACGCAACTGATTCGTCAGGCCGAGTCCAGCCGCACGCCACGTCAGATGCTCATCGAGCAGGTGGCCCAGTTCTTCGTCCCCGTGGTCCTCGCGGTGGCGGCGGTCGTGTGGTTCCTGATGAGCAAGTCGGCGGACGAGGCGGTGCAGAAGTCCGCGCCGCTCACCGCGGTCACGGTGCTCGTTGTCGCGTGCCCGAGCGCAATCCTGCTCGCCAGCCCGAGCGCGATGCTTGCCGGGTTCGCCGCCGCAGCACGCCTGGGCATCATGATCAAGCAGCCGCGATATCTCGAAACGGCGGCAAACGTCACTGCGGTCGTCTTCGACAAGACCGGCACGATCACCACCGGTAAGTTCCAGGTCACCAAACTCGCGCCGGCGAGCGGCGTCGAGGGAGCCCATCTGCTTCGTGCGGCTGCGTTCGGCGAGCAGCACTCGAATCACCCGCTCGCCCAGTCCATCATGTCCACCGCCAACGCCGCGAAGGTCGGCGTCGAGGCGAGCGGGACCTACGAAGAGATCCACGGTCGCGGCGTGCGCACCAAGCGCGCCAGCGGCACAGGCGACGTCTGTGTCGGGCGCGGTTCGTGGCTCCTCGAACTCAGCCCCCAGATCAAGGACGAACTCGACGCCGTCGAGGCGAAGATCACCGGGATGTCGGGCGTGCACGTGATGGAGAACGGGCGCTATCTCGGAGCCGTCGGCCTCGAGGACACCGTCCGCCCCAACACCAAGTCGATCATCCAGCGTCTGCGCGAGCAGGGCGTGCGCCAGATCGCAATGTTCACGGGCGACCGCCTGAGCGTGGCGAAACGCGTGGGCATCGCGGTCGGCGTCGATTCCATCGAGGCCGAGTGCCATCCCGAAGAGAAGCACGAGCAAATCCGCGGGATGGTCCGGTCGGGTCTGCGCACGATGATGATCGGCGATGGCATCAACGACGGGCCGTCGCTCGCCGAGGCCGACGTCGGCGTGGCAATGGGCCTGAGCGGCTCCGACATCGCGGCCAACTCCGCGGGTGTCGCGCTCATGAACGATGATCTCTCGCGCATTCCCTTCCTCATGGAACTGGCTCGACGCACGCGTTCCATCATCGGGCAGAACATCATCGCGTCGATCCTCATCGCGGTGATCGGGCTGGTGCTCGCGGCGACGGGGACGCTCTCCAAGGCCGCCGGGTTGGCTCTCCCCATCGCGGCGTTCTATCACTTCGCCGGCGACATCTTCGTCATCGCGAACAGTTTCCGTCTCTTCCGCTTCGGTGAGGGATACGCCCAGGCCGAGAAGCAGGAGGAGCCGGCGCTCAAGCGTCGCGCGGCGAGCGTTCGCGGCGTGAGCGCCGCCGCCCAGCCCGCATGACGACCGACGCGACCAGCACCATGGACCATCGCGAGACTCGAGCCGTCGTGCTCCTCTCGGGGGGTCTCGATAGCGCCGTGGTCCTCACGCTCGCCCGACAGGTCGATCGCGCCGAGTGCCACTGCGTCTCGTTCGATTACGGGCAGCGTCACCGGACCGAACTCGACGCGGCGGCCTACATCGCCTCGACGATTGGGGCGGCATCGCATCGCGTGATCCGCGTCGATCTCCGGGCGATCGGCGGGAGCGCACTCACCGCGGACATCGCCGTGCCGAAGGATCGCCCGATGGCCCACCACGCCAACCCCGGCGCGACACCTAGTGCCGACGACATTCCGATCACGTATGTGCCGGCGCGGAACCTGATCTTTCTCTCGCTCGCGAGCGCGCTCGCCGAGACGCTGGGCGCCGATCGTGTGTACTGCGGCGTGAATGCTGTGGACTACTCGGGGTATCCCGACTGTCGCCCGGAGTTCATCGCCGCGTTCGAGAAGGCCGCCACGCTCGCGACGCGTGCGGGGGCACACGGAAGTCGCCTCAGCGTGCACGCGCCCCTCGCGACGCTCTCCAAGTCGGACATCGTGCGCCTGGGCACGCGCCTGGGCGTGGATTTCGGCGCGACGCACTCGTGCTATGACCCGACCACCGACGGCCTCGCCTGCGGGCATTGCGATTCCTGCCTCATCCGCCGTCGAGCGTTTGTGGAAGCGGCGATCCCCGACCCGACGCGGTACGCCGACTCTTCCACGCACCACGGAGCCATCGCGTGACGGTTCCGCTCGATCAGCTCGATCGCGGGCGTCAGGATGGCGAACTCGTGCCTTCGCCCGCCGGCACGCTCCCGATCGCCGAGACGTTTTCCAGCATCCAGGGTGAGGGGACGCTCGCCGGCGTTCCGTCGTTCTTCATCCGATTGAGCGGGTGCAACCTGCGATGCGTGTGGTGCGACACGCCGTATGCCAGTTGGTCGCCGGAGCAGACGCCGCGGACGATCGCGTCGCTCGTGGATGAGGCGTCGGCGTCGCGCGCGCGGCATGTCGTCATCACCGGCGGTGAGCCGATGCTCTTTGGTGGCCTGATCGATCTGTGCCGCGCCTTGCACGCCTGCGGGCTGCACATCACGATCGAGACGGCGGGGACGGTCCTGCCTCCCGGCTTCGACCGCGAGCCGCCAACGGCGGACCTCATGAGCCTCAGCCCGAAACTCTCGAACTCGATGCCGGCGAGCGACTCGGGGTGGCGTGAGCGTCACGAGAGCCGTCGATCGAACTTCGGCGTGCTGCGGACGCTCATCGACGCGTACCCGACGCACCAACTGAAGTTCGTGGTGCAGGGCGAGCATGATCTAGGCGAGATCGATGGCATTCTGTCGGAGTTGCCGACGGTGCGCGCGCAGGATGTGCTGCTCATGTCCGAGGGCGTCACGCCGGCGACTTCGGCGGCGAAGGCGTGGATCTCTCGCGTCTGCCTCGAACGTGGGTTCCGGTATGGCCCGAGGCTGCACATTGATCTGTACGGGAACACGCGGGGGACGTAGAACGGGCTGCCAGAATGGCTGGCGACTCTCGGAATTGATGGCCTTGGCGTGAAGGCGGGCAAGCAAGAGCGGAGGATTTTGGCGGAATCGCGTGGCACGCGCATCCCAACAAGGCATCGAAGACCTATCGGCGGGCGTGAACGCTCGCCGCGACACCCGTCGGCTTTCGCGGTCGCCAGCCGACGGCATGTGATGGAGAACACACGATGGCTCGAGGGTTGGTCGGAGTCGTTTCGGGGATGCTCGCTCTACTGGGTCTGAGCGCGGGAGCGCCCGTCGCTCTCGGGCAGGCGTCTGTGGAGACCCAGGTCACACGGACATCGGCCACAACACAAGAGTCGAGCGCCGAGACCAATGAACTCGCGGGCGACATGGAACTCGCACGCGGGCTTTCTCGTGTCTTCAAGCGCGTGGCAAAGCGTGTCGAACCGGCGGTGGTCCATATCAGCCAGTTCAATCGAGTGACGCGAAGGGACATCTTCGGGCGGCCCCTCATGGGCAACAGTGATCTGACGCAGACCGGCCTTGGATCTGGCGTCATCATCAGCCGCGATGGGTACATCCTCACCAACAACCACGTCGCCGGCGGGGCACAGGCGCTCAAGGTCAAACTCTTCGACGGGACCGAGCATGAGGCGAGCGTCGTCGGGCGAGACCAACTCACCGATCTCGCGGTGATCAAGATCGACGCGAACGCGATCCCTTCGACCACGGCTATCCCCCACTTCGCCGATTCCGAGGCCCTCGACGTGGGCGAGTGGGTCATCGCGATCGGCAGCCCCTTCGGCTTCGACAGCACCGTCACCGCGGGGATCGTCTCGGCGAAAGGACGATCGCTCGCCGACCCGCAAAGCGTGGCCTACCAGGACTTCATCCAGACCGACGCGGCGATCAACCCTGGAAACTCTGGTGGGCCGCTGCTCAATCTCGATGGCGAGATCGTGGGCATCAACACGGCGATCGCGGGACCATCGCGCGGATTCCACGGGCTGGGCTTCGCGATCCCCTCGAACATGGCGCGGTCGATAGCCGAGAGCCTGATCGCGAACCGGCGCGTCGTCCGCGGCGGACTTGGCGTGACGTTTGAGACCACAAACACGGGATCGGGGCAGACACCCGGCGTGGTGGTGGGCGAGGTCGTGCCGAACAGCCCGGCGTCGGACGCGGGGCTGCAGTCGGGCGACGTGATCGTGAAGTTCAACGGCAAGCCCGTGGACATCGTTCGACTTCGCACCGAGATCGCGGTCTCGGCGCCCGGCACCGACGCGGTGCTCGACGTGGTCCGCTCCGGGAAGGCCCAGCAGATCCGGGCGCGAATCGGCGATCAGGACACGATACTCGGCATCGTCCGACTGGACTCGCTCGGCGTCGGCGTCGTGGACTTCACTCGCGAGCAATCGCGCAAGGTTTATGGGCAGACCATCTTGGGCGCGGTGGTGCGTGATGTCGATCCGGGAAGCCCCGCGGAAGCCGCCGGGTTGCAGCCTGGGGACATCATTGTTGAGATCCTCAAGCCTATCAACGCTCGTCAGTCGCAGAGCATCGACTCGTCGAACGACCTTCGCAAGACAGTGGAGGAGATCGACGGCGGCGTGCGGCTAGGTGTGATCCGTGGAAGCCGACAGGGGTACATTGATATCAAGCCCTGAATGTGTTGCCGAGTATCACGCAGATCGTCCTCACGACGGGAGCCAACCGGCCTGATCGAGGAGCACCACACCGATGGGAACAACTGTTCCCGAGACGAGATTGAGCAGAACGCCGGCCTTGACCATCTGTGACATTCGCACACGCCCGGTCGAGAAGGCCAGGGCGTTGGGGGGCGTCCCCGCGGGGAGCATAAAACTCAGGCTCGAGGCGAGGGCCACGGTGACGACGGCGGCCATGGGGTTGATCCCCAGGACCGGGGCAGCGGCGTGCGCGATCGGGAGCATGATCGCGGTGAGGGCGGTGTTGCTCGCCATCTCCCCCAGAAAGATGGTGGCGAGGGCGACGGCCATGAGGATGAGCACGGGCGGGAGTCCGGCGAGCCCGCCCGCGCCCTTCGCGAGAAATGCATCAGCACCGGTGGAGCCGAGGCCATCGGCGAGCGCGAGCCCGCCGCCAAAGAGCAGAAGCACGCCCCACGGGACGCGTTCGGCCTCGTGCCATTCCAGCAGAAATACGGGGCGTCGTGGGCCGGAAGAACTCCATCCACTGCTCGGGATGATGAAGAGGAGCACGCCCGCGATGACGGCGACGAGCGGATCGGCGAGACCCGTGAGGCGCGAGGTCACCCATCCGAGAATCGCGAGGACGAAGACGCCGGCGACGAGGCGCTCACGCGTCGACCACGGCGCGGACTCGTGCGACACGGCGAGCGGTGTAGAAGACGGGACTTCGCCCCGCGTGCCGGGTGTGACTAAGGCGAGGACGATCCACGCGACGGGTAGCGCCACGAGCACGAAAGGGAAGCCGACCTTCAACCACTCGGCGAACTCGATGGTGACGCCGAGTTCGGCGTTGGAGTAGGCGGCGAGTTGGGCGATGGGAGGCGTGCCGATGATGGTGCCCACGCCCCCGATCGAAGAGCCGTAGGCCACGGCCAAGGCGAGCGCCGCGGGGAGTGTGCTGCTCGAACTTGTGTGTCGAATGGTTGGATCGCTGGAGGATTCACCAGCGATCGTGCCACCGACGCTGGCGGCTATGGGGAGCATCATGACGGCGCAGGCCGTGTTGGAGACGACCATGCTTACCGCGGCGCTCGCGACGAGGAAGCCGAGAATGAGTCGTGCGGGCGAGGCACCGACAAGCCTCAGCACGAGCATCGCGACGCGCCGGTGCAGGCCCGAACGTTCCAGGGCACGCCCCAGGAGCATGCCGCCAAGGAAGAGAAAGACGATCGGGTTGGCGTAGGAGACGCAGACCTTCTTGAACTCGAGGACGCCGGCGAGGGGGAGCAGGGCGAGGGGCACCAGACCGACCGCCTCGACACCGATCGCCTCGGTCATCCACCAGACAGCCACGAGAACGGTGACGGCGATGGCGCGCCGGGCGGGCTCGGCGAGATCGGGCGCGCTCGTGCCGAGGATTGCGTAGGCCATCAGAGCCAGGATCGGGCCCAGCGCGAGGCGTGCCATGCGGCCGATGAAGGAATCCCGGCTGAGGGGCGAGGGCATCGTGGAGGAGGCTATCCCGAATCCACTCGGATGGCGAGATGCGAACGTGAACGAGCTCGGCCGAGTGCAGCAAGGGCCGCGCGTCCGCACGTCGGCCGGGTCACAGGTGTGTCACGGGCGAGACGGAGAAGCGACCAAGGACCGTCAAAGTTCTGGATGTTCGGGTATCCACGACCCGATGCATCTGGTAGACTGGGCACACACGTCACGGAGGCACAGCATGCGATCACACAGCACCGCGTCCGCCCGCGAATCTCGGGGCGGATTCACGCTGATCGAACTTCTCGTGGTCATCGCCATCATCGCGCTGCTCATTGGGCTGCTGCTGCCGGCACTGGGAAAGGCCAAGGCCGCGGCAAGGCAGACGGGATGCCTCTCGGACATGCACCAGATGGGTCTCGCGCTGGCGATCTATACCAACGATTATCGCGAGACTCTGCCGTATCCCAACTGGGGCCCGATCGCGCTAGAGGTCGGTTGGTTGTATGGCCCGGGTGTCGTTCCCCAGAACTGCACGGCCGACGATCGCAAAACCGGCGCACTCTGGGCATACCTGGAGGTGCCCGAGTCGTACCGCTGCCCCTCGCACAAGCCCGACGGGCCCGATGGTGACTTCCTCGGGACCGCGCGGCTGACGTCATACATCATGAACGGCGCGGTGGTCGGCTATGGCCGCAGCCCGTTTCCGTATCGCGTCCACCAGATGCGAGGCGACGCGGTGATCCTGTGGGATGGCAATGAGCAGGTGGACTTCGGCCCGCCCTACAACGACGGCGCGTCGTACCCGCGTGAGGTCGTGCCCGGGCATCACGGCGACAGCGTGACCTGCGTCGCGATCGATGCCTCGGGTGTGGTGATGAATCGTGCGGAGTTCTTCGCGCTTCGCGACTCGGACGAGGCGAACAGATTCTGGTGCAATCCGACGACGCCGAACGGGCGGTAGGGATTCTCCTTGTCCACCCGTTTCATGGCACGGCATCCGGTGTAAGTATCTACACACTCCCGGCATGTTCATGTTCGGGTTCATATGCCGTTCTGTACGAGCACGACGTGTTTGTTGAAATCTGTGCGCGTCTTGAAGAGTGATTCGGTAGACTGAGTCAGAGGACGAGTCGACGGCGTCGTCGGAAGGCTGTGTTGGCTCAGGATGTCGCGCCCCGGCGCGCGGGCTCGTCCGTACCACAAGGAGAATGGCATGAACGCACGAACGGCATGGCCGATCGCGGGAATGGCCGCGCTCGTCGGCATGATGGTCGGCGCCGAAACCGCGCGGGCGCAGTTCATCTTTCAGCGGAGCCTGGGAAGCCCCAATGGACAAGAGATCGCCTACGACGTCGACCCGCTCACCCAGGGTGTCGAGGTGCTCGGCTTCGCGTCGGCGGGAAGCATCGATCAGGGTGCCGCTCCAACCGATCTCTATCTCACACGGACCCGCACCGACGGCTCCACCGTCTGGCAGCGGATCCTCGGCAACCCGAACGTCGTGGACTATGCGACCTCGATCCGCGACGACAACTCGACGGCGGCCAATGGCGGCTTCATCGTCTCGGGCGAGACCCAGATCCTGAGTGTCACCGGGGCGCCGACCACGCAGATCTTCGTCATGCGCCTCAACGGGCTGGGCAACGTGCTGTGGTCGAACATCTATGGCGGAAGCGCCGGGATCGACTTCCCCGCGGGGACCTCCACACGCCTCGTGACGAATCTCGGATCGGTCACAGTCGGGCGACGAACCGGCGTGACACAAGACCCGATCGACGGCGTCATGATCGGCGTGAACCCGGCGGGCAACCCGATCTTCCAGCGTCTGTACTTCGCAAGGCCCATGGCGGGCGTGAACTTCGGAATCCTCAGTCTCAACGACGTGCGCGTCACGCCCGTGGGGTATATGGCCGTGGGCTGGACGGATTACCGCCAGTTCGGCGGCGAACTCGCGCCGTGCCTGCTCGAGACCGATCCGTTCGGCAACGTGATCAACTTCTGGGTCTATCCCTTCCCCGGGCGCGAGGTCTATGGCGACGGGATCGCGATCACCGACAACGGGTTCGCGATCTCCTGCCGATCGATCGTTCCCGGCAATGCCCAGCCCGATCTCATCGTGATGCACGTGGATCCCGCGGGCAATCCCCTTTGGACGCGATTCCTGCCCGCGTTCCGCAACGGCTTCGCGGCGATCAACTACTCGCCCGACAACCGCAAGATCATCGTGGGAGGAACGGTTCCCGTCGGACCGAACCTCGTCTCGGACGCCGCGATGATCCGCTTTGATCTCGCCGGCGTGCCGGAGTGGTCGTCGGTCTACGGCGCCGTGAACGCCGATCTGGGCCATGCCGCCGACACACTCCCGTGCGGGCGAGGCTATGTGCTCGCGGGGAGCGACCGGATTCCCGGGAACGTCGGGCTCACGGATCATTACCTGGTGCGCGTGCACGCCACCGGACGCTCGGGGTGTCTCGAGGGCCCGAACGCGATGCCCGGAGCGATCGGGAATCCGCCCAGGATCACCTTCCCCATCGAGCAACGCGACCAGCAGGAGTTCCAGGCGTATCCGGTCATCAACACCTTCCTGGGCGCCAACATCACACACTGTCTCAACACCACCTGCCCCGCGGATATTGATGACGGCTCCGGCACCGGCACGCCCGACGGCGGCGTCACGATCGATGACGCGCTGTACTTCCTCTCGCTCTACAACTCGGGCAACGCGTGCGGCGATCTGGACGACGGGAGCGGCACGGGCACGCCCGACGGCGGCGTAACAATTGACGACTTGCTGTTCTTCATCGCCCGGTACAACGCGGGCTGCTGATCCAACTCGCCCGGCACGCGCGAGAGTGCCCGCCGGGTGTTTCCCCAGAAACTCGCAATTCACACACAACACCGTTGTGTCGGCGATTCGGATGCGGTAGCCTTGGAGGAGACGGCTCGTGCCGTGTGTTCAGAGCCGAAGTGGGGATCTTTGTATGACACATCACGTACCACATCACGCGTTCTCGATTCGCAACGAATGTGGCTTCCGGCCGATCGATTGGCTGGGCGCCCTGATTGGATTGACGCTCTCGGTGTTGACCTTCGCCCAGTGCGACTCGAGCGTCGCGTTCCACACCGGCGGCATTGCCCAAGCCGTGACCGTCCGGGGCAACTTCGCGTATGTCTCCTACCCCGGTGAGATCCGGATCCTGGACATTTCAACGCTCGCGACGCCGACAGTGGTCGGGAGCGTGCTCGTCCCGGGGTTTATCACCGACCTCGACACTTCCGGGAACTATCTCTACGGCGTGACCGATCCGGGCGAGATGGTGATCGTGAATATCGCGACACTGTCGAGTCCTTCCCTCGTCTCGGTTACGCCCTTGCACGACCCGTTCACGGGTGCCGATCGAATCGCGGCCTCAACACCTTCCGGTCTCGCGCTCGTGGTCTCAGGAGTGGACGTGGAGGTGTGGGACGTCTCAACACCAACGACGCCGGTATACCAATCGACCTACAACCCATTCGGGTTCGCGGGAGATGTCGAGATCCAGCAGACGACGGGATACGTCCTCGTCACGACCGGCGAGTTCGTGGCTCTGGATCTGGCAAACCCGGCGTCACCCGTCGTTCTGGACTCGATCGCACTCGGATCCACGATCTTCGAGGAACTGGCACGCGACGGGTCAATACTTGCGGCCAACGGTTGGGACCAAGTCTCGCTCATCGACGCGACCAATCCCGCGAGCCTCTCCATGCCCTGGAGTCGTGCCCATGACCCCATCGTCAAGCATGTGGCCTTCGGACAGGCGATCGGCCAGCGTCTTCTGCACTACGAAGAAGGCGATGGCGAAATGGTGACCTATGACGCGACCAACATCGCCACGCCGACGTTCAGGTCACGAACGTCGGTCGGCACGTTCGTGGACGCGATCGCTGCGGCAAACGAGAAGACAATCGTGCTCGAAGGTTCGGATCTGTTCGCGTACGACTTCTCATCGCCAGGGACTCCCGTGCTCGCGAGCACCACGCCTCCTTCACCCTTTGTCTTCGACGTGGTGGTCTCCGATTCGCACGCGATCTTTGCGAGCGGCGGGTCGCTGCAGGTGTACAACGTCGCGACTCCGGCGAATCCCGGGACGCCTGTGGAGATCTCGCTCGGCGGCGCGAGCGCCAGCCGGCTGGCGCTCGCCGGGACGCGTCTGCTCGTCGCGGGCTCGCAGGGGGCTAGCGGCCTGCTCCGGGCGTACGACATCTCGACTCCGACCGCTCCGGTCTTGCTCGGATCCCTCTTGTTCCCGCAGTGGCTCCGCGCGATCGACGTGCTCTCCCAGCGAGCCTACGTCGTCGACCTCGAGGGCACCGTTCATGTCGTCGACATCGCCGATCCCGCCGCGATGTCCAGCCTCGGCTCGCTTGATGTGTTGAGCACGTTCACCTCCGGCGACATCGCGGTATGGGAGGGACACGCCATGGTCTGGCTCGGCTACGCCGGTGATGCCGAGATTATCTCGATCGCGAATCCCGCCGCGATGTCGGTTGTCGGCGCCATCGAGGCCCGTGCCGGGGAATCGGTGCAGTCGGCCGTGATTCGTGATGGCTACGCGTTTGTTGGCCAGTCCGACGAGCGCAACGATGTCTATGACCTCGCGAATCCGGCCACCCCCACCAGCGTCGCCAACTTTTCAGCCGACACCTACCTCTCGTCGCTGGGCATGGCGAACTCGCTCCTCATGGTCGTCGACGGCGATCGACGCATTCGCTTTGTGGACACGACCAATCCAAGAACACCGACCTTTGTGGGCGACGTGTCCCTCGGCGGCCTCCCGAGCCAGTTCGCTCGACGGGGGAACACGGTCTGGGCGTGCGACGCTTCCTATGGCATTTTCGGCGTGTCGCTCCCGGGCTTCCCTCGAATCGGTGCCGGTCCCGTCGAGACGATCGCCTGCCCCTCGACGCCGAACGTCACCTTCAGCGTGAATGTGGTCAACCCCAATGCCGGAAGCGGCGCGACGTACCAGTGGCGCCATCTGGGCATCCCGCTCAACAACAACGCGACCTACTCGGGCGTCACCACTGATACGCTCACCATCACCAACCCTGGCATCATCCAGTCCGGGAACTACTCGTGCGTCATCACGAACACCTGCGGCTCGACGACGACGCCCACCGCTTCGCTCACTCTCGCCCTCGGTCTGACGATCCTCCAGCAGCCTCAGGATGCCCTCGCCTGCCCGCGGGCCTCGGCGACCTTCGAGATCGCCGGCGTCGGCACGCTCCCGGTGGACTACCAATGGCAGCGTGAGTCGCCCATCGGATCGGGCACGTTCGTCGATCTTTCCGACGCAACCTTCCCGAGATTCACGGTCACCGGCGCGAACGATCGCATCCTGACACTCGCCGCGACCGCCGGAAACTCCATGCCTTCCTTCTTGGCGACGAACTTCCGCTGCGTCGCGTCGAACGTGTGCAACGGCGTGACCAGCCAGCCCGCTGAACTCATCCTGTGTGTTGCCGACAACGACGACGGGTCGGGCACGGGCGCCTGCGACAACGCCGTCACCATCGACGACCTGCTCTACTTCCTCACGCTCTTCCAAGGGGGCGACACCCACGCCGACGTGGACGACGGCACCGGGACAGGCACCACCGACGGCGGTGTCACCATCGACGACCTGCTCTATTACCTCCAACGCTTCGCGGCAGGGTGCTAGTTCTCGGGTCCGCTCGCGGCACGCCATCCAAGCACGCGCACCAATACCAGCAGAATGACCGAGAGCGCGATCAGGATCGTCGAGAGCACGATCGCGCGATCGAGGCTCGACTCGAAGCCGACATAGACCGCGATGGGCATCGTCCGAGTCACGCCGGAGAGGCTCCCTGCGAAGATCATCGTGGCGCCGAACTCGCCCAGGGCGCGGCTCCACGACATGGCGGCCCCGGCGCCGAGCGACCGAATCGAGAGCGGCCCGAGCACCCGCGTCAGGAGCGTCCACCCGGTCGCCCCGTCGATGATCGACGCCTCCAGCATGTCGCGGGGGATCGAGGCGAAGCCCGCGCGCGCCGAACGCACGAAGTAGGGCGAGGCCACGAAGACCTGCGTGACGACGACGGCGAGGGACGTGAACGCAATATCAAGCCCACGCTCGTGCAACCAACCGCCGAGGATGCTGGTCCTCCCGAACGCGAGCAGGAGCGCCACGCCCGCGACCGAGGGCGGCAGGACGGTGGGAAGATCGACGATTGTTTCGAGAATCACGCCCAATCGTGAGCGAGATCGCGCGAGATACAACGCCAGAGGAGTGCCGAGGACGATCGTGACGCCCAGCGAGATCACGCTCGTCGCTAGGCTGAGCACGATCGCTTCATGCGTCTCACGGCTGGCGAGTTCCCTCGCAATCGCTCCCGACGAGGCTCGACCCACGAGCAGCACGATCGGCACTGCGAGCAGCAGCAAGAGCGGCAGGGCGAGGATCGTCCACGCCGCGCGCTCGCGAGAGGACGCGACAGATGACACAACGCCATCGCGGACAACTCGTGGACGAGATTGCCAGGCTGAATCCCGCGTCACGGCTCCTCCGATGGATCGCTTGTATCTTGGAGTTCGAAACCGTGCTCTGTGAGGATCCTTCGCGCCTCATCAGTGTTGAGAAACTCGACGAACACCCGGGCGAGCGAGGACTCACTCGCTGAGGTGGTCACCGCGATGGGATAGTCGGCACGTGGCGCAAGCCCGGGGGGTAGAGGCAAGACCGTGATCCGTGCCGCGTTGCCGCCGCTCGCATCACTCGAATAGGCAATACCCGCATCGGCCTCGCCGAGTGCGATCTTTGACACCACGCCAGAGACGCTCTGCTCATAGGACACGATGTTCGACTCCATCGCCTCGACAAAGGCAGGCCCATAGTTCTCGTTCGTTCGAGCGGCAACCAACAACTCGCGCGTGTAGGCACCCAGCGGCACGGCCTTCTCAGCCACCACGATCGACACGCCGGGCCTGGAGAGATCGCCAAGCCCCGTGACCTTCGCGGGATTCGCTTTGGGCACAAGAATCGCAAGGGTGTTGTGAGCAAAGACGCCGACCGTCGTCTCGTCCACGAGTTTCGCGCTCTGGGCCCTGTCCATCGGTTTCCAACCCGCCAACGCGAGCACATCGGCGGGTGCACCATGCTCGAGTTGCGTGACGAGATGCTGACTCCCGGCGAGGCTCAACGAGATCACAACCTTCCGCGGTGTGTGTACGACTCGCGAGTCTCCATGATCGCGTCCATCGGTCGCCGGGCCATTCGTGCCCGGGGCATCGTGGACGGCTCCGAGATTCTGCGACCGCTCAAAGGCGTCCGCAATCTCGCGGAAGGCTCCCTCCAGCGACGCCGCCGCCATCACGTGCAGGGTGACCTCGTGGGGGTCATCGTGTTGAGGTCCCCGCTCGGAGTGCTTCGCGCCCTGCTCGCCGCACGCGCCAAGGAGAACCCCACCCGCGCCCACGATCAGACACGCCCCACGCGCAATCCAGTCGCGCAACACTCGCATTCCGTCTCGGCATTGGACCACAGCGCCAAACATGAGCACACTGTATTGTCGTGTGTTGGAGCAACCCACGACGGCATCATCACCGCCGAACGAGCCGACTTCCCTTTCGTAGAGCGAAAATCATCCGCCGCGAAACTCGCCAGACCGTGAACTTCCCATGGTCTCCAACCCGACCGGCATATCCACGAAGTGACACCCTCGACGCAGTCGGGCGTTCTCGAAGAAACTACATGTTGCCCTGCAGCGAGTCGCGGGCGTCCTGCTCGCGGCTCTCGAATGTCTCCATCTTGAAGTTCGGGATGTGCAGTTTCGACCGCAGGGCGTTGTCCTTGATCTCGATCACGCCGCCGGGCTTGAGGACCCACCCCGCGGGGTTCTCCTTGAGAAACTTCGCCCGATCCGCCACCACGTCGAGGTAATCGGCGATTCGATCCGCGGCCGATTTCCGAATCCCGCCGCGCGTGTACGTGGCGATCATGCCCGCGCTCGTGGTGCTCACGTTGTTCTGACGAAGGAGGTCCATAGCCTCGCTCGAGAGACGGAGCATCCTCATGCCCAATGCACGAGCCGCGGCACTCGCGGCGTTCGCGGCGATGATCCGCTCGTCCAGTTGCTTCGCCGTTGGACGACGCTTCATCACCAGCGATTCCTTCACCGAATCGAGTTGTGCGAGAACATCCACGGTCTGGGCGTCGACCTCGGTCAAGAGCGGCTCGAGAACGTCGGCGGCGGCCGGGTCGGTCTCGCGGATGAACGAGACAACGTCGGCGTAGCGAGCCGAGGCGGGGGTGTGGACGGGCGCTGGTGGACGATTGGCGTTGGGGACGAACGGAGACGGAAGTGGTGGTCTTGTTGGCGCCGGCGAGATGGGCGTCGCGGGTCCAGTCGGCGACGCCGGTGAAGGCGATGGTGCCGGGCGCGTCGGTGTTGGCGACGGTGGCGAAGTGGATGGCGTTGGAGTTGGCCTCGCGTTGGAAGGGGCGGTCGTGACTGTGGGCGGCGTGGCCATCGGTTTCGACGGGCTATAGAACCTGTACAACTGATACCCGAAGATGCCGCAGCCCAGGAGGAGAGGAATCGCCATGCCGATCGCGAGCATCTGGTCGGAGCGGCGGGAGACGAAGTACGCGAACGCGCCGATGCCGCCGGAGACCGCGAGGAAGAAGAAGACCGCGATGACGTGGCCCGTGAGGCGTTTGGACCACTCCTGGTTGTTGGTGAGCATCTGGATCGCGCTCTGTCCCGGGGCGAAGAGAACGCCATTCATGATCACAAGTTTCCACGCCACCAGGCCGATGAGTGCCAGGGCAAGGAGAACGACCACTGGCGAGAGTGTCATCCCCAGTCGATGGAGTCGGGGTTTGGATGATGAATCGATTCGACGTGTCATTTTTGGTCTTTGATTGGTATTTTCGGGTTGCGGCGAGGCTCGCCGACGGCTTGGGTGGATGCTAGTATCTCCGCCCCACTCCGAACGGTCCTGCCGATTCGGGTGGTAGATCCAAATGAACTGGAGCGGTCGATGCCCAAGAACAAGAACCACAAGGGCCTTCTGAAGCGAATTCGCGTGAGCAAGACGGGCAAGGTCCGCCACCGCTCCGCGAACCACAAGCACTTGCGCTCCGGCAAAGGTGGCAAGCGTCTGCGTCAACTCCGCAAAGACCCGTACATGTCCAACGCGGACGCGAAGCGCCTCGAAAAGTTGCTCTTCCGTCGTCTGCGCGGGCGGAACCAGCCCCGGACGGCGATGCGTCGCAGCCCCTCCCCTGCCGCTCGCAAGGCGGCCCGGGCCGCAAAGGCCGGCGCGTCCAAAGCCAAGTAGTGATTCACGGAGCCACCTCGGCTCGAGTCCCGCACGGACGCGTGGGCACTCAATGAAAGTCTGATTCGCACCAGTCGGCCGGGTGAAGCGAGCGCATAGGAGTGCTCCCCCGAGTTCGACGCCCCGGGCCCCACGATGATGGGCGCGCTCGGGACAGTGTTGGAGGTTGGTCATGCCTCGTGTTCGCAAGGGCGCCGCCCGGGCGCAGGCTCGTAAGCGGATTCTTCGTGCCGCCCGCGGGTATTACGGCGTCAAGAGCCGGCACAAGTACCAGGCCGAGAATGCCCTCATCCGCGCGGGCGTATACCGCTTCCGCGACCGTCGTCGCCTCAAGCGCGACATGCGTCGCCTGTGGGTCACGCGTATCACGGCGGCCTGCCGCATGCGCGGGACGCGCTACAGCCTCTTCATCAACGGGCTAAAGATGGCGGGGATCAATCTCAATCGCAAGATGCTCAGCCAGATCGCCGTCGAGGATCCGAAACTCTTCGACACGATCGTGAAGACAGCCGTCAAAGCATCCCGGGCCGAGGGTGGCGGTGGGTCCATGAGCCAGGTCACGTCGGGCGAGGGCGACATCCAGACGATCGAGGGCATCGGCCCGGCGTTTGCCGCCAAACTCGGTCGCGTGGGCATCTCGTGGGTCAAGGAACTCCTCGAGCACGGGCGGACCAAAGCCGGTCGGGCCGAGATCGCCCAGAAGACGGGCCTTTCCGAGCGCAAGATCCTCGACTGGGTCAACATGGCCGACCTGCTCCGCATCGAGGGGATGAACGGCAACTACGCCGAACTCCTGCACATCTCGGGCGTGGACACGGTGAAGGAACTCGGCAAGCGCGTCCCGGCAAACCTCGCCGCGAAGTTGGCCGAGACCAACGCCGAGAAGAAGGTCTCGCCAGACGTCCCCAATGAGGCGACGGTGACCAAGTGGATCGAGAAGGCCAAGACCATGCCGGCCATGGTCGAGCACTAGGCCGACCGATTGAACGCTCTCTTCGTATGAACCAACCCGGGTGTATCGCCCGGGTTTTTTCATGGCCGTGGGAAGGCTCGTCTCGCGTACAGTCGGCCATGGGCTGGTGGGTTACGACCATGTGGAACGAAGACCCCGCGCTGTTCATCGCGTGGTCGGTCTGGGTTATCTTCTCGATCAGCCTGCACGAACTGGCGCACGGCTGGGCGGCGCTCCGCCGCGGCGATCGCACACCGATTGAACTGGGACACATGACCTGGAACCCTGTGGTGCACATGGGCACCCCGAGCCTGATCGTCTTCGCGATCCTGGGCATCGCCTGGGGCGCGATGCCCGTGAACCCGAGTCGGATGCGGGGTCGCTACGCCGACGCGTATGTCTCCTTCGCCGGACCAGCGATGAACGTCGGGCTGGCGATCGTGAGTTCGCTGTGTCTGGCGATACTCGCGAGATGGACACAGAACCATTACCCGACCGGCGACCTGCCGCAGCAGGTGCACAATCTCTGGACGTTCTTCTGGGTCGGCGCGTCGACGAACTGCGTGCTGGCGGTCTTCAACCTGTTCCCGATCCCGCCACTCGATGGCTCGCGCATCCTCGCGGACTTCTGGCCACGCTTCCGCGAGTTGATCCATGACCAGCGCCTGATGCTCATCGGCCTCGCGGTGATCATCTTCGTACCAGGGATCATCGGCGAGAGCATCTGGACGATCGGCTTCGCGATGGCCGAGCGGCTCCTGAACATGTGGCGCCTCGTTCTTGGTTGATGCTCGACGGCCACACTGCTTCCGTATACGACCCGGGTCTACGCTCACAGGGTGAAGTACATCGTCCTCATCCCCGACGGGGCGGCGGATCTCCCCATCGCCGAACTTGATGGGCGGACGCCCCTCGAGGCCGCCCGCATGCCGAATCTCGCGGCTCTCGCGGCCCGTGGTCGCGTCGGGTGCGCCCACACCACGCCTCCGGGCTTTGAGGCCGGGTCCGATGTCTGCTCGATGTCCCTCCTGGGCTATGACCCGGCGAGGTACCACACCGGACGCGCGCCGCTCGAGGCCGCCGCCTTGGGAATCTCGCCCGGGCCCGACGACTGGATCTTCCGCCTCAATCTCGTCACGACGAGCGACGAGGGAACGATGGTCGATCACTCTGCGGGCGCGATCACCGATGCCGAGGCTCGGACGCTCGTGAGCGACCTCATGGCGATGTGGCGAGAGCGCGAGCCGTCGCTCGTGAAGGGGCTCACGCTCACGCCGGGCGTGAGTTACCGCAACATCCTTGTGGACGCCTCCGGACGGTCGTACGCGGGCGTCGACGCCACGCCGCCGCACGAGATCCCCGGCGAGCCTTGGGAGGACCACTTGCCCATTGGCGAGGGCGCGAGCGAAGAGAGCGCGGCGGTACTCGAACGGCTCATGCGCCTCTCGGCCGAGTTCCTCCCGACGCACGAGATCAACCTCGCGCGAACGCGAGCGGGCAAACGGATGGCGACGATGGCCTGGATCTGGGGCGGCGGCACACGTCCGAGCGTGCCCTCGTTCAAGGACCGCTATGGCGCGCGCGGCGCGATGATCACGGCCGTGGACCTCCTCGCGGGGATCGCCTCGTTCATCGGGTGGGATCGACTCTCTGTCCCTGGCATCACGAGTTACCACGACACGGACTATGCCGCCCAAGGCAAGGCGACGTGCGACGCGATAGATCGATACGACATCGTCTGCTGCCACATCGAGGCGCCCGATGAGGCCTCGCACCAGGGCGATTGGAAGACCAAGGTCGCGTCACTCGAGGCGATCGACGAGCACATCGTTGCCCCGATCGTGCGGAAGTTGGAGCACTTCGGCGACCCTGGAACCGACGGCACCGGCGGCGGATGGCGCATGCTCGTCATGCCCGATCACTACACGCTCTGCTCGACGCGCAAGCACGACGCGACGCCCGTGCCGTTCCTGATGGCCGGGGCGTGGGTGCGGTCGGCCGTCTCGCGCGAGTTCACCGAACGTGAGGCCCTCGAGAGCGACCTGAAAATCCTCGCGGGGCACGACCTGATGGAGTATTTCCTGCACGCGGGGCTGGTGAGATCCGAAAGAGTTGGATGATGGACGACACACGACCCGAGGACGCCGGTTTTCCCGAGGACCACCCCACGCCGGGCGAGGATTCTCGCTCGCCGGAGACCAGGGACATTTCCGATCGCGATGATTCCGCTGATGCCGGCGAAACGGGCACGAACAAGGACGAAGCCGCGCGTTCGGATGCCGATGAGTCGGAGTTGAATCCGTATGCCGTCGTCGAGGACGATCGCCCCAGGCGCGTCGGCGAGAAACGCCTGCTCGAGGACGTCGACGACGACGCCGACCTCACACGCGATCCGGAAGTCGAAGCACGGACGCGAGAAGAACGCCAAAGCCAAGGCGCACATCCCAAGCCCAAGAACGGCTCAACGAAGACCGGCGATGAATCACGTTGGCGCCGGGCCGCTCGGCGTGTGAACGAGATCGACATCGACGCCGTCGAGGAGGACGCGATCGTCCGCCCCGGAAAGCCCGGCTTCCAGGCGACGCTCATCATCGGCGTGTCGCTGCTGGCGATCGCGATGGTGCTCGCGGGCGTCTACGCCCCGCCCAAGGACATCGACACGCCCGTGAACGCGTCGCGAAGGCTCGCCCACGTCCTTTCCACCGGGTATCGGGCGCTCCTGAACATGGGCACAGGCGTCGCCGCGCTCGGTATCGCGGGAATCTGGGCGGGACGGCCTCTGGGCCGGATCGAGTTCGCGCCGGGACGGATGCTCGTCGCGGTCTCGGGACTCCTGGCGCTGACCAGCCTTCGCACGCCATTTCTCGGGCGATTCGATGAGATCGCCGCGGGCGTGGCGGCGTATCTGCTGCTCGTGATCCTGCTCTTCCGCCTCAAGCCCTCGCTCGCGTGCATCACCGGGCTCTTCCACTTCGGGCTGTGGATGCTCATGGAGATCGGCTACATGCTCGTCCGCTGGAGCGAGATGGCGTGAGGCCGATGGCGTGAGTCGGCTCATTACTCCTTGTCCTGGTGCATCCACTTCGAGAGGAGCGGCGACAGGATGAGCACGATCACGGCCGAGATCCCGCCCGCGATCGCGATCTTCAGGAAGACATCGCCATAGACGTTCACGGTCTCCTGTGGCGGCGGGAGAACCTTCGACTCCTCGCCCCCGTGACTGACGCCGGTGAGTTTGGCGATGAGACCTGCGAGGTAGTTCGAGAAGGCCGTCGCCAGGAACCACCCACCCATGACCGTGCTGACGATCCTCGTGGGCGAGAGTTTCGTGACCATCGAGAGCCCGACGGGCGAGAGGCAGAGTTCGCCGGTCGTGTGCAGGGCGTAGCCGAGCACGAGGAACGCCATTGAGGTCATCCCGCGATCGGTGCTGTTGGACGCGCCGTACCAGAACGCGAGGAACCCCGCGGCGAGTTGGAACAGCCCGAGCGCGAACTTGACCGGCGTGCTCGGCTCCATCTTCCGCTTGCCGAGGAAATCCCAGAGCGCGGAGAAGACCAGCCCGAAGATCATAATGCAGACCGGATTGACGGCCTGGAAGATCGTTGCCTTGACCTCGCTCCCGCCATAGGCCTGACCCACATCGGATTCAGTGACGGCCCAAGAGATCGTCGGGCGCTCGCCATTCTGGAAGGCCTCCTTGTTCGCCTCGCGAAAGGCGTCGTTCACGTCGTTGATCTCGTTGAGGCGAACGATGGTGCCATCGCCCCGCCTGAGACCCACGAGCGCCTGGTTCGCCTGGACGTCGATGGTGGTGCCGACCTGTTCTTTAGTGAAGACGTCGGGCGAGACGATGCGATCGACGTTGCGATCGGTGAAGTTGTTGACGCTGCTGCCTGCCTGCTCAAAGAAGGCCCAGAAGAGCATCGAGAAGAACATCAGGATCAGCACGACGAAGAGGCGTTCGCGCTCGACCTTCGCGGACTTGAGCGCGGTGATGAGGATCGTGCCCAGGGCGATGACGCCAAAGAACGTGAGGGCGTACCCGGCGATCTCGCTCTTGTGCACGAGAATCGCGATGACGGGAATCGCGAGCAGGATGCCGCCGTAGACAAACCACTCGCTCGAGGGGATGCCCTGACGCGGGGTCTGATTCTCGATCCGGCCTGCCCACGACGGCAGCCCGCCCTTGGAGATCGCCATGATCGCCGCGCCCGCCGCGACGAGGAGCGCCAGGCCAACGGGCGCGTTGACGATGAGCATGAGCGAGTCGTTCCGCCCGACATAGACCATGCTCAACGCGGCGGCGAGCGCTCCGAGCCCGATGACCATCTGCGTGACGATGGACGGCGCGACAAAGACGGCCAGCCCGACAAGCATGCCGATCGTCGCAAGCCCGAAGCCGTAGTGCCAGCCGAACGTCTCGCCCACATAGCCGCAGAGCAAGGGTGCGAGCGCTGCACCGAGGTTGATGCCGATGTAAAAGATCGTGAATCCGGCATCGCGCTTGGGGCTTCCCTTGGGATAGAGCGTGCCAACGATTGTGGAGATGTTTGGCTTGAAGAAGCCGTTGCCACAGATGAGCAGGGCGAGAGCCGTGAAGAACGTGACGTCGTTCTCGATCGTCATAAGCAGGTGCCCCGCGGCCATCAGCAGACCGCCGATCACCACAGACTTCCGCGCGCCGAGCAACCGGTCCGCGAGCATGCCGCCGATGAACGGCGTGGCGTAGACGAGCGCCGTATACGCCCCGTAGACCTCGTACGCCCGCGTGTCGCCGAAGCCGAGGAAGCCTTTGGTCATGTAGAAGACCAGAAGCGCCCGCATGCCATAGTAACTGAACCGCTCCCACATCTCGGCAAAGAACAGCGTGAAGAGGCCCGGCGGGTGCCCGAGGAACTCGGGGGAGATCTGTGGGGCGGCCTGTGGATTCGTTGACATGCGCAGTGAGTCCTTGTTGAGTCGGCCACGCGGTGAAAAAAAACGGGCGCGGCGTCGGGGTCCTGTTCGCCTCCATCGGCGGGCCGGGGCAGGATACTCGATTTTCGCCCTGTTTGCGAGTGGTTCGGCACCCACCCCCACCACTTCCCGTTCCCTGATCGACGATTGTTCGTCGCGGCTATCTGGTGTATGCCGGCACGCCCGCCACGAGGACCGACTCGATCCAGCGGTCGTCCCAGGCGTAGAGCAGCGTCGAGAGTGGGTCGGGTGCCGTGAGGGGGATCGTCGGGCGTGCGAGGATGAGGTCTGCCCGGGAGTGCGCGCGCAAGACGCCGAGATCCTCGAATCCCAGCAACGCGGCATTCCCGGCGGTGATGGCGTGCCACGCCTCGCCGGCGGTGGGCGGCTTGTGCCCGAGTTGCTTGGCGGCATCGAGCATCGCGCGCGCGACACGCACCATCGAGCGATCCGGCCCGCCGGCGATGTCGCTCCCCAGCGCGATCGGCACGCTGGCCGACGCGAGCGATCGGCGGTCCATCACGCCGGAGTTCAGGAATCGGTTGGCGGTTGGACAGTGAGCGGCGATGGCCCGCGCGCGCGACAGCGTGGCTCGCTCATGGTCAGAGAGATGGATCGCGTGGGCGAGCAGCGAGTTCGGCGAGAGCAGGCCGGCGGCGGCGTAGACGTCGGTGTAGGTGGATTCCTCGTGGAGTTCGCGGACGCGCGCGCACTCGGGCACAGTCTCGGCGAGATGTGTCTGGACGAATCGACCGGTCTTCGAGGCGAGATCGCCCGCGGCGTGCAGCAGCGCGCGCGAGCAGGTGATCGCGAAGCGCGGGTTGATGGAGGGCTGGACTCGGCCTTGCGCGCGCAAGGACGCACACTCGGCGATCAGGCGATCGGCGGGGCGGGTGAGTTCGGCTGGCGCCTCCTGGTCCATGAGGACCTGGCCGACGTGGGCGGTGAGGTTGAGGGTCGCGAGGGTGTCGATGGCGGCCTGGGCGGCAGCGTGGTGAACGGTGGAGTAGGCGGCGAAGGCGGTCGTGCCGAATGAGATGAGGTCCCTGGCGACGCGGAGGGTCATGTCGGCGGCATGCTGGGCGTCTTCCCAACGGGCCTCGGCGGGGAAGATGGCCCGTTCGAGCCATTCGAGGAGGGGCAAACCATCGATCCCGATGGAGTCGTACTGAGGAAGGTGGAGGTGGGCATCGACGAAGGCGGGGAGGATGAGGAGCGGATTGGAGAGGTCGAGTTCTTGTGACGGATCGAGTTCGACGGCGTCGATGGACTGGCCACGGAGGTGGATGGTGCCTGGGACGAGGCGCGTGGTGGATGGCGACTCGGTGAGGAGGAGTGTGCCGGTGATGAAGTTCTGGGACGGCATGGTGTTTGGGAGGGTACGGGCAGTGTGGGTTGTATAGTGGTTGGTGGCGGGGTGCGATTTCGGGCCGATGATGAGGAGCGCATGGGCACACAGCAGCGTGGACAATCGGGGCGCGGTACTCGTGGGCATGACTCGGTCGGTGACGGCCGAGGTGCCGCGATCTCGGCGTCGGCCCGTGACCTGATCGCACGGTTTGAAACGAGGTCGGCGACGATTGGTGTGGTGGGGCTTGGGTATGTCGGGCTGCCCCTGGTCCGGGCGATGCATGACGCGGGGTTCCGGGTCATCGGGTTCGACATTGACGAATCGAAGATCACGAGTTTGAAGGCGGGCGAGACGTATCTGAAACACCTGGGGACGGGACTCGCGAAGGAGTTGGCGCGGTCGGATCGGTTTGTGCCGACGACGGACGAGAAGGCGTTGCGATCGTGCGACGCGATCGCGGTGTGCGTGCCGACTCCTTTGGGGAAGCATCAGGAGCCGGATCTTTCGTTTGTGGAGTCGTCGTGCCGAATGGTGGCGCGGATGCTGAAGCAGGGCGGGCTGGTGTCGCTGGAATCGACGACGTATCCGGGGACGACGCGGGAGATTTGCAAGTCGATCCTGGAATCGCGCGAGGACGGCACCAAGCACGTGTGTGGCAAGGACTTCTTCCTGTGCTTTAGTCCCGAGCGTGAGGATCCGGGCCGCGCGAGCGCTGAGACACGGACGATCCCGAGATTGGTTGGCGGTGTGGACGAGGCCAGCACTCGGGTGGGCGTTGCGTTCTACTCGGCGGCGATCGAGCGGGTGATCGGCGTGTCGTCGGCGGAGGTGGCCGAGGCGGCGAAGTTGCTGGAGAACATCTATCGCGCGGTGAACATCGCGCTTGTGAATGAATTGAAGCCGCTGATGATGAGGATGGGCATCGACGTGTGGGAGGTGATCCGAGCGGCGTCGACGAAGCCGTATGGTTTCCAGGCGTTCTATCCAGGACCCGGGCTTGGCGGGCACTGCATCCCGATCGATCCGTTCTATCTGACGTACAAAGCGAAGGAGTTTGGCGTCGCGACGCGGTTCATCGAGCTGGCGGGTGAGATCAACAGCCGCATGCCGGGGTATGTGGTGGAGCGGCTGGCTGGGGCACTCAATGACGACGGGAAGGCGCTGAAGGGAGCACGGATTCTTGTGTGTGGGCTGGCGTACAAGCCGGACGTGGATGACGTGCGCGAGACGCCGGCGGCGGAGATCATTCGCCTGTTGCACGAGGCGCACGCGGAAGTCTCCTACCACGATCCGCATGTCGCAAAGTTCCCGGCGATGCGGCGGTACAAGTATCGTTTGTCGTCGGTGGCGATGACAGTGGAGACGCTGGGCAAGGCCGACGCGGTGGTGATCGTGACGAACCACTCGAGCGTGGACTATGCGACGATCGGTCGGCACGCAAGGCTGATCATCGACACGCGGAACGCGATGGCGGGGGTCGAGGGTGTCACGGCGCGAGTGGTGAAGGCGTGAGGTCAAAACTACTTGGAGAAATGCAGTAGAAGAAGTAGGGGCAGGCGGGCCGCCTGTCCCACGAGGGTGGGTAGGTCGAGCATCGAAGTTCGTTCACTCTGTATGCAGCGTACGGGGAGGCATGATGGCGGCAGCGGGATCAATGAGTTCATCGGGTTCGTCGGGTCGGGTCGTGCGGGCGGCGCTTGTGCAGGCGTCGTGCCCGGACTCTTCGCGGCGAACGGTCGAGCAGATCAAGCGCGAGATGGTCGATCGGCATGTGGCGTATGTCGCGCAGGCCGCGAAGGCAGGGGCGCAGATCTGTTGCCTGCAGGAACTCTTCTCTGGGCCGTATTTCCCCGCGGAGCAGGACCCGAAGTGGTACGCCTTTGGCGAGTCGATCGAGGAGGGGGCGACGGTCCGCACGATGCGCGACCAGGCGCGCAAGCATGGCATGGCGATGATCGTGCCGATCATGGAGGAGTCGATGCCCGGCGTGTATTACAACACGGCGGCGGTGATCGACGAGCGGGGCGAACTCGTGGGGAAGTATCGCAAGAGCCACCTCCCCCACTGCCTGCCGGGGTTCTGGGAAAAGTTCTATTTCACGCCCGGCGATCTGGGGTATCCAGTCTTTGATCTCGGCTTTGCGTGCGTCGGCGTGTACATCTGCTATGACCGGCACTTCCCGGAGGGTGCACGGGAGTTGGGGTTGAATGCGGCGGAGATTGTCTTCAACCCCAGCGCGACGGTGGCGGGGCTGAGCGAGTATCTGTGGAAGTTGGAGCAGCCCGCGCATGCCGTCGCGAACCAGTACTTCGTCGGCGCCATCAATCGCGTGGGACACGAGAAGCCATGGGAGATCGGCGAGTTCTATGGGCAGTCGTACTTCTGCGACCCGCGCGGGCAGATGGTCGCGACGGCGAGCCGCGATCGTGACGAGGTGCTTGTCGCCGACCTCGACCTCGAGCAGATCCGCGAGGCGCGGCAGGTGTGGCAGTTCTTCCGAGACCGACGGCCCGAGACGTATCGAGAGATCTCGCGGGCGGTTCGCGGACGGGGCCAGTAGGAGCGCGAGGAGTCGCTTCGACCGTGGCTCATTCGGGAGGAGATTCCGACGAGCCGCAGCAGGCTGCTGAATGTGGGCGTGGGAGACGACGGGGACTGACGAGGTGGCGATCGAGGGGGCGGGTGACGGTCGCACCCTATGGTTGAGGCATGGCCCTGCTCTTTGGTGAAAAAGCCCTTGTTGGAATGGTGCACGTGGACGCGCTGCCCGGGACGCCGCGGCATCGGTTGCCGATGCGCGAGATCGTGGCGAACGCCGTGCGCGAGGCTCGTGTGCTGGTCGAGGCGGGGTTTGACGCGCTCATCGTCGAGAACATGCACGACGCGCCGTATGTCTGTGCGCCGGGGGTGGGGGGGGGGGTCACGGGTGCGGGCGGGATGGGCGGCGGGTCGCTTGGGCCCGAGATCACCGCGGCGATGACGCGGGTCGCTGTGGCCGTGCGTGAGGCCGTGCCCCAGATGCCCTGCGGCGTGCAGATTCTGTCGGGGGCGCACCGCGAGGCGCTCTGCGTCGCGATGACGGCGGAGTTGGACTTCATCCGCTGCGAGAACTTCGTCTACGCCCACGTCGCCGACGAGGGGATCATGGCGACGGCGGCGGCGGGCGACCTGCTCCGATACCGGCGGACGATCGGCGCCGAGCGTGTGCGTGTGCTCGCGGACATCAAGAAGAAGCACGCCGCCCACGCGATCACCGGCGATGTGTCCCTGATCGACGCGGCCCAGGCGGCGGAGTTCTTCGGGGCCGACGGCGTGATCGTCACGGGGAGCGCCACGGGCAAGCCGACCGACCCGCAGGACGTGGCCGAGGCGAAGGCGGCGGTCAAGATCCCCGTCGTCGTGGGGAGCGGGGCGACGGCGGAGAGCGTCCGCACGCTGCTCAAGCACGCCGACGCGATCATCGTGGGGTCGTCGATCAAGTACGGCGGAGTGTGGTCGAACCCGATCTCGCTGGAGCGATGCCGGGCGTTCGTCGCCGCGGCGCGGGGAACGTAACACCCAGCACTCCCCCCCACCCCCCACCCCCCCCACTCCTTTCCCCACTCACCTCTTCACCTGCTCACCTCTTCATCTCTCACCACGGAGGACCCACCCATGTCTACCAACCAGACAGACTCCCCATCACCCACATCCCCCCAGCCCCCCGCCATCGTCGGCCTCATCCCCGCGCGCCTCGCCTCGTCGCGGTTTCCCGAGAAGGTCCTCGCGAAGAAGACTGGCAAGCCCCTGATCCAGCACGTCGTCGAGTCGGCGCGAAGGAGCGCGACGCTCTCGCGGATCGTGGTGGCGACGGACCATCCGCGGATCGAGGAGGCCGTGCGGTCGTTCGGGGGCGAGTGCGTGATGACGAGCGCGGAGCACCCCAACGGCACGAGCCGGCTCGCCGAGGCCGCCGAGCGGCTCGCGCTGGGCGCGAGCGACATCGTCGTGAACATCCAGGGCGACGAGCCCGAGATCGATCCGGGCGTGATCGACGCGGCGGTCGCGCGGCTGATCGAGCAGCGGACGGAGGTCGCGACGGTCGCCTCGCCGTTCGCCCACGATGAGGACGCGGCGAACCCCAACATCGTGAAGGTCGTCCTCTCGCGCGAGGGGCACGCGCTCTACTTCAGCCGGTCCTTGATTCCGTATCCGAGGAACAAAGGGGGGGGAGGGGGGGCGGGCGAGGGTTCGAATGCCGTCGCGCCCACGCAACCGCTCAAGCACATCGGCCTGTACGTCTACCGCGTCTCGTTCCTGCGGCACTACGTCGCCCTGCCGCCGACGCCGCTGGAGCAGACCGAGTTCCTCGAGCAGTTGCGCGTGCTGGAGCACGGGTACCGGATCGCGGTCGCGGTGCGTGCCGTGCACACGCAGGGGATCGACACGCCCGAGCAGTACGAGGCGTTCGCGCGGCGGGTGATGGGGATGGGTGTTTGATCTAGAAAGGTGGACAGAGTGTCCAAGGATTTGGCCACCGGTAAGATCTGAATCCGCAGTCCCAGCCTACTCTCGATCATGCCCGCCACGAAGACCAGACCCTCGCGTGGCAAGACCACGCCGGCGCACGTTGAAGCTCCAAAAAACGTCATACTGCATGGTGACGCGCTCAAGGTGCTCCACGATCTGCCAGATGGCCATGTCGACCTGACCGTGTTCAGTCCGCCCTACGACGGGATCCGTGATTACGGCAAGAACTGGAGCCTCGACTACAAGACGCTCGGCTCCGAGTTGTTCCGATCGACCGTCGATGGCGGGGTGTGCGCCGTGGTCATCGGTGACGGCACGAAGGACTTCGCCAAATCGCTGACCACGTTCCGCTGGTCCGTGGATTGGGTGGATCGCGTCGGCTGGCGACTCTTCGAGTGCTGCATCTATCAGCGTCACGGCAATCCAGGCGCATGGTGGACGCAGCGCTTCCGCGTCGACCACGAGTACATCCTGATCTTCTTCAAGGGCGATCGACCGAGGCACTTCGACAAGTCCACTCTGATGGTGCCATCGAAGCACGCCGGGAAAGTGTACTCGGGCACCGACCGACTCACCAACGGCGGGTTCAAGAAGATCGAGCCCAAGGCCGTGAACGACAAGAAGTGCCGCGGCACGCTCTGGGAGTACGCGACGAGCAACACCGAGGGGAACCGGACCAAGCTCGAGCACCCCGCGACCTATCCGGATAAGTTGGCACAGGATCTGATCGAGTGCTTCTCGAAAACGGGCGATCTCGTCCTCGACCCGATGTGCGGCAGCGGCACGACCTGCGTGATGGCCGCGAAATCGAAACGCGACTACCTCGGCATCGAGATCAGCGAGGACTACCACGACATCGCGATGCGTCGGATGAAGGATGAGGTCGAGAATGACGCCCGGCTTTTCTAAAGACGTGGCGAAGGCCAAAGCCGCCTTGAAACCGCTTCCCCGTGAGTGGGAGGGCAAGAAGTCTGTACTGGAGTTGAAGGCCGCCGACTACAACTGGAAGCAGATGGAGTGGTGGGCATTCTACTTTGAGCACCTTTGCCATCAGAAACTCACCGGCGAGTTCGCCGTTCCCGGTGAGCGATTCGGCACCGTACGGTTTGACCTCAAGCGAGCCGTCAACTGGGACATGAAGGCCAAGGCTATCAAGTCCGATGACCACAAGTGCATCTTGAATGATTGCTCTGCGATCGATGCCACTGTGGCGAAGTACGGCGAGCATGGAATCATGATCGCGCTTTGCGATGTAGAATACAACGACGTCGATCGATCGTTTCAGCGTTGGCACAGTCGCCTGAAGGGCGGGCTGTCTGACTACGAAAAGAGGCGGCGTGCCCGCACTTCTGTGTCACGCTACCGCAAGACCAATGCCACACTGTCTGAGATTCTGTTTCTTCGCTTCGATGAGGCGATCGTCAAGCGCCTGGGACGATACAACCAAGGTCGCAACTCCAACGGCAGACCTCGCCCGCCCAAGTACATGCTCGACCTTGAGGACTTGGAAGGCGTTCTTGTCGATCGCTTGAGATTCTGATCGGCGGGTGGGGCTGGTCGGGGGCGTGGCACTGAACTAACGGGAGCCTCGCACTGAAGTCCGGTACCCCGGACTTCAGTGCGAGGGTCGCCGTGCGCACGATGAGGGTCCGATCGTCATCACCGTGAGCGGCACCAAAGTCTGGGGAGGGGGGAGAACGAGGAGAGGGAGAAGGAGAGGAAAGGCCGGACTTTGGTGGCACGGTCGCGTCTTCTCGGTCAGCCCATCACAAGAGGACGCGGTGAAGCGGTACATCGCGGGCCAGGCCGAGCATCATAAGAACGAGGACTTCACGTCGGAGCTGCGGCGCCTCCTCCGCGCCCACGGGGTGGAGTTCGACGAGAGGTATGCATTCGACTAACGCGCCCGCGGTGTCGGGTGATTCCTCTGCCCCGTTGGGGCAGGAGCACGACCACGCGACCTGTTCCACGGGTTGCGCCCGCGAAGCGCGGGCTTCACCCGTGGCTACACCCCATTCGCCCCGTTGGGGCGAGGAGGCGTGCAGCGGGCAGCGAGCGGGGGGGGGGGAGGTGAAGGAGAGAAAGGGCCGGACTTTGGTGGCACGTGCCGCTCTCGTCTCGGGGCACGCGGTCACCCGCCTATAACCCCGCCATGGATGAGTTCTGTGTGGAGTCAAAGGATCGAACTATCACGTCTTACTTCAAACCCGATCCTACGGTTCTCGAGAAACCCAGCAGGTTGGATTGCTTCAATGGCCAAAGACACGACATACATCTGCCCCGTGTGTGGCTACGCTGGGCTTGACGAACCTGCATATGACGAGCATGGATGCGCAACCTACAACATCTGTCCCTGTTGTGGAACGGAGTTCGGTTATGACGACGCCACGGCGGCACACCTAGAACTACGACGCCATTGGATTGTGCGCGGAATGCCGTGGTGGAGTCAACACGCCGCACCGCCAACCGGATGGAATCCAGTAAAGCAGCTCTTCGATGCAAAGCTGGATCGTTAGGGGGGCGTAGCCAAGAGCCGCTCTCGTCTCGGGGCACCCGCCACCCGCCGATAGTCCAGAGCCGCCATCGTCTTTCCGGCACTCGTCCGCCGATCTCCTTGGCCCTGCCGCTGAAGACCGTTGCGCCTCTGCAAAGGCCTGTTGCGCCACGGCAGAGCTCCGTTGCAGTGCTGGGGGCGTGGCACTGAACTCGACTCTCCGTGCCACTGAAGTCCGGTACCCCGGACTTCAGTGCGTGGGTCGTTGAGCACACATTGCGGGTCCGATCGTCATCACCGTGTACGGCACCAAAGTCCGGGGAGGGCGAGGAGAGGGAGAAGGAAAGGAAGAGCCGGACTTTGGTGGCACGGTCGGTTGTATGCCTTGGCCCCGCCGCTATTGACCGTTGCGCCTCGGCAAAGGCCCGTTGCGCTGCTGCAGAGCTCTGTTGTGCCTCGGCAGAACTCCGTTGCGCCGCCGCAATGCTCCTTTGCGGCAGCGCAACGCTCCATTGCGGCGCTGCAATGCTCTGTTGCGGCACCGCAACGAAGCGTTGTCGAGGCGCTGCACTCCGTTACGGAGGCGTCCAATGGGGGGTTGGGGGCGGGCGGGGGGAGGGAGGCGGGGAGGGGGGCGGGGCAGAATCGGCCGATCGTGCGCGGTGTGCAATCTCTTGGCAGTCCGTGACTTGCGACTTTGCCTCGGAATTCCCGGCCCTTGTGCTGAAGTCGCCCCCACCGACGATCGATGCGTGTCGTGGTCCCACGCGGGGGGCGTTCTCTCGCGGAAAGGGCCGACACACCCCAAAGGAGCGGTGTGGATGGATGACGATGGGCGGACCCGTCGCTCACCCGTCCAGCCCGCTTCCGCACCGATGGAGATTCGATCATGAGTGAGTTGCCACGCAATCAGCAGGAGTTCATCGCCTTCTGCCAGGCCCACGCCGATTTGTGGGTGGACAATGCCTCGGCTCTGGGGGTCCAGCCCGCGACCGCCGCTCTTTTCAAGACGCACGCCGACGCCGCCAAGGACACGCTCAGCGACGCCGACAGCGCGCGCCTCGCCTCCAAGGCCGCCACGCAGGCCAACGACATCGCCATGCGGATCGCGCGGAGTGACGCCGCCGATATCATCAAGACCATCCGCGCCTTCGCCGCGACGACCAACAACCCGACCGTCTACGCCGTCGCGGGGATCAACCCCCCCTCCCCCCCGACGCCCGCGCCCAAGCCCGCCAAGCCCGAGCGGCTCCAGACGATCCTCGAGCCGACGGGCGCACTTACATTGGCGTGGTTCGCGAGCAACCCGCGCGGCGGGACCGTGACCTATGCCATCCGTCGGAAGCTCCCCGGCCAGTCGGCCTTCTCCCTCATCGCCACCACCGGCGGCAACGCCGCCGCCAACGGACGACCCACCGGCCGCCGCGGGCTCAAGCAGTGGACCGACGAGACGCTCCCCACGAACTCTGGCGGCGTGCAGTACGTCATCACCGGGACGCGCGGGAACATCGTCGGCGACCCCAGCGAGATCCTCACCGTCGTCTTCGGAACCGGCGTCTCCGGCGCGTTCATCGCCTCGGCGACGACCTCGCCGTCGACGGGCGTGCAGCTCGCGGCGTGAGAGAAGCCGACGGACGAGCCCACACTCGCGAGCCATACTCCGTTCGCGCCCCGTGCCGGGATTCCGGTGCGGGGTGTTTTCGTGGATAGGGGGCGGGGGGCGGGGGGCGGGGGGCGGGGGGCGTCAAAGGGGGATACATTGTGTGTGGCATGGGCGGCGATCCGGACATTCTCGTGGTGCTGACGACGGCCCGGACGGAGTTTGAGGCCGAGGCGCTGGCGGAGGCGCTGCGGTCTCGAGGGATTCCGGCCGAGGTCTTTGGGGGGACGGCGGCGTCGGGGGGCGGGCTGCAGTGGTACACGGCGGGGTCGGACCCGATCAAGGTGATGGTGCGGCGGGGCGACGTGGCCCTGGCGGAGCGCGTGCGGGTGGCGATCAAGGCCGACTCGGTGGACCTCGACTGGGACGAGGTGGACGTCGGCGTGGGGGAGGCGGGGAGCGATGGAGAGAGCACGGCGGATGTGCATCCGGAGAGGGCGGAGGGGAACACGGAGTTCCGAGAACCCGTGGGGCCGCGGAGCACGATGAAGAAGACATCGCTGGTGACGTGGATCGGGTGGCGGATGCTGGCGGTCTGTGTCTCGATCTCGGCGGGGTCGTTCGTTGGACTCTCGGCATGGACGTTGGGCGCGGGGCCCACGATCGTCACGCTGATGACGGTGCTGGGCGCGGTAGGGACGCTGGTCTTCTTCTGGGTGGTAACGCGGAAGTAGCGTGAGGCGGTGAGCGACGTGGATCCGATGACATCGACTCACCCGGAACACGACGACACAACGGATCAAAGCCCTCCATCGACAGCGAGACCCTCGGGAACAGGGACATCGAGCGACGATTCCTCTTCATCCGGGTTCGGTCTTGTGTTCACGTCGGTGCTGGGGACGGGGCTGGTGCTCTTCACGCTTCCCATCCTTGTGGGCCTTGTGGTTGGTGGCGGCCGCAGCGAAGCCGTGGCGTTCCTGGCTGTGTGCCATGGGCTTGGGTTTGGCGTGTGCATGGCCGCGGCACGCCGAGCACGGGGCGGCGCCCGGGCCGCGTGCCTGATCCTGATGGGCCTCGCGGGATTCGGGGTGACGTGCGAGGTGATGGTGGGGATCGGGGTCGCGCTGTCGTGATAGAAGAGCAGCACAATAAAAGACCCGCCTCTGGAGAGGCGGGCCACCAATCTGCCATTGCCTATTGCCTATTCCCTACTGCCTCTTCTCACTTCACCCCGTCCTTGCTCGCGAGGTACTTGAGGAGGTCCACGCAGCGGGCGGCGTAGCCGGCCTCGTTGTCGTACCAACTCACGACTTTGAAGAATCGCTTGTTGAGTTCGATGCCGGCGCCGGCGTCGAAGATGCTGCTGTGGTGGTCGCCGATGAAGTCGCTGCTGACGACCTCGTCCTCGGTGTAGCCCAGCACGCCCTTCATGCTCCCCTCGGAGGCCTTCTTCATCGCGGCGTTGATGTCGGCGAGCGATGTGTCCCTGGCGGTGCGGAAGGTGAGATCGACGCAGGAGACGTCGGCCGTCGGGACGCGGAAGGACATGCCCGTGAGTTTGCCCTTGAGGGCGGGGATGGCGAGGGTGACGGCCTTGGCGGCGCCGGTGCTCGCGGGGATGATGTTGTGGTAGGCGTTGCGCCCGCCGCGCCAGTCTTTCTTGCTGGGGCCGTCCTGCGTGGGCTGGGTGGCGGTGACGGCGTGGACGGTGGTCATGAGGCCTTCTTCGAGGCCGAAGGTGTCGTTGATGACCTTGGCGATCGGGGCGAGGCAGTTGGTCGTGCACGACGCGTTGCTGACGACGGTGTGCTTGGAGGCGTCGAAGGTCTCGTGGTTGACGCCCATGACGAGCGTGGGGACCTGGGCCGGCTCGGCCTTGGTGGGGGCGGAGATGATGGTGCGCTTGGCGCCGGCGGCGTTGTGGGCCGAGGCCTTCTCGAAGTCGGTGAAGAGGCCGGTGGACTCGAGGACGTAGTGGACGCCCAGGTCCTTCCAGGGGAGTTGGGCGGGGTCCTTGATGGCCATGGTCTTGGTCGTGTGCCCGTTGACGGTGAAGGAGGTCTCCGTCGCGGAGGTGGTGACGGGCTTGCCGCCCAGCGTGAAGCGGCGGTGCATGGTGTCGTGCTTCAGGAGGTAGGCGAGGTTGTCGGCGGGGACGAGGTCGTTGACGGCGACGAACTCGAGGCCCTGCTCCATCCCGATGCGGTAGACGAGGCGACCGATGCGACCGAAACCGTTGATGCCGACGCGGATGGCCATGGATGCTCCTTCAGTGGCTGGTGCGAATGGCCGGGCGGCACGGGATCCGTCTCGAGCGCCGCGGCACGACCGGTCAATCGTATCACGCGCCCGCCGGACTTCCCGAATCCGATCGCCCGCGTTTCACGAGGCGTGAACCCACGACAAAGGCCCCGGCGCCCAGGAGGGGCGCGGCGAAGGAGAACCAGATCGGCTCCTTGCCCCCCGTGGAGAGGTCCTTCCCGATCTGCTCGAGGTACTCCATCGTGGTCTGGCCCTCGGCCTTGGGTGTGCGAGCCGGGGGATCGGGCTTGTTCATGTTCTGGATCGCGCCGAAGAGGCCATAGGCGATCATGATCCCGGCGACGACCAGGGCGGGCTTCCACGAGCGGGCGATCACGCTGCAGAGCATCCCGCCGAGGACGGCGATGAGCGTGCCGCCGGCGAGCACGACGATGTTGAAGGTGGTGGTCGTCCAGTACTCGTTGGGGCGGAGGGTGCCATCGATGCCCAGGATGAGCATGGCGGCGAGGAAGAGCAGGCCGATGGCGATGGATGTGACGATGTACGAGACGACGACGGCGATGACTTTGCGAAGCATGGCGGAACCTCCGGGAATGTGTGCGGTCACGGTCGGCATCCCCACCGTGCTCTGCACCCTTCGCCAGGTATCGTAACAGAATCCGGGCCGGCGCACTACCGTCCGCGTGCATGGCGCATGACGCGGACATCGTGGTGGTCGGAGCCGGGGCGGCGGGGCTGTTCGCGAGCGTGTGGGCGGCGAGGACGTTGGCGGCGGCAGGATCGGGAGCGCGCGGGGGTGCCCTGGCACGCGTGATCGCCGTGGATGGGGCGTCGAAACTGGGGGCGAAGATCCTGGTGGCGGGCGGCGGGCGATGCAACGTGACGCACCACAGCGTGGACGAGTCGGCGTACGCGGGTTCGACGAGGCCAGCGATCCGCAAGGTGCTGCGGGCGTTTAGCGTCGAGCGCACGGTCGAGTTCTTCGCGTCGCGCGGCGTGGAACTCAAACGCGAGGAGACGGGGAAACTCTTTCCCACGACGGATCGCGCGGGGGACGTGCTCCACGCGCTGCTCGGCGCGGCCCGCGAGGCGGGTGTCGAGATCCGACATCCGTGGCGCGTGGGGCGAGTCGTGCGCGAGAGTGGCGACACGAGCGGTGGCTTCGGATTCATCATCGAGCGTGAGGACGGGGCGGCGAGCCTGCGGGCACGGCGGGTGATCCTCGCGATGGGTGGGAAGTCGCTGCCGAAGACGGGTTCGGATGGGAGCGGCTTCGAGGTGGCGCGGTCGCTCGGGCATTCGATCACGCCGCACACGTTTCCGGCCCTTGTGCCGATGCTTCTTGAGAAGGGCGATCCGCTCACGGAGTTGAGCGGGATCACGGTGCGTGCCGGGGTGACGCTTCGCGCGGGGACCGGGAAGAAACTGGTGACGTTCGTGAACTCGGTGCTCTTCACGCACTTCGGGCTTTCCGGGCCGGGGGTGTTGGATATCAGCCGGTATTGGACGGCGGCACGATTGGGATCGGGAGTCGCGAACGATCGGCCTGATCCCGAGGCTCGGCTGGAGATGAATCTGATTCCCGATGAAACGTTCGGGTCGCTCGACGCTCTGTTACTTCGTGCAGCGGAAACAGGAAGCGACCTGGGCGTGGCGCGATGGCTGGGGAACGAGTTCAACATTCCCGAGCGGCTGGCGCGGGTGCTCGCGATTCAAGCGGGCGTCGAGCCGGGTGCACGAGTGCGGTCGCTCTCGCGCGAGGCCCGGCGGGCGGTGTCGCGGAGCGTGACGGAGTTTCCGCTGCGCGTGATCGGCGATCGTGGCTATCTCTTTGCCGAAGCGACGGCCGGGGGCGTGCCACTAGCGGAGATCGATCTCGCGACCATGGAGAGCCGCATCATGCCCGGGCTGCATCTGTGCGGCGAGATGTGCGACGTGGACGGACGGATCGGCGGGTTCAACTTCCAGTGGGCGTGGAGCAGCGGGCACGTCGCGGGTGTCGGTGCGGCACGGGGGGATCGCCTCGGACCCAGAGGCGAATTGATCGCACATGAATCTGGGAAGGAGTAGGGTCGCATAGAGGGTTGGGTGCGAAATGCACCCGTACACTCCTCGCACATGTGGCGTGGGATCTCGCTGGCGAACAAGTGCGTGTTGCTCTTTGGCGGAGCGGTGATCGTCATCGTTCTGGCCGCGCTCGTCGTGCCATGGTTCCGCATGACGGACCTGATCGACAGCGGGCAGCGTGAACTCTCGCGGACGCTCGTGGGGCAGTGGCAGCGATGGGAGAACCAGGCGTCGAGCGGTACGGACGGGATCGACGGAACGGGTGTGGCGGACGGCACGGGTGAACCTCGCACGGCCTCGACGTCGGGCCTGATCGAGCGCGGCGGCGTGGTGGCGCGTCGTCTGGACGCGGACGAGGCGGCGTCGCTCGCGAAGACCGATCGTTTCGTGGCCAAGGCCCTCGAGCACTTCGGCGATCACCCCGAGACGGGCGAGTTGCAGGTCTCGCGGTGGGTCGGGACGACGCGAGAGTATCGGTATGCCTCGGCGATCCGAGGCGAAATGGGCGAGGTCGACGCGATCATCGTCCTTGATCGACGGAGTGTTGAGGCGACGAGATTGCTCGTGCTCAACACGGTCTTCCTGTTCTCCGCGGGTGCCGTCGTTCTGGCGCTCTCGCTCGCCGTGTTCTATTTTCTCCTGCAGAAAGTGATCCTCAGCCCGGTGCGATCGCTGCGGGATACGGCGGAACTCGTCCGCGAGGGGCACCTGGAGATCCGATCGGAGATCCAGACCGGCGACGAGTTCGAGGAACTGGCCGAGACCTTCAACTCCATGCTCGCGGACATGCAGCTCTCGCAGGACCAGTTGCGGGCGATCAACGCCGCACTGGACCTCAAGATCCACGAACTCGCGACGAGCAACCGCTCGCTGTACGAGACGGCGAAGCTCAAGGGCGACTTCCTCGCGAACGTCAGCCACGAGTTGCGCACGCCGCTGAACTCGATCATCGGGTTCGCGGAGTTGCTGCTCGACATCGCGAGGCAGGACGCGTCGGGGCTGGCCGAGCCCGAGCCGGCGCTCCTGAAGCGAATCCGGTATGGCGAGAACATCGTCTACGCCGGGCGGAACCTGCTGTCGCTCATCAACACGCTGCTGGACATGGCGAAACTCGAGGCGGGAAAGGTTGAACTGAACCTGGCGCCGATGGTTCTGAAGGACGCGTGCGAGGCGCTCGTGGGACTGGCGCATCCGCTGGCGGACAAGAAGGGGATCCAACTCGGGCTGGAGATGGACGAGGGACTGCCGTCGATCCGGACGGACGCGAAGCGGTTCCAGCAGGTGATCTTCAACTTCCTCTCGAACGCGGTGAAGTTCACAGAGGGCCAGGACAAGACGGGGCGAGTGGGGCGCGTGGTGCTGCGGGCGGAGCGACTGCACGGTGCCGCCCCGGGCGAGAGCGGCGAGACGGAGAAGGTACGCGTGTCGGTGATCGACAATGGGCCTGGCATCCCCAAGGACGAGCAGGCGAAGGTCTTCGACAAGTTCTATCAGGTCGAGGGCGGGCACACGCGCGAGCACGCCGGGACGGGGCTGGGCCTCGCGATCTCGAAGGAACTCGCGGCGGCCCTGGGAGGCGAGATCCAACTGGTCTCGGAGAGCGGGCGCGGGGCGATGTTCAGCCTGATCCTCCCGGTTGAGGGTCCGAGAAGCGCCGTGGAGGTTCAGGCACGCGTGTGAGGCGGCGAACGACTGACGATCGCGCCGAAACGCGTGATTTCGCGCCCGTTCCTACTATTCCCGCCATGTCCGTGATCGATGCCAAACCCGCCGTTTCCATGAGCGCCGCCGCACCGCGTGCGGCGGTGTATCTCGAGACGTTCGGCTGTCAGATGAACGAACTCGACAGCGAGTTGGTCATCGGTCAGTTGCGTTCGCTGGGCTATTCGATGACGGAAAATCCCGAGGCCGCGGGCGTGGTGCTCTACAACACGTGCTCGGTGCGCGAGCACGCGGAGCAGAAGGTGTGGTCACGCCTGGGCGAACTCAAGGAACGCAAGACGCGCGAGCCGGGGCTAGTCGTCGGCGTGCTCGGGTGCATGGCCGAGCGTGACGGACAGGACCTCATCCGCCGGATGCCGGTCGTGGATGTGATGTGCGGGCCTGGGGAACTGGACAAGTTGCCGGCGCTCCTCGACAACGCGGTGCGCACGCGGGCGTCTTTGGTCGCCGATGCGGACGATCACAGTGTCGCGGCCATCGTCTCGGCGCGACAGGTGGCGTTGCAGGGTGGATCATCGCGAAGGAGCGCAACGCTCGCCGCCGCCGAGGACACTCTGGAGATGCTGGACCTCTCGAGGTCGATCTCGCCGGTGGAGACGGGAGCCAAGGGTCGCTCGGCATATGTCCGCATCACGCGTGGCTGCAACAAGTTCTGCACCTACTGCGTCGTGCCCTTCACACGCGGGGCGGAGATCCATCGTCCACCAGAGCACATCCTCGAGGAGTGCCAGCGCCTCGCGGACGCGGGCGTGATCGAGGTCACGCTCCTCGGGCAGACGGTCAACCACTATCGATTCGAGCACGGGTCGAGCGTCTCGATCAACGGCGTGATGCAGCCGCAGAAGGGTCGCGTGTACGCGAGAAGCGACGAGCGGCGCGACGCTTTCGCGGGGGAGCGCGTGACGACGTTTGCGGATCTGCTCGACCAGATCCACGAGCGTGTGCCGGCGATCAGGCGACTGCGCTTCGTGACGAGTTATCCGCGCGACTTCGGCGACGACGTGCTGAGCGTCATCCGCGATCGTCCTCGTATCTGCCGATATCTGCATGTCCCGGCCCAGTCCGGCTCGGACCGGATGCTCAAACTCATGAACCGCGGCTACAGCGTGGGCGAGTACCTCGAGTTCCTCGATCGGGCGCGACAGTTCCTTGATCAGCCCAAGATCGGGAGGCCGCTGATGCTCTCGGGCGACTTCATCGTTGGATTCCCCACAGAGACAGAAGAAGACTTCGAGGCAACACGGTCGCTCCTCGCGCGGGCACGATACAAGAACTCGTTCATCTTCAAGTACTCGCCACGTCCGAGCACGGTCGCGATCGATCGCTTCGAGGACGACGTCCCCGAGAGCGTGAAACGCCGGCGGAACAACACGCTGCTCGCGGACCAGACCGAGATCGGGCGCGCGGCCCACGAGTCGATCGTGGGGATGGAGGCCGACGTGCTGGTCGAGGGGCTCTCGCGGCGTGAACGCAAGAGGCGTGAAGAGTCACCCAGGCACGCGGGCGTGGCGCTCACGATCGGTGGTCGCATGGCGGGCGAGTCGGCGAGCGGAGCATCGTGTGGCTCGGCGTGTGGTGGAAACGAGACGGGCGAGAGCGTGTCGGACACGAATGCAGACACCACGGTGCAGGTCAGCGGACGGACCGATGGCGACGTGATCGCGTTCTTTGAGATCGGCGGCGAGGCCGAGGCGGAACGGCTCGCGGGTCGGATCGTGCGCGTGCGGATTGACTCGGCCAGCGCGCTGGGCGTGAACGCGACGCTGATCACGACGTAATCGAACTCACACCCAATCCATCAACTCAGGCGTGGAACTTGCGGCAGGATTCCACGAGCGCGACGGCCACGCTCTTGGCAAACTCGCGCTGCTTGGGGTCCTTGATCTCCCCCTCGGCGTCGAAGGCCTCGTGGGCCTTGGCGAGCGCGAACTGCTGGGGGATGACCAGGACCTGCACGTGGGAGAGGAGCGCACGCACGGGCGCCAGCCCACGAAGGCCACCGAGCGCGCCCGGCGAGGCCGAGTACAACCCGCAGATCTTGTTCAGGAAGCATGCGTATGGCACCTCGGGCTTCCCGTCGTATCCCATCGGGCGCGTGAGCCAGTCGATGGTGTTCTTAAAGACGGCGGACATCGAGCCGTTGTACTCGGGGGCGGCGATCAGGAGCCCGTGGTGATCGAGAAAGAGTTTCTTGAGTTTCTTCGCGTTCTCGGGGAGACCCGAGGCGTTCTCCACATCCTCGTCATAGACGGGCATCGCGAAGTCGCGGAGATCGATCGTGGTGACATCCGCTCCGGCCTCGCGGGCCATGCGAGCGCCCGCGTGGGCGAGTTTCTTGTTGAATGAGCCGGTGCGGAGGCTGCCGGCGAAGGCGAGTATCTTGGGCTTGGACATCGTCGCTCCTTGTGGATTCGTTTGGACGTTGGCGAGGATTCGATGCACAGGCAGGCCGCCTGGTTTCGCGGGCGGGCTGTGTTCGGATGCGGGACGGGGACGATAGCCGGGCGGAGCACTACGCCCGTCCGATGACATACACCACGTAATCCGGATCGAGGCGGTCATGTTCGTCCATCGGACGCACATATGCGTTCCCGAGGTGGTCCACGGCCTCACCGAGCGAATCATGCACCTCGACCGCCCTAAACCCAGCCTCGAGCATCGCGTCCTTCAGTTCCGCCATGGACCAGAGGCGCCAGTCGTACACGAACGCATCTCGGATTGTCCGCATTGTGCCATCGATCTCTCGCACATCGAAGTGGATCGCGTTGAGGACGCGGCTGCTGACGGCATTCGCGTCGCGCTGCTCCCAGTGATAGGTGATGCGCTCGCCATTGGGCCCACGAAGGCGCTTGCGCGTCGTGCCGAGGCGAAACGCGGACTCGCCGCCATAGAGATCGGCCACCAGCACGCCGCCCAGTCGAAGGCACGCGCGGGCGTGACGGAGATACTTGAGAAGCGAGAGGCGATCGTGGAAGTAGCCCAGTGGGAAGTTGGTCGCGGCGACGATGTCGGCTTTCAGTCGACACGCCATGACGTCACGAGCCATGACCCGCAGCCGATCGCGGTGCTCACGCGGCGTCCGGCGCTCGGCGAGTCTCACCACGGCCTGCACGGCATCAACCGCGATCGCACGATGGCACGAGTCCAGTTCCAACCAGCCACGGGCGAGGGCGGCCGTCCCGGAGAAATCCTCGCGAAGGATGCGCGGCGATCCGGCGTGCACGGCCCGCAGGAATCGCGACATCGCGAGCGGCGCCGTCACCGCGAGTTCGTAGAGCGCGAAGCGATCGAGACTGGGACTCTTGCGTGGCGTCCGTCGCGGCATGGTCACGCCATCCACACCCAGCGGACGAGCGTCCTCAGGTTCGGCGGCTTGCCATAGAGCAGGACACCGACGCGGAAGATCTTCGCCGCCATCTTGATCATGAGAATGACCGCGACGACGCCGATCACCGCCGAGAGGGCGAGTTGCCACATCGGCGGCGGCGAGGAGGACGTGAGCCTCAGGACCATCACGAACCCATTGACCGGCGGGAGAAACGAGAGCGCCGTCGCGAGCACGCCGTCGGGGTTGTAGATGATGGGCATCATCAGGAGCAGCGGCGTCATCACCACGATCATGATGGGCATCATGAGCGCCTGGGCCTCGTGGATGTCGGTGACCGCAGAGCCGACCGCGGCCATGAGCGAGGCGATCATGAAGAACGTGATGAAGAAGAAGACGATGAGCCAGAGGAGTTTCTGGAACGAGACGATGTACGCGAGGCCAAAGAGGATCAGCCCGCCCGAGCCGAGGCCGGAGTAGATGAACAGGATCAACGCCGCGGCGGCGAGTTGACCGATCATCTTGCCCGTCATCAGTTGCACCGGACTGACGGCACTCAGCAGGATCTCCATCACGCGGTTGGATTTCTCCTCGATCGTCGACGCGAGGAGGTACTGCCCGCCCGTGAAGACGGAGATCCACAGGAGCATCATGAACGCGAGCGGGACGATCATCTGCTGGGCCGCGCCGTGCGAGCGATCGCCCTCGGTGGTCACGGCGACGGTCTCTGGAGAGGCAACATTCATCGCGGCGCGAACCGTCGCGGCGTCCAGCCCGACGTCTTTGAGCCGCACATCCACGATCGCGTCGCGGACGATCGACGAGATGAGCGCCTGCACGCGGACATCGAGATCGGGCGTGATATACAGCGTGTAGCCGCCGAACTCGTGGGCTTTGGCGGCCGTGGAACTGTTAGGACCCGGATCCTCCACGGCCCCCGCGTTGGCGTCCAGGACGATCAGGGCAAGACGCCCGCCGGTCTTGGCCTTGGCTTCGAGGATCGGGGACTTGGCTTCCTTGATGTCCGCATCGCGATCGAGGATCCGAGCGGTCAGCGCGGGCGCTTCACCGATGACGACGTCGAGGGCGGTCTTGAGGCCGTCTTGAACAGCGGCGTTGGTGTCGGTGGACGGCGATTGCGTCTGACCTTCGATCGCCGAATCCGATTCATCCTTCCTCTGTGGCTCTACTTCGGGCACGGCGACGCTCGGCATCGCGTCCCGGGCTTCCGACTCGAAGGCCTCACGCCGCGAGCGGATGGCCTCGGGCGTGATGCGCTCGGCGAGCAGCCGCCCGATTTCCCCGGACTCCGACTGGTCGATCACGGCGATCTCGCCGACGACCGCGGGGGGCTTGAGGTTGACGAGTTTCATCGCCGCCCCGACCGAGACGAGGATGATGACGGGCACGATGAGGACCCCAGCGAGGAACGCCTTGGTCAGGACCGTCGCCGTGAACTCACGCCACGCCACACTGAGAATCCGCTGCATCGAACCTCCAACCTACCGGCTCTCGTGGCACAGGGAGGGGGGGGCGTCCCGCCTGTGCTCAACCAACTTCGATTTCTTCTTCAACGACCTTTTTCACGCATCACCCGGCACCAATCCATCGATCGCACACCGGCAAGACCCCGATGCATCGCTAATCCCCCGACGAATCCCCCCGCGTCCCCGCGAGCAGGCGCACGCGTTCCTCCGGCGTGAGCGTGCCGCCCTTCACGATCTCCACGAAGACATCCTCGAGGCTCGGGCGCACGACCTCGGCCCTCGTCGCGGGCACGACGCTCACGAGTTTGGCGAGGCTGCCCGTCGCGCTCACGCCGTCGGCGAGTTGCGCCAGCACCTGCCTGGATCGCCCGCCACGTGTCGCCCCACCAGCCCCACCATTTTCCGCTTGCCCCTCCGGCCCGATCACGCCTGAGACAAACGCGAGCGAACGCAGCGACCGCTCCGCCTCCGCCACCGAACCCACCGGATCGATCGCCACGGCACGCGGGTCAAACCGCGACCGGATCTCCTCGGGCGTGTTGTCGAGCACCTTCTTCCCCTCGTGGATCATCACCACGCGGTCGCACAAGGCCTCGGCCTGCGACATCTGGTGCGTCGAGAAGATGATCGTCTTCCCCGCCCTTCGACGCTCGGCGATGAACCCCTGCAACATCCGCGCGTTCACGGGGTCCAGCCCGGAGAACGGCTCGTCGAGGATCAGCACGTCGGGGTCGTGGATAAGCGCCGACGCGAACTGGATCTTCTGCTGCATTCCCTTGGAGAGCTCCTCGCTGCGCTTCTTCGCGACGTCGCCCAGTTCGAGCCGTGCGAGCCACTCGGCAGCCCGGCGATTCGCCTCGCCCGCGTCGATGCCCTTGAGCCGCGCGATATACGCGAGGAAGGCCCCGACCTTCATCTTCTTGTAGAGCCCGCGCTCCTCGGGGAGATATCCGATCCGGTCCTTGCTCTTGAGTGCCGAGTCCCTCCCTAGCACGCGAACGTGACCGGAATCCGGAAACAGGATCGACATCACGATGCGGATGGTCGTGGTCTTCCCGGCGCCGTTGGGCCCGATCATGCCGATGAGTTCGCCCGCGTGGATGGTGAGGTCCAAGTTGTCCACCGCGACCTTGGGCCCGAAGGTCTTGCGCAGATTCGAGATCTCGATGACGGGCGTGTCCAGGGGAACCTCCTGCGTCGCGATCGCGCGGGGCGTGTGTCGGTCCATTCTTCGGCGTGAGACACGGATTATTGCCCATCCACATTCAACACTCCCAATATCACGCCGCTTCTGCTCTCACCTGCCTCCACGAACTCGCACGGCCTTCGAGTGATCGGGCGCGGATATCCTCACCCTTCCATGCCCGAGCCTGCCGCCGATTTTCCGATTGCCGAGTTGTCGCGCCTCGCGCCGAGCGTCCCGCTTCGGGCATTCGAGCACCTGCGCGATCTCGCCGACGAGGAGGCACGCCTCTCGCGCGACCTCGAGGACCCGGCGATCGCCTCCGACCACAAGCGCGTCCGAGACCTCGCCCAGCGCCGCGGCACGATCGCCCGCCTCGTGGACGACGCCCGCGCCACGGCCAATCTCGCGAGAGAGGCCGCCGAACTCCGCGCCGCGATCGCGTCGGGCGCCGACAAGGACTTCGCCGCCCTCGCCGCCGAGGAACTCCCCACCGTCGAGGCCCGCGCCAAGGAATCCCTCGACGCCGTCCTCGCTCAACTCGTCACCGCCGACGATTCGCAGGTCGCCTCGGTCATCCTCGAGATTCGCGCGGGCACCGGCGGCGATGAGGCCAGCCTCTGGGCCAGCGACCTCCTGCAGATGTACGAGAAACTCGCCACGCGCCGCGGTTGGAAGATCGAGACCATGGAACTCTCGAGCGAGGCTGGCGTGGGGGGTGTCCGAGCCGCCGTATTGGCGGTGAAGGGCGAGGGCGTCTTCTCGGATCTCCACTTCGAGGCGGGCGTGCACAGCGTGAAGCGCGTCCCCGCGACCGAGGCCGCGGGACGCATCCACACCTCGACCGCCACCGTCGCCGTCCTCGCCGAGCCGGAGGAAGTCGATGTCAAGATCGACTGGCAGAACGACGTCGAGGAGAATGTCACAACCTCCCAGGGCCCCGGCGGGCAGAACGTGAACAAGGTCGCGACCGCCGTCCAACTCCGCCACAAGCCCACCGGCATCCAGATCCGCATGCAGGAGAGCAAGAGCCAGCACCAGAACCGCGAGAAGGCCCGGCGACTCCTCATGGCCAAACTCTTCGAGATCGAGAAGCGCCGCCAGCAGGAGGCCCGCGCCGCGGCCCGCGCCGCCCAGATCGGTGACGCCGGCGGCGGCGGCCGCAGCGACAAGATCCGCACCTATCGCTGGAAAGAGGGCATCGTCGCCGACGAACGCCTCCCCGGCGAGTACGCCCTGCGCGACGTGATGGCCGGCGACCTCGACCGACTTCTGCACGACCTCCACGAGCGCGAGACCGCCCGCCGCCTCGAGGCGCTCTGATCAACAAGCGTCATGTTCTCGTGGCACAGGCGTCCCGCCTGTGTAGGGAAGTACTGCACTCAAAGGGTCGAATGCCGTTGAGTCATTTCCGTGCTACGCGATACGAGAGTCTCTCCTCTAGAATGCCCGCATCACCGTGACAAGGAGACTTCCATGCGTCCGACTATGTCTGCCGCCCGCCCCACCACCCCCACCACCCCCTCCGCCCGTCTCGCCCCCCTGATGTTGTGCTCGGCCATCCTCGGCCTCTCTGCCCTGACGCTGGTTTCCCTCTCCGGCTGCGTCGCGCTCGTCGCGGGGGCCGTCGCGGGGGCGGGGGCCTACGCCTATTCCGAGGGGAAACTCGAATCGACGCTGAACGCGCCCCTCGATCGTTCCTATGCCGCCGCGCGTCGCGCCATCTCCGACCTCGAGTTCACCGAGACGAGCGCGAAGAAGGACGCCCTCGAGGGCGTCGTCGAGGCCAGGACCGCCGGCAACGACACCGTGACCATCACCCTCAAGGCCCTCGCCGTCGAGGGTGGTGATCCGTCAAAGAGCACGACCACCAAGTGCTCCATCCGCATCGGGACCTTCGGCGACGAGAAGAAATCGATCACCATCCTCGACGCGATCAAGAAGGGGCTGTGAGCGTCGGCCCGTCGCCGTCGGCCAACCGGGGCTCTATGAAAAGACAACCGAGGCCCCCGCGAAGGGGCCCCGGCCTTGGATGTCAGTTGAATGCCTGATCACTCGATCTGGCCGACTCAGGCGCGGCGGCGACGCGAGGCGACGAGTCCACCAAGACCCAGGAGCGCGATCGCGCCCGGAGCGGGGACCGCCTCGACGACGATGTTGTCGACCGTCACGCCGGGGGCGTTGGTCGCCGAGCCCTGGCGGAGGTTGACCGCGGCGATGGTCGTCGCGTCGGTGCCGACGGTCGTGGCGAGGGCATAGGACGTCGTCGCGGGGAGGGGGAATCCGCCCGCGGGATCGACGAACAACTCGCCCGTGTCATTGGCCAGGCCGCTCACAAAGTCGTAGCGGGCGGTGATGCGGTACGGCGTGCCGAAGGTGAGGGGCGTCGTCCCATAGACCACCGCGCCGGCCGCGGTGCCCATGGCCATCACGAACCCGCCGGCCCCGTCGGACTTGACATAAATGCGGGCGTTGAAGGCGCTCGTGCCGCCGTCGGAAAGGTGCAGGAAGTAGTCACCCGCGGTCGAGGCCGTGCTCACCACGATGTCCGCCGAGAGGAGGACGCTATCGGTGGTGATGGCGGCGAAGGGGTGGTTCGCGTCCTGCCCGGTCGTCATGAAGACGTTGCCATTGGTGCCGGTGTTGGCGACCATGAGCGGGTTGGTCGCGACCGTGCCCGTCTGCAGCCAGCCGTCCTGCCCGACAAGGGCGGCGTCGCCGTACGTCGGGGCGTTGAAGTCCGTGGAGTACACGATGGCCGCGTTCGCCGCACCCGCCGTGAGAACCAGGGCCGCGACGGCCATCGCCGCGCGCACGCCCACACCGTTCGTGTTCTTCGTCATCTCGATCTCTCCTCAATCCCGACGCTTCCGCCGGGAAACCTCGCCCGGACTGGAGCCCCCGCGGTCAACCACCGCGAGCCGGCCCCGCCCTTGGGACGAGCGAGCCTGAGTGTAGTCCCTTCCGGCCCCGCTCCACACCGTATTGAGGCCCCTCTTCCGTTCAGATTCCGCGAAATCGGCCCGGCCCACACCCTCCCGGCCCCGCGTGAGACCCGTCGCCGACACACGGAGTGGGTCTGGGGGGAGTTGGCACATGGTGGTGCGCGTGGCGCCCGTGACATGCCGAGCGATGAGGCCCGGTCCGTGCCATCACCATCGCGCCGACGACCGGGCTGTGGTGGCCCGGTGGCGAGAATCCTCGGACGCGCCCGTCCGCGGTCCGGTCTGGGTGTCCCGGTTCTGGGTGGCCCGGTTCTGGGTGGCCCGGTTCTGGGTGGCCCGGTTCTGGGTGGCCCGGTTCTGGGTGGCCCGGTTCTGGGTGGCCCGGTTCTGGGTGGCCCTTCACGCGGCGACACGCCGCCGCCGAGTGGTGGTAAACCCCGAATAGCCGACGAGGCCCACGACGCCCCATCCCGGCGCCGGGATCGGCTGGGCGAATCGATAGGCGTCGTACGACGCGGAGCCGTTGCTTCCGCCCGTCCCATCGCCGATGCGGAGGGCGAGAGGGCCAGAACCGACGCCCAGCACGCCCGTCTTGAGCGGCACGTTGTCCGCGTAGAACGTCCACGCCTCGTTGGTCTGCACCTCGAATCGGTAGGTATGGAAGTTCGTCCCCGGCGCATAGGCGACGAAGGTGAGATCCGGGAACGTCAGGCGCGTCGGCGACACGCCCACCCACAGCACGCTGGCGCCGAAGTACACGCCGTGGAAGTTCGAGAAGGACTCGAAGGCGTTGAGCCGGACGTCCGCCTCGATGAGCCACGACTGCGTCCAGTCGGGCGTGATCGTCTTGCCGTAGAAGATCGAACTGCCGCCGGGCTGATGACCCGAGCCCATCGTGTTGAACGTCAGCACGCCGCCCGACACGGACGCGGTCACGCCCTCGGGACGCGTCACTCCGCTCGTCTGATACGTCCATCCGCTCGCCCCGGGCAGCGAGTCCATCGAGAGGAACTCGGTCGTCGCGAGCGCGTGCGGCGCAATCGCCAACGCGATGCCGGCCGCGAGCGCGGCGCGCCTTGGGGTCGTGATCATGGTGTCCTCTCCTCGCTCCTCCGCACGCCGATCGCCTCCCCTCCACCCCTTCTCCCTCGTCTTCCTCCTCCCGTCCGTTCCCATGAACAGTGTACTGGAAGCTGCCCCTGGATGCAAGAGCGCCCGAGGGGGAAACGCCCTGGGCGCTCCGTGGCGGATCATCGAGATCATGGGTGTGCGGGTGAAACAGGGGGAGTGAAGGATCCCGAGAGGTGGATGGATGAGTGGAGAGGGGTGGGGAGGGGGGGAGGGGGGGAAGGGGGTGGCTGGTGTCGTGCCCTGCCGGGCCGGGCGCGGCGCGTGTTTTCTCGCGGAAAGCGCGCGTGGCGCACGGAAAAGCACGCGAGGCCCGCCGCGCGGCGCGTGCGGGAAGGGTGGCCGCGCGGGCCGATCGGCGCCCCGCACGCGCCGGATCGCGCACAACGTGCGCTAAAACGGGCTCGGCGGGCGTGGGTCGAGGCCCGGCGCGAGCGTCTCCCGATCCGCCTCGCGGGAACTTCCGGGAATCCCGCGCGTTTCGCTCAACCCGTCGCCGGGGAGCGCCGACTCCTTCCATTCCTATGGCACGCATCGTCCCCACCGAGATCGGTTCCCTGCTCGCCTTCGCCCAGACCCACGCCGAGGTCTTTCTGGCACGGTCCGCGGAGATCGGGCTGACGCCAGAGCAAGCATCTCTCGTCGCCAACGCGTATGCCGCGGCCCGCGCGGCGCGCGACGCCCAGGCCGATCTCATGTACGCCTACCGCGCCGCGACGCAGGAGTTCGAGCAGAAGAAGCGCGAGTTGCAGGCCGCGCTCGGCGTCACCCTCCGCCGCATCAAGGTCCACGCCGAGGCGACCAGGGACACCTCGGTCTATGCCAGGGCCGAGATCCCCGCGCCGGCCACGGCACGAACAACCGTCGGCGCCCCCGCCGCCGCGATGTCCCTCACCGCCGACCTCCACGCGCCGACCGGGGCCCTGACCATCCAATGGAAGTCGCGCCAGCCGCGCGGCGTGCGGAATGTCACCTGGACGATCGAGCGCCGCCTCGACGCGGGCCATGCAACGTCCCGTCGCACGGCCGCGATCCACGCTAGCGAGTGGACGACCCTCGGCATGACCGGAGACAAGTCCTTCACCGACACCACCCTCCCCGCCGGGACCCGCGCCGCCCACTACCGCGTCACCGCCCGCTCGGGCGGGAACACGGGGCCAACGTCGGCGACGCTGATCGTCCACCTGGGATCGGAAGCCGCGACCCACGCCGGCACGCCCGCGGTGGTGCACCTGCCGGTGGTCGAGGCGAAGTCGTCGATGAATGCCCGGCCGGCCACAACCGCCGTGGCCCCCACCGGCGCCGCCGCCGCCTAACGAAGTTCCACCTCCAACCACCACCATCCACCGCCACCGATCATCGTGATCCCATGTCGAATGATGGATCGGATCTCGTGCCGGTTGCCCGTGTTCGCCGAGCGTCACGCGAAGAGGGCGTGGCTCTCCTTCACCCAGCGCGACAGGATCGGGCCCTTCACCAGCCCGCCGCCGCCGTTTCGAATCGTGACCCAGCCCCCCCTCCCCCCGCCCGCGCCGGCCCTGAGCCTGCCCGTCTTTCCCGCGCCCGCGTTCGCCGTGAGCGTCTTCGTTGTCCCCGTCTTCTTTGGGCCCGACTTCTTTGGGCCCGCCTTTGACGACCCCTTCGCGCTCCCTCCGGCCCTCGCGAGTTCCTTCGCCCTCGCGAGCGACTCGCCCGTGAGTTTCAGCATGAGATTCCCCGGGCGGACGAAGAGGAACGCCCTGCCGCGGACTTTGTACGTGCGGCTCTCGATGGGCGTCCCCGCGCACGCCACGCCGACCTCCACGCCCGCCAGCCCCGCGGCCGTCCTCGACGCGAGAACCCCGAGCGCGTCGAGACCGGAAGCGTTCTGTGAAGGGGTCTTCGTAGGGGCGGACGTCTTCGTGGTCTTCCTCGTGGTCTTCTTCGTGACTCTGGACGCGGGCTTCGCGGCCGGCGACGAGGGCCCCGGACCCGTGCCGCCCCCGCCCCCGCCCCCGCCCCCGCCCTTCAACCACTCGAGCCGGCCCTTGCGCTTCACGATGTTCTTGTAATCCCACTGGATCTCGACCGACTTCCTCAGCCAGCGGGCGATGGTCTTCGCGTTGATCTCGTCCACGCTCGTGTACCGCGCCTCGGCGGCCTTGAACGAGCCCTCGTTGGTCAGCCCCGGCTCATCGAACGACTGCCCGCTCCAGAAGAGCAGCCGCACCGAGTCCTTGAGTGTGCTGTAGCCGACGATCGGGTTCCCCTCGATGAACCACACCGGGTGGCGGTGCCAGATCGTGCACTCCACCCCATCTGTCTTCGCCAGCCCGCGATCGATGGCCGTGGCGAGCGCCTCGCCGATGGCCCTGTCCTCCCCCTTCATCGCCGCGTTGTACTTCAGGATGTCCGGATGGATCGTCATGGGCGGCTCCGTGCAGAACTCAACGTGATGACCGGCGCGCGAGACGGGACGATACGGCTCGACGTACTCACCCATCCTTTACTACGACCGCTCGCTGCTCGTGAACACGGACGGGCCGTCGAACTGCGAGATCGTGTCAGGCCCGCGCGGGTCCCAGCCGCACTCGGTGCACGCTGGCGTGCTATCCCCTCGGTCAGGGTCGAGATTCAGTGGATAGAGGCAACGCGGGCAGAGGCCCTTGCCGACCCTCTGGACCTCGGCCATGTGCCAGTACATCCCGTAGAGGGCCACGGCGCTCGCCAGCCCGAAAATCCACGCGAGACCCGTCAGGACCATGCGCACTCTGGCCCCACCCCACCCTCTCCCCGGCGAGAGAATCACGATCGACGCGTTGGGCGTGGTGGCCAGGGGCGAGCGCGAGTCGATGGGGAAGGTGAGTTGGCGTGCGGCCGTCCAGAACTGGTCCCGGAACAACTCGTCGATCGGGCCGGGGCGATCGACCATGTGTTTCTGCGCCTCGCTCAAGTCGCTGAACTGAGGAACCCAATCCTGATGGAAGGTGTCCCTGCGGGTGAGGCGCGTGTGGTACCGGCCTTCCGGTTCCACGTCGATGATGACCTCCACGTGTCCAACGAGGATGTCTCCCGCGAGCCGCGGACGGTCCATCACCAGGGCGCCGTCTCGAATGACCGCAAGGCCCATGCTGGATGCGTTGCGAAGAGAACCGAGCGTCCCTCGAGAGCCGGCCTGGCACGTCGTCACGGCAAGGGCGAAGAACACGAACATCAGGATCGCGAGCACCCGCGTCCCCCAGACGTTGGGGGCGCCGTCTCGGGTCGTCGCGCTCAGCAGTCGACAGCGTGCCATGGCCTCGGATTGTACAGGAAGGCCGGGAAAGATGGGGACAACGTAGAGGAGTGAAGAAGCCGGCTCTGGAGAGCCGGCCCACCAGAGAGCCGGCCTACCTCAGCCACCCAGCCATGGCCCATCACTAGTGCCTAGTGCCTAATGCAAAGTGCCTCACCCCAACTTCTTCATCTTCATCCGGAACTCGTCGATGTTGGGGCTCGCCTCTTCCGCCACGCGCAGCGAGACGAACTCCTGCTCGACGAGTTGCACGAGGTGCTCGTTGAAGTCGATCATGCCGCTCTGCCGCGCCTCGATGCTCTTCAAGTACTCGCGGAGTTCGCCCTCGCGCGCGTCGAGGATGTGCTTGCGGACGACGGCGTTGTTCACCAGGATCTCGATCCCCGGGATGCGCGGGATCTCCGGACGCAGCGTCGGCAGCAGTTTCTGGTACACGAACGCCCGCATCTGGTACCCCAGGATCTTGCGGACCTGCTCGACCTCCTCCTGCTCGAAGAGGCCGTAGATTCGGCTGAACGTCTGCGTCGTGCTGCTGGCGTGGATCGTGCCGTAGACCAGGTGGCCCGTCTCGGCGGCGTGGAGGGCGGCCTCGAAGGTCTCCTGGTCACGCATCTCGCCGACGAGCACGACGTCGGGGTTCTCACGCACCAGGGCGCGAAGGGCGATCTTGAAGTCCAGGCAGTCGATCCCGATCTCGCGCTGGTTGATCGTCGATTTCTTGTCCGTGAAGATGTACTCGATCGGGTCCTCGATCGTCACGATGTGCACCGGCTTGCGCTCGTTGACATAGTCGAGCATCGCCGCGATCGTCGTGGACTTTCCCGAGCCCGTCACGCCCGAGAGGAGCACGATCCCCTGAGGCTGCATGGCGATCTCGCTCATGATCGGCGGGAGGTACAACTCGTCGAACTTGCGGATGTTGCTGGTGATGAGACGAAGCGCCGCCGAGATCCGCCCTCGCGCCAGGAAAAGGTTCACGCGGAAGCGGTTGTGGTCGTCATAGTCGTACGCGAAGTCCACCGAGCCGAACTTGTGCAGGTCGGCGAGTTGCTCGTCCGAGAGGATGTTCTGGGCGATCCCATAGAACTCCTCCTGGCTCAACGGCTCGGTGTCGAGCGGCTTGAGCGCGCCGCGGAGGCGGACCTTGGGCTGCTGCCCGGCCTTCAGGATGAGGTCCGACGCGGAGAACTTGATCGCCGCCTGGAGGAACTTCCCCCAGCGCGTCGCGTGCGGATCGCTCTTCTTCTTGATGTTGACGGCGACGTGGCCGACGTGCTCGGCGCTCGAATGGGGCTCGGACTCGACGCTCATGCTGAAACTCCAGCGGCAAGGGACTCGATTCGAACGACGGAACCGGAACTCACCAGACGCCACGGCCCGTTGGGGGCCCGAACTCCACCGGGCCAACGACGCCAGGCGCCGGTCGCCATCCATGATAGGGACCGAGGGCGCACATCCGAACTGGGGCCGTGTGATCGTGCCTCACGCCGACGCCGTCTGCTCGACCGCGGCGTTCCCCGGGATCTCGACGGTGCGCCCCTCACAGATTGGACCCTTCTCTTCGCACGGGGCCACCCCGAGGTTCGAGCATCTCCTTCGACTCCCCGGCGTGACACCCCAGATTCCCACGAGGCCCACGACAATCATGACGGGGATGTAGGGCACGCCATAGCGATCGCTCGCCGGCGCCACCGTGAGGGCCGTGGCCAACACCATCACCATGCACGCCAGCCCGACCACACCCAGGGCCCTCGCCCATGCAACGTCCCTCCCCCGTCCCACCTCCCACAGCCGCACCAGCCCCGCGATAAAGAGCACCGCAACTACCGGGCGGAGCGCCTGGGCGCCACGGAACCAGTCGTTGAAGATGTGTGGCCACCAGTCCGTCCACTGGTGATTGATCGGATGCTCCACACGCTCCAGGATCTCCATGAGGCGGGCCTTGTCCTCGGGGGTCGGCTCGTCCACGGCGGCGGCGGCTTTGTCAAAGAGCAGCGTGGAGAATCGGTCGAAGTAGAGCGCCCGCATCGGCCTGGACCACCAGTCGTTCTCCTGCGCCGACCGAACCAGATGCAGGTTCCACAGGCCCGTCTGCCCGAGGAAAGAGTTCAGCATGGCGAGCGCCCGCTCCGGGCCATGGCGTGCACGGTCCTCGTCGACGACTCGCTTGCACATCGCCTCGATCTCGGCAAAGGGGATCCGGTCCGACTCGCCGCGGCCCACGCGGGCGTTCTGCTCCCGCCCGATCATCATGTAGTAGTACTCGTAATCCGTGACCTGGACGCGACGCAGCGACTCCTGCAGGCCCGACCACCCGTCGGCGTCGAGCGCCGTCGCGTTGTCGCCATCAACGACTCCCGCGTTCCACGCCGAGAGCAGGCGATTGATCTGGACCTTTGGCGAGGTCACGCCAATCACGTCGCGAGAGACGGCGTTGTACGTCACCCAGGGCAGGATCGTCGCGAGGCCCGCCACCAGCACGGCCACGCCTCGAATCACACGAGTGCGCCACCCCAACGCCACAGGCCCGATCGCCACGACACCGAGCGGGATCAGCACGAGGAGCATCTGGAAGTTCTCGCGGAGGAGCGCCCCAAGGCCGCAGATCACGCCCACGCCGGCGCACGCCCAGATCCTTCGCCGCGGCGCGGCAAGCCCGGCCATCGCCAGCATCAGCCCCACAAGCAGCGACGCCGAGAGCGACTCTCGCAGGAGATATGCCGAGTAGGTCAGCAGGATCGGATGCATGCCGACGACACCGGCGCCCACGAGCGCCCACACCCGTCCCGCGCGGCCTCGGATGATGATGTACACGCCCATCGCGGCGAGCATGCCCACGACGAGTTGCAGCCACTTGAACCCTTCGAGCCAGTCGTTCGTGAATCGCATCACGCCCGCGAGGAGGAGACTCAGCCCCGGTGCCTTGTACACGACGAGTTTCGAGAATGTCCCCCTAGTCACAATGCCGTCGGCGCCTGCGACATAGGTCACGCCGTCGGACGTCATCATCGCACTCGCCATCAGCCCGAAGAACACCACCACAAGCACGACCAGGAAGGCCACCAGCGCCTCGGGGAGCCATCGATGCGCTCGCCGATCCGCGAGACCGAGGCCCACGCCCCACGCGACCACACTCACGGCCAGGCACGCTCCGAAACCCACGCCATGCACCAGCGTTCCGATCCGCACGCGACTGGCGAACTTCAGCGAACCGGAATCCTCGGCCGCACTCTCCCATCGGCCCGTGTCACGCCGATCGAAAACGTGTCCGAAGACCGACCACTCGATCGCGCTCTCGACGATCGTGACGCTCGAGGGCGGAATCGCCGACCACTCCAGGGTGATCGATTCGAGGCGCTCCGCCGGCACTTCAGTCCGGAATCGCGTCGAGACGATCGCGCCGCGAGACTCGTCGGGACCCATCACCCACACGCCGCCCGAAGACCCCTGCCCTGGTCGCGACCAGCGCACCGCGACCGATTCCACCGGCCCGCTGGACTCGATCACGCCGACGGCCTGCGCCGAGACCAGAAATCGCGCCACAAACATCCAGAGGAGGGTGGCGCCGATCAAGAGCCCGGCAGCGCGCACCCGGTGCCTTCCCCCACGTCCATGCCAACGACTCCAGGCGCCGGTCCTCGGCCGCTCTTTCATGGGCCGATGGTACCACAGGCCGACAAATCACGCTCACTCGGTTCTTCACTTGAACCCTGCCTGGAGGTTGTTGCTTACACCCGTGGCATCTGTTGCGTCAGGCAATGGATCGCGCCAAGCCCCCAGATCAGGTCGCGGCAGTCGATCCCCACGACTTGCCGCCGCCCGCCCGCGCTCCGCCCCGTGTCCATGTGCTTCTGAAGGTTCTCCATCGCGACCCGGTCGTTCCTGTGCCCAAACGTCGGTACGAGGAGGGCCCCGTTGATGAACAGGAAGTTCAGGTACGTCGCCGGGAGGCGTTGCGAGTCGATCTCCACGACGCCGGGCATCGGGACCGTCACGATATCGAACGCCCGCCCGTCCTGATCCTTGAGCAAGCGTGCCCGCCGCAGGTTTTCCTGGAGCACCTTGTAGTTCGCGTCGCGCGGGTCGTCCTCAACGCCCACGACGATGGTCTTGGGATCGAGAAACCTCGCGAGATCGTCGATGTGTCCGTCCGTGTCGTCGCCCTCAATCCCGTCGCCGAGCCAGCAGACGTGCGACTGCCCGTAATAGTCCTTGAGGTATCGCTCGATCCGTGCCTTGGACAATCCCGGATTTCGGTTCTTGTGGAGGAGGCACTGCTCGGTCGTCAGCACCGTGCTCTTCCCATTGAACTCGACGGCGCCGCCCTCCATCACGATCCCCGGCTTGAAGAGCGGCAGGCCGAACTCCTCGGCGACACGCGTCGGCACGTCGTCGTCGTCGCCATACGGCGGATACTTCCCGCCCCACGCGTTGAAGCCCCAATCGACGACCGCGAGTTGCCTCTTCCCGCGGTGCATCCGCGTGACGAACGCCGGCCCGTGATCCCGGCACCAGCACTCGTTGGTCTTGACGAAGTGGAAGTACACGCGCCGCATCGAGCGTTCATCCGGCCCGCCAAAGAGCGCCAGTTCTCGCCGGACGATGTGCTCCCAGTTCTCGTTGGGGACGTTGATGTGGACCTCTTCCCGGAGCGCGATCTCGCGCACGATCGCCGCAAGCCCCGGCCCGATCGTGTGGTATCGCCCCGGGAAACTGATCCCCTCGGGCCGAGGCCACGAGAGCCACACCCCCCGCTGCCGAGACCACTCCGCCGGGAACGAGTACCCAAGCGACCGGGGCGTCTTCCGCTGGAGCAAACTCTTCGCACTCGTGGCTCGTCGTGGAGTCGGCATCGGTGGGTCCGTAGGTGGCACCGCTCTCCAGAGCGGTGCTTCTGGTGATCACATCAGTTCATCAAACTATCGATCTAGAAACCGCCGCACCAATCCGCCATACGCATCCACACGCCGATCCCGAAGAAACGGCCAGTGCGTCCGGCTGAACTCCACACGCGACAGGTCGCAATCCACCACCGCCACCTGCTCCTTTTCCGGCGTCGCGCGGAACGCCACCTGCCCATCGGGCTGGGCCACGAACGACTGCCCCCAGAAGACCAGTCCGTCCTTGCTCACGGGCTTGCCATCCGCCCCAAGCACACGCTCGTGCCCGATGCGATTCACCGCGACGACATAGCACCCGTTCGCGATCGCGTGCGACCGCATCATCGTCTCCCACGAGTCGTGCTGCGCCTCGCCATATTCCTCGCGCTCCGACGGGTGCCAGCCGATCGCCGTGGGATAGAAAAGGATCTCCGCGCCCTGGAGCGCCGTGAGCCTCGCCCCTTCCGGGAACCACTGGTCCCAGCAGATGAGCACACCGATCTTCGCGTGGCGCGTCTTCCACACGCGGAACCCGGCCTCGTCCTCGCCGCCGACCGTACTCGCCGTGCCGTGCCCCGCCGGCGCATCGCCAGGCGTGAAATAGAACTTCTCGTAGAACAGCGGATCATCGGGGATATGCATCTTCCGATAGACGCCCATGAGCGAGCCGTCGGCGTCAATGATCGCCGCCGTATTGTGATAGAGGCCCGTCGCCCGACGCTCGAAGAGGCTCGCGACGATCACCACGCCGTGTTTCTTCGCGATCCGTGAGAACGCGTCCGTGCTCGGTCCCGGGATCGACTCGGCCAGCCCGAAGAACCGATGGTCCTCGCTCTGGCAGAAGTACTGGCTCGCGAAGAGTTCCTGCGTGCAGATCACCCGCGCGCCCGACTCCGCCGCCCGCTCGACCAGCCGCACCTGCCTCGCCCGGTTCTCCGATGGATCGGCGACGCACGATGTCTGCACGAGGCCGACGGGAACAATGGATGTTGAACGACGCGCCGGCCTGCCCATCTCGCCCGTTGTCCTCGCACCACGCGCCCCCGTGGTGACCTTTGCCTTCGATGAGGTCCGCGTCTTCCGGATCGCCTTCGTCGTCCGCGTCGCCATTCGTCGCTGTCCTCCGGGTCGCGGGAATCCAAAGGCACAATGCCCATGGGATGCTCTCGCGCTGGCAGGAGGGTATCAACATAGAAAAGGCCCGGCACGAGGCCAGGCCCGATCGGTGTTCTCACGCTGTCTGGTCGATTTCGACTCAGCACCCCGCATTAAAGCGAGCGAGATAGTACAACAGATCGTCGATGGTCACGCCGCCGTCGGTCGTGCCCGTGCCCGTCCCGTTGTCCACGTCGGCATCAACCGACCCCGCGTTGAAGATGGCAAGGTAGTAGAGCAGGTCATCGATGGTCACGCCACCATCGGGCGTGCCCGTGCCCGAGCCGTCGTCCACGTCGGCGACGCACGTCGTTGCACCGAAGTCGATGAGCACCACCCCGTCGGCACTCGCCGCGTATCGCACCTTCACGATCACGTATCGCCCGCTCGGGCTGGCGTCGTAGCCGTCCGACACGCCGAGGATCTCGACCACGGTGTTGCCGTTCACATCCGTCACACCCTCCTGAAGCACGAGTTCGTCATTGCGGAAGATGCCTCTGTCGCGCGTCGTGTCCGGGTCGTCCCAGTCGCCGAACCAGATCACGTTGCCATCGTCGCCAATGAAGACGCCACCGGACCCGAACCCCGTGAACGAGAAGCCCGGCACTCCCGGCACGCTCCCGCCCTCCTGCGCGATCACCGTCGTGCCGTTCTTGAGAATAACGGTGTCACTCGCCGTATCCCCGTCCAGCATGGCGCGGATGACGTACTCGCCGTTGTTGTTCACATCGATCGGCACGTCGTTCAGGATGCGATAGTTCCGCCCGGAGATCGGGCTCTGGTCGCCCTCGCGAGCCACGAGCGAGCCATCGAGCCACACCGCGTCGCCCGTCCCGCCCGAGACCTCGAGTGTCAGCATCAAGTGGTTGCCGCTGCTGCTCCGCGACATCGACTCGAACGTTGTACCAAAGTCGGTGATCGGCCCGGCAAGGCCCGCCGGCGTGTCGCCCTCCTTGATCAGCACATTCTCCACGAACGTGTTCTGATTCGGGTCATAATCAAACAGCACCACCGCGCGGTCCACCGTCGAGGCGATGTTCGGGTCGTCCACGCTCGCCATCACGAGGAAATCGTTCGAATCGTCCGTCAGCACCTCGAAGAAGCCGATGTAGGGCGTCGGATTCCCGAAACCCGGCGAGAGCGAAACAAAGCTCTCCTGCAGCACCAGCGTCTGCCCGAACATCAGCGCCGAATCCGTCGAGGTCGATCCCGTCCCCGCGAGCGTGCGATTCCACGCCACGTTCCCGCTCGTATTGAGGTGCACCGAGTCGAAACTCGTCGCCGTCACGCCCGCCCGAGCCGCGACCGGATCGCCCTCGCGCGCGATCACGACGAAGTTCCGCGCCACCACGACGTCCGAGGTTGTCGCGCCGTCGGTGTCGATCTCGACCATGTGCGATCCGCCGTCGTTCACGGACACGCCGTTGAACGCCGTCGCCGCCCCCACCACGCTCGAATCGGGCATGCTGATGACGTCACCCTCGTGGTACAACTCGGTGATCGTCTGCGCCTGCACACCCCCCGCCAGACTCGCCAACGCCACGCCCGCGGCACACGCTCGCACCATCAGCCCGTTCTCCACATTCTGGAGTGTTCGCTTCATCTCGGTATCCTTTCCGTGTTCAATGAAAACGAGGGCGCTCAGCACCCCTCGCCAAACCGCACGAGAAAATACAGAAGATCATCGATCGTCACGGCCGAATCCGTCGTCCCCGTCCCCGTCCCATTGTCCACGTCGGCGCCAATATCTCCGGCCTGGAAGAGTCCCAGGTAATAGAGCAAATCATCGATCGTGACGGCCCCATCGGACACGCCCGAACCCGACCCATCGTCCACATCCGCCACACACACGGGTCCCCCACCACAACTCTCGGGGATGTAGGCCAATCCCAGATAGTTCGCCGACCCCAGCGCCCCCACCACCGTAGTCGCCCCCGACGCCAGATCGACCGTGTACAACGTATCGGTGTTGCTGCAGATGATGTACATCGTGTGGTTGGCCGTGTTGTACGCCAGCCCGTGCGGATTCGTCGGCCCGTTCAGGTCGCCGATGTACGTCGTTGCTCCCGTCGCCAGATCCATGCGATGGAAACTGTCGGGCGTGGTCGTGTTCGTCGCGTACATGATGTCGTTGTCGGAGTCGTATCCGAGATTGGTGAACGAGAGCAGGAACGACGTCCCCACGAGCGTCGCCGCCCCGGTTGTGGTGTTGATGGTGTACAGCCCGTTGTTGTGCGACGACATGCCATAGAGCGTCTGGTTCGCGCTGTCCCATTCGAGTCCGTGCATCACGATCGCCGAGTCGCCATACGCCCCCACGAGCGTCGCCTGCCCCGTCGTCACATCGAGCGTGAAGAGCGAGTCCAGCGAGGTCGACGTGAGATACATCGTCCCCGATTGGCAGTCATACGCCAGCCCGCCCGTTGTGCCCGCGTTCGTCGTGGCGCTCCCGATCGACGTCCGCGTGCCATCGGCCATATTCAGTTCATACATCGCTCGGGCCGAATCGATTGCGATCATCCGTCCCTGGCCAAACGCCACGCCGCATGACCCCGCAAGCACCAACGCGCCAATAGATATCACGAGTCGCATGATCGGCCCTCCAGAACTACGCCCACACCGCAAGCACATACGCCCGCCCACATCCGCGGCTGACGGCCACGACGCGGAACAGTCGTTCACAATCCGCCCAGACTACCAGATTCATCGATTTCGAACAACCCGATCTACGATCGTGCAGAAACATGAGTCATTCAGCACCCCGTGTTAAACCGGGCGAGATAATACAGCAAATCGTCGATCGTCACGCCCAGGTCGCGGGTTCCCGTGCCCGAGCCATCGTCCACGTCGGCCCGCGTGTCGCCCACATCAAACAGGCTCACGTAATACAGCAGATCATCGATCGTGACGCCGCCGTCCGGATTGCCCGTTCCCGTTCCATCGTCAAAGTCGGCCAAACAATGCATGGGCGCCTCGACCGCACCAATGTCGCATCGTGCCCCCAGGAATCCATCGCCGTCCTGTGGACGCGCCTGCCCGCGCTGATCGATGAGCCCACATCCCGCCGGATCTCCCGCGTCGATCGCCGGGCTGCCGAACGCCGGAACGTGTGTCGGCGTCGGCCCGCCATTGCCCGTCAGCACGCCAAGATTCGCATCGACGCCCACCACATCCGTCACGACAAGTCCCGCCACACCGGAGACATCGCCGATCAGGTTGTGCCCGCTCATGGTGATCAACCCGGAGAAGTCCTGCACGAGAGGCGATGTGTTCCCCCAGACGATTGTGCCCTGTATCACACACGGGCCGCCCGCCCACACAACTCCGCCCGCGTCGACCAAGCCGTCGTTCGCCGCAATCGTCGAGGCGACCACGGTCAACGTGCAGTCCGCGATACCCGCGATCGCTCCGCCCGAACTGCCGGCGCTGTTCCCGCTCAACGTCGAAGAGAGGATCGACGCGTTCGCGTTCAACCCAGGCAACCCGAGCAGACCAACACCTCCACCCTGCCCCGCGGTGTTCGCCACAAGCGTGGATCGCGTCACCACCAGTTCGCCCTCCGAGACCACCATGACGCCCCCGCCGAGCGTGAGCGCCGAGTTCCCGCGAACGATCGACTCGCGGATCTCGAGCGTCCCGCCCCCCCGAACAACCACGCCGCCGCCCGCATCATCCGGCGCGATCCCATCCGCGTTTCCGCCCTCGATCGTCAGGCCCACCAGACTCACTTTCCCCATCGTCGGTCCGAGCACCACGTGGTACGAGTTGTCGCTCGTCCCCACCGTCCCATCGTCAAGGAGCAGATCGCCCGAAAGCCGCGTGGGATGCGAGGCGGGATCGGCCTCTGCCAGGTTTCCGGCACCACCCGCTGGGAATCCGCCATAGAGCGCCAGTCCGCCCCGGGGCGAGAACGACGCCGATCGATCCACGCCCGTCGTTGGGAGATACATCCCCTCCGCGATCCAGATCTCCGACACCGTCAACTCCGTTGTCGAGAGCGTGAGCGCGTCCTGCACATTCTGAAACGCCGTCGCCCAGGACAAGCCATCGCCGCCCGCGAGCGCCGATGCATCCGCATACAAACGTGTCGGACACAGCCCAACCTCAAGCGTCACACTCGACGACGAGACCGTGCCGCAAAGATTGGTCACGTCACATCGGATCATTGCGCCATCATCCGCCGCCTGCACCCCGACCATCGGAAATGACGCCTGATCGCTCCCAACCGGCGCCTCGTCACGATACCACTGGTACGAAAGCGGCCCCTGCCCCGTCGCAACGACCGTGAATGTCGCGTCCTCACCAGGACAGATCGAGATCGCGACCGGCTCGCTCGTGATCGACACCGGCGCCGCCGACGAACCCGAACTCGAAGCCGACAACGCACCCGTTCCGCACGCCGAGATCGCTCGAACCCAGTAGAAATAGGTTGTACCTGGCGTCACGCCCGAATCGATCAACGACGCCGACGTCGGCGTGCCCACGACCGTGGCCGTGAGTTCATCATTCGTCGTGCTCCGGAGAACCTCGTATCCCGTCGCGCTCACCTCGGCATCCCACGCGAGATCGACCTGCCCGCAGAGAGTCGCCTGGCTCGCCGCCAACCCCGTCGGAGCCGCCGGCGGCGTCAACCGCGCACCCACGCCCGGACTCCCCACGCCCCCCGCGCCGCACGTGTTCGACGCCACAACCCAGTAGGTGTATGAAGTCCCCGCCGCTGCCGTCTCGTCGTCGAAGGACGGCTCCGCCACGCTTCCCAGCGAAACCGCGCTCGCGAACACCCCATCGGCATCGCGGAATACCTCGTAAGTCGTGGCCGTCGCGTTCGTCGTCCATCCCACGACCACGCCGTCACAATCGCCTGTCGCCGCAACACCCGACACGCTCTCCGGTGCCGCCCCGCGGAAGCCCGTCTCGCTCGGCGCATACGACGTCACGCCGCACGAAGTCGTCGCCCGCACAAAGTAGTAATACGTCTGCCCGGGGTTCGCCGTTGTATCCTCGAACGACGTCCCCGAGAAGAACCCGAGATTCGCCGACCCGATGATCGAGTCCCCCGCCCCACGCTGCACGCGATACTCCGTCGCCCCTGGGAACGGGTCCCACGAGACCGTAACCCGGTCGCAGAACGCCCCATCACTCGCCGTCACATTCGTCGGCACGCCCACCAAGGGGCTCTTCGTCCCCACGTCCGACGCGCTGAACGCGCTCACACATCCGCCCGTCACCGTCTTGATGAAATAGTAATACGGCGTCGAAACGGTCCCCGTCGCATCCTGATACGTCGTCGTCGACGAGGTCCCGATCAACGCCGCCGAGCCCGAGTTGTTCACCGTCGCCCGCCACACCTGGTACGAGATCGCCCCCGCGCTCGCCGCCCAGGTGACCTCAACCCGATCGCAGAACACGCTGTCCGACGCAGCCACCGTTGCCGGTGCCGAGCACGGAATCGTAAAGTTCGAATCCGACACGTCGAAGTAGATGTTCCCGATCGCCTCCACCCGGATCCGTGCCTGAGAGGTCGGAGTATCGGGGATCACCACCGCCTCGCTCCCGTCGTTCGCCGTGCTCGACACGAGAATCGTCGGGAAGGTCAATCCGCCATCCGTCGAGAGCAGAATCCGGACGCTCGCCGTGTTGATCCCGTTCGCGTCCGTCCCGGCGACATCCCACGTCACCGTCTGCGCGCCCGTCCAACTCACGTTCGTGTTCGGCGAACTCACGCGGAACGGCCCGGCCGTACCCACCACATTCAGCGTCAGGTCATCCGTCGTCACGCCCCCGCCGCCCACGCGATTGTCGCGCGCGGTGACCCGAAAGTGCAGGGACCGCGTCGTCGTCGGAAGGATCTCGCCCGCCGCCGTCGTGTTCGCGAGCAACTCCGCCAGCCGCGGGATCGTCCGTGTGGGAACCGCTGTTGGCGTGCGGCTCCGGATGATCGGCCCGCTCCCCGTGTCCCCGGCCGTCAACGACTGTTGAGGCCCAAGATCACGCTGCTCCCAGCAATACGTCACCGAGTCGCCATCCACATCCGACCCGGTTGCCGTCAGCGTGAACGGCGTGCGCGAGGGGATCGTGTACCCGGCCCCAGCGTCAAGCGTCGGCGGCGTGTTCCCCGTCGCCGTGTCCGCCGCGCACGAGCCCGATCCATCCGCCCGCGACGCGATGAGATCGAACGACCCCTGATTCAGATACAACTCGCCGACGTTTCCACCCGCGATGTTGTCCACGCCGCAGAACGACGAGTAGGACATCACCGTCGATCCGCTCCCCGGCTCATAGGCCCCCGATGCGGAGTAGTTCGCCGCCGAGCACGAGTTGTTCGTCCCGTTGAACGTGTGCCTCGCGCCGAGTTGATGCCCCACTTCGTGGCAGAATGTCTGCACCGTGTATGAATCCGTCACCGAGAACGGCGACGCGCTCACTCCCCGCGCCTTGTTGAAACTGCTGCACGTCACCCCGATCGTCGCGATCCCGCCGTTCGCCGTCCCGAAGACGTGCCCGAGATCGAAGTTGCCGTTCCCGATCACCAGCGGCACGTTCACCTGGTTCTCACCCAGCATCGTGCTGTTGTCGCTGTTGGTGTACGGATCCGTCACCGAGTCTGTGTAGATCAACAGGTCGTTGTTCGCCACCAGCGTGAAACTGATCGCCGCCTCGATCTCGTACATCCCGTTCAGCCGATTGACGAGCGACGTGATCGCCGACTGCACTCCAGCCACCCCGCCGCGAAGGGCCGTGTACTCTCCCGTCGCCGCGATCGCCAGGCGATACGTCCGCAACTGCGTCCCGATCCGAGGCGTTCCCGAGCGAGATTCGATCGCCGGCCCATCATCCTGAGTCTCGCACACCCACCCTTGCATCACGAACGCGCGCGCATCACCATGCCGATACACCGCGCACCGAGCATCCCCACCCGAAACCCCGACATTCCACGGATCGATCGACCACGCGCGCGCATCACCGAGCACCTGCGCCCCAAACCCGTCCGGCGTCATCTCGCACCGAACCGTCAGCCACGCCTCATCCACACCCCGACCCGCGAACGTCCGGCAACTCGACCACTTCGCCGACAACGCCGGCTCAAAGATCGATACCTCGTCTACCTCGAACTCGTGCATCACGCCGTCGGGGTCCGGCAGCCAGATCCGTGCATTGGTGTTCCCGGCATGCGATCGTCCGCGGCCGTTCGCATCGCACCCCAGTTGCGCGCGCATCCCATCAAGATCCAGCAGGAACGCCCCGTATCGCACAGGCCGAGATCTCGGCATGTCCAACGCCCCGCGATCCTCAAAGGCCGCGGACGGCGTCCACACACTCCCCGGGTCGCCCTGCACGCGACCGGCACCGATCATCACGCTCCAGAGCGCAACCACCAATGAGACGCCCCAGCCGGCGCGTGTCCCATGCCGTCCTCGCATACCCCTGGTCCTCCCTGCCCAACCAACGTTGCCGCCCGAATGAGGCAGCCCAGAATACCACAAACCAGCCCGATCTCACAGAGCTTCACGACGAATTTCCTCGTGCAAATCAATTTCCGCACGAGTCTGCGTTTGTTCGTATTCGGTTAGTTTGTCGCACACGCCGCCGCGAAGTGCTCGGCCTTCTCGCCCTCGGACAAAGCCTCCCACTTGGCCTTGCACCCGGCGCAGCAGAACCCGACCTTCTGCCCCTTGTACATCGCGGGCTCGATCGCTGGATTCACCGGGCCGCTGTTGGTGATCGCGCAACGAGCGTTCACCACACCCATCGAGGCCGAATCGCCCCGATTCTGATTGGCGCATCCCACGCCAAGCAACGACGTCGCCACCAAAACGAAAAGTGCTTTCTTCATGGAGTTCTCCCTCAAACTTGGTTGTGACACCCCAACGAGATGTCGTCCGAGAACCGGACGATCGAATCATATCTCGATGGCGCCCACCGAATGGGACTCGATCTGTGTTCTGAGGAGTTCCGCGTACCGCCCCTGCCTTGCGAGCAGGTCCTCGTGTCGGCCTGTCTCGACAATCTCGCCGCGTTCAAGCACCACGATCCGATCGGCGTTTCGAACGGTGCTCAGCCGGTGTGCGATCACGAACGAGGTCCGACCACGCATGATCCGTGCGAGGGATTTCTGGATCAGGGCCTCGCTCTCGGCGTCGAGATTGCTCGTGGCCTCATCGAGAATCAGGATCAATGGATCCACCACGAGCGCGCGCGCAATCGCGAGGCGCTGCTTCTGGCCGCCTGAGAGTCGCACGCCCCGCTCCCCGATCAGCGTGTCGTAGCCTCGGTCCATTGCCTCGATGAACGCGTGGGCGTTCGCCGCTTCGGCCGCCCGCTGGATCATCTCCCTCGTGGCGTGACGATCGCCATACGCGATGTTTTCGGCGACCGTCCCGTCGAAGAGGAACACGTCCTGCTCGACGATGCCGAGCAATCGGCGGAAACTCGTGATGTCGATCGCCCGCAGATCGACCCCATCGAAGAGCACCTGACCTTGTGTGGGATCGAAGAATCGGGCGACGAGGTTGCAGAGCGTGGTCTTTCCCGAGCCGCTTGGTCCCACGAGGGCCACCGTCTCGCCAGGTTTGGCGACCAGGCTCACACCCCGGATCACGTCCTCGCCAACGTCTGAGGTCGGCGCGGCAGAGACACCCTGCACCTTGTCCGGCGTCTTGGGATACGCGAACCACACCTCGCGGAACTCGATCTCGCCGCAGGATTGTGCACGATCGACGAGGATTCGCTTCTCATCGCCCACTTTGCCCAGGGCCTCGGTCTCGCGCGGCTCGGCCAAGAGATCAAGCACGCGATCCAACCCGGCGAGATTTGTCTGGATATTCGTCGCCGTGCTCGAGAGCGTCTCGAGCGGGCCCAAGAGCATGAGCAGATACGTCGAGAACATCATGATGTCGCCGATGGTCATGTTCCCCCGGACGACCTGCGTGCCGCCGTAGACGAGCACGGCGGCAGAGGCGAGGGGGATCATCACGGCCCAGGCGATGTCGACCACGCGCGACCACCACCAGACGAGCATCTCCTGTCGAGCCATGAAGTGCTGGGCGCGGGTGAAGCGTGTGCTCTCGGCGCGCGACTGCCCGAAGCCACGCACCACGCGCATCCCGCCGAAGGCCTCGGTTGTTGACGCGTCGATCGCCTGGCGCTGGGCGCCGATATCGCGGAAGACGGGGCGGATCCGAGCGATCCACGTCTTGTGCGAGAGCCACACCGCGGGGATGAGCGCGAGCGCGCCCACCAGCATTCGCCAGTCCACCCATGAGAGCACGACGAGCGTGCCCAGGAGTTGGACGACGGCCCGCCATGGGTTGTAGATCATGCTGAAGAGCAGGTTGCCCGCCTCGCCCGCGTCTTGACGCAGGAGACTCGAGACGCCGCCGCTGCGGTGGGCGTGGATGCGATGCAGCGGCAACTGCACGGCATGCTCGAAGGCCTGACGCCGGAGGCCCACTTGTACGCGCTTGGTGAGGCGCGTCATCTGGAACCGTCCCCACATGCTGAAGGCCACGGTCACCAGCGCGACGGCTACCAGCGCCACACCCAGCCGCCAGAGCAGCGCCTCACGAGACTGGGGAAGCGAGAAGGTCTCGCGGATCCAGGGTGGGATCCCGCCTGGCCCCGGGCTATCCGTCAGAATGTAGTCGATCGCGGCCTTGGTCGATGCAGGGGCGATGAGGCCCACGAGCGAGGAGATACTCAGGGTTCCCAGCGCGAGGACACACGTGCGCTGGTGCCCGCGAAGGAGCCTCCAGAACTCCTTGAAGAGCACGAAGAACGTGCGTGATCGCTTGAGTTTGTTCTGCTTTCGCTCCGACGCCGCCTCGAACGCGTCTGGAGGCGGCGATAAGACGGCCTGATCTCTCGGCTGGTCCTTCTTCGAGGCCCTGGCTCGCTCGGCACGCCTCTCAAGATACGCCCTGAATCGTTCGCGGCTACTCGGTCCTCGTGGCAACATCGATTCCAAGCGTAGGAATCAAGCGTGCACTCGGGTCTCGAGTCCTCCGGTGGAACTCTTCATCCGCGGTGTCTGTATGCGTCACAGAGGGTGGGGTATCGTACGTCGGGTCGTTGAGATGTCGCCCACCATCCTGGGAGTATCGTTCATGAATCACCCACGATTGATCCGCTCGAACACACGCCGAGCGTGCCTCTCCATCGCGGTAGGCCTTGGAGTCGCACTGGTTTCCTGCGCCGGGAGACACAACGCGTCGAATCATGACCAGGCTGTAACACCGCCCGCTGATGCGCCGGCGCTCGCCGACGCGAGGCCGACAAACTACCCCGGCCTGCACAACGTCGTCACCTATCACGACGGCTTCTACTCCGGCTCCGTCCCCGAGGGCGAGGAGGGTTTCAAGACGTTGCACCTCTGGGGCATCAAGACCATCATCAGCGTGGACGGGTCCGTGCCTGAACTAGATGTCGCCAAGTCGCACGGTCTCCGATACATCCACTTGCCCATCGGGTACAACGGCTTCGACGAGCAGCGTCGCGTGGAGATCATCCGCGCGACCCGCGACGCCCTCAACGAGGGGCCCGTGTACATCCATTGCCACCACGGCAAGCACCGCAGCGCCGGGGCGGCCGCTGCCGTGGCCGTGGGTCTTGGATGGATGAGCACCGACGAGGCCGTGGAACGCATGCACGTTTCGGGGACGTCGCCGGCGTATCTCGGGCTTTTCTCGTGCGTCGAAGAGGGGACGCGACTCGATGACGAGACCTTGGACCGCGTGGACGCGAACTTTCCTGAGGTCTCACGTCCAGATGACGTGGTCGCGGCGATGGTCGTGATCGACAACGCCTTTGAACATCTCAAGGCGATCGAGGCGGCGGGATGGAGTGTCCCCAAGGACCACCCGGACCTGGTCCCCGCGGCCGAGGCCGGGCAACTCGCCGACGCGTTCCGAGTGCTGACCACCGAGAGGCACACGACCGAGCGCCCGAAGGAGTATCTCGATTGGATCACGCTGTCCCAGACGCTGGGATCGGCAATTGAGGAGCAACTTGCCGACGGAACTATGAATCGCGAATCGCTCTCGGCGAAGATGAAGACGCTCGGCACGACCTGTAAATCGTGCCACACGGCGTATCGAGACCAACGCGCCACCAAGACTTGGTGAACGGGGCGCCCACGCGGATATTGGGCGTGCAACCCCGGTCCCGATCTTCTCGACCTGTGTTAGGACATTGAAGCGACGTGTTTATGGCCTCAGCAGCCGAGGTTGAATCGCGTCAGGAAGTAGAGCAAATCGTCGATGGTGACGCCGCCGTCGGGCGTTCCGGTGCCCGTCCCGTCGTCGACATCGGCGCTCACGTCGCCGAGATTGAAGATGGAGAGGTAGTACAGAAGATCGTCGATGGTGACGCCGCCGTCGGGCGTGCCCGTGCCCGAGCCGTTGTCGACGTCGGCGACACATGTGGGGAGCGTGTTCACGACGACGACCACCGCGGGGCTGGTGCCCGAGCCGCAGGTGCCGTTGACGACGAGGGTGTAGTTCCCGGCATCGGCGGCCTGCGCGTTGGTGATGGTGAGGGTTTGTGACGTCGCGCCCGAGATGACCGAGCCGTTCACGGTCGCGCCGTTGGATACCGGCACGCCATTGAATCGCCACTGCAGCGACGCGGGCTTGGCAGCACCAACGATCGCGTCGATGCTGATTGTGGAACCGACGTTCGCGGGATCTATCGAGGGCATGACAAAGCCTGGCTCACACGGCTCGAGCAGCGCCGCCTGGAGGAACCCACCCTGGTAATAGCCCGTCGCGGCGACGTAACCGGTGTCGGCGATCTTGGTGCCGGAGGTGAACTGCCAGTCGAAATCGGGGACAATGGTGTCCTCGAGCGGATAGAGCGTGCCCTGATCCCACATCCAGCCGATCACGCCGAAGGACGTGAACAACTCGCCGACAATGCGTCCGCTGTTGTTGATGCCGAGGGCTTGGCCTGGGAAGGCGTCGCCGAAACTCCCGGGGGGATTCAGACGGATGAGTGAGCCGTTCTCCCATTTCACCGGAGGTCCGAGGGCGATGAACTGGGTGCGGTCCTCGGCATAACCACAGACCACGCCCAGATCGTTGACGTCATAGGCGACACCGTTCTCTTCGGTGGTACTGAAGGTGCCGAGATCGGTAAGGGTGAAGCCGTCCCACGTCACCGGGCGGTTCCAGTTGCGGAACTCGGTGTATCGCTGGCTCGAGCCGGCGATGACGCCCGCCTCGTTGATGCCGGTCGCGATGCTCTGCCCGCAGGGATTGAAGACCGGGAGTTCATCGATGACGCCGCCGCCAACCCAGCGGCAGGCGATGAAATAGTTCGTGTTCGTGTTGCACGCGAAGGTGAGGCTCCCCGCGACCAGGCCGGAGTTGCTGATCGCGACGGCCTGACCGCTCACGGTCGGGACGCTGTCGGGGTTAAAGGTCACGTCCACAATCCCGCCGGCGCTGGTCCAGACAAAGGCGTGGTCCGTGCCGCTCACTCGCATGACGCCGACGGCCTTCTGGGCGTCGTTGATGCCCAGAGCCCCAGCGGAGGTGAGTTGCGGCCCCAGGACACCGAGATCGATGAGCGTGCTATTGATGTACGCAAAGCCGTGGAGATCCGAGCCGACCACTGCCCGGCCGACCACGTCGCCGCGATTGTTGACGGCCCTGGCGCGCATCTCTGTTGCCCCGGGGAGGAGCGGTATGGGCGTGGCCTTGTATGCGGGCTGCGCATGCGCCGATGAGATGAATCCTGAAGCGCCCACGATCGCGCATGCCGAGGCCAGCATGCGGCGTCTCGCGAGCACCACGCGCGAAAGTTGCGTCGAACAACAGAGTGGGGATGACATGAACAGCGCCTCTCTCTCACGATGTGAAACTGCGGAGTTTCACCCACTTCGATCTCTACAGTGTTCCGCAATCAGTGCGATACGTCAAGAGGAAAACAGCGCCGAAGACGTATCGAGAGTTGATTCATCACGACGAACTTCCGAGAACCCGTTTCGTTGAACAATCGCGCCTTGGCATCGACTATGAAACAACCGAGCCTCGAACGTGTACGCCCGAGGCTCGGTCAGAACGAGACGAGTTAGATGGCAGCCGAGTGGAGTCGGCCACCGATTGGGTCGGTTGCCTTAGCGGCGACGACGGGTGGCGACGAGTCCACCCAGGGAGATCAAGGCGATCGTGCCCGGAGCCGGGATGACGTCGATGCGAACGCCCTGCTCCTTCTTCTGCACGCGAGCGATCGCGTTGCCGAAGGCCATGGCCGTGAGGCTGTTGTCGAGGCTGAAGGTCACCTTTGTCGCGCTTCCGGAGATGCTCTGCGAGGCGAGCGCCGCAGCGATGTCAAAGGTCTTGCTGCCGTTCCACACGGTGAGTGCGGTCGCGCCACCGGGGAGGCTCTGGTTGAACCCGAGAGCACCGGGGAAGAGCGTGTCCTGGAAGACGCTGATCGGATTCACCGAGACGCCATCGATCTCGATGACGCGGATGAAGACCGAGGCCTGGGCAAGGATCTGGGCGAAGTCGCCAGGAGCGCCGAGCAGCGTGTAGTCGCCGGCCTCGCTGAGCACGATCTGATCGATCGTCCCGCCGTTGATACCCATGATCGTGGTGACGAGCGTGCCGTCGGTCGTATCGACTGAACCAGTCGGGCTTCCGACCCCCGCGAACGCGCCGAACGCGGTCGGGTTGAAAACGAGCGAGTTGCCCGCAACCGCCGGTGCTCCGAAGAGCGGCGAGGGATCTGTGGTGGAGTCTTCGGTCACGTTTTGGAACTGGACCTGCGTGCCGTTCAGCGTGCCGTAGTTGATCGGCACGGCCGAAGCGACGCCCGCGGTCAAACAAAACGCGCCCACGATGAGTGTGATTCGCTGCATATGTGTCTCTCTCTCGCGAAAGGGAAACTCCCTCCGCACTACCAAATTAGCGATACTCGGACCCAAATGCACGTCAATTTGATCGATTTTCTGTGAAACCGGTAAAAACACTTGTTGTCGCACAGCATGTTTTTGTTTTGTTTGGATGATCGGTACAAGACCTGAAAAAAAAGGAACCCGCCGTACAGCGGGTTCCCTGGAGTCCACGTTTCAGGATTCGAACATCAAGCCCGGCGACGACGAGCCGCGACGAGGCCACCGAGGCCCAAGAGGGCAACGGCACCCGGAGCGGGGACGACCGTGATCGCGCTGCCATCGACTTCCTTCTTCTTGATGAAGGCGATGGTGCCGAACTCGCTGGTCGCGGTGAGGTTGTTGCTCAGTTCGACGGTGACGCGAGTCGCCTGGCCGAAGATCCCGTTGCCGGCGAGGAAACTGTTGATGTCGTACGTCTGGTTGCCGTTCCAGATAGAGACGTTGTTCTGGCCATCCTCCAGAAGGTTGTAGGTGCCTCCCGAGGGGAAGAAGTTCAGGGCCGTGGAGAACGAGATCGGGGCGATGGCGCCGCCGTTGACTTCGCTGACAGTGATCTGGATCGACGCGGTGACGCTGACCGCTGTGCCGAGCCCGCCGCCGCCGAGGATCGTGAAGTCGCCCGACTCCGCGAAGTTGATGGCGGGGATGAAGAACCCGGGCTTGGCCTGGATGTCGACATTCAGCGTGCCCTGGGTCGCCGCAGCGGGGCCGCCGTTGGTCGAGGTCGCGCCGAAGTTGGCGGGGTTCAGGACGAGCGTGTCACCCGCGGTGTTGATCGTGCCGCTCCCGAAGAGGGGCACACCCGGGTTCGTCGTCGAGTCTTCCGAAATATTCTGGAAGAGAACGTTCGTCGCATTCATGTCGGGATAGGTGATGACCGCAAGCGCCGACGAGGACGCGCCCGCGAGTACCGACAACGCCAGAAAACCAACTGACTTCATGAGTCTCTCTCCCAATAGGGCCTGAAATGACCTTTTCTGCTCCTCGAGGGCCTTTCGACCCCACTGTGTTCCATAGATTAGCGACTTCTGCTCAATACCGGAACACTGTTTTCCCACGAATTCTGAGAACCAGTAAAAACACCGGGATTGCAGTTTGCCTGAGTTAAAGCACAGGCCAGATTCGTCAATGAAAACGGCCCTGGGATCGTTCCCAGGGCCGTGGAGCACTCAGTCGTTCTCGCATGACCGCCCCTGGATGGGGCGACTGCGGCTATTCAAACCGGATCTTGTCGGTGCCCATGGCGTCGTGGGCGTCCATGCCGCCGCGGACTGGCGCCTTGGGACGGCTGGGGGCCGCCTCCTCGGTGCCGCCGGCACCCGTCGAGTCGCCCCACTGGGCGCGCTTGAGCGAGAGGCCGATCTTGCGGTCGGACTTGTCCACACGGAGGATCTTGACGTCGATCTCGTCGCCGGCCTTGACCACGTCCTGCGGATTCTCGATCTTCTGATCCGAGAGTTCCGAGATGTGGAGCAGGCCCTCGAGTTCGGCCTCGAGTTCCACGAAGACGCCGAAGTTGGTGATCTTCGTGACGTGTCCGCGGACGACCATGCCCGGCTTGTAGTGCTCGGGGATGGCGTTGAGCCACGGATCCTCGGTGAGTTGCTTCATGCCCAGGCTGACGCGCTGCTTGTCGCGATCGACCTCGAGGACGACGCACTTGACGACATCGCCCTTCTTGACGACCTCGTTGGGGTGGGTGATCTTCTTGGTCCAGGACATGTCGGAGACGTGGAGCAGGCCGTCGATGCCCGGCTCGATCTCCACGAACGCGCCGTAGTTGGCGAGGTTGCGGACGGTCCCCTCGAGGACGGTGCCGGGCGGATACTTCTCGCCGACGAGTTCCCAGGGGTTCACCTCGATCTGCTTCATGCCGAGGCTGATCTCCTGCTTGTCCTTGTTGATCTCAAGGACGACGACCTCGACCTCCTGGTTGGGCTGGACGATCTCGGACGGGTGGTTGATGCGGCGTGTCCACGACATCTCGGAGATGTGGACGAGGCCCTCGATGCCGTCCTCGAGACGGACGAACGCCCCGTACGACATGAGGTTCACGACGGCGCCCTTCACGCGGCTGCCGACGGGATACTTCCGCTCGATCTCCGCCCAGGGGCTGGCCTCGCGCTGCTTGATGCCCAGCGCGATCTTCTCCTTCTCGCGGTCGATGTTGAGGATCTTGACCTCGACCTTCTGGTCGATCTTGAGCATCTCGCTGGGGTGGTTGATGCGCCCCCAGGACATGTCGGTGATGTGGAGCAGGCCGTCGATCCCGCCGAGGTCCACGAACGCGCCGAAGTCGGCGATGTTCTTGACCGTGCCGGTGACGATGTCGCCCTCCTTGACGGTGTCGAGCAGACGCTTCTTGGCGGCGTCGCGCTCCTCCTCGATCAGTTTCCGCCGGGAAATCACGATGTTCCGTCGCTCGAGGTCGATCTTGATGATCTGGGCGCGGACCTTGCGGCCCATGAAGTCGCCCACGTCGCCCGGACGGCGGACGTCGACCTGGCTCGCCGGGAGGAAGACCGGCACGCCGATGTCCACGAGCAGGCCGCCCTTGATTTTGCGGCTGACGAGACCCTCGACGATGTCGCCTTCTTTCTGGGTGTCGACGATGCGCTGCCACGCCATCATGCGGTCGGCCTTGCGCTTGCTGAGCGCGATCAGCCCGCTCTCGCCCTCGAGATCCTCAAGGAGGACGTCGATCATCGCGCCGGGCTTGACTGCGGCGAGATCGTCGAACTCTTCCTTGGGGATGAGCCCCTCGCTCTTGAGCCCGACCTCGACGACGACGTCGTCGCCGGCGAAGCCGATCACCTTGCCCTTGATGAGTTTCCCGGGCGAGAGGTCGGCGATCTGCTCGGTGAGCAGACTGTCCATGTATCCCTCTTCACCGGCACGCTTGGTGGTGACGCCCTTGAGCATGGCGTCGAGGTCGGCATCAGCAAGGCCCAAAGACGCGATCAACGATTCATCGATCATCGGAGCATTTCCTTCCGAAGACGTTCGACGTTGGGCGTTCTCGATCCGTGCGTTGGTCCTTTGGACTAGGCCTCAGATCGCTTGGGCGGGACGTGTGACGGAACAAGTGGTGAGAGAGATGGCCTAGGCCGGGATTTTGTTTTCCCGCACCCACCGCCGCCCATTGCCTCGCATCGTGTCCAGTGTTGCCCGAGCAGAATCGTGAGTCACCAGCCCAATCGGATCTGCGCGCCGTTGAGTACGCTCGCTGTCGTCCGACTTCACTCGCGGCGGCCGCGGTCGCTCGTGTCCTTCGGTGGCCGCTCGAAACTGAGCGGGCGAGCAGGTCCGGCCGTGTATCCAAACCGCGTCGGCTCATGGCCTTCCGATCTCGCGGCGAGTCCGTCGTGGACGCGTCGCCAAGGCCGGAAGAACCGCCGTGCCCCCGTCTTGCAGGGGGACGCAAAGGGTCCATTCTCGAATCCACCGACGCCGCAACACGCGGCCAGCCCGTCGTTTCTGCAATCAGAAACAAACACGGCCTTTCGGCCCCGGCCCACCGCGACCGGGAAGAGAGTTTAGGCGGGAGCCACCAGACCCACCACCTATGACTAACACGTCATAGCATGTGTTAGGATTTTGTTTGCAGTTGTTGCAAACGTTGGTTGATACCAGAAGAACAGCGCTCGTGAAGTCAACGGCTGTCCCGACGCCGTTTCGCGGTTGCACCAATTCCGACAAGAATCAGCGAAGACACGATTCCGGGCGAAGGAATGGTGGCCACAAACCCCCTCGCGTCGACGCCCGCGGCGGAGGCAAGCCCCGCGAAGTGCAGGCCATCATTCGAAACCATGAGACGGCTGATCTGATACGGTGCGATGATGCTCACGCCGTGCATCGAAAGAAAGTCCTCGGCCCGCATCGCGCCGGTCGCTTGCGTCCAGATCCACGAGCCGCCGCCGTCGCTGATCCCCAAAGAACCCACAAGCACACCGCCATCGAATGATGAATCTTGGGGAAAGATATTGGCGCCCGCAAGCGGACCGCCGAAGACCCACGGCTCGACGACGCCATCACGTGAGATGTATCGCAGACCCGGACCTGCGTCGGAGACGTAGAAGAGCGTGCGGCCGTCGCCACTGATTGTTCCAACACCACCAATCTGGATCGATGTACCGAAGGGATCAAGAACTGTCGTGAGCGACGGCGCGCCATCCTCCCAGACCCATGGACGGTTGGTCTGCGTGAAGTTCGGCGCCCAGTTCCCCACGGCGATGCGCCCGTCGCTCGACAGGCCCGTTGTCTGATTGAATGAGCTTCCGCCGGGGAATGGGGGAAGGGTCGTTGTGTTGCCGTTGAGTGTCCAGCGGAAGGATTCGAACTCGCTGCCGGCCGACCGGTAGTAGAGCATCGCGATGCTCCCGTCGCGATTGAGATGGGTCAGGCGTCCGCCCCGAGACTGGCCGTTGATGATGACCGGCGGAATGGTGTGCTGGGTGCCGTCGTCGCGGTAGAGCACCACGTCGAAGTTGGAGCCAACGCTGTCCACGCTCACCACATGCGCATCGCCCGAGATCCGTGGGAAGTCGCCGATCCCGTACTCGGTCCTCGCGCCCCCCGGCGCATAGCGATACGTCTGTCCGAACCCGGGCACAGTCCCCGTGAAACTCCAACCGACGACCGTCCCATTGTCGGCGATGTCCGAGACCCACGTCCCGGTGTATCCCGCCGACGGCTCGATCAACTCGAACGCGGGCGACTGGGCGAGGGCGGTGCCACAGAGCAGGGCCAGTCCGCCGAAACCCCCAAGCGCCGCCCGAACCATGGCGGAGGTCTTCGCCCGGTTCGCCGACGGGCCCGTCCGATTTCGATGGTCGCTTCGCATCTGGCCGCCTCCGATCGCCCCGACATGGGGAATGTGCGCCATGGTTTCCAGAATGCCAACCAAAGTGGTTGGATTTATTCAATTTCCTCACGAATCGAAGTCATGAGCGATGTGGTTTCTGAGTCGGCGGCGTTCCGTGGCTCCTATTTGACGTGGCGTCCTTCCGTGGCGCCTTCAATGTGGCATGAGTCGGGCCACAGGGAATCAGCGTCGCGCCGAGGGCGGAGATGGCGAGCCGAACGACGGCGGCTTGGGGGTGGTGCGCTCGCTTGGGGCCGGTGATGAGTCGGCGTACATCGCGATTCGGCGGGAGATGCTTGCGGACTCGCCGTGGGCCTTTGCCGCGAGTGCTGAGGATGATCGCGGGCTTCAGGCGGGGTTCCTGGAGCGGATCGCCCGCGAGGGGACGAACGTGATCATGGGCGAGTTTGCGAGATCGCCCGAGGGCGAGATCAACCTCGTCGGCGTGGCGGGCGTCCACACCCTCTCGCACCGCAAAATGGCCCACCGAGCGCACGTGTGGGGCGTGTATGTCTCGCCCAAGGCTCGCGGCCACGGCGTGGGCGAGCGGGTGATGCGCGGCGTGATCGACGCGGCGCGGCGTTGGCCCGGTGTCACGAGTCTTGGGCTCTCGGCGAGCGTGAAGTCGATCGCGGCGATCCGGCTCTATGAGCGGCTGGGGTTCGTCCGCTGGGGCGTTGAGCCCGGCGCGGTGGTGCTGAACGGCGAGGCGATCGACGAGGTGCATCTGGTGAAGATGCTCGATGGCAAGGCCTCGCCCGACATCCGGTCGTGACGGCTGTGCCGCCTGAGGCCGGCGCGGGCACGTCCGACAACTCGCCATCTGATCGAGATAACTCGGACGCGCCCTTGTTGCGAGCCGCAAATGGCGCACATTCCCCGTGTCCGGCAGGCGTGTAGACACAACTGGAGACTGGGGATGACGCGGTGCACATCAGCGGCGGCGCTCGTCGCGCTGGCGGGGCTTTCGGGCCTGGCCTCGGCGACGATCACCGGATTCTCGTATTCGGCGAGCCTGTGGGGGGCGTCCGACGCCGACCTCGGCATCGCCGGGCACACCATCGAGGACTTCGAGGACACGACGCTCGCCCCGGGGTTCCGGGTCGCGATCACTTCGAGCATCGGAAACCTCGCGCCGACCTCGACGCTCCCGAGCCTCATGAGCGCGGCGGCCGACCCCTTTGGGACGGCGTTCGTCGACAGCAACTGGGACGGGTCGCGCGTCCTCCTCAACACCTTCGACAACCAGTCGAAGTATTACTACACGGCCGGGAACTGGGGCAACCTCACAATGTACTTCGACACGCCCGTGAACTCGATCGGGTTCAGCGTGCAGCAGATGCAACGCACGGCGACGAACCGAATCATCATCAACGGCATCGACCGCGGCGACATGCTGAACTTCCTCGGACTCTCGGCGACGGGGCTCCGCAACGGCTACGCCCGGATCTTCTCGTTCGATGAGACGATCCAATCCGTCACGCTCACGAGCACCTATGGCGACGGGTGGACGGTGGACCACGTGGCCTATGGCGTGATCCCGGCGCCGGCGTCGGCGATGGTGGGCGTGCTGGGGTTGGGGATGCTCGGCCGACGGCGTCGGTAAGACAGCGTGACCGGCTGAAGGGAATCAACTCAGGAATACTGCTCTGGAGAGCAGTGCCACCTCGGAAACTACAGCGCCTTGTCGGGCCGCCAGTTCTGGGCGATGGGGTGGCGTCGGCCTATGCCGAAGGCGACGGTGGTGACCTTCAGCCCCACGGCCGTCTGCTTGCGCTTGTATTCCGAGACATCGATCAGGCGAACGATGCGCGAGACGGTCGCGGCGTCGAGGCCGGTGCTCTCGACAATGTGCCTCGCGTCGAGTTTGTGCTCGACATAGGCCTCGATGATCGCGTCGAGCGCGTCATACGGCGGGAGAGAGTCCTGGTCGGTCTGATCGGGCCTGAGTTCGGCCGAGGGCGGCTTGGTGATCGTGCGCTCGGGGATCGGTGCTTCGGCGAAGCCGAGTGTCGTGTGGTTGGCGTTGATCCAGCGCGAGAGGGCGTAGACCTGCTGCTTTCGGACGTCGGCGAGGACGGCGAGGCCGCCATTCATGTCGCCATAGAGCGTGCAGTAGCCGACGGCGAGTTCGGACTTGTTGCCGGTGGTGAGTACCATGGCCCCCGTTCGATTGGAAATCGCCATCAGGATCGAGCCGCGGATGCGCGATTGCACGTTCTCCTCGGTGATGTCGGGGAGTTTCTCGCCCAGCGTGGCGTGGTGGAGTTCGCGGAAGGCCGCATCGAGCGTGTGGCGGAAGCCCTCGAAGGGCGGCGCGATGGGCACGACCGGGCACGAGATTCCAAGTCGTTTCGCGAGGTCGAGCGCGTCGTCGACGCTGTGCGACGACGAGTAGTGGCTCGGCATCGCAACGCCGGTGACGTGGGAGGGCCCGAGTGCCTTCACTGCGATGGCGGCGGTGAGCGCCGAATCGATCCCGCCGGACAGTCCGATGAGGGCGGACGTGAAGCCGGTCTTGCGGAGGTAGTCGCGCACGCCCAGGGTCAAGGCGTGGAAGAGGAGTTCTTCATCGGGGGCGTCGATGCCCGCGGCAGGGTGGATCGAAGACTTCGTGCGTGCCGGCGCTCGTTCGTCGGCGGTGCGGAGGTCGAGATCGAGGATCTCGATCGTGTCGGTGAAGATCGGGCCGGCGTGGAGGAGCGTGGCGTCTGGGGCATAGGCGAGGGCGTGCCCGTCGAAGATGAGTTGGTCGTTGCCGCCGAGGGCATTGAGAGACACGACGTGGACGGCATACCGCTTGGCGTGGGCGCGGAGAATCTCGCGATGGCGCGCGCTCTTGCCGAGGACGAAGGGACTCGCGGAAGGCGCAAGGATGAGTTGGCACCCGGCCTTGGCGATCTCGGCGACGGGGTCGGACGAGTCGTCGTATCGATGCGCAAAGCCCGCGTCCTCACCTTTCCAGAGATCCTCACAGATGGCGAGGCCGACACGGATGCTTGGGCCGGCGTGGGTGGAAACCTCGACGATGACGTTGCGGCTCCCAGGCTCGAAGTAGCGGTCCTCGTCAAAGACGTCGTACGTTGGGAGGAGGCGTTTGTCGTAGTAGTCGACCATCGCGTTGTTGGCATAGACAAGGAGGGAGTTGTGGATCGGCCCGCCGTGGGTGTGGGTTCGCGTGTCCACAGGCAGCGGCACGCCGAAGATCGCGGTGAGGCCCTTGGTTAGGTTCTCGCCGAGCGCCCGGGCCTCGCGCATGCAGGCCTCGATGAACCCTTGCTGGAGGAGGAGGTCGCGGGGCGGATAGCCGCAGAGCGCGAGTTCGGGGAAGACGATGAGGTCGGCCTTCTTCGCGCGGGCCTCGTCGAGTCGCGACGCGATCAGCCTCGCATTGCCGGCGATGTCGCCGACGACAGAGTTGATGGGACAGAGCGCGATGCGGATGGACGTGCTCATGGTGCGAGCGGACGAGACGTGCCGACTCCAGCAGGAGATTGGGCGTCGATGGTGCGTGGATCGAGCGTGATGAGCGTGTGGGCGGGATCCAGGTCGCGCAAGGCGGCGGCGTAATGGAGCGCGAAGGCGCGGACCTCGGCCACGTTCACGCCCGGCGGCGCAAAGCCCGAGCGGTCGAGACGATCGATCTCGGCCCAGTCGATCAGGATGTGGGTGATCTGATTCGAGTTGAGAGCGGCTGGGTCGAGCGAGGCCCATCGGTCCCAGGTCGTGTTATACATCGTGCCTGCGGGCTCAAAGAGCGGCGCGGTCCCGCCGAGGAGCGCCAGTCTCGCGTCGTGGAGGTTGAGTTCCTTGGATCGTGCTTCCACAACCTCGCCCGGGGTGATGAAGTAGGCCGCGAGCGGTCGCCCCGCGTTCTGCCCCGCGAAGACCCGCACGGCGATCACGCATTGCACAACGATGGGAACCCACAGCACGGCACGGAGCAGATCACGCGAGGGGCGCGCCGAGCCCGAGTCGATGTCCATGATCTCGCGGATGCGCGCGTACGCCAGGCCGATCAAGCCGATCCCGGGGACCATAAGCGGGAGGAGGAACCGCGACTGGATGTGCGTGGCGTAGAGCCAGATGAACACCTGGGCGATGAACGCCGCGGAGAGAAGCAGCACGAAGAGCCTGCCGCGCGCCAGCACGATTCCCAGAACCAATCCGGCGAACGCCAGGGGCCAGAAAGCGCCCCACTGTGGGTGGAGCATCCCTCGATGCACGCCCTGGCGCGCGCCGGCCCGCGCGGGATTGGAGGCCGTGGTCGCAGGGTCGTTGTCGTCGGCCGTGACCAGCAGCGAGAGGCGATCGACGAACGAGCCGGAGAACTGGTGGGCGTGCTCGAACCGATGAGCCTGCTCCTGGGTCCAGTGTCCGAGACCAAACGTGCTCGTCATCGCGGGGAAGACGGGATTGCCCGAGGCGCTCGCGTTTCGGGCCATCCACGGCGCGAGCAGGAGACAACCCGCGATGACGCCGGGGATCGCGGCCCGGAGCCAGACGCGTGGCGAGAGCGATCCCAAGAGCAGAATCGCCACGGCAGTGCCTGCGAAGGGAAGGGCGGTGGGCTTCGCGCCGCAGGCTCCGCCAACAAGTATCGCGGCAAAGATGCCCCGCGCCGCGGGAGAAAGACCGGCATCGATTGCCGTCATGCACGCGCCGGCGAACAGCGTGAGGACGGCCATCTCGTTGTACGCGAGCGAGCCCACGACGAGCGTCCACGGCGTCGAAAGGAAGAGGATCCCCGCCATCCACGCACCGGCAGACGACGTGGCCACGCTCGCCTTGCCCATAATGAGAAGCCGGCGGACCATGCGCGCGACCATCCACGCGCCCTGGAGCGTGAGCATCGCGTGGAAGATCTGGGCGCTGATGACACCGAGCCCATCCCCGGCGAGAAGGCCCATGCGACCGGCCTCATCCACGCTCGTATTCGCCCCGGCGAGCAGCCCGATGTGGAGGAACGCGCTCTCGACATAACTCGGGAGATAGGAATAGATATTGTGATCGAGGGGCCTGATCCGCCCGAGCGCCAGCCATTCCTGCGGGAGTTGCAGGTGGTACGACATCGCGTCGAACCCGCCGAACTCGGAGTTCCAGAGCCACCCGGGCCTGCTCGTCGCGGCCAGGAGCAGTATCGCCAGCGGGACCGCGCCCAGCATGCCGACGATCAATCGCCCCACAGGCGACGGCCCACGCGAGGCCGACGCGGAAGCATCGTGCGCGTCGAGCGGAGGGAGCGACGCCGATCGCCCGTGCCTCGCGCGGACGACAAGGTCAACAGCCAGCAGCACAAGCCCAGCACCCACGACGACCCTCGAGGTGGTGACGCCCAGGACACCCATGACTCCAAGCCCGTGCGAGAGCGTGAGCGAGAGCGTCAGCCCGACGCAGACGTGCACCGCGGTCCGATCGCTCGCCGCCCGCCAGAACCAGCGGAACGGACTCGCGAAGCCCAGGCCGGCCATGACATAGAGCAGCGGCGCCCAGCCGGCAAGGACAAGTCGCTCGAGGCACACTTGCGTCACCGCGAGGCCTTGCGAGAAGCCGCTGATCTTCTCTGGTACGTCGATTCTGGACGCGCCGACGGAGCCGAGCGCGACCATCGCGATCAGCACGGCGGCGATCCAGGCGACAATCGTCACGCTTCGACTCACGCGGCCTCCAGCCGTTTGTCACCCACGCCGTCGTTGGATCGTGGGACCGGCGCGAAAAGCATATGACATCGAGGACCGCGTGCCCGACCGATCGATGGACGCCTCCGGCTACGATCGCGTGTCATGGGCAACGCGCCGACGGAAACCCCGATCGAGATCATGGACCCGCTCTGCGCGGTCTTCCGAAGGCGCCTGCGCGAGGATGGCCTCAAGTACACCCCCGAGCGGGCACGCCTGCTCGACCTCGTGATGCAGATGGAGGGGATCTTCGATCCCGAGTCGCTCCTCGCCCACGCGGCACGGACCGGCACGCGCGTCTCCAAGGCGACGCTCTACCGCACGATCCGTCTGCTGCTCGACGCCGGGATCATCCAGCGGGTGCCCCTCGACGACGAGCACGCCCACTACCACGTGGTCTATGGCAAGGCCCCGAGTGACCTCCTCATCCGCCTCGACACCAACGAGGTCGTCGCGGTCGATCTTCCGGAGATCACCCGCCTCCGCGACGCCCTCTGCCGGGAGTTGGGGCTTTCGGCGAAGGGTCACTCGCTACAGATCTTTGCCATCAAGGCGCCGGAGTCGGTGGCGAAACCCCAGGCTCCAAAGCCGGGGCGTCGGTAGGCGATTCTGGTTTCTCGCCCACGCCATCATCGATGCCGAGTTTCGTAACCCCCGCCCGCGCGATCCACTCGTGGACGCGCACCACCACGTCGTACGGAACATCAGGGCCGGGCGCGACAAGCACGATCGCCTCGCGTCCGCCCGAGACCGCGATCTCGTCCATGAGCAGCGCCTCCGCGGCATTGAACGCCACCCGCTCTCGCGCGCCGATCATCACCACCACGCCGCCATCGACCATCTGGAGTCCCACGCGAACCGGCTTGTGCTCCGGTGGCGGGGCACTCGCATCGGCCGACGCTTTGACGGGGATCGACGTCCCCAGGAACCACTCAGGCCCGAGGACCGCGGCGCTCGCCATGAAGAAGACCAGAATCACCATGACGACATCGACCATCGGGGTCATGTTCGGGCCATAGTGCAGTTCGTGCACCGCGAGGGCGTTTCGGCGACGCATGGGTCTCATGGCGTGCCTCCCGCTCCCCCACCACCACCCTCGCCACGCTGGGCGGCGAGTTTGAGCGCGCCCAACCCAGCCTCGCGGCATTCGCCCACGATCCACGAGAGATCGCCCCACGCGAGCGTCCGGTCGGCACGCAACTGCACGTCGGGCGTCTCGCCCCTCGTCCGGGCCGACTCCACAAACGCCGCCACGCGCTCGCGGAGCATCCCACGCTCGATCGGCACGTTCTCGATCACCACCTTTGGACCGTCGTCGCTCGTGAGCACGTTGATCACCAGACGATCCTCGGGCGCCCGCGTCGCGCCGACGCCCGTCGTGGGCAACTGCACGCCCGCCGATCGATCGCTCGCCAGGCGGCCCACGATCAGATAGAAAATGATCAGGCACATCACCACGTCAATAAGCGGCGTGACGTTCACCTTCGCAAAGCCCGCGTGCCCGCGGGCGTGCGGCGAGATTGATCTGAACCGCCGTCGCACGTCAGGCTCGCTCCATCGCTCGCGATGCAGCACTCTCGCTCGCGTCCGCCGCCCCCGGATACTTCGCGACAATCTCGGCGACCGCGCCCATGCCTCGCGTGCACAGGCGATCGACCACGCCGCGATAGATGCCAAACGCGAGCAGACACGGGATCGCGAGGCACAAACCCAGCAGCGTGTGGAAGAGCGCCTTGGAGATGCCCAGTGACAGATCCGCCGGGCCAGCCTGTCCGCCCGTCTCACCCAGAGACGTGAATGCGAGGATCATCCCCCACACCGTTCCCGCGAGCCCCACGAGCGGCCCGAGGTTCCCGATCACGTTGAGCATCTCGATCTTGCGGAACCACCGCGAGGCCTCATCCGACGACGCGATCTCGGCGGCCTCGTGCACGTCATCGCGCGAGTCTGCGAGGAGCGACCTCTGGAGCACACGCCCCACGAACGATGAGTCGCCCTTCGCGAATGTCCGGAGTTCCTCCCAGCGTCCTGCCTCGGCAAGCCCCTTGGCACGCGACAACGACGCCTGCGGCACGATGCGGCTCGCGCGGATCTCAAACAGGCACTGAAAGACCACCGCCACGCCCACGACCGATCCCAGAATCAGCAGCACCGTGAACGCATCGAAAGAGTCCATGAAGAGCGTCCAGGGGTTCGTAGCCGTGCCGACGGCGAGCATGAAGGCGTGCATCATGCCGCGATCGTAGCGACCGGCGTCCTCGCACTCATGGCGTCATTCCTCGTCGAGATCCTGCTCCTCGATCGCCCGCGTCACGCCATACGACGACGAGAACCACTTGTACAGGTCGGCGTGGCGAAGGCGATCGTCGGCAAAGGGATACGACGCCGCGGTCGGCGCGACCCACACCCCCGATGATGGACACCGGACCGACTCGCGTTCACGAAGATGCCCAACGCACGGACGACCGCTCCACGAATCCGGCAGTCGGATCTCCATCTCGCGCGACGACTCGCCGACAGCCCTCAACCGAACCATCGCACACCGGCTCTCGTGCGGCAACGCCTCCGCGATCCGCTCGGGCCACTCGATGAGCGCGAGCGCGTTCCCGTACGGCACACCCGACGCGTCGAACATCGCATCCCAGCCCATGGTGTCCAGATCGTCGCTTCCCGCAAGCCGATACGCGTCGATGTGATGGATCACACCCTCGACACCACCGAGACTGCACGGGTATGTGTTCGCGATAACAAACGTCGGGCTGGACGCCCCGCTTCCTCCCACCGAAAGCGCCCCCGTGAGCGCCCGGGCAAAGGTCGTCTTGCCGGCACCGAGATCGCCCTCGAGGAGCACCACATCACCGAACGCCAGCACGCTCGCCAGGCCTTGAGCCAGAGCGCCCGTCGCCCCCGGATCGCTCGTCGTGCGTGTGATGATCACGAGTGATGCTCCCAGCCTTGGCGGGCAATGTCCAGCCGCGTGCCATCGTTTCGAAGGAGCGCGCACCCTGTGCCCTCGGCGATGCGCCCGATTCGCGTGATCGCGACTCCGGCGAGACTCGCGGGAACCTTCGCACCCGCATCGACCGCGAAGAGCAACTCATAGTCCTCGCCGCGCGCGATCGCCGCCAGCACCTCAGGCTCACCAAGCGGGATCGCCAGCTCCTCGATCTCGACCGCAACTTCTGACGCGCACGCCAAGCGACCCGCATCGATCCCCAGCCCGTCCGATGTGTCCATCATCGCGTGCAGCGACCCACCCAGCAGATCCGCCAGAGCCGACGCGACCTCCACGCGTGGCTCAAACTCAAGGTGCCTCCCGCCCCCAGTGCCCGCCTCGAACGACCCGCCGACGACGCCCGTGATATACACCCCATCGCCTCGCCTCGCCCCCGACCGAAGCACCGGACCACACGACGAATGCGGCACGCCCATCACCGACACACCAATCACCATCGGTCCATCAATCGGGCCAAACGTCGCGATGTCGCCGCCCACGATCGGGCACCGGAATCGCCGCCCCCACTCGTGCACCGCGTCCGCGAGCCGAGTCGCCTCTTCTTGCGTTGTCGAGCGCGAGAGCGTCACCGTCGCCATCGCCGCGATCGGCCGCCCCACCATCGCCGCGATATCCGAGAGCGGCCTGGCGATCGCCTTCCGCGCAATGAGCGAGACTTCCGTCCCCTTCGCGAAGTGCACGCCCTCCACGACCTGGTCCGTCTTCAACAACACGCACTCGCCAGACCCGCCATCCCCAACGCGCACCACGGCACAGTCATCGCCCGGACCAACGACGACACGCGGGAACACCCGCGGGAGATCCCGCGATGCGTTCGCAATATATTGGAGCAGTGTGTCCTCGTGCACGCGAGAATCGTATCTGCATGCCGCACACACCCACGGTCTCACGCGGCCCATCGCATGAAGCCGATGGAAGCCCGAATCCGTCGGTCATACGGCTACACTGCCCAAGATTCACATGAACCGTGTCCACTCAAACCTGGCCGTGGTCGTTGCGAGTCTCGCGAGCATCAGCGGTTGCACCCACACGGGTCGCCGGATCGTGACGCCACCGATCGAACTTCACGCCATCCCCATCCAATGGGGCGTCGGCGGCAATCGCACAGACACGTTCGGCATCAGCGACACACAGTGGACGGCCATCGAACAGACCATGCGCGACGGTCACGAGTCCCCCGACGCCGAGCGACGAGCCATCGCCACAACCATCGCCATGATCGAGCAGATCGCGGGGAGGCAAACACCGACCAACGCCGACCGACGCCGTGGACACAATCAACTGGGTGATCCAGGTCAAATGGACTGCGTCGACGAGTCCTCCAACACCACGCGATATCTCGACCTGCTCGCCCAGCATGACCTGATCGTGCACCACGACGTGCTCGACCCTGTGTGGCGGGCCAAGATCCTCGTCTTCAACCCCCATCGCACGGCTGTCATCGAGGAACACGACACCAAAGAAAACTTCGTCATCGACTCGTGGATGTGGGACAACGGCATGCCACCCGCGGTGCAGCCGCTCTCCGTGTGGCGCCGATACATCGAGCCATCACCACCCGAGGCGCACGAAATTCCGAACGCCCCCGGATCGTCTTCCTTTGAGACCTAGAACGCGAGATTCGCGCCCAGGCGCAGGCCGAACGACGAGTAGTCGTCGCCATCATCCGCGGTCACGGCGAGTTCAAAGCCCGACCCGGCGTCGTTCTTGAACCCGATGCCGCCGGTGAACGTCAGCCAGTTGTCGACCGCGGCATCATCGATGAAATCGGAGTACGTGACGCCGGCGTAGGTGTACCACTCGACGCCCAGCCAGTACGTCACGCGTCCGCCATGCTTCATCATCGACTGGCTCACCCCCGGATCGATCTCGTAGTCGCCGAAGGAGAGTTTGTTCCCCTCATAGATCGCGTACTGGTTCGCCATGGAGAGCGTCAGCCGCTCCGTGGCGTGCCAGGCGAAGTAACTCGTCGCACCGAAGGAGTAGATGATGCCGCCCGCACCGATGTCCTCCGACGCCGACCCCGCGACCGACGCGTGGGGCGTGATCTGCCACGTGAACGGCACTTCGGGCGTCGGCAGGACCACCCGGATCGGCACGCCCAGCGCCATGCCAAAGTGGAAAACGTCCGCGTCCTCGACGCTGTTGTACCCGAGGAACGACGCGATCGAAACGCCAAGGGACTTCCCGAGATTCGCGTCGAACGACGTCGAGACCGTCGCCGAGTCGCCCTCGAAGTCCCCGGCCTCGTACTGGCTTCCCGAGACATCCATCCGCAACTGCGGCGTCGCGCGACGCATCGAGTCGTCGCCATCGGGAACGACAACCGACGTGAACTCGTTGTTGATGCCGAATCGCTGGAAGGTGAGTTCCGCCATTCGGGCCGTCGTCGCGTTCGGGTTGCCGTCCGAGACCGCGATCGGTGTCAGGGCGTTGACCGCCTTGAAGAACTCGGCGAGGTCGTCCGCCCCGTTCTGCTGGAGATAATCGCGGATCTGATCTTCGAGCGAGCGCGGATCGGTCCCCGTGTCAAACGTCCGCGTGATCGTCCCATCGGGCGTGATGAACGTCAGCGTCGCCTGCGTCTCGGCGGCGTTGCGCGTGATTGTCACTGCGTCCGCCACGCCGCCATAGTTCAAAGACAGGCTCACGTCGGTCCCCGTGAGCGCGGCGAACTGCGCCTCGTTGTTCACCGCGTTCGTCACGAGATCGACAAGGTTGTTCGCCCCGACCGGCGTGATCGGCGACCCATTGGATGTCCCCGAGATCACGAACAGATCCGCACCCAACGCAACAGGCGTGAGAGCGGCGGCAAACCCAAGAATGGCAAGACGATTCGAACGCATGCGAGACCTCCGTGGTTGGATCCGACGTTGTGGACTTCCTATCGGCCATCTTCCCGGACGCCTCAAGAGAACTCGGACCTTCCTTCACTCCCGTTTCTATACTCAGGCCCCTTCCCGGAGCATCCGCTCGAGGAGGCACGCATTCCAGATGGATCCCAAACACAACGATGGCGCAATCTTGGCGCCTCGACCCACACAAAAACGGAGAGACCCATGCCCGCAGCCCCCAGCATCAACATCCGCAGCACCCTCGCCGGCGACGCCGATCGCCTTTTGGGCCACGAGTCCAAAACCATCCGCAAGGGACAACTCCACCTCCCCGGGCCCGACTTTGTCGATCGCGTCCTCGCCGCCTCCGATCGACCCCTCCCCGTCCTCCGCAACTTCCAGACGATGATGAACACCGGACGCCTCGGCGGCACCGGCTACGTCTCCATCCTCCCCGTCGATCAGGGCGTGGAGCATTCCGCCGGCGCCTCGTTCGCGCCCAACCCCGAGTACTTCGACCCCGAGAACATCGTGAAACTCGCGATCGAGGGCGGGTGCAACGCCGTCGCCTCGACCTTCGGCGTCCTGGGCATGGTCGCCCGCAAGTACGCCCACAAGATCCCCTTCCTCGTGAAGTTCAACCACAACGAGATCCTCAGTTACCCCAACACCTTCGACCAGACGCTCTACGGCTCGATCCGCCAGTGCTACGAGATGGGCGCGCTCGCCGTCGGTGCCACGATCTACTTCGGCTCCGAGGAATCCCGCAGACAAATCGAGGAAGTCTCGGCGATGTTCGAGCAGGCCCACAGCCTCGGCATGGTCACCGTCCTCTGGTGCTACACGCGCAACAACGCCTTCAAGGTGAAGGGCGCCGATGGCAAGAGCGTGGACTACCACGCCTCCGCCGACCTCTCGGGCCAGGCCAATCACCTCGGCGCGACGATCCAGGCCGACATCATCAAGCAGAAACTCCCGACGAACAACGGCGGGTACGCCGCCCTCAACGCCGGGTCGTCGGCCTATGGAAAGTGGGACAAGCGCGTCTACACCAACCTCTGCGGCAGCGACGAGAACGGCCACGGCGGGCACCCCATCGACCTCTGCCGATACCAGGTCATCAACAACTACATGGGTCGCGTCCCCCTCATCAACTCCGGCGGCGAGAGCAAGGGCGCCTCGGACCTGCAGGAAGCCGTCGCCACCGCCGTCATCAACAAACGCGCCGGCGGCATGGGCCTGATCTCCGGGCGCAAGGCCTTCCAGAAGCCCATGAACGATGGCGTGAAACTCCTCCACGCCATCCAGGACGTCTACCTCGACCAGAGCGTGACGATCGCCTGATCGCCCGCCAACCCCCGTTTATCGGATTCGTTACGCGCGTTCTCGGGCGGGCACGCCCGCACAGCCCGCGCGAAAACGACGAGAACACAGGTTCGGACCTTGCACTCGCCCCGCCATCGCGCACAATCCCATTGGCCGCGAGATCGATCGCGGTCGGATTCGCACGTCCACTGGTTCACACATCCAAAGACTTGGGGGGAAGCACAGATGAAGATCTCTCGTCGCGCGCTCACGCTGGGCGTCGGCCTCGGCGCCTTGGCTCTGCTCGGAACCGCCGCCAACGCCGGCCCGTTCTCGATCTCGGGCTCACTCAGCCGTGCCCACAACAGAAACTCATCCCAGTTCTCCGGACTTCGCCCGAGCACCAAGCCCGTCGCTTCGTCGTCGGGCGGAAAGTTCCGCGTGCCCACGACGACTATGGCCGGCCGCGGCGTGCTTGGCTCCGGTTTCGACGCCTCCTACGGACGTTACTACAAGTCGCCCCCTTCGACACGCACCTTCAAGTCCTCGCTCTCCAACACGAGAACCTCCCAGTTCGCCAAGACACGCACCGATATTTCCCGGCGCATCAAGTCACCCGTCCACCTGCGCGGCCCGCAGAGCGTGGCGCGGAGTTCGAGCATTCGAACGTATAAAAAGTAAGAACGCCAGGGTCCGTGGTCAAGGCCCGCGCCACTCACGCCAATCGGGCACATACGCCGGATCATTCGCCGTTCCGATCGAGCCGATCGCCGAATCGCGATCGATGATCCAATCGGCCTGCGCCCGCGTCGGCCCCGCGCTCCCGTCGGCACGCACACCCAACGCCGAGCCCATAACGTCGCCGCGCGCACGCTGATGCCGGAATGAAGTCGTCGGCGAGGAGTTCACGCGCCATGAGGCCGACGCGCCCGACCCAAAGAACAACCTCGGCGGGTCAAGCAGCGCACAGTTCCGAGGCCTCGTTCCCACGCCAAGCCCACCAAGCATCGCGTCCGCAAAGACGAGCAACTCCCCCGGCCTCTGAATCTCGAACACACGCCGCCAAGGCCGAAACCCGATCGACTGCCCCCACCCCGGCGTCTTCGCGGGCGAGAGGTAATAACCGTTGTACCCATACGTGCTCGTCGGCTCGCGTGCCGGCCCCTGGGCGAGATACGTCCCCCACGCCTGCGCGGGGCACTCATACACCGACCTCGCACCGAGGCTCGAATCGAGGTACGCCGCAACAAACCCACGTGCGTGATCGACTCGACCCGTGACAACGCCGTGCGTCCCCCACCAGAAGACCTGCTCGTCGACGATGTCATCGGGATGCCAGTACGCCAGCGGCATGGCACGATCCGCAAAGTCCCCGGCGTACCCCTGCCACGCGATCCCAAACTGCCGCAGATTCGACGCGCACGCGATCGTGCGCGACGACTCGCGAGCCCCCCCGAGCGACGGCAGGAGCAACGACACGAGCAGCGCAATGATCGCGATCACCACCAGCACCTCGACGAGCGTGAACGCCCGCAAAGAAGCCGAAACTCGCTCGCCTCGCGCGTCCGCCACGCTCATGGCCTCCCCCGCACGAGCAACGCCCGCTCGCGATCACGCAACGCCCCAATCAATCTCGCGCGATCGTCGGCGTCGATCGTGCCGTTGCCGTCAAGATCCCGCCGCAGAGTGTTCGAATCCCACGCGCGGAGATCGTCGGTGTTCACCACGCCATCGCCCGAGAGATCCGCCGGCACGCCGAGGGGCGCAAACGCATGCAAGCCGCCGGCACCCGTCGAGTACGCCCACGCCCCGCCCTCAACGCTCACAACGCCCGGCCCATTTCCAGTCGCCGTCGCCACCTGCCGCACGAACAACGGATCGCCAGGCACGCGAGACAGATCGCACTCGAGCATCGCCTCGCTCGCCCCAACGCTGCTCGTCTCGTGATCCAGCACGCCCACCAGCATCCGACGATCGGCGAGCAACGCCGGCACCATCGTCCACCCACCAACGCGAAGATACTCGCCCTCATCGATCCGCACGTCGCCATCGAGATCGGTCCACGTCGCGGCGGCCGAGTCCCACACCATCGCCGCGCTCGTCCCCAGATCATCAAAGAGTTGCAGCGTCGGAATCGAGCCGAAGCCATCCAACCCGCCGGCAACGACCACGCGCCCGCCCTCGACATAGACCGGAACGCTCGCCGTCCGATTGCACCCCACGCTCCACGACATCACGCCCGTCAGCGCATCGAGTTTCACGAGATTCGCCGAGGTTCGCCCGCCCGTGAACGAGTACGACGCCGCCACCACGCTCCACGCCCCGCTCGAATCGCGTGCAACACCCACCCCACCGAAAAAACCTAGAGCCTGCGAGTTCTCGAACGTCCACACCGGCGTCGGCGTCGCCTCACTCCAGGCATCAACGCACACCACTCGCCCCGCCCCCACGCCAAAGTCCCCCGACGTCGCCACAACAACCCGCGTGCCCACGCCCGGAATGTGCACCACGCTCGGCGAATTCCCGCTCGTCCCGCCGAGTGTGAACGACCACACGATCTCGCCGGGCATGTGCGGATTCACACTCGTGTCGAACGCGTCCACGTTCACGCAATGCAGCGACCCGCCCGCGCCGAACGGGTCATAGTCCACGACAAAGACCCGATCGAGGGCACCAAGCGACGCCCCAACCGAGAACGTGCACGCCGGCGAGGCATTCACCACCGCGCGCGGCAGCACCGTCGTCCACGCGGTCGAGCCATCGCTCAGTCGAATCCCGCGAAGCGAACTCCCGCTCGCCACGATCGCCGTCTGGTGCTCCTCATCGATCGCCGGCGTCGAGAACGAGTCGAGCAGCGGCGCGTCAATCGGTGTCTGCCACACCAGTTCACCCGTGAACGCCCGCACACCAAACACGAAGTGCGCCGGCACGCCCCCAATGTCAACGGATCCCGTCGCCACCACGACACCAAACGACACCATCACGCCCGCCGAGGGCGTGAACGCGATCGGACGCCCGAGTTGATCACGCGTCACCGTCCACGCGAGTGACGTGAGATCGGGCGCAAGCCCGACACCTCGAGACTCTCGCGAACTCTCGCCGCCGAGATGCGTCCACGACCCGCCGGATTGCGCCAGCCCGCACGCCGCGAAGCCTCCCATCGCGCACAAGGCCACGCCCGCGCCACGTCGCGATCGTGCACACCGGCCATATTCCAAAGTGCCCATGCAGACCTACCTCGCGCCGCCGACACACAGGACTCCACTCGATCGCCCCGCCCCTGATGTCCCGCGACGGCGTCTCATCGTCCCAAAACCCAACAGCGTCGCAAACCCCACAACGCCAGGCCCAGGAACCGCCGATACGTCCGCCAGCGCATCGATCTCCACGTTCCCCGTAGCGCCCGCAGGCAGGGCAATGCGCACATACGAGATCGCCGAAAGCCCAGTCGACGCGAGATCGATCCCCACGCCCCCGCCCGAGCCGTTGTACCCCGCGACGATCTCCGCGAACGTCCTCCCTGCTGGGATGAACGCCGGATCCACCGGCCTCGTGAAGTCGCTCTCGTTCGACCCCGCCACGCTCTCATACGGCCCGGCAAGATCCACATACCCCAGCGTCGGAAACAACCCCTCCGAAGAGAGTCCCGTCACCAGTGTCCACGCCAACCCATCGACACTCACCTCAATCGTCGCGCTCACGTTCGAGCCAAACATTGCACCCGTCGGCGTGGTCATGCCCGGCGCCCCACCCGTGCTGAAACTCGCATCGATGAATCCCTGATTCCCGAAGACGAGCAGGTCGATCCCGAACGGGTTGGCCGGATCATCGACCACCGCCTCATCGAACGCGAGCGTCAGAAAACCCCCAGCGCCGATCGAATACACCTGGTCCGCGTTGTACGCCGGGTTGAACGGCGACACAGGCCCGGCAAACTCGCCAGCACCCGTTATCCGCGATGGACTCCCCAACGCGCTTCCAGGAACGTCATACCCCGGCGCGGCATCAACGCCCGCATCAAAGCCCACCACACGATCCGCCCATGGGTCGGCCGCGAACACGGACATCGACAAACCAAGCACGCCCCACGCGCACGCACACACTCGAACTGCCATGACAGACCTGACCGCCTCAACACAGAGGCCGCTCGCCCCGATTCGCGCGGGACGGCTCCGGGACAACGTCCGATGCGCCACGCGGAAAAAGGACTCGGGAGCCTCGGCACCGGAGCGGACGCCGACGTTCGCCGAGCGCCCCTGCCATGTCGCAACACGCGACCGGCCCGCGAGGGCACCACCAGCAACGTCCCAGGCAGGTCTTCCGGCTTAGGGATTCGTCCGACTCGCCTTCCCGAGAACCTCCAACCCGCGGCAAAGAACCGCGAGCATCTGGAGGTCCCAGTGGCCGCCGACGCTCGAAACGATTCGTTCCGAGCACCGGCACGAGTCGGACGTGTCACCCCATACGGCGGCGCGTCCGCGGTGGCTTCTCACCACGCTTCCCTTTTCACCCGCGCCCCGCCGCGACAAGTCGCAACGAGGACGAGAGACCTGGAACGCGACCAGCCTAGCACAACCGCGACCACGCTGTCAACACCCAGCGCAACGCCTCGCCCACAACTCGCCCATGATGCCCTCAATGCCAAAAAACGCCCGGCCCACAATGGGGCCGGGCGCCGTGCACAGTTCAATCAACACTCCGGGAGCACACCCCGCCTCCAGATGGCGGAACCCCCGAGAATCCGACGCGTGAGATCAGTACTTGAACTGGATCTGTCCGCGAAGCGCGAACTGACCGCCCTCGCTATCGGCGAGCAACGCCTGGTTCGACGACGTGCCTACCACCCCACCGGTGTTCGCCTGCTTATCCAGGAAGTAGATCAGATCGACCGTGAGTTTCGCCGCTTGGCTGCTGGGCGAGATGTAGTAGTTCACACCGCCGGTCAGCGTGCTGAAGTTGTCCACACCGCCCATGTCGTCGGGAATGATGATGTCGTAGCGGGCGAACGCCTCGACCTGGTCCGTCACGAAGATGTTGCCCTGCAAGAGCACGCCCATGTCGTCCGTCGAGGTCCCGCCATCGGGATCCGTCGACCGCCACGCAAACGCGGCGTGTGCCCCCCATCCATCGCTCTCCACGCGCGCGTCCGCCGTGATCGACGTGATCGTGCGATCGACCGTCGCGTTGGTGCTCCCGCCCGACTCATAGTGCGCCGCCAGGCCAGCCGCCCCGCCATACTCGCTCCCGCGCCACGACACAAAGTCGCCCAGACGCTTGAAGTCCGCCTTCCCCCAGCGATACTCGCCGCGTGCCGTCAACGCGAAGTCCGCCTCGCTCGCGCTGTCAAACGGCGTGTTCAGCGCCTTGCGGCCATCACTCAACGCCACCATGAAGCGGTACACGTCCTCGCTGAACTCGATCTGCAGGCCCTGCGACCGCTCCAGCGTGAACACCTGGTTGAAGACAGACCGCTCCATCGTCAGACCGGCCGACGAACTCACGAGTTCCTCGTGAAGGAATGGCAACTTGAACTGCCCATACTGGAGCGTCACGCCATTCTCGAGTTTCACCGTCCCGTACGCGTCCGCCAGCGACATCGAGCCGTCGGTCTTCACCTCAGGCTGGATCTTGTACCCGAATCGCGGATCGAAGTACGTTCCCGTGAAGTTCAACTCGATCTTCCGAAGGTGGAACCCCATCGTCGTCTCATCGTCCGACGGCGTCACGTTGTCCCGCCGATTCAACTGATACCGGAACTGCCACAACGACCCGAACTCAAACGTGTTCGGCCCACCGTCGGTGATAAAGTACTTGCCCTTGTACCCCGCGCCACCCACGTCATCGAGCAGACTCGACCGCGACGCCGCGTCGGCCAGGAGTTCATCGGCGTACGAACCCGACGCCGAACTCAGATCCACGCCGGCTTGTCCCATCGCCAACGAGGACACTCCAGCCGCGATGCCCGCAGCCAGCACGAACCACAGATTCTTCATAGAACGTCTCCTTGCATGACGGTCAAGATGTCGGTCGGCCTTGCTCGCCGACCGCTGTGTGATCCGGACATCGTGCCCGGAAAAAACGCCGCGAAGGCTTCCACCACCGCGGCATCTTCGATCGTACTCGCGAACTACTTCGACAGTCCCACCGTCTTCAGGTCCGCCTTCGCGACGCCCTCGGGAACGGGGAAGTAGCCGTCCTTCACCACGTCCTCCTGCCCCTGCTTCGAGTACATGAACCGGATGAACTCCGCCCGCAAAGGCTCGAGCGCTTTGGTCGGGTCGAAGTTCACGTACACATACAGGAACCGCGCCAAGGGATACTCGCCCGACAGAGCCGTCTCATACGCTGGCGTCACGCTCTTCTCGCCGTGCGTCGACACCTTCAGCATCTTCGTGTCCGCCGTCGCGTACCCGATCCCCGAGTAGCCCATGCCCAGCGTGTCCGTCCCGACCGCCTGCACCACCGCCGACGACCCCGGCTGCTCCTTCACCGTGCTCTTGTAGTCCTGCTTGCCCAGCGCGTGCTCCTTGAAATACTGGTACGTCCCCGACGCCGAGTTACGCCCGTACAGCACAACCTTCTGATCCTTGTACTTCGCATCTGTCACGCCCAACTCGCCCCACGTCATGTCGGGCCCGGCCACCGAGAACACCTTCTTCAGTTGGTCAAGGCTGATCTCGCTCAACGGATTGTCCTTGTTCACGAACACCGCCAGCGCGTCGATCCCCACACGCAACTTCGTCGGCTTGTACCCATACTTCTTCTCGAACTCGTCGATCTCCGACGACTTCATCTCCCGGCTCATCGGCCCGAACTGGCTCTGACCCTGGATCAACGCCGGAGGAGCCGTCGACGAACCCTTCCCCTCCACCTCGATCTTCACACCCGGGTAGAACTTCTGGAACGACTCGTTCCAGTGCGCCATCACGTTGTTCATCGTGTCCGAGCCGACGCTCTTGATCGTCCCGGCGACGCCCTGCGAGGCCTTGTACTCCGTCAGTTTCGCGTCAACTTTGACAGGCCCCGCCGCCACAAGCACCGCCGACGCGCCCGCCGCGATCACCCCCGCCACCAACCCACGCATCCATCGTTTCATCTGTTCGCTCCTGGACAAGATTGTGTCAATCCATCACGCGATCGATGGTACAAGTCGCCACCAAGAAGTCCTCTTGCTGCCCCGTCAAATGTCCATGAGGGTCTGGTTCAGATTGCGCAAAGACCCCAGAATGCCGCGCAAGGTCTTTGTTTGCAGGACACTGTATTTCGAACAGTTCATCCATAAGCCCCATTTCACTCTTCACCCATATCGGTGTATCCTCAAAAAACAGATATTCGCCTTGAGGGCAGAAGAGAGGTTCACATGAAACGGATTGTCCATGCGTTGCTCGGGTCCGCCGCGCTCCTTGCCGGCCTCACCCTCCCCACACTCGCCAACGCCCAGTGCACACCCACCTGGCTCAACGAGTTCCCCAGCGCCAGCCCCAACAACGTCGTCAACGACGCCATCACCCATGACGATGGAAACGGCAGCGCCCTCTTCGTCGCCGGAAACTTCACCGTCATCGGCGGCAAGACCATCCGCGGCCTCGCCAGGTACGACGGGCACGACTGGACCCAACTCTCCGTCGGGCTCAATGGCAACGTCTTCGACCTCGCCGTCTACAACGGCCAACTCTTCGCTGCCGGCCAGTTCACCCAGGCCTCGGGCCAGCCCACCATGGCCAACATCGTCCGATGGAACGGCACGAACTGGGCCCCCTTCGGCACAGGCACCGCCGCCGGTGCCAACAACGTCGTCAACTCCATGGTCAACTTCAACGGCAGCCTCTACGCCGCCGGGAGTTTCACCTCCATCGGCGGCACCGCCATCAGCCGCGTCGCACGCTGGGACGGCACCTCGTGGAACCCCGTCGGCGCCGGCTTCGACAACACCGTCACCACCCTCAAGGTCCTCAACCGCAACGGCACCCCCACCCTCTGGGCCGCAGGGAGTTTCCTGAACTCCGGCGCCACGCCCGTCGCCCGCGTCGCCACCTTCGATGGCACCAACTGGGTCCCCGTGGCCGACGGCTTCAACAACACCGTCAACGCCCTCGCCGAGTTCGACGGCTCCATCTACGCCGGCGGCACCTTCACCAACTCCGGCGTCATCGCCGCCAATCGCATCGCCCGATTCGACGGCACCTCCTGGAACGACGTCGCGGCGGGCGTCAACAACACCGTCAACGCCCTCGTTCCCTTCAACAACGGCCTCATCGTCGGTGGCGCCTTTACTCAGGCCGGGATCGTCGCCAACACCTCACGCTTCGTGCGATGGACCGGCACGGCCTGGCAAGCCCTTGAAACCCCCAACAGCACCATCACCTCCCTCGTTCCCTATTCCGAGGGAGCCACCAACTACCTCCTCGTCAGCGGCTTGTTCACATCCTTCGACTCCGTGACGGTCACTCGCCTCGTCCTCTGGAACACCGCCGGCTGGAAGCCCTTCGACCGTGGACTCCTCACCCCGCCGAGCGGACTTGCCTCCCACGACTTCGGGTCAGGCCCCGAACTCGTCGCCGTCGGCAACATGGACTTCGCCGATCGCACACCCGTCCAGAGCGTCGCACGATTCAATCCCAACACCCTCCAGTGGAACAACGTCCCCGGCTCCGACTTCAACAACAACGTCCTCACCGCCGCCTCCCTCGCCGGCAACCTCTACGTCGCCGGCCAGTTCACTCAAACCACAACAGCACCCGCACTCAATCGCATCGCCAAGTTCGACGGCACCACCTGGTCAGGACTCACCTCAGGATTCAACAACACCGTCAACAAACTCCTCGTCCACAACGGACAGCTCTACGCCTTCGGCACCTTTACCACCGCCGGCGGCGCCTCGGGCTTCAACCGCGCCGCCGTCTGGAACGGCACGACCTGGTCCTCCCTCGGCGGCGGGCTCAACAACGCCGTCCTCGACGCCACCGTCTACAACGGCGACATCGTCGTCTGCGGCACATTCACCCAGGCCGACGGCCAGCCCGCCCTCCGCATCGCCCGATGGGACGGCACCGCATGGTTCGCACTCGCCGAAGGACTCAACAACACCTGTTACTCTGTTGACGTCTACAACAACAACCTCTACGCCGGAGGAGACTTCACCACCGCCGGGCTCTTCTCCGTCTTCCGCTTTGCCAAATGGGACGGCACCCAGTGGACCCAGCCCACCGGAGGCGGCCCCAACAGCCGCATCACCGACTTCCAGGTCTTCGACGACGGCAACGGCGCCAAACTCTTCGCCGTCGGACTCTTCACCACCGTCGGAGCCGGATCATTCCCGAAGTTCGCCGCCTATGACGGCACGGCGTGGTCCGCCCCCTCCACCCTGCTCGCCGCGTCGGGCGAAGCCCCCGCCATTATGACCGTCGTCCCCCGAGGCAACACCAGCGATCTCTATATCGCCGGAACCTTCGACGCTATCGGAAGCGCCATCCCCTCCAAGAACATCGCCCGATACGAGAACTGCGCCTCGCTCTGCGTCGCCGACACCGACGACGGCAGCGGCACAGGAACCATCGACGGTGCCGTCACCATCGACGACCTCCTCTACTTCCTCACCCTCTTCCAGTCCGGCAACGCCAGCGCCGACGTCGACGACGGCAGCGGCACCGGCACCCACGACGGAGCCGTCACCATCGACGATCTCCTCTACTTCCTCGTCCGCTTCCAGGCCGGCTGCTGATCGGCACCACTCGATCGAAACAAGAGACACGGACTCGGGGGCCCGGACACGTACCGGGCCCCTTTTCATTGGAATGCTCAACCTCACACGAAGGACCGACATACCCAGATACACTGTCGAGTTCCCGATCAACGGAGACCGTCATGACAAAGATCACCTCCACACTGACGCTCAAGCGTGCCGCGATTCTCGCCGTCTCGCTCACCCTCCTCGCCCTGACCGCCTGCAACACCGTCAAGGGCGTCGGCAAGGACATCTCCGGCGCCGCCGAGGCCACCGAACGAGCCATCGACAAGGCCACCGACTGACCTCGGCAAGTCTCTGACGCTCACGGGTACCCCCTCGCTCCGCGAGGGGCTTCCCCATCGACCTTCTCCTCCTCAATCCCCTCAGCACAGCAAGTCTCCACCGCTCCAACAACGAAACCCTCGGCCATACACAGGCCGAGGGTCCGGGTCGCGTGCCACAGGGCACCGCAGAGTGATTCGTGCTCGCGCCCCACAACCGTCATCGCGCTAAAGGAGAGACAGCGCCGGCCCATGAGGCGCGAGAGCACTACTTGATCTTCACACGCTTCGGCGTCGCCGACACCGACTTCGGCAGGCTCAGCGTCAGCACACCATCCTTCAGTTCAGCCTCCGCCTTCGTCTCATCCACCGCGCACGGCAGCGCCACGCGACGGCTCACCGAGCCGACCCGACGCTCCTTGCGATAGAACTTCTCGTCCTTGACCTCCTCGGTCTCCTCGTGCGTCGCCGAGATCGACAGCACGCCCTCGTGCACGTCGATCTGCACGTCGTCCTTCGTGAACCCGGGGAGCGACGCACGCACCTTCACGCTCGTCTCATTCTCCGAGACATCCAGCGCCAGCGTCCCCTCTTCCAGGGCGCTCATCGCGCCGCCCTCACCAAAGAACGGCTCCGCGAAGAACCGATCCAGAACCGAAGCGAACGGCATGCCCTCCCGAGGCGCCCGACGAATCAGCATGGTCATGGCCAACTCCTTTGCGACAATGTTCAAAGTTCAGACTCGGCCGCACCACCGCGGCCACGCATGACCAGAAACAAAGCCCATGCCACACCACCTCAGCCCTCTCGCAGGCACGCCGATCGCCTTCCCGACGCCACAACGCACACACCGTGTGCCACCCGCGCCCGCAACGACTGCCAGCGTGCCAGGATGACAGACAGTCCCACGTCCCGAAACAATCGGCACATCTCGCCGCAGACTCTCGGTCCACTCGACACGCAACGCCTGACCGGAAGGCGAACGCAGAGGACGCGGAGGAAAGAAGAGGACACGAGGGAGAACATTGTTCTGAGATCTCGCCAGAACGTTGCGTGCGTGAGTCAGCGACAAGTGATCTCGCGCCAACGCGAGACACCGCTCCTGGGTACCCCCTCGCTCCGCGAGGGGTCTTCTCCTCCTTCATCCTCTCCACACACACCACCACAACCCAACCCAACTCCCCTCCGTCTCCCTCCCCTCACCCTCCGTCTTCCTCCGCGTTCGTCTTCCTCGCCCACCACGCGGCAAACCCCACCGTCCCCACCGCCATCGACTCCAGCCCCCGGCTGAAGAACCGCTCCACCACCGGCAGCCGCAGCAACACATCATCCAAACGATGAAACGACGACGCCCGCAGCGCCACATACGCGAGCAGCGCCGCCATACCCGCCACGCCCAGCCAGTACCTCCGCCACACCCGCCTCAGACTCCACGCCACCACACCCACGCCACCCACACCCGCAATCCCCATCACCGCAAGAAAAACCAGTTGCACCTCATGCCGGCGCTTGTACCACCCCTCCGACTTCGCCGCCTTCCGCGCCACCGACGTCATCCACGTCTGCAAATCCAACTGCTTGTTGATCCCCAGGAGCAGCACCAGCACGCCGAGTACCGCCCAGAACTCAGGCTTGAGTCCACCTCGGTCACGCCCCTGCTCCGCCCTTTCGCGTCGCCACGCACGCCAGCACAGCCACGCCGTCACGAAGTACATCGCCGTCGACAACCACCCCCACACCGTTGGATCCCCGATCCCGAGATACCACTCACCCTCGGGGGTCGTCGCCGCCAGCGTGATGGTCAGGTTTGCGTCCAAATCGAAATCTCGTGAACTTCAATCGGCCATCCGCACGCCGGCGTTCGCCCCGCCCGGTACCCTATCGGCATGACCACCAAGGCCACGGATGCTCCCGCCCCAATCGCCATCACACATGTGACCCCCGAGTCACCTCTTGTCGACGTCTTGAACGGGGCCGCCCGCCTCGAGGCCAAGGTCCTCGACCACGGCTTTGTCGCCCTTGTCGACGCCATGCCCAGGTTGGTCCCCCAGGGCCAGACCGCCGATTCCGCCATCGTCCAGGCCGCTCGGGTTTCGTACGGTCAAGGCACCAAAAAGGTCTCCGAAGATCAGGGCCTCATCCGCTACCTATTACGTCATCGCCACACAACCCCATTCGAGATGGTCGAACTCAAGTTCCACGTCGCGATGCCCATCTTCATCGCCCGCCAGTGGATCCGCCATCGGACGGCCAACGTCAACGAGTACTCAGCCCGATATTCGATCGTCCCCGATCGCTTCTATATCCCCACCGTGGATGCCGTCCGCAAGCAGTCCCAGTCCAACCGCCAGGGGGGCGAAGACCGGCTCGACATCGCCGTACCTAACGAATCTCAGACGGCCCAGGAGTTCATCTCCTTCCTGAATGAAGTCGAGGCCTCCTACCAGAAATACCTCAACTTCACTGAACGGGGCGTCTCCCGCGAACTCGCCCGCATGGGTCTGCCCGTCAACGTCTACACCGAGTGGTACTGGAAGTGCGACCTTCACAACACGCTCCGGTTCCTTTCCTTAAGGATGGACTCGCACGCCCAGTATGAGATCCGCGAGTACGCCCGGGCGATGCACGCTCTTCTTGAGCCGATTGTTCCCATAACCATGGCCGCCTGGCGGGATTACGACTTCGAGTCTTTGAGCCTCAGCCGTCTTGAAGTTGATGCCCTGAAGGACGCCATAGCCGGCGGGGCCGGGCACCTGGCCTCGGAGAATCGGCGCGAGCAGGCCGAGTGGGACGCCAAGCGTGCCGCCCTGGGTCTCAAACTTTCCTAAACCCCCAGTGTGCAAGGGTTCCGTGACTCGATCACTCGGCCCGGAGTTCGTACCGCGCGCTGGATGAACGTCCTAGAACGCGAGGAATAGCCGTTTCTACCAATCGCATTCCGAACGAAACGCGGGCCAAACCCGCGTTTTTAGCGTTTCTGAGGGGGGTCATCCAAAAATCTGCACAATTGTCAAAAGAAAATCTCCATTTTGCTGGCATATTCCAGAACTTGGCGCACATTCCTAGTGGGTCAGGAACGAGTCGTTCGTTCTCAACAAAACGTGTGGGTTGGGTCAACCCGCCAAGAGTCGTGAGGAGACTGTCCATGAAGTATGCTTTCGCTATCGTTGCTGCCGCCGGCCTCGCTGCTGCCGCTCAGGCGCAGTCCACCCGCCTCGTCTTCGAAGCCACGAATGACGCGGGCGCGACGTGGACCTCGAATCTCACCGCCGCCCCCGGCCAGAACATCCAGGTTCGCGTCCGCGCCGAGTACGTCCAGGGCGCCGGTGGCACCCAGATGGGCCTCGCGGGCATCACCTTCCAGCCGACGGTGAGCAACTGGGGCGCGGGCGACACGGTCGCCGCCCTCTCCGCTGATGGCGCCGGCGTCGCCGCCGCGTCCAGCGAGTTCGGCCGCATCCTTCCCTTCGCCGCCGCCGGCCAGGGTTCCGCTTCGGCCTCGGGCGTGCTGACCTCCTTCGTGGACGGCGGCAACACCCTCCGCTTCGCGGGTTCCAAGAACACCACCGCGACGACCAACCTCGCCTGGGGCGTCGCGATCGGCCAGAACCCCCAGAGCCTCGCCAACCCCCCGGAGTCGTACTCCAACAGCAGCAACCCGCTGATCTTCCGCTTCGGCTTCACGCTCGGCAGCGATGCCACCGCTCGTGACCTCGTCGCCACGGCCCCGCTCTCGACGATCGTCAGCACCCGCGGCCGCTGGTACACCTCGGCTCTCGGCACGGCCCTCAACGCCACCATCGCCGCGAGCGACATCGTCCCCGCGACGATCAGCATCGTCCCGGCTCCGGCGTCCTTGGCGCTGCTCGGCCTCGGCGGTCTCGTCGCCGGCCGTCGCCGCCGCTAAGAACGAACCAGCCGCGGGTTCATCCCAACGCTGAATCGACCGTTCAGACTCGCCCCCCTCATCTCACGGTGAGGGGGGTTTTTCCTTTTTGTGGGGGGCCTGTCCGTTTCTCATACAGGAACCACCCATGCGCGCCACCCACTCCACCATCCGAATTGCCCTTGCTGCCGGCATCGCGATCACCATCGCCTCGAACGCGGTCGCGCAGCAGACGCGGCTGGTCTTCGAGGCGTCAGCGGACAACGGTGCGAACTGGAGCACGATCACCGACCCTCCGCCGGGGACGGTCGTTCAGGTCCGTGTGCGTGCCGAGTTCATCCCGGGGAACAGTGGGTTGACCACGATGGGTCTCGCGGGCCTCACCTTTCAACCGGTCGTGACCGGCTACTCATTGAGTGAGGCCGTGGCGCCGCTCTCGGCGAACGGCACCGGGGTGTCGAACGAGTCCGGGCAGTTCGGCCGCCTGCTTCCCTTCGCGGTCGCGGGGCAAGGGCCGTCCTCGCTGTCGGGGACATTGACTCACCATGTGGACACCGGGAACACGCTGCGGTTCGCGGGATCTCGCGCCACCACGATGACGGCGAATCTGTCGTGGGGCGTGGCCATCGTGCAAAACCCGCGCTTCATCACCAATCCGCCGGAGTCGTACTCGAGCACATCGACGCCGCTCGTCTTCAAGTTCGGATTCACGATGGGGTCCGGGTCGTCGTTGCACATCGCCACGACACCCCTCGAATCGATCCTCAACGCGCGCGCCCGCTGGTACACAACCGACCAGGGATCGTTCGTCGACGCGCCGATCATTCAGGACTCGATCGTGCCGGCGATTATCGGCGTGCCGGCGCCGGGTGCGCTTGGTGTGCTGGCCTTCGCGGGACTCTTGGCCGCTCGCCGGCGGTCGCGAACGACTCCACGATAAAGGCACCCACTCCATGGATCGGATCACTCCCATTCTCGCCGTGGTCGGGCTTGCGAGCAGCGTCTTCGCCCAAACGAGCCGTCTCGTCTTTGAGGCCTCGCGCGATGGCGGAACGACCTGGGCGCGTGATCTCGTCGCGTCACCCCTCGATTTCATCGATATCCGCGTCCGCTGCGAGTATGTCCAGGGGAGCGGCGGCACGGTGATGGGGCTCGCGGGAGTCTCCTTCATGCCAACGCTCTCGCCGTGGACTTCGGGCGACGTCGTTGCGCCGCTCTCCCCCGAGGGCATGGGCGTGGACGAGGACTCGATGCTCTATGGGCGCGTCAATCCCTTCGCCGCGGCGGGAATGGGAAGTGCGTCGGCGAGTGGACTGCTCATGTCTCAGGTCGTCGGCGACACGCTGAGATTCGCTGGATCCAAGTACAATCCACCGGCGTCGTTGAGTTGGGGAGTCGCCATCGGGCAGAATCCGTTGAGCCTTGCCACGCCGCCGAGCAGTTACAGCACGAGTCTGAATCCGACGATGTTCCGGTATGGATTCGCGCTCTCGCCGGACAACACCGCACGCACACTGGTGGCGACAGTCTCGATCTCGACGATCGTCTCATCGCGCTCGCGCTGGTACACGAGCGCGCTCGGCACGGCGCTCAACGCGCCGATCACCGCGTCGGACATTCTGTCGGCGACGATCACCGTGCCGGCGCCGGGTGTTGTTTCGCTCGCGCTGATCGCGGGCGCGTTCGCGCGAGGCCGTCGCCGCAGACGCTGACGCGCGAGTCGGTTGATCACCGCACACGTGCACTGGGAATCCGTGACCGAGTGGCCGACGCGCGTGTGCCGACGCGCGCCGGCGATATCCAAATCTTTGTGAGGATGCGTTGTTGTTGAACGCGCAATTGCCGCGCGTTTGGCGTTTGCGGGGGAATGCCCGCGTCCGAGTCGGGCTTCCAAGTGGTTTTACTGGTAATTGAGGAAACTTGGGGAATCTGCTTGAAACCGAACAGAATACGATTTTGTTGAGATACCACTCAGAAGCGCCGTTTTTTGGTGAAATTGTGCAAAAAGGGCTTTTCAGAATCGAGAGCGGCTGGTATAGTCGGCCTACCTCAGGCGGCGTCCACGCCTTGAGGACCTGTGTGTGGGTTTCAGACAGTCATTTTTTCCCGAGTCTTGTGAGGAGATAGAAAGATGAAGAAGTTCGTTTCCGCTCTCGTCCTTTCGGCCGGCATTGCCGCTAGCGCCAACGCCGCGTCGACCAACCTCGTGTTCGAAGCCTCCGTCAACGGTGGCGCGTACGCGACGGGCCTCCAGGTCGTCCAGCCCGGCGATCAGGTCCGCGTCCAGATGCGTGTTCAGCTCAGCAACGTCGCTGACGCGAACGGCGCCGCCGTCTCGATGACCGCCACGGGCGGCCTCAGCGGTATCGCTGGTTTCGTCAACGCCGCCAACTGGGCCGACGAGTCGCTCGCCGCCTGGTCGCCCACGCAGGGCCAGCTCCCGACCTTCGATTACCCGGTCGGTGGCCCCGGTGCGTACACCGGTGACCCCGCGACGGCCCTCGGCCGCGTCGCTCCGTTCGGCTCCGCTGGCGCCCTCGAGAACCCCACCAGCAACGTCTCCGGTGGCACCCTGACCCTCGGCAACACCTTCGGCCCGGGCGGGATCATGTCGATCGGTCAGCTCGGTGGCCCCCAGTCCCTCGACGAGAACTTTGATAACTTCTTCGTCCAGGGCCTCGACGTGGTCGTCTTCCGCTTCGCCTTCTCCGTCGGTTCGGCCGGTCTGACCGACCGCACGATCGATGTTGGCATGTCCAACATCCTCAACAACCGCGGCATCTGGTACCGCTCGGCCGCTTCCGCGACCGCTGTGCAGAACGTCCTGATGGGCTCCATCAGCAACGCTCAGCTGCAGATCCAGGCCGTCCCGACCCCGGCTTCCTTGGCCCTCCTCGGCCTCGGCGGTCTCGTCGCCGGCCGTCGTCGCCGCAACTAATCGCGGTTACGACTTGAAACTAGGACAGTCTCTCAACGATACCTGACCCAAACCCAATCGTTGAGAACGAACGACTCGCACTCCTCAGATGAAAGGCTGAGGAGTGTCACTTTTGGAACATTTCATTACTCCCCTAGTCACGGATGGTGACCCGCAACGTCCAATCAATCGCCGTTGACCGCGATGGGTTCAACACCACCGGGGGGTTGGTCATGTCGAAAAACCCTGAATTTTCAGCAGTTTTCGGGCCTAGTACACCAGAACGGCATGCAGCGGCGCGAAGGGCTCGACCTTGGGACGCCCCTTGAGGGCCGTAAGTTCAATCAGGACCGACACCCCGACCAACTCCACGGGGGGGGTGCTCTCCTTCACGAGTCGGCAGCAGGCTTGTAAGGTGCCGCCGGTCGCTAGGAGGTCGTCCACGATCAGGACTCTCTGCCCACCCCTCAGGGCGTCGGCGTGGATCTCCAGGCGGTCGGTGCCGTATTCCAGGTCGTAGGTGATCCCACGGACTCCGGAGGGGAGTTTTCCGCTTTTGCGGATGGGCACGAATCCGGCCGAAAGGGCCTGGGCGACGGCGGTCCCGAAGATGAACCCGCGAGACTCGGCCCCGACGACGACGTCGATGTTCTTGCCGCGGTACGGGTTGGCCATGAGTTCGACGGCGAGGGCAAGTCCCGCGGCGTCGGCGAGCATCGGTGTGAAGTCCTTGAACATCACGCCGGGCTTTGGGAAGTTGGGAACGTCGCGGATGAGCGATCGGAGTTGCTGCACGTCGGACCTCCACTCGCCGCGCGTCGCCACGCGGCCGCAGAGGATAGTTCACGTGCCCAGGTCGTGCGCCTCTACGATCCAACCATGTCCAAGCGTGATCCGTCGAACGACTCTTCGTCCCGCCCTTCCAAGACGCTCGAGACCGTCGAGCCAATCGGCAAGCGCGTGCTCATTCGCAAGGACGAGAACAAGCAGCAGACCAAGTCCGGGATCCACCTCCCCGACAAGATCGAGATCCCGACGCTCACGGGACGCGTGGTGGCGATCTCGGCCCAGGTCGAGCGCGACGCGGACTATCCGATCCGCCAGTACGACCGCGTGCTCTTCAATCCCAAGCAAGGCGTCCCCGTTGATTTCGAGGGCGACAACCGCTTGTTTGTGATCCCCGTTGAGGATGTGGTTGCCGTCTTCCGGCGTGAGTCCGACGGGGCTGGCCGCTGACTCGAACCAGCGGACTGGTTCTTTCATCAACGTCCGAGAATCCGACGTGATTCTGATCAACCGGCCGCGCCTGCGGTGCGAATGGTTGGATCGGGCCGTGATCGCACGACCTGGGCGACGATTATTCCGTAGGGTTGTGTGTGTCGGCGGTTCTGGCCGAGAATTGCGTTGGTTTCTGGAGGATCGAGAGAGCGGCAGTCGGCGTCACCGATTGCGCATGGAGTTGGAGAGCACGCGTTGTCACTTTTCGCCGGGAGTCAAATCTGACGCCTCGCGGGACGTGGTGATGGCCGGGATGTTGGATGATGCCGGAGGCGTTCACAAGTCCTTTGGCGAGGCTCGAGTCGCCTCTGTCGATTCCGACGGTTCGGATCCGTCCGGGATCGTCGGCGTTTGAGGTATCGCTGCGCCCGCCGGGGTCCAAGAGCCTGACGAACCGGGCGATTCTGCTCGCAGCGCTCGCGCGTGGCGATTCGACGATCTCGCATGGGCTTTTCGACGCCGAGGATGGGCAGGCGATGCTGGGTGCCGTGGGTGGACTGGGGGCCCAGGTTGAACTCTCGGCGAGCGGCGTGCTGCGGGTGAGCGGCATCGATGGATTCCGCGGCCCGGGGAATGAGGTCGTGCGAGCGGCGTCGAATGTGCTCGACGCGCACGACGCGGGGACGGTGGCGCGGTTCCTGACTGGGGCGGCGGTACTGGGGCGCTTGCCGATGGTTGTGGACGGGAGCGTTCGATTGCGTGAGAGGCCGATGGGTCCGCTGGCGGACGTGCTGTCCAAGGTGGGCGCAAGGATCGAGTACCTTGGGCGTGTGGGGTGTGTGCCGATTCGGATCACACCGCCGGCGATTCGCGGCGTGCCCTGGCCGACGCTGGACCTGGACTCGTCGTTGTCGAGCCAGTTCGCGTCGGCGTTGCTCTTGATCGGGCCCTGGATTCCGGGTGGTGTGACGCTGCGCCTGACGGGCGAGGTGGCGAGCGCGTCGTATATCTCGATGACGCTGGGGCTGTTGGGGCGACTCGGGGCGAACGTGCTCTTCTCGGAGAATCGACGGATTCTTCGCGTCGGTCCGACCCGACCGACGGGGGCGCACAACGGCGAGCGGCCACTCGGCCTCGACGGATTCGATCTGGATATCGAGCCCGATGCGAGTTCGGCGACGTTCTTCTGGGCGGCGGCGGCGCTCGTCCCCGGGGCGAGCGTGCGGATCCTGGGCGTCTCCAACAACTCGCTGCAAGGCGACGCGGGGTTCCCGCAACTTCTCGAGCGCATGGGCGCGACCGTTCGCACGCCGGGATCGCTGCACGCCAATGGAATGGTCTTCGACATCGACAGCGCGGACGAGTCGTATCTGGAAGTCACCGGTGGGCCGGTGATCCGTCCGATTCTCGCGGACGTGAATGACATTCCCGACTCGGCGGTTCCGCTGGCCGTGGTGGCGGCGTTCGCGAGCGGGGTCTCCATCGTTCGCGGCGTGCGGACGCTGCGCGTGAAGGAGAGCGACCGGATCGCGGCCTTGAGCGTGGAACTCGCGAAGATCGGCGTGCGCGTCACGCATCCGGTCTCGGGCGACGACGACGTGATGAGCATCACGCCACCTCCGGGCGGGGTGGATCTCTCGGTGGGGGTGCCGCCTGTCGTCTTTGACACCCATCGTGACCATCGGATGGCGATGGCGTTGTCGCTGGTCGGGCTTCGCAGGCCGAACGTCTCGATCTCGGATCCGGCGTGTGTGGGCAAGACGTATCCAACGTATTGGACCGATTTCGGGCGTCTCTTTGCGTGACGCCTGGTGGACCGCCCGTCGGCCGTGCGGGCTACCGTCTGCTCCATATGCGACACGTCACGCTGATCACGACCGGCGGCACGATCGAAAAGACCTTTGACGAAACGTCGGGCACGATGGAGAACCGCGGGTCGATCGTTCGGCGTATGACCAACCGGTTACGCCTTGAGGGGACCCAGGTCCACGTCGTGGAACTGATGAGCAAGGACAGCCTGCTCATGACCGATGAGGATCGCTCGCGGATCATCGAGGCGGTGCGGGCGGCTGGGGCCGAGTCGCCGGGATCTGGAACGCCCGCCGGGGTGTGCGCGGGTGTGATCGTGCTGCACGGTACGGACACCTTGAGCGTGACGGGGGAGCGGCTGCATGCGTCGTTGTCATCGCTCAAGGTGCCGGTGATTCTGACGGGTGCGATGAGGCCGTATGAGATGAAGCGGTCGGACGCGCTGCAGAACCTGACGGAGTCGATCTTCGCGACGGGGGTCATGGCGCCCGGGGTGTACTGCGTGGCCCACGGGCGGGCACTGCGGTTCCCGGGCGTGGTGAAGGATCGGGCGTCGCTCACGTTCGTGAAGCCGGGCGAGGCGGGTGATGCCGGGCGTTAGTCCGCCCGATAATGCCCGATCGTGATGGGCGAGGTCTCTCCCAGTCGGCACAACGCGCCCAGGGTCGCCACAGGGCATGCCCTGGGACCTCCCGGGCACAAAGGTCGTGTCCAGCCCAACCGATCGAGTTGAACAGGAGTCTCCGCGCCGGGTCGCGGCGGACGCCGATGGGTTCACTCGAGCGGAAGAGGTGGGACGTTGGACATCGCCAGCCTGATTGGAGTTCTCATCGGCGTCTCGGCGCTGGGCTTTGTGTTCTATGAGGTGTCGCACGGGCACTTCGAGATGTTCTTCTCGCTCGAAGGCGTGCTGATGGTGGGTTGCGGCTCGGTGTCGGTCGTGTTCATGGCCATGCCGCTCGACCGGATCCTGTCGCTTCCCGGATACATGAAGCGATTCATGTTCCACAAGGGTTTGTCTCCGGCAGCGGTTCTTCAACTGGTGAACACGCTGAGCGAGAAGGCGCGGCGTGATGGGATCCTGGCGCTCGAGAGCGAGATGGCGAACATCAAGGATCCGTTCCTTTCCGCGGGGCTGAAGATGGCGATCGACGGGATCGAGCCGGGAGTGATCGAGTCGACGTGCCGCATGCAGCTGGTCGCGATGCAGGAGCGTCACAAGGCGGGGAAGAAGTTTTTCGATCTGATCAAGGTGTACGGGCCTGGATACGGGCTGGTGGGGACGCTGGTCGGTCAGGTCGGCTTGTTCGGCAACCTGGCGAGCGCGGACATCGGGCAGTTGGGTAAGGCGCTCGCCATCGCCGTCGTGGCGACGATGTATGGCGCCGTGATCGCGAACGCGGTGGCGGGTCCGATCGGGGACAAGTTGGGGATGCGTTCGAGCGAGGAGATGCTCGGGCGTGAGATGATGCTGCAGGCGATTCTCTCGATTCAGGCCGGCGATAACCCGCGCGTCACCGAGGACAAGATCATGGCGTTTATTCCGACGGCCCAGCGATTGAAGATGAAGGCCGCCTAGTTTCGAGGATGGATCAGAAGCGATGTCCGATCACGAGGAACATCACGAGGAGTCCCATGGCGGCGGCGGCGGCCACGGCGGCGGTCATGGGGGCGGCGCGCACGAGGAGCACGAGGGTGCGCCCGAGTGGCTGATCTCGTTCGCCGACAACGTCGCGCTGCTCATGGGCTTCTTCGTTATTCTGCTCGCGATGAACATGGCGCCCAAGACCGCGGGGCCTATGGGCGGCGAGGGCGAGGGTGGCGGGAGTTCCGACACACGGATGGTTGACTTCGTGATCGCGCTGCGCCAGGGGTTCAACAGGCCGTTCGATCTGAGTTCCAGGAAGGCCGAGGATCAGCCGTTCATCCGGCGGATTCTGGAGCGGACGGGCGGGCTAGGGCAGGCCGTCGGCCCTGTGGGTCAGCACCAGGAGGTCTCTGGGAACGAGCGTGGCGACAAGCGGAAGGTGGCGGTGACGGTGCCGTTTGATGACAACTCGACGGAGATCCGCGCGTCGTCGGTCGTGGAGTTGGAGGACGCGGCGAGATTCCTTCGCGATCAGGGGTGGATCATCGACGTTCGTGGGAACTCCAGCCCGTTCGAGACGGACTCGTTCGACGAGGCGATGCAGTTGTGCAAGGACCGCGCGATGGCGGTTGTGGAGTTTCTGATGGATCGCGGCGTGAAGCGGAACAACATCCGCGTGATCCTTGCCGCGGACAACGATCGCATTGTTCCCAAGGCGTATGACCGCGAGGATGCGCGGGCGAACCAGCGCGTCGAGGTGGTGCTGACGAATGAGGCGATCGCGCCGGACCCTCACGCGGCGTTCTCGGGGGAGTAGATCGCATCTTGTTGCAGGTGAAGAGGAAGTAGACACAGGCGAGACGCCTGTGCCACGAGGACGTGAAGCCTGCGGCTCGTCCGTCACTGCGGGAGCACTTGATCCCAACTCTTGTGGTCGCGGCCGTCCCAGGTCATGCGGATGCGGTCGAACTCTTTGAATCGTCCGGCGTGGCCATCGATGAAGCCGAGATTGCTCAGGCCCATGTGGGGCCGCTTCTCGCCTGGGTAGAAGACGGCCTGCCAGCGGGCGTCGTCGGGATCCATGTTGGGGACGCGGTGCGGTGTGCCGTAGGGCTCGTGCAGGAGCGATTCGTGGGTTGCGTCGCCGGTCATAACGAAGGCGTCGGTGGTGAAGACCTGAGGAAGTCTCAGGCTGCGATAGAAGACCTGGCCATGCAGGTGGGCGGTATAGCGTGACTGGAGGAAGAACGCGACGGGGAGCGGTGGATTCGTGCGTGCGGCGCAGGTGAAGGCTTCCATCGTGCCCATGTATGGCTCGAGGAGTTCGGCCCAGCCTGGGCCGGGCGTGTCCTCGTTGGTGGAGCCGTCGCCGTGGTAGGTCTGCCAGGCGGACCAGTGTGGGAAGGTCTCGCGGAAGTCGTCGGCGTAGGCGGCGAGGACCTGGGTGACGGAACGGACGTTGACCGTGCACTTGGTGGCGCGGGCGGTGGACCTTGCCGTGGCGAGGGCGGGGAGGAGCAGGCCGATGAGCAGGGCGATGATGGCGATGACGACGAGGAGTTCGATGAGGGTGAAGGCTCGAAGATCGGAACTTCGGTTCTTGTGGGCCCTGCCTGATTCGGCGTGGGTCATTGATGTTCGGATGGGTCGATTCGCCATGGCGCCCTCCGTTGTCCGTTGTGCTCGCCTCTTGAGTCTATGGATGCCTTTGCTCGAGGTTTCTGTCAGAGATGGGTTGCGAACGAATCCATCACCTCGTACCCGTGATTGTTGGGGCAACTCGGCTGACTATTGCAACAGGATGGAAACGGGCACAGCGATATGAATGGGATCGTGTGCCGGTGATTTCCGGTTCATTGGAACCCAAGCCGGATGACGGGCAAGCCCTTGGTGATCGTTGACGTGGTGTGTTCGACGCTCCACTCGGTGTCTTCATCGGGCCCGAAGGTCTCGCCGTGCTTCAGGACCGGGCCGTTCTCGAGCACGTATCCGATGACATCCATGATCATCATCCGAAGGTCGTTGGGGGGCATGGTTGAGCCGAGGATCTCGAACTCTTTGTGGCCGAAAGAACCCATCCCGTGCGTGGACAGATTGAAGGGTCCCTTTGGACCTTTTGCGCCGACCATGATGTTGATCCAGAGCATGACGGGAAGCGTGCCGTCTTCGAGGAGTGTTGAGGCGAACTCGGCGAAGGCCTCTGGCTCGTGCAACAGCGCGGCACTTCCCCAGTACACGCCGACCGCGGAGCCGCACGAGCACAACGAGGCGGCGAGACGAGTGTTGAGCACGGCGAGTTGCACGGCACTCTCATGAGTCGGCTTCTGGTCCTGGATCGAGGCGAGAATCGCGTGCGCCCGCATGGCCTTCATGGCTTCCTTTGCGTCGGGCCACATGAACGACGCCTCGGCCGCGGCATCGATCTCGGGGGCCGGTATCGGCGCGGGGATCGCCACCATGGTGACGCTCTGGCCCTCGCAATGGAATGTCATCGTGCCTTCTTTCGATGTGTCGACTGCGCCGCACAACGATGAGGGGAACAGTGTGTTCCATGCTTCTTTGACCGCGCTGGCCGAGACCGGGGATTTCAGACCAACCATGCACATCTGGATGGAAGGCACGGGGTCTGGAGTCGACTTGCGACCGAAGAGACGCGAGAGCATCGTGGCACTCTACCAGACGTCAGACATCGCCGCAAGACACAATGAAACAACCCCCGAACTCTCGGGGGTTGGTCGGTGGCGTTCTGTGTTGGGTGATTAGCGAGCCTTGGCGGGCTTGCGGGGTGTGGCCTTCATGAAGTCGGGCGTGCCGTCGCCCTTCTCGAAGAGGTCGGCGAACTTGAAGCCCTTGCGCTTCTTCCACTCGGCGCGGTGGTAGGCGTCGCTGGCGAGGATGGGGAAGAGGGCGGAGAGTTCGCCGAAGACCATCTGCTCGTGGACGACGTCGACCTTGCCCCAACTGCAGGCCTCGCGGAGGGTGGAGCCGGAGAGGGCGCCATCGCGCGAGTCGGCGACGGTGAGTTGGATGGCGTACTTGTGCATGCCGATGTCGCCTCGGGCCTTGCCGCCCTTGCGCTCGCTCAGGAGTTCGGCGGCGACGACGATGTCCTGGGCGAAGTTCTTGGGGACGCCGCCGCCGAGCATGAGGAGGCCCGTGTCCTTGCACGCCAGTTTGATGTCGGTGAGTTCGCGGAAGTCCTTGCCGCTGTCGATGGCGACCATGGGCTTGCCCTGTTCGATCGCTTCGGTCTGGTGGAGGACGATGCCGAAGCCGGCGGAGCAGTCGCTGAAGGCGGGGACGAAGATCGGGACGCGCTTCAGGTAGCACGACTTCACGAGGCTCTCGTTCCTGGGGTGGTGCTTGGCGAGGTATGACCCCATGGCCTCGATGAACTCGCGGCTGGAGTAGGCCCCCGGCGCGAAGGCGTCGAAGACCTTCTTGGTCGTGTCGTCGCAGTCGCGGAGGTCGTCCTCGTCGATGTAGGTGTCGTAGATGCGGTCGATCATGAGATCGCGGAGGGTGGGATCATCGACGGGCGGGGCCTCGGGGCTGCCCGGGGCGATGTAGTGCTTGAACCCGAGCCCCTCGAAGAAGTCCTGGTCGACGATGTTGGCGCCGGTCGAGACGATCGCGTCGATCATGTTGTTCTCGACGAGGGTGACGACCGCCTTCTTCAGGCCGGCGGAGATGACGCTGCCGGCGAGGGTGAGGATGACGCCACAGTCCTTGTCCTTGAGCATCATGGAGTAGATGTCGGCGGCCTGGGCGAGGGTGCGCGACGAGAAGGCCATGTCGCGGTAACTCTTGATGACGGGTCGCGCGTCGAAGGACGTGATGTCCACGTGCTTGACGGGGCGGCTGAGGAGGTCCTTCTTCGTCCACCTGGGCTTGTCGCTTGGCATTGATCGGATCCCTTTCGCGGCGTGATGCCGCACTCGAACCATGCCCACCCCCCTGGGCTGTTTCTGGTGCGCTCCGCCGGGGGTGACGGCGGCGGGAGATTGTACGCGATTCGGCTCGCGTGCTTTCGGGCACGTTGTGCCACGTCGGCGTGCTTGCCGGGGAGCACTCCGGCACGGAGTTGCCGGCGCGTTGGCGGCGAGTGGATCGCATTTCTTCCTCAACTCCCCTTGTTCTCCCGCCGATTCTCGATACGCTTAGTGCGTGCGAACGCGACGTGCCGTCGGCGTTGCCGGGTGATGGACGCCCGGTGATCCTGGATCGACGGGTGGTCGAGGAACGGGGAACGGTGGAGCCGGAGCCCCCACCACTCGCGGGCGCACATCTTCGATCGCGCGGGGCCGCCGGCATTGAGGCGTGGGCGTCCCGAATGGCGCGGTCGGTCGCACCGACCCTCGTCCGGCGTGCCACCCTGGCCCGCCACGAGTCGCCCCTCCTGTTCATTCATGGCCACCATCTCCACCCGCAGCGCATTTCTTCATGGACAGTGGACCCCGCAGGACTCGGCCGGCCTGTATGGCGTGGCGGACTGGGGGAAGGGCTTCGTGAGCGTGAACTCGGAGGGGCATCTGGCCATCCTCCCGACGAAGACGCCCGCGGCCCAGATCGATCTGCACGAGGTCATCGCCGGGCTTGTGGAACGCGGCATCCACACGCCGGTGCTCCTTCGCTTCAATGACATCCTCGACTATCGCCTGCGCGAGATCCGGCGGGCCTTCGACGAGGCGATGGGCGAGCAGGGGTATTCGGGCGGGTACTCGTGCGTGTACCCCATCAAGGTGAACCAGCAGCGCCACGTCTGCGAGCAGATGGCGCGGGCGTGCGTGGAACTCGACTTCGGGCTGGAGGCGGGATCCAAACCGGAGTTGCTCGCGGTGCTGGGGCTTTCGGCGGCGGCGGGCGGGCCGGGCGTCAACGGGATGCCCATCATCTGCAACGGGTTCAAGGACGACGAGTTCATCGAGACCGTCATCCTCGCGACCAAACTCGGGCGGAACATCATCCCCGTGGTCGAGAAGTTCTCGGAACTCGAACTGATCGTCAAGCACGCGAAGGCGTACAACGTCCGCCCGAAGATCGGGCTGCGCGTGAAACTGTCGGCCCGTGGCGCGGGGCGCTGGGAAGGCTCGGCGGGCGTCCGCTCGAAGTTCGGGCTGTTTGTCTCGGAGTGCCTGAAGGCCGTCGAGTTCCTCAAGACGCACGGGATGCTCGATTGCCTGAACCTGATCCACTGCCACGTGGGGAGCCAGTTGTACGACATCCGTGTCCTGAAGAATGCGGTGAACGAGTTGGCGCACGTCTACTGCGAACTCCACAAGATGGGCGCGGGGCTGTCGATGCTGGATATCGGCGGCGGGATGGGCGTGGACTATGACGGGAGCCAGTCGGCCTGGCCCAGTTCCATCAACTACACCGTGGCGGAGTATGCCCGGGATGTGGTCTATCGCGTGAAGGCCGTCTGCGATGATGCCGAGGTCCCCCATCCCAAACTCATCACCGAGTCCGGGCGGGCGATGGTGGCGTACTCGTCGGTGCTCGTGGTGGACGTGCTGGGGGTGAGCCGATTCGAGTCCGACCCGGATCTCGCGTGGATCGAGCAGGCGATGAAAGACGAGGTCGCCGGGGTCACGCCCGCGGCAATCAAAGCCCGCAAGGGCAACGGCACGCCCGAGGCCACCAAGCCCGCCGGCGGTGAGAAGGGTGAGGTGCCCCAGCCCGTGCTCGACCTGCTCGACGCGTACAAGGGCATCACCGACCGGAACCTGATGGAGACGTATCACGACGCCACACAGGCGCGCGATGAGGCGATGAGCCTCTTCTCGCTTGGGTACATCTCCCTCCCCATGCGGGCGGCGGCGGAGCGGCTCTTCTGGGCGGTCGGCCAGCGGATCCTCGACCGGGCGACCAAGAAGGGCGACCTCCCCGAGGAACTCGAGAGCCTGCCGGAACTCCTGAGCGATATCTATTTCTGCAACTTCTCGCTCTTCCAGTCGATGCCCGACTCGTGGGCGATCGATCAACTCTTCCCCATCGTGCCGATCCATCGCCTCAATGAACAGCCCACTCGTCATGGCATCTTGGGCGATATCACCTGCGACTCCGACGGCAAGATCGACCACTTCGTGGACAAGCGCATCGACAAGAAGGCCCTCGAACTCCACGACCTCATCACCAAGGTCGATGAGCATGGCGTGACGACGCACGAGCCGTATTACCTGGGCGTCTTCCTGCTCGGGGCGTATCAGGAGATCCTGGGCGACCTGCACAACCTCTTGGGCGACACCCATGCCGTGCACATCAGCCTTGAGGAGAACGGCGAGTGGCGCCTCGACGAGGTCATCGAGGGGGACACCGTCGAGGAGGTGCTGGGGTATGTCCAGTACGACATCGACGACATGAAGCGGGCGATGCGCCAGGATGTCGAGGCGGCGTGCAAGCAGTCGCGGCTCACCGTCGCCGAGGGGAAGAGCCTGCTCAAGTACTACGATGATGGGCTTGAGGGGTACACGTACCTCGAGGGGTGAGTTCTGCTGGAACCGCTCCCTTGGTGGCACCGCTCTTCAGAGCGGTGTCCTCAGTCACATTGCACCAAATCTCGGTATATTCCGGATGTCCAATGCTCCCGAGTGATCAATGACACCGCTCTGGGGAGCGGTGCCACCGAGAATTCAAGATACTGCTCTGGAGAGCAGTGCCACCACGGACTACTTCTCGATCAGCACGCTGGGCGTCATGAGGATGACGGGTTGCTTCTGGAGGAGGGCGGCGCCCTCGAGGGCCTGCTGGACCTGTGGCCAGGCCTTGTCGCCGAGGACGGCTTTGGCCATGCCCTCGATCGCGGCCTTGCCGTCGACGGGGCTCTTCGCCATGCCGCCGAACATGTCCTGCATGTATTCCTCAAAGGACTTGGGCGTTGGATAGTCCATGACGTCGTAGGACGTGAGGGAAAGGGAGTCGGCCATGTCCTTGATGGCCTTGTCGAGCCCGCCGATCTCGTCGGCCATGTGGAGCCCGATGGCCTTGTTGCCCGTGAAGAGGCGGCCCTCGGCGGTCTGGGAGAGGTCGATCCCCTCGCGTCCGACGCTCACGCGGCGGGTGAAGAGTTCATAGGTCTCGGTCATGCGGGTGCGGACGGTGGCGAGTTCCTGATCGGTCCAGGGTTTGGTGGAGCGGAACATGTTGGCCATGGGCCCGCGCGTGCGCGGATGGACGTGGACCTTGAGGAGGTCGTAGAGCCCGTCCATGGCCATCTTGCCGCCGACGACGCCGATGGAACCGACGATGCTGCTGGGGTTGACGTAGATCTTGTCGGCGGCGACGGCGATGTAGTAGCCGCCCGAGGCCGCCATCCCGCCGACGCTGACCCAGACGGGCTTCTTCTCGGCGAGGCGACGGATGCCGAGCCAGATGGTCTCGCTGGCGGTCGCGGAGCCGCCGGGGCTGTCGATGCGGACGATCACGCCATGGATCATGTCCTCGTTGAGGATGTCCTCGATGGCGTTGCGGACGGTGCGGGCGCCGACGTTGCCGCCGCCGCTGAAGAGGCCGCCGGAGGAGGAGTCGCCGTCAACGATCACGCCGTTGATGTGGAGGACGGCGATGGTGTCGTCGGTGGCGTGGTGCTCGGGCTTCTTGGCGAGCATCGCGAAGATGCCGAAGGGATTGGCGAGGGCGGCCATGGGGTTGGCCTTCTCGGGGACGATCGAGCCGGACCACGAGATGGCGTGGTCGGCCGGGCCATCCTGGAAGGCCTGCTCGATGGCGGTGAGGTCGGTGGGCGCGTCGATCAGGCCGACTTCCACGGCTTTTTCGGTGTCGCAGAACCAGGATGCCTCCATGGCGCGGTCGAGTTCGGCGTCGCTCATGTGACGCCCGCTCTTGACGTGGGTGCGCATGTTGTCGTACATGGAGTCCAGGAGTTGCGAGATGTTCTGGTCCCACGCGGGGCTGGGGCTGGTCCGCGACATCTGCTCGGCGGCGCCCTTGTAGTCGCCGACCTGCACCATGTCGGCCTTGATCCCGATCCACGCGAGCGTGTCGGCGAGGAACATCTCCTCCATGTACAACCCGGGGAAGATCACGGGCCCGTGCGGCTGGGCGAGGACGCGGTCGGCATGCGAGGCGAGGAGCAGGTCGGACGTGGCGAAGCCTTCGCCGAAGACCCAGACCTGCTTGCCGGTCTGGCGATAGGCGTCCATGGCGGCGCCGAGTTCCTCGGTCTGGGTCATCGAGAGTTGGGCGTCCTTCAGGCGGACGAGGAGGGCGTTGTTGGATGAACTCTTCGCGGCGGTGTGGATGGACTCGACGAGCATGCGGAGCGTGGGCTCGCCGCCGCCGAACATCGCGAAGGGATTGTCGTCTATCTCGGCGGGCTTGCCCTTGATCTCGAGGGTCCCGATCTTGAACGACTGGGCGAGGGCCGGTGCGCCGATCGCCATCATCCCCACCGCCCCTGCTGCCATGATTGCCTGGATCGAACGCTTCATCGATGAACTCCTCTGCACGCCTGGCGTTGCTCGAACATGCACGAATAACTGCTTCTCGCCGTGTCCTTGTGTTGTGACGGATCACTCTACTCCGCGTCGATCGTTGGTTCCTGTATCGTTGTCAGTCGTAACCGAGTCGTTTCAGGTCGTCCTCGTTGAGGCCGAACTGGTGCCCGAGTTCGTGGAGCAGGGTGACGACGATCTGTTCATAGATGGCGTCGTCGGCCTCTTCCGCGTCCTCATCGCCGCTTTCCCAGCCGCCGGCCTCCTGGACGATCCCTTCTCGGAAGAGGAAGATCTCGCTGGGGAGTTCGACGCCGGCGGTTGCATCGATGGAGCGCTCGGTGTTGGCGACGCCCGTGTGCAGGCCACAGAGTTCGGTCGGTTCCATGGGCTCGCCATGTTCTTGGGCGAGCGAGGCGAGGGTTTTCTCATCGGGGATGTCCTCGACGATCACGGGGATGCGGTCGAGCCACGCCCGGACCTGCTCGGGGAGGCGCTCGAGAGCCTCCTCCAGTAGAGCATCGAACCGGTCGCGGAGCGCCTCATCCATGGAATCAAGGGTAGTAGGCGCTCGTGAATCACGAATAGAGCCGGTGCTCGCGGATGTGTTTCGCAACCTGTTCGGGAAGGTGGCGGAGCATCGGGTCGCTTCGCCAGTGGCGTGCGTCGGCGTGAGCACGAGCGATCGCGGCACGCAGGGCGGTGGACGAGACGTCGTCGATGCGGGCCGGGGCGAGTCGAGTGCACCATGCGGCACGCTCGGCCCGCGTCCAGAACTTCAAATCTAGCGACTCGAAGACATCGAGCGCCCCCACGACTTCACTTCCGTTCACACCCGGGCGGGGCATGACGAGCGGTTCGGCGAGTTCGATGATCCGGCGAGCGCGGCGCCACTTGTGGAACGAGGCGATGGCGTCGCCGCCGACGAGGAGGCGGAGTGTCACTGAACTGGGTGTGATCCTTCGGAGGCGTTCGAGAGTGTCGACCATGAAACTGGGTTGCTGAGCCGTGGGCTTTGAGGTCGTGTTTCGCTCGCGCGACCACACTGCCCGGTCGATCTCGTCGGTCCAGATCGCGGTGCGGCCTGGCGCGTCCTTGGTCGCGAGGGCGAGCATCGTGAGGCGATCCGCGTCGGAGGCGATGGAGCCTTTCGATTTCAGCGGATTGCGAGCGGCGGGAACGTAGAGGACAAGTGCTCGTTTTCCGAAGAGGCGTTCGGCGACGCGGGCCGGCTCGGCGGCGTGGTAGTCGTGTGGCGGGTCGAAGGTGCCGCCGAAGACGACGAGGTGTGTCACGCCACGCGGCAGGCGAAGGGGCGTGATGGGAGCGGCGTTTCGAGGCACGAACTGTGGCTCCTGGCGGTCGGGATCACTGAAACCGGCTCAGATCCTTGGCACGTGCGGCGTCGGCCCTGCGAGTCGTCGCCTCCTACACTCCCCGCAGCGTTGGCCCTGTCGTCTAGCCTGGTCTAGGACACTACCCTTTCACGGTAGGAACATGGGTTCGAATCCCATCAGGGTCATTTGACCATCCCGCGAGTACTCGCGGGATGTGTTGTTTTTGCTGGACTGACTTCGTCCAAATCCGGTTTGCACGATGACTATCGAATCATGGACCCACTTCATCCAACAGAAAACGAAATCGTTGGGAAGTATGAGCATGTCGCCGGCCGAATTCGAGGCAACTACGCGTGCAATCGAATTCAATGGCTCATCATGAACGTGTTGGTTCGGATTGGCAGTTCGACTGATGGTTGGGACACTCTCTACAGGGATCCTGGCGACAACAGGCTTTGGGAATTGTTGTACCCGCAAGGCCACATGCAAGGAGGCGGCCCGCCAACTCTCAGGCAGATATCCGGATCTGAGGCGCAAGCAAAGTACGATCTGGATCGGGCCTGAAGTTCGGCGTTGTGTTTGGTGGCTGATCTGAATCTATAGCACAGCCCGCGTCATCAACCAGCCATGGCATGACCACCCTCGGGTGGCGTGATGTCCACGCGTCGAACGCGTCGAGCATCGGGCCGGGGCTGAGGGTGCCGAGGACGAGTGTGTCGGCGTGGTCGGGTGCGGCATTCGTAGCGATCCCGAGCTCATCGAGCGCCTGGCGCACGGCCCATTCGTTCTTGCCGGGGGCGACGATCGCGACCTGTCCGAGTGGGCCACGCGTGGCGATCTCGTGCGCGAGTGCCTTGCGTGCGGCGTGCAACCCTGTGAAGCGATCCCAGAGCGATTGTGGCATGGGCGTTGTGGGCTGATCGAACCACGTCGTGGCGAGATCGAAGAGGCCTCGAGCGTAGCCGGCGATCGCGTGCTCCTTGCGGGCGATGCGGGCGTAGCGGGTGATGTGCCGCCAGGCCTCGGTGTTCCATCCGTCGTCGCTCGGGCAGTATCGGCGTGCGACCCACGAGTTGTTGCGGACGAGATTTCGGACGATCCGTGAGAAATCGCGAGATTGGCTCACCTTGCGATGGGTGACACGGAAGCGGCGATCGAGGGCGATGCGCCCGCCAGCGAGGAGCATTCGTGCGGCGAGGTCGTATTCCTCGGCGTAATAGCCGAACGACGCGTCGTAGCCGCCGAGGCGTCGGTAGTCGTCGGTACGGATGGCGACGCCGCAGCCGATGAAGACCTCGGGGAGGCCGCCGTGCTCGCGAATGGCACGGCCGTTCTGGTGTGGGAGATGGATCTCTGCGGCGACGGCGTGTACATCCGGCTCCGCGGCACGCAGCACCTCGATGAAGCCGAGATTGTCGGGCGAGGAGTCGTCGTCGAGCATGACGAGCCATTCGCCCGAGGCGATTTCGGCAACGTGGTTCCGAGCGGCGGCTCCGAGGTTCCCGTCGAGTCGAAGCACGCGAACGCTCACGCCCGAGTCCAACGTTGCGGGCACTCGGACCGGCTCATGTGAGGCGTTGTCGGCGATGATGACCTCGGCGTCGTGCGGGCCGAGGCGTGAGAGCGACCCAAGCGTCTCGTGGAGCGTGTCGTGGCGATCGCGTGTGGGGATGATGTACGAGATCATGACGCGAGCAGGCCGTCGCGTGGGGTGGGTTGCATGGCGGGGAAGGCGTGGTCAAGCCCGAGGGCGAGCGTGGCACTCGAGAGGCGCATGAGGCCCTGGCGCAGATCTTGTGAGCCGATGGGGATGTTGCCAAGGCGCTGGGCTTCTGCTGCTGCCGAGAGCGAGCCGAGGAAGGCGGCCTGGAGCGGCGTGGCACCGGAGGCGAGGGCGAGCGTGCTCGTCGCGAGGAGCGCATCGCCGCAACCGAGGGGATCGACGGGGAACCCGCTGAGCGCCGGGACGTGCTCGCCCCGGACGCGTGAGCGATTGGGGTCGTCCGCGTCGCCGGCGGTTGCGCCCGCGAGTGGCTCGAAGGCGATGAGGCCGTCGCCACCGAGGGTGATAATGAGGTTGGCGCAGCCGCTCTCGCGGATGACGCGCCACGCGGCGGCGGGGAGGCTCTCGTCGAAGGATCGCGTCGCGCCGCGAACCTCGCTCTCGCTGGGCGTGAGGAGGTCGAAGTTGCGGAAACTGGTCAGTGGCGAGCGTGGCCCGCTGACATCGCCCGCGAGCGTGCCGACGCGGGGGCGCAACGCCGAGCCGAGACGGACGATGAGTTCGGGCGAGAGCAAGCCGTTGCCGAAGTCGGCGACGATGGCGGCGTCACACGACGTGGCGTGGCGCACGGCCTGGAGGATCAGTTCGTCCTGCGTCCGCGCATCGAGCACGATCGGGCTCAGGCAGTTGACCTTCATCACTTTCTGGGCGCCGACGAGGTAGCGGTGCTTCTCGGGCATCTCGCCGGGGATCCGGACAGAGGCGACCTCGACGCCCTCGGCCTCGAGGCGGAGGCGCAGGCCCTGGTCGTGCTCGGCGAGGCCCGTGAGGAGAACTGGATTCGCGCCCAGCGATGCGAGGTGGCGGGCGATGATCGCCGAGGCGCCGTCGTACCGACGGCGTTCGAGCGGGCGCAGGGTGAGCACGGGTGATTCGGCGGCCACTTCGGGCTGGTCGCAGAGGGAGTAGACATCGAGGATCGTCTCACCCACGACGAGCACGCGCTTGCCACGGAACGCGCTGATCAGCGAGGAAAGGCGCGCCGGATCGAGTTCCTCGCGCGAGAGGAGTTGGCCCAGACGGGCGTGGTAGGGATCGATGGATCGCTCGAGCGAGGCGATGAGGGCGGTCGAGGAGAAGACCACATCGCCCGACGAGAAGACGACGCGGCCGCCCGCGGACTCGACGATCTCTCGCTCGTGAGTGAATCGCGGGTCCTGGTTTGTTTCGTACTCCTTGCCCTTCACGTAGACATCGGGTTTGACCGCAGCGAGCAGGTCGGCGGCCGTCGGGGACGGGTCGATGTAGACCCAGTCCACGCAGTCGAGCTCGGCGAGATTCTCGGCTCGGAGTTCCTCGGGGATGAGCGGCGCGCCCTGACGCTTGGAGTATGCGGCGTCGCCCGTGATGCTCACGAGGAGGACGTCGGCGTGGCTTCTGGCCTGTCGCAGGTGGCGAATGTGACCGGGGTGGACGATGTCGAAGCAGCCGTGGCACTGGGCGACGCGGAGGCCCTTCTTCCGGGCGGCATCGCGGCGTGCGATGAGGTCTTCGCGCGAGAGCACCTTGCCGGTAGCCGAGGCGCGACCGCCCTCACCACCCCCTCCACCAGAACCCGAACTGCCGGCACGCTTCGCCATGCGTTGGTTATCGGTTCAATCGATCGCCCGAATCAACCCGAGAACCGCAGTGGCAGAGGACCGGCAAAATCTGCTCGCGATACCCAACATCAACCGATCTACGCCCGCATGCTTGGCGTGCCGACGCCCTCTCACTCCCCCGCGCGCCCGGCGTCCACGAACCCGCTTCGGGCGGTGCTGCTCGCGCGGGGCAAGACGGGCGACGCGTGGTCGATCCTGCCCCAGGCGTTGCCGGTGCTTCGGCAGAGTCCCGGCGACGTCGAACTCTCGCTTCTCGTCGCGACGAAGTTTGCCGATCTCGGGCTGCGCACGCTAGCGAGTGAGGTTCTCCAGGCGGTGACATTGGTTCAGGGTGGAGACGCGGGCAAGGATGCCACGTTGGCCTCGGTGCGTGAGCGGATCGCGGGTCTGCCGGACGATCGCCTCTCGCTTGAGCGTCGGAAGGACATTCTCAGTCGCAATCTCGACTCGCTCGCGACGCGAGCGCAAGGGGCGATCGATCTGCGATCGATGGTGGAGTCGTGGCATGAGACGGCCGAGTCGGAGGAGTGCTTTGTCTCGCGGGACGGCAACGTCATCCGACGTGCGAAGGACCGGGCGGTCTCGCGGATTGTTGATGAGGTGTCGTTGGCGCGTCGGGCGTTTGTGCCGCCGGCGTCTGATGCGCCGGCATCGAGCGCGCAACCTGTGTATGTCGAAGGGCTTGATCCGCCGTGGTTGGCACGTTGGGTGTACGAATCCACGCAGACACGCGCGGACGGGCTTCGCACGAGAGTGGTGATCGTGGAGGCCGACGTGGTGAGCGCGTTGCGGGGGCTTTCGGTTGTGGATCTGGCCGAGATGCTCGCGGACGATCGCGTGGTGATGTTCGCGGGTGATCGCGCGGGCGAAGCACTCGATGCGTGGCTTCGCGATCGATTCGATACGGCGCTTGGTGAGCGTGTGATCACGGCACCCGGCAGCGGCGTGCGGGCGACGTTTGGATCGTTACAAGGCGTCGCGGCGATCCTCGGTGCGGCACGCCAGGCCCAGCAGGCCGAACTCAACAGCAGTCACGACGCGGCGAGAGTAATCGACACAAGGCGAGACGACGCGTGGTGGGCGGAGCGGTACTCAGCGGCAGGCGCACACGATCCACTGCGGATTCTGATCCTGACCTCGCGGCTGACGACATACACCCAGCACTCGTCGCGCGATCTGGCCGAGTGCTTCCGTCGGCTGGGGCACGAGGCACGCGTGCTCATCGAGCCGGATGACGCGTCGCTGCTCACGTCCAATGCCCACTGGCGACAGCATGCGGAATGGCGGCCCGACCTCGTGCTCTCGATCAACAACACGCGTTCGATGCTCGGCGGCGTCATGCCCGCCGGCGTCCCGATGGTGACATGGATCCAGGACAAGGTGGTGGCGATGTTCCAGACCGCGACCGGACGAGCGATGGGGACGCGTGATTTTCTCGTGGGGCATCTGCACCCGGAACTCTTCGATACGTTCGGATTCCCGCGGGAGCAATGCCTGTATTCGCCGGTGCTGGCGAGCGAGGTGAAGTTCCATGATGGACCGATCGACGAGTCGCGACGGTCGCGGTATGAGTGCGAGGTGGCGTACGTCAGCCATCATGCGGAGTCTCCCTCGGCGCTGGCCGAGCGACTTGTGGCGATGTCCCCCGAGGGGTTCAGGACGCTGCTCTTCGCGATGATGTCGGATCTGATGCCCGAGATCGAGCGTGTGATCGGCGCACCGATCCGTGAGGAGATGACCACGTCGCTGCGTCGAGCGTCACGCGAGATCTGCGATCGGCACGCGGGCGCGCGGGCGGATGAGGCGATGCGGAGCGCGATCTTCAACAACTATGCCGCCCCTATCGCGGAACGGGCACTTCGACACCAGATGCTCGAGTGGGCTCGCGAGTTGTGCGAGGAGCGGTCGTGGCGGTTGCACCTCTACGGGAACAACTGGGATCGGCACTCAACGCTTGGGAGATTTGCCAAGGGGCCGCTCGCGCACGATGAGGACCTTCGAGCGGCGTACCAGGCGGCTCGCGTGCACCTCCACGCGGGGCTGGGTGGTTTGCAGCACCAGCGCGTGATGGAATGCGCTCTCTCGGGTGGGCTGGTGCTCCTTCGAATCAAGCGAGAGGACCTCAACGAGATCGAGTGGTGGGCGCAGGAAACGATTCGAGCGACGCCGGGCGTTCGAATCGAGCATTTTTCGTGCCGGTTTCCTGGAAAGCACGCGTGGGCGCCGATCGCGGACCATGTGCCCGCGATGCTCAACCAGCGCGTGCGGGATCGGGTGGGCCTGCCGCGTGGTCCCATCGAGCCGCAGTGCCTGTACGTCACGCACATCGAACCGGGAACGCACTGGGTGTCGCGGTTCGGACAGACGTTGTCGTATGACGCTTCGTGGTATGTGGGCGATCCGAGCGAGACGGGGTTCTGGTCGCGCGAGTCGTTCCGCGAGAACGTGGCGAGGGCGGTCGAGAGCGAGGGGCATCGCGCGGGATGGAGCCGATGGCAGCGGCGATGCACGAGAAGCGCGTTCTCGTTCGATGCGTTTGCGCGAGAGGTCGTGGATCTTGTGGGACGGACGCTCCGAGCCAACGCGTCGTGTTCGTCGTCCAAAGCACATACTGAGTGAGAAGTTCGGTTACGCCGACCGTCGCCACTCGTAGATGCGGATCACGGGCACGCCACGCGGTCCGAAAATGGCCGCGGCACGACGTGCGAGCGCCTCTTCCATCGAGTCCGACGAGACGACGACGGCATCGACGGCACAGGCAGGGTCGCTTGGCGAGTAGACACGAACGCCCTTGAGGCGCGATGACTTTGGCGCGTCGTCGATCACGCCGGCGATGGTGAGCCCATGGCGTTCGAAGGCCTCGAAGCCGAGATCGCGGGTGTGTTGACCGGCGCCATAGAGGGCGATTCGCCTGGCGCCGAGGACGCGGCACTGGAGCGCGGCACGATCGAAGAGCGCGGCCCGTGCGTCGTCGGGAGTAGAGATTCCCGCCGGCATCGGTGGCGGGAGAATCACGGGCGCCGGCGGAACCGGGACCGCAGCGAGAGCCTCGGCCGCCGCAATCGAGCGGTCGTCCACCCACCCCAGGCGCGCGAGTTCACGCACGGCGAACGGAGCGGCCCGATAGTCGGCGTGGATCGCGTCCATGAAGAACTCATCGCGGGCGATACCTCTGCGATCGGCGAGTGAACGACTAATATCGATCACGGGCGCGTCAAGAGACCTTGCCTCGCGCGCGAGCGCTGAGTTGAACGCTCGGGCGGCCCGGCGATGCTCCGTGGGCGTGCCGCGGGCGCCCCAGTCGTCGGGGACGAACTCGGTTCGCGTCGGGTAGATCGCGAGGAAAGCGAGATCGCGTGAGCCGACGATCGATCGCGCGGCCTTGACGTAACGTGCGGCAAGGTCTCGCACGATCAACTCGATGGATCGTCCTTGCTGCTCGGCCTGGGGCGAGACGTGACGGCGACAATCGATCTCGCCAAAGACCATGAGCACGCGGTCGTTGGGTGCCGCGGAGTCGAGCGCCCGGCGGATCATCGTGCGCACGCGATGCCTCGGCGTAGCGAGGCTGTGCGCGAGAAACTGACCGGTGCGGTGCACACACACACCCGGGATCGCGCACGCGGCCTTCGCGGGCATCTCTGGCACGAGGCCCGGCAGGCCGGCGAGGAATGAGACGTGGCTGTCGCCGATCACGTGCACAGAGCGTTCGGTGCGGCGGACCGATCGCCCTGTTCGTGTCGTTCCACGAGTCACGCCACGGCTCCGAGGGCGTGACGCGGCATCCGCACCATGGGCTTGGGCAGGTGCATCCAGAGCACGGGAACACCCGATCGCTCGAACCGCGCGACATAGTCGGCCGGCATGCCCAGGGGACGCCGAGCGTCGGCATCGATCACCGCGTGCAGTCCCATCTTCAAGGCCTGTTCGACCGAGACGGCGCGAGCACCAAAGACACTCGACGCGCCCGAGTCGCGCGTGGTCGAGATGACGCACTCGAACCGATCGGCGAAGGACTCGAACCATGAGGTCTGCTCGAGGTGGGCCGTCTCAACGCCGGCGATCCCGAGGCGTGTGACACCGTGCCGGTGGAGCATCTCGAGGGCCGTCTCCATCCGCGCCGATCGCTCCTGGTGCGACGCCGGGTAGAGGCGCTGGACCGGGATGTTGTGCTCAAAGAATGGCGTGGCGTTGTCCCACATCGAGTGCTCGTGCATGTTCGCAGAGAGGACGACGCCCCTCACGCCGCGTTCGATCGCCTCCTCGATAGAGACAATCGGCCAGTTCCAGAGCCTCTGGCCCTGTTGCGATTCGTTGTCGTCGATGATGCAGTCGATGGGAACGGGCGAGGCGGCGAGGACATCCGAGACGCCACGGGTGTGCGTTCCGGAGCCATAGACCGCGATGGGCCCGACGCCGCGTTTGGCAAGCTCGTCGAGGGCCCCGCGCATCGCGAGCATCCAGGCGGCGCGCCCCCCCTCGATATAGGTCATCTGGGCCATGCGGATCTCGGCCAGATGCAGCGCCCCCTGCGCCAGCACCGACGAGTCGAACACTCTCGGGCGCCCGTTGGCGTCGTGCATCGGGCGGGCCGGCTGGTGCCCGGGGAATCGACTCCATGATCGATTGATGTACATCTGGCAATCGGCGAGATCTCGAGCCTCGACCTGCTCCTGCCAGTACCCGGGCTTCTCCTCGCCGCGGCGCGTGAAGTGATCGTGGAAGTGTGAGAGATCGGGGCGCTCCCAGAGCACGCCCAGGCCTTTGGCGAGCCAGTACAACTCGTTGTCGGCCCAGTTGTGGCGGTAGCCGGAGTACATCGCGCCCTTGCCGTTGTACATCGTCGAGAACCACGCGCGCCCGATGAAGGGCGAGCCGCAGTATCGGCGGGCGACCATGAACTCGTCGCCATGGGGCTGCATGACGCCGAAGGTGTCGGGGAAGCGCTCAAGGAACTGGCGCCCGAGTTCCTGGGCGGTGTGGTTGGGGTCGGGGAGCATGTCGTCGCCCCCCGAGACGACGATCGGGCAGGACGCGGGCACGATCTGCTGGCAGAGGATGTTCACACTCTCGGGCCAGCCCGGGTAGGAGTCGAACCAGACGGTGAGGTCCGCGGGAATATCGCCTCGCTCGTGATTCTGGAGGACGGCGATCTTGTACCCCATCTCACGCCACTTCGGGAGCACCTTTCGGCACTTCTCCGGATTAGCGGATGGAATCGCGAACCAGACTTCGGGCGAACTGCTGGGCATGGTGGGACTCGTGGGTGCGTGACGCTCCGCACCCTTGTTGGTGGCAGCGTGGCCCCGAGACTATCGGCCCTGTCGGGACCCCCTCTTGAGCCCCAGAAGGGATCGCACGGTCCCGACTTGAGGGAATCCTTGACGTCGCGCAAAACGTCGACCTCACGCTCGATTCTGTCCTCAAGACCCCCCCTCGCGGGCACCGATAACCACCTCATGCGACTCTTCGAGTATGACCCGTTCGTCTCCATGACCCGTGTGCTGAGCCCGGACGATCGCCTGACGATCATCGATGTGGGCGCCCACGTGGGCGTCGTGAGCCAGCACCTGCATCGGCTCTTCCCCAACGCCGACATCCACGCCTTTGAGCCCTCGCCCGAGACCTTCGCTCAACTCGAGGAGAACACCGCCGAGATTCCCGGCCTCGCCCGCCACCGCCTCGCGTGCGGCAGCCAGAGCGGCACGATCCCGTTCCACGTCACCGGGAACTCGTGGTGCTCCAGCGTGCTCCATCCGTCGGATCTCGGGAAGCGCTTCTACGGCGACTGGTACGACACCAAGAAGACGATCGACGTTCAGGTCGTCCGGCTCGACGACTGGGCGCGGGACCGCGGGATCGACCACATCGACTTTCTCAAGTGCGATGCCCAGGGATACGACCTTGAGGTCCTCAAGGGGGCCGAGGGGCTGCTGACGACTCGGACGGGTGACGGGCTTAAGGGTCTGCACTGCGAGTTCCAGTTCGCCGCGGAATACGAGGGCTGCGCGACCTTCACCGACATCGATGCGTACCTGCGTTCGCTCAACTTCACACTCTACCAGATGCACGAGTTGTGCCACAAGGGCAACGAGGAGCAGACGTCGTATGGCGACGGGTTGTGGCTGCGGGTGGACGTGCTCGAGGCGTTGCGGCGTCGGCCCGACTTGCCCGATCTCTCGCCCCGAGCACGCATCACGCGCGCTTTGTCGGCCTGCGCGAGCCGTGGCCGGACGCGAGTGGCGCTCTATGGAGCCGGTCGTCACACGCGCGACGTTCTTCCCAAACTCGTGGATGCGCCCCTCGAGATCACGGCGGTCATCGATGACAACCCGGCCCTCGCGGGGACGCTGATCGAAGGAAAGCCGGTCGTCACGATCGAAAACGCCTTGGCCATTGGCTTCGACGCCGTGATTCTGTCCTCCGACGCCCACGAGAAGGCGTTGTGGGAGTCGAGCCGACCCTTGCGTGAGGCCGGCATTGCTGTTCTTCCGTTGTACGAGGCATCGCTTCTTCGCCATGTGTCCAAGGCCGCCTGAGCACGAGGTCCCGTTCCATGACCACCACCTTTGCCGCCTGTGAGCAGGAGTTCTTCACCCGGTTTGCCGGGATGGGGTTCGAACCCACATGCATCCTGGACATCGGCGGCTCGAACGCCGCGTGGTCCACGACGATCCACAGCGTCTTTCCCGACGCTCGATATGAGATCTTCGAGCCGCTCGCGGGGCGTCGCGAGGACTACGACCGGATCCTCGAGTGGGCATTGCGGACACATCCAAACTTCAGGCTGCACACCATCGCCCTTGGGGCTGACAATAGCGACGCCGAGTTCTGGAGCGAGCCGGCGGGTGTCGGCTCGTCGCTGCTCGTTTCGAACGTGCCGAAGGATCAGAAGATAACTGTTCCTGTCCGGCGACTGGATGACTATCTCGCGGACCAGCGTCTCTCACAGCCCCAGTTGATCAAGATCGACGTGCAGGGTGGGGAGCGCGAGGTGATCACCGGTGGCGCCAAGACGATCGAGGCGGCGGATGTGCTGCACCTCGAGACGTGGCTGACGCGCGGATATGGCCCAGCGACGCCTCTACTCACCGAACTCATTGACACGCTCCGCCCGATGGGGCACGTGCTGGTGCAACTCGGCGATTTCTGGCGCAAACCGAGCCAGGAACTCGCGAGCATCGATGCGTTCTTTGTGCACACGCGGATGATCGATCGCCTGGCCAACCGGGGAGAGTTCCCTTGGCCCGCCACGTGGTCGTCCGCGGCCTGATCCACACACCGCCTTAGGTTCTGAAAGCGAGCGTCGCATGAGAGTTCTCGTCACTGGTTCATCCGGGCTGATCGGCTCCGAGGCCGTCGCGTTCTTTGATTCGCTCGGCTTCGACGTTCTCGGCGTGGACAACAACATGCGCCGGGACTTCTTCGGGCCCAAGGGCGATACCACGCCCAACCTCGCGCGTCTTGTCGCGTCGTGCAAACGCTTCAAGCACTCGCCGCTCGATATCAGGGATCGCGAGGGCGTTGAGCGGATCTTCCGCAACGAATCCATCGATCTCGTCATCCATGCCGCGGCCCAGCCCAGCCATGACCTTGCCGCGTCGCGCGTGTACGACGACTTCGCCGTGAACGCCCTGGGCACGCTGAATCTCCTCGAGTCCTGCCGCCTGCACCGCCCGGAGGCGGTCTTCATCCAGGTCTCGACGAACAAGGTCTATGGCGATGCGCCCAACGCGCTCCCGATGCACGAGCTCGAGACGAGATTCGATTATGCCGACGTCGCGCTCGAGCAGGGGATCGACGAGTCGCTGACCATCGACCAATCCACGCACTCGCTCTTTGGCGTCTCGAAGGCCTCGGGCGACCTGCTCGCGCAGGAGTATGGGCGGTATTTCGGGCTGAAGACCGGCGTATTCCGCGGCGGCTGCCTCACCGGGCCACAACACGCGGGCGTCGAACTCCACGGCTTTCTGAACTACCTCGTCGCCACCGCGCTCGACGAGCGACCCTACACGATCTTCGGCTACAAGGGCAAGCAGGTCCGCGACCAGATCCATTGCCACGATGTCGTCTCCGCCTTCTGGGCCTTCGCCCAGAAGCCGCGTGCGGGCGAGGTCTACAACCTCGGCGGCGGGAAGGCCAACGCCGCGAGCCTCATCGAGTGCATCGAACTCATCGCGGATCGCACGGGCAAGAGCCCCGTCACGACGTACAACCCCACCAACCGCGTGGGCGACCATATCTGCTACTACACCAACATGGCGAAGTTCCGCAAGCACTTCCCCGCGTGGAAGCAGGAGTACTCGCTCGATCGCATCGTGGACGAGATGATCGATCGCGTGCGCGTCGCGAAGGCGGCCTGACCCTCGACCCGTGTTCTTACGACATCCACTCGCGCGGCACATCCCCCGCCGTTGCGCGGATCACCGACCGGATCCCGCCGCGCCCGCGCCAGTCTGTGCGCACGACGAGCCACTTCGTGCCCATGAGCGTCTGGAGGTCGTCGCGGATGCGGTTCGTCACGGCCTCGTAGAAGATCCCCGCGTTGCGGAATGACTGGAAGTAGAGTTTCAGGCTCTTGAGCTCCACGCACACGCCGCCTTTCGACGCGGGGCGCGGCTCGAAGCGGACGGTCACCGTGCCGAAGTCCGGGTGGCCCGTCTTGGGACAGACCGAGGTGAACTCGTCGGCGATGTGCTCCACGACGAACGGCGTCTCCGTCGGCGTGGGGAAGGCCTCGAGGAGCGAGGGGTCAATCGTTCCGTCTTTCATGTGTGCCTCCCTCGACCGCTGCCAACTCACACGTCGTGAGAGTCTCGTCAACTCGCCAACACGCTTCGATTACTGCTGCTGGTAGCGCGTGAGGAGTTCGACGATGAGCGGCTGGTTTCTGTCGATCTCGAGCGACCTTCGGAGCAGATCTGTGCCTTTGCGCCACATCGCGTCGTCGGCGTATTGCCCCTTGATCCACCGATTGAGCGAGACCACGCCAAGCCCGTTGAGCGCGGGGGTGTAGTTCTCGTCGATCTTGGTGGCCTGCCCGAAGGCGGTCTCGGCCGCGTCCATCTCGCCGAGTTTGAACCGGGCGTAGCCGAGCCGCTCGTAGGCGCCGGCGGAGGGCTCCTCGCGGATGAGTTGCTCGAGCGTGTTGGCCATCTCCTCGTAACGCTTCGCGCCCGAGAGCGACTGGGCCATGTTCATGAGGAGGGTCGGCGTGAGCGGGGTCAACTCGGCGGCCTGCTGGTACTCGAGAATCGCCTGGTCGTACCGCGCCAACTGCGAGTAGATCACGCCGAGGTTCACACGAGCCGGAGCGTTGCGCCCGTCGATCTCCACGGCGTGCTCGGCGTAGGGCACGGCCTTGTCCGGCTCCTTGAGTTGCAGGTACGCCGTCGCGAGGTTCATGTTGGCCTTGAAATCGTCGGGACTGAGACGGAGGGCGCGGATATACGCCACCACCGACTCGGAGATCCGGTCGAGCAGTTGCAGCATCAGCCCGTTGTTGTAATGAGCACTGAAGTTGGTCGGATCGATCTCGGCGGCCTGGGCATATCGCTGCTGCGCCGAACTGTGGTCACCTCGCTCGCGATAGATATCGCCCGCCTGCATGTACGCCGGGACGAGTTTGGGATTCTCCGCGATGGCGCGCTCGAAGGCAATCAACGCCTGATTGGCGAGGCCCTGCGATCGGAGCGTCTCGCCGTTGTTCAATGAGATCAGCGCCGAACTGATCTCCTCAGGGGTGTTCACCGTGGTTGGACGCGGATCGAAGACTGTGCGATCCGCGATCGTTGGCTTGGGCGCCTTGGCGTCGGGCTTGTCGAACGCCTGGCAGCCCCCGATCGCCAGCACGCCCGCCACTCCCACCAGCGCGAGCCTCGTGGAAGTGATCCTGCAGAGAGAGGAAGCGTGTCGGCCAAGGCCGGTGAACATGATCGGACCTCAAGGTTGGCGATTGAAGTTCTTGGGGCAGAAACGGTAGGCGTTCGGGACGATCGATGGGACCGCACGATGCGCCGACTCTTCACTATCGGCACATCGCCGCCGTGGTTCGCGCGATCCCCTGACATTCACGCGATTATCCGGACCCCGTGCATCACCCAACCAGACCCCGCAGTCGCGCCACGTTGAGCAGGTCGTGGTCCTGCCCGTCGGCGTCGTGGCCCTTGGGCGTTTCCATGATCATGGGACAACCGCGCAACTCTGGCCGATTCACGACGGCGGCAAAGCCGGAGTTGGATAGCCCGCCCCTTCCGCCGCCTTGCCCGATCGTCCCTGCCCCGATGTGCTCGTGGCGATCGAGTTTGCTCGTCGCGGCACCCTTGCTGTCGTTGAGGTGCATCACCCGCACGTGCGCCAGGCCGCAGAGTTCGTCGAACCGGTCGAGGACGGCGTCGGCCTGCGCGCGCGTCGAGAGGTCGTGCCCGGCGGCGTGCATGTGGCAGGTGTCCAGACAGAACCCGACACGAGAACCCTCGCCGGTCGCCTCGATGATCCGCGCGCGCAACACCTGGAGATCCTCGAACGGCCCACCCAGCGTCGAGCCGGCGCCCACCGTGCCCTCGAGGCAGGAGACGGTGCGAGAGCCCTTAGTCCTCTTGAAGAGTTCCACGTAGGCGCGTGCGATCCGCGCGATGCCTTGTTCGCGGGTCCAGCCGACGCTCGAGCCGGGATGGTGGACAAGAAAGGGGATGCCCAGGGTCTCGCAGCGTTCGATCTCGTCGGTCATGAGGTCCACGCTCTTGGCGAAGAGTTCATCGGAGACGCTCGCGAGATTGATGAGGTACGACGCGTGGGAGACGGTGCGCTCGTTCCAGCCGAGTCTCGCCTGCTCGGTTCGCCATTCTTCGACCATGGCCGGATCGAGAGGCTTGGCTTTCCATTGCTGCTGGTTCTTGGTGAAGACCTGGACGCCGTCGAGCCCGAGTCGCTCGGCGTCGTGGAGGGCGTTGACCATGGAGCCGGCGATGGAGAGATGCGAGCCAAAGAAGGGGCCGGTGACGTTGGCGGTACGAGCGGGCGCGGGCGTCGTGCGCGGTTTCGCTGGCGCTGCAGCGGTCGTGGTCTTCGGTCGTGATTTCGTAACGACACGCTTCTTCGGCGGCGGCTTCGGCGAAGTGGACTTCTTCGGCTTTGGTTTCGTGGCACGAATCGAACGCTTTGGTGGTGTGGCACGGGGCATGCCGCATCGTACATTCACCCAACCGTCGGACCGTGGTCCGGAGTGAAGCGGCTGCCGACCCCGTCACGTTCCGGGATCGCGTCGGATCGCCCCTGCTATTGTTTTGGCCCTGGAAGGAGGCGGGATGCCGGTGGTGGCGACCCGCGTGAACCTGCTCCGGGATGATCGAGAAAGAAGAAGTACCATGATGAAGGCTTTGCGTGTTCTCGTGTTGTTCGGTCTGGTGGCGATGCCGGTGAGGGCGTTGGCGGTGGACGATGCTCCGCCGGCGGATTCGGCGAAGGCGTCGGCGTCGCCTGTGGCGGCGGCGTTGACTCGTGCGGACGCGGCGGCGGCGGCGATCGTGGCCATCCCCAACGAGAAGCGAACCTTCGAGAACACGCTGGGCGCCATCGACGACCTGCTCTCTCGGCTCAACGGCGAGACGAGCATGGCGCAGTTCATGGCCTATGTCTCGACCGACGCCACCGAGCGAGAGATGGGCGAGAAGGCCGCCGAGGACGTCGCGAACTGGCTCATCACCTTCAGCAAGCGCAAGGACATGTTCAACGCGGTGAAGGCGTACGCGGACACGAACCCGACGCTGAGCGGTGAGCGGGCGCGATTGCTGCAGTTCGTCCTTCGCGACTTCAAGCGTGACGGGATGATGCTGAGCGACGCCGACCGTGCGCGACTCACCGACGTCCAGAAGGAGATCACGCGTCTGGGCATCGAGTTCGAGCGGAACATCCGCGAGGACGCGACGACGCTCTTCTTCTCGGCCCGTGAGTTGAGCGGGATGCCCGAGGAGTTCCTCAAGAATCTGCCGCAGGCGCGCGGGATGTACGAGGTCAACATGTCGTATCCGCAGTACATCCCCGTGCAGGAGATGTGCGAGGTCGAGGCGACGCGTCAGAAGATGTGGATCGCGTACAAGCGCCGCGGCGGGGAGAAGAACGTCGGTGTGCTCGAGCAGATCCTCAAGTTGCGCGCCGAGCAGGCGAGGCTGCTTGGCTTCGCGAACGCCGCGGACTTTGAGACCGAGGTGCTGATGTCGAAGACCTCGTCGAACGTGGCGTCGTTCTATGCGCAACTCACACCGCTGGTCCGCAAGAAGGCCGAGATCGACTTCGAGGAGATGCAGAATCTCAAGCGGACGCACATCGCCAGCGCCGATGCGGTGCTCGAACCATGGGACTACTCGTTCTACAAGACGCGCCTGCTCAAGGAGAAGTACAGCGTGGACCCCGAGGTCGTGCGTCAGTACTTCCCGATGCAATCGGTCGTCGAGGGGCTCTTCGAGGTCACGCAGCGGATCTACGGGCTGACCTATCGCGACGTCACGGCCGAGGCCAGCCAGCGCGGGCGCCACCTCTGGCACGAGGACGTGAAGTTGTATGAGGTCAGCGACAACGCCTCGGGCAAGGTCCTGGGCGAGTTCTATCTCGATCTGTACCCGCGTCCGAACAAGTACAACCATGCCGCCCAGTGGGGCCTGCTCGAGCACAAGTTCTTCATGGACGGGACGGAGCAGAAGCCCCTTGCGGCCCTGGTGTGCAACTTCACCAAGCCGACCGCCGACGCCCCGTCGCTCATGACCCACGACGAGGTCGAGACGTTCTTCCACGAGTTCGGGCACTGCCTGCACACGATCGTGTCGGAGGCGAGCCTCGGGCGATTCTCGGGGACGAGCGTCGAGCGTGACTTTGTCGAGGCGCCGAGCCAGATGTTCGAGAACTGGGTGTGGAACGCCGACGTCCTCAATCTCTTCGCGAAGCACTACAAGACCGGCGAGCCGCTCCCCAAGGCGACGCTCGACGGGATGATCGCCGCCCAGAAACTCGCGAGCGGCATGGACGCGCAGAACCAGGTCTTCTATGGACTCACCGACCAGCGCTACCACTCGGCGCCGGACGGCGTCGTGGACACGATCGCGGTCCAGGCGACAACATTCGAAGAGACCACGATGTTCAAGCCCGTTCCCGAGACGTTCTTCCAGGCGTCGTTCGGGCACCTCGTGGGGTATCAGGCCGGGTACTACGGCTACATGTGGTCGCTGGTGTACGCCTCGGATATGTTCACGCGGTTCAAGAAGGAGGGCCTGCTCAACCCCGAGGTAGGCCTCGACTATCGGCGCAAGGTCATCTCGCAGGGCGGCACCAAGGACGGGCTGGACCTCGTCCGCGACTTCCTCGGTCGCGAGCCCGACATGCGGGCGTTCCTCGAGCACCTGGGGCTGAGCGAGGCGAAGTAATCGATCTCTCCACGCGGAAGGAGACGACACGTTGGATGCCGACTCCGACGCGAAGCACACCCACGATCGCCCCGCGCTCCAATCGCGGGCGGGCGATCTTGCCATCCCGAGATCCACGAGCACCCGCCGAAATCAACGCGGTGTGCTTGTCGGTGATCGCGTTGCACGGTTCTTTCCCGCCGACGGACGCGACCCCGCGCCCTTCCCGGCGTATTTGAGAGCGCCCGAGCCGATCGGCCCGCTCCCGGTCGGCTGGAGTGTGCGCCCCACCGCCGCTCGTGTGGGCAAGGTGAGCGGCGTGGAGTTCCGCCTGCCGCGCGGGACGTCGTTCTATGGCACGGGGGAACAGGCGGGGCCGCTTCTTCGCAACGGCAGGCGCACGACGCTGTGGAACACCGACGCGTTCGATTACAACGACACCTCCCCGTCGCTCTACCAGTCGCATCCGTTCGTCCTTTGCGTTCGGCCCGACGGCACATCGGTCGGCATCATCGTCGAGACGACGCATCGGTGCGCGATCGACCTGCGTCGTCCGCGGGCCGCGTTCTTTGCGACGATGGGCCCGGCGCCGGCGTGCCTGGTGATCGAGCGCGACCATCCGCAGGAGGTCGTCGAGGAACTCGCGCGGCTGACGGGCCTGATGCCCATGCCTCCCGCGTGGGCGCTGGGGTACCACCAGTGCCGCTGGTCGTACGAATCGGCCGAGCGTGCCGAGTCCATCGCCAGGGGCTTCCGCGATCGCAAGATCCCCTGCGACTGCCTCTGGCTCGACATCGACTACATGCGCGGGTTCCGCTGCTTCACCTTCGACGACAAGGCCTTCCCCAACCCCAAGGCCTTCAACGACTCGCTCCACGAGCGGGGCTTCAAAGCCGTGTGGATGATCGATCCTGGGCTGAAGGTCGATCCGGAGTATTCGCCGTATGCCGAGGCGTCGAAGCGCGGGCTGCTCATCACGAGCGAGCACGGCGGGGAGTACCACGGCAAGGTCTGGCCGGGTGACTGCGCCTTCCCCGACTTCACCCGCGCCGACACGCGCGAGTGGTGGGCGACGCAGTACTCCGACTTTCTCGCCAAGGGCGTCGACGGCGTGTGGAACGACATGAACGAGCCGGCCGTCTTTGACGCCGGCGAGAAGACCATGCCCGCGACCAACCGCCACCAGGCCGACGACGACCTCGGCGGTCCGGGCGACCACGCGCGGTACCACAACATCTATGGCATGCAGATGGTCCGCGCCACCCGCACCGGCATCGAGCGCCTCCGCCCGGGGAAGCGCCCGTTCGTGCTCACCCGCGCCAACTTCCTCGGCGGGCAGCGATACGCCGCGTGCTGGACCGGCGACAACCGCAGCGACTGGCGCCACCTCCGATGGTCGATCCCCATGGCGCTCAATCTTTCATTGAGCGGGCAGCCGTTCTGCGGCCCCGACATCGGCGGGTTCGTGGGCAACGCCGACGCCGACCTCTTCGCGACGTGGATGGGCGTGGGGGCGCTCCTGCCCTTCGCGCGCGGGCACTCGATCAAGGAGTCGGTGCCGCACGAGCCGTGGTCGTTCGGCGAGACGTGCGAGCGGATCTGCCGGCTCGCGCTCGAGCGGCGGATGCGGCTTATTCCCTACCTCTATTCCCTCTTCCACATCGCCGCGACGAAGGGGACGCCGATCGTGCGGCCGGTCTTCTTCGATGATCCGAAGAACCCGCGCCTGCGCGCCCTCGACTCGGCGTTCCTGCTCGGGCCCGACATCCTCGTCGTGTGCGACCTCGCGCCGCGCGGGGACACCGCCGCGAACGCTGTCGCTCTCGCGAGTCCCGCCGTGACGGGCACGCCGAGTCATCCGGATTCCGCCGCGTCTTGCGCCTCGATCCCGGGCGTGCCGTCGCCTGTGGTCTTCAATCGTGCCGCGCCCGCCCACCCCCCCCAACCCGGCCCGTCGCCACACACGCAGATTCCCGGACATTGGATTCCCTTCGAGCCGCTGGATGTCTCCGCGCTCGCGCCCGAAGATGCCGCGCTCCTGCCGCGCCTGCCGAGGCTCTTTGTGAGGAAGGGCCGGGCGATCCCGCTCGGGCCCGTGACCCAGTTCATCACGACGCCGGTTCCCGATACCATCACCCTCGCCGCGGCCTTCGACGATCGCGGCGAGGCGCGATGCGCCCTGTACCAGGACGCGGGCGACGGGCCATGCCCGCCGTTCTCCAGTTCCGCTCCACAACCCGACCGCCCGGAACTCTTCCGCGTCTCCACGCTGCTCGTGCGGAAGGCCGAGCCCGGCCACGAGCCGACCGTCACGCCCGAGTCGCAGGCCGGCACGTTCGGCTCGCTGCCGGGGTTTGTGGTGCGGGGGGTGGGCGGGTAGGGCGCGTCTCCGAACCGGCAACAGTGCTTGATGTCACAACACCACGCCCCATTCCATCACGCTTTGACGAACATTGCGACGGTGTCGCACTGTGAACCGTGCGTCGACGGCATACCACGACTGTTTAGACAACTGGAATCATCGCGCATTGCGAATACGTTGCGCCCACAGCAACAATGTGGGATCAAGACCAGCGCACTCCTGTGAATCGACAACGACGATCGCAATCTGGTACTCGATGTCCCTGTACTCCATCGGGAGTTCGCCATTTGACTGCCTTGCCGCCTCCATTCGTGCGTGCGCCAGACTCGCGAGTGTGAGTCTGTCAGCACACGCGACACCCACGGGACGGAGTGATGCGACAATCACCGCCGAGTGGATGACCTGAGCATTTGTGCTGTTGGGATAGTCCTGCCAGAGCGCAAGATACTTCTCAGTCGCTGAATGCAAATCACCCATCGATTGGATCCAGGATGCCTGCGAGAATCGCAGCCCGATGACGTGCGATTCGGGCATCTCACTCATCACGCTGGCGTCGCGGAGGATCGCGTCCACACGACGAACCGCTTCCGGCTTTCTTGGCCCGTCTGAGCAGAGGATCGCCGCATTCTGCATGGCGTAGCGAACATCATTCCTTGAGGCACTTTGGCGATTTGAAACAACCGAGTCATACAGCGTGATCGCGGCGTCACTGTTCCCGGCAGAGAATGCTTCAAGGTCGGCACGGTCCATCGCGAGCGTCGCGTCGAGGTGCGACTCGAGCCCGCCAAGTTGCCCATTGCGCTGGATACACGATGACGCCGCATCCAGGGATTCTCGCGCGGCGGCCAGATTGTGCTGAGACCTGTGGATTTTTGAACGCAATCTGTAGCACTCGATCCGATACAATGGATCACTCGCGTTCGAGATGATCGCATTCAACTCTGACATCGCACCGTCGGCATCTCCTGAATCGGCTCTCGATCCAATGACCGAGAGTTGGCGCATTCTAACGCGTGCGTCTGCCACCGCTTGATCTCGTGCAGTCCGCGGTGTGTTCGGCGGATCATTCTGGTGCGCCGACAACACGCCCGGCATTCTCGGTACAGCTATGGAGAGCCCGAGACCTGCCGCAACACAGAGAGCACCATAAATCGTACGCCTGAGAGCCATTTGAGCACCTCCGAGATGACGACCGCATACCACGTAAGTTTATTGCTGGACGACGCATCCACAGCATGGATGAGGCTCCGCGGGCGGATCCTGGCAGAGGTTATCACAGCACGGCTTTTCTCGCTTACCTTCCCACGGATCTGGATTCTGAATTGGCACTCCACCACAAGGCGGTTGTGCGGGTGCCCATTCATAGTTCGGATATGTGTCCCAGATCACGGTCCCCCGCGACATCAGTTCGTCACAGACTGTGTATCGAATATGTGTCAGGTCCCTGTCGCCGCCACAGAATGGCGCCCACGCGTAGTTGTGGTCACGATGAAACTCACCTCTCCGCAATCTTCGGATCCAACTGCGTCGGTAGTATCGTGTGCGGCACATGAATGGCTGCCGAACCAACTGGATGTCCACTCCTTCAACGTGGGACCCCGTGAGCGATTTCTGCTCCTCCTCGGAGAGCGTGTACGTGTAGCCGATCTTCTCGATCAGCCACTTCTTGAGGGCGATCGCGATGTCAACCGAATGCTCGCTCGTATTGATTTCCTTCGTCTCCCAACCCAGCGTGTCCGAGTAATGGTGCGTGATTGTGGTTGGGGGAGGCGTTTCCGGGCACGGCTCTCCATTCTCACCATACCACCCGCACGCAAAGAATGGGAGTGTCTCCCATCCATCGTGCATCGGGGTATCAGACGACGCCGTCAACAAGTACCGATCATTCCATGTAAACTGGAGCAGCTGCCACTCTTCGCATCCTGGCGGCAGAGGTTCGGTCGGCATGAATGATGCAGGATCACAGGTTCCGACGGGCTCGGCCTCGATTAATGATCCAGACATCGAAATCGCGACAAGGCTTGCAATGACAAAATGCTTCAACCCAAGCGAACTCGCTTCACGATCGGGAGCGATCGGGAGCGATCGGGAGCGATCTTGTTGTTGGTGCCATTCGAGCATTCTACAAAGAGGAAACTATCTTTGCAAGCACCAGCAAAGCGCGTTGCGCACGAAAGACTGGTCGATTTGCCGGGCATCGCGGATATCCCAAAGCGTTGCCGCTCTGAGCCATCGCGTCACCCCCCAACCCCCATGCCGGCGTGCTCCATCATGGGGCTGGCGAAGCACCCGTACCACGCCATCCCGACCACAAGCATCTCGGGATACCACGGGATTTGTTCTTGAGGCCCCGTGAGTCTCTCCCGGGGTCCCGGGAGAACCATCCGGGGCCAGGAAAGGTCCATCCGGGGTCCCGGGAGAACCATCCGGGGCCAGGAATGGTCTATCCGGGGTCCCGGGAGAACCATCTGGGGCCAGGAATGGTCTATCCGGGGTCCCGGGAGAACCATCCGGGGCCAGGAATGGTCTATCCGGGGTCCCGGGAATGGCTCATGGGGTCCCTTGAGAGTCTCACGGGGTCCCTTGAAGGCCTCATGGGGTCCCTTGAAGGCCTCATGGGACCCCAAAAATGATTCATTGGGCGCAGGGAGTGCGCGATGGGGCGACCGATCGGCCTTACTGGGCCGGGAATGGGGTTGGGGTGGCGGGTAGACATTTGTTGGGGTGATGGGGTCAGTGAATCGGCATTCGTGATTCGGCATTCGGCATTCGTGATGGAGACGACGGGCAGGACGGAGTCGAAGAATGGAGTGGCGAGCGAACCGCCCTCACCCCCATACCTCTCCCACCCTGTGCCACGAGATGGGGTATGGGCAGTCATTAAAAAGAAGACCCGCCTCGGAGAGGCGGGCCACCAAAGACAGGTCCACAACGGCAGGGCCACCACGACCACGGCGTGTTCGACGAATGCCGAATCACGAATCACGAATGCCGAATGCCTAGTGCCTCGTGCCTCGTGCCTTCTCTTACGACTTCGCCCCGTCGCCGCCGATGGACTCTCGCATCGTCGTGTCGGCCTGGATGTTCTTCATCTTGTAATAATCCATGACGCCCAGTCGCCCGCTGCGGAAGGCGTCGGCCATGGCCTTGGGGACGTCGGCCTCGGCGAGGACGACCATGGCGCGGTTGCGCTGCTCCTCGGCGCGGTGCTCCTGCTCCTGGGCGACGGCGAGGGCGCGGCGCTTCTCGGCCTCGGCCTGGGCCATCTGCTTGTTGGCGTTGGCCTGGTCGATCTGGAGTTTCGCGCCGATGTTCTCGCCGACGTCGATGTCGGCGATGTCGATGGAGAGGATCTCGAAGGCCGTCCCCGCGTCGAGCCCCGAGTCCATCACCTTGCGGCTGATCTGGTCGGGGTTCTCGAGGACGAGTTTGTGCTCATTGGCCGAGCCGATCGTCGAGACGATCCCCTGGCCGACGCGGGCGATGATGGTCTCTTCCGTGGCGCCGCCGACGAGGCGGGCGATGTTGGTCCGCACGGTGACGCGGGCCTTGGCGCGCAACTGGATGCCGTCCTTGGCGACGGCGTCGATCGTGGGGCGCGGGCCGCCGTGGGCCGGGCAGTCGATGACCTTGGGGTTCACGCTCGTCTGCACGGCGTCGAGGATGTCACGACCGGCGAGGTCGATCGCGGTCGCGATCTGCCACGGCAACTCGATCTTGGCGCTGTGGGCGGCGATCATGGCGCTGATGACGTTGTTCACGCGCCCGCCAGCGAGGTAGTGCGTCTCGATGAGGTTCGTGGGGATGTTCATGCCGGCCTTGACGGCGCGGATGCGGTTGATGACGACCGTCCGCGGATCGACGCGGCGGAACTTCATCCCCACCATGTCGGCGATGCCCACGTCGGCGCCCGAGGTCTTCGCCTGGATCCACAGGCCGAAGAACTGGAGAAGGAAGAGGAAGACGATGAGGAAGATGAGGACGACGGCACCGATGAGGACGTAGACGATGACGTCGGAGATACCGCTCCCCCCACCACCTCCGCCGCCGCCACCACCACCCTGAGCCAGCGCACTCGCCGCGGGAAGAGCGCCCGCGAGGGCCACGAGGAGGAGGGAACCAGAGAGGCGAGTTGAAAGCGACTGGGCGTGCATGCGAATCCTCCGCAAAGAGTCCAACGTCGGTGGTCGATGGCCACGGGCGTGGGTGGCTGTGGGGTCGTGTCGGTCCTCGAGTGGGGAGTATAGAGAAACTCCGGCGGGCGTTCCGGGAGGGCCAAGCCGATGGCGTTGCGGCACACGGAGAGCGGCTGGCCATCGTCCATGCGAATGGTCGATGGGGTTAGCCGAGGCTGCGGACGCGGAGCGTGCCGCCGTCGATCTTGACGACGCGGACGGCCTTGCCGCGATCGACGAACCCCGAGTCGCAGACGGCCTCGAATCGCTCGCCGTTGAGTTCCACCGTGCCGACGGGGCGGAGATCGACGACGACGCGGGCCTCTTGTCCCACGAGGGCGTCGCGCCGGCGGCGCTCGGCGAGTTCGGCCTCGAGTTGCCGCTCGCGTTCCTCATCGCTGGGCGTGCCGATGATCCGTCGCCCGAGTTTGGTGTGCGGCCAGAACTTCATGGCGAAGACGATCGCCGAGGGGATCAGGAGGAGGATCAGCCCGACGCCGACGAAGCCCCATTGCGTGCCGGCCTCGGCGTCATAGCGGAAGAGGCAGACGATCCCGCCGATCGCGGCGGCGGCGGCCCCGATCGAGAGCGCGCCCATGCTCGGAATGAAGATCTCGGCGACGACGAGCAGCACGCTCGCGGCGACGAGAAGCAGGCCCCAGGTCAGGAGTGAGTCCATCGACGGATTATTGCCGGGAAGGCGAACGCAGAGGACGCGGAGGGGAAACAGAGGAAGACAGAGGAAAGTCGGGATTGGGAAACGAGGACGGGGCGCTGGGGATGAGGAGTTGTCGAATCGATGACGGCTGGGTTGGTTGGCTGAAGAAACGGAGGCGTCCTCAACCTATCCCTTCCCTTTGTTTTCCTCTGTGCCCCCTCTGTGACCTCTGAGTTCGCCTTCTAGGCGTTCGGCTCGGCCTCGACGCCGATTCGGAAGGCCGTCACGCTCGTGACACGCACCGTCTGGCCCGCCTCGATGAAGCCGAGTTCGCTGACGGCGTCGATGATCTCGGCCCCGATTTGCACACGCCCGGCCGGGCGCATCGGCGTGAGGGCCTTGCCGATCGCGCCGACGCGCACCACGGGCCCCTCGTCGGCGTCCATCGCGCGGAGGACATCGGCGTTCTCGTCGTCGTCGGGCGTGTGGGCCTTCAGGACGAACTTGTTGAGCACGGGGATGGAGCCGAAGTGCTTCGCGAGGAAGTAGATCGCCGCCCCGGCGAGGATCGTCGAGATCATCACCGTGAGCGATCCCATCGCCATCTCGTGGCGTTCCCACGCGGTCTTGGGGAAGAGCGTCCGCGAGCCGGTCACAACTCCGACCAATCCGCCAAAGAGCAGGATCACCCCCGCGATCCCCGCGACGCCGAAGCCGGGGAGGACGAAGATCTCGACGAGCAGGCTCCCGATGCCCAGGACGATCGAGCCGATCGCCCACCAGTTGGCCATGCCCATGAGGAGTGACGGCCCGAGCAGGCCCACGAGCGCCACCACCGCGATGATCGCGGGGATCGTCGCTCCGGGGTGCGTCATCTCGACAAAGAGCGCGACGAGAAAGACGAGAATCAGCACGATCCGCACGGGCAGGAACGACAGGAACCACACCAGCCCCTCGGACCAACTCTGGTCCAGCACGCGGACCGTGGGCGAGCCGAAGAAGTCACGCAGATCCTCCACCGAGTCCACGCCCGTGACGCGGCCGGTCTTGGCGTCGACGTCGTTGTAGGCGAAGCCATAGTGGGCCACGTCCGAGGCCTTGAGCATCGCCGCGTTCGAGTCGTCCTTGACCTTCTCCACCAGCGTCCACTCACCGCGATCCGCGGCGGTGAGCGTCGGACGCATGGAGTTGATCTGCAACTGTGCGTTCACATCGCCCGCCGTCATCGCCCGGAGTTTCGACCCCCCCCCACCCCCACCCGCCCCCCCACTCGACCCCCCGCCAGCCGTGCTTCCCGACGTTCCCACCAGCCGCGTCGCCCCGCCGCCGCCGGTCTCCGTCGCCTCTTTGGGGAAGAGCATCTGGAACTCGTTCCAATCGATGCACATCCGCTGGCCGGTTTTGACGTTCTCGACCAGCCACAGGGGCATGTCCTTGAGCACGATCGCCTGCGCGAGCAGTTCGTCCCACTCATACGCCCCGACGCGCTCGTTGTGCCGGCGCACCGAGTCCACGACCTCCGCGAGCAGGGGCGGCAGGATCTTCTTCAGGATCTCGGGATCGCTGATCCCCATGATGCCGATGGGCCCGCCGGCGAGCACGGGCATCGCGTCGCCGAACGATGCCGTGTCGCTCACGATGATCTCGTCGCACGCCAGCGCGATGATCGCCCCGGCGCTGTACGCGTCGCTGTGCACCCACGCGTAGATCTTGGGCACGCGCGACGACTTGATCGCCTCGCAGATCTGCAGCGCCCCGTCCACCGCCCCGCCCGGCGTGTCGAGCTCGAAGACGACCACGTCCGCCCCCGCGCGCTCCGCGGCCATCAATCGGCGGCGCACGCTCGTCGCCATCACCGACCCGTGCGTGATGTCGCGCCCGTCGATCTCGCCCCGGATGGGAATGACCACGACACGCGACGCCGTACGCTCGGCGGGAATGACCTTGATCCCCTCACTCCCTCCGCTCCCATCGGCCGCGATCGCCGCACGCTCGCCGCCGCCGAGCAAGGCCGCGGCATCCGCGCCCGCCCACGACAGCACCATCGCCACGCTCGCCAGGGCAAGGAGGAATCGGGCCAGAACTCGGGAAAGGGGAATCGTCATGGATCGGTGCTCGGAGGACTGCCCCAAGTATACGAACGGCACGAAAACGTGATGCGGGAGAAGGGCTGGGGAAAGGCGAGGTGAGCAGGTGGGGAGGTGAAGAGGTGACGAGGTGATTCACTCGGGTGCCACGAGTCGGCGGCTTTGAGACGACTGGTGCCGGATACAAGGCAGCGTCCAGCGTTCACAAATGCCGAATCACGAATGCCCAATGCCCAATGCCCAATGCCTGGTGCCCAATGCCTGGTGCCTAGTGCTTAGTGCCTAGTGCCTGACGCCTTCCCCCTCACACCCTCCCCCACATCGCGACGACGACGGCGAGCAGAACAAGGCCCATTGCCACGCCGTCTCGCCAATGCCATGTGTCGCCCATGACCTTGAGGGAGAAGACGAGGAAGACCACGAGCGTGATGCATTCCTGGAGGATCTTGAGTTGCGGCGTCGTCAGCCCACCACCCCCGCCCCCGCCTTCTCCGCCGCCCGTCGCGCTCATGTGCCCGATCCGATTCGCCGGGACCTGCAGCAGATATTCCGGCAGCGCGATCAGCCACGAGATCCCGATCGCCATGAAGAGAGGCCAGGCGTCCTTCTTCTTCAGGTGGAAGTACCACGCGAAGGTCATGAACGTGTTCGACCCGACGAGCAGCACGACCGTGATCAGCCAGCGAGGGAGTCCAAAGGGCATGGAGGAGCGTACGACAACTGGGGTTCGGGCCCACCCGCCATTGGTCTGTCATGGCCCATTGCCCCCCTCCCCATTCCCCATTCTCGTTCTTCTCGAGTGTTCGGACCCGCGACACCACTCATCCCGCCCGCGAGCGCACTTCGTGCGGGCACGGCGAGCGTTTTCCTCGGCAGGAAAATGATTTTCCTCGTCACGAAGGGAGTTTTCCTCCCCACGAAAACTCCAATCCTGCCCACGAAGATCGTTTTCCTCGCGAGGAACACTGTTTTCCTGCCCAGGAAAACTCCAATCCTGGCCACAACGGGAGTTTTCCTCGCGTCAATTATCATAATTGTCGCGACAATGACTCTCATTGTGCCCACAACGACGATCGATATCGGCACAATGATCATCATTGTCGGCACATCGGCGATCATTCTGCCGACATCGACCGCCTTTGTCCCCGCATCAGCGGCGATTCTCGCCACATTGGTCGCCGTTCACGCCCCATCGACCACCGCCCCGCCCGCGATCCGGCTCAACCCGGGCCCGCGTCTCGCCGATGAGAAAAGGCTCGCCCCCGCTCACGCCCGAAGAGCGTCCGGCCTTCGGCGGCGTCTCGTGCTGGCGAGGGTTCCGGCAAGAATGAATGAAACCGAAACGCCGGGGGCGGGGATGGTGACGACGAAGCCGGCAGAGCCCGACTCCATCCAACCCGCGAAGTGCCGGCCGTCGCCGGAGACCATGAGATCGCGGATGCGCGCCGTCGCCGGGAAGTCGAGGCCGAAGGAGCGGAAGTAGTCGTTGGCGAGCATCGCGCCAGACTGCTCCGTCCAGATCCAGGAGCCGCTCGAACCGAAGGGACCAATGAGCACATCCCCGGTGAACGAGGCGTCTATAGGCCAAAGCGCTAATCCTCCAAGTGGCCCACTGAACGTGAGTTGCTCTGTGATTCCATTTGAAATCATGTACGGCGTGACGACCGAGTTCTCCGCGTAGTACCAGCCGTAGATCCGTGACCCATCGCCACTGACTGCCGTAGCTCGACCAGTGCCCATGGGTTGTCCTTGAAGATCAAGAAATGGCGCAAGCGTGCTTTGCTGGGTGTCCCAGGCGAAGGGGGAGTCGGGCGTGAAAATGTCCGGCGCCATCTGTCCGACGATGTACCGCCCGTCATCGCTCATGCCGTTCACAAACGAGTAGGTGGTCCCCAGGAGCGGCGAGGGCGGGAGTTGCGCGACATCGTCGTGCACACTCCAGCGGTAGACCGCGTTGCCCTGGACTGTGGACCCGTTCTGAAATGGGTAGTACGTCATCGCCGCCGAGGTGCCGTCGTGGCTGAGGTGCTCGATGACGCTGTTACGCCGCTCGCCCTGGATGATGACGCTGGGAAGCAGACGAAGATCGCCGTTGGAGTACTCCAAAGCTGGACCAGGAGAAGGAAGCGGAGCACCGCCGCGCCAGTTGCCGCCGACAACCTGACCGTCGCCCGAGATGCGGGCTTGGTTACTTCCGAAGATGGTGAGGAGCGTCGGTTGTGTCGCGCCAGAAGCAGGATCGTACCGCTCGATGTGCCGGAGGACGCTGGGCTGATTCCCAATGGAACCGCTCCCGCCCACGACAATGCCAGAGTCCGACATGTCGGTCGGGAAGAAGTACGTCTCGCCGGTGAGCGGCGGGATGTACTGCCATGAGGGCGTCTGGGCGAGGGCGGACATGGAGGGGCTGGTGAGGGCCACAAGGCCCGTGAGGAGGCCAAGACCCCCAACCGTCGCCCGAACCCTGGAGGATGCCGATGCCCGGTTCGCCGACGGGCCCGTCCGATTTCGATGGTCGCTTCGCATCTGGCTGCCTCCGATCGCCCCGACATGGGGAATGTGCGCCATGGTTTCGAGAATGCCAACCAAAGTGGCCAGGTTTATTCGATTTCTATCGATCATGTGGGGCGGCTGGACGTGGTCGAGGGCTGGGCCGGGGGGCAGGGCGTGACCCGACCCCGCTTCCTCACGCTCCCGGCGTCTGCTGCTCAACGTTCCACTTCATCGTGCCCCCACTGCAATCGATGTGCACCGCGAAGAAGCCGGGCTTGCCATCCTTCGTCTTCGGCTCGGCGGCCTTCATCAGCGGCCAGATGATCTTGCGGTCGCTCTCGGGCACCGGCAGGTGCTCCAAATCCGAAGGCTCGTGCCACGCCAGCGTTCCCTCGCGCATCTCTTGGGGCTCGACCCACACGGGCCCGAGCACGCGGTAGACGAACATCAGCCAGTGGCCACGCCCCTCGAACTCGCGCTCGGCGACCAGGCCGATCAGGTGCAGACGCTCGAGGGGGACGTCGATCCCGGCCTCTTCCAATATCTCGCGGCGGGCGCACTGGGCGGGCGACTCGCCGTGGGCCACATCGAGTTTCCCGCCGATCGGCGAGCACAGCCCCTGGTTCGGCGTCCGGCTGCGCTTGAGCAGCAAGACCCGCCCCCGTTCATCGCGGAGATCGCACAGGCACGCGATGCGATACGGCATGTCGGGGCGGGCGCCCGTCACGAGAGAGTCTGGCATGGAGGAGGGTAGGGGGAGGGCATCAGGGATCGGGCATCAGGGATCGGGCATCAGTCATTCGGCGTTTGGCATTCGGTGGAACGTCCACCGTTTCCTTTCCCCCACGAAGGCCGAATCACGAATCACGAATGCCGATTCCCGGACGTCGCATGAGCCCTCGCCCAAAACCGTTCGCCCGGTCGATACTCTGTTCCCATGTCCACGCCCGCCCCCCGTCCCCCCCGTCCCGCCCGTCCCGCCCACCCCGCCTCCACCATCGAGACGAAACCCACGGCCACCCCTCGCCCCCACACGCGAGGAAGCGACCGCCACTTCGAGCCACGCGGCAGAAACGCCTATCTCCTCGGCATCGGCGGCTGCGGGATGTCGGGACTCGCCCGCATGCTCAAGGCCTGCGGGGCGATCGTCCAAGGCTCCGACTCCACGCCCAGCGAGACGACCGACGCCCTCCTCGCCGTCGGCTTCGCCGTGACCTTCGATCAATCCCGCCAGTGGCTCCCGGGCGACTCGGATCTCGTCATCCACTCCGCCGCCATCAAGCCCGACCATCCGCAACTCCTCGAGGCCCTGCGTCTGGGCCTCGAGACCATGACCTATGCCGAGGCCCTCGGGCGCTGCATGGCCGCCCAGACCGCGATCTGCGTCGCAGGGACGCACGGCAAGTCCACGACCACCGCGATGCTCGGGATCGCCCTCACCGACGCCGGCCTGGACCCCACCGTCATCGTCGGCGCGACCTCGTGCCAACTCGCCCGCGGCGCCCTCGCGGAACCACGCGAGGGTCACGACGGGAATGAGATGGGCACGCCCACCGGCTTCCGACTCGGCGCTACCGCGATTCCCCGCGGCCTCCTCGCCCGCAAGCCGGGCCTTCTCCTCGCCGAGTCGTGCGAGTTCAACCGCTCCTTCCACAACCACCGCCCCACGCTCGCCTCCATCAGTTCCGTCGAGGCCGACCATCTCGATATCTATGGCACACTCGACGCCGTCGTCGAGGCCTTCCACCAGTTCGCCCGCCTCATCCCTGCCGCCGAAGAGGGCGGACGACTCCTGATCGCCCACGAGGGCGCCCACCGCCGCGAGGTGACGGCCGGGCTCTCGTGCCAGGTCTCGACGATCGGCTTCTCGCCCGCCGCAGACTATGTCGTCCGCGTCGACACCGATCGCCGCACCGCGACGATAACCCACGATCATCGCGAACTCGCAACGTGGACGCTCGCGCTCCCCGGCGTGCACAACGCCATGAACGCCGCCACCGCTCTGGTCCTGGCGACCTGGGCCGGGGCCGAGCCGGGCGTCGTTGCGAGATCCCTCTCACGCTTCAAGGGCATCGACCGGCGCACGCAGTTCCTCGGCGAGCGCCCGCTCCACGCCGGGGGGGAGAGGGGGCAGGGCGTTGTCCGCGTCTATGACGACTATGGGCACCACCCCACCGAGATCGACTGCACGCTCCGCGCCCTCCGCGAGTTCGAACACCCCGAGCAGCGTGGCGGCAGGCTCATCTGTGTCTTCCAGCCCCATCAGCACAGCCGGACGAGGCACCTCCTCGACGAGTTCGCCCAGTCGTTCTCGCAGGCCGACATCGTGATCGTGCCGCAGATCTACTTTGTCCGCGACTCCGAGGAGGAGAAGGCGAGGATCACCTCGAACGATCTCGTCGATCGCCTCCGCGCCCGTGGCGTGAGAGCCATGCACCTCCATCCCTTCGAGGCGATCCTTGAGCAACTCGACAATCTCTGCCGAGATGGCGACCTCCTCGTCGTCATGGGCGCGGGCCCGGTCTACAAGATCGCCCACGCCTACATGAAGGCCGGGAAGCCCACCAGTGCCCGCGTTGCGACAACACCCACGGCCTAGAACACACCGCGCACCCAGCCATTGCCCATTGCCTATTCCCCATTGCTTTCCACCCCATGCTTTCCTCCGCCCCCGACATCACCCGCGATCACGCGATCGAGACCTGGTTCGGGATCGGGGGCCGGGCCGATCGCTTCGCATCGCCTCAGTCTGTCGATCAACTCCGCGCCTGCATCGAGGTCGATCCCAACCTCCGCGTCCTTGGCGAGGGCGCGAATCTCCTCGTCGATGACGCCGGCGTCTCCGATCTCGTCGTCTCGCTGAACGCCGGCGAGTTCAAGGCCACCGAGTTCGACGAGCGTGAACGCACGCTGCGCGTCGGCGCGGGGGTGGATCTCCGCACGCTGATTCCCAAGGTCGTCAAACTCGGCTGGGCCGGGCTCGAAGGCCTCGGCGGCATCCCCGCGAGCATCGGCGGCGCCATCGTCATGAACGCCGGCGGCACGTACGGGCAGATCTCCGACCGCCTCACCCGCGTCCACGCCCTCGATCGCGAGGCGCGCACCATCACTCTCGAACGAGGCGAGATCGACTTCTCGTATCGCCACAGCGGGCTCAACCACCTCCTCATCACCAGCGCCGAGTTCCGCTTCGGCGAGGGCGATGCGATCGAACTCCGCGAGACGCACCGGCGCATCATGGAGGCCAAGGGCGCCTCGCAACCCCTCGCCGCCCACTCCGCCGGCTGCTGCTTCAAGAACCCCATCACGCCCCACGACCTCGCGCCGCTCCCACCCGCACTACCCGATGGTGCAAAGAGGGGCTCGCGCGTTCCCGCTGGGCTGCTCATCGATCACGCCGGGTGCAAGGGACTCTCGCGGGGCCTCTGCGAGGTCAGCCACCAGCACGCCAACTTCATCGTGACGCCCAAACCGGATTCGAGAAAGAAGGCCGCCGCCCGCGACGTCGCCCGCCTCATGCTCGAGGTCCGCGCCAAAGTCCACGACCGCTTCGGCATCACCCTCGAGCCCGAGGTTGTCATCTGGACCCGCCACGACGTCGGCCTCGACGCCATCGCCAACGACCTCTGACACTCTCTACCCAATCTCGTGGGGCAGGCGACCCGCCTGCCCCTACTTTCTTCTACATACTCCTCACCCGAACACCCATTCGCATGCAAGCCTCCTCGACTTCTACTCCTATGTCCACATCTTCCATCCATGTCGCCATTCTCGCCGGCGGCCCCGACGCCGAGCGTGAGGTCAGCCTCATCGGTGGCAAAGCCGTCGCCGCGGCACTCGCCGATCGCGCCGACCTCAAGCCCACGTTCCATGTCATCGATCGCCTCACCCGGGACGAACTCCGCGCTATCCACGGTGACGTGATCTTCCCCCTCCTCCACGGCCCATGGGGCGAAGGTGGCCCGCTCCAGGACCTCCTCGAAACCGATGGCCGGCCGTACGTCGGTTGCCGCCCCACCGCCGCCCGCCTCGCGATGGACAAGATCGCGACCAAACTCGCCGCGTTGCGACTGAACATTCCCACGGCTCCCGCCGCCATCCTCTCGACCCGCGACGAGCGCTGCCCCCTGCCCTTCCCCGTCGTCGTCAAGCCCGTCCACGAGGGCTCGAGCGTCGGCGTGCGGTTCTGCAAGGATCACGCCGAGTTTGCCCAAGCGCGGGCCAGCGTGCTCGAGGATCTCAAGGCCCATCCCACACGCGTCTTCATGATCGAGGCCGCGATCCTGAACGCCCGCGAACTGACCGTCGGGATCCTCGACGGTGTCGCGCTCCCCATTGTCGAGATCAAGCCCGCCGTCGCGTTCTATGACTATGAGGCCAAGTACACCCGCGACGACACCAAGTACCTCGTTCGCCCCGAACTCCCCGCGGGACTGGCCGACCTCCTGAAGAGCAACGCCGTCCGACTCGCCCGTGAGTTGGACGTACGCCATCTCTGCCGCGTGGACTACATTCTCGGACGTGACGGAGCGCCAAATCTGCTCGAGGTCAACACGATGCCCGGCTTCACGAGCCATTCCCTGCTCCCCATGGCCGCCGCGGACGCTGTCGAGGGGCCTGGCCTCATATTTGCGGAACTCGCCAGCCGATTGATCATGCTCGCCCTTCGTGACACCCCAAAGCCATGACCACCACGCCGACCAAGCCTGATGCCGCCCCGTTTGATTGGGCGGTCTTTGTGCGTCTGTCGGCGTCGATGGTCGCTGTCGTCCTCTTTCTGGGCCTGGTCGCTGTGTTGGTGCTCGGCTCCAATCGCTTGCACGCCCGGGCTGTGGCGTTGGTCTCGCGAACGCCGCTGACTGTCGAGTTTGTCTGGCCGGCGGCATCAACGTCCGATAAATCCAAGACGTGGATGCCTGCGGACACCCAGCGCCAGATGATGGCCAAAGCCGCCGAGATCGCCCACGCCAAACCCGATCCGCTCTCGCCCGTCTCGCTCGACGCCATCCGCTCGTGGCTGGAGATCGAGGGGTGGTTCGAGGGCTCACCGACCGTTGAGCGCTCCGCCGGGAACGCGTTGCGAATCACCGGGACCTGGCGCACGCCGATGGCCCTGGTCAAACAAGGCGAGCGCGAGTGCTGGCTCAGCGCCACGGGGCACCTGATGCCGGCGCTCTATCCCCCCGGTGGCCCGCACCCGCGCACGCTCGAGAACCCGTCGTCACCGCCTCCGATTGATTTCGCGACGCCCTGGACCGGGAACGACATCGATGCCGGGATCGACCTGCTCGCGCTCCTCTCGCGCCAGCCCTGGTTCACCCAGGTCGCCGGCGTCGATCTCGCCGACTTCGCCTCGCAGGGCACGCTCACCATCGTGACCACGTTCGACACGCGGATCGTCTGGGGCGGGCCCGTGGACGCCCCCAAGTTCGGCGACGCGCCCACCCGCGACAAACTCCGCAACCTCGCCTCGCTCTTCCAGGATCTGGGTCGGATCGACGGCGGCTACCCGCTCGTCTACGCCAACTCCAACTACATCCTCTATGACCGCTCGGCGAGCGCGGAACTCGCCCGCACGCAGACGCCCGGGCCCGTGAACAACGCCCAGCCGCGCTCGACGCGCGCGCAATAGTTCATCATGTCGTCACGCCCCCCCGATCGCTTCGCCCACCGCCGCGGCGAGCCGCGGACGTTCGCCGCGCTCTGGATCGTGTATCTCCTACTGATCACGATGACCACGATCGGCGCGGTCGGGCTTCTCGGGTGGATGAGCCCGGAGGTCTACCGAGCGAGCGCGCGGCTGATGATCTCGGCTACGGGCGTGGCTATCGGGATCGTCTGGCCCCTGGTCAGGCTCAGCCAGGAGTGGCCGACGCGCGTCGCGCGCGCGTGCCTGGCGGACGTCTTCATCGTGATCGTCTCGACGCAGGCGGTGATCTGGCCCCAGACGGCACCGTGGCTGGCGGCATGGCCAACGGAGGTTGGCGCGGTGCTCGCGGCGTCGCTGGCGGCATGGGCGTTCCTGATCGGCGGCGTGCTGTGGGGCGCGATGCGCTCGAACGCGCGCGCGTCGCGTGCCTTGTGGATGGTGCTCATCCTCGCGATGGTTCTCGGCATGTCCGGCGTTGCGGCGGCGCTGGGCGAGCAATCATGGCTGATGTACTCGCCGATCACCGGGATCTTCGACGCGGGGAGCGAGCGGCCGCTCTCGGGGCAGACGGCGTGGGTCGGGCCCGAGCATTGGCAGAGCGTGGTGTGGGTCCTGGCGCTGGGGGTGATCGTTTGGATCGTGGGAGGGTGGGTCGGTGGCGAGCGTGACGCGGCGCGCCTAGATTGACCGCTGGAACCGAGTGTTTCAGGCGCCTTCGCGGCGGTCGCTCGTGCGGCCCTTCCCGCGGAGGCTTGGTTTTTGCCCAGTGGGTATCCACACGAGTGAGGACGGGTCGCGATGGAGTTATTGACGCAGGCCGAGAAAGAGCAGTTGGAAGGGCGTCTCGCGGCGTTGATCGAGAATCGCCCGGTGCTCTCGCAGCGCATCGCCGAGGCTCGGGCCATGGGCGACCTGAAGGAGAACGCCGACTATCACGCCGCCCGCGATCAGCAGGGCCTGGAAGAGTCGGAGATCCGGCGCCTGCAGGACCGTCTAGCTCAGGTGCGCGTGGTGAGCGAGGAGCACTCGAAGGCCGCGGCCGGGGTTGTCTTCATCGGGACCACGGTGCGCATGAAGGATTTGGGAGACGACGACGAGGATTGGTACAAACTCGTGGGCGAGTCGGCCCCGATGCCGCCGGCGGACTACGTCGAGGTGACGGCGACCAGCCCGATGGGCGAGGCGATGATGAAGGCGCGCGTGGGGGACGTGATCCGCGTGAACGCGCCGCGGGGCGTGAAGAAGTTTGAGATTCTGGAAATCAAATAGGCATCTGGGATCGGGCATCAGGCATCAGGTCGCGGGGTCATCGAATGAGATGAGCGGGGGGCGGGTTGGAGGTGTGACGGGTGGCGAGTGGCGTGGGCGAGCGCGGGTTTCCTGACTTTGCGCCGCGGGCGGCGCCGAAGCCGCGCGTCTGCGTGGTGGGAGCCGCTTGCTCCGAGTGGGTCCTTCGCGGCTCGCACCTGCCGATCGCGAACGAGACGATGGTCGGGAGTGCCGGCGCATCGGCTCCGGGGGGGCGAGGCGTCAAGCAGGCGCTCGCAGCCGCCCGGCTCGGGGCGCAGGTTGCGCTGGTTTCTGCAGTCGGTGATGATGCCGCGGGCAAGGCGATCCTCGCGACGCTCGAGCAGGCCGGTGTTGATACCACGCACGTGCGTGTGATCCCCGGGACGCCCACGGGTCGCTGCGTCGTCGGGACGGTGGACCAGGCGGGCGCGCAGTTTGGCGATCACGTCCGAATGGTCTGGGCGGGCGCGAGCGGGACGCTGACCGCGGAGGATGCCCGCCATGCAGCAGCGACGATCGACTCGGCCGAGGTCGTGCTCATCCAACTGGAGATTCCGGCCGCGGTGGCGAGCGTTGCGGCGGCGTTGGCCCGCGCGTCGGGGCGTGGCGTGGTTGTTCATGCTTCGCCCGCGCGCGACGTTCCAGCCTCGCTCCTGAAGCAGACCGACGTGCTCCTGGTCAACCGCACCGAGGCGACGCAACTGCTCCGCATGGAGGGCGTCGCGGACGCGGCACGTCTGGCGATGCGCCTGCCGGAACTTGGACCGACGACCGCGATCCTCACGATGGGGCCCAACGGCTCGGTGATGTCGCATCGCGGGAGGCCCAAGCGAATCCCGGCGCTCGACACAGGCTCATGGGATGGATCGGCGGCGGAGGACGCGTTCGCTGGTGCGATCGCGGGTGGCTGGGCCCAGGTGCATGCGGCACGCGGGCAGCAGGCCGAGGAATGGCGGCTTGTGGAATCAGCGACGGCGGCGGCAAGCGTGGCGGCGAGCCTGACACGGACGGCACCAGGCAAGACCCCGAAGTTCCCGCAGGCTGATGAGGTTGTGCCGAGGCTCTCGGGCGTGCGGTGAGTTTCGCGATTCATTCTCTTGGAGATATGTTGAAGCGGTAGAGGCAGGCGGGCCGCCTGCCCCACGAGCATGTGAAGGGCTGTGTCGTTCGACGAGTTGATCGCCTGATGTTGTTACGGATTCTGCGTGGCGAGGGCGATGAGTGAGGAGATTCGAGCGGCGCGGTAGGTGTCGTTCGACCAGAGATTCTCGCGTGCGGATGTCTCGGCCTCGGGGGCGTGATCGACGAGTCGGGTTGTTGGCACGGGCGATCGCGCGAGTGCGAGGCGGCGATTGGCCGAGGGCGCAAGCGGAAGTTCGGGCGAGGGCGTGAACGGATCCGGGGCAACGGTCGGGACGTTCACGGCATCCACCCGAGACGGCGTGGGAGAGGCGATGTGGAAGATCGCGCCGGGCGGGAGCGTGGCAACCGTGGAGTCTCCCACGCGTTCATAGGTCGAGCGGGGGAAGGTGATGATGAGGCCGCCGCTGACGCGGGCGAAGAGTCCGTCGCCGGGCGTGCCGAGGGTCTCGAGAGGCTGGATGCCGATGGCGGGCGTGGGCGTGACGCGATAGACGCGCTCGAAGTCGATGGGCTGACGCAGATCGACCGGCTCGAAACCACGACGTTGAAAGAGTGGCGAGGCGTCGGTGGTGTTCTGCTCCACGGGCACAAGTTGGAAGGGGCGCGAGACGCCGGGCTGGGCGAGCGCGGAAGTCGCGATCACGATCGCCGATGCGCCAACCAGCACGCCTATGTTGGTGTCGGGCACGACGACGCGGGTCATGCTCAGTCGCCCCTCGTGAGGATGAAGAGGAAATCGACGGAGATGCCGGCTCGCGGATCGCCTGTGGGAATCTCGTCGAGTTCCTTGCCCTGGGCGCGCCAGCGATAGACCGCGTCGAGGATCGACTCGTTCCAGGCGTGGATGCCGACGTCGCGCCCCGGGACGAAGTCGGCCTCGCGGACCTTGCCATCGGGCCCGAAGCGGACTCGCACGAGCGGGTTGCGAATCGGCATGGTGGCGCGCATCAGCGTGGTGACGCGCGGCTGGACGGTGATGATGCGGAGGCCCTTGGCGCTGAGGGGCCTGCCATCGGGCCGCACGGGGATCGGCTGGTCGGTCGAGGGCGTGGACGAGGACTCCGAGGGCTGGCCCGGGAGTTGGTTGGGTGTCATCTCCGGACGCGGCTTGTTCTTTGACTGTGGTGGCGAGGGTTGGCCGACCTGGAGCGACGGCTTGGTGGGTGTTGTCGCGGACGGTGCGTCGGGCTGTGGACCATCAACGAGTGGTGCTCGTGTGGGTGAGTTGGTCTCGCTGGGCTTGATGGAGGTCAGGAACTTCAGGAGCGCGAATCCGTCGGGTAGAGCCTGGGTTGCTGGCTGTGAAGAGAGCGCAGTTGGCGTACCAACTTTGGGTGATGGCGGAGTGGATTCAGTAGTGGGGTCGGTCATCGGCTCATTGAGTGCCGGGCTTGGCGGATTCGCGGGTGAGTACTCGAGCGTGACGCCTGGGGCGGGCGAGAGCGCACCCTGCGTCACGGTGGAGAGTTCGCCCGTGGGGGTGTCGTTGCCCTGGTCGTGTCCGAGCCAGGTCTTGCTGGGCGAATCGGGCGCGTCGGGGCTGCCCAAGAGGGTCTTTGGGGGCGTCGGGTCTGGCTCCTGGAGCATCACGATGGGCTGCACGTCGGCGAGCGATGTGGACGTGGTGGACGCGCTCCACGGCTGCACGCGCGCGGTCACCAGCACAACCGCGAGATGGGCGGCAAGGCTGAGCACGAGACACGCGATGAATCGCTGCGAGGATGACACGGCTGAATCCCTGTGAATCGTAGCGGATTGGGCCTCGGTTGGTTCGCGAGGCATGTTCGGACGCGGAAGCGGGTTTCTCGCGCGTGCAGGGCCGCATGTAGGCTTCTACGCACTTCCTAGGATGCTCTTCGGCTTGGTGGGAGTCGGTGTTTGATCAGAGTTGGGCATTTCTCTGACCCGAACTCGACATCGCATCGAGCTCAGACGACAGGGAGACTCGGGATGGATCCACGAGATCGGGCGGCACGAGGGAGTGTGCGGGCGAGGAGCCGGGCGGGAATCGTTCGCGCGGATGATCCGCCCGCGGACCTGTTTCTGCTGACGCGCGCGCAGGCACGGGCTATCGACGAGCGCGCGGTGTCGGAGTTCGGCATGCCGACGATCGTGCTCATGGAGAACGCGTCGCGGCACGTGGCGGACGTGGTGCTGGAGATGGTCGAGCAGGTCGCCGAGCCGAGGGTGGTGGTGGTGTGCGGGACGGGGAACAACGGCGGGGACGGCTTTGCGGCGGCGCGGCACCTGTCGAACGCCGGGGCGACGGTTGTGTGCGTCCTGGTGGGCAAGGTGACGCGGGTTGTTGGAGATGCGCGCACGAATCTTGCGATTGCGCGCGCGATGGGGATCGAGATTCTCGAGGGAAGCGGGGACGTGGTCGCGCGCGCGTGCGCGGGGCATCGGCCCCATGTCGTCGTCGATGCGATCTTCGGGACGGGACTGGATCGAGAGGTGGTCGGCGAAGCGGCGGCGGCGATTGCGGCGATCAATGCGTGGAAACGTGGTGTCGGTGAGCGGGGGTTCGTCGTGGCGGTTGATGTGCCCAGCGGGATGGACGCTGACACGGGACGGGAACTGGGCGAATGCATCGTGGCGGATGTGACGGTGACGTTTGCGGGGCTCAAAGCGGGATTTGTGTCGCTCGAGGCGCAGCGGTGTGTGGGCGAAGTGGTCGTGGCGGATATCGGCGTGCCGGCGGGCTTGGTCGCGGCACTGGGGACTCGCGTCGAGACGCGTGGCGTGATTGAGGATGTAGAGTCCGACGAGAACGAGACGCGGGCTTTGCGTCGGCGTGGCGAGATGGGACACGACGAAGACGGGCGTGGGGCCTAGGAGCGGGCTTACCATTCTTCATGCCCGTACGTATGGAGTTATCCAGGATCCTGATTCGCGAGATGACCGATCTCCAGGTGATCGAGTTGCGCGAGGTTGGTGAGGCCGGGGAGAACGGCTCGAGCGACGGGAAGGGCGAGGCCGGGCTTCGCACATTTCCGATCGTGATCGGTCTTCCCGAGGCGCAGGCGATCGAGCGGCGTCTGAAGGGGATCAGCGTGAAGCGGCCGCAGACGCACGATCTCCTCGCGAGCGTGATCACGACGATGGGCGGGACACTGGAGTCGATCTCGATCACGGATCTGTCGGACCAGACGTTCTTCGCGACGCTGGATGTGAAGAACTCTGAGGGTGAGATGGTGCACATTGATTCGAGGCCGAGCGATGCGATCGCGTTGGGGATTGCGGGGGGCGTGCCGATCTATGTCGCCGAGCACGTGCTGGACGAGGCGCTGACGGAGGAGCCGTGAGCGAGCATCGGCGGGTGTATCTGACCGGGACCATCGAGGGCACGGGCGGGCGGATCAAGCAGCGCCCGGAGGACTTTCTCGTTGAGGAGATCCCGGCGTATGAGGCGTGCGGGAGCGGCGAGCATGTCTACTTGTTTGTGCAGAAGCGTGGCGTCACGACGCTCGATGCTGTGCGGATTCTGGCGGAGCACTTTGGTGTTTCGCGCGGGGCGGTGGGGTACGCGGGGCTTAAGGATGCGCGGGCTGTCACTCGGCAGGTGATGAGCGTGCATCTGCCTGGATTTCATGGGGATGTGAGTGAGCGCTTCGGGATGATTCGTGACGAGCGTGTGGGCGTCTTGTGGGTTGATCGGCACACGAACAAGATTCGGCCCGGGCACCTTCGGGGCAATCGGTTCTCGATCCGCATCCGGGAGGTCGAGGTGCGATCGGTGCTTTCGGCGAAACGGGTGCTGGACATCTTGGAACGTGTGGGCGTGCCGAATCGATTCGGGACGCAGCGATTCGGCGTGCGCGGGAACAACCACGTGCTGGGGCGATTGCTGCTCAAGGGTGATGGCGAGGGGTTCGTGCGCGAGATGATGGGTGTGGGCGCGGGTGGGGAAGCGACCCGGGGCGGTCCCGGGTTTTCGGCGGCCTGCGAGCGGTTTGGAAAGGGTGATATGGAGGGTGCGCTCGCGGCCATGCCCGAGTGGGCTCGGGCGGAACGGCGGGTGCTGCGCGAGATGGCTCGCGGAAAGGATGGCACACGGGCGCTGCGGGCGATCGATCGCGACACGCGGGCGATGTATCTGTCGGCGGTGCAGGGAGCGGTGTTCAATCGCGTGCTGGAGACGCGGCTTCGTGAGGGGACATTGGCGACGATGGTGGCGGGCGACCTGGCGTTCAAGCACGACAGCGGCGCGGTCTTTGGCGTCGATGAGTCGCTCGCGGCGGACGCGGCGACGAAGGAGCGAGTGGCGCGGATGGAGATCAGCCCGAGTGGGCCGATGTGGGGTCCGAGGATGATGCGTGCGGGAGATCGGGTGGACGCGATGGAGATTCGGGCGCTCGAGGCCGAGGGATTGACGCTGGATGATCTTGGTGGCGAGCGCTCGGGGATCGCGGAGTTGATGCCCGGGGTGCGTCGGCCTTTGCGTGTGGCGGTGGTGATGCCCGAGGTAGAGGGCGGCGTGGACGAGCACGGGGCGTATGTGCGTGTGGCGTTTGAGTTGGCACGCGGGGCGTACGCGACGGAGGTGCTGGAGGAGATCATGAAGGTGGAGGTTGGTGAGGGGAGTTGGGATACAGGTGAGGTGGAGGGGGAGTAGGACACCGCTCTGGGGAGCGGTGCCACCTAAGGCATAGGACACCACTCTGGAGAGTGGTACCACCCAAGACGCGGCGGCACCTGGAGGTCTTCATGTCGATCGAGATGGTGTGCTTTGACTGGGGTGGTGTGCTGCTTCGGCATTGGCGGAGTTGGGAGGAGGGGTGCCGGGCTGCGGGGCTTGGGACGCGCGGGGCTTCGGCGACGGCCGAGTGGAGCGCGCGGCGGAAACCCTTGGCGCACGCGTACCAGACTGGTCGGGTGTCGTGCGACGAGTTCTTTTCGAAACTGCACGAGGCAGTCGAGGGGTTGTACTCGATCGAGGAACTCCAACGGATCCACGACGCGTGGCTGATCGATGAGTATGAGGGTGTTGGCGAGGTGGTCGGACGGGTGGCGCGCGAGGGCCGCGTGGCGACGGGGATGCTCTCGAACACGAACGCGTCGCACTGGCGGCGGCAGTTTCCGGAGAAGGGAAAGCCAGCGGATTTTCCGACGCCCGCGCTCCTGACGCATCGGCACGCGAGCCATCTTCTGGGGCATGCCAAGCCCGGGGTGGAGATCTATGAGGCCTTCGAGCGGGCGACGGGATTTCGGGGCCCGTCGATCCTGTTCTTTGATGATCTTCAGGAGAACATCGAGGCGGCGGCGAGGCTGGGATGGCGCGGCGTGCTCGTCGATCACGAACGCGAGACCGCGCCGCAGATCGAGCGGGCGCTTCGGGAGCACGGCGTGCTGAACGATTGACTGCGAATCAGCGGAGGCGCGCGGGGCGGGGCACAGGTGTGCCGAGTGGTTTGACCACCATGGCGATGACCTCGCCCGAGTCGCCCGGCAAGGCGGGGGCGAGGGCGACGGACTCGGGCGACGGATCGATGACGCCGGGCGACGGTCCCGAGCGGGCGCCGACGAGGTGTCGCATGGCCGCGAGGCTGGAACGGACGACCGCGTCGAAGGGCAGGGCCTCGAAGGTGAGGACGACGGTGCACTCGACGGGACGCACGTCGTCTTCGCGCGAGTCGTCGAGAAACTCTGGACGAAGGTCGGCGAAGGAGCGGGCGTAGGCCTCGGCGGCGGAGGAAAGTGAGGTGTTGCTCTCGCGCGAGGTCTCGGCAAGGCTTGCGAGTTCATGGCGCAGCGGCTCTAGGGCGTCTTCGAGAACCTCGCGTGCGAGCATCAGACGCTCCGCGGACGCCTGGATGAGTACGGGAATGGCGATGGAGGCGAGAGGTCTCGCGAGTTTCTGCTCGGCGTGCTGGACGTAGGACGTGGGCGTCGATCGGGCGACGAGCAGTTGGTGGCGGATGGCGAAGCGGTCGAGGCCCGCGGCGATGGGGACGTTGATCGCGGGGTCCGGGCCACTCTTCAGGATGTCGGCGCCGAGGGCGGCGAGATACGCGGCCTCGTGCTCGAAGAGTTCGGGGCGGAGGATCGAGTGGAGGGGCGAGCACTCGGGATCGTCGGCGAGGCGACGCGTGATCTCACGCACGTCGGTGAGTGGAGAGTCCGCGTCGAGATCGCCCGAGATGACCCCTGCCTTCCAGAGCGGTGCGGCCCAGGCCCAGGTCCGCATCATCTCGAGGTATGAGTGGCTCGCGCCGGCGGAGGTCTGGGCCTGGAGGGCGTCTCGCGCGCCCGCGGGCACCGGGAGGAGCGTGACGACCTCGTCGGCGAGGAGGAGGGAGGCCATCGCGGGCGGCTCGCGGGTCGTGACGTGATAGGGGCTGACGACGGCGATCACGGGTGGCTCGATTCCTTTGGCTCGGCGGGGAGTTCCTTGAGTTTCGCGTTCGACTCGATCCAGGTGACGATCGCGTCGAGGTCTTTGGGGAGGTGCTGGAAGAAGAGCGACTCGTGTCCGCCGTCGCGAAGCCATCGCTCGGGTTTGCCCAGGCGATCCCAGAGCACATCGCCGAGTTCGGTGGGGACGGCGAGATCAGCCTTCGCCTGGTACATCAGCATCGGCGTGCCCTTGAGGATCGTCGCGGTGTGGAAGGAGTCGAGGGGCGCGTGGGCGAGGTAGGCCTCGGCGAGATCGGAGCGGAGATCGGCGGTTGGTGGCGTGGCGCCCCAGTTGGTAACGATCGCGTCGATCATGGTGGCGTAGTTGCTGAGTTCGCTGATGAGCCAGTAGTGGCACCCGCCGCCGACGATGACGCCTGCGGCGTACTTGTCGGGCTCGAGGGCGAGGACGGTGGGCAGGGTCATGGCGCCGGCGCTGTAGCCGATGGCGACGCGCGGGACGCTCGCGAGTTCGGGGTGCGCCTTGAAGACATGCTCGAAGGCGGCCTGGGCGGCGTAGGCGCACTCGGCGGTGCGATCGCCGAAGACCTCTGCGATGTGTCCGGCGAGGGAGGGGATGCTCTCGCGATCGGGGACGATGAACTCGGCGTGCTGCGTGAATCGCGAGGGCTGGGCGATCATGCGGAGGACGGCGATGTCGCGCGCCATGAGGCGTTTGGCCATGAGTTCGAGCATGCCCTCGGGGGTGCCGAGCATGCCGGGCATGAGGAGCACGACAGCGCGGGGGTGCTCTGGCGTGTGGAGGACGAACCATGTGCGCGAGGCGGAAGCCGAGGGGACGTGTGGAACGGCGACGTGTCCCTCGTCATCGACAATGCGATGCTCGGTGGCGGAGATGAAGACGAATCCCATCGCGGGTTTGAGTTTGTTCCTTTGGAGCGGGCCTGGCTCGGTGAAGGTGGCGATGAGGGAGTTTGGGCCTTCCCACGAGAGGCGCTGCGTGCCGGAGATCGACTTCGCGGCGGCGAGCACGGGATCTTCCGGTGGCCTGACGTCGCGGCCCGCAGGGATTCGGCCCAGGCTCCACGTGCCGCCCTTGAGGTCGAGATCGACAATCACGCCACGCGGTGAGTCGGAGCCTATGGGCGATGGCAATCGATCGGGCCAGACGGGCGCGAGCGCGGGGAGCGAGGCGTCGATCTCGCGATACGGGCGAGTCGATTCGTCGGAGTTGGGTTGGGACTTTGAGCCGTCGGCGACGATCGATGGGTGTGGCGAGTCAGAGGTCGTGGGCTCGGGCTGGGCAGACGCAGACGCGAGGACATGAGTCGAGGCGAGGAGGGCGATGAGCGAGAGAGAGAACCGGGATTGGAGGCTCATGACGCGTATCCCTTGGGGTGCTTCTCGAACCAGCGGAAGGCGGTGGCGATGGTCTCGCGGAGTTCGGTGTGTTGGGCTTTCCAGCCGAGCACGCTCGTGATCTTGGTCGGATCGGCCCAGAGCTTTGGTGGATCGCCGGGGCGGCGCGGGTGCTCGATGACCTTGAAATCCTTCCCGGAGACCTCGCGAACGGCGTCGATGATCTCGCGCACCGAGGAGCCTTTGCCGATGCCGACGTTGAAGGCGTCGCTCGTCGTCGGCGTGAGGACGTTGAGCGCGCGGGCGTGGGCGTCGGCGAGATCGCTCACGTGGACGTAGTCGCGGATGCAGGTGCCATCGGGCGTGGGATAGTCGGTGCCGAAGATCGCGACGTGGGGCGTGCGGCCGAGGGCGGCATTGATGACGTTGGGGACGAGGTGCGTCTCGGGGGTGTGGTCCTCGCCGAGTCGCCCCTCGGGGTCGCAGCCACAGACGTTGAAGTAACGCAGGGCGACGAAGGCGAACTCGTGGCCGGCGCGTCGGCGGGCGGCGGCGAAGTCGGCGAGCAACTGCTCGCCCATGTGCTTGGTCCGCGCATAGGGACTCATGGGGGCGAAGGGGCAGGTCTCGGGGACGGGGATCATCGACTCGGGGGGTTGCCCATAGACCGAGCAACTCGACGAGAAGACGAAGCGTGCGACGCCGACGCTCTCGCACGCGGCGAGGAGCGAGGCCGTCCCGGAGACGTTGGCCTTGTAATAGTCGAGCGGGTGTTCGACGGACTCGCCGACGAGGGCGAGGGCGCCGAAGTGCATGACGGCGTCGATGCCCGAATCGCGCATGGCGCAGGAGATCGTGTCGGTCTGGTTGATGTCGGCTCGCACGAAGGAGACTCGCTCGGGCGCGAGCGAGCGGAGCACGTCGACCGCTTTGGTATGCCCCTGGTGGAGATTATCGATGATGAGAATGTGGTGCCCATCGCGCAGGAGGCGCGCGGTCGCGTGCGAACCTATGTAGCCGGCGCCACCTGTGACGAGCACGTTCATGGAGTGTGCGATTCCTTCGCCGGACCGCATGGCCGGCTCCGGTCCATCGTAGTGGCTGGGGGCGTGGTGCGATGGCCTTGTACGAGAGTCCAGGGCGAGTTTCGGGACGAGTTACGTCGGCGATTCCGCGCGAGACGACGCCCCTGCGGGCAGGGCGGGGTGCAACCAGCCGCCGAGTTTCAATGGCGTGACCCGTCCGACCTTAGCGAGTCGGACCGCGAGGGTCGCGAACGCGATGCCGACGACGATCATGGCGACGCTCAGCGCCTGACCGCGGCTCAGTCCCATGAGGCCCGCGACGCCGGGGTCTGGAAGGCGAACGAACTCGGTGGCGATGCGGAGGATCCCGTAGACGATGAGGAACGCCGCCGCGACCATGCCGGGTGAGCGTGGTTTGGCCCAGATGATCCACAGCGCGACGAGGAGCACGGGACCCTCCGCCATCGCCTGGACGAGTTGCGAGGGCGCCCGCGCGTTGATGTAGGGCGTCAAGTCGTGGATCAGGTCGAGCCGACCAGGAAATCCCCGATCCTGGATGGCCTCGATCATGCGTTTCGCGGCGTGCTCCATGTCGCCATTGGGTGTGCGGAACTTGGCGATGATGGTGTCGAGCGCGCCTTGCTGGGCCTGCGTGAGATTGGTTGCCTGGCCCGAGGTGATCTCCTGTGGATAACGGACGGCCCACCAAGGCGCGTCCTCGCCGGCTTTGGCGACGATGCGCCCCAGCAACTCGCCGTTGATGAAGTTGGCGAGGCGCCCGAGCATCAGGCCGAAGGGCGCGACGAAGGCCCATGCGTCCGCAAAGTGGAGATAGGGAGCGGCGGCACTTGCGTTGTATGCGGCTTCTGTGACGCCGGTTCCACTCTGGGCCATCACTGCTCGCTTCTCACGGCGCCAGATGATCCACGTCGCGATGAGCACACCGATCATCCCGCCGTGGCTTGCCATGCCGCCGTTGGTGATATCGAGGAGGCTCCACCACGGCGCGGACTTGGTGAACGTCCAGAGCAGGGGTCGGTCATAGAAGACCGAGTAACCCAGTCGTCCGCCGACGAGCACGCCGAGCATGAGCGTGAGCATGGCGTCGCCGAGGCGTTCGGGCGCGAGACGGACGACGCCGCGTTTCGTCAGGCGCAGCAGCACGAGCCACGCGATCACAAAGCCAAGCGCATAGGACAGGCCATACCAGCGGATGCCGAAGGATGGCGTGAACCGCACGAGGAACGGGTTGATGTCGTGGAAGTAGGCGGCGAGTGTGGGCATGGCGAAAGTGAGAGCGTGTTCTACGGTGGTTCAGGTGGTGGCGGGGACTTCGATCCCGAAGAAACGGCGTGTGTTCTCGTTGATGACGGCGTGGAACCTGCCCCACTCCTCGCCACGGAGTTTCGCGAGGAAGCGTGCCGTGAGCGACGACATCCACGGCTCGCAGGGGCGCGTGCCGCGGTGTGGCTCGGGAGAGAGGAAGGGCGCGTCGGTCTCGACCATGATCCGATCGAGGGGCACGAGGCGGGCCGCGTCCTGCACGTCCTTCGCGTTGCGATAGGTCACGACGCCGGTGAACGAGAGGCACGCGCCGAAGTCGAGGACCATCCTCGCCTCGTTGGGTGTGCCTGTGAAACAGTGGAAGACGAATCGCGAGGGGTCGAGGGTCGAGGACCGCAGTATCGGGATGAGATCCGCGAAGGCCTCGCGACAGTGGATGACGATCGGCTTGGCGACCCCCTCGCGCACGCACGACTCGATCGTCGCGAGTTGCTCGGCGATGACGGCGTGCTGTACGTCTCTCGGCGGCTTGTCGTAGTGGTTGTCCAGGCCGAGTTCGCCCCAGGCGACGCAGCGCGGGTCGGCGATGACCTCTCGGATCGCGGACCAATCATGCGGCATCTCATCGGAGTACAACGGATGCACGCCGGCGGTGCACCAGACGTTGTCGAATCGCTTCGCGACGCTCAGGGCGTTCTTCGCGTCGTGGTGGGTGGTGGAGATGGTGATGCAGCCGGTAACGCCGTGCTCCCTTGCGCGGGCGAGGACGCCCTCGACGCCGCCGGCGATCTCGGTGGAGAGATCGGGGAAGGTGAGATGGCAGTGGGTATCGATCACGGGGCAAGGGTAGTGGGCACTACAGTTCGGCGTCACGCAATTGGGCCTTGTGGATCGTGGAATGATGAGTGATTGCGGAAGGAGTTGTTCGATGCGAAGCGAGAGGATCAGGACGCGGGCAAGGCGTGGGGCGATGCGCGGCGTGTGGGCGATGGTGCTCCTCGGCGTCGCGTCGCCGGTCGTGGCCCAGGCAACCACGCTCGAGCCGCCTGCGAGCACGCACGCCACCTCGGCCGCGCCCATCCCCGCCATCGAGACGCACTGGTACATAGTTGAAATCGGCGGTCAGCGGGCGGGGTGGATGAGATCCGTCCAGACCACGACCGCTGACGAGATCTCCACGCTCAGCGAGTCGTCCATGCGCATTGGACGCGGCGAGACCGCCCTGGAGATCTCCACCGAGACCAGCTTTGTCGAGACGCCCGAGGGGACGCCCAAGTCCATCGTCTCCAAGCAGACCATGAGCAAGACGCCGGTCGAGAACGAGTGGATCTTCGGGAAGGACGGCATCACCCAGACGACCACCCAGGACAAGAAGGTCACCGTAAAGACGCTTCCGAACTTCCAGGAGGCGTGGCTCCCCCTCGCTGCGTCCGAGCGATATGTCAAGGCCCAGATCGCCAAGGGCGAGAAGACGGTCTCGTTCAACACCATCGACCCGAGCCTGGGCCTGCGGCTCATGAAGGTCACGCAGACCGACGAGGGACGAGAGACGCTCACCGTTCTCGGCGAGGCGATGGACCTCCACAAGGCGAGCGTCACGATGGAGCAGTTGCCCGGCGTGGTGACAACCGTGCACACCAACGACGACGGCGACATGATCAAGACCACCACCCACATGGGGCCGATCAGCATCGAGATGACGCTCTCCACGCAGGCGGAGGCGACTAGGGACTTCGCGCCCCCGGAACTCATGGTGCGCACCTTCGTCACGCCTGATCGCGCCATCAACGGACCGCGCACGGTCGCCAAAGCACGATACCGCCTCTCGATCGACGAGGGCGAGATGCCCGACATTCCCGCGACGGGATCGCAGAGCGTTCGGCGCGAGAATGACAAGGCCTCGGTGATCATCGTGGACACGTCGTTCCCCAACGCCATCACGCCCGACGAGGCGAAGAACCCGGCGTGGCTCGCGACGAGCGCCATGACCGACCTTACCGACGAGAAACTCAAGGATCTGCATGAGCGTGCGGTGAAGAACGCCAAGGACTCGCCACGGGAGCGGGCCGAGGCGATGCGGCGGTTCGTGCACGAGTACATCCGGCGCAAGAGTCTGGGCGTGGGGTTCGCGACGGCGTCGGAGATCGCGCGTGATCGCGAGGGCGACTGCAGCGAGCACGCCGTGCTCCTTGCCACGCTTCTGCGACTCGACGGGATCCCGGCGCGGGCGGCGTGCGGCTTGATCTACGCCGATGCGTTCGCGGGCGCCAAGTCCATCTTCGGCTATCACATGTGGACGCAGGCCCTGCTCGAGGTTGACGGCACGAAGCGTTGGGTCGATCTCGACGCGACGCTCCCCGGCAACACGCCGTATGACGCGACGCACATCACGCTCGGCGTCTCGAGCCTGAACGACACCGACGTGACCGAGTCGCTCGTGAATCTTGTGCCGCTGCTTGGGCGTGTGAAGATTGCCGTCGAATCGACCGAGCCATGAGCGAGCACGACTCACACCCGCCACACCAGCCCTCCCCACTGCCTCGCGTTCCTGCGCGCGATCCCAAGGGGCACAAGGGGACGTTCGGCACGGTCCTTGTCGTCGGGGGATGCTGCCGGGGTGACGCGCGGATGATCGGCGCGCCGGCCCTTTCGGCCCATGCGGCACTTCGCGCTGGAGCGGGCCTCGTCCAACTCGCGATGCCCGCGCCCATCATCCAGACCGGGATCTCCCTCTGCCCCTCGGCGACGGGCCTCGCGCTCCGCACCCACGACGACGGCTCGCTTATCACCCACGAGGCGGCGGCGCAACTCGACGAGGCGATGGCGCGTGCGACCGCCGTGGCCGTGGGCATGGGGCTGGGAGACGCGCCCGACGCCGCGCCGCTTGTGCTGCGATTGATCCAGCAGGAAGATGCGCCGGTCGTGATCGATGCCGACGCATTAAATGTGCTCGCGCAGGTTCCCGACCTGTGGCGAGACTTCCGCGCACCGTGCGTGCTGACGCCCCATCCCGGAGAGTTTCAGCGCCTTGCGTCGGCGTTTCGGGTCACCCATGATCCGACCGACGCCGCGTCGCGTCCGCTCGCCGCCGAGGCCCTGGCCCAACGTCTTGGCGCCATCGTCGTCCTCAAGGGCGCGGGGACGGTTGTGAGCAATGGGCATGAGACCTGGGTCTGTGATCGTGGGCACGCGTGCCTTGCGACGGCGGGTACGGGCGATGTGCTCGCGGGAGTCATCGCGTCGCTCGCGGCCCAGCACGCGGGCACGCCCCCGTCTCCACGGATGACCGTGCCGCGACTCTCGCTCTTTGATATCGCGCGTCTGGGCGTGCAGGCCCACGCGCTCGCGGGCGAGATGTGGGCGTCACGCCACGACACGCCCTCGGGCCTGCTGGCGATGGAACTCGCCGACCTCGTTCCCGAGGCGATCGAGTCGCTCCGGCGGACCTAGTCCAGTTTCCGAGGCGAGACCGATGAGACCATGCGGATCGTCGGGGTCTGGAGCGACGATCCGATGCTCGCGTCGTCGAGGTCGTTGGGAAGGACGGTCAGGTCGACCGTGGCCTTCTTGAGCCTCGGTCCGACGTCGTACTGCAGTTCGAACGTCGCCTCCTTCACTCCCACGAGGAGCGGCCTGGCCTGGGTCGAGGTGAGCGTGCCGCCGGCGTAGTCCTTCTGGACATACCACAACTCGTAGGTCCCGACCGTGGCGGTGTCGCGTCGCTCGATGCGGACGATCTGCTTGGTTCCCGCGCCGGCGTTCTCGTTGGTGGTAAACTCGATGAAGGTGCTGTTGAGCGGGTTCTGGGCCGCGTTCAGGACGTCGGCGGGATAGGGCCCGAACTCGGTTCCCGTGCGAATCATGGTCATGAGGCGGTACATCACCATGCGCGTGACGACGTGGGTCGAAGCGCCCTCGCTCGTCACCTTGTAACTCTTGAACGAGGCGTCGAGGGCGGCGAGGGCTGCGGCGAGGAGCGTCCCCGTGATCGCCAACGAGATGAGGACCTCGATCATGCTGAAGGCGCGCCGGGCGCGCGGGCTGCGGTTCATCGTGTGCCCTCCCGATAGGAGCCGGTGACCGTCGTGAACTGCATGGGGAGCATCACGCCGTCCGGCATGGACATGGTGGGATTGAAACGGATCGCGATGCGTCCGTAGCCGTTGAATGGGACGGGCGTCGAGCCGCTGGGTTGGACCTCGTCGGGCCCGACATCGGCGATCCCGTCGCCGTTGGTGTCATAGCCGACGATGGGCACGCCGCCGACGATGGGGAGCATCGAGGGGTCGTATGACTCTTCGTCGCCGTCGTCGATCCCGAAGTAGCCGATGGTCGAGTTGAATCCCGCGGGGTTGCCGATGGGCGCGCCCGTCGCATCCTGGAGCGGGCCCTGCCCGAGTTGGGGCTTGAAGGTGAGCATGAGCGCCCCGTCGATCGTGGCATTCCCGCGTACGTCGATGACGCCCGCGATGATCACGCCCTGGAGTTGCAGGTCCTGTGAGGCCGGGCTGTTGAACGAGCCGAGGTCCACCGAGTAGTGCGGGAGCATCAGCGAGCTCTCGGCGATCACGTCCTCGTCCACCGACTCGGGGTTGATCGACGGATTCTCGGGATCGTCGGGGTTCGACTGATAGAACTTCGTCGAGCCGGTGAACTGGATCTTGTTTCGTGAGTTGGTGTAGTTCGTCGGCGAGTCGCTCACGATCGATCCGATGATCCGGCAGTCGTGGAACCGGAGGTTGTTTGAGAGCGCCTTGGTGTCCGTGATTCGCTTCCCCGAGACGATGAGCGGGTCGGGGAGGTTGTTGTAGCCCATGGTGAGCGCCACCTCGTCGTCGGGGATGTCCGCCTTGTCCATCGGGGGCTGCGCCATCAGGATCATCTGGCTGGGCGGCTTGGCGGACGACGGGAGCATGTCGGGATAACTCGTCTCGCCGGCGTCGTCGCCGTACACCATCCGCGGCGAGGCCAACTTGGGACGCCCGGATGTCGAGTCCATCGTCATCTTGCCGTATTCGCCCCATAGGACGTGCGTGTTGGCGGTGGTCGAGCGGACGTACGTCACGCCGATGAACGTGCAGTTCTTGAAGAGCGCGTTCGTTCCCGCGGGAATGATCACGTCGCGGAAGGTCATGTTCTCATAGACCGGGCGGTAGTAGTAATCGGTGTGATTCGGGGAGGCGTAGGGCATTTTCTCGTAGTATGCCGTTGCCCAGTTGTCGGGCAGCCCGTCGAGCGGCGCGACATCGGGATCGAGGCGGAGGAAGCGCGGGTTGGCGGAGCCATCGGGCTGGGACTCGACATAGGTCGCGAGTTGGCCTGAGGAGATCCCCAGTTGCGTGGCGACCTGGTCGTTGAAGGGCTGCCCGTCCGCCGCCGACTGCAGGTCCGTCCGCGACGAGTCGAAGGTGTTGATGTCGAAATCCGGGAGTTCATCGGTCGAAACGCCGTAGCGCTGCGCGGCGACACCCTCGCTGGGGATCACGGCACCCCGGAGGCGATCCTCGACCGCGCCCTGGGACGTCTCCCACGCCGATTGCGTCGCGCGGAAGGCCAGCCCGCCACGGACCTTCGCATAGCGATCGCGATAGTCGATGTACCCGTCGCGAAACCCAAGGACCTGGTCGTTGTTGCCGTTGCGTCCCGCGGTGTCCTCGGCGGCGTTCCAGTCGTTCATGTTCCCATCGGCGCTGTCCCAGAGCCCATTGGCGTTGGTATCGGTATACCCGTACACGCCGTTGGCGTTTCGATCCGGGACGCCGCCATCGATCAGGATTGCGAGGTTGTCATCCACCGAAAACTCGGCGGCGAATCCCGACGCCGGCGTCCCGGCGGTCAGCGCGGCCGAGAGCGTGAGTTTCCCGTCGTTGTTCTGATCGAAGTGCTTGATGAAGATGTCGAAGTCGTCCACGAAGCCGTCGTTGGTGACGTCGGTGAAGGGGTTGACGGGGTTCCCTGAGCCATCGGTGTAGGACTGGCTGGGTGAGACGGCCTGGCCCTCTACCGGGTGCCCGACTCGGAGGCGTGAGTCGCCATCCACGTCGTTCGCCTTGACTGCCGCGAAGAAGTCGTCAAGTTTCTGATCGAGTACGGCGTTCAGCCCGTAGAAGTCCGATCGGATCACCATCGGATCGCCGTCGTTGAACGTGACATCGGTGAAGGTCGAGCCGATGCTCCCCTCGACGTTCACGTTCTTCCCGATCATGACACGGTTGGGACTCATGATCGCGTGGTTCACGCGCTTGATCATGCGGTAGTCCTGCGAGACCGTCCGCTTCACGGGGCGGCCGTTGCGGAGGTAACTGAAGTCGTATCCGGTCGAGATCACGCGGATGTCCGTCCCGTTGGCGAGGGGGGCGTAGGTGATCTGGAAGCAGACCGGCGGCGCGCCTCCGGCGACGGGCGATTCCACGGCCACGCCGGGCGTGTATACCCAGTTCGTCAGCGAGTAGTCCGTCGCGCTCGTCCCCGAGGGCGCGTTGGTGAGCGCCACCGACGCGACGCCCGCCTCGGGCACCGTGTTCTGGTCCACCGAGTGCATCTGCATGAGCGCCGCGGCCACGCCCGAGGGTGTCCCCAGGTCCAGAGGCCCGATCTTCGAGGGCATCACCACGTGGGTCCCGATTCCGCCCGAGTTCCCGGTCCACAGGTAGGTCCCGAAGGTCGACGTGATCTTGCTGTTGGAGACGACGAAGCGACCCGCGGCGTCGGAGAGTCGCGCCTTGGCGACCTCCAGCCCTGTCTCCGCAGCGCCCTGCGCGCGGATCACGCGGATGTTCGTTGCGGCCGTCGCGATGTTTCCCTTGCTGACGATCGCCATCGCCGCCGCCAGCGAGCCGAACATGATCAGAAGCATCATGGAGAGGACGCTGGCGATGCCCGTGCGCTCGCGCAGTTTGCGAATGGCGTTCCTGGTCCGTGCTCGACGTGTCGCGCTCATCGGTTCAACTCCTCAACCCTTTCCACATCCTCCACGCGCCCACCCACGCCGCACCCTTACGGGCGGACCCACGTCACCCGCGCGATCTCCTGCGGCGAGGCGTCGTTCACGCTCTGATACTCCACGACCACCGTCACACGAAGCGGGAAGCCGTTCACGGGGATCGCCGGGAGCGACGAGGTTGCCGCCTGCGAATAACCCGCCGCCCGCACCGTGCTGTAGTTGTACGGATCGACCTTCTCGACGATGACCCGCTGCGACCAACCCTCGAGCGGGACGGGCACGCCGGAGTTTGTCTCCACGAGGCCGTTGATGTCCACCTCGGGCACGACGTTGCCGTACGCGTCGATGGGACCTGGGAGCGTCCCGCCGTTGCCGAACTGGATCCCGTCGAGATCGTCGATGTCGTCGATGTCGGCGGCGGTCGCCTCGCCGGCCTCGCGTCCCCAGCCCACGAGCACCGGGCTGCCGCTGCTCCCGTCGACGAAGAGCCCGGTGACGGGGTCGTGCCGCGGCAGGCGACGAGTCATCTCGCGGATCTCGTTCGCCAGCAGCATTGCGGTGCCTGCCTGGGACGACCAGCCGTTGGTCTTGATGAAGGACGTCTGGGCGTCAACGTAGGCGAGGATCCCGACGCCGATGATGACCAGGGCCATCATCGTCTCGAGGAGCGTGAACGCCCGAGGCCCGCGCCGACGCCGGCGCACCGCTCGAACCGTTCCGGCGATGTCGTGGATCATGAGCCTTCCCTCCCGAGGGGACCCTCGCGGTCCCTCGACAAGGAATATCGATTACTTCACGATCTGGCTCATCTTGAAGATGGGCAGAATGATGGCCATGGCGATGAAGCCGACGACTGTACCCATCATGAGGATCATGATGGGCTCGATCATGGACGTTGCCGCCTTGATCGCGTCCTTTAACTGCTTGGAGTAGAAGACCGAGATCTCGTCGAGGACCTCGCCCAACTTACCGGACTCCTCGCCCGCGGCGATCATCTGGGTGACCGCCTTGGGAAGGATCGCGTCCTTCATGAGCGCGTGGGTGATCTTCTTGCCGGTCTTCACGTGCGCGTGCACCTTCAGCCACACCGAGCGGAAGATCGAGTTCCCGGAGATCTCGCCGGTGATCGAGAGCGTGTCGAGCATCGGCACGCCGGCGTTGATCAACTGGCCCATCGTCTGGAGCGATCGGCTGATGTAGAGCGCCCGGAACATCCCGCGGAAGATCGGGACGCTCAACTTGGCCTTGTCCACCCAGAAGCGACCGACCTCGGTCTTCGTGAACGCGAAGACGACGCCGCCGATGATCAAGGCGCCCGCGAGGAGCAGGTACCACTTCTCCACCATGAACTTCGAGAGCCCCAGCAGGAACTTCGTGGCCCAGGGGAGGATCTCCTCCTTGCCCTGGAAGACGCCCGCGAACTTGGGGAGCACGAACGTGAGCAGGAAGACCGTCACGCCGACCGCCAGCGTGCCGATGATCACCGGGTAGATCGCGGCGCCGACGACCATCTTCCGCGTCTCGAGTTGCTGCCCGATGTACGCGGCGATTCGGTCGAGCATCTTCGAGAAACTGCCCGACATCTCCGAGGCGCGGACCATGTTGACGTAGAGCGGGTTGAAGAGTTTCGGGTGCTTCGCGATCGCCTCCGAGAACTGCTTGCCCGACTCGACGTCGTTCTTGAGCTTGATGATGACCTTCTTGAACCCGACGTGGGTGGTCTGCTCGCCGATGCCGTCGAGCGCCGCGCGGAGGTTGATGCCGGCGCGGATCATGACCGCCAACTGCGTGGTGAAGTCGAGGACGTGCTTCTGCGTGGGCTTCCCCGAGTTCGCCTCGCGGAAGCGATCCATCAGAGACTTGGCCTCCTCGCTTCCGCTCACCGCGGTCAAGGAGAGAACATGCGACCCCTGGTTGCGCAGAACCGCCGCGGCGGTCTGGGCCGTGTCGGCGGAGACGACCCCGACCTGCACCTGGCCGTTGGCGTTGCGAATCTGGTAGCGATAGTTGGCCATGTCTCACTGGACCCGCCGGGGTTCTCCGTGCGTCTCGCGACGCCGCGAATGTTCCGACCGTCCAACCTCCTTTCCACACACCTCCGACACACTCAGGCCGCCAACTGACGCTCCAGCTTGTCCGGGTATGCGGACTGCGCGATCGCGTCCTCCCGGCTGATCATCCCGTTGAAGTACGCCTCGGCGATCGACGCGTCCAGGCTCATCATCCCGATAGCGCGGTTCGTCTCGATCACGTTGGGAATCTCGAAGGTCCGGCACTCGCGGATCAGGTTGCGCACCGCGGGCGTGCACAAGAGCGTCTCCGTCGCCGGGACCATGCCCGCCCGATCGATTCGACTGAACAGCGTCTGCGAGACGACCGCCTGCAGCGTGTTCGCCAGCATCGAGCGGATCTGGTTCTGCTGGCCGGCCGGGTACATATCGATGATTCGCTCGACCGTCTGCGAGGCGTTCACCGTGTGCAGCGTGCTGAGCACGAGGTGGCCCGTCTCGGCGGCACTGATCGCCAGGGCCGTCGTCTCCAGGTCTCGCATTTCGCCGACGAGGATGATGTCCGGGTCCTGACGCAGCGCGTGCTTGAGGCCCGACGCGAACGTGGGCATGTCCTGCCCGAGTTCACGCTGCTCGATCACGCACTCCTTGCTCTCGAAGACGTATTCGACCGGGTCCTCGAGCGTGATGATATGCTTGCGATACCGCTCGTTCATCGCCTGGATCATGGCGGCGAGCGTCGTGGACTTGCCCGAGCCTGTGTCCCCCGTCACCAGCACTAGCCCTCGCGGGAGGTACGTCAGACGCGCGATGACCTCGGGAAGGTTCAATGCCGCGAGCGGCGGGACCTTCGTCTTGATCATTCGCATCGCCATGCCGACCTTGCCGCGCTGCATGTGCGCGTTCACGCGGTAGCGGGCCAGCCCGTCCACCGCGAAGGAGAAGTCGGCGTCCTTCTGCTTCTCGAAGGTCGCGAGCGCCTCGGAGGGAGCCATCTGCTCCAGGAACCGGCGCCCCACCTCGGGCGTGATCACCGGAAGGTCCATAGGCGTCATGACCTGGTGCACTCGCATCACGGGAACTTGTCCCGCGATCAGGTGAACGTCCGACGCGTCCGCTTCATATGCCGCCTTGAGAATCTTGAGCAGGTCCAATGGGGGCCTCCATCCGGGCTAGCCGTGCCCCTACACATCGGTCCTTCGACCTCTCATGTTGACGAAGCCCTCGCGCTCGATTCTCCTACCCCACACCAAACCCCATAAGCGAGGCACAACCCGCACAGTCGGCACAGTTCGCCCCGGTCCACCGGCGAGTCAGTCGGGATTCGCCACCAGCGCCTCGCGGGCCGCCACCGCGAGCCGGTCGCACCGCTCGTTCTCCGGGTGCTCGCTGTGCCCGCGTATCCAATGAAAGCGCACGTCGTGGGTCTGCATCAGGAGGTCGAGCGCTTCCCACAAGTCCCTGTTCTTCACGGGCTTGCGATCCGCGGTCGTCCAGCCGCGCTTCTTCCAGTTCGCCATCCAACTCTTCATCCCGTCGAGGACATACCTCGAGTCCGAGAACAGATCGACACCCGAAGGCTTCGTGAGCGCTTTCAGCCCCTCGATCACCGCGCGGAGTTCCATACGGTTATTGGTCGTGTCCAACTCGGCCCCGCTCGCCTCGCGGGCCGTCCCGCTCGCCGGGTGCTTGAGGATGTACGCCCACCCACCCGGCCCGGGATTCCCCGAGCACGCCCCATCGGTGTGCAACTCCACGCGTGGGAGACCGGCAAAGTGGTGCGTCATCGCGCCCGCTCCACGCCGAATCCACCCGCGCTCCCGACACCACCCATCCCCATCCGTCGGCCCGCGACGAGTGACGCCGCCGAGACCATCGCGACGCCGCCGGTCTCGCCGGAGCGTTCGGCGTCGAATCGCGCAAGGGCCAGGTCGTACGCCGTCGTGTACGCCTTGCCGAGTTTCTCCCAGTCGAACTCCCAGGATCGTCGATCGACCTCGTTGCGCAGCGCGATGCGGTCGCGGCGTTCGAGCGTGCAGAAGTCGAGCATTCGCCTCGCGAGGTCGCCCGCGGCATCCTGGAACGAGCGCCCACGCCGCTTCAGCACGGTCAGGCCCCACGCGTCGTGGTCCTGGTAGGTCTCCTGCGCGTACCTTCCGAACCCCGCGAGGTCGCTCGTCACCGCGGGGACGCCCATCGCGATGCACTCGAGCGGCGTGTAGCCCCACGGCTCGTACAGGCTCGGGAAGATCCCCATGTGGCACCCACGCACGAACTGGTCGTACTCGATCTCCCACAGACGGTTCGTCGGCGTGATGAAGTCCGGGTGATACACCACTTTGACCGGGTCCTCCTCGCGATTGAGGAGACCCAGCACGCGGACGTGGTTCAAGACCGGATCGTGCACATCATCCTCGAGGATGTGCGTCACGACCATCGGCAGGCAGGGCTGCCTGAGCGCGTGCTGCGCCCGGCGATACCGCAACATCCAATACTCATCCACGAGATCGTCGAGTTTCAGGCGTCCGCCCGACGCCGAGCGATAAAAGAGTCGCGAGCCGACGCCTTGTGTGATCTTCTCGCAGACCTCCCACAACTCGTTGAGCACGCCACGTTTTTCCATCGCGAGGGGATTGATCCCCTTGGTCGCTCGTCGGGAGACCACGAAGAAGACCACTGTCTTGCCGAGGTTTCTCGTCTTGAGTTCCGAGTTCAGGCGCGCCATCGCCTCCAGGCAGAGATCGAACCCCTTGTTGTGTGGCTCGAACCGCCCGCTCGTGAAGAAGTACAGCGTCCGATCCAGATCGAAGGAGTAACTCGGGAAGAAGTGCCCCATCGTGAAGCGATGGATCCAGTCCTTGTACTCCTGATGGAACCGCTGCTGATCGTGCCCGGCGTTGTACATCCCGATCGAGAGGCCATTGGGCGTCACCACATCCACTGACCGCCCGAGGAGTGACGCGCACTCCTCCGCCGTGATCGACGAGACGGTCGTGAGGACGTGGGCCCCGTGGGCGCTGGCTCGCTCGATGGCGTGCTGGGCGCGGATGTTGTACGCTGCCGCCTCGTGCGCCTGGTCGATCCAGGGCAGACGGTCGTAGAGATCGTCATGAGCCGAGGCGATGTACCTTCCCAGCAGCGTCGCGTGCGTCGTGAAGACCGTGGTCACCGGCACGTTCCGATGGCGCAGCATCGGGATCGCCATGCCGCTCATCCACTCGTGGAAGTGGGCGATCACCGTCCCCTCGTGGGCGCGCCTCGTGCGCTCCTCCGCGATCGCCTCGACCAGCCGCCTCGACGCGTCGGCGAAGGAGACCACGCCATCGATGAGCCAGTCCGAGCCGGGCGTCTCGATGCCATGGTCCTTCCAGATCGCGTACTTCGCCTTCGCCAGATGCTCCGCCGACCCCCAGTGCTCGAGTAGCAAGACCCTCGGCCTGCCGGGGATCAACCACGTCCCGTGGTGCACCCGAAGACCCTCGTCGCGAAGGCGCCCGATTACGGCCTCGAGCCACTCCGGCGCGGGCATCGGCTCGAACTCCAGGCCCACCTTCCCCGCGTCAAACGGGCCTACCAGCATGTACCGTTCGCCCCAGCGCGAGCGGACAAACGGCACCTTCGACCGGATCACCTGATAGATCCCGCCGACCTGGTTACAGACCTCCCACGCGAACTCCAGCAGAAGCCCCGCCTCGCCGGCGCGCGGCATCACGATCGTCGGCCGCTCCGCGGGGACGGCCCCCTCGCCGACGACGTCACGCGCCAGGGCCTCGTGGTCTCGTTGAACTTGTGGATCGCTCGGTTGCACGCCTAGGTCTTTCGGCTCGACGAACCCCGCGACTGAATCCAGAGGCGACGACGCACGCCCGGACGATCCCACCGAGCGTGCGCCCGCCTCTCTCGTCGCCTTCTTCGACGGACGCCTGCCCATGACGACAGCACTGTACACACGGCATCCGCATCGCCGCATCCATATGATCGCGCCCATGCCCCCAGCCACTGCCGCAGACACGAGCACACTGACCCCGCGCGTCCACCGATTCGAGGTCCGCGCCAAGCCGGGCCAGACCGACCCGCGTGCCGACGCCCTCGCTCGGAGTGCCGAGTCCCATGGCCTGCGCGCCAACGCCCAGACCGCGTCCATCTATCTCATTGAGGCGACACTGAGTGATGTCCATCTCGACCGCCTCGCCTCGCAACTCCTCGCTGATCCCGTTTGCGAGGTGGCCTCCCGGGGCACAAATCCCACGCCATCCAAATACACCACGATCGAGGTCCATCCCCTCCCCGGCGTGATGGACCCGGCCGCGCAAAGCGTGCGCGAGGCGATCGCCGACCTCCTGGGCATCGAGGCCGATGTTTCCACCGGGATTCGCTTCGACATCGATGGCCTCACCAAAGACCAGGCCATCGACCTCGCCCGCGCGACGCTCGCCAACCCCGTCATCCACCAGATCACGACCGCGCCTTTCCACCCGAAGAGCCTCCCCAAAGGCCACGTCTACACGCTCAATCTCCGCCACGTTCCCATCCGCGACCTGAGCGACGAGCAACTCCTGTCAATGTCGCGTCAGGCGCACCTCTTTCTCAGCCTCGATGAGATGCGGGCGGTGCAGGCCGAGTATCGCACGCTCGGGCGAGAGCCGACGGACATCGAACTCGAGACCATCGCCCAGACCTGGTCCGAGCACTGCGTGCACAAGACTCTCAAGAGCACAGTTCGGTACGCGGGCGACTTGCCCACTCCACAGACCGGGAAGCCCCGCCCCGGGCACACCATCAACCCCGACGGCACCGTCACCATCACCAACCTTCTGAAATCCACCATCGCCGCCGCCACGCACGAACTCATCGCCGATGGAGTGACGTGGGCGCTCTCGGTCTTCAAGGACAACTCCGGCGTCGTCGCGCTCGACGACCGCTGGGCCGTCAACATCAAGGTCGAGACGCACAACCGCCCCAGCGCCATCGAGCCGTATGGCGGGGCCGCCACCGGTGTCGGCGGGTGCATCCGCGACGTCATCGCGACCGGCCTTGGCGCCAAGCCCATCGCGAACACCGACGTCTTCTGCGTTGCCCATCCCACGCGTGCCGCCGACACGCTCCCGCCCGGCACCATCCCGCCGCGCCGGATCCTCAGCGAGGTCACCGCGGGCGTGCGCGACTATGGCAACCGCATGGGCATCCCCACCGTCAACGGGGCCGTTCACTTCGACGACCGGTACGTCGGCAATCCCCTCGTCTTCTGCGGCTGCATCGGCCTGCTCCCGCGCGACCGCATCAAGGGCGCACCCGCGTCGGGCGATCACATCATCGCGCTCGGCGGACGCACCGGACGCGATGGCATCCACGGCGCCACCTTCTCTTCCGCGGAACTCGAGTCCAGCGCCTCCACCGAGTTCGCCCATGCCGTCCAGATCGGCAACGCCATCGAGGAGAAACGCCTCCTCGATGCCATTCTCCGCGCGCGCAGCGCCGGCCCGAACAGCACGCCGCTCTACTCGGCTCTCACCGACTGCGGCGCGGGTGGCTTCTCCTCCGCCATCGGCGAACTCGGCTCGACGCTCGGCGCCCAGGTCCACCTCGATCGCGCGCCGTTGAAATACGCCGGCCTCTCCTACACCGAGATCTGGATCAGCGAGGCCCAGGAACGCATCATCCTCGCCGTCCCCGCGAAGCACATCGACGCGCTCCGCGCCATCTGCAAAGACGAGGGCGTCGAGTTCGCCGATCTCGGGCACTTCGGCACGCCCGAGCAGGACCTCGTCCTCCTGTACCACGCGACCGAGGTCGGGCGCCTCCCCATGCATTTCCTGCACGACGGCATCCCCACGCCCACGCGCGAGGCCGTCTGGTCCACGCCCGCAAGCCCGACGAATCCGACTTCCGCCACGCCTCCCGCAATTGCCGATGCGCTCCTCTCGCTCCTCGCCCATCCCACCATCGCCTCCAAGCACTGGCTTATTCGCCAGTATGACCATGAGGTGCAGGGGAACACGATCGTCAAGCCGCTGGTGGGTCCATCGGGTCGAGGCCCGAGCGACGCCGCCGTGCTCCAGCCCGTACCAGGCTCACCCGCCGGCGTCGCCATCGCCTGTGGTCTGCAGACGCCTGTCGGCGATCCGGCCCTCGGCGGCGACACCTACGCCATGGCGCTCGCCGCCATCGACGAGTGCGTGCGCAACCTCGTCTGCGTCGGCGCCGACCCGTCGCGCATCGCCATCCTCGACAACTTCTGCTGGCCCTCGTGCGAGAAGCCCGCCAACCTCGCCACGCTCGTCCGCGCCTGCGAGGGGTGCTACGACGCCGCCCACGCCTATCGCACGCCATTCGTCAGCGGCAAGGACTCGCTCAACAACCAACTCCGCTACACCGACCCCAAGACCGGCGAGAAGAAGGTCATCGAGATCCCCCCCACGCTTCTCATCACCGGGCTCGGGCGACTCGAGGACGCCGCCCACGCCATCACCATGGACGCCAAGCGCCCGGGGCATGTCCTCGCCCTCGTCGGGCAGACCACGCCCGAGATGCGTGCCAGCCTCTATGCCGAGCGCTTCGGCGTGCACGAGTCGTGGGGACCGCTCGCCAACCACATCCCCGCGCCAAGTCTCCGTGTCGGCCCCGCGACGGCGCGAGCGGTGCACGCCATGATCGCGGGACAACTTATCCAGAGCGCCCACGACTGCTCCGAGGGTGGCCTCCTCGTCGCCCTCGCCGAGATGCTCATCGCCACCACAGGCCCCGACGCCCCAACACCCTCACTCGGCGCCGACCTCCTCATGGGCCATGGGCACGCCTCGCCCCACCAACTCGCGTTCGCCGAATCCCCCTCGCGCTACATCCTCGAGATCCACGAGGACGACGTCGCTCGCGCGCGCACCATCGCCGAGCGCGAGCCGGGCATTCGCTTCGAGATCCTCGGCGTTCTCACCGAGACAGGCCGCCTCTCCTGGCGCGATCAGCACCTCGACCTCGAGGTCCGTGACCTCGCCAAAGCCTGGCTCAATCCCCTGGATTGGTAATCAGCCGGGCCTGCCGTGACACTCTCGTCACAAACATCGTGCGAACACCGAACCGCGATCAAGATCGATCCGTTATACTTGTCGCCATGCCCACGGAATGGTCTGACGACATCGTGATTGCGGAACTCGCCGATGAGCCTGCTCTCTCTGATGAGTTGACGGGGATTGTGCAGCGTCTGGAGTCCACCGACGCCCGCAAGCCCAGCGTCGTCCTGAACTTCGCCGGTGTGTCGTATGTCAACAGTTCCAACCTTGCCCAACTTCTCAAGATCAAGAGCCGCCTGAAGGAAGCCGGGCGGACGCTGCGGCTGTGCTCGGTCTCGGACGATGTCTGGTCCGTGCTCATGGTGACCGGTCTGGACAAGGTCTTCCAGTTCCATCCAGACCCGATGACCGCGCTCGCGGCGATCCAGATCGACATCGCCAACGACGACGAGACACCCAAGGCCGACGGCCCGCGCGGAGGCCGGCGTTGAGCGTCGACGCGCGCGCCGAGCCGGTCATCGTCCTGCGGGATGTCCGACGGACGTATTACCGCCCCGATGGAAGCGTGATGGTCGAGGCCCTTCGGGGCGTGAACGCCACGATCCGCCAGGGGGAGTACGTCGCGATCATGGGCGCGTCTGGTTCGGGCAAGTCCACGCTCATGAACATCCTGGGATGTCTCGATCGGCCCAGCGAGGGCGAGTACATCCTGGGCGGACGCGACACGCGCCAGATGGAGGACGAGGAACTCTCACGCTTCCGCGGGCGGATGGTCGGGTTCATCTTCCAGTCGTTCAACCTGATCCCGCAGTTGACGGTCGAGGAGAACGTGGCCGCCCCGCTCTTTTATCAGCGCGTCCCCAAGCAGGAGCGTGCCGACCGGGCGCGACGGGTCCTCGAGCGCGTGGGCCTGGCCGACCGGATGGATCACCGCCCGCGTCAACTCTCGGGCGGGCAGCAGCAGCGCGTCGCGATCGCGCGGGCGCTGGTCGTCGAGCCGACGATTCTCATGGCCGACGAACCCACGGGGAACCTTGATTCGACCACCGGCGGTCAGATCCTCAATCTCTTCGACGAGTTGCACGAGGCCGGCATGACCGTGCTCATGGTGACCCACGACCCGAAGATGATCGAGCGATGCGAGCGTGTGATCCGGTTGCGTGACGGACTGGTTGAATCCGACGAGCGTGTGGGCGCGATGGCGAGTTGAACCTCAAACGCCACGTGCTCAAGGCGCGCTCATGGTGACGCCGCTGTTCAGTGCGGTGATCGAGCGAAGTTCACGAGGAACACCACGGTGCCACCAAAGACCTCCTACAACTGATCCGCGTAGGTCGCCAGCGACTCCGCGAAGCCGCTGAACTGCACAGCGAGGTGCTGGCGTGCCTTTGTTGTCTCGGCCAGCGAGTCCTGGGCCGCCATGATCGGCATTCCCTCATCGAACGGCAGCAGCCCGCCAAGCCCCACGTGCTTCGCCACCATCGCCCCGATCGACGCGACCTTTGCGGGCACGCCCACCGGCTGCAGGCTCTCCTTCCCGTGCGTCGCGTCGCGGAGGGTCTTCAAGAGACTCGGCCATGGCACCGTCTCGCTCCCCGCGAGGTTGTAGATCTCCCCCACCGCTTCCTCACGCTTGAGCGCGCTCACGAACGAGCGCGCCACATCGCCCACATACACCGGCTGCACCCGCGGGATCGGACGCTCCACCGAGCCCAGCGGGACGGTGTCGTCGGCCTTTTCACCCACGAAGTACGGAATGAACAAGTATGGCGGCTCGTTCCCCGAGGCCAGACCCGTGATCATCGCGATGAACTCGCTCCCCTTTCCATGGATCAGGCTGGGCCTGAATATCGTCCACTTGAGCGCCGAGTCCGCGACGATCCGTTCGGCACGCCACTTGGTCTTCTGGTATGCCGTTGTACTCAGTTCGCTGACACCCAGCGCCGACATGTGCAGGTATCGCTTCACGCCGAGCCGCTCGCAGGCCTTCACCACCACCGCGCGCGTCGATTCCACGTGGCACTTCTCGAACGTCTGCCCGCCCGGCGCCTCGCGGATGATCCCGATGAGGTGGACGCACGCCTGTGCCCCCTTGAGGAGGTCCTCTAGGCACATCTCGTCGAGAATGTCCCCCGTGATCACGGTCAGTTTGTCCGAGGCCCCGAGCAGCCGCCGGGCTTCCTTTGCGTCGCGAGCCAGCACGCGGACGGTGTAGCCTTCGTGCAAGAGTTGGGCGACGACGCTTCGCCCGACAAACCCCGCCCCGCCCGTCACCGCCACCGTGGTGCTGCTCATGCGATCGTCCTTCCAGTATCATCCGTAAACCAGGATTCGTGTCGTCTGCTACCCCCCGATCGTTGGTTCAGATACCACCCGGAGCAACTCGACCCCAACTCATGGCAGAGGGAGGGAAACGGCCTGCCGGCCTCTCCGTTCTCCTACAACCAGTGTGGCACAGTCGACCCGCCTGCGTCCTCTTGAAGAACAGATCGAAGTCAACGCACTCACGCCCTCCACATCGTCACGTTCCACATGCTCGCCACCCGCAATCTCACCTTCGCCTACCCCAATGACCCCGCCCGGCCCATTTTTCGCGCTCTTGACCTTGAACTTCCTGGCTCCTCCCTCACAGCCATCATCGGGCCCAACGGCGCCGGCAAGTCCACGCTGCTCCGCCTCCTCGCCGGCGTCATGTCCGACGCCAGGCACGCCACGGGGGACATCACCCTCGCGGGTCGAATCCTCGGCGACATCTCCTTGCACGAGCGTGCCACGCGTCTCGCCTACATGGCCCAGCGAGGCAGCGCCTCCCTCGTCGCCTTCGATTTCACAGTCCGTGCGGTTTGCGCGCTCGGCCTCCACGGCCGCACATTCGACCCTGGCGCCGTCCATCGCGTCCTTGAGCGTCTCGATCTCGTTGGCGAGGCTGGTCGTGTTGTCCACGAACTGAGCGCCGGGCAGCAACAGCGTGTCTCGTTCGCCCGCGCCCTCGTCCAACTCGAGCACCAGGCGCCAGAATCCCGTGTCCTTCTCGCCGACGAGCCCATCAGCGCCATGGACCCGAGGCACGCCCTCGCCACCATGCGTGAACTCAAGTCCATCGCCCGCGCCGGCGGCACGGTCGGCGTCGTCCTCCACGATGTCACCACCGTCCTACGGCACGCCGACCGTGTCATCGCCCTCAGCGACCACGGCGACATCCTCGCCCAAGGCTCCACCCACGATGTCCTCGAGGAAGGCTCGCCGGGCCAGATCCTCGAGCGCCTCTACCACATTCCCTTCGTTCACTTCGGCGAGTCCCGCTCACGCGGCGCGTGGGTCCCGGCCGACGTACAGTGATCCGAGGTTCGCCGACGTGAAGCAACTCCTCCAATATCTCTCCTCCCTCAACCCCAAGGTGATCATCTGGATCATCATCATCGGGTTTTCTATCGGCGGCACCATCCTCAAGAAAGTTGCCGAGCACAAGGCCCGCCGCAAACTCATCATCGAGCGCGAACGCCGCGAACTCGAACGCCTTCGCACCGGGGGCCGAGACGACGCCGACACCACACTCTCGGGGCGGCCCGCGCCCACCATCGCCACGATATCCACCGGTGGCACTCCATCCCAACCGGCCTCTCGCTCCCTTGAGGACATCGCCGCCCGCCGCCAGGCCCGGCTGGAGGAACTCCGCCGACGTCGAGCCGCCGAACTTGCCGGGACGAGCGCTCGTGTTCCACCATCGAACCCGACTTCGGGTCCGACCTCGACGACGCCGATACGGACGCCTCCAGTTGGCACGCCGTCGATCCCGCCGCCGGTGCCGACCCAGACACAAGTCCAGCGCCCCGTGCCGACCCGTGCTCCGCGTCCGGCGCGGATGCCCAGTCGCATCCCCGGCAGCTCCGGTCCCACCGTGCCGCCCTCGCGCACGCCGCCGCCCACCTATGCCCAGCCTACGCCCGTGCAGCGACGCCAGCCGCAGCGCCCGGCGCGCCCCTCGGCCCCGCTCCCCCAGCCCATGTCCGACGAGGCGTACGCGCTGACCTCCGATCTCGGCGATCACTTCACCCGCGCCTCACAGACCCAGGTTGATCCTGCCGCCAAGGCCCCGCATGAGGAACCCGGCGAGCACAATGTCCGCCGCCGGACTGGTCGCCCTGGTCTGTCCTCGGCACGGCGAACCAAACCCACCTTCGGCGTCTCCGCCCGCGACCTCCGCAAGGCCATCATCCTCCGGGAAGTTCTTGGGCCACCGATCGCCGAGCAGGATGAGTAGCCGCGCTCTCGCCACATCGGCCTCGCGATCACGCATCCATATACTCGCCCGATGCACTCTCTGAAGTCTTGCTCGCCTCTGTCCAGCCTAGGCGTCGTTGCGGCCGCCCTTGGTCTGGTTCTCGCGCTCTCGGGCTGCGGCGCGGACTTCTCGGCGACGCCCGGGGCGAAGTCGTTGCGCGAGGTGCTCCGTGGCCCGTCGCCCGCCGATGCCGCTGATATGGCGCTCGATCCCTATGACCCGCAGCGGCGATTCCGCGGGACGCTTCTGCTCGCCAACGCGAAGTTCGCCGGCGAGCCGCTGTACATGCAACTCTTTGCCGACGGCCTGCGCGACCCTGACCCCGGCGTGCGCCTCGCGTCGGCCCGCGCGATCGCGAACCACGGCGTGCCCTCGCAGGCTATGAGCCTCGTGCCGCTGCTCATGGACGACAACCAGGATGTTCGCCTCGAGGCCGCCAAGGGCCTGCAGCGATTGCACGAGCCGAAGGTGGTGGACGCGCTGCTGGAGCGGCTGGACCCCAAGAAGGAGCCGCAGCCCGAGGTGCGTGCGGAGATCGCCGAGGCGCTCGGGCAGTACGCCGAGGGTCGCGTGGTGCAGGCGCTGATCGCCGCGCTCGATGACAATCGGCTCAGCGTGAATCGGCGTGCCGAGGCGTCGCTCCGCACGCTCACGGGGAACGACCTCGGGCTCGACCGCGGGGCGTGGGTCCGCTGGTCGCAGACCGCGGGCGAATCGCGCACGCTCTTTGCCGCCCGAGCGGCGTATGTCCACCCGGCCTACTTCCGGTCGCCCTCGTGGTGGGAATATCTCCCGCTCGTCCAAGGGCCCAAAAACGAGTCGGCGGGATTGCCCAAGGGATTTCCCGAACGATTCGGCGGCTGAGCAGTTCGAACAATCGCTCACTTCTGCAGCGTGAACTCGTCGGTGAGGAAGATCGGCTCGCTCTCTTCGATCTGCTCGCGCGTGCCCAGCGCGAAGGCGACGCGGACGCGCACCGCGCCCGGCGGAATCGAACGACCGCCGCGCGTCGTTCCCTCGATCGTCTCGAGCACCCATGCGGGCGCGTCGAGTTGCACGCGATACGTCCGCGTCGCGGGGTCGAAGAGGGCGGCGTTCGATTCGGGGTCGAGCAGTTCCGAGACGTCCCAGCGGAGTTCCTGCTGCTCGAGCGAGGGGTCCAGCCCGCTGGCCGAGCGACCGAGCGTGACCTGCAATCGCCCCAGGGCCTTGGCCGCGTCGCCATAGGCGTCCTTGAGTTCCAGATGCAGCACGACGACGGGCCTCGACGGCTTGTTTGGCTGGGGCTGGGTGGTCTCGACGTGCGAGAGCGGGAAGATCCGGATCGAGGTTGGCACGAAAGGTGCCGTCGCGTTCATCGCGACCTCGGGCGGGATGACACTGGGGCCGCCGGCACATCCGGCGAGGAGCCCGCATGCCACGAGCAGAATGCCGACCGATCCAGGAACTTCCGTGCGTACACGACGACCTTGTCGCGCCCACGTATCGCTCGTTCGTCCCCCCTCGTGTTGCCCACTGGTCCATCGCGTCATGCGTGGGAGAGTGTAGTGGTGTATCTGAATCGCGGTCCGGCCCTTCGTCCGTGGGGCGTTCGTGCCGGGCACGATACGGGACGAGAATCGGAGTCGCTTTGGACTGGAGCGTGGTATTCCTCTGTGTCCTCTGTCGCCATTGGTCGCGACGCCCCGCGGGTGTGTTCAACATCAGGAGTCTGTGGCGTTCCTGGCGGTGTGGCGGCGCGCTGGCGTTAGGGGATGTTCGAGGGCCGGACGGACCGGGAGCGGTTGGCGGGCCAATCACATGCCACGCGGCGATCCCGTCGAGCGTGTAGAGATATCTCTACGTGCCGAACTGTGAGTGTTGGGTGCTCGTTGAGTGACGATCAGCAGCCGGCCTGGAAGTGATCGAGCATGTAGAGCAGATCGTCGATGGTGACGGCACCGTCGGGTGCGCCGGCCGTGGTGCCATCGTCGAGATCGACGGCGAGATCGCCGATGGCGAAGCGGTCGAGGAAGAAGAGGAGATCGTCGATGGTGACTGATCCATCGGGAGCACCCGTGGCGCTGCCGTTGTCGAGATCCGCAGGACAGTTCGGGTTTTCGGGTGCGAAGGTGACTTCGATGAAGGAACTTTGGGTGTAGAAACCCTGGACGCCGAAGGTCTCGGCGCCGAAATAGGTGGGTGAGATTGTGCCATTGAGAGCGTTCGTGGTGGTCGAATAGTGGAACTCGCCCTCGCCGGACCATTGGGCATCGTTTCCGCCGAATGTGAAATAGTGGAACTCGCCATTGGGAGCCTGGATAGGAAGCCCGATGTCGGTCCAGAAATCGGCGGCATCATGACCAGGGTTGACGTTGACGTGGATCTCGATGCGGGCGCTGACGACTTCTCTGCCGACGATTGGTGTTCCGTCGAAGAGGACGGCGGTGTAGGCGAGGCCGATCGGAGCGAGGTTGAATCGATGGGTGTCCTGGGCGATGGTTGTGGACGCGAGGGCAAGCCAGGCAATTGTGGAAGCAGTCGTATGCATAAGCGTCTCCTGCATGAAGTGACACCACGAGTGAGGTAATCAGCATACCTCGTGCGGAGAGCGAGTGTGTAACGACGGCTTGACTTGTGACAATTCGGTTGAGAGCACCACTTTGGTGGCGACCAAGGTGCTCGATTTGAGGGCATCAGCAGCCGGCCTGGAAGTGGTCGATCATGTAGAGCAGGTCGTCGATGGTGACGGCGGTGTCGGGGGTCCCGGTGGAGGTGCCGTCGTCGAGGTCGGCGGCGAGATCGCCCGCGGCGAAGCGGTCGAGGAAGAAGAGGAGATCGTCGATGGTGATCGCGCCGTCAGGGGTGCCTGTGCCGCTGCCATTGTCGAGATCGGCGGGGCAGAGGGGGACCTCGCTCGCGAGGGTGATCTCGATGAAGGACTCGTTGGTGAACTGGCCCTGGATGCCATAGGTCTCGGCGCCGTAGCGCGTGGGGACGATGGTGCCGTTGAGGGCGGTGGTGGTTTCGAAGTAGGTGAAGGGGCCTTCGCCGGACCAGTTCTCGTCGATGCCATCGAAGACGAAGACGCGGAGTTGTCCCGGGGCTTCTTCGATGGGGAGGGCGATGTCGGTGTGGAAGTCGGCGGCGTTTGATCCTGGGGCCACGGAGAGGTGGATCTCGATCCGGGCGCTTTGGACCTGGCGCCCGACGAGAGGAGAGGCGCTCGAGAGGAATGCGGAGTAGGACATGCCGACGTTGGCGAGGGAGAAGCGGTGGGTCTCGCCGGCGAGGGCAGAGGACGCGAGGGCGAGGACCACGAGTGCGGCGATGGGGCGAGTGAACATGACGACCTCCGTTGGTGGAGTGGATGCGATTCAGTGTACCACGGGGTGTGGATCGCGCCTGCGCCTTGGTGGTGATGTGGTGAGGTTGTTACACGTGGCTTATGAGCGGTTGTTTATTGGCTAAAAAAGAAAATGGCACAGACGGGACGCCTGTGCCACGAGGGGATGGATGTATTTGGAGGAAAAGAAGGCGCGCGCGGAGCGTGGGGGTCTGCGGAGAGATCGAATCAGATGGCGATCGTCGCGATGTTGTCGGCGATGTCGATCTGGGCCTCGGTCTGGGCCTTGACCTCGTCGGCGGTGATGCCTGGGGCGAGTTCGGTGAGGGTGAAGCGTTGGGTGGCGTGGTTCATCTCGAGGACGGCGAGGTCGGTGATGATCATGTCGATGCAGCGCTTGCCGGTGAGGGGGAGGGAGCACTGTTTGAGGATCTTGGGTTTGCCCTTGACGGTGTGTTCCATGGCGACGATGGTGCGCTTGACGCCGGCGACGAGGTCCATGGCTCCGCCCATACCTTTGACCATTTTGCCGGGGACCATCCAGTTGGCGATGTCGCCATGCTCAGAGACCTGCATGGCTCCGAGGATGCAGAGGTCGATGTGCCCGCCTCGGATCATGGCGAAGGAGTCGGCGGAGGAGAAGAAGGCGGCGCCGGTGCGCGCGGTGACGGTTTGCTTTCCGGCGTTGATGAGGTCGGCATCGACGTCTTTGTCATTTGGGAAGGGTCCGATGCCCAGGAGGCCGTTCTCGGATTGGAGCCAGACGTCGATGCCTTTGGGGACGAAGTTGGCGACGAGGGTGGGGACGCCGATGCCGAGGTTGACGATGTAGCCGTCCTTGAGTTCGCGTGCGGCTCGTTGGGCGATCTGTTCGCGAGTGAGTGGCATGGGGGAGGATAGGTTCGGGGGGTCGCGTGGTTGGCGTGTGTCTGGTGGGCGGATATCGGCTGGATAGAGGGTGGTTGGATGGTCGATGTACGGTGGAGGCGCGTGGTGTGGCCGCGCGCGTGTAGAGTTTGGTTGGAGATTTGGATCCACGATGCCGCGCGATATTCCAGTTGGAAATGGGAGTTTGCTGATCACGTTCGACCGGTTCTACCGGGTTCGGGATATCTATTTCCCGAATGTGGGTCGGTACAACCACACGGACGGGCACATCCAGCGATTCGGGGTGTGGGCGGACGGGGCGTTCGCGTGGATCGAGGAGCCGGGCTGGACGCGGGAACTGAAGTACAAGGCGGACACACTGGTGACGGAAGTCCGCCTGGTGCACGAGGGTCTAGGGCTTGAGGTGGTGTGCCACGACGCGGTGGACTTCCACGAGCCGGCCTATTTTCGCAAGTGCGTGGTTCGTGACCTTCGCGGTCGAGATCGCGATGTGAAGGTGTTCGCGCACTGGGACTTGTCGGTGCGCGGGACGCCCGTGGGGGACACGGCGAACTATGACCCGGCGACTGCGTCGGTCGTGGTGTACAAGGATGATTCGTACTTCCTTTTCAACGCGTGCGACGAGAACAAGTGCGGGATCGACAACTGGGCGATCGGCACGAAGCGTGTGGGCGGGCACGAGGGGACGTGGCGCGACGCGGAGGACGGGCGGCTGGGGCGAAACGCGATCAGCCAGGGCTCGGTGGACGCGACGATCGGGTTTGATCTGCAGGTGCCGCCGAATGGTCGGTCGAGCCTGACGATGTGGATGGCGTGCGGGCACTCGTACAGCGAGGTGAAGGCGCTCAATAAGCGGATCCTGGAGAAGGGCGCGGATCGACTCATCGCGCGGACGGAGCACTACTGGCGGCTGTGGGTGCGCAAGGAGAACATCGAGACGGGGGTGCTGTCGGCGGCGGCCTCGGAGCAATTCCACCGGAGCATGCTCGTGCTGCGGACGCAGGTGGACAACGGCGGGGCGATCATCGCGGCGAACGACAGCGACATCACGCAGTTCGGTGGGGATCACTACTCGTACTGCTGGCCTCGCGATGGAGCGCTCGTGGCGTACGCGTTGATTCTCGCCGGGCAGAGCGAGTTGTCGCGGAGTTTCTTCCGGTACTGCGCGAAGGCGATCAAGGACGAGCCGTATTTCCTGCACAAGTACACGCCGACGGGCGAACTGGCGAGCAGTTGGCACCCGTGGATGATCGAGGGACAGCGGATTCTGCCGATCCAGCAGGACGAGACGTCGCTGGTGTTGTGGGCGCTTCGTCGGCACTTCGAGGTGTATCGGGACGTGGAGTTCATCAAGCCGTTGTACACGTCGCTGGTGGTGAGGCCGGGCGAGTGGATGCTGAAGTATCGGGACGCGAACGGCCTGCCCAAGGCGTCGTGGGACCTGTGGGAAGAGCGGCGGGGGATCCACCTCTTCACGGTGGCGACGACGATCGGCGCGCTGGACGCGGCGGCGGAGTTCGCGAGCGACTTCGGCGAGCACGATCGGGCGTCGCACTTCCGCGAAGGGGCGCGCGACATGCGCGAGGCGATGCTGCGGCATTTGTGGAACCCCGAGCAGGGACGCTTCGCGCGGATGGCCGTGGCGATGAGTGATGGGCGGTATCGCCTGGACATGACGGCGGACTCGGCGAACTTCTCGATCTTCGCGTTCGGGGCGCTCGCGCCCGATGACGAGCGCGTGCGGCAGGAGATGAAGTCGCTGCGTGAGCGGCTGTGGGTGAAGACGGACGTGGGCGGGTGCGCGCGATATGAGCGCGACTATTACCACCAGGTTGAACGAGAGAAGGTGGATCGCGTGCCGGGGAATCCGTGGGTGATCTGCACGCTGTGGCAGGCGCAGCACGTGATCGCGCTGGCAAAGACCGAGACGGACCTGTCGCCGGCGGCGGAGTTGCTCGAGTGGTCGGCAAAGCGCGCGGAAGCGTCGGGAGTGATGGCGGAGCAGTTCCACCCGTACACGGGGGCACCGATGAGCGTGAGCCCGCTCACGTGGAGCCATGCGACGTTCGTCATCGTGGTGATGGAATATCTCGCGAAACTCAGGGAGATCCGGGCACGCGGGGAAGAGTCTCGCGGTGGCGGTGGCGGGGCGCTGCGATTGCCGGATGCGGCGGCTTCGCCGAAGTAAGGAAGGCGAACGCCGAGGACGCGGAGGGGGACGGAGGAATACAGAGGATGGAATGGGTTGGCGCGCGAGAAGTGTTCTCTGCACGGTGATGAGCCGCGCGCGACGATCGTGTGTTGAGGTGGTTTGTAGAATTTGTAAAAGAGAAAGCACCACGCGGAGCGTGGTGGTACTCGGGAGGGCGGCACACCGGACCGGATGTCCCTCCTGGTTCTCTGCCCCAACTTCTTTTCTGTGTTGCGCTGTTTCTTCTCCGCGTCCTCTGCGTTCAGGACTTCGAGGTGCGGAGCGTGCCGCTGTCGAGTTCGACGACGCGTTGAGCTCGTGCGGCGGTGGTGGCGTCGTGGGTGACGACGACGAGGGTGAGGTTGAGATCTCTTCGCAGGTTCTCGAGCATGTCGAGGATGGTGCCGCCGGTGTTCCGGTCGAGGTTTCCGGTCGGCTCGTCGGCGAGGAGGACCTGGGGTTTGTTGACGAGGGCGCGGGCGATGGCGACGCGTTGGCGTTCGCCGCCGGAGAGTTCGCGAGGGCGATGGTGGAGGCGGTGGGCGAGGCCGACCTGTTCGAGGAGGTGTGCGGCGTGGGCCTTGGCCTCGGCGCGTCGTGCGAGATACCCAGCGAATCCCTGGCGGATCATGGCGGCGATCAAGACGTTGCCCATGACGGTGAGTTCGGGGAGCAGGTGGTAGAACTGGAAGACGAAGCCGACCTCGGCGCGGCGGTAGTGGTCGAGGCGAGCGTGGCTCATAAGGCTGAGGGGCGTGCCCGAGTACTCGATGGAGGCACGGGAGTCCTTGTCGGGGCGGTCGAGGCCGCCGAGGAGATGGAGGAGAGTGCTCTTGCCCGAGCCTGAGGCACCGAGAATGGCGACGAACTCGCCGGTCTCCACGGCGATGTCCACACCCTTGAGCACGGGGACGCTCACCTTGCCGAGGCGATACGTCTTGTGGAGGTTGTGGGCGGCGAGGAGGGGCATGATGGCGTGTGTCTTCGTTGCGGGATCACTCGAAGCGGAGGGCCTTGACGGGGTCCATGAGGGCGGCACGAACGGCGGGGATCAGCGCGCCGCCCGCGGAGGCGAGAACGGCAAGCGCGAAGACCCAGAGTGCATCGACCGAGCGGACGGTGTTGGGGATGGTGTCGAAGACGTAGACCGCGGGGTTCCAGATGACGATGCCGAGTTGGCGTCCGAGCCACTCGTGGATGGGGTTGATGTTGGTCACGATGGCGTAGGCGATGGCGAGGCCCGCGCCGCCACCGACGAGTCCGATGGCGCAGCCGTAGCAGACCCAGATGCCGGCGATGCCGGAGCGGCTGGCGCCGATGGCGCGGATGGTGCCGATATCCTTGGTGCGTTCGGCGACCATGGACCAGAAGATGGCGAGGATGAGCATGACCGCGACGAAGGAGATGATGCCGAAGAGAACGAGGAGGAGGACCTGCTCCTTCTGGACGGCGTCGATCATGGTCTGATTCTGCTCACGCCAGGTCATGGCCTGGATCTGGGAGAGGCCGGGGACTTCGCCCCTGTGGCGCTCGGCGAAGCTGGCGTAGACGGCGAGGCAGGCGTCCTTGAGCGCGCGAGCCTGGGCGTCGGTCTTCACATCACCCTGGCCACGGATGAGGATGTGGGTGGCGCGGGCGGGGATGGTGCCGGCGGGTGTCGCGTCGAGAACAAAGGTCTCTTTGCCGGTCTTGGGGTCGAGCACGACCTTGTAGGGCGTGTCGGTGGTGTTGATCTTCGGCGCCTCGTTGAGTTTGAGGGCGCGCTGGAGGGCGTCGAGGCGGACGAAGACGACGCTGGTGTCGGCGTCGGCAACGCCCGAGGCGAACTCGTTGGCGACGGGGAGTCGCATCGTCGAGAGTTCAACGCTGTTGCCCTTGGCGTCGAGGGGGACGACGTTGATGGTGACCGAGCCGTCGCGGGGCATGAAGGTGTCGGCGAAGTCGATCGTGCCGTTAGACTGGGCACGGGTGACGGCGAGGGGTTCCCAGATTCCGGCGTCGGTACGATTGTTGAGGCCGCTGACGGCGATGCCGAGGACCGCGGCCGGTTCCTGCTCGTGGGTCTTGGGATTGATTCGCTCGAGGGTGAGGCCCTGCTCGAGGAGGGTTTGTGCTGGGACGCGAAGGATGGGGTCACGAAGGCGGAGATCCTCGCGTTTCTTGTCGTGGCGTGTGGGCGTGGAGATGGGGCGCCACCACAAGATGTCTTTGTACGACGAGACGCGTGAGAAGGACTCGCCCTCGATGCCTTTGACCTGGACGGCCCGCTTGAGGTCGTTGGGGAGGATGATGAGGCCGAAGGTTTCGATGGTGGGCGCGGCGGCGGCGACGGCGGGGTCTTTCTCGAGTTCATGGACGAGTTCGTCGTAGTACGGGATTCCGGCGTTGGGCCAATAGAGGGCGAGGTCGCTCTGGATGGTGCGCCCCGAGGAGATGAGCATGTCGAGGAAGCCGCCCATCACGGACCAGACGATGAGGACCATGGCGGCGCAGAGGGCGACCGCGCATGCCGCCAGGAGGGGCATGATCTTGCTGGTGAGATACTTGGCGGTCAGGAGGAGTTGGTACACCAGCGAAAGGTATGCTAGCAGAATGCGAATATCTAAACAGTTATTGGGCCATGATTTAGTGAAAATTTAAAGGCCGATTGTCATTCCGAAGCATTCTACTTGAACAAGTGACCAAATTGTGCGTATACTCACTACTTGATTTTAGTTTTGACTAAAGCGAGAAGTGGAATCCGCAGATGAACATGATGGTGATTGTGTTCACTCTGGCCAATACGGACAGGTCAAGTTTGCGCGCGCCGCGGACGGGAGCCTGATGGTAAAGAGTCAGTGGAATGCAATGCCCTTGAAGTGGCGAAACGCCTTCATGTCGCGATTTGTGTCGATAGCAGCGGATAAGAACCTACAGATTTCTAGTCGCGAGCATTTCAAGAAGATCGAAGGCGATCTCTATGAGTTCAAGCACAATGGACAGAAATCACGTATTTTCACATTTAGGCATGGGAATTGTTGGTTTTTAGTGGATGTCTTTGTGGAGAAAAAGGAGGACGCTCTCCCAGAAGGTGTAGTGAGACGTGCAGTCCGTCGCATGGAGGAGGCTCGGAATGTACTGTCGCAACGGAAGGGTGCCAAGCGATGAACGAGTTCGAGAAACTGATCGCGGATCGGGAGAATCGTATCGATCTGTGTGTCGAGATCACCACGACGCGCATCGCCGAGTTACTCGCGAAGCAGTTGTCAGATCGTCGTATGACTCGCGCTGAGTTTGCGAGACTGCTCGACGTTACCCCTGGCAGGGTGACTCAAATGCTTGATGGCGATTCGAATTTGCAGATCCGGACGATTGCCAAAGCGCTTGCGGTGCTTGATCTGGTCATCGAAGCGCATGCGGTTACGATTTCTTCGCTGTCGTGTCCCGACAAGTGGGAGGATGCGACTCCCAACATGATCGGAATTCAGTTGGGCGTTGTGCCACGCCAAGAGTCTGGCGCTTCGCAAACTTCGGAACCCAATAAAATGAGCTACTCGCTCGCTGCCTAATAAGCCATGTCGAATCAAGTCACCAAGATTTCAGTTTCTCCCGAACAAATGAATCGGGCAGCGGCTGTTGGCCCCAAGGCCGCGTTGCAGTCTGTGCACCTCGTAAATGTGAACGCGATGCTGGACACCCGTGATGGTGTCGTTGCGAAGCATGTGCGGCACACTCGATCGCACTCATTTGAGCGTATCGGCGAGAGTGCAATCAGTGTGACGATTCGTTTTGGAGTAGACATCGCGTCGAGCGAAGAGGAAAAAGCGGAGCCGCCTACGTCGATCGAGTGTAAGTATGTTCTTAACTACCTGATTGACGATTTGCAGAACTTTGACGACGATCATCTTCTCGCATTCTCACAAATCAACGGCTACTTCAATGCGTGGCCATTCTGGAGAGAGTTGACGACTAGCATGCTCGCACGCAGCAAGTCAGGATTCTTCCTCTTGCCGACACTTCGTGTTGATCAATCCCTGACAGACAAGTAGAACAAAAATCACCGCTTGGTGGTGAAGAGTTTGGCGGTGCCGGTGCCCTCCATGGCGTCGGCGATGCGCTTGAGGGCGTGGGCGTAGGCGGCGGTGCGCATGTCCACGCTCTTGGCCTTGTGGAGGTGGTAGATGGCGTTGAACTCGCGACGCATGCGCTCGGCGAGACGCTGGTGGACGTCTTCGAGGGTCCAGTAGAAGCCCGACTTGTTCTGGGTCCACTCGAAGTAGGAGACGGTCACGCCGCCGGAGTTAGCGAGGATGTCGGGGATGACCATGGTCTTCTTGGAGTTGAGGATGGCGTCGGCCTCGGGGGTGATGGGCCCGTTGGCGAGTTCGAGGATGACCTTGGCCTTGACGCCGCTCGCGTTGGCGCTGGTGATGACGTTCTCGATGGCGGCGGGGACGAGGAGGTCCACGTCCATGGCGAGGAGTTCGGCGTTGTCGGAGTAGCGGCCTTGGGGCGTCAGTGGCTCGACCTTGCCGGTCTCGTGCTTGTGCTTGATGTGGTGGGCGATGTCGAGGCCGGTGGTGTTGATGACGGCGCCACGGTGGTCGCTGATGGCGATGATCTTGTAGCCGTCGGCGTGGGCGAGTCGGGCGAAGTGCTCGCCGGCATTCCCGAAGCCCTGGACGGCGACGGTGCGGGTCTGCTTCTTGGGGTCCCAGCCGAGTTCGCGCTCGAGTTCCTTAAGAATGTAGTAGCCGCCTCTCGCGGTGGCGTCGTCGCGGCCGAGGGAGCCCCCCATGGCGACGGGCTTGCCGGTGATGACGCCGGGCTCGACGCGGTTCATGACGCGGTTGTACTCGTCGCTCATCCAGGCCATGATGGTGGCGTTGGTGTTGACGTCGGGGGCGGGAACGTCGAGATCCTGGCCGACGTGATGGGCGATGGCCTTCATGTAGCCGCGGCTGAGTCGCTCGAGTTCGCCGTAGGAGAGTGTGTAGGGATCGACGATGACGCCGCCCTTGCCGCCGCCGAAGGGCAGGCCGGCGACGGCACACTTGAAGGTCATCCAGAAGGCGAGGGCCTTGACCTCGGACTGGGAGACGTCCTGGTGGAAGCGGATGCCGCCCTTGGCGGGGCCTCGGGTGTCGTCGAATCGGCAGCGGTAGCCGGTGAAGACGCGGAGCGAGCCGTCATCCATGCGGACGGGGATGCTGACCTCGAGGAACTGCTTGGGGAATCGGAGGCGGGCAACGGTCTCGGGGTGGACGCTGCCATTCATGACGGCGGCGGCGGCGTCGAGGCGTTTGAGGGCATCACCGAAGACATCGTTCTTGGCCATGGTGGAACGCTTTCCTTAGTATCTGGAGAGTTGAATCGGCGAGGACTGAGTATCGGCAATATGGTGAGCGGAGATTGTTGGCGCCTCGTCGGATCGGGTGTTTGAAGTGGTTTGATGGGAGCCGATGATTCAGTCCGATAATGTTTGGACTTCGACGTCAACCGTGGGTCGAAACGTCTTGAATGTTCGTCCCGAGGCTGGGTGATTTGGACGATGTCCGCGGTCACACGCTCGTGAGTATCCACGGGCCGGCCTGATTGTGTGGGGTGTGTGGATTTTGGGAGGCGTGGCGTGCGTGTCGCGATTCTGTGGTCGGAGATTTCGGGATACATGGCCTCGTGCTGGCGGGCGCTGGCGGCGCTTCCGGGGTTTGAGATCGAGGTGATCGCGTTCAAGCCCGATGGGGCGAAGACGAATGCGGCCTTCGATCCGAGTGTGGTGCTCAAGGGGATCGCGAGGCATCGGCTCCTTGATTTGAGCGAGCGCGAGAATGCCGGGCTGATCGCGGATCATCTCGCGGCATTCAACCCCGAAGCGGTGTCCGTTGTAGGATGGGGGCATGGGCCCTACCGGCGTGTGGCAATGAATCCGCGCTTCAAGACCGCGGGGATGGTGATGGCGATCGACACGCCGTGGCGGGCGCGGGCGAAGCAGTATGTGACGCGGTTCGCGGTGAAGCGGTTCTTTGATCGGATGGACATCGCGGTTCCGGCGGGCGAGCGTGCGTGGCAGTATTGCCGACGCCTTGGGTTCGAGGAGGCTCGGATTCGGCGCGGGCTCTATGCGGCGGAGACCTCACGCTTCACGCCGGTGCATGATGATCGAGTGAAGCAGGGCGCGGAGGGTTGGCCTCGCGCGTTCATGTTTGTGGGGCGGTATGTAGACGTGAAGGGAATCGGGACATTGCTCGAGGCATACTCGCGGTATCGAGCGAGCGTGTCGGAGCCTTGGGAGTTGTTGTGCTGCGGGATGGGGGTGTGGGGAGATCGGATTCGCGCGGCCAAGGGTGTGCGGGATCTTGGATTCGCGCAGCCGGACGTGCTTGGAGAGCGGCTGGCGATGGCGGGGTGCTTCGTGCTCGCGAGCCATTATGAGCCGTGGGGCGTGGCGCTCGTGGAAGCGATGGCGACGGGGATGCCGGTGATCTGCACGGAGCAGGTCGGGGCGGCGGTCGAGGTGGTGAGGACGTTCCACAACGGGCTGATGGTGCCGACGGCGGACGCGGAGGCGATGGCGCGGGCGATGGTGTGGATGCACGAGCATCGGGATCGTCTCGCGGGGATGGGCCGGCACGCGCGCGAGGCAGCGGAGGCGTTCGGAGCGGATGTCTGGGCCGAACGCTGGCAGGACGCATTCGAGGCGGCGGCGCGGGTGCGGCGTGCCCGGACCGGCGTGTGAGAATCCGGGGGTCCTGGTTCCCAACAATGGGTGGACGCCGGGCGCTTCTATGTGGGCGATCGGCACGGGTCTCGACGTTGGTTCCTCTGCGCGGGGTGGACGCGATGACGTGGAATCGGAATGACGATCAGTTTCGGCCGACGGACTACCGATTTCCGGAGGTCCGGCGGATGGGCCTCGGCGGGGCGGTGATCTTCGTCATGTTCTGCGTGGGGATGGCGATCACGGCGGGGACCGTGGTCCCAGGTGTTCCGAAGATCTTCGTGATCGTGCCCTTGGGCATGGCGGCGTTCGCGATCTTCAGCGCGTTCCAGTCGCACAAACTGGGGAAGCGTCTGGAGGTAGAAGCGGCCAAAGCCCAACGTGAGGATCGAGAGATGCGTGCGGCAGCTTCTCGCGCGAGTGATACTCGGCTCGCGGATCGTTTGGCATGCGCGTATTGCGGGCGCGTAGCGGGCGAGGACGAGGACGCGTGCGAAGGGTGCGGGGCGCCGGCGACGGCGCGGACACGTCGGATGTGATGGTATCGAAGTACTACGGCTGGTGGTAGTGGTTGAGGCAGGCGAGCCGTCCGCCCCACGAGATTGGGAAGGGTGCAGGCGAAGCCCTACGGATAATCCTGGCGTGTCGGGCGGATGAGGACATCGCTGACGTGGACGGCGGGGGGCTGGGTGACGACGAAACTGACGCTGCGCGCGACGTCGTCGGGTGTGAGCGGTGGGCCGATGCGGTCCTTGACGCTCTCGAACCATGCCGGGTCATAGCCCGCGACGCCCTGGAACTCGCTGACGACGAAGCCCGGCTCGATGAGCGAGACGCGGATTCCCTTGGGCCCCAGTTCCCGCCGGGCGGCCTCGGCGAGGGAGTTGGCTGCGAACTTGGTGCTGCCATACATCGACGAGAAGGGCGAGATGTGGCGCCCGACGGTGGAGCCGAGGACGACGATGTCTCGCGGCGAGGCGAGGGCTTTGGCGCCGGAGTTCGTCGCATGCTGTTCCTCGATGTCGGCGAGCATGGCCTTGGCGCTCTCACGGAGGAGTTTGGCGGCGGCGAGGAGGTTGGTGCGGATCATCTCCTCCCACTGCGCGGTGTCGCTGTCGAGGACGCTCCCGCGGAGGCCTCGCCCGGCGTTGATGACGACAAGATCGGGGGCGCGGCCGATGGCGAGAGCGCGTCCCGCGTCGAGCATGGCGCGGATGGTTTCGTCCACGGCGCAGTCGCCGGCGACATTCGCGCAGGTCGTGGGGAGTTCCTTGACGAGGGCGTCGAGGCGCTCGGCCCGCCGGCCGTTGAGCACGAGGGCGGCCCCGAGCCTCGCGAAATCGTGGGCGATGGCGAGCCCGATGCCAGCGGTGGCCGGTGATGATGGCGACGCGTCCCTTGAGTGGAGTGGTGGTCATGGAGGAGGGTATTGGGAGGAGAGGCATCGGGCATCGGGGATCTGGCAATAGGTTTGGGTGTGCTGCGACGTCGGGTGGTTGAGGAGAATTCGCGGTCTTTCTGCCCGTGGTCTGCTGGTGTTATGGGTTGATCGGGTCGATACTTCGGTATGCCGACTGTGACGAATGCCGTGGACACTTCTGCCGTGGTGGCTCGACTGGAACTGGCGCGACGATTGGCGCGTGAGGCCGGGGTGTTGACGCTGCGATATTTCCAGAGTCCGGACCTTGCGGTGGATGAGAAGTCCGACGGCTCGCCGGTGACGATCGCGGACAAGAAGTCCGAGGAGTTGATCCGGGCCGGAATCCAGGCGGGCTTTCCCGACGACGGCATCCTGGGTGAGGAGTTCGGGCACAGCAAACCGAAAGACGACGCGGGGTTCACGTGGATCGTGGACCCGATCGATGGCACGCGCTCGTTCAGCCGCGGGATTCCGAGTTATGCCGTGCTGATCGGGTTGGAGTATGCCGGGCGGAGCGTGGGCGGCGTGGTGGAGTTGCCCGGGATGGGCGAGCGCCTGTGGGCGCACGAGGGCGGCGGGGCGTTCTGGCAGACGGCGCGGAACGAAACGGCGATGGCGGCACGGGTGAGCGCGACGCCGACGCTCGCGGAGGCGTGGCTGGAGATCGCGCAGCCGCGGCAGTTCCGGCGGAGCGACCGATGGGGCGCGTTCGATCGGCTGGTGATGGCGGCGGGCCGGACGCAGGGGTGGAGCGACGCCGACGCCTTCGCGCTGGTGGCGACGGGGCGCGTGGACGGGGCGATCCAGTTCGGCGTGTCGGCGTGGGACATCGCGCCGTTCGATTGCATCATGCACGAGGCCGGGGGCTTGCAGAGTGATTGGACGGGACGCCGCACACTCGACGCGCGATTCGTGGTGGCGTCGAATGGGCTGATCCATCAGGAGTTGCTGACGATTTTGTCGCCGCACGCGGGGGCGCGTTGAGCGTGAGCGTGCTCGAGGCTCCCCGAATCGTGGCCATGTGTGATCACGTGTAGATCGGACACCACAACTCTTTGAGTTTGACTTTCGCACTGCGCGAGGTGCTGTGCCGTGCGCGCGCAGAGGCGGCGTTTGGAGGTGTTTGGTGGAGGGACCGCATGGAGCGGCCCACTTGAGACTCCTCACGACGCACCGGCCGGCGATCGGCCCCCTTAGCCCCGTGGAGCGTGCCGCATGTCGAATCAGGGATTTCAGTTGCAGGCGTTCCAGGGCGCAGGTGTGGATGGCCCGACGCTGGCTCGGCATCTCGATGAGCACGCGTCGGTGACGCTCCCCCGACTCTCGCGTCTGTGGTCGTACTACCGCAACGCGCTCGTGCCCACATCACGCGGCGGGGCCTTGAGCACGACGGGCCAAGGGCGTTGGTATCGCCTGGCGCAGGAGGTTGGGCTTCCCTCACGCATCGTCGGTCGGCCTGGGTCGGGGCTCTCGGCGTGGTCGTTCGATCAGGCGAAGAAGCGGCGTGAGGTTGTTGTGGAGAACGACATCGCCTGGCGCGTGCAAACGATGGTCGACTTCATGTTCGGGCGGCCGGTGCGGCTGGTCTCGGCGTCGAAATCGGTGGCAATGCGGGACGTGATCGAGCGCGTGCTCGACGCGGTGTGGGAGCGGTCGGGCGGGATCGCGCTCCTGCAGGACATGGCGCTGCTCGGGCATGTGTATGGGCACGTCGATCTCGTGTTGCGGGCGGACGAGGCCGGGCTTCGTCGATTGGCGGGAATGATCGCGGCTCGTACCGGGAATCCTGGTGATGCGATGTCGTTCGATGACGACGGCGAGGCGCAGAGCGTGGCTCACGACGGCTCTGCGTTCGACGAGGTGTTGCACGCGCTGCGGCACGAGGATCTTTTACGGATCGAGGTGATCGAGCCGCGCCGGGGTGTGGCCATGCTTGATCCGAGTGACTATCGCACGATGCGAGCGTACGTCGTTCGTCAGCAGGTGGCGGGGGGTATGAGCGGATCGGCGACGGGCGGCGGCGGGATCGAACGAGAGAGTGCGCGCGAATCGTCGTTCTCGGTGCGGGCGTGGCTGCGAGGGGAATGGACGCCGAAGTCGTGGAACGACGGCAAGGAACCGGCGCCCGCGAGCGATGAGACGGTGGAGATTCTGTCGTCGTCGCATCGCCAGGTGTATTCGGGTGGGAAACTCGTCGTGGACGAGGCGTGGGGGCTGACGCCGGGCGTCGTACCGGTGGTGCACATCCAGAACATCGCGCAGCCGTTCCAGTATGCCGGGCAGGGGGATGTTGAGCCGTTGATCCCGCTGCAGGACGAACTCAACACGAGGCTGAGCGACCGGGCGTATCGCGTGACGCTGCAGTCGTTCAAGATGTTTCTCGCGAAGGGGATCGAGGGGGCCGAGACGATGTTCGTCGGGCCCGGGCAGATCTGGGCGACGGACAACCCACAGGCGCAGGTCATTCCCTTCGGAGGCGACAGCGACAGTCCGAGCGAGCGCGAGCACATCCAGGAGATCCGCGAGGCGATGGACAAGGCCTCGGGCGTGCCGCCGCTGGCGAGCGGAGTGGTGCGGGCGAAACTCGGAAATCTGACGAGCGCGACGGCACTGCGGATCACGCTGATGGGACTCTTGACGCGGACGGCCCGCAAGCGCGTGACATACGGCGGCGGGATGAGCCGGATCTCGGCGATGGTCCTGCAGGCGCTCGACGCGGCGGAGGTGCTGGCGACTCGGGTCTCGGACCGTGACGTGCGCGTGCAGTGGGGGGGCCCCGTGCCGGTGGATGTCGACCAGGCGATCCGCGCGGCGAGCGAGAAGGTGACGCTGGGCGTGCCGCGGGAGCGTGTGCTCGATGAGCTCGGCTATGGACGCGAGGACGAAGGGCTGACGTGAGTCGCCGGCATATCCGGCGTCAGGTTGGTCATTGATCGCGAACGAGTGTGGGCAGAACGAACGACAGGAGCATGCGATGACACGTGAAGAGATGACACTCAAGACTGAGAGCACGAAGGTGACGAGTACGACGACGCACCACGAGATACACCCGGACGAGGCGATGCCTGCGACTGAACCTGTGGCCGAGACTGACATGTTGGATGCCTCGGACGTGGGCGACGGGGAGCGCGACGTGAGCGAGGATGAGTCCGAGCGCGAGCCGGCCTCTCCGGCGGACTCGGTTGGGACTGCGATGGCCCGCGAGTTGGAGGCCGCGCACTGGAAGACCAAGGCCGTGCACGCGCAGGAGTTGGTCGATTCGCTCGAGAAGACACTCGCCTCCATGAGATCACGGTTGGACGAGACGATGTCGGAACTCTCGCGGAGTGAGCGGCGTCGGGCGATCGATCAGGCGCTGGTCGAGAGCCGCACGATCGACTTGGACACCTCGCGTGTGCTCATCGAGCAGGCGATGACCGACCCGGGCACGGAGCGCCGGCCGCGCGACGTGGAGAGCGCCGTCCGTGATCTCAGGCGTCGCAAGCCACACCTCTTTGAGATCTCGCGGTCGAAGGTCCACGCCTCGGGAGTCATGGAGGACCAGGAGGAAGTCTCGGAGGCGGCACTCCATCGCGCGGCCGACGACGCGCGCACCGGCGATCGCGGGGCGCTCCTGCGATACCTCAGACTCCGGCGCGGCACGACAGAAGAGAACGGCACGCTGAGCGCCTGATTGCACGGGCGCTCGACGATCGACCCCACCACAGACGAGTTCCGCACGCACGCGCGTGCCTCGCAGATGAACACACACGAAGAAAGGAAGATCAACCATGCCATTCACAGGAAAGACGTCGTACGCGGGCGGGACGGACCTCCCGGAGATTGTGGAGGACGTGAGCGATGTCGTCAGCATCGTCACGCCCTTCGAGACGCCGCTGCTCGATCACCTGGGCGACCCCAAGCGATCGGCGATGAGCACGGTCCACGAGTGGATCGAGGACACGCTCATCCCCAACTGGGACATCGTCAACCAGTCGTCGTTCACACCCAATGCCCAGGACGCGACGAGCATCACCGTGACGTCAGCAGCGCGATTCCAGGTCGGCGACCTCGTGCGTCCCGGAAACTCCGCGGAAGTGATGCAGGTGACGGCGATCGCGGGCTCGGTGCTCACGGTTGTTCGCCGCTATGGCTCGACGCCCGCGTCCACGCTGTCGAACAGCCTGCGTCTCACGATCCTGGGGAACGCGGGGCTCGAGGGGGCCGACGCGGCGACCGCGCGATACACCACGCGCCTCCGCCGGCAGAACTACACGCAGATCTTCTCCGCGACTGTCGGCGTCTCGGGGACGCTCCAGGCCGTCCGGGCGCACGGCGTCTCGGACGAACTCGACTTCCAGAAGCAAGAGCGACTGCGCGAACTCCTCCGTGACCTGGAGAACTGCGTCATCAACGGGACTGCCCCCGCGAGCAGCCCCCAGGGCAGCGCCACCGTCCGCCGCTCGATGAACGGACTGACGAAACAGATCGCCACCAACGCCTTCGCGCCGGGCGTCAACGGCTTCCCGCAAGGTGGCGGCACAGGGAACAACGAACTCACCGAGCCGCTGCTCAACTACGCGATGCGCCAGGTCTGGGACCAGTCCGCCGGACGCATCGACACGATCGTCGTCGGTGGCGCGCAGAAGCGTCGCATCAACGACTTCATCGGCGCCAACGTCCGCGAGTTCCCCGCGAGCGAGACACGCTTCAAGAGCATGGTCAGCCTGTACGAGAGCGACTTCGGCGTCTGCCGAGTGGTGCTCTCGCGATGGGTCCCGGCGGACACGCTCCTCCTGCTCGACTCCAGCCGCGTGCAGGTGATGCCGTTGCAGGGGCGCAGTTTCCAGTATCGCGCCCTTGGCTCGACGGGCGACTCGATCTCGGGTCAGGTCGTCGGCGAGTACACGCTCGAGTTCCGCAACGAGAACGCGCACGGCCTGATCCGGAGCCTCAGCACGACGTGATCGGTGCGTGCAAGGGTCCACGCACCGACTCACCTACCGGCTCACGCTGTCACATCTCACGCCCTCTCTCCCCTCCTCGGAGGCGACGACAGGTGCGCCCTCCGGGTTTCAAGGTCTCGTTACTTCTCGCGTTCCGCTGAGAAGCGGCACGCACGCAAGGGAGGTTCTCATGTTCGCCACCGATCGTGACATCCTGGCCATCGAGCCATCGATCTTCCGAGACGTCTCATGGGTGGGTCAACGCCTGTGCAACGGCACGGCCAAGATCAACTCCGGCTCTCTCGACATCACCAGCACCGACAACGACCTCGACGCCGCACGCGTCCAGGCGGGACATGTCGCGTTGATCAATGGCGTCGCCTACGAGATTCTCGCAGTCACGTCAGGAACCATCGCCGAGATCTCGCTCCTCCGGGGCACGACCGACGATCCCGTGCTCATGCCGGCGGATCAGCCTTCGAGTCCGTTCTCGATCACGAGTTTCACGCCCCAGATTGCGATCGTGCACCGACAGATCCTGCGGACCATCGGCATCGAGCCGGGGAGCGAACTCACGCCGCAGGAATCGGCGATCGTGAACCCGAGATCGTTCGCGAATCTCGAGGCGCTCGGCGCCCTGCACCTGGTCCTCTCGGCGGCGGGAGCAATGGCGGGGGAGAACGCCCCGATCTCCCAGCGTGCCCGCGCCATCGGCGCCCGATATCGCCAGGATCGCGAGCGCACTCGTGTCGTACTCGATCTCGATGGCGACGGCGTCGCCGACACCATTCGCACGCTCAACATCATCCAGTTCGAGCGGATCTGAGTATTCGCCACACGCACTTGTCCTCCGAGGAGTCGTCTCAATGCTCATCCTGAACCCCAAACAGGTCGTCTTCGCCGGCCTGAGTCTCGACCCGGTGAAAAGCCTGGTGATCGAGCGTCGCGCGACGCGACTCGTTGTGGACCACGCCGACACCGGGCCGCATGTGGCGTTCGTGGATTGCCCGGAGGTGCGCGTGACGATGCGCGTGACGCAGGACCTGATCGATCCGCTTGCGGACTCACCTAGACCCGGCGAGAGCGGCACGATCACCGCGACCGTCTCCACCAGCGGGAGCGACGCGGGGCGCCGGAGCCTCAGCGCGACGGGCGTGGTGACGCAGGTGTCGTACGAGGTCTCGCCGCGTGTTGGTGCGCTGCGAACGCTGGAGTTCGTGCTCGTCTCACCGACCGGAGCCAACGACCCGGTGACGATCACGCCGATCTGAGTTACGCAATCGCTCCTATCGAGTCGAAAGAACCACGCCAAGTCGCATCGAGGTCCACCCATGAGTTCGTACAACGCCCAGAACATCTTCGGCTCAGGGCCGCACCGCTTCCAGATGGGAAGGCAAGGCGAAGAGGTCGTCGCGAACTTTGTGATCAGCCAGCCGCCGCCAGGCTCGACGCCCCAGGGTCTGCGCGAACTCGACATCATCGTGCGCGGACGGCTCGTCTCGACGACGGAGGCGGGCCTGTGGACGCTCCGCGACACGATCACGGCCTTGCTCACCCATCCGCCCACGAGCGCGACGCTCGTGGATCAGACCGGACGTTTGCACGCGAACATGAGTTTCATCGAGTACGAGGAGGCCGATCGTGTCGATCGCGGACGCGGGTACTCGATCGCGTACACCGCCACGTTCCGCCGGTTTGTGTGAGCATTTCCTACAAACTCGTGGCACAAGCGACTCACCTGTGCACTCTTCGTCGTGTCCCGAAAGTCTCGATCTCGACCATACCGGCGACCGGCATCCAAGATCATCTCCACCCGCAGATTGCTCGATTTCCTTTGCTCGCACCCATGGATCCCACCACGCTCGACATAGCCTCCACGCTCACCCAGTTCGGCACGGCCGGACTCATCGGGTGGATGTGGCTGACCGAACGCAAGGGCGCGCTCGCGCGAGATCGCCAGATCGCCGAGGCCCATGAGGCGCTGATGCACGAACGGGCCGCGTTTGCCGTCGTCATCGAGGCCCTCCGCGAGAACACCAAGGCCCTCGCGGCCATCGACTCCAGCCAGCGGGAGCTCGCCCGGACTTTTTCGCAGGCCATCGAGCGACTCTCCGTTCGCACCGTGGTTGATACGACATCCTCGCCTCCAAGGGTGTCGGTGGCGTGAGGTCCATCGGGCCGAGCGATTGTGCGCTATTTGTGGTTCTCCAATGACGTGTTGCGAGTGTGCGGCGGTTCAGGATCAAAGATGGAATCATCGAGCACAGGATTGATCTCGAAGGAATCGATCGAAGAGTCCGCACCGGGCACGCGCGCGCCATGAAGAGAAGTTATAGAGGAGATGGGGAGACGCACGCCTTCATACATCGCGTCTCCGGTGTACTCGCGAACAACATCGCCGATGCTCGTGCCAGAGTCGCGCCCATGAAACCTGGCTTGAACCAATCGCCCCGTCCCGCGCTCAATCGAGAGCGTCGTCATCGCGCCGCGCGTCCAGACGACGAGGTGATCGACCGCACTCTCTCCACTCTCGCCCGATCCATGCGCGATCGCGATGAACGAGCGCTCGGAACCGGAGTCGCGCACGGCGTCGGTGAGAATGACGACGGGGTGTCGCGCGAGGACACGATCGAAGGCCTTGACGCGGGAGTCACCTATCGGCTCGTGTCGGCGCGACGAGGCCATGGCCGCGCCATTCTCGGAGCGGATGGTCGAGAACCACGAATCGTTCCACGATTCCCACTCGCGGAATCGGTCGGGAAGGATCGCGGCGAACTCGTGGGTGACGGAATAAGACGTGCCCCCTGATTCAACGGTGCGCGAGGTTGTCTCGCGGTACGAGCGGATGGATCGGATCTTCGATTCACCACCGGCCCAGTCGATGAGCGTGGCCAGAAGAGCGCGACCTTGTTCGATCTCCTCGGGCGTGCCCGTGGGTCTTTGGTCGGGAATCTCGATGTATCGAGAGGGATTCTGGATGAACGCCTCGCGGCAGGCATCGGAGGCGAAAAAATAGACGCGTCCCTCATGGACGAAGTGGCGTCGGGCATCGCCGGTGCCGCTGAGAGGCCCCATACGCCCGCAAGCGCCTCCGTCGGCGACCTCGAATCGCGCAGGATCACGCTCGAAGGTGGCTCGATTCTTCGCAGACACGAAGCGGTAGACGATACCTTCGTGGAGCAAGGCAAGGTCGCGCTTTCCCACGACGGTTCGGCCACGAGCGGCCTCAACCGCGTCGATCGTCAGAACTCGAGACTCGGGGGCGTCGTCGCACGCCGCGAGGCCTGGCGAACGCGGATCCTTCGCACACCCGGAGAAAACCACGAGCGAAAACGTCATGATGAGCACGGTCGATCGAGAGATGAACGACATACAAAGTGTCCTTCCCGAGTGGGCGATGTTGGGTTCCGGTGAGCGAACTGTGGTTCTGACGGTCAGATCGAGCACAGTGAACGATACCCGCACAGTGATATGAATCGACGCGATCGGTGAAAGACAGTCTGGATCACACCGTCTCGCCAACGCCCGGCACAATGCCGCTCACCGGGATCGAAAGAAGCCAGCGCGAGGACGGCGGAAGACCGCTCGAGTGTACCAGGTTTCCGCCAGGATCCACAACTACCGCTACGTTCAGTTGAGCGCCAGGAGGAACATCCATGTGCTCAGCGTGATCGTCCCGTTGTGCAGGAAGTGGGCCGTCATCGACGCGATCAGCGACCCGCGGTACTCACGGAGCACGCCATAGATCACCCCGCCCGTGGCGACCCCCGCGAGGCCGGGCAGGTCATACCCGTGCATCGCCCCGAAAATCACCGCCGAGATCAGGACGCTGGGAATCCAGGGCAGGTGCAGGCGGAGCATCCGATAGAGCCGCCCCGCGAAAGACGATCTCCTCGGTGATCGGCGCCCAGACCACCGTTCCCAGCGCTCCGATCGTGAACGCCAGCCACGACGAGCCTCCGGGTGGCCTGAACATCGGCGACCCCTCCACGCCCACCTTCGCCGCCTCCTCGCCGCCCATCGACACCAGCCACGCCACGACGCCCGACACGAGCAGCGTGAGCGGCAGATCGCACAGGTATGCCGCGATCCCGAACCCGATCTCCTTCCCCCACCCTTCTCCAGAGTGCAGCCCGAGGTCCATCTTGACGAACTGCCAGTCCACGCCGCGCAGCACAGGCCACGCCAGCGCCGCCAGGCATCCCCACATCAGCACCTCGGTGACCACCATCATCCCTGATGCGAACTCGCGCGACCCGACGATCGCCAGCATCCCGCCGCCGAGCACGAGCAACATCATGATCGCGAAGACCGCGAACATCTCGCCGTATACGGGCCCCTTGAACGACGGCGCATCCATGTTGTCGCCGAACGTTCCCGCCAGCGTCATCGCAACTCCCCGAATCGCGAATCCGATCCCGATCAGAAAAGCAACTCCTGAATACAGATTGAACCCCGTGCCTACCGCGTTGATCCGATCGAGCCCGCCCAACAGCCGGGCCCGCCCTCGTCCCTTGTGCGAGAGCCGCCACCTCTCCGAACCACCCGTGCCTCGACACGAGCCACTCCCGCGCATCCCGAGGCACGCCGCTCCCACCCTGCTCGCTCTTGTAGATCTCATGGATCCACTGCACGTCCGTCAACAACTCGCTCCCCGGCGTGACCTCCTCCTCTAACTTCGCCAGTCGCCGGTTCGCCTCCTCCACCCCCACCAACTCCCCCGCCACGATCGCCGCTCGCAAGCGATCCGTCCGGGAGATCGCGATCGAGTCGATCATCTTCATTGCCCGCGCCGGATCCACCAGTTCCCGAGACTCCTCATCCTCGGCGAGCGTCGCCCGGTCCGCGGCATTCACAAACCGCAACTCATAGTTGATCTTCGTGACGATCTGGCACCTCGTCGTGAACTCCCCCGCCGGCTCAGGCGACGCCGACTCGTCCTGCACCCATTCCACCACGGGGTCGGGCGACGACCGCTCCATCAGTGATCGCGACGTCTGCTGCACCAGCACCACCAGCGGCACGACCACCGCGATGAGCGCGAGAGCCGTCACCCCCATCACCTTGTTGATCGGGTCCGTCCGGTCCGTGGCGTCGGGAAAGATCGACATGCGGCACAGCATACCCGACCAAGGCCGTCCCGCAAGCCCACGGCTCGCCAACTGGCGATCAGCACCCTCCCCGACTGCCCCACGTCAATCTCCGTACCATCGCGCTCCGCGTGTCGAATCCGAGTCATCTGTTTATTCCCGCATCCCAACCCACCCGACCTCGTCACACCCATGAGCACACACATTCTCGCCCAGATCACCGTGCCCCAGATCCAACTCGTCCTCCAAACCATCACGTTCATGATCTTCGCGATCGGCCTGATCTACACGGGCCGGCAGTTCCGCCACTGGCGCGACGCCGCCCATGTCGCCAACTTCACCAAACTCGTCGAACTCCAGATGCAACTCCGCAAGATGCGCGTCGAGAACCCGCGCCTCGCCAAGGTCTACGCCCACGACGTCCAGCCGCACCAGACCAACGAGGAGATCCAGGACTACTTCATGAACCTCATGCAACTCTCGCTCTTCGAGATCGCCTGGTTCGGGCACAAGAACCACCAACTCCCCGACGACTACTTCGCCTCCTGGGTCAAGCGAATGGAGGCGATCGAGGCCGAGGATTCCTTCCGCCATGTGGAGCAGCCCCTCGATGAAGATCATGCACGACGACTTCCAGCGGTTCGTTCAGGACATGATGGAACGTGGCGACCTCCACCGCTCGCGGAGCGCGGACTTCACGGCCTGATCACGCCGCTTTCTTTGCCGCCTGGCGTGTCGGGGAGATTGCGAGGGTCGTGACGTCGTCGGCCTGGTGGAGCGAGCCGGCCTGGGCGTCGAGGGCCGCGCCCAGTTCCATGATCATCCGCGGGAGGTCCTCGCCGTGGTGCGCCCGCGCGAGGCGCGTGAGTTGGTCGACGTATCGACGGCTGGCCTTGCGCATCTGCTCGGGGGCGAGCGTGGGATCCGGGAAGGCGCACTCGAGCCCATCGGTGAAGACGAGCAGCGTCTCGTCGTCGGCCAACATGGCCTCGGCCTGGGTGTACTCGGCATCGGGGAAGACGCCAAGCAGTGGGCCGTCGGTCTCGACTTCGCGCCGATCCGTGTCACTGACGATGATCGGTGGCGGGTGGCCAGGCCGGCGATGGTCACGCGACGCGAGGGGATGTGCACCACGCCATAGACCGCCGTTGCGAATCGGCTGGAGTTCTGGCGCGATTCGCAGAGTTTCAGGTTGAGCCGGGCGAGCACGTCGGCGGGATCAATGATCCTCGTGCCCAGCCCCTCGCCCGTGAACTCGCGCGTGACCAGGTTGTGGCAGAGCGCCATGGTGAGCAGCGCCGCGGGCACGCCGTGGCCCACGGCATCGGCGACAAAGAATCCCAGGTGCTCGACGTCGAGCAACTCGACCGCGTAGACATCGCCGCTGACGTAGTTCACGGGGCGGAAGATCACGCCGAGTTCCATCCCCGCAACCTTGGGGAGTTGGACGGGGATGAGTTCTCGCTGCACGGTGGCGGCGAGGTGCAACTCGTCGTGGATCCGATCCATCTCCAGGCGGATGCCGCCCTGGGCCCGCTGGAGGACGAAGAGATCGCTCGCGATCGCCTCAACCGCGGGCTGTCGCTCGCAGAGCCGCGTAGAGCATGGCGGCGAGTCGTGTCGGGCTGGCGTCGTGCGCCTCAAAGATCACGCCGGCGCGCTGGAAGCGCTGCCAGTCGGCGGGATCCTGCATCAGGCAGATGGCCGGGACGTTGCGCATGAGCAACGACTCCACAAGCCTGTCGATCTGGAAAGGGAGCACGTCGGTTCCAATGACAATGAGGGCGGCCTTGGGATGCCCCACCGGCCCGCGTGGCTGCGACTCGGCGAGCGACTCGCGGAAGACCTCGAGCGGGAGCCATTCGAGATGCGGGGGCGTGGGACGTGGCCAGGCTGTGCGGATACGTTCGGCCCAGCGGCTCCACGCCGTGTCCACGTTTCCGGACGTGACAAACGCCACGGAGTGCTCGCTCACCGAACCACGCCCCTTCCGGCCCGATCCGTGGGCCACGAAGGACATCGGCCTATGTCGCCCACTTCTTCAGGTCGGCCGCGGGAAGTTCGATCTTGTCGCCGGGCTTGACCTTGAGGCGCTTGTTCTTGCCCTTGTCGGGGTCCTCGCCGATGTCGAGGGTGTTGCCTTTGAGTTCGATAACAAACTGGGCGGGGAACTTGCTGGAGTACTGCTTCAGACGTTCCTCGTAGGCATCATTCGTCTTCGCCCAATCGGGCACGCCGGGCGGAGCCGTGAGGACCTTCTCCTCCTCGCTGCGTTCCGTTTCGGGCTGCATGGCGTACACGGCCGTCACGTGCTGCGATCGATCCAGGTAGATGATGTCGATCGCGGCGGGGCAGTCGCGCATCACGAAGTTCTGCACATGCACCTGTTTGTCTGGAAAAACGAAGATCATCCCGCCGTTCTCATCGATGTCTTTCCGTCCAGAAAGTCCTTTGAATCGTTTTTCGATATCGAGCGCCGTCTCGAGTTTGAACTCCTTGCCATCGATGGTGATCTTGACGTCTGTCGGCGCCTTGTCATTCTTCCCGTCGTCCTTGGTGTCATCACAGGACACCAGCGGCAGGAGACACACCAGCCCGAGCACCATCATCGCGAATCGGCGAGCAGCCATCGATCGTCCTCCATCGTGAACATCACGGGGTTCCTGGGGATTCTACGAACATCCATGGCGGCCTGGAACTCCCGGGGCGACATGGGCGTCGGGGAGTCCACGATGCCGCACCACGCCGCGATCAGGCCGATGACCCGATCGGCGGTCACCCCGCGATCGCGATACGTGTCCAGCCGGGTGTCGCCGTGGCGTTTGGCGAGGCGCCGCCCGTCGCCGCCGAGCACGAGGGGGAGGTGCCAATACGCGGGAATCGGTGCGTATCCCAACGCCCGATAGAGCAGGGCCTGCCTGGCGGCGGACTCGAGCAGGTCGTCGCCCCGCACGATGTGCGTCACGCCCTGGCGGTGATCGTCGACGACGACGGCGAGTTGGTACGACGGTGTGCCGCGCTTTGTCCAGACGATGAAGTCGCCGATGGTCTCGCTGGGCGTGAACTCGCGCGGGCCGGTGAAGTTGTCGTCGACGCGCACGACCTCTTTTGGCGTGGCGAAGCGCCAGTTCGTGCCGGTGTCGGCAAAGTCGATGGGCACCAGCGGCGGGCGCATCGACGCGGGGCAGCGGACCTCGTGCGAGCCTTCCTGCGGCGCCGAGGCCGCGGTCTCGATCTCCGCGCGAGAGAGTTCCGAGGGGAAGACGAGGGCGTGGGCGGCGAGGTGTCGCATCGCCTCGATGTGTGGCATTGGATCGTGGCTCTGGATGATCGGGCCTGTGTCCCAGTCGATCCCCAGCCAGCGGAGAGTGTCGATAGAGGCGTCGATCACGCCGGGCTTGACGCGCGGGCCATCGAGATCCTCGATGCGGAGGACGATGCGCCACCCGGCCTGTCGCGCCATGGCCCAGTTCACGAGGAACGTGCGCGCGTTGCCGAGGTGGAGCGCCCCCGTGGGCGAGGGCGCGAGACGGGTGATGGGTGCTTGGGGCGGCACGAGCGGAAGGAGCGTACGCCGAGGCTCACGCGGCCCGCATCGTCGAGACGACGTCACCCGCCCAGACATTGAGGGCTTTGACCAGCGAGAGTTTGTCGATGAACTTCGTCGCCGGCGTCGATGGCCGCGGCCTTGGTCTCGTCGTCGCTCGCGGCCGAGATCATGTAGATCGCGAGGTGCGGGCTTGATTGTCGAGTCGAACGGACCATGTCGTAGGCTTGGCCATCTGGGAGATGGATATCGGTGATGATCGCACCGAGGCTCTCGGTATGCTTCGCGATGTAGGCGCTGGCCTGCCTGATGGATTTCGCCCAGACGATTTCCACGCCGGCGTGACGCTTGAATGTCGCCTGGATCAAGGCGGCGGCCAGTGAATCGTCCTCCAGGAGGAGAACCTTCTGTCGCGAGCCATGGGGCGACACGGGGGCCGGGGTCGTGGTCCTTTGCGGTGCGACCTCGGGCTTTGGAGCCGTTGCGGGATCTGTCCTTTGCACCGATTTCGCCGGCTGGGTGTTCGCGGTCTGCGGCTCCGGTGCGGCGAGTGGCGCGGGCGGTCCGGCCATGTCGTCGACCTCGGGCGAGTAGATCACGACGCGATTTCGACCCTGACGCTTGGCGGCATAGACCGCGAGGTCGGCCTGGTGGACGAGTTGTTCCGCGGTGGTCGCGGCGCCCTCGGTGAGATCGGTCGCGGAGACACCGACGCTGACCGTGACGCGGTGCTCCGACGGACCTCCGGAGACCGACGAGAGATCGAACGGCGTGCGCTCGATCGCCGAGCGGACACGCTCGCCGACGGCCTGGGCGGCCTGCATGCCAAGTCCAGGCAGGAGGACGGCGAACTCCTCGCCGCCGTATCGGCACGCGACGCCGCTCTGTCCCACCGTCGAGGCGAGTCGAGACGCGAGTTCCTTGAGGACGAGATCGCCGGCCTGGTGCCCGAAGGTGTCGTTGATGGACTTGAACTTGTCGCCGTCCATGAAGAGGACGGCCATGCCGGCGCCACCGGAGAGCGCCTGCTCGAACATGTCGGGGAGTTGGTCCTGCATGCTCGCCCGGTTGGTGATCCCGGTGAGTGGATCGGTGCTGGCCTTGTGCTCGAGGCGCTCGTGCTCGGCACGGAGTTCGGCGGTCTCACGCTGCACGCTGATCTGGTGCTCGAGGAGGGCGTCGTTCGCCGACGACATGATGGACGTGATGTCGGGCGTTGGGCTGATGTCCTTCTCGAAGAGGCGTGCCAGTTCCTGGGCGGCGTCGGTGAGACGGTCCATCATCGCGGCCACATCGTGCTCGTCGCTCTCGAACCACTCGCGTGCCTTGCGCTTGAGTTGCACGACGAAGCGGCCCGGGGCAGCGGCGAGGATGGCCTCGGCGGCGATCCGGCCCAGCGCGACGCACCGCACCATCTTCTCGCTCATGGGGCTCGCGTTCTCGGGCTCGTGGTGATTGGCGATGCACTCGACCATCGCCTCCTGCAGCTTCCACTTCTTCGCGAGTTCGGCCCCAACCACCGCGTGGTCGAAGCCGAGTTCACGGCGCTCGTCCTCGCGGAGTTTCTCGTGCGACTCCGCCTCGGCGAGCAGGGGCACGTACTCCTCGGGGATGGCGACGAACATCGCCATCATCCCCATGTCCTGGAAGAGCCCCGCGGTGAAGGCCTCGTCGGGGTCGCACGCCCGGGTGAACTCCGCGACGGTTCTGGTCGCGGTCGCGGCATAGATCGTGCGCTTCCAGTAGGCGTCGAGGTCGAAGCCGCTGTCCTGCTGGATGTTCTTGGCCGAATCGACGAGGCTGAATCCCAGCACGAGCGACTTGACCGTGTTGAGTCCGAGATAGGCCAGCGCGCGATCGATCGTCGAGCAGGGCTGCTTGAGGCAGAAGAAACTCGAGTTGACGGTGCGGAGGACCTTGGCCGAGAGCCCGACGTCGCTCTTGACGAGTTTCCCGATGCGCGTCATCGAGACCTTGGGGTCGCGCGTCAACTCCAGCAACTGCACCGCGATGGTCGGCAGCGTCGGGAGGCTCTGACAGCCCAGGACTTGATCGAGTGAACTGCTCCCCATCGTTCTCGGGCCGGTTCGGCTCCCTCCACGCACTGTTGGCGAGGGAGTATCGACCACGAATAGGGGGGTCCTTTGCTCAATTTGAACCCACGGGCGTGATCGGACCATGGCAACCAAGTCGGTGCGGCTGGGCCGAATCTGGGCCGCGTTGGCTCGCTTATCGGAGGCCGTACTCGCGGAGTTTCCGATAGAGTGTCCGCTCGCCGATGCCGAGAAGTTTCGCCGCGTGCTCGCGGTTGCCACCGGTGAGGCGGAGGGTCTCGCGGATCGCGCGCTTCTCGATCTGCTCGAGGCTGGTCCCGGCGAGCGACGCGCTCGCGCCCGAGACGGCCGCATCGTCACCCGAGTCATCGGCCTCGCGGATGTCCTCGGGGATGTGGCGAACGTCGAGCGTCGGCGTCTCGCCCGAGGGACGATCCTCGCCCATGGACATCACGACCATGTTCTGGACGACGTTGAGCAACTGGCGGACGTTACCCGGCCAGGAGTAACTCGTCAGCCGCATCATCGCGGCGTCGGTCAGTTCGGGCACGCCCGCGCCCGGGCGCAACTGCTCGGTGAAGCGGGCGGCGGCGTGCTGGATGATCCGCGGGATGTCCTCGCGACGCTCGCGCAACGGCGGCAGGTGGATGTGCACGCCGTTGATGCGGAAGAAGAGATCCTCGCGGAACTTCCCCTCGCTCGAGAACTGCTTGAGGTCGCGGTTGGTCGCCGAGACGAAGCGCACATCCACTTTCCGCGAGTCGTTGCTCCCGAGTCGCACGAGATCGCCCGTCTCGAGGACGCGCAGCAGTTTCGCCTGCATCGCTAGGGGCATGTCCCCGATCTCATCGAGGAAGATGGTCCCCTTGTCGGCGAACTCGAAGACGCCCGGGCGATCCTTCTCGGCCCCTGTGAAGGCGCCGCGGACGTGCCCGAACAACTGGTCCTCGAGGAGGCTCTCGGCCTGGCCGGCGCAGTTGAACGCGACGAACTTTTCGCTCGATCGCTTGCTGTTCTTGTGGATCGCCTGGGCGATGAGTTCCTTCCCCGTGCCGCTCTCCCCCGTGATGAGCACGGCGATGTTCGAGGGGGCGACGGTGCGCACCGTGCGGAGGATCTTCCGCATCGGTTCGGAGCCGGCAACGATCCCCTCGAACCCGTCGTGCTGGACGAGGTCCTTGAGTTGCCCGCTCTCGTGGCGGAGGAGCACCGTCTCGGCGGCGCGGTTGACGAGGCTGCGGAAGACGTCGAGATCGAGCGGCTTCTGGATGAAATCGAAGACGCCGAGTTTGAACGCCGCCCGGGCCGTGGGCACGTCGCCGTGGGCCGTCACCATAATGACCTCGGCGTTGGGCTGCATCGATCGGGCCGCCGAGAGCACCTTGAGCCCCGCGTCGCCGCCATCGTTTGCCACCGTACCGCCGGGTGTTGTGGCTGCGGACGAGTTGGGCATTCGCAGGTCGGTGATGACGACGTCGAACGTGCCGTGGCGGAGTTCCTCGAGAGCGGCGGGAACCGAATCGACGATCGTGCAGACGTGTCCGGGCTTCTTGAGCGCCTCGGCCATCACGTCCGCGTGGTCCACCTCGTCCTCGACGATGAGGACCTGGGCGGCCAGTTTGTCGCTGGAACTCGGCGTGGTCATGCGGGAGAGAGTTTAGTCGACCGACGCGAGAAGTCTGGCGAGATCCCGCGAGGTTGCCCGGGCGCTCTTCGTCTTGGGACGCCGGGGTTTGGTGCCTGCCGGACCTTCGCCCATCACCCCGGGCGATCGAGAGCGGTTCGCGGCACACAACGCGATCGCCAGCGCGTCCGCCACGTCCGGCGGCGAGGGCGGCGCCTCCAGCCCGAAGACGCCCTGGATCGCCCGCTGCATCTGCCCCTTGCTCGCGTGACCGTGGCCGGTCAGCGATTTCTTCACTTCGTTGGGTCGCAACTCCACCAACTCCAGCCCGGCCCGGGCCACCGCCAGGAGCATCACGCCCCGCGCATGGCCCATTACCACGCCCGTCGCGGGGTGCTTCCAGTGCGCGAAGACCTGCTCGATCGCGACCAGATCCGGCGTCATCCGCTCGATCGCCTCCGAGAGATCGGCGAAGAGTTCCACGAGCCGTGACGAGATGGATCTCGCGTCACGTGATGTCGCCGCTTCGGTCGATGGCCCGGTCACGCGTGACTTTCGTCCCAAGCGGAGCACGCCCGCCTCCACGATCGTCGGCGTGCCACACGGCGCCGCGTCGATGCATCCGTACCCCGTCAGGTTCAGCCCGGGATCGAGCCCGAGGATTCGGGTGGACGCGTGTCGTGAAGATGGCGTGCGACGACTCGGCATGATTCTCACGACCGCGATGCGAAGTGCTTCAGATAGTGGACGACGGTCTTCGCCATGGAATCTCCCTCGATGTTGACCCGTGAGCCCGCGCGAAGGCCGCCGAGCGTTGTCTTTGAGAGTGTGGTGGGAATCAAGGCGACCTCGAACTCTGCGGCATCAACGTCCACTGTCGCCAGCGTGAGCGAGACACCCTGGACACAGACCGAGCCTCGAGGCACCATCACCTCGATCGACTCGCGCGATACACGGATTCGAACGCGCCACTCCTCGGCGCCCCCACCCCCACCCCCCCCACCACCACTCACACCGACCACCTCGCCCACCTCATCCACATGTCCCTGCACGATGTGCCCGCCCAACAGCGTCGTCGGTGTGGCGGCATGCTCCAGATGCACTTGATCGCCGGGCTTCAAGTTGCCCAGTGTCGTTCGCGAGAGCGTCTGGGGAATCACGTCGAAGACCAATATCGCCGCATGACCCACTGGCTCGGCCAGCGTGAGACAGCATCCATCGACCGCGATGGAATCGCCGGGCGTGGGCCGATGGCTCCAACCTTTCGCATCGATGTTCAACCGATCGCCGCTGGGTGTGGGCGTCCGGCTCACGACACTCCCGGTCTGCTCGATGATCCCCGTGAACATGCCGAACGGTATCGGTTCGGCATGCCAAACGCCGGGAGTGCCCCCCAAACGCTCGGAAAGGGATCCGCCCGCTTGACGTGCCCGAACCGGACCGACATACTGCTCCACCCCGAACACCCGCCGACGCGCTCGGCGTTTGGGTGGTGGTGCCCGATGACGCGGTGCTGGAGCCCCCGGAGTCACACCGGTGCGGCTCCGCTCCCCTTTGAGGGCACAGTCCAAGCCGGCCCGATGAGGCCCCAAAGGAGATGCGAATGAGCCGTCGCTCGAGTGAGGTTGGATGTGTGATCCTGGGTGTGGGCCTTCTCACGCTGTCGGCACTCAGCGGGTGCGAGTCACCGCAGTCGCTGGGGATCGAGCCGGCCTCGACGCGCGGCTCCAAGCAGGCCGCCGCCTGGAAGGCGCAACTCCCCCCGACGCGCCACGAGGAGTGGACGAAACTCGGGTATCGCCTCGACTGGCAGTCGCCGGTGTTTGTCCCCAACTCCGCTTCAAGGAACACGACCCGAGTGAAGGCGACCGCGGATGCGGTCCTTGTGCAGGATTCTTCAAGCACCGTCTCGTTCGTTGAGCCGGCGACGGGCAAGGTGCGCTGGGCGACCGAACTCGCCAACCCGCTCTCTCGATTCCTCAGCCTCGATCTTGATCCCGCGAACCCGCGTCACGTCCTTGCCTCGGCCGAGGGCGAACTCTTTGTCCTCGCGAGCGACACGGGCGCCCTTATCGAGCGTGAACGCTTCGCGCGAGTCGTGAACACCGCTCCCGTGTTCGCCCCCGGGCTGGCGATCTATGGCTGCAGCGCGGGCGAGATCCTCGCCCACACCATCGGCACCGAGTTCCGCGCCTGGGGCTTCGACGGGCACGCCACCTTCACCGCCAACCCCGTCTATGTCGGCGAGGCCATCGGATTCGTCGGACAGAACGGCAATGTCCTGTTCCTCAACGCCGCCGGCTCCATGATGGGCTTCACCAAGATCTATGACGGGCCCGCCGGCCAGCCCGCGACCGATGGCGAACGCCTCTTCATCGCCTCCACCGACCAGTCCCTCTGGGCGATCTACCCCAACGGGCAGACCGCCTGGCGCCACAAGACGCCCGCCAAACTCACGCGAAGCCCCGTCGTCCACGACTCGTTCGTCTATTGCGAACTCCCCGCGGGCTTCTCCGCCCTCCATGCCGACACGGGGACGCTCGTGTGGACCACGCCGAAACTCCACGGCGAGGTCATCGCCATCCGCGACGGAAAACTCGTCGTCTGGGAAGCACCCAAAGCGACTCTCGTCGATCCCAAGACCGGCGACATCATCGCCTCGGCCGAGATCCCCGAGGCGACGATCCTTGCCACCGAGTCGCTCGTGGACGCCCCGATCTACGTCGCCAACCCCCACGGCACACTGACTCGCTTCGTCCCGCGGAACTGATCCCGCACCGCCACACACCCAATCCCGGAGCGCCTCGACGCCATGCCCGACCTCGTCCGCATCCGCCGAGCGCTCCTCTCTGTCAGCGACAAATCCGGCATCGTTGCGCTCGCCCGCGTCCTCATTGAACGCGGCACGGAGATCATCTCGACCGGTGGCACCGCCGACCTCCTCGCCCGAGAGGGTCTGAAGGTCACACCTATCGACCAAGTCACGGGCTTCCCCGAGATGCTCGACGGCCGCGTCAAGACGCTCCACCCCAAGATCCATGGCGGGCTTCTCGGCCGGCGCGACCTGCCCTCGCATGCCGAGCAGATGCGTGCCCACGACATCAGGCCCATCGACCTGCTCTGCGTGAATCTCTACCCGTTCGAGAGCACCATCGCCAAGCCGGGCTGCACACGCGAGGACGCGATCGAGAACATCGACATCGGCGGACCCGCGATGATCCGCTCGGCCTCCAAGAACGCCGCCGACGTCGCGGTCGTCACCTCGCCCGAGCAGTACGACGCGCTCATCCGCGAACTGAAGTCGCACGACGGCTCGACGACGCTCGAGTTCCGCGCCTCGCTCGCCGCCCAGGCCTTCGCCCACACCGCGCGATACGACGCCGCGATCGCGCAGTATCTCGCCCCCGATACCGATCCGGACTCGATCTCGCTCACACTCTCCCTTGCCTCGACGCTGCGCTATGGCGAGAACCCGCACCAGGCCGCCGCGCTGTATCGCGAGGCCCACTCGAGCGGAGATGGCACGATCCCCGGCGCGCGTCAACTGCACGGGAAGGAACTCAGTTACAACAACATCCTCGATGCCGCCGCCGCCCTCGATCTCGCCTGGTCCCTTGCGGGCGCCTTTCCGATTCGTCCCGGCGCGAGCGTCATCAAGCACACCAACCCCTGCGGGAGCGCCGTCGCCGACACGCCCGAGCAGGCCGTCATGGAGGCGATCGCGGGCGATCCCCTCGCGGCGTACGGCGGGATCCTCGCGCTCAATGTCGAACTCACGGCCGCGGTCGCCGAGCGGCTCGCGGACAAGTCGATCTTTCTCGAGGTTGTCGCGGCTCCATCTTTCGCGCCCGACGCCGTCGCCATACTCAAGGAGCGCAGCGCCAACATCCGCCTCCTCGCCACTGGTCCCACCCCGACCACCGGCGTCGCGCGCCAACTCCGCTCGGTATCCGGCGGAATGCTCGTCCAGGACGCCGATCTCCGCCTCACGCCACACGCCGAGTTTGTCCACCGCGCCGGGCCCAAGCCCACGCCCGCCCAGATCGACGCGGCCCGGTTCATGGAGCCGGTGACGCGGCAACTCCTCAGCAATGCCGTCGCCATCGGTGGGCCATCGCCCGACGCCGCGGGTGCGTTCCGCCTCTTCGGCGCCGGCGCCGGGCAGATGGACCGCGTCGCCTCATGCCGCATCGCCGTCCAAAAAGCCGGCACGAACGCCCAGAACGCCGTTGCTTTCAGCGACGCCTTCTTCCCCTTCCCCGATGGCCCGAAGATCCTGATCGACGCCGGCGTGACGACCCTGGTCCACCCGGGCGGCTCCAAGCGCGACGCCGAGACCTTTGAACTCTGCGAGGCACGGGGCATCACCTGTCTGACCACCGGCATCCGGCATTTCCGCCATTAGCCCACCCGCCCCCAACTCCCGAGGAACGCCGGTCTTTGCCCGAGAACGCGAGTCTTCGCACAACTCCAACCAAATCGGATTGATTGGTTGGCCGATGTTCGCTAACAATCTACTCCGTGAGCGGGTGCTCGTGCCCGCCCATGAGGGATTCCGATGCGTCCACGCCACGGTGGAGACATCACCCGGCCGGTCCGTCGCCGCGAAGACTTCGACCTTTGCGACGATCACGCCGGCCCATCGCTCGTCGCCGCCCTCTCGGGCAGCGCCGGTGATCCTCCCGCCCTGGCCTCCAGGGTCCTGGTTCTCAATCGCCATTATGTCGCCATCCGCGTGATCTCGGCGCGGCGGGCCTTCTGCCTGCTCATGCGCGAGATCGCCGAGATCATCCACGTCGAGCAGACACCCGCCCGCACTGACGACGCTGGTGCCGTCATCGAGGGGACCGAGAGCACCCGATTCATCAACTACGACTTTGCCACCTGGGCGGACATGGCCTCGCTCCAGCAGGAGTTCGAGCGCGATCGCCACGACTGGGTCCGGACGCCCCGCCTCGAGATCGCCGTCCCCCGCATCATCCGCCTCCTCGGCTACGACCGCTTCCCCGAGCAGATCGTCAAACTCAACCGCCGCAACCTCTTCGCGCGTGATCGCAATCACTGCCAGTACTGCGGCAAGCACTTTCCCACGAGCGACCTCTCCATCGACCACGTCCTCCCTCGAACCCAGGGCGGCGGCGACAGTTGGGAGAACCTCGTCTGCGCCTGCATCCGCTGCAACGCGAAGAAGGGCGGGCGCACGCCCGAGCAGGCCTCGATGAAACTCATCCGCCGCCCCGAGCGCCCCAAGCGAAGCCCCGTGATCGCGCTCCGCCTGGGGAACGAGAAGTACCGCTCGTGGAAGGCCTTCCTCGACCACGCCTACTGGGACGTGGAACTCCGATAAGTCGCTTGGAGTTCGAAGCGCGTGGTACTGCACGCACACGTCTCGTTGCCCTCCGACTACATCCATCACGATCGTCCGGAAATCTCCGCTCTCTCGCCGAGTCGCTCAGGCCTACACGTTCCGGCACGCGTGTTGTTTCCCCGTGATGCGTGTCCACCACATCGCCCAAACTTGTCGCCTTTGCCGGAGTCGTCTCCATTTCGATCCTGACGATTGCCGGCTGCGCCCACTCCACAAGCAGCGCGTTCGCACCGCGGCAGGCCGTTCAACGGTCCCAGGCCGAACTCGTCTTTGCCGGGCCCGATGTCCAGGACAATCAGTCCCTCGAGGACACTTACGCGACGCTGTGGTACGCCCGGCGAGACGACACGCTCGGCGCGCCGCCCCCGGGCGATCCCACAAGCACCCTGCTCTTTCCCCCGGCCCCAGCGCCGAGCCTGAGCGACGCGCGTCGGCTCTTCCTCTACACCCACTCCCCGGACACCTACATCTACTTCGACGATCGCCACGATCATCATCGCCGCGATCGAGAGTATCGACGCCCCACCACTCCACGTCGACCGGGCTATCCCAGCCATCCAGGCTCGTACCCCTCGCGTCGCTGGTGAGCACGACGACCACCAACACAAGAAAACGACGCCGGGCGAAGGTTCGCGCCGGCGTCGTGACACACTCGAAATCACGCACTCCAAAAGTCAACGCCCGGGCGGCCTACACAGCCAACCCGGGCGTGGAACTCGTTGCGCGTCGCCGGCCAACCCCCCGGTCGCACGCCCTCCCGCCCCCATCGGGCTCTCCCTCACTCCCCATCACATGGAGGCTTGGGTCAGGCGTGGCGCCGACGACGCGCCCTTGGACCGAGTTCAGTCGAACAGAGCCGTGGTTTCGGGCTTGTCGACGCTTCGAAGCACGAGGGTCGTGTCGATGCGGAAGTTGGACTGCGTGCGGTGACGCTCGGCGAAGAAGAAGTTCAACTTGTACTTGTGCCCGTCCTTGAGCCAGTTGAGCCGGTCGAGCTCGATCGTCTGGCTGACCGCGGAGTGCACGCCACCGATGTCGATCACCAGCTTCCCGTCGATGAAGACCCACACGTCGTCGTCACCGGTGAAGGTGAAGGTGTGCCCGGCGCCGCGCTGGTAGACGAAGTCGCTCGCCAGCTCATAGGTGAAGTGGAAGTTCTTGCTGTCGCCGTTGCTGTTGCCCATGAGTTCGCCGTTGACCGGGAAGAACCCGCCGCGGCCCGAGTACGTCGCGTCGGTGCGGTCGCTGAAGGTGTAGATCGGCGTCCCCGACTGGCGAACCAGCGTGATAGCGAGCGGCTTGGAGACATTCACGCCGGACGTGTCGCGGAACCACTGACCAAACTGGCTGTCGGTGCTCGCGATCGCTCCGCCCGTGCTCGACGCGATCGAGCCCGCCGTGTCGCCGTCACGCTTGTCGATGTACGTGCGCGTCGGGATGATGTTCCGACCCTGCGAGTCGCGATAGTTCGAAGAGAGCTTGTACCCGGCGCTCGCCTTCACGGGCTTGTTGTCGGCGTCCAGCGTGTCCTGGACCATCCCGACGTAGTGCCCGAAGCCGCTCGAGGGCCGGCGCTCGAAGTCGGTGTGCCCGCCGGAGACCGAACGCTCCTTGAAGTCACGCACGACGCCCGTGAGCGTCAGCGTCGCGGGGAGGTCCGAGTACCGGTCGTTCGACGTCCCCTCGCCCGACGCGGTCGCCCGCTCGGGAGTCATCGCGAGGCCCGCCGCCAGGCAGAGCATCAACGCAAACGGGGCACCCTTCCGAAATGCATTCACAAAGTTCGCCATAGTCCTTCACTCCTTCCGGGGGTCCCCGGGCAAGACGTGTCATGCATCCCCCGGGCCACGCAGCACCGAAGGCTCACTGAGGAAGGTCAAATACACCCGCTCTGGCGTCAACCCATCGGGGTGACTTTCCTTGACCGCCCGTCCGCCTGCAACGACTGGGCAACTCCGGCAGACTCTGCCGGATGTGCCGGCGTGCCCCATGGTGCGATCACGCACCAGAAACGAAGACCGCGCGACGCCACACGCCGCTCGGTACCAATGTCTCGAAGTTGCGAGTATCACGGCACCAGGCCGATCACTTCGACGCGACCGACGCCGACTCTTTGGGGACGAGGCGCAGCGTCGTCTCGATCCGGAAGTTCGACTCACTCGTGCGGCGTTCGGCATGGAAGAGCCGGAGCGTGTACGTCCGCCCGTCCTGGAGACCGCTGAGCCGGTCCAACTCGACCGTCTGCTCGCGACGCGGATGGGGTCCGCCGAGATCGATCACCAACTTGCCGTCGATGAACACCCACGCGTCGTCGTCACCGACGAACGTGAAGAGATGCCCCTTCCCGCGCTCATAGCGGAACGTGGTCTCGATCTGCGTCGTGAAGTGGAAGTTCTTTCCCCACGTGCTGTAGTTGCCCATCAACATTCCGTCGATCGGGAAAAACCCGCCGCGAGACGTGTAGGGCGCGTCGATCGACGAGTCGAAGACGTAGCGATTGGTGCCCCCGACGCGTCGAAGACGGATCTCGATGTCCGTGGCCGCGTTCACACCGGGCACATCGTGGTACCAGGAATAGAACGACTCGGAGGATTCCACGCGCTTGTCTGTGCACTCGCGCAGTCGCGCCTTGGTGTCGCCGCGATTCTCGTCCGCCGTTCCGGGGCGAATGTTCTTCCCCGAGCGGCTCTTGGCCTCGCCCACGATCTCCTGGCCCGACACGGTCTTGAGCACGGGCGTGTTGTCGGGACCAAGACGATCCTCGACCAGCCCGACCCGGGTCTGCCCGGACCAACGCTCAAAGTCCGGATGCCCGCCTGGATCGTCGTGGGGCTTGAAGTCCCGGATTCTGGCCTTGAGCGTCTGCTCCGACGGAAGGTCCGAGAACGGATCGACGTTTGCACCCGACGAGTCGTTGGGACTCTTCACGATTTCCGTCTGCTTCGTCGATCCCGGGTCCGCCTCGACGGACCATCCCGCCGCCTGGAGTGCGAGGATTGCCAAACCTGCCGCGATGTGCCGTCCGAGTCGATCCACGCCTCGCTCCTCCCAGCGCGATCCACGCGCCGGGATCGCGTGAAGAGTGTGCCAATCCACTCCCCGCACGTCCACACGAAGGAGACGCCTGTCGGCGATCCCTTGTGCGTCTTGCCCGCAGAGCCGGATCGGGTCAACACGGATACTCGAACGAGCGTCCGAGAACCGGGTTTAGTCGAACTTGCCCGTCGTCGGCGGCGGGCTCACGCTGCGGAGCATCATCGTCGTTTCCATCCTGAAGTTCGACTGGTTGGTGTGTCGCTCGGCGTGGAAGACCTTGAGCGTGCACGCCTGCCCGAACTCGAGCCAGTCGAGCCTGGAAAGATCGATCGTCTGGGCCTTTGCCGAGTGCAGGCCTCCCAGGTCGATCACCAGTTTTCCGTTGATGAAGACCCACACGTCGTCGTCGCCCGAGAAGGTGAAGACATCGCCTCGCTGATGGATGAACTCGGCGGTAATCTCGGTGGTGAAGTGGAAGTTCTTTCCCGTCGTCGAGTAGTTGCCGTACAACTCGCCCGTCAGCGGGAAGAACCCGCCGCGCTCGACGCACTGCGGATCTGTCGCGGAGTCGAAGACGTACTTGTTCGTCCCCGGCTCGCGCTTGAGGCTGAGCGGGACGCTCATGCTCGCGTTCACGCCGGGCACCTCGCGATACCACTGTGCGAACGAGGCCGCCGATGTGATCCGGGGCGAGGTCTCCACGATCAACTGCGCCGGGCGATCACCCAACTCGGCGTTCGCGAGCGCGGGATTGATCGGACGGCCCTGCCGGTCCAGGGCGTCGGTCGACACCGACGAACCCGAGAGACTCCGGAGCACGGGCTTGGCGTCCTCGCCGAGTTGGGCCTCGACGAGACCAACCCGCATCGGGCCGGCAAAGGCCTCAAAGTCGGGATGCCCGCCCTGCTCCTGCGCGTTCTTGAAGTCCCGCACAATCGCCGTCACTTTGAGTTCCCGCGGGAGTGCGGCGTACTCATCTGTCGGCGTCCGATCGAGCGTTGGGAGATACGCCGAGCCGCCTTGTGGGGTCGTTGCCGTCCCATCCGCCGACGGCGCAAACGCCGCCGCCAAAGGCAAACCAGCCACGGCACCAAAGAGCGCAATCATCACACGATTCTTCATGATCAAGGCCTCCAACGCGTCGATGGTCCCGAGCAGAACCCTCACGTCCCGCGGTCTATCGCGCGCATTCAAAGTGATTCGTCGGTCAGATCACCACTCGGCACAATGGGCTGTTTCCCACTCGTCGTTTGGCCCTGCCGGACGTCCGGATCGTGCCGGATGAGCGATCACCGACGCGGCGTGGGCGTGATGCGTCGAACTATGATCGGACCATGGGCCCGCGGGCTTCTCGGACGCTCACGCACCGACGCTCGCCAAGCCGACATCTCAACGCACCTCAAAGGCATGGAAGCGGCGCATGGACACGTTCGTCATCGAGGGAGGGCGCAGGCTCTCGGGTCGGGTTCGCATCAACGGGAGCAAGAACGCGGCGTTGCCGATTCTCGCCGCCGCGCTCCTCACGGATCAGCCCGTCACGTTTCGTGATGTCCCGGATCTCGCCGACATCCGGAACATGGTCCGGCTGTTGGGGCAACTGGGGTGCACGCGGGGCGATCTCCCCGAGGACGCCGACGATGCGGCGAAACTCTCGCCGACGCGCCAGGGATCGCTGATCCTCCATTCCACCGACGAATCGCAGTCGCACGCGCGGTACGAGATCGTGCGGACGATGCGCGCCAGCATCTGTACGCTCGGGCCCATGATCGCGAAGCGCGGCTTCGCGCGGGTCTCGCTCCCCGGCGGGTGCGCCATCGGCGAGAGGCCCGTGGACCTTCACCTGCGCGGGTTGGCCGCGTTGGGCGCGGAGATCACGCTGTCATCCGGCGACATCATCGCCAAAGCGCCGCCCGGCGGCCTGCGCGGCGCGACCGTCTTCCTCGGCGGCACGTTCGGGAGCACCGTCCTGGGCACCGCCAACGTCATGTCCGCCGCCACGCTGGCGAAAGGCACGACCATCATCGAGTCCGCCGCGTGCGAGCCGGAGATCGTGGACCTCGCACGCCTCCTCCAGAAGATGGGCGCGATCATCCACGGTGCCGGCTCGCCACGCATCATTGTCGAGGGCGTCGCGGAACTTGGCGGCGCCGACCACGCCGTCATCCCCGATCGCATCGAGGCCGGGACGCTCATCATGGCGGCCGCCATGACCAACGGCGATCTCACGCTCGACAACTGCCCCATGGACGCGATGCTCTCGGTCAACTTCGTCCTCTCGGCAATCGGCATCCATGTCGAGCCGGTCGAGGGGCTCGCCGCCCACGTGGTCCCCTCGTCGGCGCGGAGGTCCCCGACGGTCTCCCTGACCAATGGCGTGCACTCGCCGCTCGTCGATGCCGACGATCCACTCCGCAAGACCGTCCGCGTCACCTGCGACCGCGTCCTGCGCCCGACCGAGGTCACCACCCAGCCCCATCCCGGATTCCCGACGGATCTGCAGGCGCAACTGATGACGCTGCTCTGCCTGGCGGACGGCAACTCCATCATCACCGAGCGCATCTTCCCCGATCGATTCCTGCACGTCGCGGAACTCTCGCGGATGGGCGCGAAACTCATCCGCCAGGGGTCCACCGTCGTCGTCTCGGGCGTGCGTCAACTCGTCGGCGCGCCCGTGATGGCGAGCGACCTTCGCGCGTCGGCGGGCCTCGTGCTCGCCGGGATGGCCGCCTCGGGCACGACGGTCGTCAATCGCGTGTATCACCTCGATCGCGGGTACGAACGCCTCGATGATCGCCTTCGCTCGCTGGGCGCGCGCATCACCCGCGTCAAAGAGGGCGAGGCCCAGGCGGCGGCCGAGACGGTCAGCGTCTGACGCTCCTTTCGAACGGCGAACGAATCATCTCACGTTCTCAGTGGTGTGCCTATCGAGCAAGTTCGTGAGGATCGGCGCTACCACATCGTGAAATCGACACAAGCCCTCCCTGACGGTCGGGCTGCTTGCCGATTGATCCACAAGTGTGTTGTTGCGTCAATCCTCGTCGAACCCCGAGTCGACGAGCGCTTTGAGCGACTTGCACGCCGCCGCCGCGTCCTCGCCCTCGGCCTCGATGAGCAGTTCCGACCCCTGCCCGGCCGCGAGCATCATCATCTGCATGATGGACTTCCCGTCGACCTGGGTGTCTCCCTTGGCGACCTTGATCTCGGCCTTGAAGGTGGAGGCGCGATCGACGAACGTCATCGCCGGCCGGGCGTGAAGGCCCAGCCGATTAACGATCTTCGCGATCACCGAGTGCTTGTCCACCGTTTGTGCCCGTCCGGGCGTCGCACGCCCCTAAAGACTCCCATGGAACTCGCCCAACCCGCCTCAACCGGCCAGATGCTGCTGGTCCGCCTCGTCGAGGAGCGTTCGCACCTCTTCGACCGATCCTGACTGCCTGAGGAACCTGCGGAAGGTGTCCTTGCTGAGGTTCTTGAAGATCACCTCCATCGCGTGGAGGTGGTCTTCGGGCCTGTCCTCGGGGGAGAGGAGCAGGAAGACCGAGTAGACCGGTTGCTTGTCGAGGGAACTGAAGTCCACGCCTCGCGCCGAGAGCCCGATCGCCGCGGCCATTTTCTGCACGCTGCGATGCTTGACGTGGGGAACAGCGACGCCCTTGCCGAAGCCGGTGGAGCCGCGTTTCTCACGTTCCATGACGCGCGAGACGAGTTCGTCACGGACCTTCGCCGACGCCGCCCCGGAGGAGACCAGGGCGTCGATGAGTTCGATCACGACACCCTCGCGATCCTGGGCGGTGAGAGACGCGACGATCGCCCCGCTGGGCACGAGTTCGGTGAGTTTCATCACGATTCCAAGGCTCCTGCAAGGGTCCCGGGCGTGCTCGAGTCGAGCGTCCCGGGGATCCGCCGGGCGGCGCGTCCGCCCGGTGGATCATGGTCGATGGGTCCCTTTCGGGAAGGTCCTAGTGCTTCTTGGATTTCAGTTCCTTGTAGTCACGCAGTTGTCGCTCGCCCTTTTCCACCACGATGTCGATCGCCGCGTACACGTCGGCGGCCTTGGCGTGGGAGATAAAGTCATCGTGGTGCTCAACGTCGATGATCAGTTCCACGTCGAAATCGCCGTGGTGTGCCGCGTTCACCTTGCTCACGGTCAGCGAGATCGACTGCACCGCGTTCTCGAAGTACTTCGTCAACTTTCCGGCCTTGCCCTCCGCGTATTGGCGGATGGCGTCGGTCACCGGCACGTTGCGACCCACCACGTCGATGCGCATGCTGCACGTCCCTCCATGAAGACCGACGCCCCCGCGACCCGGCGCGGGACATCGGCGTGGTCCATCATAGTGGGTTTGTGGAGGCTGTCCCGCCCGACAAGGGGGCGGCCCTTCCTCATGATCGCCTCGGTCGTGAGCCCTCCGGGTGATCGCCGAGATGGATGGGAGTCGAGCCATGCTCGATCAATGGGCCTGGGCAGATTCGAACTGCCGACCTCACCCTTATCAGGGGTGCGCTCTAACCAACTGAGCTACAAGCCCTCGTCGCCCGGTCACGCCGGACGGGGGAGGAGTGTACGCCCCGGTCGGCGGGGTGTCATCCGCCACGCCAACCCTCATCTGACGGGCTTTGACAAGGCCCCATCACCCCCTGGGGTGGAACTTCCGATGGATGCTCTTGAGGCGGGCCTTATCCACATGGGTATAGATCTGCGTCGTGGCGATGTCGGCGTGTCCGAGGAGTTCCTGGACCACCCGGAGATCGGCCCCGCCCGAGAGCAGGTGGGTCGCGAAACTATGGCGGAGCACATGGGGATGGACACCCCGCAACCCCGCGAGGCGCGCGTGGCGGGTCACGATGTTCCAGACCGCAACCCGCTCGAGCGGACGCCCTGTTCGTGAGAGGAGCACGCGCCCCTGATCGAGCCCTCGCCTCGCCAAACCCGGGCGGCAGTCGGCGAGGTAGTGCTCCAAGGCCCGACGAGCCGGAAGCCCCACAGGCACCAGCCGCTGTTTGCTCCCCTTCCCCATCACCCGCAAGCATCCGATCCCCACGACCCAGTCCGATGTCGAAAGCCCGGCAGCCTCGGAGGCGCGCAGGCCGCTCGCGTACATCAGTTCGAGCAGCGCCCGATCGCGCAGCCACAGCGTCGGCGTCGTTGCGGGAGTGTTCAGTTCGCTGGGTGAGGCGAGGAGCGCCGCGACCTGCTCGGGCGAGAGCACGTCGGGCAGGTTCTTCCATCGCGTGGGTCGATCGAGAATCTCGGAGGGGTCCTCGGTCGTCAGTCCCGTGGCCCGCGCCCATCGGCAGAAAACGCGGATGGTCGCCATGTGCCGGATCACGGTGGACGCCGCGTGCCCCCGGCGGGCCTTGAGTCCCTGGACGTGCTCGATGAGATCGCCCTCACTGATGGCCCAGGGGGTGATGCCCGCGGTGCCGCGCGATTCGATGAGATCCTGGAAGAGGTCGCGGAGGTCGCGTGAATAGGCCGCGAGCGTGTTGGGCGAGAGACCGCACTCGAAGGCGAGGAAGGCGCGGAAGCGCTCGAGCGCGCCGAGCGCCTCGGGCGAGACTTCCCCCACGACCTGGACCACGCTGCTCACGCGCGCAGTATACCGGGGGACGGCGTCGGTTGAAACGACCGAGAACACGAACAACGCCCGGCATGGTCTCCCACGCCGGGCGTCTGGGTCAGAATCTCACGCGTCTCGTGCTTCTCGGGGCTTAGCCGAGGAGCTGCAGCGCCGCCTGGGGCGCCTGATTCGCGAGCGAGAGGATGTTGGTCGACGCGTTCACGAGGATCTGCGACCGCGTGAGCGACGCCGTCTCCGACGCGAAGTCCGCATCACGGATGACGCTCTCGGCGGCGGCGGTGTTCTCAATCGCGACACCCAGGCTTCGCACCGTGGCGCCGACGACGTTCTTCTGGAACGCGCCGAGTCGACCGCGGAGCGACGAGACCTGCTTGATGGCCTCGGCGACCACGTCCTGCGCGGCGGTCTTGTTCCCGTTCACGACGTTGTTCGACTTGCCCGACGCGAGCGTGTCGAGGAATCCGACGGCGCTGTTCCCCAACTTGCGTGCGGCGACGTCGATGATGCCGATGGAGACACGGCCGACGATGTCCACGCGGCTGGCGAGTTGGAAGTCGGCGCCTCCGCCGGTGATCAGGAACGCCGAGCCGGTGCCCACGTTGCCGAGGGTCTGGGCGTTGGTGTTGTTGAGCGTGAGTTCCACGTCGAGGAAGTCGGTGTTGATGCGTGCGGTCTTGCCCTTCGAGGTCGCCAGCACGCCGTTGATCGTCGCGCCGACGTCCTGGCCAGCGTCACGAACGGCGTTGGTCGCCGCCGCGAACTCGACCTGGCTGCCTGTGGTTGCGGCGGCGAAGTTCGTCGCCTGGAGGGTGTGGATGCCGCTCGTGCCGGCCGCGATGCCGGCCGCGTTCACGACCTTCACCGAGACGAACTCGTCGGACCCGAAGCCCTTGCTGTTGAGTTTGATGCCCGTGCCCGAGACCGTCGCCTGGATCCCCGTCACGTCGGTGAACGAGTTGATCGCGTCGCGGACGGCGCTCAGCGTGGTGCCTGTGGCGAAGGACAACTCGCGGCTGCCCTTGCTGCCGGCGATCTCGAGCACCAGCGAGGAGCCCGCCGTCAGCGCGAGGCTCGTGGCCCCGGCCGAGAGGAAGAGACCCGCCTGCTGGGCCGACTGGGTGACCTGGACATCGACCGCGAGGGACGCGCCGGAGTACTTGGCGCCGTTCACGCGGATGTCGGAGACACCGCTGACGATGCCGCTGGTCTTGAAGTCCATGTTGCCGTTGAGCAACTTGATGCCCTGGAAGTTGGTGGCGCTGGCGACGCGGTCGATCGTTTGCAGGATCGAGTCGATCTGCAACTGATTCGCGGCCTTCTCCTCGGCGGAGAGGCCGGCGCTGCTCGCCGACGCCGTCACCAGGCCCTGCAACTCGCTGAGGAGGCTCGAGACTTCCTGGAGCCCGCCCTCACCGATGTTGACGACCTGGTCGGCGCGCTCGGCATTGCCGACGGCCTGGTTGAGCGCCTTTTGCTCCGAGCGCAGGTTCTCGCTCGCGATCAGGCCCGCGGGGTCGTCCTTCCCGCGGGAGATGCGAAGACCGGTGCTCAGCCGCTCGAGCGCGCTCGAGAGGCTGGTGTTGTTTTGCGTCAGCACTCGCTGGGCAATCAACGACTGAACGTTCGTGTTAATCCGACTCATGGAAAATACCTCCGTGACCCAATGTGCCGCGTCCGTCGCGGCGACGCGTGAGATCCGTCTCGCGAGCGACACCTTGTCGCTCACCGCGGCGAAGAACGAGCACTCGTTCCAGGCGCCGCGAGGGATCGCGTCGCCGCGAGCCCCGAGAACCAACACACTCGGAACGTCCGAGCATGTCGTTTGGCTTATCGGGGCGTCCCCAGCGCGGATTAAGTCGGACACTCCGAATTCCCCGGAATTCCGTCCCGGGCGTCACGAACCGCGCAAGACTCGCGCCCCTCACACCCTCACTCTGGGGTAGAAGCCATGCCAAACCTCGTTATCAGGACCTCAAGGCACCGCGCGCGCATGAAAACGCCCGGGTCAGGCGACCCGGGCGTGAGTGAGATCAGACTCTCAGGCTCGTCGGATTAGCCGAGGAGCTGGAGGGCCGACTGCGGCTGGCTGTTCGAGAGCGCCAGGATGTTGGTCGCGGAAGACACGAGGATCTGCGACCGGGTGAGGGCCGCGGTCTCGGTGGCGAAGTCGGCGTCGCGGATGACGCTCTGGGCCGCTGCTGTGTTCTCGATCGAGACGTTCAGCGAACGGATGTTGGCCCCGATGACGTTCTTCTGGAACGCGCCCAGACGCCCGCGGAGCGAGGAGACCTGCTTGATGGCCTCGGCGACGACCGACTGGGCGTCGGTGAGGTTGCCGCTGACCACGTTGTTGGACTTGCCAGAGGCGAGGCTATCGAGGAAGCCGAGGCTCGAGTTGCCGAGCTTGCGGGCCGCGATCTCGGCGATGCCGAGCGAGACCTTGCCACCGATGTCCACCTTGCTGGAGAGCTGGAAGTTTGCGCCGCCGCCGGTGATGGTGAGGGCGCTGACGCTCGAGAGGGTCTGCGAGGCGGTCGTGCCGAAGGTGAGTTCGACATCGAGGAAGTCGGTGTTGATGCGTGCGGTCTTGCCCGAGGAGGTCGCCTTCACGCCGTTGATCGTGGCGCCGATGTCCTGGCCCTGATCGCGGACGGCGTTGGTCGCCGCCGCGAACTCGACCTGGCTGCCGGCGACCGCGGTGGAGAAATCCCCTGCTGTGAGCGTGTGGATACCGCTCGAAGCGCCGGTGATGCCGCCATCGTCCACAACCTTCACCGAGACGAACTCGGCCGAGCCGAAGTCCTTGCTGACGAGCTTGATGCCCGTGCCCGAGACGGTCGCCTGCACGCCCGTCACGTCGGTGAACGAGTTGATCGCGTCACGAACCGCGGTGAGCGACGTGCCCGACGTGAACGACAACTCACGGCTGCCCTTGCTGCCCGCGACCTCGAGCACGAGCGTGGAGCCCGTCCCGAGATCGAGCGCCGCGGCGCCGGCCGAGAGGAACAGACCGGCCTGCTGGGCCGACTGCGTGATCTGCGCGGTCACGGCGAGGGACGAGCCCGTGAACTTCGCGCCGTTGACGCGGAAGTCCGTCACGCTCGACGAGATGCTGCTCGTCTTGAAGTTGAAGTTGCCGTTGAGGAGCTTGATCCCCTGGAAGTTGGTCGTGGACGAGATGCGGTCGATCGTCTGGAGGATCGAGTCGATCTGCAACTGATTCGCGGCCTTCTCCTCGGCGGAGAGACCGGCGGAGCTGCCCGACGCCGTCACGAGCGACTGGAGCTCGCTGAGCAGGCCCGAGACTTCCTGGAGGCCGCCCTCGGCGATGTTCACGACCTGGTCGGCGCGCTCGGAGTTATCGACCGCGGTGTTGAGCGCCTTCTGCTCGCTGAGCAGGTTCTCGCTCGCGATCAGGCCGGCCGGATCATCCTTGCCGCGGTTGATCTTGAGACCCGTGCTCAAGCGCTCGAGAGCGACGTTGAGGCCCGAGTTGTTCTGGCCCAGCACGCGCTGAGCGATGAGGGACTGGACGTTCGTATTGATGCGAGCCATGCGATCCTCCGTGAAACGGATTGAGGACTGAGTCGGGCGGACGATCCCCGACTCTCACACACGCCTTCCCGAAACGCTCGGGTCGGCGCTGGGGCGGCACGTTCCTTCGCCCGCCCCAAAGCCCGGGCACACGCCCAGGCCGCTCCATCGATCGGCGTCCAACACTCTCGACCCTAGTTCACACCACCACCATGCTTGCACGCACAACGATCAGCACGATTGAACGCTCCGTGCCGCACGTGACTAATGCGCCGTCCACAACGAAAAAACCCGCGGCACAGGCCGCGGGCTTCTCGGACATCAGTGGTTCTCGGTCGGTTCACTACCCGAGCAACTGCAGCACGCTCTGCGATTGCTGGTTCGCCAGGGCCAGCGTCGAGATCCCCGCCGACGACAGGATCTGGGCCCGCGTCAGTTTGCTCGTCTCGGCCGCGAAGTCAGAATCGCGGATCTGGGACTCGCTCGAGGAGAGGTTCTCGAAACTCGATTGCAGTGATCGGACGTTGGGGTCGAGCACGTTCTTTCCAAAGGCGCCCAGGCGCCCGCGAAGGATCGAGATCTCGTCGATCGCCTTGTCCAGAATGCTGCTCGCGACCGTGAAGTTTCGGTTCTGGAAACTGTTCGCGATGTCGTTGGTCTGCCCGCTCTTGATGCTGGACAGGAACTCCACCACGCCCCCGGTCAGTGTGCCGCCCAGATTTGTCGCGGCGACCGACTGGATGCCCAGGTTCGACTGCTGCAGGGCGTTGATATCGGGCCCGAGTTGGAACTGCGACCCGCCGCCGGTGATGCGGAACTCCGTCGGCGTCGCCCCCGGGAGCGTCGCGAGGTCTTCGGTCAGGAGCAGGCGCATCCCCAGCGGTCCGGAGTTCACCTGGATCTCCAGACCATTGCCCTTCGCGAGGTTCCCATTGACCAGGGCCGAAACGTCGCGTCCGATATCGTTGTCCGCGGTCGTCATCGCGCCGCCCGGACCCGTGAGCGCGGCCCAGGGGAATGGCGTTCCAGCGACGATCGGCTGGTCGTCCTCGAACTTGTACGTCTGCCAGAATCCGGTCGTCGGGCCGCCGAGTCGCTTCACGGAGACATACTCGTCCGTGCCGTAGCCGCTGGACTTGAAGACCAGGCCCGAGGCGGCGTTGTTGTTGATGAGTTCGGCCGTCACCCCGGTGAGCGAGGTGAGGTTGTTGACCGCCTGGGCGACGTTGGCGAGAGACTGGCCCGAGGAGATCGTGATGACCTCGACGCCCTTGGCGCCGCGGACCTCGAGGTTGATCGCCGAGAGCGTGACACCCGCCGGCGTCGTGTTCCCGTTGTAGTAGAGCGCGCCGACCTGGGCGGAGTTGATGACGTCGACGGTGACGGCGAGGTTGTCGGTCTCGAGGAAACTGGCGTTGTTGACCCGCGCCAGGCTGATCGCGCTGGCCCGGACTCCGGACAACTTGTAGTCGAGCGAGCCGTTGAGCAGTTTCAGCGAGCCGAACGACGCCGTGTTCGAGATCCTGGTGATCGAGTCGATCGCCGAGTCGATCTGGAGTTGGTTCGCGTCCCGCTCATCGCGCGAGTTCGCGCCGGAGTTTGCGGCCTCCACCACCAGCGACTTGATCGAGTTCAGGAGGTCGTTGACCTCGGTGAGCGCCGCCTCGGTCGTCGAGATGACCGACCCGGCTCGCTCGCTGTTCTTGATCCCCTGGTTGACGCCCTGGATGTTCGATCGCAGGCGTTCGGAGATGATGAGCCCCGCGGGATCGTCGCTTCCGCGATTGATCCGCAGGCCCGTGCTCAGGCGTTCGAGCCTGAGATTCAACTCATTCTGCGTCTTGTCGAAGTTCGACTGCGCGATGACGCTCGCGATGTTCGTGTTGATGCGTGCCATGGCAATCCTCCGTGATCGCGCTCCGTTCGTCCGTACCTTCCGTTCGCGTGGACGCTTGTGTACCTCGGTTCAGCACCCCGCCTTAGGCCCCCGTGGCCTGCGACGGCGGACGGGACGACCCGCCCTCCTCCACACTCGGCCTCACCCCGGACGTGCCCGCCGTCAGGCGCGACGCGCGCCCGACGCGGTTCCGCAGCGGCCCGGGCGAGATCGCGCCCGAGATCGCCCCGAGCGACCCGCTCAGGCGCGAGGCCTGCTCGTTCTCCGTCCGGATCGCCTGGTACACCTCCTTGCGGTGCACCGCGATCCGCGTTGGCGCGGTGATCCCGAGCCGTACCTTGTCTCCCCGAATGTCCACGACCGTGATCTCGATCTCGTCGCCGATCATGATCGTCTCGTCACGCTGTCTGGATAGCACCAGCATGGATCCGCTCCTTGAATCCCGTGTCGTCGGCCGGACCGGCCCGTAGAACCGCGTAGCACGCCGTAGCGCAAGGCGAGGATTCCGTTCCCGCCCGCAAGGTCTCTCTCGTCGATCCCAGACTCAGGCCGACATCGCCCGAGCCGCCGCGCCCACACGCATGAGCGAGTGCCGCGTCGTCCAACGCTTCTCCGCGAGCACCATCTGCTCGCCCGACTTGCTGATCGTGTTGATCACCAGGGGGCCTTGCAGGTTGCCCGTCAACGTCTGATCCACCTTGTTCACAATCACAAAGACCTGCGCGTCCTCCAGACGCTCAAGCCCCAGTTCCGACATCTGCTCCGGGCGGATCGGCACCGAGTACTCGGGCACGAACAGGCTCGGATCCGTCACGACAAACGCCAGCGCCGGATCGTCCACCGACTGCAGCCAGAAGAAGCACGTGTCCTCCCCCGGCTCAAGCAGACAGAACCGGCGCCGATCCGAGAACCCAAGAAGCCCCTTGGGGAACTGGATCACGCGATCCTCCGCGATCTCGATCGTCCCGAAACGCGTTGTCCGAACCTCCATAGTCCTGCTCCGCATATCTCGGCCCGCTTCCAAGCGTCCAAAGGACCGATCCCGCGGTGGGATCGGGCGACGTCCTGTCTCGCCGAAAGGCTCAGGCCGATGAGCCTTCGGGCGTATTCCGCCTGGCGAGGGTCTCCCCTTCGCCGGCATCGCTACCTCAGGAAGTCCAGCAGCGTCAACTGCTGTCCCTGAGCCGTCACCCGCAGCGACGCTTCCAACTGCGTCTGCAGCAGGCTGAACCTCGTGGCCGCGGCGGCAAAGTCCACGTCACGAAGGTCGCTTCGGATCGACTCGTCGATCACCGCGCGATCCGATTCGCGCGACGCTGCCGATTCAACCCGTTGGGCATACCCCCCCACGAGTCCCCGCGTCTCCGCGAGGCGCGAGAGGGTCTGCTCGATGTTCTCTCCCGCAAGTGTGATGCCAGCCGTGTCCGAATCGTTCAGGGCGTCGCGAAGGTCGATCAGATGCGTGAAAAGGCTGTTCACCCGCACCTTCGCCGTGTCCGACCCGAGCAATCGCCCGGTCGCGGGGTCGTAGGTGGTGTCCATCAACCCCAGTTGCGACGCCGCGGGTGAGTTGTTCTTGTCCGTGACCAGAATCGCCCCTGGGAATGTGGGGTTCTGGAAGAGGAGCAGTCCGTTCGTCGTCGAGGTCAGCCCGATCTGCAAGGACGTCGCCGGGAGTCCCGCGGCGGTGAGCGCCGTCGAGATTTCGGAGCGGATCCGGGTTATCACCGTGTCCACGGTCGCCATGTCTTCGGGCCGGAGGTCCACGTCGATTGTCGTTCCCGCGGCATCGCCCAGCGTGATCGTGAAATCGATGTCACGCCCGGGGTCGGCAAGGCCCGTGGTCGGGTCCACGTTCCCGTCGACAATCTTGACGCCTCGGCCATCGTTGAAGTCCGCGATCCGCGTGTCACCCGAGAACGAACGAATACCTAACCGTGTGGCGGTCAGATTGGATCCGGCAACCTCCTCGATCGACATCGCCTGGTCCCGCGATCCGGCTGTCTCGTTGAGCACGTCGATCCCGGTACCCTCGGCATTGATCACGACCCGGATACCCATCCCCGAACTCTCGATCGCCGCCCGGATGTCTTCGAGTGTCGAGGCCGTGGAGAGATCCACCACCGCTGACTGTCCGAGGTTGTTGATCCGGATGGATCCGAGGGCGCCCGTTACGCCCTGGAGCGCGCCGATCGGCGTCCGCCAGGTCAAGTTCGGGCGGAGGTCGGGCGTGAACTCCTGAGATGGGTTGAGTGCCTGCGCTGGAACTCGACGTAACCCAAGGTCCAATCCCGACGTCCCTGAGGCGAGATCAAAGAACTCCAGCGTTCCTCCAGAACCACCGGTCAGATGGAACTGCAGTCCGTCGTTGGAGTAGGAGATCCCTCCGGGGCCGAGCACGGTCAGCCCACTGTCGGCCTCATATTGATTGATCGCTCCTGAGAGTCGCTGCACGACGTCGCCAATCGTGTCCGCGCCAGCGAGATCGACCTGCACGCGAGGCCCTGAGTTGAAGGAGAACTCCACGGTGCCGAGCGAGATCCCCGCGCCTCGCGCGCCGCCGAAGTCGGCAAGGCGCGTGTCGGCCGTGGGCCTCGGATTCAGATCGACCGACCCCTTGACGCGAGCCGCGGTCGCCGTGATCGGGTTCCCCGAACCGAGCGTGATGGGGACATTCCCCGCCGAGACGGTGTCGGTCACGAGCCCCGGGCCGTCGCCGATGTACCGATACCCGCCGCCGAAGGTCGCGATGGGTTGGCGTGAGGTGATCGAGCCGCCGAAGAGATACCCCGCCGGGCCCTGTCGCTGAGTCGTGTTCATCAGGCTCTCGAGGAGTTGGTCCACGATGACCGCCTGCTGGCGTCGCTGCTCGGGATCCGAGAGGACCGACAACTCCGTGCTCGCGATCGAGCGTGCGTCCAGGGCGATCGTGTTCGCCTCATCCAGCGCCGAGTCCAACACGTTCAGATTCGAGGTGGCGTGCTGGAGATTCCGCTGGGACTGCTCCGAGCGCATGAGCCGCTCGTTGAGGACGCCGATCGTCGCCGCCTTCACGGGATCATCGCTGGGCTTGGTGATCGCCACGCCCGACGACAACTGTTGCTGAGTCTTGAAATACTCGAGGTTCGTGCGCCCCAGGTTCCCCAGCGCCAGGCGGGACCACAGCAGGTTCGGCACTCGTGAGATGTTTCCCGGTAGGATCGTCATGCCCATCTCCTAGACGAGGTTGATGAGTTGCTGCGTCAACTCGTCCACGATGCTGATCAGTTTCGCCGAGCCCTGGTAGAGCCGCTGGTAGTTGATGAGGTCGATCGATTCCTCGTCGATGCTGACGCCGCTGAACGAGTCGCGCTGTGCCATCAGGCTCTCGCGCACCAGGCCCGCGGCGTTCGCGCGCGTCTGCGCCCCCGCCGCCTTCACGCCCAGCGCCTCGCCCGTCGATCGCCACGACTCGCTGATGCTCTGCCCGCCCAAGGACACGAACGTCTGGTCCTGCAACTGGGCGATCTTGAGCGACGTGCCGTTCTCGATGAACGCGCCATCGACGATGCGGCCGAGCGTCAGCCGGCTCGGATCGCTCACGAGATCCGACCGCACTCCGATCGACGCGGCGTCCGTTCCATTGAAGTACGAGTTCAACCCCAGCATCGCCACCACGTCCGACGAGTCCTCGCTGAACGAGAAATCGAACCCGTCCTGGGCCTGCACGCTGAGCCGACCCTCGGGCGTGATCGTCGCGGTCAGCCCGCTCACACCGCTGAGCGCCGTACGGATGTCCTCGACCGAGGTGTCGTCATCGAACCCCGGCGTTCCCGCGTTGGTGACGCCATCGAGATCGATGCTCACCCGCACCGTCTGCGTCGTGTTCGTCGAGAGGTTCCGCACGACCACATCAAATCCACCGCTCTTGGCGCCATAAGGCAGCGCCGCCGCCGACACGTTGTTCGGGTCATTGAGCGCCATCGCCTGCTCGGCGAGCGTCATCCCGAAGGTGCTCGTCGCCCCGGTGATTCCCGCGAGGTTTCGGCCCGTGCCGTGCAGGCGGTTGACCTGGAAGATCAGTTGCCCCGCGACCTGGTCGAGTTGCCCGAGGATGCGATCGACCTCCTCGGAGCGTCCCGAGAGCATCCCGCCGATGATCCCCGAGGAGATCTGGATCGAACTCGCATCGTCGCGCGTCGAGATCGACAGTTCCGTCGAGCCGTCAACCGTCACGCGCTTGAGTTGCAGCCCGCGCGACGTCCCACCCAGGACCACCGGCGTCGAGCCCACGAGCACGTCGTACCCCTGCGTCCCGTGGTCCACCACGGCCACGTCCATGTACTCGCTCAGTTGCGTGACCGCCTCGTCGCGCTGGTCGCGCAGCGAGTTCGCCGTCCCCCCCGCGACCTCGGCATCGGCGATCTGGCGGTTGAGATCCGCGACCGTGTCCATCAGGGCGCTCGCCTGCTCGACGGCGGCCGACAACTGCCCGTCCAACTGATGCCGCTGGTCGATGAGATCCTGCCGCAGCCCGCGCATAAACGAGGCGAGTTTCTCGCCTTGCTGCACGACCACGCCGTTCGCGCTCGTCTGGTTCGCGCTCTCCGACCACACGCGGAAGAACTCGCCCAACTCGCCCGAGAGGCTGTTGTCCCCCAGTTCGCCCAGGGTCGCCTCGATCTGCGAGAGGATCTGCGCCTGCTGGCGTGCCGCCGCCCCCGAGCCCGCGCTCGACCACAGGCGCGCCTGCAACGCCATGTCCACCTGACGCCGGATGTTGTCGATCGTGACGCCCCGGCCAACGCTGCCCAACGGCGGCGTGCGCGACCCCGGCGTCGGCGACAGGTTCAACAACTGTCGCGAGTACCCCGGCGTCGCCGCGTTCGCGATGTTATTGCCGGCGACCTGGATCCCCACCTGCCCGGCCGAGAGACCCGAACGACCGATCTGAAGCGCCGATGTGAGACTCATCGTCCGTACTCCTCAGATCTCAACTCTTCAAATCCAGTGACGACACGACCGCCCCGGACGCCTCGACATACCCGCGACGCGAGTACGTCCCCGCGTGGCTCAACTGCTTCCCGACCTGGCGGACCAGACCGTCCATGTGTGCCGCCAGCGTCGTCGCCGCTTGCTTGATCGCCGCGCTCAACTCCAGCCAGAGCCGCATCACCCCGCGGAGATCCTCGGCCTTTCGCACGAGCGATCCACGCCGAGGCTCGCCCACGTGCCCCGCGATGTCCGTGAGCGCCAGCGACTTTCCGGGCACGATGATCGTCCCGCACGCGTCACGCACCAGCGTCTGTCGATCCCGATCGAGCAGCGCGATCTCGCCAAGGATCGTGCCTTCAGCCTTGGTGAGTTCCTTCAACGCCGCCGTGTCCGCCAGCCGGAGCGCCTCGCGATGGGCGTGTGCCAACTCCACCAGACGCGTGTACCGCTCGCTCAGCCGGTCGAGCAGCGACTCCAGTCGCGTGCCCACGGCTTCGAGCGTGATCGGCGTCGATGCCTTCGCGTTCGGGTGCTTCGGATTGGCCGACTTTGCCGCCACACTCATGCCGTTCGCTCCACGCGGATGCCCACCTGGGGCGCCACCCCATCGCGTCGCAGACGCTGTGCCATGGTGTCCACCAGTCCCCAGTTCGACGAGTGCACCAGACGCCGCGCAAGAATCGCGTCCATCATCGAGCCAAACGTGCGCTCCGCCTCGTTGGGTTTGAACGGCTCGGCGGCCTGGTTCGACGCCCGCATCTGCGACAGAATCGGCTGCACGAGCGCGATCGCCACCAACTCCTCCGCACTCTCGCGAGCCTCGTCCTTCTTGCCACTCGTTTTCGTTCGAGGATCCGTCGTTGCGCTCACTCTACCCATCACGCTCGCAAACGAATCCCGTTCATCCCCAACCCGATCGCGTGACACCCGGGCCAAACCACCCGGCGCACCAGCACCAGTGGCGCCCATGCGCCCGATCGAGTCCAGTGCCATGTCTCCCACACTCGCCATCTCTGCGTTCCCGCTTCAAGATCTCACTGAATTCCCAGCAACACCACCTCTACCGATGCCAGTTGTCCGATGCCCGATGCCTTTTCCCCTGTGCCTCGTGTCTGGTGCCTTCCGTCTAATCCACAATCAACTCCGCGTGCAGTTTCCCTGCTTTGTGCAGCATCTCGAGGATGTTGATCTGTTCCGGCGCGGGGATCTTGAGTTGCTTGAACGCCGCCAGCAGTTCCGACAACTTCGCGTTCTCTGATTCGCGACCGCGCGTTCCCACGCCCACCCACTTGCCCTGCTCGATCAGCGGCCTCTGGGCCGAGGGCGTCGGCGAGGGCGTCACCGTCGTGATGCTCAGATCCTTCTGCGTGATGGCGACCGGGCTGATCTCGACGTCCGCCGTCACGATGATCGCCCCTCGACGCGCGTTGTAGATCACCCGCGCCCCAAGCCCGAGGAGACTCGGGTTCACATCGGCCGACTCGACCGCCGCGATGAACGCCGCCTTGTTCTCCCGCTCGTAATCCGGGATCTGCACGCGGATCGTTCGATCGTCAACGACTTTCGCGACGCCCGGACCCTGGGGCTGCGCCGCCGCGTTGATCGCCGACGCGATCTCCGTCGCCGCCAGATACCCCACGAACGCCGGATCGATGATCATCTCGAAGGAGTCCTCGATCGCCGCGGGGATGACCTCCTTGATCATCTGGGCCCCGCCGCGGATCCGTCCCACCGTCGGCGTTCCAGTATCCTCGATCTCGATTGGTCCCTCGGCGATCGCGAACGGCTCCACGTGCGACGCCGTCGGCCCGCGCAGCGGCGCGAGATACAGCATGCCACCCTTGAGGCTCTTCGCGCTGTTCACGACGCTCACGATCGCGTCGAATCGATCGTCAAAACGGGCCCCGGCGTCGGGAATCGTCACCGACACCGTCACCAGCGCGACCGACTTGCTCTGGCTGAGTTCCTGGAGGTTCTGCGGCGCGTTCCCCGAGCGTGTCAGCGCCGCCGCCAGCGGGCGGGCGACGACCAGCTCCTTCCCCGAGTCCCCCGTGGCGTTCAGGCCGACGACCAGCCCGAAGCCCTGGAGTTTGAACTGCCCGTGTCCTTTGAGTCGCGTGAGATCACCGACCGTCGTCGCCCGAGCCGTGCTCACCGCGAACGTCATCGCCACGACCAATCCAAGTATCCATGCACGCATGGCGAGCCTCCGCGCCGGCAACCACACAACGCACTCCGGCGTGCAAGGCCACCACGCAACCGCCATGCCATGTCAACCGAGTACGCCGCCCACCACGAATGCCGAATGACGAACCACGGGTGTCGATCTCTGATGCCCGATGCCTGATCCCAGATGCCCGAGCCTAGAAGTTGAAGAGAAACTCGAACAACCTCGGGATCAGCCCCTTCGTCGCGCTGTCCTTCACCTGACCCGAGTTCTTCGAGATCAGCGTCAACTCCGCCAGTTGCGTCGAGAGCACCGTGTTGCTCTCGGTCACGTCCTCGCGGCGGCATTCCCCAGACAGGCTCACCACCTGCTCCTCCTCGTCGCGCTTGATCGTCCGCTTGGCCTCGATCACCAGCACGCCGTTGGGCTTGACGTCGATGATCGTCGCCGTCACGCGGTCGGTGAACCGGTCGTCGCGCGTGTAGGTCCCCTCGCCCTTGAACTTGTTGGAATGCGAGACGTCCGCCCCCACGATCTCGCCGCCATCCTCGCTCGTGAGTTGCGCCTCGAGCAGTTTCATGAGGTCGGGGAACTTCTTGAGCGACGCGCTGAACGCCGCGTCCTTCTTCGTGTCCAGTTTCTGCGATGCCGACTGCTTGCTCGACTCGGCGATGATGATCGTCACCTTGTCGTGCACGTTGAAGTCACGAGGTTTCGGCGGCTCCACGATGATCAGACTCACCGCGCGCAGCCCGGCGTTGGGGTCCGGTGCCCCATTCTGATCCACCGCCGGCGGATCGGTGTGCTGGAGCAGCATCTGCGCCATCGCCACGGGCGCGAGCGACGCGCCCATAGCAAGACCTGCCATCACCGCCAACCGCACGATTCCATGCGTCCTGGTCATCGATTCGTCTCCAATGCCGCGGCCGACAGTTCCGGCGCGACCTCCACCACCACATGCCCGCGCCCCGCCACGCGCGCCCGGATCGGCTCCTTCGCGCCCGGCGTCTTGCACTCGATCACGTCCCCCTCACGCCCGGCGCCCAGCGCCACCGCCGTCACGCGAACCACGAACGATCCGCTCAGGCAGTCCACGGCCACGCTTTCCCCCTTGCGCACGACGATCGGCGTCTCGACCGCCCGCGACGAGATCACCTCGCCCGTCCCCACGCGCGACCGCACGACCGACCCCGCGGCCATCGACGATTCCACAGGCGACTCGGCGATCCCCACCCATCGCTCTTCGATCGCGACCTCGTCACCCTGGATCTCGTGCCCCCGCTCCATCGTCTGACGCGCCACCGCCACCGACCTCCGAACCAGCACGCGCCCGCGCACCGTCCCCGTCGCGACGACGCGATCTCGCTCGTAGACACGCACCACGAGGCTCATCCGCTCCGACTGGCCCATCGGCTGCACCGTCATCGTCCGCCCTTCGAGCGAGACCCTCGCGAGTTCCGTCGGCATCTGGTCCACCTCGATCCGGACGCCATCATCCTCCACGCCCACCAGCCGAGCCAGTTGCAACGCGATCGCCCGCACCATCACGTTGTCGCTTGCGACTCGTGATGTCGATTCCTTCCCGGTTGATCCCTTCGCCGCGCCAGGCTCGGGTGCCTCGATCGCCTCCTTCACGACAACCCGGCACTCGGCCCCCGAGAGCAGCAATCCGCCCCAGTTGATCCACGACTCACCCTTGAGCGCCCGCTCGACGTCGCGCACACCGATCGTCGTCCCACCACCACCCCCGCTGACCACCACGCCCGCCAATCGATCGGCATTCGGGCCCTCGATCGACGCCACATCCGCGAGGCGCACCACGACACCCGAGTCCACGAGCGCAACCCCACGAAGCCGCACGCGATCCGCACCGTCGGCGCCCACGAATCCGATCAACACGCCCAAGATGAGTCCCGCGATCACGCCCATGAGTACCTCTCTTATCGCGTCAACTGCCCGACGTTCCGGAGCGTCTCGTCTGCGGCCCGGATCGACTGGCTGTTCATCTCGAAGGCCCGCTGCGTGCGGATGAGGTCGATCAACTCACGCGTCGGATCCACGTTCGACGCCTCGAGGAAGTTCTGCGACAGTTTCCCTCGGTTCGCATCCCCGGGGAATCCTGTTGTCGGCGCCCCCGACGCGTCGGTCTCGGCAAAGAGGTTCTCGCCCACCTGCCGAAGCCCCGCGGGGTTCACGAACGTCGAGATCTCGATCCGCCCTGCCTCGGTCACGTTCGTGTCGCCGGGCACCACGTACGTCACCAGCCCGTCCGCCCCGATGCTGATGTCCTGGGCCTCGGGCGGGACCGTGATCGAGGGCTGCAGTCGCCGCCCCTGGTCGTTGGCCATCACGATCTCGCCGTCACGATTGAGCGCAAGATTCCCCGCGCGCGTGTACGCCACGCCGCCGCCGATCGCGTCCTCGGTCCCCACGACGAGGAATCCCTCGCCATTGATCATCACGTCCAGCGGGCGGCCCGTGAACTGCGCCGAACCCGACGCGAAGTCGAGTTGTGTCCCGCTCACCCGCGTCCCCAGCCCCACCGACAATCCGATCGGCCGCTGGTCCCCGTTCGCGTTCACGCTCCCCGGCTGGGCCTTCTCCACATACAGCAAATCCTGGAAGTTCACGCGGCTGGACTTGAACCCCGCCGTGTTCACGTTCGCCAGGTTGTTCGCTGTCACGTCGAGCGCCGTGTTGAGCGCCGAGAGCGCCGACGCCGCCGATTGCAGTGCATTGATCGCCATTCTTCGTTCCTCGTCATTCGACACCGCGGCTCAGTCGTGCCGCGGGCCGCTCATCCTCGACTTACGCCAGTCTCGCGAACGTGTTGAACAACTCCCCATTGAGCCGGTCGATCTGGCGCATCATGGAGATGTTCGCCTCCACCTCGCGCGACGCCGACGTGATCTGCATGATCGTCCGAACCTCATCCACGCCCGACTCCTCGACCGACCCTTGGATCAATCGTCCGGACGCCTCGGCGAACTCCGTCCCCGCCTTCGCTTCCAGCATCCCGTTCCCCAATGGCCGCAGCGCCCCGGGGTCGGCGACATCCACGAACTTCAACGTCGCCACCACCGCCCCGTTCTGGCTGATCCGTCCGTTCCCGTCGATGGTCACGACTCCACCAGCCGCGATCGCGATCGGCGACCCGCCGGCATCGAGCACCTCATACCCATCCGTCGTCACCAGCCGCCCCGCCGGGTTCCGGGTCATGCGTCCATCACGCGTGAGCGCGAACGATGCGTCTTCGCCCTCGCCCCCTTCGTCGCTGCCCGGCTTGAGCACCGCGAGAAATCCGCGTCCCTCGATCGCCACATCCAATGGACCACCTCGCGGGTTGATCGCCCCCTGCCCCATGTCCACGAGATTCGGCGCGAGCAGCACGCCGCCCTTGAGTCGCTCCAGGAGCGCGTTCGAGGGCATCTGTGACTCGCCATCCTCGACACTCGCCGCCGCCCGCTGGCGCGTCGCGGGGATCATCGCCTTGAACCCCACCGTGCTCGCGTTGGCGAGGTTGTTCGACAGGACATCCTGCCGGTACATCGCCGTCAGCACGCCCGTCGCCGAGATGTTCATGCCCAGGTCCACGACACTCACCCCTCAAAGGGCGTGCCATCACAACCCAGAATCCAGACCGCCTCACGAAACCCCTATCATCAGCCGATCAAACCACAAGCCAGCGACCGATCCCGGTCGCCGGCACGATGGAGTATCACCATGCCGCTCTACGAATACATCTGCGAGGCCGATGGCACCGTCCTCGAACTCATCCGCCCCACTGCTCAGGCCGACGCCCCCGTCGAAGATCCCGACGGCAAGGGCCGAACCTTCACGCGCACACTCTCCGTCTTCGCATCCAAGAGCGCAAATGCCTCCGCCAACTCACCTTGTGGTGGCAATGGCCCCGCCCCAGGCACATGCTGCCCCTGCGGCAAACGCGGGCACTAGGCCACAGACATCGCGCACTACTTGCGCTTCTTGACGGCGCCGATCGCCTTCACCGCCGCCTTCTTCACTGCACTGTGAACACCGGTCGCCTTGATCGCGTCATTAATCCTGTCCGCTATCCGATACCGGATGTTCTCCCGAATCAAACTGAACGCCTCGCTCCGCACCAGAACCGGATCGATCACGCTCGTCAGCGGCGGCGTGGGCGCAACCTCCGCCGGAAGGTGTGCCGTCCCCGACGCCTCCGCCAAGCGAACCTGCAACTCGCGCACCTGCATCTCGAGCGCCCCCACCCGATCCTGGGCCGCGAACTGATCCCAGAGGATCATCCGTGCCGCGATCGATGGATCGCGCGCCAGGCGCGCGTGCTTCTTCATCAGATACGCCCGCAGCGCCTGCTGACGGGGCAAGACCTCCGACCGGATGAGCGACCCCTGACGAAGGCGATACTTCAGGAGAAACTCCGGGATCGCCACGCCTCGGTGCCCGTGCTCCACGAGCGTGCACCACAAGTCCCAATCCTCGAAACTCGTGAGCCACTCGTCGTAGCCGCCGACATCGAGCACCGTCTGGCGTTGCAGGATCGAACCCGCGCCGGGGCCGCCGATGTTGTGGTACGGCAGCAAGTCCGGATCGCCCGCCAGCGGGATGTATCCCGAGACGACCTCCTCGGGATTCGTGTAGAAACTCGTGAACATGCTGCTCGCCCACGCCAGGTGCGGGTCGCGCGACACCACACGCAGCAGCGTCTCCACATACTCCGGCACACAGAGATCGTCGGCATCGACGGGCAGGACCCACTCGCCACTGGCCGCCCTGAATCCGACGTTCCGCGCGGAGCCCAGCCCGCCGTTACGCTTGTCGATGATGCGGTACCCCTGCGCGCGCAACTGGTCCAGAAGAGAGATCGCGTCGGCGTCCGTTGAGCCGTCGTTCACAATGATGAGTTCAAAGTCCTTGTGCGTCTGGTTCGCGAGCGATTCGAGCGTCGCGGGGAGGAACTCCGCCACGTTGTAGAACGGCACGATCACTGTGGCGCTCGGCAGTCGCTCCAGTCGCGGCCTCGCCGCCACGCGCTCGCCGCCGCCATTCGTTCCTCGCCCCCCCCGGCACTCCTCGATCACTCGCTCGAGTGCCGCGCCGACGCTCTCGATGCCGCTCAACGATACCGCGCGCTCGCGCGCCGACACCATCAATCGTGTCCGCAGCTCGCGGTCGCGGATCGCCCGTTCGAGCCCATCCGCCAAGGAGGCCGGATCATCCGCCCGCGTCACAATCCCATCGACTCCATCGCGCACGACCTCGGGCAAGGCCCCGGCATCCGACGTGACCACGCACGCCCCGACCCCCATCGCCTCGACGCACGCCAGGCAGTAACTCTCCCAGAGCGATGGGAAACAGCAGACGCCGCCGTCGGCGATCGTGCCGCGGATCGCCGCCCCCAGCCCCTCGCGATCGCGTGCCTCCTCGATCGTGAACCGGTCTCGAAACCGCCCACTCATCCGCCGCTCGAGATGCTCGCGCATCGAGCGCCCGAAGGGTCCCGTGTGTGTGTCGCCCCCGATGAACTTGACGCACGCCTCGACGCCGCGCTCGAAAAGCAGGTGCGCCGCCTCGACCAGCACCTGCGATCCCTTACAACACTGACTTCGACCAACACACACGATCGTCGGCACACTCCCCGCCTCCGCCTCGCCACGCCCAAAATCTCTGCGGATCTGCTCGAGATCGATCGGAAGTCGCACGATCCGCGTGGGACCGCGCTCCTCGCCCCGCTTCATCCCGCCGAGGTCCCGCGTCACGCGATCAACCATCGCCTGGGACGCCGACAGCACGACATCCGCCTCGCGAATGCTCCACTTCTCCATGTGCTCGATGTGGGCGTTCTCCGTCGGCAGCGTGTGCTTGCGGTCCACTTCTAGGCACGTGTAATGCGGCGTGTGCAGCCGCACGCCCAGCACGCATCCCGCGAAATCGCCCAGCGTTCGCTTGGCGCGCAGCGACCAGTACCCCTCTCCGGCGTACTCGGGAAACTCGATGTAATCGAAGGGCGTGTGCGCGTGCAACTCGCGGAGTTTCTCGAAGACCGCCATCGAGTACCGGTTCGCGTGGCTGTAATACGCCCCGGGAATCGCCGCGTGTCCGCGATGGATGACCACCTCGTGCGCCACCACGCCGGGAATGACCTCGTGCAGACGCACCGTGAGGTTCTCCGTTGGCACCGTCAGTACGTGCACTTCATGCCCGCGCGACACCAGCACCCGCGCCATCTCCTGCACGTACGTCGCCAGTCCGCCACCCACAAACGGCCTGACCTCGCGCGACACCAAACACACACGCATCAGAGACTCCTCGCCACCGCAGTAGGTCGGCTCTCCGAGCCGACATCGACTTTCTTCTACAGATCGCTCACGCCAGCAGTCACGCCACGACATACACGACCGTCGCTCGTCGTGAACCTTCGGGTCGGAATCATAGTTGGAAGGGCAGCCCGCTACCTGATCACGCGCCGGAACTGCGCACAAACTCCCGAACCCACAGCGAAGTTACTGAGGATAGAGCACAGATCGACACCAAGGTAGTTTGGGTAGGTGTCGATTCGGAGAATCGACCTACCTTGACGCCGCCCGTTTCGCCCGGATCGCCTCCAGCCGCTTCTTGTGGATCTCGCGGTCGGGCTCGAGCACCGTCAGCGCATGGATGTGGCGCTCGGCCGTCTCCAGATCCCCCGCTCGCAGCGCGATCGTCGCGGCATACTCCCGAACGCTCGGGCGATACGGCGCGATCCCCACCGCCCGCTCCACTCGCGCGCTCGCCGATTTCAGATCGCCCTCTGACGCGTACAGCCGCGCGAGTTCCAATGCGTACGCCGGTGAGTGCTGCTCTCGCGCGTCGAGAAACTCGAGATGCGTGACCGCCTCCTTTGTTTCCGCTCCACTCAACTCGCCGCGATCCAGGAGATATTTAGCGAGCACGCTGTGGGGCATGGGGTCCACGGGCCGGGCCGCAGCGTACCGCTCGAGAAGTCCCTTGATCTCTTCCGTCACCGCGCCCTTCGACTCGTCCATCAATCGATCGATGAGCATCTTCAGCACGTCCGGGTGCGTCGGATCCTTCTCCAGCCACGACCGCAACGTGGCCACATCCGCCAGTTTCTCCGCTGCCGCGCTCAAGGATCCCGGACCCTTGGTCACGTCGTTCATCTCGACCTCAACCGGCGCGTCCGCCACATCGCCAGCCGCAGCTATTCCCGCCTCCTCGTGCGCGCCATCCATCAACTGCTCGATCGTCTCGCGCCCAGGCCCCGCGATCATTCCCCACGAGATCGCCTGCTCCCGCGCCCACGCCTTGAACGCCTCGAGGAACTCCTCGCGCGACACGCTCAGCACCTCGCGGAACGCCTCGGGCTCGCGCTTCCCGCTCGCGTACAGATCCATCAGTTTCAAGGGTGCCTCGGCCCCAAACCGCTCGATCATGTACTCATACATCCACGCGCCCTGCGCATACGCCAGCGACCGATCGCTGGGTTTCTCCGGCCTCGCAAACGCGATGTTGATCGACTCGAAGTCGAACAGGTCCTCCTCCACCAGCGACTTCGTCAGCAGTTGCACCGTGTTGTAATCGCGCGGGTGATCCTCCAGATACACCGCGCTCGCCTCGGTGAACCAGTGCGGCAGGCGATTGCTCGTCCGTGACAAGGTCACCGTGTGCGTGAACTCGTGCTGGACCACCCGCTGCCAGTCGTAGGGACCCACGAGATGGTCCGTCCCCTCGCGCGGCGCCTCCATCGCGATGATCGGGCCCGTCGCCGCCGCGATCGTGTGCAACGCCGGCATCCCCGTGATCCGCACGCTGAACCACCGATGGTTCGGCATGAGTTCCACGAGCGTCTTCCACGTCGGCTCGTGCCGAATCCCGCCGGGGCCATCCCCGGTGACACGCGCGTAGATCCGCTCTAGCGGCGCGAGCATCTCCTTCGCCACGATCTCGTCCTCGCCTGGCTTGTAGCGCACCAGGAAGTGCGCGCTCTCCACCGTCGCGAACGAGCCGAGATCCCGCACGAGTTTCAAGGAGTTCTTCGCCCGCACGTTGAACGAGTCGAGCTCCATCGCCTTCTCGAGCGCCTCGCGCGCTTTGTCGTCGCGACCCGCCTGCACCTCGAGCAAGCCCAGTTCCAGCACAGGCTCGGCCCACTTGGGCGCCCGCCTCGCCGCCTCCTCTAGATACCGCGACGCGTCGGCATACTGGCGCGCCCCCGCGAGAGCCGTCCCCACCTCAAAGTACGCCTCGGGACTCCCCGGCGACATCTCATCAAACGCGGTCAAGAGCGCGTCAACCTTGGGAAAGTCGTACCGCAGCGACTCCGCCGCCGCCCGCAGCGCCAAGACCTCGCGCCACGATGGCTGCCGCGCGACCTGCTCATCCAGGATCGCGACGGCTCCGGCCGGATCTCCCTGCCGAAGCCGCGCCCTCGCGACCACCATCGCGCCCAATCCCGACGCCCCGATCGTCGCCTTGTCGCTCGTGCCGCCCGCCAGTTCGTCCAGCCGTGCCGCCACGCGCTCGGCCCTGGGGAAATCCATCGAATCCACCGCCATCAACCCGAGCAGATGCCACGCCTCGGCGCACCGAGGATTCAATGACAGCGCCTTCAGCAAGGACTCCCCCGCCTCCTGCGGATTCCCCTTGTCCCGCAGCAGAATCGCCTCGGCCAGCAGACCCTCCCACGACATCGTGTCCAGCCGATCACGCACGCGCCCGAGCACGTTCATGATCTCCTGATATCCAGAGGCCGGATCATCCGCGAGCGCCGCGACCCGCGCGCGCAGCATCAGCCCGCGCGCGGCCGCCACCACCGTCATCGCGTCGGCACTCTCATCGCGCGCCATCGCCGCCAGCCCCGCCGACGCCTCGATCGCGCCCTTCGAATCCCCGCGTTCGATCGCCGCGAGCGTCCGCAGGTAGGCCCCGCGCGCCGACGCATCGGTTCCCAGCAGCATCAGTCCGCGATCCAGATCGCCGCGCCGGATGCACGCCTCGGCACGATCCAGTGGGTCGGCCCCCTCGGCCGAAAATGCCGCGTCGCCATAACGCCCATCGATCAAGGCCGCCCGCGCCGCCAACGCCGGATCCGCCAGATCGGCCTCGGTCCAGCACCCGTACCGCACACGCAGCGCGCGACGCTCGGCTTCGTTCAGAAACTCCCGTGACACCAGCCGCGTCACGCTCTCCGAGGACGGCATCACCATCGGCTCGACGGCCACTCGCCCGCCTGCTCCAACCATTACGCTCGTCGACTCCGGCCCATCTGCAACCGCCGGCACCCACGCCACGCCGATCGGCAATCCGACCGCCAGCCAGATGGCCAGAGCCACCCGACGCCCTCTCATCCCGCCACGCCGTTCCATCGATCCGTGTCCCACGCGCACGCCTCCATGACCATCGCCCCCTCATCCATACTCATCGGCCTACTGCTCGATCACCTTCCACCCTTCCACGGGAGACGTCGAAAAGACCCCCTCCTCGATCTTCGGATTCAGTTCCACCCCTACCAACTGCATCACGTCGATGTTCTCCGCCCGCGAGACCGCCCGCGCCATCCGCGGGATCAAGGCCGCGTCCTTCGCGTCTGCCGCCGGCTTGTACCACAACCGAATCACCGAGTGCTCCGCTTGCGCGTCCTTCGAGACCAGCCGCATCTGATACGACCCCTTCACAAAGGCTTTCGATGCCTCGTCCTCGACGCCCTCCTCCGCCGGCAAGAGCGAGACCTCATACCGCGCCAGAATGTCCTCGCGCCGCTGCCCGATCGGGATCGGCATGGGTCCCTCGCCCAGTCGCATCGGATCACTCCGCCTCGCCTCGCCCGCGATCTTCGTCCGCGTCATCCGCTGCTCGCCCGGCTCCTTCTCCGCCAGCCACGTCCCATCGAACACATAGTGCTTCAGCTCCTTCTCATGCCGGCTGCCGATCGTCAGTTCATCGAACGTCGCCGCGAACGACCGCGTCCCCTTCTGATCGACAACGACCCCAGGCTCGCGATGCTCGCGCGTATCGCGATAGAACAGCCGCCCCTTCCGCACGTGCGCATCGCCCCCCAGCCCGAACTCCTTCGTCCACACGACCTCCGCCGTCAGCGTGTTCAGGCTCTTGTCCGCCGTCTCGAGCGCCCACAGCAACTCGTCCGCTGTCGTGATCTTCCGCACATCCTCCACGACCACCGGCACCACCACCCGGGCATGATCCACGAGCATCGGATCCACCACCGGCCCGTCGCCGCCGGGCTGAGGTGCCGACGCTGGTGCGGGTTGGGAAGCAGGTTGTGGCGCAGTCACCGGTGTCGCCGGCGGATCATCCGCCAGAGCCACCATGCCCGACGCCGTCAGCACCGCTCCAAACACCCGCCACTTCATCCCACGCATGCGTCAATCTCCAAAGACCCACCCCCGGACCCAACAACACTACACTTCGATGCACGCCGAACCAGGCACAAGCACATCCATGGAGAAGTTTTGATGCACGCCTCGACCCGCCGTTCCCGCCTCGCCCTCGCCGCCAACCGTCCCGCGTTCGGCATCTTCTCGGGCCAGAGCCTCGCGCTCGCCTCGCTGCTCCTCGCCGCCTCGGCCTTCGCCCAACCCGTCGCCACCAAGCCCCTCGACACCGCCCCCTCGGGCAAGTCCCTCGTCGTCCCCAAGGACCTCGCCACCAAGGGCACCCTCTACTACGCCCTCACCGGCACGCTCCACCAACTCTCCATCACCTCCACCACGCCAACCAACAAGATCACCGCCAAGACCATCCACGTCATCGGCTTCCTCGTCGCCGGCCCCGTCACCGAACCCGCCGCGTTCCAGTCCGGCGAGTGGCACCTGAGCGTGGACAAGATCGCCACCGCTACCGCCGAGCACAACGCCGCTCTCAAGACCCTCCTCGACGCCGAGAAGAACCCCACGATCGTCCTTCGCCTCACCAAGCCCGCCGAACTCAAGCCCATAGAGTCCAAGATCGACAGTGTCAAGGCCTTCAAGGCCACGCTCGACACCGAACTCACGCTCGCCGGCGTCACCAAGTCCCTGACGCTCGAGGCCACCGCCTCCGCCCGCGAAGAGTCCGACCTCACAAAACTCGCCTTCGATGGCGACGTCATCAGCCTCCGAACCTCCATCAAGGTCACGCTCGCCGACTTCGGCATCACCGAGGACCGCATCAAGGCCGCCGGCCTCGAGGGCAAACTCGCGCCCACCATCGAGTGCAACCTCAACCTCGGCATGTCCACCGTCCCCCCCGAGAACCAGACCGACCGCACCAAACCCGCAGCGGCAGCACCCACCCCGGGCTCCATTCCCGCGACTCGCATCGAGTCGCCCACAAAGCCCGAGTAATGCCGGGATATCACTCCACGCCGTGCGTCCTAAGCGCGGTGTACGCCGGCACGTCGCCACATTATCGGACGTTAAGTGAAATGCGCAGATTTCTGTTGCCAATCACTAACTCGTTCGATTTATTGTTTGGAACCACTAGCCTCGGCCCGCATCCAATCCCAAGGCGGCGTCAGCCACCGGAAAGGACACGCGAAGCCAAGGGCAACTTGGCCAGTGTCGGACGTTCGCCCTTTGGGGGGCCGCTCGTTTTCGGGAAGGAGTTTGCCATGAACACCAATCGATCCATACTGCGTCGCTCACTCATCGCCATAGTCAGCGCCACGTTCCTCGTTGGCGCCACGGGCTGCAACAACGCTGGCCAAGGCTTCTTCTCCGGGGCCGCCGCCGGCTCACTCGTCGGCATGGGCCTGGGCAGCCTCTCTGGAAACATGGGCAAGGGTGCGGCCGCGGGCGCCCTCATCGGCGGCCTCGGTGGCGCCATCCTCGGCGACCAGAACGCCCGATACAGCGGCCGATCCTACTACGGCGGGGGAGGCGGCTACTCCGACGGCGGCTACTACTACGAGAACTCCTACAGCTCCTCCTACTCAGCCCCACGCCACTCCAGCGGCTACCGCGGCGGCTACTACCGCAGCCACCGCTCCACGTGGTATTGCGACTAACTCGCGTTTGCCATACTCACACAATGCAGAAGACCCCGCGAATCGCGGGGTCTTTTCATTTCCTGAGTCGCGCTCCCAACGATGCCGTGCCGAGACGACGCTCACATCGGCTTCTTGCTGATCGTCACGTCGTACACGTGCAGCAACTTCTCCTTGTCGAAGACCATCTCCTGGCGTGACGCCCCGACGATGTCGTACTCGGTCGTGAGTTCGATCGCGTCGACCGGGCACGCCTCCTCGCACATGCCGCAGAAGATGCAGCGGAGTTCGTCGATCTCGAACTTCACCGGATACTTCTCGCGGTCCTCCCAGGGGCTCTCGCCCGCGGTGATGTGGATGCACCGGGCCGGGCAGATCGTGGGGCACATCATGCAGGCCACGCACTTCACACGTCCCGACTCGTCGCGGTTCAGGCGGTGCACGCCGCGGAAGTTGCTGGCGTTCTGCCCGCCCTGCTCCACGGGGAGGTGCTCCCGGCGCTGCTCGGGGTACTGCATCGTCCGGCTGGTCCGGCCTTGCCCGAACGACGTGAAGAAGTGACGCATCGTCGTCCCGAACCCCTTCACGATCGCCGGGATGTACACGGCCTCGGAGGACTTCATCGCCGCCGGCTGGATGGGCAGAACATCGGTGTCGCGGATCGCCATGGGTCGATCGTAGCGGACCGCCACCCGACAAATCCGCCTATTTCGCCACACGATTCACGCGCGGTTTCCACGCATCCCGCGAGCGCCCGTGGTACGATCCTCCCGTATGCCCCCAGGGAAGGGACAACGCCCGCTCTTCGACCTGGTCGCCGGAGCAGACCAGAAACTCCGCGAGCACGCGGAGTCAAAGCGCGCCCGCTGGTCCGGCGATAAGCCCGTCATCGGCGTCGAACTCCAGCCCAAGCCGCAAACCAATCATGAACATGAGACGGATCTCGCCGAATCGATCGCCGCGCCCGCCGCAGAGACCGACCTCGACGCCCCTCTCGACGCCGAAGCCATCGATCAGGCCTTCAGCGACGCCGAGCCAGCGACATTCCGTGAGCGTCTGAGCGCGCACACCATGCTCCTCCCGCGCAACGCCCTGTGGATTGGGATCGCCGGGATCGCCATCGCCATCGTTCTCGTCTGGGTGATTGCCTACTCGATGGGGCGCAAGGACACCGAGAAGGAACTCATCGGCTTCACCCCGCCGCCGGACACGAACTCGATCAAAGAGCCAGGAGACCTGGACCCCGGCACCAGCCCCAAGCCCATCCCGAATCAACAGAAGCCTCAGCCGCCGATCCAGCCCCAAGGCAACGGCGAGACCCAACCAAAGCCCCCACAAAACCTCCCGCCATCGGCTAGTCCGATCCTGACCCACGCCGGGACCCAACTCGCCGACCCGCGTGAGCCGGGGAGCAACTACCTCGCCCTCGCCATATTGACGCGTGAGAAGGCCGAGGACGCGATCGCCTTCCTCGCCCAGAACTCCGTGAAAGCCTTCGCCCTTCCCCTCGACCCGGCCTCCTCGCGCTCCAACAATGCTGACCCAAGTCAGGACCGCTACCGCCTCTACGCCCTCCCGGGTTTCCCCGGAGGCAAGGATTACAGCCGGAGCCAGGCCCAACGCACCGAGTTGGTCCGCACGCTCAACGACCTCGGCACCCGCTGGCAACGCGAACGCCGGGGCACCTCCAACTTCCGGTCCTCAAATTGGGAACGCTTCGACCCCCAGGGGTGAGTCCCCTCAGGGTCCACGCTCGATATCACGGTCGGCTCTTTGGCCGCCCATCGCCCGTCTGTTGGAGTTTGTCATGAGCCTCGATCCGTCCCTCCGCGTCTCCAAGAACCTCTCCGGCAAGCGCTCCGTCCTCACCCGGGCCGAGCGCATCGCCAAGATGACCGCCGACAAGAAGTTCGACCCCAAAAAGGACAAGGCCCTGGGCATCCCCAAGACGCTCACCGGGCGCTGAGTCGCGGACCGTTCATTACGCTCATCCGTCCTCGATCCTGATTGCTCGAACGACGAGGCACGGGGTCGTGTGTGTTTTCCTTGACCCCGAACCCGCGAGAGCAAGCCGTGACCGCAGCACCCGCCGCCGCCGCGCGACCCAGCCGGACCACCACTCCGGGCGACGGGTTCGAGCGATATCAGCGTTTCTTCTCCGCCCCACCCGCCATCGTCGTCGAGTGGCATGACGACCAGACCAGCGCACGTGGGTGGCTCGCCATCAACTCCCTCCGTGGAGGCGCGGCCGGCGGCGGCACACGCATGCGCGCCGGCGGCAAGCGCGAGGAAGCCGTCTTCCTCGCCAAAACCATGGCGACCAAGTTCAACGTCGCCGGCCCCGCGATCGGCGGCGGCAAGTCCGTCATCGACTTCGATCCCCACTGCCCCGCAGCCGTGAAAGAGGGCGTCCTCCGCCGCTGGTACAAGCACGTCGCCCCCTACCTCAAGCACTGCTATGGCACGGGCGGCGACGTCGGCGTCGATGAGGTCTCCGAGGCTACCAAGTACATCGCCGAGGAAGTCGGCAACATCCACCCTCAGGAGGGCATCGCTCGCGGGCACAGCGTCTATCAGGCCGATGGCGAGGGCCCCGCGCCCAAGATCGATCGCCTGAAGCACGGCGTCGAGGCGCGCGTCGATCTCCGCGATCTCCCCGGCATCCGTGCCGGCGCGTGGATGATCGCCGACGTCATCACGGGTCTTGGCGTTGTCCGCGCCATCGAGCGCTTCGCCCACGTGCGCGGCACACCCCTCAAGGGCCAGCGCGCCATCATCGAGGGCTTCGGTGCCGTTGGCGCCTTCGCGGCGTACTACCTGCACCATCTGGGCGTGAAGGTCATCGCCACTTCCTCACGCAACAGCCAGGGCGGCATCCGCACCGCGGTCGACCCCAAGGGTCTCGACGTCCTGAGCCTCATTACCTCGCGCGATGGGACGACGATCGCCCCGCCGAGCAAGGACAAGCCCTTCATCTCCGACACCGCCGGCCCAGACGCCATCTTCGCCCACGACGCGGAGATCTTCATCCCCGCGGGCGCCTCGCACACGATCACCCTCGAGCGCGTCGAGATGCTCAAGAAGCGGGGCGTCAAAGTCGTCTCCTGCGGCGCCAACAACCCCTTCCACGCCGACCAGAGCAAGGGCGATCTCGTCTCGTGGGTCGGCGACATGCTCAAGGTCCAGCGCGTCGCCGACCAGCACATGGCGATCATCCCCGACTTCATCGCGAACTGCGGCATGGCCCGCGCGTTCGCCTACCTCATGAACAAGGGCGGCAAGACCGACGCGAACGCCATCCTCGACGACTGCAGGAAGACCATCGATGCCGCCGTCGATGAGATGCTCGCGGGGTATCCGAGCAACTCGGGCCTGCTCGACCACGCGTACACGATCTTCGTTCCAGAACGCTGAAGGTGGCCCGCCTCTCCGAGGCGGGTCTTCTGGATTCTTGAGCAGGGATACATAACGCAAAGATACCCGCCTCGGAGAGGCGGGCCACCAAACGCGCTCATCCGCGCGCCGGCGTCAGCAAACCATCGGGCTCCTGCAACAGCCGGACGATCTCAGCCAGCGCCAACGCCGCCGTTGCCCCATCCACGACGCGGTGATCACACGCCAGACTCAAGGGCAGCAGCAGCCCCGCGCGGAACGAGCCCTTGGTCACCACCATCCCCTCGCGCGCTCGGCCCACCGCGAGGATTCCCACCTCCGGATAGTTGATCACCGGAGTCGCAAAGCGACCGGCATGGCTCCCCACGTTGCTGATCGTGAACGTCGAGCCCATCAACTGATCGCGCGGGATCGAGCGATTTCGTGCCGACTCCGCGATCGCCCCGATCGACCGCGACAACTCCAGCACGCCAAGCCGGTCCGAATCTCGGATCACCGGCACCATCAGCCCGTTCTCCGTGTCCGTCGCGATCCCCAAGTGCACGCTGCGATGCTGCACGATGAACGCGTCGCTCGAGGAATCACCCGGCTTCTCCTCAACCGTCGCGTTGAGAGCGCGGAACTGGCTCTGCCCCAGCACGCGAGCCACGGCCGACGCGACGAACGGCAGGAACGAGACCTTCTCGCCGCTCGCCCCGGCGAGACGACGGCGAAGCCCGTCGAGGCCCGAGACGTCCGCCTCGTCCATCACCGTGAAGTGCACGGCCTGGTTGATGCTCTCGCGCAAACGATTCGCGATCGTGCGACGCACGCCACGGAACGGAATCCGTGTGATCTCGTCGGCCGATGGTCCGGCCGGGGCGCTCGAACGCGTGACCGTGTGCGTCGATGGGGGCGTGATGCTCGCCGGTCGAGACGGTGCGGGCGTTCGCGCCGGCGCGATTGGTGCTGCGACGGCACGCCCGTTTCCGGCATGGGCTGCATGCACCGATCCGCCAGATCCCCCCATCGCTGCCCGCACGTCCTTCTCCAGCACGCGCCCGCCGATCCCGCTCCCAGCGACCGAATCGATATCGACGCCGAGATCGCGCGCCAGCCGCCGCACCGCCGGCGTCGCCAGGGCCTTGCCGCCCGCGCTCATCCCCGCCAGTTCGCCGCTCATGCTCCCCACCACTGTCCCCGCGTCCTCACGAGCGGCCGGCTCGGGGACATGGTCCATCACATTCCGCGGCGCGATCGCGGGCTTCTGCTCCACCTGCCGCGACTCGGCGCCCTTGCTCGCTCCCCCGCCACCCTCGTACGTCACGAGCACGTTGCCGACTTTCAGGGTCTCGCCCTCGCTGCCGTGGAGTTCCTTGATCGTCCCCGCACGCGGGCTGGGGACCTCGACCAAAGCCTTGTCGGTCTCCATCTCCGCGAGGATGTCGTGCTCCGCGACCGTGTCGCCGGGCTTCACCCGCCACTTGATCAACTCGGCCTCATGGACCCCCTCGCCAAGGTCGGGCAGGATGAACTCGTTCACGTCCGCGGACTTGTGGTGCGCCATAGCCCAAGTGTAGAGCCACGACCCCTGAAAGTGGCACGGCCCACCAAGTGGCTGGTCTCTCCGAGGCGGGGTTTGGTCTGTCTCAAGAGTCCCGGAATCGGTCCGGCTCACCACTCACGCCAGCCACCGACCGCCATCCACCCGCACGATCTCGCCCGTGATATACCGCGCTTCAAGGGCCAGCCAACGCACAACCTCCGCCGCATCCTCCACCGTCCCCGCCCGGCCCAGCGGCACGCGCGACAGATACGCCTCCTGCATGGCCCGATCACTTTCCGCACCACGTTCAGGCCACGCCACCACACCGGGCGCGACGGCGTTCACTCGAACCTTCGGCGCCAGATCCCGCGCCAGGCTCCGCACCATCTCGACGAGTGCCGCCTTCGACATCGAGTATGCCGCGTGATCCCGCCGGGGCCGGCCCATCGCGTGGATGTCCGCCATCGCCACGACCGATCCGCCGCCCTCGAGTTTGGATCTGGAGAGCAGGCCCGCGAACGCCGCCGTCATCACGAGGGGCGAGATCGCGTTCACGCGCATCACACGCTCGGCGTCGCCCGCATCCATCGCTCCTACCGCCATCGGGCCATAGACCGACGCGTTGTGCACCAACACATCCAGCCCGCGCCCATGCTCCCATTGCGCGGCAAGATCCACGCACGCCTCATGCACGCGTTTCGGATCATCGAGCGTGAATGCGATAGACTCACCGCGGACACCCCGTGCCGAGATCGCCTCGGCCGTCGCCTTCGCGTCTGACGCCGACCGATCGAACGTGATCGTCACATCAAGCCCGGCCCGCGCTAACTCCAACGCGATCGCTCGACCGACACGCCTCGCCCCGCCCGTCACCAGCGCATGCCCGCGGCTCACGATCGCCCCTCCTTGGAATCGCCCGCGTCATCTGTCGATGGTGCCTCCGCGAACTGGCTCTTGAGATCCTCGACGCTCATCGGCTCGACCCTTCGCGCCGACTCCCGCCACACGTCCGCCTTCCCGGACTGCGTCATGTCTGGCGTCCCGTTCTTTCGACCAACATCGCGCCCGCCGCCACCCCCGCGCTCCCATGACCCCCGGCGGAGCATGAGCAACAGGCCCACAAGCCCGACGATCACCACAACTGTGGAACCGAGAACAACCGCCAGCCAACGGAGCGACGCGATCTTGCGATCTCGGTCCGCTGAGGTCGTGGATGCCGGTGATTCCTGACTGGTCGGCCCCTGCATGTCTCATCATACTGACGCCACGCGGGCGCTCCCATAACTCCGAGCGTCCCGTTCGGGCGTGCCGACTGGATCGATCGCGCCCCGCGTGTCGTCGGTGTTTTCCCCCGCCCCGGCGATGGAACAGCACCACCTCGCCGATCTTCACGTCGAGCGGCCCGACACGACCACGGGCCACCGTGGAGGTTCTCACGTGATTCCCCAGTCCCCGAACAACGCTCCCGCCGGCACTCCGGGCCTGCCCAACCTTCCCACCACCAACGCCGCCGGTGGTCCGCCGCCGCTCCCCTCCATGTCGCGCCACCCGCGCGTCCCCAACGTCCCCGACCCCACTGCGGATCCCAAGGGCGGGTTCCATATCCACACCGCCACGCTCTTCCTCGCCGCGCTCGCTCTGGGCAGCAAGTTCTTCTTCATGCCCACCGAGGCTTGGGGAAGCATCTCCATCCTCTTCACCAACGTCGTGCTCTTCTGGATCGTCTCCACCGTTGCCTTCATTCTCGTCGGATGGTTCGCGTACATCCTCTTTGCGAAGAACAACGCCGTCGGCAACGCCCTCACCTGCCTTCTCCTCGGCGGCATGACCGTCTTCAACACCGCGGCCGGCACCGGGCACCCCCTCGCCCAGGCCCTCGATGAGCGCATCGCCCAGCAACTCGTCTCGCCCCAGTCCGCCAACGCCGGCCCCTGGCGCGCCGACTACCAGAGGCCCTCGCCGACCGACGCCACGGTCACCTCGCCCAATGGCAAGGTCGTGATCACCCCCTCCGATCCCAAGGCACGAGGCCCCTTCTCCCACGAGGACTCCATCCGCATCGTCGCCGACGCCTCCCAGCGCGTCGGCTCGCTCACCGGCGAACTCGACAACGACCGACTGACCCTTGGGCCCAAGGGACTCATGAATCTCGCCAGCGTCGCCGACGCCAACGACATGGGCGAGCGCGTCGCGCGCCTCGAGGCCTTCCAGACCCGGGCCGAAGACGCCCTGGGTCAACTCGACAAACTCGATCGCGAACTCCGCATCGCCTATCGCGAGGCCCGCGCCCCTGAGGCCGAACTCTCCGACCTCGTGGATTCCACCGTCAAGCAACTCAACCTCGACGTTGAGAGACTCGCCATCGAGAGGCACATCACCTTCGCCAAGGCGGGCGTCCGGCTCCTCAACTTCCTCAAGGCCAACTGGGGATCCTGGCGCGTGGACGACGTCTCGAAGCGTCTCGTCTTTAAGGATCCCGCCGCCGCGAATCGTTACTCGCAACTCGCACAAGAGTTCTCAACCGCTGCCAAAGCCCAATAACGCCGCCCTGAGTGTTCTGGTTGTGCTCCCGACCAAGGTCTCCTCATGGGTTTAGGATCGCGCGCTCATTCGCGTGGTCGACTCGGCGTACTCTACGTTTGCGCTAGTCCCAAAGGGTTACACCAGTGAGACTTCGGGCCCCACACGCGGACCTGTAAGCGTTCCAATCACGCGATATTCGCGCGTAATTCAACAAATCGAGTTGACGAATCCACTCTGACGTGAGACGATCTCCCACAGGGTTTCGCTGGGTTACTGCTGTCGCCAATACTCGCGACAACTCCAGCAAAACCCTTGGATCATGCCGTGATGACAGCCATACCAGCCATGACCACATACGCGCCCGCCAGCCTCTTTATCCCCGAGACCATGGAGCCTGTCTGGGCCGCGCTTACCGACGACACGACATCATGTGTCATCGTCGTCGAACCTGATGGCACCATCGTCTTTGCCAACTGGCTTGCCGCCCAATGGGCTACACGACCGGCCCATGAACTCGTCGGGCGGAATCTCCGCGAGTTATGGGACGAAGCCATCGCTCGCGAGCGCATCGACCTCGTCCGCGAGGCGGCCACCACCGGCCGGCCGATCACCGTGGATGGCATGATCCAGGGCCGCTGGGTCCGCATGGTCGTCCGCCCGTTCCCCTTCGATCAACTCAATCGCCGTCGGGTCCTCCTTGTTTCGCGTGTCGCCACACCCGCCGATCCTGTGCAGACTCCGGCCGACGATCAGAGTGTCGTCCGCGCGCGCGTCGACGATTCTGGCGCTCTCGCCCAACTTACCAATCGTGAACTCCAGATCCTTCGCCTTATCGGGGCCGGGCTCTCCACCCAGCAGATCGCGAAGAAACTCCACCGCAGCGTCAAGACCGTCGAGTGGCACCGCGTCTCCCTAGGCAACAAACTCGGCGCGAACAACCGCGTCGAACTCGCCCGGATTGCCATCGGGGCCGGCATCGTCGAGGCCTCAACCGACGACGAGATCGACGACTCTCCCGAAGCGTAACGCGATCCTCCAAGACAGCATCACAAAGCCCGGCGAGTTCCTCATTGGACGCCAGGCTATCGTTGACTCTCCCATGCGTTGTGAACGCTTGAGAACTCGCTCCTCGTGGCTCGGCGTTGTGGCGGCCGTGTTTTCGGCGTGGGTTGCGATACTTGCGCCGCTCACCCACACGCACGACCACGACACGCAGCCATTCGTCTGCGACTCTCACCATCACGCCGAGCACGCCCAAACCGATCACCCACAGGACCACGAGCACGACGCCCCGGAGGGTCACGACTGCCCCTTGTGCGCTCTGCTCGCCTTCCTCCCGAACACCTGGGTGATGCCTGGTGCCGCGCCCTCGCTCACGCCCATTCTCGCGGCATCACTCGTCATTCCCGAGACCACCGTCTCGTTCGTGGGCCTCGCGCCCGCCCTTCCGCGACCACGCGGCCCGCCGATGCTCTGATCGCCCGCTCGATTCGTCGGTCCATTCTCACATCTCATCCACAATCCATGTGGCTCATGCCGACGCGTCTTCGCACGCGCCAGCATGCCATGCCCATGCTCGGAGTGGTCCCATGCCTCCCATGAGTGCGCGCTCGCGCGCGTTCACGCTGATCGAGTTGCTCGTCGTCATCGCCATCATCGCTCTGCTCATCTCGCTACTCCTGCCCACGCTCGCCAACGCGCGACGCGTGGCGCGGCAGACGGTCTGCCTGGCGAACCTGCGATCCCTCGAGACTGCTCAGACGCTGTATGCCGACGCCAACAAGGGCTTCCTTGTCGACGTCGGACTGGCGCACGGAGGATCGGGCGCACCCCAACTCTCGTGGGTCAACACCCTTTCCGACTACTACGGCACTCCCCTGGCGATCCGATCGCCCGGTGATAAAAGCCCCTACTGGCCCACATCCGCGGGCGGACAGGGCCTCACGATCAACGGGCAACCCCGACAAACCAGTTATGGCATGAACAACCTTCTCTCCCGGACCTTCAACCCGGGACTCTCACCCAAAGAGCCCTTCGACCGGCTCCAGAAGATCCCTTCCCCCGAACGAACCGCCCAGTTTCTGCTGATGACCAAGACCGGGGACTTTGCCGTCTCCGATCACACGCACATCGAGAACTGGGGCTCGGGCGACGTTTCGGCGACACGGGCCTCGACCCAGATCGACATCGCGGCCTGGGGCGGCAATCCCGCCTCCACCGCGGCCGTCTCCAACTGGGGCTACCTCGACGGTCACGCCGCGTCACATCCGTTCCGGAATGTCTACACCGATTGGTCGCACAACTCGTTCCATCCACTCGCCTCACCCTGATCGTGCTCGCGCACGGTCGTTTCGATCCATTGAGGAACCCACCATGAACTCCAAGTTTCACACGTTCAGCATGCTCACCATGGCCACCGCCGCCACAGCGCTCGCGCCCATGACGCTCGCGCAGCACGCGGGCGACATCCTGCTCACGATCGAAGACTCCACGATCCGGACCAACTTGCTCCCCGACGCGGAGCCGCCGTCACCCGATCGTGTCTTTGCCAGCGAACTCGGCGAGACCACGCCCCTGTACACCGATGAACCAGGCTTCGACTCTCTCGAGAGTGCCTTTCCGCCCGATTCCACCATCGGATTCCGTGTTCTCTCCCCCGTCATGCTCTGGAACAACGGGAACTTCGACACGGTCTCGCCGTCTACTTTTCACATCGAGTTCGGCCCCCTCAGCGTGGACACACAGACCACGCCCGGCGTTATCGAGGGCTTCTCGCTCAGCGTCAACTCACTCGGCGAGTGGCACCGCCACCTCGGCTACACCATCCAGTCGCCCGCCGACGTCGGCGTCTATGCGATGGAACTCCAACTCTTCTCGTCCGATCCGTCGATCGAGGACTCGCTGCCATTTTGGATCGTCTTCAACCAGAGCGACGACGAGGGGGTCCATGATGAAGCGATCGACTACCTCCGTGTCGTCGTGACGCCGTCCTGCCCCGCCGACCTTGACGACGGCACCGGCACAGGCACGCCCGACGGTGGCGTCACCATCGACGACCTCCTCTACTACCTGGCAATCTTCAGCACCGGCTCCATCGAAGCCGATCTCGACGACGGCACCAACACGGGCACACCCGACGGCGGCGTCACGATCGACGATCTTCTCTACTTCCTTGCTCGATTCAACCTTGGTTGCTGATCCCACGGGGTGTAGAGTCCAGCCTTGAAAACGGCACTTCACATCCGAGATCTGCAGTTCAGTCACGTCCAGCGCGAGGGCGAGCCGCGCTGGACGCTTTCGCTCCCCGCGCTCTCTCTTGAGCCTGCCGAGCAGGTCCTCCTCACCGCGCCATCGGGCAAGGGCAAGAGCACGCTCCTCCAACTCATCGCCGGCCTTCTCGATCCATCCTCCGGCACCATCGAGATCGCCGGCACCACTATCCACTCTCTCCAAGGGGCGGCCCGCGACCGATTCCGCGGCGCCCATCTCGGCATGATCTTTCAGACGTTCAACTTGCTCCAGGGCTTCTCGGCGAGCGAGAACATCCTTGCCGCCCTCATGTTCTCCGCGATCCCAGCGAAAGAGCACGCGTCGCTCGCGCGCGACCTTCTCGCGCGCCTCGGCATCGAGCGTGCCAACGCTCCCGTTGAGACGCTCAGCATCGGGCAGCAGCAGCGCGTCGCCGTCGCGAGGGCCGTGAGCACGCGGCCCGCGCTCGTCCTCGCCGACGAGCCGACCGCGAGCCTCGACCCCGAGAATGCCGCGTCTGCGATGGATCTCATCCAGAACGCGTGCAGGGATTCGGGCGCCGCGCTCCTCTGCGTCAGCCATGATCCGTCGATGGCGGATCGGTTCACTCGCCGGGAACGACTCGGAGGCTCGGCATGAGCGACTGGACGATCATCCTTCGGAGCCTACGCACGCGGCTCTTCTCCACGGTCACGACCTCGCTGACGGTCGCCGTCGCGGTTGCGCTCCTGCTGGTTCTTCTCGTGCTTCGCGCTTCAGCCGCCTCGGCCTTTGAGCGAGGCAGCGGCGACATGCACCTGCTCGTCAGCCGAGAGTCCAGCCCGCTGATTTCAGTTCTCTCCAGCGTCTTCTACGCCGATCCACCCAAGCGATCGATGACCCTCGACCAGTTTGAGAGCCTCAAGGCCTCGCTCCCCCTGGGTGACACTGGGTACTGCATCCCTCTCCAACAGGGCGACAGTTTCCGCGGCTTTCCCGTTACGGCGACCACGCCCGAGTTCTTCACAAAGTTCAAGCCGAATCCGGGCGAGGCGTGGGGCTTTGAGCAAGGCCGAGCGTTCGATAAGCCCTTCGAAGTCGTCCTCGGGAGCGCCGTCGCCAAGGCTACCGGCGTCGGGCTGGGCGATCGACTCTTCCTGACCCATGGCATCGCGCAATCACGTCAACTCGGCGACGCCAACGCCATGAAACCTCACGAGCACTCCGACTTCGCGTACACCGTCGTTGGCATCCTTGCGCCCACCGGCGGGAGCCACGACCGCGCCATCTTCACCGATCTCACCAGCACGTGGATCATCCACGCCCACGACCGCCGCGAGCGCGACGATCCCTCGATCACGACCACGACAGCCCAGGATCTCACTCCCGCCGATCAACTGCTGAATGTCGCCTATGTCCGGCTCGCTACTCGCGCGGGCTCCAACACGCCCGCCAACCTGCCGCAGGTCTTCGACTCGCTCCGACGCGGCGGCACGTTCACCGTCGCCAGCCCCGCCGATCAGATCAAGAACCTCTTCCGCATCGTCTCCAGCGTCGATCGCGTCCTCGTCGCGATGGCGATCGTGGTGGTCTTCTCGAGCGCTATCGCGATCATGCTCGCGCTCTACAACTCCATGGAGCAGCGACGGCGTCAGATCGCGATCCTGCGCGTGCTGGGCGCGAGCCGGGCGAGAATCTTCTCGCTCGTGCTCACCGAGTCGGCGCTCCTGGGCGTGATCGGAGCCATCGCGGGCGTCGTCGTGAGCCTGGCGGCGGGCGTGCTGGTCGCGGGCGCAATGAGGACGCAACTGGGCCTGGTGATCACTCCACGCCCCGATCCGCGCGTGGTCCTGGGCGTCGCCCTCGCCACGGTCCTGCTTGCCTGTCTTGCCGGGATCATTCCTGCACTCGTGGCCTATCGCACGAGCGTCGCCAAGAATCTCAGGCCCATCGGCTAGCATTGCATGCCCAAAGGAATGCCGCGTTGAAGATCTTCTGGTCCATTCTGGTGCTGCTCGCGATTGCCCTCGGCGTCGCCCTTGTCATGCCCGGCAAGCGCGAGACCTCGCCGTCGATCACGGACACCAACGGCGAGATCATCGCGAAGGAGCACGAATCCGAGATACCACCGAGGGTGCCAACTCCGGCCACAAGCACCACCGATGCGCCCAAAGCCGTCACCAAGCCGTCGCCTGCGACGCCAGCCATTGATAACCGTTCGTCCGAAGATGTTGTATTCGCGAAGCCAACGACCGACAACACGACCCAGGCTCCGACGATTCTCGTGAAGCCTGATCCCGTTCCAACGACTCCAGCCGCACCACCACTCACAAGCGATCCGGGCATTCCGACAGGCAAAGAGAACTCCGCCAAGCCCGACGCCCCCGCCAAGCCCTTCACCATCATCGATTCCAAGTTCGAGAAGAAGCCCGACGGCTCGCTCCTTGTCGATGACCGCTTCGTCATCAAGGGCGACGGCACCAAAGAGAAGCCCTACGAGATCACCTGGGAATTGTTGACTTCGGCCGAGAAACTCTACAACCCGCGCGAGGGCAAGCGGCAAATGCCCAGTGCTGTCGCCATGCTCGATGGCAAGCATGTGACGATTACGGGCTACGTCGCCTTTCCTCTCTACGTGCAGGATCCCAAGGAATACATCGTCATGCTCAACCAGTGGGACGGGTGCTGCATCGGCGTCCCACCCACGCCCTTCGACGCCATCGAGGTCCAGACCAACACCGCCGTCAAGGGCGACGACCGCTTCGCCGTCTCCGGCACGGTCAGCGGCATCCTCGGCGTGAAGCCGTACACCGTCGGCGACTGGCTCGTGGGCCTGTACATCATGGACGATGCCGCCCTCAAGCCCGGCGAGTTCGGAAACTTCGGCGGGAGTTGATCCGTTTCTCGGCTTAGCACACGCTCGCGATCAGGATTGTCGCGTCTACGCTTGCCGTGAACTTCGTGCCGTTCGAGAGTGCCGCGGGAATCAGCACCGTCTCCCCCATCGTCACCGGCACCGACTCGAACCGCGCCCGTGCCGGGAGCGCCTCGATCGTCCCGCTCCCCGCCAGCACCATGACCACCAGCGGGCCGTGCGCGATCGCGTGCCCCTCGCCGTGCGCGACGAGGTCCATGCTCTTTCCGGCACTCGGGCGAGCCTCGTCCAGCGAGAAGAACGGCGTCTTCACCAGTCTCGTCCGATCGCCCGATGAGGGATCAAACCGCGTCGCCTCGGGCGCCCGCGCGAACTCGATGCACTCCATCGCCTGATCGATGTGCAACTCGCGCCCGGACCGGCCCCAGTCGAAGACGCGGAATGTCGTGTCGCTCGGCGTCTGAACCTCGGCCACCAGCACACCCGCCCCCAGCGCGTGCACCGTCCCGCTCGGCAGAACGTGGCACTCCCCCGCCACGGCGTCCACGGCCTCGAGATCGTCCTTCACCTCACCGCTCGCGATCCGGGACTTGAACGAATCGGGGGTCACGCCCACGCGCACGCCCTTGTAGATTTTCGCGCCAGGCTCGGCGCTCAGCACGTACCAGCACTCGGTCTTGAGGTGCGCGTCCGGATGCGACGCGGCATACGCCTGGCTCGGATGGACCTGGACCGACAGGTTCTCGCGTGCATCGAGGAACTTGATGAGGAGCGGAAACCCGCCGCGGTTGCGCCGCCCGAGCAACTTGTCCGCCCACAGCCCGATCGCGAAGTGGATGTCCTTCCCCGCGAGCGGCCCGTTCCTGATCTCCGACCGCTTCGCCCCGCCGCCCGCGCCCGAGGCCGAGGTCTTGGCGAGGTCCGCGAGTTCCCAACTCTCGCCAACTTTCGCGCCCTCGTCCACCTTCTTGCCGAAGGCGCGCAGGCGATCGCCCCCCCACACTTTGTCCATCAGGATCGGCTCGAAGATCAATGGATAGGGCTGGGGCATGACCACGCTCCCTGCGGCCTGTGACCGAACGCACACTTACTCGAGCGCCATGCCGCTCACGGTCGCATCGAACGCGATCCGCTCGGCACTCGTCCCCACGCCCACGAGCCCCTGCACTCGGCAGACGAACCGCTTCCGCTGCATCTTCATGTTCTGGTTCAGGATCACCAGGTCATCGCCGGGCACGACCATGTTGCGGAAGGCCGCGTCCTCGATCCGCAGGAACGCCGCGAGTGTCGGCTTGCCTTTCCGTACGCTGAACATGTAACTTGCGAACTGGGCCGCCGACTCGATCATGAGCACGCCGGGATACATGGGCTTGCCGGGGAAATGCCCCGGCACCCAGAACTCGTCGTGGCGAATGTGCTTGAGCCCCACGCCCCGCGTCAGGTCGTCGCTTAGCCAGACGACCTTGTCCACCAGCGCCATCACGCCCCGGTGCTGGTTCCAACGCGCAATCTCGTCCTTGTCCGCCCGGCACGCACCGAGATCGACGCCCGAAAGATCAAAGATCGGCTCGTGCTTCGAGGCCGCAGGCTCACCACCCGCGGACGAGCCAGGCTCATCCGAACGCGGCGAAGGATTCGATACGGCGTGACTCATGGGTTTAGGTCAAACAGGTTTGTCTCTCGTCACGTTCCACAATCTGTCGAAGCCTCGCCCGAGGACGAGATCATCCTCACACACGATGATGCCCCGCGCGCGCTCCTTCCCCCCCCCGCCCCCCCGCGCAAACTCGCGGCAGGGGGACACCGCCGCGTCCGTCGTCGAGGCCGCGTCGCTTCCATGCTGCTCGGCGTGGGGGCGCCAAATCCGGCTCGACTCGGGTCTCCCCGAACACGATCCGGACTCATGCCGCCGACTCGCCGATCTCACGACGCCTTGGACGTGTCTCGCATGTCCAGGATCTTCTGCCGGACTTCCTGGGCGGCGTTCTTCACGTCCTGCATCGCCTGGCGAACCCGCGTGCCGGCGGCCTTGTTCCCGCCCTCGGCCTTCTGCAGGTCGTCCTCGTGCTCGGCCAAGATCCTCTTGATGCGCTCGTATGCTTCCACGCCCGGCCTCCCTTGCTGGAAATTCGGCTCACGCCCCGGGATGACCCCGGCACAAAAGCCCCGATCGCGGGCAGCCGTCGCCACCCGCATCGGCCATTCTACCCCCAAGCCCCCCTCTACGCCCCTGTCCCCCTCGAGCCACCAACCCCTTCGCTGCTCCAGCCGTGTCAGACCTCAACGCGGGGTAAGCACCAACCAAAATACGAAACCCGGCCCGGAAGTGCTCCCGAGCCGGGTCGATGTTGTTCCTGCAAGTGCTCTCGATCGGCTCACGCCCTCACCGGGCGATCACCACTCTCGTGGAAGATGAGTGCAGGCGGGATTAGGCCGCCAACCGGCCCTCGCTGCCCGACTTCGAGGAGTTCGGCTCCTGGAACGTGGAGATGTTCACGCTCCCGTTGAGGGCGTGCCCGAATCGCACGGGGGCGTGGCACTGAACTCGTGTTCCCGTGCCACTGAAGTCCGGTTCCTCCGGACTTCAGTGCGTGTGTCACGATGAGCACAGGCGGGCTTGAGCGTCACCGGCGCGAACGGCACCAAAGTCCGGAGAGAGAGACGTGAAACAACGGGAAGATCCGGACTTTGGTGGCACGGGTCGTGGTGGTCACGGGGGCCCCGTCCTCCACCATCCCTTGCCTGGAAACGGGTCGCACTCCACGCAAGAGCCGGGCAGATCTTGGGTGCTCCCCTCGCGCACCGCCGTCCACCATCGGGCGCTGCTCCACGGATACTCCTCGGGACGCGTGGCAAGACCGCGCTCCACGGGGTTGTGGTGGATGTAATGTACCGTCCGGAAGAACTCGAACTCGTCGCGGACGTTGCGATCGAATCCGCCCCCTGGCTGCCAGAATCGCGGACGGCGACCGGCTGCGGTGCATGAGCCGTCGGCCGTCGGGGCGATCTCGGGTTGGAAGGGCAACAGGGTCGGGGCCATAGAGAGAACCCGCCTTGCCACGGCGATCTTAAGCGAGCGGAGGATGGTCTCGACCGTTGTTTCCGGAATCGGCCGGATCAGCAGATGGACGTGCTCGGGCATCACGACCCACGCGAAGAGGTCGAACCCGTGACGCTCCCGGGCCGCCTTGAGACACGCGGAGAAGAGATCGCGCACGCCCTCGCGGGCCAGCAGCGGTTGACGATGGTCGCAGGAGAATGTAAGGAACCTGGCCCCACCATCGGTTTCACGCCGACGCATCGTCGTGCGGTGGGGCATGAGGCAGTGTAGCAACGGCCGATCGTGCCACCGACGTCCGGCCGTTCCTTGTCTACCCCGCCCCACCCCCGCCCCACCCCCAACCCACCCCCACCCAACACCACCCGACACCACCCGACACCAATCTCTATGACTTCCCGGACTTTAGTGCCCGTCAGCCAGTGACGTTCGGACCCGAGCGGACTCACGACGTCCAACGCACTGAAGTCCGGAGGAGCCGGACTTCAGTGGCACGGTGACGTGAGATCAGTGCCACGCCCCCGGGTCCGCCCCGCGCTTGAGCGTTTGAGCCTCCGAGGCGCGGTGCGATGGCCCAAAGCAGGAATGGCCTCGGAACACCCGACAGCCATCGTCTCGGGGCACCCCGCCGCAGGCACAGATCGGCGCCCACATTGGCCCATGGCGAGACCCCACATTCGGATGGTGATGCTCCATCGTCGGATCGCGTGGTTCCATATGCCGAGAGCGCTTGGGCGTCGTCGAGTAGGAGAGCGCCAGTGGCAAGTGGAGGAGCGCGAGTAGCCGGTGGCGGAGCGCCAGCGACCGATGGACCGCCGCGAGCGGCTCATGGAGGAGTTCCATTCGCTCATCCCCGAGCGCGATGAGGCAATGGACGAGCGCCAGCGGCGACTTTTTCTGTGCCAGCCATCACCTTCTCGGACGCGGACCCCGCTGGCGGGCTGGAAAGGGCGATTTCTCGCGTCCGGCGCGTCAGAACGCGCGTTGGACGGGCCGCCGTCGGCGCGGTCATGCCTCCTGCGTGATCAGGCCCTCGTAATACGCCTGCACGAGGGCGTCCAAATCGGCGATCGAGCGCTCGATGTGGGCGCCCTCCTCGGTGTCGCGCGCCGTGCGGGGCTTCTGGTAGGTCCGGATCGTCTCGATCTTGGGGACCATGTCGGCCCCGCGGGTGATCGTCGCGTCGATGCCGTCGAACTTGGCGTGCTCGGCGAGGTCGATGCGATCGGGCTTCAAGACGAGCGTGTACCCGCGGTCGCCGTAGGCCTCGCTGAAGGCGCCGTCGATGGTGATGGCGTTGCCGCCCTTTTTGACCGGGTGCTCGCCCTTCTCGATCTTCACGGGGACGTGCCCGTTGACGATGAGGACGTCCTCGCCGCAGCCGAAGAGCCTGCCGATGTTTCTTACAAAGCCGGCGTCGTGGATGAGATCGAAGTACGCGTTCTTGTGCTCCTTGTGCGTCTCCTTCTCGGCGAGGAAGTAGGTCTCGAAGGTGGCGAGTTTGTCCTTGCCGAAGAGCGGGGAGCGGGGGCCGCCCCAGAGGTACCACAGCCAGTCGCCATCCTCGTCCATCGCGAACCAGCGCTTGCGGAAGGCCCGGCGCACGACCGAGCCGAGGGCGTCCATGAGTTCGCGTCCGCTCCGCTCCTTTCCATCGACCATGAGGCCGAGCGGGTGCCCGGCCTCATCGACGGGGACGCAGCCGTGGAAGAGCAGGACATCGTCTCGCCGGGTCCACATGCTGCCGCGGCGGACGAGCCAGTCCATGTGCTCGCGCAGGCGCATGGAGCGCGTGAAGGAGGATTTCAGGCGATCGAGGCAGAGTTGCTCGTCGGGGGAGTACGCGTACGGGTTCTGCGGGTCGATCGTGGGGAGGTTCTGGTCGAGCAGGGCGTACGACTTTGTCCCGCTCGGCGTCTCCAACTCGATGGCCACGGCCTTGCGGCTCTTCCCTGTTCCTTCAAACTTGATTCGATGAAGCAACCGGCGGTGCGCAAGGTTCCACTCGGGGCGACGCTCGAGCATCTGCCCCTCGCTCTTGAACTGCATGATGGCGATCGCCTTCTGCATCCGCGCGACCATGAGGGGGTCTCGGTGTCCCTCGCCTTTGGGCGTGAAGCGCTCGGCGGGGTCGTCGCCGTACACATCGCGCACGAGACGCTCGAGGGGCGTCGTGAGGATGCCGTATCCCTCTTCCAACTGGGCGGCACGACGGTACCGAGCCGAGAATCGCAGCGTCGTGAGCAGACACGCCTCGTGGCCGAGGTACGCCCCCAGCCAGATCATGTCGTGGTTGCCCCACAGGAGCGAGACCTTCGGCTGTCGCATGAGCGTGTCGATGACGCGGTCGATGCGCGGGCCGCGGTCGCCCAGATCACCCGCGACGATGAGTTCGCCGATGGCGAGGTTGCGAATGAGGCGCGCGGCTGCTCGCACGGCGCCCCAATCCCGATCGTGCACGGCCAGCCCCGCGATCATCTGCTTGATGTACTCGGGGCGCTGCGCGCTCCCCAGTTCCACGAACAACTCTCGGTACCACGTGGGGAGCAGTCGCTCAAAGTGCACACGCCGGTATCGCGCGCGCAGCACGCGGACGATCTCGAACTGGCGCGTGAGCGTCTCCTGCACCCACGCCAGACGCCGCCCCGATTCGACGATCTCGCGCGAGTACTTGTTGATCGCCTCGCGCGGGTAATACAGCACGGCCATGAAGATCTGCTTCTCGTCGGGCTTCAGGCGATCGCCCAGCACCTGATCGACGAGGATGCGCAGCGCGCCCGAGGCGTTGTTCAGCACGTGCCGCAGTTTCGCGTCCTCGCCATGGACGTCGGAGATGACGTGCACCGTCGTCGAGGGGAGCGAGAGGCTGGCGCGCAGGCCCGCGGCCTCGGTGATCGCGTCCTCGGCGGAACCAAACTGCGAGGCGAGGGCGCGAAGATGGGCGAGACGGTCGGCGGAGAGATTCGTGGGCACGGGAATGAGTCCTGTCCAAAGAGTCGTGGGGTCGCGGCAAGGGCGGAACGTCAGGGTATGGGCGGGGTTTTCGGGCGTCCCTCACGAGAACGATCTGGGAATCTGGGCAACACCCGGTGAGGCCGAAACTCCGGATTCCACCCCATTTCCACGCGAGGCTTCCGGGATTCATGCACATCCCCCACGCGTCCATTCATGCCGCACTACGCTTTACCCTTTCGCCGAGCGAGTTCGCCTTTGGAGGCGTCGTCGCGCCGGCGTTCACACTTTGAGCAGCGTTCCAGGGGAGTTCAACGAGCATGAAGGGGAGCCCGTCGATCGCCGAGGTCAAGCCGTCGCAGGACCATCTCAAGAAGTTCCACTGGGAGCCGCAGCCCGCGGCCCAGAAACTCGTGGACGATCTGCTCCAGGGGTTCCTCGCCCTCTGCCCCGAGGCCCAGACGCTCGTGCGCCGCATGAGCCTCGAGACCGCGACGCGATTCAAGGACTGGATCGACCACATCCACCTGGGCGATTCCCCCGACATGCGCCAGCGCCTCGCGAGCGTCGGCTATGTCTCGACGCCCGTCCCCGGCGCGCCCGGCAACTTCACCCACCCCGGCGCGATCCTCCCGGCGATCGTCCTCGACACCAAGAACGCCACGCTGCGCGTCGCGATCAAGGTCGATTCCGTCGCCGACTTCCTCGCCGCCCACGGGCTCACGAGCGAGGTCCTCGGCGATCCGCTCTCGCAACTCCGCATGGCCGCCGCCTTTCGTAGCGGGTCCGCCGAACTCTGGGCCGTCGAGCGTCACGGCACGCGCTCGCACGAGATCAAACCCTCCGACCCGGCGAAGTCCATCGCCGCGATGCGTCACCTCGAGGCCTTCTGCCGGCGTCCGCGCGACATCGCCGACGACCACATGGCCCTCAAGTTCCTCGACCGCCTCGTCGACGCCGCCGTGCAGGATCTCGGCTCCGACTGGGCCTGCGACCTCTTCTTCGAGGGCGAGCGCCGCTACTGGATGCGCCGCAACACCGCCGCCCGCATCCAGTACGCCCGCCAGAACAAACTCGGCCTGGGCTGGGCCAACCACGACCACCACACCTACCGCTGCACGCGCCACAACTTCCATCGCGTCATCGCCATCTGGGAGAAACTCGGTTTCGTCGCGCGCGAGGCCTTCTACGCCGGGGCCGAGGCCGGCTGGGGCGCGCAGGTCATGGAGCAGCCCGTCACGCAGATCACGACCTTCAACGACGTCGATTTGACGCCCGAGGAGATCCTCGGCGACTTCGCGCACGACGGGCTCCCCGAGGCGAAGGAAGAGGTCGGCACGGTCGGCCTGTGGGTCCGCCTCCACGGCGAGTCGCTCCTCGACGCGGGGATGCACCACCTCGAGTGCCAGTTCGACTTCCACGCCCTCGTCGCCCAACTCGAGGCCGCGAACGTGAAGACCATGGATCCCTTCACGACCTTCCCCTTCCTGCGCCAGGCCTTCACCGAGGGCGAGCGCTGGAGCGTCGAGCCGCGCCGCATCGAGGCCCTCCTCGCCAAGGGGTACATTACCAAGGGACAGGCCGACGCCTTCCGCCGCGACGGCGCCATCGGCAGCCACCTCGAGAACCTCGAACGCAACGACGGCTACAAGGGTTTTAATCAGCAGGGCGTCAGCGACATCATCCAGCGCACCGACCCCAGGGCCCACAGCGACCACGGCTTCACGGGGGCGTAGGCACTGGGCATGAGGCACTGGGCACTAGGGAATGGGCCATAGGCAATAACAGTGTGGCCACGGGTGCCTCTCGCTTTGGTGGCACCACTCTCCAGAGTGGTGTCTTCCACTCCTACCCAATCTCGTGGGGCAGGGAGGGGGGCGTCCCTCCTGTGTCTACTCCTTCTCCCACGTCCGCCCCGTTTATCCGGCCCCAAACCGCCCTCACGTCCCCAAACCACAAACATCACCCGGACAAATCCCCCTTCGCGCAGGAGTTTTCGTGGACGAGAAATGATTTCTCGTGGACCAAAAACCATTTCTCGTGGACGTGAAATCATTTTCTGTGGACCGGAAATCGTTCCTCATGGACCGGGAACGACTCGATCCGGACCAGATCCCAATCCCACGGGCCCCGATCCACCCACTCCACACCGCGCACGAACGGCGTGTGGCACAGATTCGTGATGAATCTCCGAATGCCCCACCTCTGAACACAGGAGGAATCGGACTTCAGTGCCACTCACCCGGACTCCAGTATGATGCACATGGCTAGAATTGAATACGATGAGTTTTGCTAGACCAGAGTTCTCCAAAAATGACGTTAACCGCGCGGGCAAACTTCTCGCTGCGGATCCACCTGAATGGGACAAACTAGCGTGGGCAACCGATGTTCTAGCTAACTGGAGGGCCTGTCATCTATACCCGATTAATACCTTCCAAGCAACACTACGTGGACGTGTGGGAAAGATAGACGACAATGCGATTGTGGCCCAGCGACTAAAGCGAGCGCCATCCGTTGTTGCTAAGTTACAACGTTTTAATACAATGATTTTGGCACAGATGCAGAATATTGGAGGCCTTCGTGCCATTGTAGGAACTGTTCCTCAAGTTCGCAGACTGGAAGCCCTTTATCGCGATCCGAAGAGTCTCAAACATTCACTCGTATCATCTAAAGACTATATCACAACACCAAAGTCCGATGGATATCGAGGTGTTCATCTTGTATTTCGATACAAGAGCGATAGTGCACCACGATATAATGGACTACATGTAGAACTTCAAATTCGCACCAAGATGCAACATGCATGGGCCACTGCGGTTGAGACAATGGGTACATTTCTTGGTCAGGCATTGAAATCAGGACAGGGCGACACCCAGTGGCGTGATTTTTTGCAATTGCAAGCGCAGCACTTGCACATCTGGAGAGATCTCCTACAGTGCCCGGTTTTCAAAGCCTTTCACCAGAGGCTACATATTCTGCAGTTGCAGACGCCGAAGCCGCATTGGGAGTATTAGCCAAATTAGAAGGCTTTGCTATCGCAGCCAGTAAGATCGCCACTGATGACCGTAAGGGTAAGTATCACCTAGTTATTCTCGATACTGCTACTCGCTCGGTTCGCCTCATCCCCTTCTCGGAAAATCGACTCGCTGACGCAAACGCGGAGTACGCAAGGGTAGAAGAGAGAACCTTGAAAGGCGAACAGATCGAGGCAGTTTTAGTGGCTGCAGGACCTGTTGATGCTTTGCAGAAGGCCTATCCAAACTACTTTCTTGATACGCATGCCTTTGTTGCTCAGATCAGAAGGATCATGGAGAGAGCAGAAGGTATACCTTCGAAAGGACGGAAGCGATCAAAGTAGTTAGACCATATCATCTCCTGAAGCAAGGTGCTGCAGTGGTTTGTATAGGATGGGCGATTCGCTCACCCCACGATTGTGGGCTCGACCGTAGACAATAGATCGGATCAGACATCGTCATATACGACAAGTAGTATTATTTTTGTCGAGGACGTAATGTGTGGACACACTTGGTCCAATCGGGTGCTCCAACACCGTCCAGGCGTACGCCGCATTGGGCTTGACAATCACACGTGTGCAACTCGCCATTTCCAACGGGTTGTCCGTCCCGTGTCGGATAGATCAACTCAATCTTTGTAGTTTGCTTGATCTTCTCACAGTTAAATACATTGTTCTCTTTGTAGTACTTCAACTTGTTTACTCCATTCCCCAAATGGGTGTTACTGACGATTCCGGCACTCACATACGTGAACATACGCGGGGACTTTGTGCCTCGTTCTCTACTCTTGACCAATTAGATACCTGTAGCAAATTCAAGGGGCGTGGCACTGAATTCACGCCATCGTGCCATTGAAGTCCGGTTCCTCCGGACTTCAGTGCATGCGTTGTCGTGTCACACGGCACCAAAGTCCGGGGAGAAACAAGAGAAGAGGGAAGACGAGGAAGAGCCGGACTTTGGTCGCCCAAGACGAGCAGTCAACGCCATCGGGACACCACTCGTCGTACCGATCCAAAGGGGATGGAGGTGCCGGAGGAAGGGTCCTCCCTTCCTCTGGCGTGCGCAACACACGCGCCACCATCACACACTCCGACTTACACCACCACTACTACCACTTTCAACAACGTCCCTGATCTCCCCCGCCAGTCGCTCCGCCGCGGCACGGACGTGATCGGTCCACCCCCCCCCACTCCCCCCGCCCCCCCCATTTCTCCCACGACCTGCACCCGTCGCATAGATCACCGAGCGGCTCGCCGTCACCAGCACGCCGGCCCCCGCCAGGCTCGACCGCCGCGCCGCCCGTGGCCGCAGCATCGCCCGGATGTCCTCGGCCGTGCCCCCCTGGGCGCCGTAGCCGGGGATCAGGAAGATCTGGTCGGGCATGCGCTCGCGCAGGGCCCTGGCCTCGGCGTGCTTCGTGGCCCCCACCACCGCGCCCACGCTCGACAGGCCGTGTGAAGCCCCCCCTCCCGATGCGCCCACATGCTTCGCGCCGTACGCCGCGACCTGGTCGGCCATCATCTCGGCGACCGTGCGGCCGTCCTCCAATCGCGCGCCCTGCACGGCGTCGCCGTCGGGGTTGCTCGTCCGCACCAGCACGAAGACGCCGAGCCCAACCTCCACGAAGGGATCGAGCGCGCCCAGGCCGAGGTAGCCGCTCACGGTGACGGCGTGGGCGTGCTGGCGCCTGGCGGCGTGGGCGTAGTGGCGGCTGGAGAGGCCGATGTCGCCGCGCTTGGCGTCGAGGATGACGACCAGGCCGAGACTGCTCGCGTGCTCGGCGTGCTCGGCGAGGGTCTCAAGCCCGCGACCGCCCCAGCGCTCATAGCACGCGGATTGGAGTTTGATCGCGGGGACAACACCAACCACGGCATCGATCACGCCGCGGCCGAATTGGCGGATGGATTCCAGGGGCTCGTGGTGGGCGGAGCGCACGGCATCGGGCAGCATCTCGTGCACGGGATCCAGCCCGACGCACACCGGCGAGCCCACACGCTCGATCGCCGCACTCAAGAGATCCGCAAAGGGAGTCATGGTTCGTATCCCAACGTGAACCGAGGTGGAATCTAGGTGAAGACGAGGTGAAAATGAGGTATAAACCCATCCGCGCCCCGAGACGGCGTGGGCGACTTTCGCCGGGCCGCCATCACGCGAAAGATAGCCCGGGCATGCCGCCAATCGACGCACCCATCTCGATCGACCTGAAGAAGGACGAGGCCCTGACGATTCGCTGGGGCGATGGACGCGTCTCGCGCTATGAGATTCCCTATCTCCGGCGGATGTCGCCCTCGGCCGACGCCAGGCACCTCCGCGACGAGATCGAGACGAACCCGCTGGTGATCCTGCCGTCGAGCCGGGTCGGAAGGGGAGAAGGAAGTGGCGGTGTTGTGGCCACCGACGCGGAACTCGTGGGGAACTACGCGATCCGCATCACCTTCAGCGACGGGCACTCGACGGGGATCTATTCGTGGCGCTACCTGCGCGAGATCGATCCGGAGAAGGAGCGATGACGCGCAAGGCCGAGGTGCAACGCCCGCAGACCGCGGATCGTCAGGAGCCGCGCGAAGGCGACGTTTCGCCGATCACGCTCACGACGAGCGTCGCCAATGTCCGCGGCATCACCCCCGCCGTGGCTCGCGCGCTCAAGGGCATGGGCCTCCACAACGTCGGCACGCTCATCGCCCACATTCCACTTCGCCATGAGTTCGTCGGGGGCGAGGCGACGATCGCGCAACTCGAGGGGCCACGCCCCCCCACCCACACGCGGCACGCCCCGGCCACCGCCCCGGCGACGAATCCAAATCCATCTCACTCGAACGCATCCAACGCAACCGAGGGTGATGACGGTGGGAGCCGCGTCGGGCAGATCGTCACCGCGCGGGCCGAGGTCATCGCCACGCGACCCGTGCGCACCGGTCGCCGCCCACGCCTCGAAGTCATCCTCGACGACGGCACGGGGCGGCTCGACATCGTCTTCTTCGGCATGCTCTACCTCGCCGATCGCCTCAAGCCCGGCGAGTGGGTCAAGGTCGAGGGGAAACTCCAACGGCGGGGCCCGGGCTTGCAGATGGTGAACCCGCGCGTCGAGGCGTCGAGTCCTCGCGGCGAGATTGGCCCGCGCGAAAATGCAAGTCCTCGCGACAATGCAGGACATCGCGACGATGCCGACGCCACCAGCGACGCCGACGACGCCGGGCACATCCGCCCCGTCTATCCCGCGACCGAGAGTCTCCCCTCCGCACGCATCGCCAGGGCCATCTCCCGCGTCCTCGACCACGCGCTCCCGCTGATCGAGGACCACTTCGACGACGCGTATCGCGCCGAGAAATCACTCCCGCCGCTGCGTGAGGCGTATCGCATGCTCCATCGCCCCGTGACGATGGACGAGACGCTCGCGGCGCGCCGGCGACTGGCGTACGACGAACTCTTCCTCCTGCAACTCGGCGTCGCGATGAAGCGCTCGCACCTGCGCGTCACGATGAAGGCCCCGGCCCTCAGGCACAACGCCGCCATCGATCGGCATATCCGCGATCGCCTGCCCTTCACGCTCACCAAAGCCCAGGACAGCGTCGTCGCCGACCTCGTTCGCGATCTCACGAGTGACACGCCGACGAATCGCTTGATCCAAGGCGATGTGGGTTCCGGCAAGACCGCCGTTGCGGTCTACGCGATGCTGATGGGCGTCGCCGACGGGCACCAGGCCTCGCTCATGGCGCCCACCGAGATCCTCGCCGAGCAGCACTTCGCCACGATCTCGCGCCTTCTCGAGGGCTCGCGCGTCCGCGTTGCGCTCCTGACCGGAAGCACGCCGACGCGCGCCAATCGCGAGTCCCTCCTCGCGCGGCTCGCCGCGGGCGAGATCGACATCCTCATCGGCACGCACGCGCTCCTCACCCAGGGCGTCGAGTACAAGTCGCTCGCCGTCGCGATCGTCGATGAGCAGCACCGCTTTGGCGTCTCGCAGCGCGCCACGCTCCGCGCGAAGGGCAAGGAGACCGGCGTCGTACCCCACGTCATCGTCATGACCGCGACGCCCATCCCACGCACGCTCGCGATCACGCTCTTTGGCGATCTCGATGTCTCGACGATCGCCGGGCTCCCGCCGGGGCGGAAGCCCGTCAAGACCCGCGTCGCGACCAACACGCAGCGCACCATGGTCTATGCCGAGGTCCTCCGCCGCCTCAACCAGGGCGAGCAGGCCTTCATCGTTGCCCCTGCGATCGATGGCAAGCCCGCGAGCGACACCAAGGCCGTGCGCGATCTTGTGAAGGAACTCGAGGCCCACATTCCGGGCAAGCGTCTCGCCGCGATGCATGGCGATCTCTCCCGCGACACGCGCGACGCCATCATGGAGCGATTCCGCCTCGGGCAGATCGACGCTCTCGTCGCCACCACCGTCATCGAGGTCGGCGTCGACATCCCCAACGCCACCATCATGATCGTCGAGGACGCCGACCGCTTCGGGCTTGCCCAACTCCACCAACTCCGCGGACGCGTCGGGCGCGGCGACAAGCCCTCGCTCTGCGTCCTCATCGCCGATGTCAAAGGCGACGACGCCCAGGCGCGACTCCAGGTCCTTGAAACCTCCAACGATGGCTTCGTCATCGCCGAGAAGGACTTCGAACTGCGTGGACCTGGCGAACTCTTCGGCACGCGCCAGTCCGGCCTCATGCCCTTCAAGGTCGCCGACCTCGCGCGCGACGTCGATCTTCTCGCCATGGCCCGGCGCGATGCCGCCCAATGGATCGTCGCTTCGCCGCGCCTCCGAAACCCCGCCGAGGCCCTGCTCCGACGTCGGCTCCTCAAGGCCCACGGCGAATGGCTCGGCCTCGCCGACGTGGGGTAGGCACAACTCCGTGCCCCAACTTCCCAGATTCACACATCTCCGTGTCCCCATCACGAACCCGACTCGCCGCAACCGATCCTTCCATCTTCCGCGTCCCCCATGACTCGCACACCAAAACGGGTATAGTGATCGCCATGTCCAACGGGTTGCACGAACGTCTGCGCGAGGCCGGCGGCAGCAAGAGTTACCGCCACATCGGCGAACTCACCAACACCCACCCCGAGACCGTCCGCCGGTACATGCAGGGCCAGGCCCCCGCTGTCGAGTTCATCGCCGCCTTCGCCCACGCCATGGGACTCAACATCGACTGGCTCCTGACCGGTCGCGGCCCGATGAAGGCCTCCGAGGTCAAGGCCTACACCCTCAGCGAGGCCAACGCGTCTGAGCTCCTCACCGCGATGGCCAACACCATCGAGGACCTCATCACCCGCGTCGAACGTCTCGAACTCTTCCTGAATACACTCGAATCTCGCGTCCGTGCGGCATGGTCGCCGCCGGCGTCATCGTCTCAGACGGATCGCCCCACGCCGCATCACGCCTCTGCCGCCACTGCCGACCATGGCCAGGCCCAAGCCAAACCAGACGCGACCCTCGAGGCCAAGCCGGTCCACGCCGCCGACCGGCGCCGCGCCGGTTCCATCGCCGACGCTCTCCCCGGCGGACCACGTGCAGATGCTGGTGGAACTCCTCCAGCCCACGGGGCCTGACCTCGCGCGGCGCTGGCTCGCCGCCCTCCTGAGCATCCCGCGTGACGAGCGGCTCGCCGCCGTCGAGGCCATCGAGCACCGCATCGCCACGCTCTACGCCCAGCACGACGACACCTTCAACGCCGCGACCGAACCCGGTGGCCGCGAGATCCACGTCATCTCCTCGCCCATCCAACGCGACGGCTACACCGAGCACACCGAGACCACCTACTCCACCACCAAGCGCCCCGCCGTCCCCGCGCCCAAGCGTGCCGCACGCAGGTCGCGCTGATCCACGCCGCGGGGCAATCCCGCGCCATCTCCATACAGTCCCTTCATGTCCAAGAACGCGGAACTCGCGAGCGTCCTCGAGTCCATCGCCCGGATGCTCGATGTCCTCGGCGAGGACTCCTTCAAGTCCATCGCCCACACCCGCGCCGCCCGCGCGATCGAGGCCCTCCCCACCGACATCTGCACCATGTCCAAAGAGGAGATCCTCGCCCTCGAGGGGATCGGCAAGAAACTCGCCGACAAGATCGTCGAGTTCTGCACCACCGGCGACATCAAGGAGTACGAGGAACTCCGCGCCAAAGTCCCCGCCGGCGTCCTCGCCCTGATGGAAGTCCCCGGCATCGGCCCCAAGACCGCGAGCGTCATGTGGAAGCAGGGGCACATCGAGGACATCCCCGCCCTCGAGCGCGCCATCGCCGACGGAAGCCTCCAGACACTCCCGCGCATGGGCGCCAAGACCGTCGAGAAGATCGCCCAGTCCCTCGCCTTCGTTAAGACATCGGGCAAACGCCTCTCCCTCGGCCCCGCGTGGGCCATCGCGCAGGTCTTCCTCGAACGCCTGCGCGAATCTCCCGACGTCACCAGAGCCGAGGCCGCGGGCTCGCTCCGCCGCGGCAAGGAGTCCATCGGCGACATCGACATCCTCGTCGCCCTGAAGAAGGGCCACGAGAAACACGCCGAGCGTGTGATGCATCTCTTCACCTCAACGCCCGGCGTCACCCAGACCCTCGCCTCGGGCGAGAGCAAGGCCTCCGTCCGCTACAAGACCACCGACAACACCGGCCGATGGAAGATCGACAACGACGGCGACGGCGCCGTCCAGATCGACCTGCGCGTCCTCCCCCTCTCCTCCTGGGGCAGCGGCCTCATGTACTTCACCGGGAGCAAGGAACACAACATCCGCCTGCGCGGGCGGGCCCTCGATCTCGGCCTCACCCTCAACGACTGGGGCCTCTTCCCCATCGACGAGGAGAAGACCGCCCCCCACCTCCGCGGCGTCACGCCTGTCGCCGGCGCCACCGAGGAGGAGATCTACGCGAAACTCAACCTCCCCTGGATCCCCCCCGAGATGCGCGAGGATCGCGGCGAGTGCGACCTCGCGTCCATCCCGAACCTCATCGTACTCGCCGACATCCAGGCCGAACTCCACGCCCACACCACCGCGAGCGATGGCCTCCTCTCCCTCGACGAACTCGCCGAACTCGCCCTGAAACGCGGCTTCCACACCCTCGCCGTCACCGACCACTCCAGGAGTTCCGTCCAGGCCAATGGCCTCTCTATCGAGCGCCTCCTCGCCCAGGTCGAGACCATCAACAGCGCCAAATCCAAATGGAAGAAGAAGGGCCTCGCCCTCCTGACCGGCAGCGAGGTGGACATCCTCGCCGACGGCACGCTCGACTTTGACGACAAGGTCTTGAAGCAACTCGACGTCGTCGTCGCCTCGCCCCACGCCGCCCTCTCGCAGGACCCCGAGACCTGCACCAAGCGCCTCGTGAGGGCCGTCTCGCACCCGCTGGTCCACATCCTCGGCCACCCCACAGGCCGCCTCGTCGGCAAGCGCAAGGGCCTCGAGCCTGACATGACCAAACTCATATCGGCCGCGAAGACGCACCACACCGCCCTGGAGATCAACGCCCACTGGATGCGTCTCGACCTCCGCGACGCCCACGTCCGCCTCGCCGTCGAGGCTGGGTGCACGATCGCGATCGATTGCGACGTCCACGCCGCCGAGGACTACGACAACCTCCGCTTCGGCGTCATGACCGCCCGCCGCGGCTGGTGCCCCAAGGCGCTGTGCCTCAACACCTGGCCCCAGAAGAAACTCCACGACTGGCTCAGCGCGAAGCGCTGACGCTTCCGGAGATTCGATACCACCGCTGCGCTCGGGGGTACCACCACGCTCCGCGTGGTGTCCGTTCTTCTCTCCGCTCCCTCACCCACCCCCGACGCGCACGCCCACTCCATCGCCATATAACAAACCACCCGCCGTCGTCGGCGGGTGGATGAGCACACAGGGTGAAGTGTCGAAAAGTCTCTCGCGTGCCCACGCGACTCCTTCGCGCCGCAAAGTGCCCAGGCCGCGTCGCGAAGCGTTCAGGCCGCAATCGTCGCCTGGGATTGCTCCCCCCACGGCCCGCGCTCGCCCGTGGGCGAGACCCACCGCAGCCAGTAGAACGCGGTCTTGCCACCCTCGGCCGAGTTGAAGTTCACGACAAAGGGCGAACTGGTGTCGACGGCGACGAACCGCAACTCGCCCTCGCCCGCCGGGGGCGCGTCGCCGACCTTGTTCCAGATCTCGACGCCCAGGACGCCCGCGGGCTTGGCCTTGCGATTCGGCGTGGTCTCGTCGGCGAAGCGCAGCGTGTGCTGCAACCGGTTGCCACACTCGATGACGCAGATGGGCGCGCTCGTCGGCGGCCCGATGGGCGACGGCTCGGCGGCGACGGTGATCCCCAGCGCGGCCTTCTCGGCGTCGGTCACGTCGGGGGAGGCCTGCAACCGGCGCACGAGGGGTCGCACGGCCGCCGTGAGATCGGCCCGGCGATCGTCCTTGTTCTGCGTCGCGCCCAATGCCGCGGCCCGCGCCGCGATCTGCGCGGCGAAGGCGGTGTTGAAGGCCGTCTGCCCGCTGGTGATCGGCAGCATGTCGGCCGCGTTGAGATCGAGATCGACGAGATGGGCGTTGGCATAGGTGACAAAGTTCGCGACCCACGCCTGGAAGTCCGCGTCGGGCCCTGGGATGTAATCCGCCATGACGGTCTCCGTTCTTTGTTGGGTACCTCGACGCCCAGCGTGGGGCGTGTTCCAGTACCGCAATCGCCGGCGGCTTGTCCATATGGCCCCGGGCACACAACCCCAGGCCCTCCCCCCGCCGCCCAAGCCGCCCAGAGCACGCAGGAGGAGCACGGCAGGTCGATCGGCCGATCGAGATGGGTAAGTCGCGTGAACGTCCAGAATTCACGCATCGAGTTCGGGGGATGGGGTGGTCCAGAGGGTACTGGAGGGACACGTGCCACTGATAATGATCGTGCATGCAGTTGGTTTCGCTGGTCATGCGGTCATGGCTCGGAATCCCCAACAGATTGTGGTTGTAGATACACTCAACGTATCCCGTAGTTGAATGCCGTACACTGTCCACGATGCCTCGACCGCCCGCGATCAATCAGGAGATCCAGACGCTCGCCACACGAATGGAGGCCTTTGAGGCGTCCGAGAGCGTGGCGAATACGGGAACGGGAGCGCGTCGTGAGGGTGAGGACTTTGAGCGGCTAATTGCGCACCTGTGGATCGCGTTCCGTAGGCTTGCGGAATCCAACGGAGCATCCGTGCGCGTCGTCGCCGGAGTAGGCAGACGGCGCTATGCGGAGTTGGCGATAGGCCCTCGCTCGATTTTCGTTCCCACTTCTGCATCCGACGGACTCACGGATACGAGCGCCGATCAGTCGCGTTGGTTAGAAGTCGTCTTTGGTGTCACGGATTTGGTGGATGCGTTCCCGAGTGAGGCCGAGGCGGTTCGGCGATATGCCCCCATCACAGGTCCATATGCTGGACCGACCTATCCGACGATCTACAACGGGCTGACGACCAAGTTTGACGATACCGTGGTCCTTGTGGATGGCGGCGTACTCCGCGAGAAGATCATGCTGGAGTACAAGACAGCCAAATCGAGCAGAGGGCGCCAGATCGACGGCAACGCGCACGAGCGGCTCTCATTCCAGATCATGCAGTATCTGGAAGTGGCCACTCGCTACACCAAATGCAGCCTCATGGTCATGGCGAATGGTGCGTTCATCCGCTACCGCAACAAGTACCACGTGAACTTCCACGTCCAGGCCGATCGCCTGAAGAACTTCGCGTGGTTCTCGATGGAGCACGCGTGCACGGCAACGGAGTACACTCGATTCCTCACGGGCCTTCTGTCCTGGCTGTTTGAGGGCACGCCACGCGAACAAGGGAGTGTTCGGTGATCAAGTACATCGGTTCCAAGCGCACGCTGATCCCCGTCATCCTCGAAGCCGTGCGGCGTGCTGCGGATGCCCATTCTGTCATCGATCTCTTCTCGGGCACGTCCCGAGTCGGACACGCGCTCAAAGCCGCAGGCTACCGCGTCCTCTCGAACGACCATAACTCGTATGCCGCAACGCTCGCCCGCTGCTACGTGCAGGCCGACGCGGAGGACGTGCTCGTTGACGCGAAGAAACTCGTCCGCGAGTTCAACGCGATGAAGGGCGAGCCGGGATACTTCACCGAGACCTTCTGCGTCCAGTCCCGATTCTTCCAGCCCAAGAACGGGGCCCGCATCGACGCCATTCGCGAGGCTATCGCGGCCAAGGGCTTGGAGCCGGAACTCGAAGCGGTGATGCTCGTGTCGCTCATGGAGGCGGCGGATCGGGTGGATTCGACCACCGGCTTGCAGATGGCGTATCTGAAAACGTGGGCGCCGCGTGCCCACAACGACCTGGACTTGCGTGTTCCCGAGGTGCTGCCACGCGCCAAGCACGGCAAGGGTCAAGCCACCTGCCTCGATGCGCTCGAAGCCGTGAAACTCCTTGAGGCCGACGTCGCGTACATCGACCCGCCGTACAACCAACACTCCTACCTGGGCAACTACCACGCCTGGGAGTCTCTGGTGCGCTGGGACAAGCCCGAGGTCTACGGCATCGCCTGCAAGCGCGTCGATGTCCGTCAGCGTCAGAGCATCTTCAACTCCCGCCCGAGGTTCGCGGGAGTCATGCGGCAGTTGCTTGCCACCGTCCGCGCCCAGGTGCTGGTCGTCTCCTTCAACAACGAGGGATACCTGGCGCGCGAGGAGATGGAGTCGATGCTCGCCTCACTCTGGAACGGCGAGGGCAAGGTCACGACCATCGAGAACGACTTCAAGCGGTACGTCGGTGCCCAGATCGGCATCTACAACCCGCAAGGACAGAAGGTCGGCAAGGTGAGCCACAAGACGAACAAGGAGTACGTCTACGTCGTCTCCCGCGAGTGCCTGGCCGAACGCCTCGCGCCGCTTCGGGCTGCGCCCGTCGAACAAATGGGCTTGTTCGCCTGAGTCGTGAAAAAGGGTGCCGCCAGCCGCGGGCGGCACCCAACAGTCACGCCATCCACTTACCCCGCCGCGCTCGCCATCAGCGCGATGAGCCCGATTACTGCGCCGACCTTCACCGCACTTTTCAGCGTGTTGGCCTGCGGGCTGCAGTGGTGCCCAGTCTTGCACCAGTACGCCAAGTGCTCGCAGTTGTTGTTGAATAGGTCGTAGTCTTGCTCGGCGAGACGGGTAATCGCGAGCCGCACGGTATCGTGCGGTGGCAGCGCGGCTCCGGGTGTGTATTGCCTGATAAATGACGGCCCACGCGCGAGGAAGTCGTCGCGCCAGACCCGCCGCACGGACATGCGGGCTTCACCCTTGCCGCCGTACTCGATGACGGTGCCGTCGCCGAGGTCGATGCCGTGGTGCTCGCCCCAGATGTACTTGATGAAGAGATGATCACCGTAGGCCATGGAGTCCGTTCCTTTCTTGATGGGGGGTGCCGGGGGGCCGTAGCCCCCTGCATGTGCGCCCCGATGGTTTTCCGATTACGCGCTGAAAAGCAGTTGCCTAGCCAATGCCTTTGTGACTTGCCAGAATATCGAAGAGTCGTTGAAGCCGAGCTTCACACCGTACCGCAGTTCCTTCGCCGGGTGGACGAAGTTGCGGTATTCCTTCAACGTGTCCGCGACGTTTTTCGCCGACTCTGTAATCCAGTTCAACTCGCAGCCGACCTTGATGTACGAATCCAGCATCCAATCCTGGTAGTTGGTGGTCTTCCCAGTCGCCTTGTCCTTGGGCGCATTCGCCGCGCCAGTTAGCGGGGCCTTATCGGTCAACTTGTTCGCTCTCGCGACGAAGAGGGCTTCAAGCAAACCGCCCATCATCACAATCGCCGCAAGATGCGCGTCGGCCTTGACGCACTTCGCGCACTCGTGCCACCGGCGGGTGAGAATGTCCCGCATCTCTTGATTGCCAGCCAAGGGCGAAAAGTCCGGCGCGAGGTCGTCAGTATTCGCGACTGGTACCACTGCCGGTGCAATCAGTGCGATAGTACGAGCAGCAACCAATGCAGTCTTGGCGTTCATCAACGCGTCTAAATACGTTTGTTTCGCGGCGTGTTTTGCCGTCGAATTCAGGATCGTGGTGTAGTGCTGGTCAACTGCCACGAGGTCAAGGCCCGGGGCCGCCGCCACCACGACTGGCTTGTGGGCGTGGAACCACGCCTGGGCCGTGGCTTTCAGGCTCGCTACGGTATCGACATTCTTCACCTGCTTGGTCTTGACTGCAGTAACCCGAGCGCGTGCCTTTGTGACCTCGTTGATGGCTGCATCAAAGGTCTTGTGTATGGCCAGCATGAGCACAGACTCCTTTAGTTGATAAGGAATTGCGCATTAGCCGCCCTTCTTTGTTCTCTTCTTGGTCGATACCTTCTTCTTACTGACTCTACCTTTCGTGCCGCCGCTGTTCCCCGCGCTCGTCGCCCCACTTCCGGGCAGTGTGATGGCAACGAGGTTCTCGCCGACCGAACTCAACTTGAACGCGCCTCGCTCAGCACGGTCCAAATACCCCGCGCGCATTGCGTTCTTCAGCGTTGTGTTCCAGTTTCTCACCTGGCCCCACACGGCAAGCCTTGCTGCATCCTTCATTGTCGCGGCATCGATGGAGTCCTTGTGCTGCTCTGTAGGAGCCTCGAACTGATAGAAGTATGCGACGACTGCGGCGAATTGCTGGTCGCTCCTGGGTGCCTTCGCCGCTGTAAACGACTTAATATCCGTCGGATGACTCGGCACGTCAGCAGCTGCATGGACAATCGGTGCGTCCGGGTGGGCTGGTCCGGGCGAAGGGGTGAGGTGTGCCGAGGGTGGAGTGATTCGCAGCGTCTGCATGGCGAACTGCAAAGCCAGCGATTGGTTTTCCGAGGTCATCCCCTGCAACTCGGTGACGATCTTCTGCGCGGCTTCCAACGGACTGTTTTTTTCTACGGCGGGCGGTCCGGACTGCGTCATGCGAATCTCCACAAGGCTGCACACCTTGTGCAGCGAGCCTGGAGTGTGGCAACGCCAATGCCAGACCGCGAAGAATTATCGTGTTCCAGCGAATCACGCAGGAACGCCCGAAAACCGCATGTAAGCGATTCCGCCATCCTTGCAAAACCGTGTCGATATGTGGACATAGACCAACCGGCCTGCCGAATTGGCAGCCGGACGCACCGATACCGAGGACCAGTCAAGTTCCGAGGGGAACAACTATATCGGTGCACTTGGATGTGTCAACAACACAAGAATGTGTTTCATCCATATTTCCGCACAAACGGGTGAATCCCTCTACACCGCCACTATCGCCGTCGTGACCTTGCTCCGCAGCCCCTGTTCGCCGTGGATGTTGACCCTGTGGTGAATGGAAGCCAACGTTTCCACCGCGTCGGCGGCGCGGAAGTTGGTGCGGAGCACCGTGCCGCCGCCAGGCCCTCCCTCACGGTCGGGCTACATGTACTGGCCCCGCGCAGCGGAGATTTATGCCGCCTTCCTCACCCGCGAAGCGGAGTAAACCCACCTCCCCCTCGCGTCGAATCGCACCCGCACCACCTCGCTCTTTTCGCCCAGGCGGTCGGCGCGGGCGCCTTGCACCGTGTATTCGGCCCCCTCGCCGTCGCCGGTGATGCAGTCGATACCCACCGTCGCGTCGGTGAAGGTCGGGCGGCGGACGGCGCTCGTGGTCCCGTCCACGGTGCCGAGGCGCACGGACTCGCGCTGGCCGGGGAGCCTTCGGAAAATCGCGAACGTCACCCCCGCGCTCGCGGCGGCGTGCGTGCTGCGCCACGACAGCGTGACGCTGCCGTCGCCATTGAGGACCACATCAAAGTCGGTCGGTTGGCCCGGCATCCGCGCCGCGCTCCCGCCGGCGCGGGTCCACAGGTCCGCGGGGGAGACCGGCGCCGCGGCGCTGGGCTTCTCGCCAGGCTCGGGGAAGTTCACTCTGGCCTCGTCCCCCCACACCTCGCGCGCCGCCTCGTCGTAGGCCATCGCCGCCTCGGCCTCGTCGTCGAAGTGGCCCAGCCTGCTGTTCACGTCGGCGACGCGGATCTGCGCGGTCCACGCGCCCACGCGCTCGTTCCAGCAGACGCCCTTGTACCGTGACGTCGTCGGCCGCCCGCAACGCCGCAGGATCTTGTAGGCGCCGCGGGCGGACTGCTCGGGGTTGCTGATCACGAGGTTCGCGCGGCGGCAGTCGAGGGGGTTGCCGTTGGCGTGGTGGACCCGAATCGCCGCCGACTCGCCGTCGAGCGCCAGGATGAGGCGCCTGAGTTGCCGCCGGGGGGCGTCGTCGGCGCCGGCCTGGAAGACGACGCCATTGTCCTGCCCGGCTCTCGAGCGCGCGGCGTAGTTCCATTTCTTCCCCTGCACGATGGGGAGATCCGCCTCGTCGATGAGCGCCTCGATGTATCCGCCGAGCGTGCGCAGCGGCACGCGCCACACGCCGGCGCGGGCCGGGTGCGGATCGGCGTACGGCTGGCCGACCTGGTCGAGTTCCTCGCGCAGGCGGGCGATGTCGGCGGCGGCGTAGAGGATCGGCGTCCCGGTCTGGTCCTTCTCGCGGTAGCGGGTGAAGGTGACCTCGCCCGAACGCTCCCACTGGCCGAGCGTCCCCTCGCTCACGTCGAGCGCCGCGGCGGCCTCGTCGCGCGTCAGCATGGCGACGCCCTTGGGCGGCGTGGGAAGCCCGCGCGCCAGGGTGTAGGCGCACTTCTCGCGCACGGTCTCGCCGTCGGCGCCGAGGAACGTCGGCGCGGGGATCTTCCCATCGGGGAAGTTGAGCGGGGCCGAGTCGCCGAAGATCTCCCTCGCGGCGGCGTCGTAGGCGGCGGCGGCCTGGGCCTCGTCGCGGAATCGACCGATCATCCGGTGCATCTCCTTCGTGCCGATCTGCGCCCTCCACAAGCGCCGCGTCGCGTCCCAGTCCACGCCGAGATAGACCGACGACACCGCGCGGCCGGCCCGCGTCATCGACTTGGCGCGCGACAGGTTCACCTCCGTGCGCGTCTTCAGGACGAGGTTCGATCGCCGGAGGTCGAGGGGGTCGCCGTTGGCGTAGCCCACCACCACGTCCTTGAACTCCTTGTCCCCAAGGCCCAGGATGAGGCGCTTGAGGGGGGTCTGGCGCTGCGTCATCGTGGCGAAGAGCACCTCGCCCCCCCGTCCGTCGCTCTTCGGGCCCCAGTTCCAGTTCTTTCCCTCGACGATCGGGAGATCCTCGGCGTCGATGAGCGCCTCCATCGAGTGGAGGCGGCTGCGGAGGGGGACGCGGTAGACGCCCGGACGCTCCGGATCGGGATAGGGCTCCTTGAGCCTCCTGAACTCCTCACGCAGGCGCTCGAGGTCGGCCTCGACGTAATAAATCGCGCGGCCCGTGCCGGTGGCGGCGCGGTAGCGCGGGATCGTCACGCGCCCGGCACGCTCCCAATCGCTGAAGGTTTTGAGCGCCACGCCCATGAACGTGGCGGCGTCCTCCCGCGTCAGGACTTTTACGTCTGTGGGCGGCGGGGGGAGCGGACCGGCGGCGCGATACGCACGCGTGCGGGGCTTCGTGTTCTTGGTGCTGGTGGTCTTCATGGTGGTCTCGCGTCTGTGGTCGTGTGTGTGAACGATGAAAGAGGTGCGTGGGGCGTGGGGCGCGCTCTACGCCGCCACGGTGGCGCTCGCCGTCTCGCTCCAGGGGCCGGGGGTTCCGGCGGTCGTGATCCAGCGCGCGATGTAATGGGCCTGCCGGCCGCCGTTCTGTGATTCGAAGGTCAGCGTGGTCGTGCCGTCGGTGACGCTGCCGATGTAGCGGTACGCCCCGCTCACGGCGGCGGCGTCGGTGGGCAGGGGCGGCGCGGCCTCGTGGGGATTGGTCAGCGCCACGAAGACCTCGGCGCGGGCGACGCCCGCGGGCCTCGCGCGACGCGTGGGCGTGGACTCGTCGCTGAGGCGCAGGGTGTGCGTCAGACGTTGTCCCGAGTCGATGAGCGTGAGGGGTGAAGATGTAATGTTCCCCACGCGGAGCGTGGGGGTGCTCCGGACGGTGATGCCGATGGTGGCGCGGTCGGCGTCGGTGGTCTTGGGGAAGGCCTGGATGAAGTTGGTGATCGGCCGCGCCTGCGCCTCGACCTCCGCCCTCGCCGCGTCCTTGGCCTGCGTCGCCGCCTGCGCCGCGGCGCGGGCCGCGATGTGCGCCGGCCAGGCCGCCTTCCACTCGTTCACGGCGTTCTTGAGGTCGGCGAGGTCCGCGGGGTCGAGCGCCATGCCGTTCCACCACGCCTCGACGGCGTCGTAATAGTGCGCGATGAACGCGGCGAAGTCGGCGTCGGCCCGGGGAAAGCGTCGCTGGGACACGAGAGAACTCCAAACTGCCAGATGACAAACTGCCACATGGCCAAATCAGACGAAGGCACGCACGGTGCCGCGCGACGGGGGTTTTGGTCCCGTCTCGCGACACGCCCCACACGGGGCGATGGGTGTGGCATCGGCGTTCCTTGGACCCCAGTTGAGGTTTTCCCGGTGACGAGCGTTCCGGACGGTCGTCCGGATCATCCGGCACAAAGGACAGGCCCTTTGGACCGCGTGACGAGCGATCCGAACCGCATGACGGGCCGTCGGGCGGTCGGGCCGGGCCGTCGGGCACCAGAGACGATCGACCCGGAGGGCATGACGGACAAACGGGAACAGTCCACGGACCATCCGCACGGCTCCACCCACCGATCGCCCCAGAGCACCGGCGAGTCGCGCCGGAGGACCGGCGAAGGGGGTGAGCAAGTCATCGACGCGCGCGAGCGCGACACCGCGCCGAGGATGGACCCACGCTCGCGTTGGCGCGATCCGCGTGCGCGCGAGGGGTCACTACAACGTCGCTTCCGCCGCGATTGTGATCGGCGCCGCCCCGCACTCCGGACACGGGGCGTTCGCCGCAAGACCCGCGCGGGAATACAAGCACCTCGGGCACGCGCCCGCGCGGGCGCGGCGGCGGGCGATGACATCCAAACGCCACGCGATCGCGCCGCACAATCCCGCCACCACCGCGGGGAGCCAGAACGGGATCCCGACGTACGTGCGGCCGCCGGAGATCGACGCGTTTGCCCACCAGACCTTGGGGACCGTCGGGTCCACGCGTCCCGTGTACACGCCGGGGGGCATGCGGTACATCGCGCCCCGGTCGTGCACGAGGTACGCCCCGCCGCGCTGCGCGCCGTAGAGCCACGGCCACGCGTAGTGGTGCAGGTACCACCGCTCGCTCGCGGCCCACGCGGCGAGCATGAGCACACCCACCGCCGCCCCGCCCCACTTCATGGTCTTTCGCAGCCTCGGGTGCGGCCTCATGGCGAAACTCTACGGTCTCGCCATCAAAGCGGCCGTCGAACCTGTGAACTAGACCTGACAACCCGGGGACGACGCCAGCAACACGGCATCGCCGCTAACCCGCACGCGCCCACTTTCCTTCTGCGTCCACCCGCGCCGCGCCCACGCCCTCACGCCCCCCACGGCCCGGCGTACTCCGCCGAAAACCCCCCCTTCCCGGCAGCGCCGCCCCCCTCCCCGGCTCCGCCGCCCCCCTCCCCAGCGGCGCCGCCCCCCTCCCCGCTCCCCCCATCGCGCCACGACCACTCGAACATCCGCTTGGCGATCTGCCGCAGGTGCAGCATGTCGTGGGCGCCCCACGACGTGAGCAGGTCCCCCGCGCGGATCACGCGCCCGCTGGGGTGGTGGTACGCGTGCCGCCAGCGTGGGTCGTCCGGCGGCGTCGTTGCAAGAACCTCGCGCAGCCACGCGATCGACCCCTCCCGTGCCTGCTCGAAGCGCGCGAGCGCCAGGAGTGGATCCTGCTCGGCGTACTTCCGCTCGATCGCCAGCCCCTCCGGGTCGGTCCGGGGCCAGGGGCGCGTCGGGTCCTCCAGCGTCGAGCGCAGGCGCGGGCCGAAGTCCTCCACCTCCTCATCGACCAGGTGGCAGAGGATCTCCCCCACCGACCACGCGCCCCGGGGCGACCGCCGCCGAAGATCCGCTCGAGACGATCCCTCCACGCACGACCGCACCACCAGCGGGAACCGCGACATCCGTTCCACCATCGCGCCCGGATCAAAGACGCACGGCTGTGGCCCGCGAAACTCCAACGAAACGTCCTCTGTGCCCATCACTCACTCCACAACGCTCGAAACCCTCGTCTCCTGTGACGCCGCCGTTGCGCCGGAATCGCGCCGCCTTCCGGTATTATGGACCCGGCAGGACGAGGACCACTCGAGTTCAAGTCCCGCTACTCACAGGAGTCCCCATGGAGACGCTCCTCTCGCACTCGACCCTCCGCCCCGTGGCCACGCGAATCCTCGCGTTCCTGATGCCGATCCCCATCGCCGCGTTCGGGGCGCCGGCCCACGCCGCGCCCGCGCCGCCCGCCACGCCACCCGCCGCCGCCTCGGAGACCGCCAAGGACGCCACGCCCTGGCCCGTCATGGAACTCAAGACCCGAAGGGTCGCGATCGACCCTGTCTTCGGCGCCCACCACGAACTCACCGTCGCGCCCAACGCGGGAGAGACCTCGCCCGACGCCACCAAGCGCCTTCTCATCCATGCCGCCCCGGGCGCCCGGGGCTCCGACCTCTACGTGAGCACGCTCCTCGACGCGGCCAACCCCGACGCGGGCCCCCCCTCCTCCGAGGCCGCACGCGTCACGACACTCGAGACCGTGATCCACGAGGCCCACTGGCTCCTCGACTCGCGGAACGTCGTCTTCCAGACCGGGCGCGGCCCGACCAGCACCGTCTGGATCCTCGATACCCACGACGCCGCCCCAACGCCCAAACGCCTCCTCGCCGACATCGCCAACCCCACCTCCTCCCCGATCGTCAGCAGAAACGGCGCGGTCGCCCTCCTCGCCGAGACCAAACGCGTCGGCAAAGCCAGGCATTTCGACCTCCTCGTCGTCCGCAACCCCCTCGCCACACCCGCCGAAAAGCCCCGCGTCGTCGCCCAGGACCTCGACGTCTTCGCCCTCGCCTGGAGCCACGACGGCTCCAGACTGGCCTTCTCCTCCATCGACGTCGTCACGCTCTGGAACGCCGCCGACGCCACCACCACCTCGCTCCGCTACGACTCCGCGGCCCCCCCAAAGACCCCGGACTCCGCGCCCAGCGATGGATTCCTCAACTGCGCCGCCCACCACCTCGCCTTCAGCAACGACGACGCCTCCCTCGCCTGCACCCCGAGGTTTGTCGGCGGCCGCTTCGTCGACCGCGCCAATCCCGACGCCGGCCGCCTCTACGCCGATGACAAGGTCGTCGTCTTCGACCTCCGCAACTCCGCCAAACCCATCGTCCTCACGGGCGACGACCGCATCCTCGGCCTCTCGTGGACCACCAGCGCCGACGCCGCCCGCGACGCCGCACACATTCCCGCCTCACCCGTTCCCGCCCGCTAACGCGTCGCCCGGTTCGACGCGATCGCCGACGCCGTCTTCAGCACGCCCGCGCCGCCGCCTCGCGCGGCTTGCCACGCGAGCACCATGTCCACGGCCTTCTCGACACGCCGCGCCCGGGTCTCTTCCTTCTTCGCCTCCACGATCGCCTCGACGTGCTCTCTTTGGTGCGTGTAACTCATCGCCTGCCACGCGGCGCCGGCCCCCGCGGCCTTGAGCGCGACCGAGAGATCCCGCGGCGTTGTCACCACGCGCGGAGACTCATCGGAGGCCAGCATCACGCGGACGGTGTCCCCCGCCTTCACGCCCGCGGCCTCGCGATTCGACGTGCGAAGCGGCACCCACCAGCACCCGCCCATCGACGAGATCGTGCTGCGGTACTCGTGCCCCTTGATGGAGACGCGCACCGGAGCCCGGACCTTGCCGAAGACCTCCTTGGGATCGAACGGCACCTCGATAGCGCACATGCTCGTGTCGTCGTCCTTGATGATCGTGGTGGTGAAAGTGCGCGATGCGGGCTTGGGAGCGCCGGCCGCGCCCGCCTTCGCGGGAGTGTCCTTCGAATCAGCCTTGGCCTTGCCCATCCCCGACCTCCGCGCCACAGCGCTCACCAGAGACTCACATCACGAACTACCCATGCTCGTGGGGCAGGCGACCCGCCTGCCTCTCTTTCTACTACATCGTCAGCCGGTGACGAACCACGTCTTCCATCACCATCCTCGCGCTCACGCCGGGGCCGGAACCTGACGCAGGATCTCCGCCAGCGCGTCCTCGACGGCCGCCGACGCCGCGCCCACCGCCCCGCGCGCGATCACGCGGTGCGGCACGACTACCCCGAGATTGTCCGTGATGTCCGGCGGGATGACATAGTCGCGCCCGTCCATGAGCGCCGTCGCCCGCGCCACCTGTGCCAACGCCAGCCCGCCGCGCGGCGACAACCCAAGCGCCAGCGCCCCGCTCCGCCGGCTCGCCCCCGCGATCGCCACGATGTAATCCGCCAGCGCCGGCGCGAGTTTCACGCCATCGACGAGCGATTGCAACTCGATCAACTCCGTCGCCGAGAGGACCGGCTGGAGTTCGTGGAGCCGCACGCCCGAGGGCCGGAGGTCCAGGATCCGCCGCTCGTCCGCCGGGTCGGGGTACCCCAGCGCGATGCGCATCAGGAAGCGGTCCAACTGGTTCTCGGGAAGGGGATACGTCCCCTCGAACTCCGCCGGGTTCTGCGTCGCGATCAGGAGGAACGGCGTCGGGAGCGCGATCGTCTTCCCCTCCGTCGTCACTGTTCCCTCGCCCATCGCCTCGAGGAGCGCCGCCTGCGTTCGCGGCGGCGTCCGGTTGATCTCGTCGGCCAGCACCACCTGCGCGAAGATCGGCCCGGGCTTGAACGTGAACGCCCCGGCCCCTGTCGCCGGGTTGCGGTCATAGACGCTCACCCCCAGCACGTCGGAGGGGAGCATGTCGGGCGTCAACTGGATCCGCGAGAAGGAGCAGTCGATCGAGCGCGCCAGGGCCGTCGCGAGGACGGTCTTGCCGACGCCCGGCACGTCCTCGATGAGCAGGTGCCCGCGCGCGAGCACGCAGCGGATGAGGTGATCCACGCTCCGTGAATCCCCCAGATACACACGCCGGATGTTCTCTCGCAGCCGCGAGATGCGCTCGTGCATGGACAGGCCCCAACCCGAAAACCACTCGAAAACAGCCAGCAAACCAACGCCGTCGCCCCGCGATCCCGCCCCCGCGACGCCACCCCTCGCCGACGAGGACGGCAGTATAGCAGAAGGCCCCACGACCCCCGATTCGACGTCCAGCCCCTCTATGGTTCCACCCTTCGGCGCCCACACCCAGGGACCACACGCGTCCCACCCCCCACGCGCCCATTGAGAGAGGTCGCTCACATGTCCGATTCGGAGGGCCGCCAACCCGCGCCGAACAATCCATCCGGCCCCGACGCCCGCGAGCACCGCTCAACGGAGACGTCGCCGCGAACGTCTGACGACTCGCCGGTCTCAACGCCCGCGCGCCCCCTCGACCTCGACGAACTCACCGGCCTCCTCCCCTGCGTTCGCTGCAAGTACAACCTCAAGGGGCTCACCGTCACCGGCATGTGCCCCGAGTGCGGCACCTCCGTCCGCACCACTCTCCTCGCCGTTGTCGATCCCCTCGCCCGCGAACTCCGACCCATCGAGTGCCGCAAACTCACCGCCATCGGCGTCGTGGCGTGGAGTGTCGGCGCCCTCCTTGCCACACTCTTCCTCTGGGCCATCCGACTCACCGACTGGTGGTGGGAACCCGGCTTCGGCACGGGCTGGCGCACCCGCGGCGTCCCCCCCTGGCCCTCCGTGCTCCCCGCCTACGCCGTCGTCTTCTTCACGATCGTGTCGGGCCTCGGCTCCCTCGCCTTCATCCGCCCCCACGCCGGCCTCTCACGCTCCCACCGCTTCCAATCCGCCCTCGGCTCGCTCCTCTACATCCCCCTCGCCCTCACGCTCTACCACATCCTCATCGACATCGACCTCCACGCCCCACGCCCCTATAGCCTCGACGCGGGCGATGTCTCCACGCGGTCCATCTTCCGCATCATCGCCTCGGGCCTCCTCCTGGCCATCATCATCTGCGTCCGCCGCGGCGCCCGCGTCCTGCAGGCGCGGCTCCTCCTCATGCGCGTCGGAGCCCTCGGCCGACAGACCCTCCTCGCCATGATCGGCGTCGTCCTCCTCTGGACCATCGGCGATCTGCTCGTCCTCTACGCCGACCACGCCAACCCCGGCGTCGAGTCCCTCCCACGCAACATCGGGCGCGGGCTCATCCTCGTTGGCTCCCTTCTCTTCACCCTCGGACTCTTCGGCGTCGTCCTCGATACTTGGCGCGTCCGGGGTGTCGTCCTCCAGCCCGCCATCGACCTCGCCGACATGCTCATCCACCGTTCCAATCGACGTGCCGGCCCGTTCACACCACCATCGCCCGATCGATCTCGCGCCTGATCGGCCCGCCGCCACGCCTCTCTACAATCGCCCATGCCAACCCCGACCCAACCCGCATCGCCACTCTTCGCCGGCCAAGCCCCATCCACCCAACGCTTCATCGCCGACCTCAAGCCCTCCCAGAGGGTCAACGGCCTCTTCTCCATCGCCAACGCCCAACTCGGCCGGACCAAGACCGACAAGCCCTACCTCCGCTGCATCCTCGGCGACAAGACCGGCGACATCACCGCGCGCATGTGGTCCATCGATGAGCCCACCTTCCGAAGGCTCCCCGTCGACGGCTTCGTCAGCGTCGAGGGCGAGACCCAGGCGTATCAGGGCGAACTCCAACTCATCATCCACCAGATCGATCCCGCCGAGCCCACGCCCGAGCAGATGCGCGAGCTCCTCCCGACGACCAAGCGCGACATCGCCCAGATGTTCGCCGAGGTCTCGCGACTCCTTGGCACGCTCGAGCACCCCGCCGCCAAGGCCCTCGCCAAGGCCTACCTCGACGACGAGTTCCTCATGCGTGAGTTCCGCCAGGCGCCCGCAGCCAAGAGCATGCACCACGCCTATCTCGGCGGCCTGCTCGAGCACACCCTCACCCTCCTCGACCTCGCCAACCGCGTCTGCCCCCTTTACCCGAAGATCAATCGCGACATCGTCCTCCTCGGCCTCTTCCTCCACGACCTCGGCAAGACCCGCGAACTCGTCTTCGACCGAGCCTTCTCCTATTCCGATCGCGGCGAACTCATCGGGCACATCGTCGAGGGCGCCATCATCCTCCACGACAAGGCCCAACTCGTCATGAAGGAGCAAGGCCTCCGACTCCCGCCGGGGCTCTTGACCGTCCTCCAGCACATCATCATCTCGCACCACGGCGAGCCCGAGTTCGGCGCCGCGAAGATCCCCGCCACCCCCGAGGCCATCCTCGTCTCCATGCTCGACAATCTCGACGCCAAGACCACGATGTCACTCGCCGCCGCCCGCCCGGATCACGCCCAGGAACTCAACGGCAACTTCACCGAGAAACAGTGGGCCCTCTCCACCAAACTCTACAGACCTGATCCGTTGCAGAAATAGTTCGACGCCCCTGGCATCCCTTCGCAATACAATGAGACCATGCTGGTTCTCCACGGTATCACCTTTGACCACGATCGAATCGGTCACGCCTGCCGACGCGCCGCCGTCAAACGTCTCTATCTCTTCGGCTCCATCCTGACCGATCGCTTCGCCCCCGACAGCGACATCGACCTGCTCGTCGAGACCGATCCCGCCAAACCCGCAGGCCTCCTCGCGCTCGGCGGCCTACAGATGGACCTCGCCGAAATCCTCGGAAGACAGGTCCACCTCACGCTGCTAACGGGGGTTCCATCCAAAGATCGCCCGGAACTCCTCGCCCACGCTCGAGCGCTCGATGCCGCCTGATTCGACTCCACCACTGACAAGCGTTCCCGACCCGAACGACCGTCGCCGTCTCGTGCACATGCTCCAGTCCTCTCGCGACGCACAAACCATCGTCGCCGATCTCGACGCACGCTCGCTCGAGGACGACATGCTCCGCTCCCGCGCACTCGTGAACTGCTTTACCGAGATCGGAGAGGCCGCCGTCCGGCTATCACCCGAGGCACGCGCACGCCTGGGATCGATCCCGTGGAGGGACATCATCGGCATGCGCAACATCGTCGTTCACGTCTACTGGGGCATCGACGTCGCACAACTCGTCGCCACTGTTCGCAATGACCTGCCGGCACTCATCGTGGCTCTCGAGCAAGCCCTCGCGGCTTGCCCACCCGATTCCCCCGGCTGATCGGCTCCGCCCTACGCCACGCACAACCGCGACGCCTCACGCACGCACGTGAACACGAACTCTGTGTTCGTCACGTGCGACACCTTCCCCACGCGCTCGCCCCGATGGTTGTGGATCCCGATCTTCGCTCCCACATACCGCTTCGAGGGCACGGCCACCGTCCGCACCACCCCTCCGCCGACTCCACGCGAGACCCGAGTCCCCGCCCACTCGCGCAGCATCCCCTCCATCTCCTCGCGTGACACAAACCCCTCATCGCTGAACGACACCACCAGCGCCCGCGCGTCGATCGCCCGGATCACCTCACGCAGCGCCGCCGCCGCCCGTGGCTTGCTGTTAAACACACTCCGCCTCGACACACAATCCGCCCGCTTGCACGCCACGCCGTACACCTCGGGCTTGTCCCACACCACCAGGCTCTCCCACACGTGATAGTTCCCTAGATACGAGTGCTGGTTGTACGGCGGATCGAGATACGCCACGTCCGCAGAGAGCACCCTCGCCGCGTCTAGCGCCTCCATCTTGTGCGCCTCGCCCTTCCCCCCCACAGCACGCGGCAACACGTCCGGCAGACGCAACTCCAGCCGGTTCGCCGCCCGGGCCGCATACCGCTTGAGATACGCCATCTGCACCCCCGTCGTCGAGTCCACCCGATCCGCCGCCTCCATCAGCGACACCAGCATCACCGCCTCAAGATCCGGCTCCAAACCCTTCCTCGCGATCGCCTCTCGGATCGCATCGATCCGCTCCCCATTCCTCGGCGAGAAGTACCGCGACCGCTCGCAGAACGTCTCCGTGATGTACCCGCCGCCCCCGACCGGCACCTCCATCGCGTTGAACTCGCGCACCAGCAGGCGAGCGTCATCGAGCACGTCCTGCGCGTCCGATTGCACATAGCACGTTGCCAGCGTGTGCGCGTACGCGTTATGGTCGTTCGACACCACGCGATACCCCTCACGCTTGAGCGCGTGCCCCACGCGTGATGTCCCCGAAAACAAATCCAGCACCGTCAGCCCGCCACCCGCGCGCCGCAGCGCGTGCGCACGCCCACCTCTCGACTCCAGGACCGCGCCACGCACGCCCTCCAGAATCGTCGGTATCAGCAGCCGCTTCGAGCCAAGGTACTTGATCATGAGATCGCCACACCCATCGCCGGTCCCATCTATCGGACGCGACCGCCCCGCACACCCAAAACTCGCGATTGTCCATCCCCATTCCCTACGATCCCATGTGACCGACTCGCCCCACGACAACCCCACCGACCCCTTCGACGACGATCACGACGCCGAAGACATGGGCGAGCCCTCAAACCCCGCCGAGCACTCCATCCAGGTCAACTTCGGCCGGCCCATGCCCCTCTTCCCCCTCGACCAGGTCGCCCTGCTCCCCCAGCAGGTCCTCCCCATGCACATCTTCGAGCCGCGCTACCGCCAGATGGTCGAGAATGTCCTCGACACCAATGGCCAGTTCGCTCTCGCCACGTTCGAGGGCGACGAGTGGAAAGACCAGTACCACGCCCGACCACCACTCAAGCCCGCCGTCTGCATCGCCCACATCGTCCAACACGAAAAACTCCCCGACGGCCGCTACAACATCATCGTCCAGGGCATCTGCCGCGCGCGCATCCTCCGCGAACTCCCCGTCCGCGACCGCCGAGAACCAGGCGAACCAGGCCACGGTGAGCCCGGCGTCCACTACCGCGAGGCCATCCTCGAACCCGTCGGCATCGAGCAGCCCCAGAACCAGGACGAGCACCAGGACCTCGCCGACGTCCGCTCCAAACTCGACGACCTGCTCTCCACAGGCCCCCTCCTGCGCATGAACATCGCCGGCTCGCTCCTCGATTACGTCCGCAACTTTGAGATTCCGTTGACCGCCGTCCTCGAACTCGTGGCCTTCAGCCTCGTCCAGCCCCAGACCCTGCGCTACCGCCTCCTCGAAGAGCCAGCCGCCCTCGAACGCGCAAACCTCATCCTCCACGAACTCGACCACCTCTCCCGACTCATCACCAAGGCGCAGACCCAGCACGACGCCGTCGCCGGCGACCAACTCCCCAAAGGCTGCACCTGGAACTAACGAGTTTCAGCAACCCCGGGCGTCGACTCCCCCGCCGCCTGCATCGCCCGCACCAACTCAATCCCAGCCCAGCAGTTCCGCCCGCGCTTCTGCACCATGATGAAGTCCGGATTGAACTTTCCCAAAGGCACCGCCATCAACGCCGGCATGTGCACCTTCAGATACTCCCCGTCGTCCGACATCCCCTCCACGCCCGAATACGGCACCACGATCCCCTTCCGCTGGCCCGTCACGATCTCCACGCCGCGAGGCGTCAAGACCGCCGCCCCCGTCCAGTCCTCGCGAAACTCACCCGACCGCATCCACCGCTCCACGATCACCCCCGCGATCACGTTCTTGATCGCGTCCAACTCATCCTCGCCCTTGAAGTTCTTCGCCAGGAACGTCCGCGACAGCACGCCGTCGGGCTTCTCCTTGTGCCGACCGGAATACGAGATCTTCTTCGCCTTCACCCCGCCCACCGACAACGGCTCCACCACCAACTCCACATCCGTCCCCATATAGATCCCGTTGCGATACCTTCGCGTCACCGTGTACCACAACCCCGCCACACGCTCATACTCCACCGCCTGCACCACACGCCCCAGCATTGTCCGCGTGACCCCACGCTCAAAGAAGTGATACCGAGAAAGTACCCCGCGCATCGCCAACCACGACAACCACAACCCCAAACACCCAAGCACGAAGACCACCACACGAGGCCCCATCGTGAACGGCGTGCCGCCAGGCGTGCTCGGCGCACTCGACGAAGCGATCGCCGTCATCACAAACCCAAGCGCCGTGAAACCAAGCACGATCCCCACAATCCCCAATACGAGCCTCTGCCCAGGCCCCTTTGATCGCGACGTCAGCAGTTCGCCAAATCCTTCCATTGACGATCTCGCAGAATCGTTCATGCACCCTCCGGGAAGTCAGATGTTCGCACCGGATGTTAGCGTTCAGAAACCTCTCGTGCTCAACAACGACCCCTCATCAAAATCAACAAGGCCGCCCCACACGGGACGGCCTCGTTTCGATCACACTCAATACCATTCACTCAGCACATCGACTTCAGGCTCTCCGCCTTGTCCGTCCGCTCCCACGTGAACAAGTCGCCCGACGCCTGCCGCCCGAAGTGACCATGCCGCGCCGTCGGCCGATAGATCGGCTTGCGCAACTGCAGCGTCTCGATGATCCCCCGGGGCGTCAACTTGAAGACCTCGCGGATCGCCTTGCTCATCTTCGCCGGGTCTGCCTTCTCCGTCCCGAAGCACTCCACGTACACACTCGTCGGCTCGGCGACACCGATGGCGTACGACAACTGGATCTCGCACTCATCCGCAAGCCCCGCCGCCACGACGTTCTTCGCGATGTACCGCGCCATGTACGCCGCCGAGCGATCGACCTTCGTCGGGTCCTTTCCGCTGAACGCCCCGCCGCCGTGGCGGCCATACCCGCCGTACGTGTCCACGATGATCTTCCGCCCCGTCAGGCCGCAGTCGCCATGGGGACCGCCGATCTCGAACCGCCCCGTCGGGTTCACGTGCACCGTGATCCCCGGATTCCACCAGTCCTTGAGCACCGGCTTCAAAATCTCATTTTCCACGGCCTTCTTCAGCGCGTCCTGACGCTCGTTCCACGTCTTGTCGTGCTGCGTCGAGAGCACCACCGTGTCCACGCGGACCGGCTTGCTCCCGTCCATCTCCACCGTGACCTGGCTCTTCGCGTCAGGCCGCAGCCCCGGGATGATCCCCTGCTGACGAACCGACGCCTGCTGCTCCACCAATCGATGGGCAAGTTGAATCGGCAGCGGCATCAACTCCGGAGTCTGCCTGCACGCGAACCCGAACATCATCCCCTGATCGCCCGCGCCCTCGCGGTCCACGCCCATCGCGATGTCCGGGCTCTGACGCTTGATGCTGCTCAGCACCGCGCACGACTCATAGTCGAACGCCATATCCCCGCTCGTGTAGCCGATCGCTTTGATCGTCTCACGCACGAGGTCGGGAATCTCGACATACGCCTTCGTCGTCACCTCGCCCGCCACGACCACCATGCCCGTCGAGCACATCGTCTCGCATGCCACTCGCGAGTACGGGTCCTGCTCCAGCATCGCGTCCAGGATCGCGTCCGAGATCTGGTCCGCAACCTTGTCCGGGTGACCCATCGACACCGACTCCGACGTGAACAAACGCGTGCGCGACATACCCACACCTCTCTTCGTGCTGTGCAGAAACACTCTGGAAAACGCCCACGCCAATCCGCCGACGCGGGGGCCACAAGTGTAGAAACTCCATCACCACCCTGCCATCCACAAATCCACACCCCGCGACAGCCCCACTACCCTCCCCCATGCCCTCGCCCTCCACCCGATCCGCCGCCAAACGTCCCAGAAAGTCCACACCAGCCGCGCCCAACGCCCTCACCTACGCCGCCGCGGGAGTGGATATCGACCAGAAGGACGCCTTCACCGAGTCCCTCGACTCGATGCTCAAGAAGACCCACACCACCCGCGTCATCCCCAACCCCGGAGGATTCGCCGGCCTCTTCCGACTCGACTTCAACGCCAAACTCTTCGCACGAAACTACAAGGATCCCGTCCTCGTCGCCTGCTGCGACGGCGTCGGCACCAAGGTCCTCCTCGCCCGCGACCTCAACATCTACAACACCGTCGGCATCGACCTCGTCGCCATGAACGTGAACGACCTCGTCGTCCAGGGTGCCGAGCCTCTCTTCTTCCTCGACTACATCGCCACGCCCAAACTCGACAACGTCTTCCTCCACCAACTCGTCGAGGGCATCGCCAACGCCTGCAAGGCCTGCGACACCGCCCTCCTCGGCGGCGAGACCGCTCACATGCCCGATGTCTATTCCAAAGACGACTTCGACCTCGCCGGGTTCTGCGTCGGCGTCGTCGACCTCAAACGAGCCCAGAACCCCACACGCGTCAAGCCCAACGACGTCATCCTCGGCCTCGAATCCGACGGCATCCACAGCAACGGCTACACCCTCGTCCGCAAGATCATCGAGAAGGCCCAACGAGAGTCCAAGCTCGATCTCAAAATGCCCGAGCCAACTCTCGATCCAACTCGACCGCTCGGCCAGGTCCTCCTCACCCCTACTCGCCTCTACGCCCCGAGCATCACCAGACTCCTCCGTGGCTACCGCGTCAAGAACGTCATCAGCGGCATGGCCCACATCACCGGCAGCGGCATGGCGGGCAACCTCTGCCGGGCGCTCCCCAAAGGTCTCGATGCCCTCGTCGATCGCTCAACCTGGCCACGCCCAGCGCTCTTCTCCTTCCTCCAAGACCACGGCAACGTACCAGAGGAAGAAATGTGGCGCGTCTTCAACATGGGCATCGGCTACTGCGTCATCGTCCGACCCGCCTTCGCCCAGTCCATCATGGACAAACTCGAGAAACTCGGCGAGCGAGTCCACGTCATCGGCAAGGTCGTCCGCGCCAAGTCAACGTCCGCCGAGGGCGCCGTCCGCTTCGTCTGATTCGGCCCTAGGTACCCACGCTCCCCCGTGGAGCTTCGACGACAACCCATTCCCGTGAGGCAGGCAGCCCGCGTGTGTCTACTCCAGCTCCGCACTCGAGAAGGAAACGGTTGCTAGTTCGTGAGCGCGTCAATCTCCCGCCGCGCCATCTCGATATAACCCGGACGCGTCAAGTGATACGGCGACTCAGGCTCCAGCCGATACCCTGACGATTCGATTTCTTCCGCCGTCGTCAGCGAAGAGAGCACAACCACTCGGACCGAGGCGTCAGGCACCAGCAACGGAATACCCGCCGCGGCCTGCTCATACGCCAATAACATCGGATCATTCGGTGTCGACGTCGGCGGTGGTGTGGTAATCACAAAGTGCAACCGATCCACACCATACCCGCGGCGCTCAAACAAACCACGAAGTCGATCGATCATCGCCACAGTGTTGTCCGCAAACGCAGCCCCGGAGTTCCCAGGAACAACGCCCGCAGGTCCAACCGATCGACTCGGCTCGTGAAGATCGTTATACCCTTCACAGATTCGCACCACGATCTCGCCCGTCCGATTCGCCCGAACAATGTGGTCGAAGTACAAACCGAGCATGTCGTCCTTCATGGTTCTCAGCGCCACCGCAACGCCACGAGAGGACACCCCACCGCTGTAGCACAGCGTGCTCACCGATGTCCCGCGTCGGAGCGTCCGATCCTCGACACGGACATAATAAAATATCGCCGGCGAAACCAACGGCGACTGATTGTTGTACAGATAAAACCCCAACTCGTCGTCACGCGCCCCGGATTCCGACGACTCGGCATCCAACCATCCGATGTGCGCCCCCCATGCGCCGAGAGTCTGGATCGGATCAGATCGTGCAATCACGTCATATGGTGGCACGTCCCGACGGATCGTTGGACAAAACCGACCCGAACCATACGGATACGTGCCGTACGAGTACCAGAATCGAAGCCGCGAATCATGGTGAAGTGCTGATCCCGACGACACCGTCATCCCTGGACCTGGAAGAGATCCGATCCGACCCTTGAACACCTCCAGCGAGTTCGCGTAGTGATATTCACGCTCCACATGCAGATATCGCTGCAAAGCCTCAGGGCCTACTTGATATCGAACATTGCGCCGACCAGTCGTCCAGAGGACCCTCGCACCATACCCCGATCCGGAACCGTTTCCTTGGTTCTCCCCCACCGAGAACAGACCCGTCGCGAACTGCCCATATCGCTCCGATAATACCGCCGCGTACCCCTCGTCCCAACCGTGCCCACCCAGCACCTGGTTCGAGTCCCCGATCATCACCACATCAACACGACGTGCCGACGCCACGGAAAAATCAAACGGCTCTCCCCCGCGCGAAAGTCCGCATACCACACCCAGGATCACACACAAGACAGCGTACCGCATGCCTCACTGTACGGTTCTCATCCCGAGCGGTTGACCCCATCCATTCCATTCACGAATCATGACTTCTCGCGTTCAAACCATGACCGTCGGATCCTGCCATACCACTCACACAACCCCGCCCCGCCCCCGCCGCAGGATCACCATCCCGCCCAACCCAAGCAACGCCAGCGACCCTGGTGACGGTGCTACCGCGAACGACGCTCCCGTCATCGCGATCGTGTACGCCCCGCCCGTTCCCGCCGTCGTCGTCGACCAACTCGTGATCACCGAGTTCTTCCCAGGGCCGTCCGGTTGCCGGATCGTGTTGTACGGCGTATCCCTCCACAAACTCCGACCGTTCGAGTCCCGCGGGTCCCGGTTGTACCGCGTGATTGCGAGCAGGTACGTCCCCAGGCTTGGCACATAGGCGCCATCAACTCGCGACTGGAGCGACCCGCCGCCCGTCGGATCGTCGTCGTTCATCACCACGCCGTGCCCGTCCGTCGTGAACAGGTACAACTGTGTGTCCTGCGACGTGCTCGTCACCATCGCCGTGAACAGCGACGTGTTGGTAATCGTGATGCGGAACATGTCCACGTCCGACCGATCCGTCAGCATCCCCTCGATCGAGTCGAGCGACCCAACGCCGATCGTCATCTGGTCCAACGAAGGCAACGCGCCCGCATCCGACGATTCCACCCAAATCGAACCGCGAGCACCGGCTACCAGCGCCAGCCCCATCACACCCGCCATCACACGCGCTCGCGTCGACATGTTCCACTCCCCCTTCAACCCGCCGACAACCGCCCCAGCCGCCCCGGCACACATCCGGACCCCGGCACGAACAGCCCTCGGCACGGGGAATCTCCGATTCAACCGCGCACCATGCAACCGTTTCATCTCCAAGCCCTGCCGCCTGTGCGCTCTGCAACGCCTGCAACGACCACCACACGTCCCAACAAGCAGACCCCCAACCCCATCTCGTGGCATAGGGGTCTCACCTGTGCCTCCTCTTCTACCTTCACACTCTTCAAGCATGTCCAACCTACACCAACGCCCGAGAATCCGTACGATCACTGCACTCAAACCCACACGCCGCGCCCCACCGGAGCCGCCATGTCCGCCAGCAAGACCGCCACGTCCGAATCCATCGCCCCGACCGCCTCACTCCCCAAAGGCAACGCCGTCATCGGCCAGTCCGGCGGCCCCACCGCCGTGATCAACCAGTCCCTCGTCGGCGTCGTCGAGTCCCTCTGCGCTGGACTCCATGCCGCCGGCATCGTCCCCAAGATCCTCGGCATGCGCCATGGCGTCCGCGGCCTCACCAAGTCCGACTTCCACGACCTCACAACCGCCCACCAGGACCGCCTCGACCGCCTCGCCCTCTCCCCCAGCGCCGCCCTGGGCAGCACCCGCGATAAACCCGACGCCGCCTACTGCGAACAAATCCTCGACGCCTGCAAAGCCAACAACATCCGCTACTTCTTCTACATCGGTGGCAACGACTCCTGCGACACCTGCCGCATCGTCCGCGAGATGGCCGTCCACTCCAACTACGACCTCCGATGCTTCCACGTCCCGAAAACCGTGGACAACGATCTCGTCGAGAACGACCACACCCCCGGCTTCCCCTCCGCCGCCCGCTTCGTCGCCATGGCCTGCATGGCCGACTTCATGGACAACATCTCGCTCCCCGGCATCAAGATCAACGTCATCATGGGACGCCACGCCGGATTCCTTACCGCCGCCAGCGCCCTCGCCCGACGCCATGACCGCGACGAATACCTCGAGGGCGCCAGCACCGATGGCCCCCAACTCATCTACCTCCCCGAGGTCCCCTTCGACATGGACCGCTTCGTCGCCGATGTCGATGCCGTCTATTCCAAGAAGGGCCGTTGCCACATCGCCGTCAGCGAGGGCATCCAGGACAAGGACCACAACCCCATCGCCGCCACACTCATCAAGAACGCCCAGGTCGACGCCCACGGCAACGCCCAACTCTCCGGCAGCGGTGCCCTCGGCGATCAACTGGGCGATTACCTCAAAGACAAACTCACACCCGCCGGCGGCAAACCCCCACGTGTCCGCGCCGACACCTTCGGATACGTCCAGCGATGCTGGCCGGACCCAAGCCCCATCGACCGCATCGAGGCCCGCCGCGTCGGCCAGTTCGCCGCCCAACTCGCCCTCGCCGGCATCCACGACGCCAGCATCGCCATCGCTCGAACCTCCTCAGGCTCCACCGTCTTCGGCGGGAGCGAGCCCTACGTCAGCGAGTTCAAACGTGTCGAACTCTCCGCCGTCGCCGCCAAGACCAGACACCTCCCCAAAGAGTTCATCAACGGGCACAACAACGTCTCACGAAAGTTTATCGAATACTGCCTCCCCCTCGTCGGCCCACTCCCAGGCTTCGAACGTCTCTGATCACACTCGTCTCGCATGTCCACCGCCACTCTTCAGCGAAACACACTGGTCGGACTTGCCGCCAGCGTCGCACTCGCGGCCGGGAAACTGGTCGCGGGACTCCTCGGTCATTCCAGCGCACTCGTCGCGGACGCGGTTGAGTCTCTTGCCGACTCCGTGGGGTCGAGCATCGTCTGGTTCGGCTTGCGCGTCGGAAGCCGAAGGCCCGACGAACGCTACCCCTATGGCTACGGCCGCGCCGAAGCGATCGCCGCCATCGCCGTCGGACTTCTCCTCGTTCTCGCCGCGATCGTCATCGCCGTCCGTGCGGCCTCCCAACTTCTTACACCACACACACCTCCGGCACCGTGGACGCTTGCCGTTCTCATCGTGGTAATTGTGGTCAAGGAAGCCCTTTTCCGGCTCATCGTTCGCGGTGCCGACACATTCGAGTCCGATGCGGCACGCGCGGACGCCTGGCATCATCGCTCCGATGCCATCACCTCCGCCGCGGCATTCTTCGGGATACTCATCGCGGTCGTCGGTCCATCGCTCCTCGACGCGCCGCGCCTTGTCCTGGCGGACGAGGTCGCGGCCATCTTTGCCGCTCTGATCATCCTCTGGACCGCGTATCGACTCATCACGCCGAATCTCCGCGAGCTCCTCGACGCGGATTCTCCAAGCATCGCCAGCAAGGTTGAGCACATCGCTGCAAAGAGCGATGGTGTCCGACTGATCGAGAAAGTTCACGCCCGAAAGAGCGGCCGAGGTTTTCTGATCGACATGCACATCCACGTCGAACCCAACGCCACTGTTCAAGAAGGCCATGCCATCGCCGGTCGAGTCAAGGCGAGTATCCGCGAGGCTATTCCGGCCGTCTTCCACGTGCTCGTCCACGTCGAACCCGCAGTACCAAGGCCGGACAATCACCTTTGAGAGCCACCATGGACGACAAACCCATCCCCTTCTGGATCCTCATCCCCGTCGTCTTCTTTGTCGCCCTCATGCTCGCCTTCTGGCTCTTCCCGCCGGTCCTCCCCTTCGTCCTCGTCCTTGCCATCGCCGCCATCATCTACGCCCTCCGTGTCACCCGCCAGATCCAGGACGACCCAGGCCCCAAAGCCATCCAACGCCCCACCCGCTGCCAGAACTGCAACTACGACCTCAAAGACGCCGAAGACAACCGCTGCCCCGAGTGTGGCCTCCCCATCCACCTCAACGACTAGTCCAACTCCAGGTGGCCCGCCTCACCGAGGCGGGTGTTCTTGCCCGGTAGCAACGCCCGTCGATACCACTCGTCTACACGGTGCCCATTCTGCGTGCCACTCGGAGTCTTCACCGACTCCACGGTCCTCATTCCCTCGATGAGACTCCGCCTTTCGTGCCAATGCCGCGTCCGCCAACAGCCTGTACACTTCACGGCCCTTGCTCGCCCTCTCGCCACCAGAGGTCGAGCCATCGATCGACACGAGGCCAATCAAGAGATCATGACCGAACGCCCCAACGCAACAACAAGACCGTCGTCGGGAACGCACGAGGCGTTCTTGGCACAGAAGCAGTTCGGCTCACTGGATGGGATCCGGGCGTTGTGCATTCTCGGCGTGTTGTGGCAGCACACGGCGATGCGGGAGTTGGCGGCTGGCGAGACGCACTGGCTCCCGATGAGCCAGGTGGGCTACCTCGGCGTAGACATGTTCTTCGTGCTCAGCGGCTTCCTGATCTCGACGCTCCTGCAGCGCGAAAGGGCTAAGCACGGCGGGATCTCGCTCAAGGACTTCTACGCGAGGCGAACGCTGCGGATCTTCCCGATCTACTACATCGTGCTCATCGGCGTGGCGGCGCTCTACCTCGTGAAGGAGCATGTCCTTCACAAAGATCCGGCGAGCGGCGAGGTCTTCTTCCGCGCGCTCCCCTGGTACGCGACGTACACCTCCAACTTCCTTCATCCTGATCTCCAGGCGAACAGCCTGGGGATCACGTGGTCGCTCGCGACAGAGGAGCAGTTCTACATCCTGTGGTCGCTAGCGGAGTTCGGGCTTGGACGACGCTGGCGTTTGGGGCTGGTGGCGCTCCTCATCGGCGTGAGCCAGGCGATCAACTTCCGGGTGCCTGGCGTGGGCGACGTCATGGAGCAGGCCATCGGAGCACGGTGGGCCGAACTCCCGATCATGCAGGCGACGTTCACGCCGATTCTGCTTGGGGTGCTGCTGGCACATCTGATGGACCACAAGGCGTGGTTCGATCGCATCACCGCGGTGCTCTCGCCGGCGATGTCGCCCGTGGGGTGCCTGGTGCTCTTGCTCGGGCTGTGCAACATCGGGGGCGACATCCAGGGGTGGCCTCGCCTCTTGATCCAGGTCGCGATGATGGTCTTCGTGGCGTCGTGCGTGGTGCGAGAGGACCACGCGCTGCGCCGGCCATTGTCATGGCGGCCGATCGTCTGGGTCGGGCGGATCAGTTACGGGATGTATCTGTACCACATCTTCCTCGTGTGGCCGATTCGGTCGAGGCTGGTGCCGCACGGATGGGATCAGTCGCCCGTGGAGTTTGGCGTGGTGCTGGCGGCGACGATTCTGATCGCGTCGATCTCGTTCGTCGTGATCGAGAGGCCGATTCTGGGCCTGAAGAAGCGCTTCACACGCGTCGAGGCGGGGCGGTAAGCCATGGGCGCGGCGTTTGATCCAGATCGGGAGTTGGATGTCGCGCCGGGAATCATCGGTGTGACGCCCGAGGAGTTGCCCGCGCTCCCGGACGAGGCAATGAACGACCCGGAGCGGGGACGCATCGACCCGCGCGTGTGGTTCATTGAGCCATCGAGGCCCTTCGAGATCGAGATCGGGAGCGGGAAAGGAACCTTTCTCGTGGGCGAGGCTGGGGCGAACCCGATGGTGAACTATCTCGGCATGGAGTGGGCCGGGGAGTTTTATGCGTATGCCGCGGACCGGCTGCGGCGTCATGGATACCGCAACGTGCGCATGCTGCGAACGGACGCGACGGAGTTCATCCGCTGGCGATGCCCGAGCGGGATCGTGCGGGTGATTCACCTGTACTTCTCGGATCCCTGGCCGAAGTCGCGGCACCACAAGAATCGCGTGGTGCAGCATCGGTTTCTCGCCGAGGCGTGGCGTGTGCTCATCCCGGGCGGCGAGTTGCGCGTGGTGACGGACCACGCGGAGTTGTGGGCGTGGGACGAGGCGCACTTTTCGGCATGGACTTCGGACGCATTGGGCGAGGATGTCCCCGAGGCCCGCCGGCGTGTCGAGCGCGTGCCGGCGTTCACGAGGCATGACTTCGTGCCCCCGGCGTGGGTCGGGGCGGACGAGATCGTGGGGACGAACTTCGAGCGGAAGTATCGGGTGGAGGGTCGGACGTTCCGGTCGTGCGTGCTGCGGAAGGTGTGAAGCGAAGAACAACAGTCCATTGAACGGTCAACTGAGTATGGAGATGAACGTAGAAGTAGGAGCACCACGCGGAGCGTGGTGGTACGCGAGCGGATCAGAGGACGGTGCCGGTGAGGATGGAGATGGCGAGGGTGAAGTAGATGATGGTGCCGCTGGCGTCCATGAGGGTGGCGACGAGGGGGCTGGACGCGGTGGCGGGATCGAGGCGGAGCCTTTTAAGGATCAGGGGGAGTGTGGCGCCGGCGACAGTGCCCCAGAGGACGACGCCCGCGATCGCGGCCGCGACGGTGAAGCCGAGGTGATTGGAATACTCGGTCTCGGGGCGCTTGAGGATGTTCGTGAAGAACTCTACGCAGAGGAAGCCCATGAGGGCGAGGGTGACGGCGAGGAGTGCGGCGGAGACGAACTCGCGCTGGACGATGCGCCACCAGTCGCCGACGCCGACCTCGCCCAGCGCGAGCGCGCGGGTGACGAGGGTCGCCGCCTGGGAGCCTGAGTTTCCGCCACAGGAGATGACCAGGGGCATGAAGATGGAGAGGACGGTCGCCTTGTCGAGTTGGTCCTGGAAGCCGCCGAGGACGAGGATGGTGATGGTCTGCCCGACGAAAAGTGCGGAGAGCCAGACGGCGCGCTTGCGGTACATCTCGACGTGGCCCGTGACGATGTAGGGCGATTCCAGGGCGGCGACGCCACCGAGTTTCTGGATGTCCTCGGTGGCCTCTTCCTCGGCGACGTCGGTGACGTCGTCGACGGTGACGATGCCGACGAGGACACCCTTGGAATCGACGACAGGCAGAGCCGTCCGGTCGTACCGGCTCATCATCTGGACGGCCTCTTCCTGGGGCTGGTCGGCGCGGAGGGCGTAGTAGTTGTCGTCCATCAGGTCGGCGATGCGCGTGTCGCGTTGGGCGAGGAGGACGTGGCGCAGGCGGATGTCGTCGACGAGTTTGCCGGCGTCATCGATGACGTACAGCACGTTGAGTGTCTCGGCGTCGCGGCCATGGCGCTGGATGTGATCGAGGACCTGGGCGACGGTCCACTCCGGTCGGACGCGGATGTAGTCGGGCGTCATGAGCCGCCCGACGGAGTCCTCGGGATAGCCGAGGATGGCCTGGGTGACCCTTCGCTCTTCGGGGGAGAGCGAGCCGACGATTCGTGTGGCGACCTCGGAGGGGAGTTCGTCCAGGAGTCGTGCGCGATCGTCGGCGCTCATGGCTTCGACGACCTGAGCGGCGGTCTCGGTCCCGAGTTTCTTGATGAGTTCTTCTTGTGAATCCTGTTCGAGATACGAGAAGACCTCGCCGGCGTCGTCACGCGGGAGGAAGCGGAAGCCGAGGGCGGCGAGTTCCGGCTCGATGTCGGCGAGGATGTCGGCGACGTCCGCGGGTGGGAGTTCGTGGAGGATGTGGCGCAACTCGCCATAGTGCCCGCGCTGGATGAGTTCGCGGACTTCGGGGGCCAGAAGTTGGGCGGTGGGATTCACGGTGAGTACAACAGGATACGGCGTGCGTCGAAAGCGGCGAATCAGGCGAGACCGTCGAGGGCGCGCAGGCCGAGGGGTTCCTTCGTGAAGAACGGCTCAGCAGCCGCGGCAGCGATCCGCGAGCCAAAGTAGCGATCCTGGGCCTCGAGGCGCCCGGGGAATCCGGCGTTGATGGGGTTCTGCGCGAACTGTGAGGCATAAGCCTCGACGGCGTGGCGCTTGCGCTCGAACGTGGTCGAGGTGTCGATGAGGAAGGTGGGATTTGGAACAGCACGAAGGTGAGAGCAGAAGTAGTAGAAGAGCCAATTGGGATAGATGGGCGGGCCGAGTTTGGATCGCCCGCCGAGGGCTTCGGGGACGGGCGGCTCAAACTTGGTGAGTTTGGCGTCGAAGCGTGCGTCCTCGGCGATGCGCGTCGTGGCGATGTGATCCGGGTGGGCGTCTTCTGGATGGGGCATGAAGAGGATGGAGACCTGGTGGGCGCGGATGACACCCGCGACGGCGTGTCGCGCTTCGAGTGTGTGCTCGACACGGCGGTTGGGGAGATTCAGGAGCACTCGACGGACCCGGCCCGTGTTGTTGTCGAGGATGCGAGCGGCTTCTGCGGCTTCCTTCAGCCGCGTGGAACGATCGCCCACGGGCGTGGGGCACCCGTCGGTCATGTCGAGGAGCAGGACGTTGTGGCCTTGCTGGGCGAGGAGGGCGATGGTGCCCCCCATGCCGATTTCTTGGTCGTCGGGATGCGGGCCGACCACGAGGATGTTGGGCATGGCCGGCTTCCTTATTCGGCGATGACGACGAGACCGACGAGTTGGGGTTGTTGGCTGGATGCACTCGGGGGGAGTTCGAGTTGGGCCTGGACGAGTTTCTCGGGGGCCTCAGAGGCGAAGAAGCCCCCGGCGCGGAACCGCTCGCCATTCTCATCGACGAAGGAGTCGAGTTCGAGCGTGAGGGATTGGCCGACGGCAAACTCGGGGATGTGTCGCGCGAATCGGCGATTGAGCCACAGGGTCGCGGGGGCGAGGGGGCTAGCAGTGGTGTTGGTGAGAGAAATGACAGTGGAGTCGCGGACGACCTGGATGTCAGCGGTCGTGGTTTGGGCGAGGACGTCGGGGAAACGACGCCACTGCTCCTTGGGCGGGATGGTGGAGGCGCATGCGGCGAGGCCGAGGGCGAGCACGAGCGTGGAGAGATGAACGAGCGTGGATTTGGGTCGAGTCATGATTCCATATAGTCTGTGCGATGTCGTGCGAGAGCAACAACGCGACGGCTCCATCGGCGGCAATTGCCCCGGGGGGCGAGGGGATCGACCCGCTGGAGGTGGCGCGGAGGGTCCGCGAGATGGGCGGGGTGGACCCGCGCCTGCCCGCGATTGTGCCGGGCTTCGATGCACCGTTTTTCCAGGCCGGGCTCGCAGGGTATTCGGATGCGGCGATGCGACTCATCGCCCGGCGGCATGGATGCCCGTATTGCGTGACCGAGGCACTCCTCGATCGGACGCTCTTGGCGGGGGGACGCGGGTTCGCGAAGGCGGATCTAGGGGAGTTGCACGACAATGTGCCCGGCGGAGCGGGAGACCATCCGCTCGCGGGACAGATCATGGGGAGCGACCCGGAAGAGATGGCGGCGGCGGCGCTCAAGATGATCGAGCAAGGGGCGCGGAGCGAGCGCGAGTATCGGCGACTGGCGTATAAGGGACGACTTGGGCCCGGGGACAATCGGCCAGCGGAGACGCTGCGCCAGCCCGGGGGCGAGGTCATCGAGTGGGTGGTGTGCGGCGAAGAAGAGGACGAGCCGGGCGTCGAGAACGCTCCCGCCGAAGTGCAGCAAAATGAGAGTGATTCCACGACACGATCGCGAGCACGCGGAGGCGAGGCGTGTCGCTCGTTCGAGGTGATCGACGTGAACCTCGCGTGCCCGGTAAAGAAAATCGCGAGCAAGGCGCGGGGCGGGCACTGGCTGGCGGAGCCCGAAGGCGCGATCCGAATTCTCAAGGCCGTGCGCGAGGCCTTGCCGGCGAGCGTGGCGTGCTCGGTGAAGTTGCGCCGGAGTTTCGACGACACGCCGGAGATGGCGGCGAACTTCGAACGGATTATGGTCGCGGTGCGCGATCTTGGGTACGCGTGGGCGACGGTGCACGGACGGACGGTGCGCCAGAAGTACGTGGGCCCGAGTCGATGGGACGTGCTTCGAGACATCGTGCGCCGGCACGCGGGATTCCCGGTCCTCGGGAGCGGCGACGTGTGGTCGGCGGAGGACATCTTCCGGATGATCGGATACACCGGGGTGGCGGCGGTGTCGGTCGCACGCGGGTGCATCGGGAATCCATGGATCTTCAGGCAGGCACGCCAGATTCTCGCCGGCGAGCGGGCAACGAGGCCAACACTGGAAGAACAGCGCGGCGTGCTGGAAGAACACTTCGAGTTGCTGCTCGCAGTGAACCGCGGGATGCGCCACGGCGAGGAGGCGTCGAGCCGGATGATCCGCAAGTTCGGGATCCGCTTTGCCGCCCACCACCCGGACGTTGAGTCGGTTCGCAAGTCGATGATCGCGGTGGAATCGCACGCGGACTGGCGGCGCGTACTCGAAACGCAGTACACGGGCAGAGGGCGCGGAGAGGTTGGATTCGATCGAGTGGAGGCGCCGGCACTCAGGCCTGCTTGACGCTGGGAAGTTCGGTGTCCTCGACGGCATCTTTCGGGCGGGCGTCGACGCGGTCCTGCTTGTCGGTCGGATACGCGATTCGCCCGTGATACATGCTGGCGAGGGTCCGGCTGACGCTCTCGGTGATGACCTTGAGTTCGCGCAAAGTGAGTTCGCAGTCGTCGAACTGCCCATCGAGGAGGCGTTTGTTGGCGATGGACTCGACGAGGGCCTCGATGCGGCTGGGCGTGGGGTCGCTCATGGCGCGGGTGGCGCTCTCAACGGCGTCGCAGACCATAAGAACGGCGACCTCCTTGGTGCGCGGGCGCGGGCCGGGATAGCGATACTCGACCTCGTCGGGAATGTGCGCCTCGTCGCGTGAGTCGCCCGAGGTCAGCGCCTGCTGCTTGGCGCGGTGGTAGAAGTACTCGACAAGGGTGGTGCCGTGGTGGGCCTCGATGAAGTGCTGGAGTTGCTTGGGGAGTTTGTACTCGCGCGCGAGTTCCATGCCATCCTTCACATGCCCGACGACGACGAGGAGGCTCATGGCGGGGCTGAGTCGGTCGTGCTTGTTCGTGCCGGGGATCTGGTTCTCGACGAAGTACTCGGGCTTGTTCATCTTCCCGATGTCGTGGTAGAGAGCTCCGACATAGGTGAGCAGGCCATTGGCGTGGATGGCGTCGGCGGCGGACTCGGCGAGGGCGGCGACATTCAGCGAGTGGTTGTACGTCCCCGGGGCCCGCTGCTGGAGTTCACGGAGCAGTGGGTTCTTGGGATCGCGGAGTTCGATGAGGCGGAGGCCCGTGACGACGTCGAACATGCGCTCGAGTTGCTGGAGGAACATGAGCGTCGCGGCCCCGAGGGCGAACATGCCGCCCGCGGCGAGGAGGGCGTCGTTGAAAATCTCGCGAAGGACAATCAGCCCTGTGTCCACGGTGCTGGCGGGATCGGCAAGGATCGGTCGATCGATGATGCCGAAGACGACCGTGGCAAGGCCGACACCCAGGGCGGTGAAGATGGAGAGCCGGAGTAGGGCGCGGCGGTCACGGAGTTCGCCGAGCGTCGTCACGACGCAGGAGATGCCGACGGTGATGATGGCAAGCGTGCCGAAGCCGCTGCGGAGGGCGAGCCCTGTGAGCAGGGCGTGGAGGAGGCCATAGGCGAGGGCGGAGCGGCGGTCGTAGCCAATGGCCATGAGGATGCCGACGGCCACGGTGGGCGCGACCGCGGTGATGGCGGCGCCCTGGGGAATAGCGGCGGTGAGGAGCACCGCGGCGACGAGACCCGCGAGCAGCACGCTCGCGACGCCGATCATGCGGGAAGCGTTGCGCTTCACGCGCGGCGAGAAAAGGACCGTGTAGCCCACGAGGGCGAGGGTGATCGCGACGACCGCGGTGACCACCGCGGCAAGGCGGAGCGTGCGGCGCGCAGTCGGCGTCTCGTCGCGGAAGGCGCGGGCCTCGGCGAGATACAGCGCGGCCTGTTCGGAGGTCAGCCGCTCGCCCCGGCGGAAGATCGGCTGGTTCTTCGGGATTGTGTTGAAGACCTCGAGTTCGGCGGCGGCGCGATCGTTCTGGGCCATGGTCGTGAGGTTCTGATCGAAGCGATACGTGGGTTGGGGCTTGTAGACGAGGCGATTGGCGATGACCTCGGCGATGGGCCCGCGGAAGCCGGCCTCCTGGGCGGCGAGGAGCATGCGCTCGCGGAGTTTCTCGTCGGAGATGCTGTAGACGCGATCGCGGAAGACCTCGGGGAGTTGCTCCTTGACCCAGAGGAGTCGGACGACCTGATAGGTGCCCTCCTGGGTGGAGCGCTGGAAGGTCTGCTCGTCGATGACGGGCCTCTGGCGAAGGAGGTCCATGAGCGGCGTGACCTTGGCTTTCCACGCGTCGGTCGGCTCGCCGTTGGCGGTCTCGGCGCGAATGGAATCGAACGTGCCCTGGGTAAGCCCGAACGCCGCGCGGAGGCCCTCGTCCACGCTCGCGAGATCGGTGGTCGCCGAGAGCGCCTTGGGGAGATTGGTGATCGCGGTCTCGAGTTCGGTGAAGACCGGGACGTTGGCGACGTAGTACCAGGGTGTCGACTGGCGGGCGGCGGTGCGGCGCTGCTCGGTGGCGGCGCGGTCGGGGAGGGAGAGCGACTGCACGCGGACGAGTCGAGTCTCGTCCATCACGCGTCCGACGGCGATCAACGGCTGCTCGCGCGACCACAAGACAACCACGCACGCCGCGATGGCAAAGACGGTGGAGACGATGAGCCCCCAGGCGATGCGTGGTTCGCTGATCCAGTCGAGGAGGCGCTGCGTGAGCGGCTCGACCTCGTCGCGCTGGACGCGGCGCTGCTTGCCTTGCCTGGGCTTGGAGGTTGTCTTGAGTCGCTCGAGCATCAGGCCTGGCTCTCTGGAGTTGAAGTATCGTTTCGTCCACGCCTTGGGGTGCGCGCGACGTGCTGCTCGGGCATGTCGCCCATGGCGCGGACTCCCCCACCACTTCCGCCCGCGGCGGCATCCTCATCGCCATACGCGTCGATGATGCGTTGGACGAGTTGATGGCGGACGACGTCGACACGATCCAACGTGATGAACTCAACGCCGGGGACACGCTTGAGTTTGCGGACGGCGTCGATGAGGCCGCTCTCTCGCGGGTCCTGGAGGTCGATCTGGGTGGTGTCGCCGGTGACGATCATCTTGGAGGACTGGCCCATGCGGGTCAGGAACATCTTCATCTGACCACGGGTGGTGTTCTGGGCCTCGTCGAGGATGACTACCGCGTTGTTGAGCGTTCGCCCACGCATAAAGGCGAGGGGCGCAACCTCGATCACATCGCTCTCCAAAAAGCGGCGGATGGTGTGGTAGTCCATCATGTCGTGGAGGGCGTCAAAGAGGGGGCGCAGGTAGGGATTCACCTTGTCCTCGAGATCGCCGGGGAGGTACCCGAGTTTCTCCCCGGCCTCCACGGCGGGACGAACGAGGAAAACCTTGCGAACTCGCCCGGACTTGAGCATGTGGACGGCGGCGGCAACGGCGAGATAGGTCTTGCCCGTGCCGGCTGGACCAATGGCAAAGACCATGTCGCTCGCATGGATGGCATCGAGATACCGCTGTTGGTTGACCGAGCGGGCGCGAATCCCTCTGGACTGCCCGTAAACGTCGAGGCGGTCCTCGGGGAGTTCGGGGAGAGGCGTGGCTTGAGCCTGCTCGCCAAGTTCGTCCGCGATCATGTCGAGGACGTCCTTGCGGGTTGGCTGCTCGCGGCGTTCGGCGGCCGTGCCAAGGCGTTCGAGAACGCGGCGCGCGGCATCGACGGCGTCTCGATCACCGGAGATCTGGACCACACGATCGCGAGCAGCGACGCGCACGCCGAGGGCCTCGCGGAGCATTTTCAGATTCCTCTCAGAGGAGCCGACGACAGAGGTTCGGTCGGCGCCTGGGGGGAATCGAACGGTGATCTCCAAGTCCGTGTGTCTCCGGTGGTTGGGGGCGGGCGGCCGATGAATAAACGAACCACGACCCCGCAACTAGTTTACGGCCCGCACGGGCGAGACCTTGAGCGACGCATGGCAAGAATACCCAAACAAAACACAATCTTTTTGCCTGGAACGGCAATCCTGTTCTTTGGTGTAACTGTTGGAACATTGATCGGCTGTTCCGCAGGGGCGGTTCGGTCGGTGCCTTCGTACCACGCGAGCGATTCTGTTCTTGTTTCGATTGGTGACTTTGACGACCTCACCGCCGCGATGGAGTACACGCAAACAATCGCCGAGGTGGCGGTTGAGCGGAAATCAGAAACCAACGGTGTGGTGGCCTTTGAGGTGGCGACAGCGACGGATGAGGCGGGACGGTTGGAATGCCGGGCCGTGGATGGGGGGATCGAGTTGCGCGCGCGGGTGGGGCTGTATGGCGATCGGGCGCGGGAACAGCGAATCTTGGAGGCGATGTCGCGGCGACTGGGTCAATTGGCGGGGCGGGACTGGGCGCCGGTGGATTGAGGGGGCGCCGGGAGACAGCCGGGGATGTGGACGGTCATGGTGGTGCCCTTCTGCCAGACGGAATCGACGCTGATGGTCCCGCCGAGACGTTTGACAGCGTGCTTGACGATCGCGAGGCCGAGGCCCGTGCCGCGTCGGGCTGGCGTACCTGTGCGTGCCGTGTCAACCTGATAGAAGCGTTCGAAGATCCGAGGCTGGGCGGCGAGGGGAATGCCGATGCCCTGATCAATAACGCGAATGCGGATGCCGTCGCGCCGTGCCTTCTGCGAGGTGTCCTGTGGATGGAGACGATCAACGCGGACGGTGATCGTGGTGTTCTCGAAGGCGAACTTGGTCGAGTTCTCGATGAGGTTGCCGAGGATGAGGCGGAGGAGGTCGGAGTCGGACTCGACGATCGCCACATCCGGCGCGACCACGTCGGCGACGTTGAGGTGACGCTCGTCGCGCGCGCGCTCGAAGGACTCGGCAACGTGGCGCGTGAGGGCGGCGAGATCCACGGGCTCGCGACGGACCGGAGCCTCCGGCGATTCGAGTCGTGAGAGATCGAGGAGGTCGCGTATGAGTTCCTCGATGCGCTCGACGTTGGACGAGACGACGGTGAGGAGTTTGTCGCGCATCGAGGGTTCGTCGGCGGCGCCGTCGCGGAGCGTCTCGACCGCGGCCTTGATGGAACTCAGCGGCGTGCGGACCTCGTGAGAAGCGTTGGCGACAAAGTCGGTCTTGAGTTGGGAGGCGAGGGCGAGATCGGTGACATCGCGAAGCGCAAGGGCGACGCCCGGCTCGGCCGCGGATGGCGATGGGGCTGAAGGCGTGGCGACGGCGAGGGCGACGGGCATCGCGGCGACCTCGACGACACGGGGGAGGCCGGCGCGGGGCATTTTCACGTGCAACACGGCGGGGTTGCCGGCGAGGGCGCCGGCATGCAGGTTCAGGACCTCGGACTGCGTGAACAGGTCGAGGATGTTCCGCCCGACAACGGAGGCGGCATCGCGCGACCAGAAGGCATCCGCAGCGGGATTCGCGGCGATGACCACGCCCGTGCTGTCGGTGGCGAGGACGGGATCGGGGATGGCGTTCAGGACCGCGCGGACGTTGCTCAAGGCCGTTGAGAGTTCCGGGAGTCGGGCGCTCACACGCGACCGGTAGAGATCGACGCGTTGCGTGGCTTGGGCGAGGCGTTGGGCGAGTGAATCCTGGAGCGTTCCGGCGGCTCCATCGGCATCTGCGGGTGTCGTCGGCGTGAGGGATCGGCTGAGGCGATCGAGTTCATCGATGGCCTGGGCCTTGGGTGCGCTGACCTTGGCGTAGAGAATCCAGATCGCGGCGAGTGCGGCGAGGCCCGTGCCCGTGAGAAGTACTGCGGCGTTCCAGTCGTTGAGAATCCCGACCCAGACGACGCCGGCTGATGCCGCGACGAGAAGGGCACACCAGTGCTCGGGTCGGTTCCACGCGGTGGGCATGAGCGGTGGCCACGTGAATGAAGCGTGTGGCGAGTGAAGATTACGCGTCGGAGAACTCGGCGACATCCTCATCGGCGCCGAGTTCGGCGGTGGCACGATAGCCAACGCCACGGACGGTTCGGATCATGCTCCCGGAGGCCCCGAGTTTCTTGCGGATCGCGGTGATGTGGACATCGATGGTCCGCTCGGTGACGGTGACGCCCGGGCCCATGGCCTTGGACATGAGTGCCGCGCGGGAAAGCACCCGGCCACCAGCCTGCAAGAGAGAGGCGAGAAGGCGGAACTCCGTCAGGGTGAGTTTGAGGGTCTGGGCGTTGACCTGGGCCTCGTGGGTGGTGAGGTCAACCGAGATCGGACCCAGACGCAGGGCCGAATCGGGCTTTGGAGTGGACTCAGAGCGGCGGAGGACTGCGGCCACGCGAGCGGCGAGAACCTTCATGGAGCAAGGTTTCGTGATGTAGTCGTCGGCGCCGAGGGCGAGGCCGGTGAGTTGCTCGGCCTCGGAGGTCTTGGCGGTGAGCATGATGATGGGAATGGAGGCGGATCGCGGGGTGGACCTAAGGCGTGTGGCGATCTCGGTCCCGGAGAGTTCGGGGAGCATGAGGTCGAGGATGATGAGGTCCGGGGGAGTCTGCTCGACGATTTCAAGAGCCCGGCGGCCGGCATTGGCAACGCTGGTGGCGTAGCCCGCCTTTTCGAGGTTGTAGGCGATGAGGTCGGCGAGGTCGCGCTCGTCTTCGACGATCAGGATGTGTTTGCGCGAGGCCATGGTCTCAAACCCTCATTAACTCTCGATTTGCGCAATATTTGCGCAACATGTGCCGCGAGGATTATCGAGATGAGGGTAGGGAGATGACGCGTGGGACTGAGTCAGGAAGAAGTTACGGTTTTGCTAAAGATGATCGATCGCGTGTGGTGAGGAAATTTGGCGGGTGTGAGGGTGAAGGTCCGAAGAAAATGTGGCTCGCGCCGGTTTGTGTTTGCTCACGTCGCGGGGTACGATCGTGACCCCAGCGAAGGAGGAAATCCTCGTCGCGGGGGAAGATCCACGCGTGGCGGCAGGATTGCTGGTGCGTGGTTCGACATCGAGAGTGGGTTCTCGGGCGTCGTTCGCCTCGTGGGTACCTTCTCGGTGGAATTGGGAATGGGCGTGGGCATCGTGCCCAAGGCCCGGCTCGGTCGCGTCGGTGGTGGATGTGTCCGAATCGCGAATGATGACTTTCTTGGGACATTGTGGTTTTTCCAGGGATGGAGCCGAATCGCACACGGGTGTTCCGCGTGCGTGAGAAGACGTCTACCGCCGTCCAGGGGCGGTCGATCCTGGTTTGGATTGGTTTCGAAACCTTGTGCACAGGAGTGATCAGATGAGTCCGACCCGTTTCATTTCGTTGGCCTCGGGGCTTGCGCTTTCGTTCAGCGCGGCACTCGCGGGTCAGAATGCCAGCCTCGACCTGAACCGCCAGTACGGCGCGGAGTTGCAGGCCGACGCCCAGGCCCGTTCGAGCAGCCTGCTCGATGGTGGCGCGACGTACGCCAATGGCGAGCACATCCTGACGGATGGGTCCGGCGACAACACCCTCGCCCTCGGCGGGACCGCTCAGTTCCGCTACCGCCTTGGCCTCCGCTCGGATGATCCGCCGGTCGGCGCCGACAACGGCACGACGATGGGCTTCGACTTCGGCGCGGTCCGCGCCTGGGCCCACGGCAATGTGTACGCCAGCAACATGCACTACCGCATCCAGACCCTCTTCACCAACGACGGCACGTTCGTCCTCGAAGACGCGTACGGCGTGTACGACATGGAGAACGGGCTGAGCTGGAAGTTCGGTCAGTTCAAGCTCCCCTTCCTCCGCGAGGAGAACATCGACCTCGAGCGTCAGCTGGCGGTCGATCGCTCCGAGACCAACTATTTCTTCACCCAGGGCTACAGCCAGGGCATCCAGTTCATGTATGCCCAGGATCAGTGGCGCCTCCAGGGCGGATTCAGCGATGGCACCCTGAGCGGCAACACGGCGTACAACAGCGCCGGTGAAGCGGACTGGGCCTTCAACGCCCGCTTCGACTACATGTTCGCCGGGACCGACTGGAACCGCTTCGAGCAGTTCACCAGCTGGCTGTCGGCTCCGACCGACCTCGCCGGTGTCGCGGGCGCGGCCCTCATCTATGAATCCTTCGGCAGCACCAACCCCTCGGGAACGGAAGTCACGAACTTCATGTTCACGATCGACACGGCCCTCCAGGGCCAGGGCTGGAACGCCTACGGAGCGATCGTCGGCAATACCGAAGACGTCGATGGCGCCGACTCGGTGACGAACTTCGGCCTGGTCCTCCAGGGCGGCATGTTCATCAACAACCAGGTCGAACTCTTCGGCCGCTTCGACGCGATCTTCCTCGACCTGCCCGACGGCTCGACGCAGGACGACAACCTCATGTTCATCACCGCTGGTGCGAACTACTACCTCTCCCAAGAGAGCCACGCGGCACGCTTCACGGCCGACATCGTCTTCTCGCTCAACGAGACCGGCTTCGATGACGGCGGCGGCAACCTTGACACCTTCCTCGCGGGCGGCACCCAGACGGGTATCCTCGGCGATCCGTCGTCGGGCGAAGTCGTCCTCCGCCTCCAGGCTTCGTTCATCTACTAAATCCCCTCCGGCGGGGGCCTGAATGGCTCCTTGCCTGAGGCACGAATCTCACACCGGCCGGTCCTTCGGGATCGGCCGGTTCTTTTTTTGAGTTCTGGTGGCGCGAGGCGAGGGAAAGTGCCGCACCCCAGGGTGGAGTCCGGCCGTATGACCATGGTTGGGAATGCGGATGCCAGGGCGAGCAGGAGGGTGGGCTTGCTGGTATCCTTTGGGTCCGTTGGTTCGGGCGACGCGGCGGTGTCGCGGGCTTGGATTGACGTTTGGTCTTTGATTGTGTGATTGTTGTTCGAGCGATGGGAGGCCCGGCCGGCGGTGTCGGCGTGGCGTTCGGCTCGGATCGAGATGGCTCATACAAGCAGGCGGTGCGCATCGTGATGTTGACGAACATGCTGGGACAGGCGTTGTCGGTTTCGACGCTGGGGAACGGGGTGATGCTGGTTTCGGCGTGGAAGCCGTTTCTGGTGTTGCTGCCTTTGCTGCCGTGGCTGTGGCTGGTGACAAAGGTCTTTGACAAGCACTGCTCACGATTCCACCTGGCGAAGGAGAACTGGAATCTCGTGCACTTGTGCGTCGGGCTGATCGCGGTCCTCATGGCGTTCGCGATGCCGATCGCGGGCGAGGGAGCGATCTGGGCGGGACTTGGCGCGATGATCGTGCTGCTGGCGATCGACGTCACGGTGTTCACGATGGTGGTGAACAAGGACGACCGCGTCCCCGAGGAGCACCACCTCACGCTGGATTTCTCGAAGTATCGCGAGGCACGGGCACAGAAGGCGGCCGACAAGAAGCAGGGGAAGGCGGAACTCGTGCTCCGCACGCCCGACAAGCAGTTGATCGCGGTCCCGATGGTGGACTCGCCCGAGTTCGAGTTGCGGACCGCATCCGAGGCGCTCTATATCTCGGCAGTCCGTCAGCGGGCGACGCAGATCGAGATCGCGCCCGTCGCGGGTGGTGTGGGTGGACAGGCGATGTATGCCGCGTCGTACATGACCGACGGCGTGCGGACGCAGGGGGACACGATGCCGCCCGCGAATGCGATGCGGGTGATCGATTTCTGGAAGCACGCGGCGGGCCTGGACGTCGCCGAGCGACGCAAGCGCCAGTCGGGTGACACCATGGTGGAGCAGGAGGGAAGCAAGAAGAAACTCCGCGTGGTGACGATCGGTTCACAGGCGGGCGTCAAGTGCACGATGCTCATCGAGCCCGAGGCCCAGGTTCGCCGCAAACCGGCCGCGCTGGGCCTCCTCGAGCCCCAGATGGAGGAGTTGAAGGCGATCACGGGCGAGGAAGAGGGCGTCGTGCTGCTGGCGGCCCCACTCGATGGCGGTCGAACGACGACGTTCTACTCGGTCGTGAAGATGCACGACGCGTACACACGGAACATCCAGACCGTGGAGATCGAGCCCCAGGACACCATCGAGGGCGTGAAGCAGAACATCTTCGAGGTCGTGCCCGATGGTCCCGAGTTCTCGACGTTCGTGCGATCGGTGCTGCGCCGCGACCCGGACGTGGTGGGTGTCGCGGAACTCCCCGACGCGAGCACGGCGAAGGAGATCGCCAAGGCCGACGTGGAGCGGACTCGGACGTATGTCTCCCTGCGGGCGGACAACGCGCTGGTCGCGGTCGCGGGGTGGGTGAAGGCTGTGGGAGATCTGGACCAGGGGAGCAAATGTCTGCGAGGCGTCGTGGCGCAGCGGCTGGTGCGGAAGTTGTGCACGAACTGCCGCGTGCCATATCCCCCGTCGCCGGAGATGCTGAAGAAGTTGGGTCTGCCCGGTGATCGCGTGAAACAACTCTTCAAGAAGGGCGGGCAGGTCCTGATCAAGAACAAGCCCGAGATCTGCCCGATGTGCGGCGGGTCGGGCTATCACGGTCAGGAAGGCGTCTTCGAGATCATGCGGCTCACCGCCGAGGATCGCGCCCTCATCAAGGCTGGGGACATGGGATCACTCCGGACGGAGTTGCGCAAGCGGAACACGATCATGATCCAGCAGGCCGCGCTCAAGAAGGCCGTGGATGGCGTGACGAGCGTGGAAGAGTTGATGCGAGTGATGGGCGAGGGAAGTCCTTCGCCCCAGCGGGCGCCGAGCGCCCCGGCGGGCGCGGCGAGTTGAGGCCGGTGGGTTCGTCGGTTGGTTCCGGTGGTGTTGGGTTGCGTGTGTGAGACTGGTTGGATGGAGTGCTTGCGATGATCATGAGTCTTCTGGCGATCGGGCTGTGCGTGCTGGTGCTGGGTGTGTGGGCGGCACGGGGATTTCTGTCGTCGATGATCCACATGGTGTGCACGCTGATCGCCGGTGCCGTGGCGTTCGCCTCGTGGGAGCCGATCTCGTACTTCCTGCTCGACTTCGCCAAGGACGGGAGCCAGGTGCTCAGGGATACCGCGTGGGCGCTCGGGTTGGCGCTGCCGTTCGCCGCGACGCTGGCGATCCTTCGGCTCATCACCAACGCGGTCATCCGCTCCAACGCGACGACGGTCCGCGCCATCGACATGGTCGGCGGCGGGTTGTGCGGCGCGGTCTCGGGGATCATCACCGCGGGCATCATCGTGATCTCCATCCAATTCACACGGTTGGACACGGAGTTCTGGGGGTATCGCCCGATCGAGTACACGGGGAGCGGGAGCGTGGAGCGGTCCAGCCCGCTGATCTTCCCCGTCGACAAGATCACGGCTAGGACCTACGCGTACTTCTCGACGCAATCACTCGTGAACGACGAGGACACCTCGCTCGAGCGGCTGTATCCGGATCTGGACATCGTCCCGACGTCGCTGCGAACCACGTTCGGCGATGGGAAGGCCAAGAACACGCTGCATCCAGACGACTTTGAGGTCATGGCGCGCTACACCGTCGGCGAGGGACGCAATCTCCCGATCGACCAGTTGCTCGCCGACCGATGGGGCGCGGGGGCAGCGCAGAAAGCGACGACTCCCGAGGGCGGGTCGTACCCCAACGGCTCAACGATCCAGGGGTTCGCGATCAAGTTCAATGCCGGATCGAAGGAGTCGAACGGACAGGTTGTCTTTGGGAATGCCCAGGTGCGCCTGGTGTGCACGGACTCGGAGGGGACGTCGTGGACGTTCTTCCCGATCGCGGCGGTGATGCAGGCAGAGGCGGCAAAGCTGACGCTTCGTCGATTCCGGTTTGACGCTCCCGATGTGTACTTCGCGTCGGTGGGCGGCTCATCGCATTCGGGATTCGGCGTGGAGTTTGCCGTCCCGCCAGGCTTTACGCCGGTGGCCCTGTATGTGAAGAACGTTCGCGTGATGGCGAATGAGGGAAGGCTCGCGGTGCCGGCGGCCCAGTATGCGACGACCGCGGAGCGGGACAACGCCGTGGCCGACGGCTCACTGGCGAACCTCGCGGGTGCGAATCTCGAGGTGGCAGAGAACAAGTACGGCGGGAAAACTCCGGGCGAAGTGGCCGAAGGTCCTGTGTCGGTCCGGTTCGATCCGACCAAGTTCGACGACACGACGGGGCTACGGATTTCGGATCGGTTGCCGTTCACGCTGCACCTGACGACGGTGCGCGGGCTCACAATAGAAGACGAGCAGAAGAAGAACATCATCTCGCGCGGGATGCAGGCGTTCTCTCGCGAGGAACTGTCGAACATCCCGCTGGAGCGGTCGCTGCAGGTCCAGCGGCTGAGCGTGACGAACGACACGATCATCGTGCAGATCGACGTGAGCCTTGGAAAGCAGATGTCGTATATCTCTCGGCCGAACCTGATCGAAGACGACAGCAAGCCCGTGAACCTCGTGGACTCGAACGGGACGACGTATGAGCCGGTGGGATACGTCTACGAGAACAGCGCCGACGGGAGCAAGACGGTGAGTTACGACCCCGGGCGGCCCATCATGTCGCTTCGAGAGTTGCCCGGACTGAGCAAGAGCCGTCCGAACGACAAGTTGATGCTGATCTTCCGGGTGAGCCGGGGCGTGAACCTGAAGACGCTGGGCATCGGTGGAGAGACGCTGGCGGAGTTCAAGCCACCGATCCTGCTGAACCAGCCGCAGGGGGCGAACTGAGTTCGTCGCGACTCGGCGTCTGCGCAAAATGAATGTTGGAGTCCATGAACACACGCGGTGAGAATGCCGCGTGTTTTCATTGAAGGATTCGATGGCGGGTTAGCTGCTGCCGCCGCGCATGCGCTCGAGGCCTTCGGGGAAGGGATAACTGGGATAGACACCGATATGCCCGTATCGCCACATCGCGGGCGGAGCGAAGACATCGCCCCGGAACCCGGCGTCGAACATGGTCCGCAGGACGCTCTCGAAACTCGGCTCCTTCGCGTCGGCGCCCTCGAGTCGATTCGCCCGGGCGTTGAGGAAGGAGACGGAGGCAACCGGAGAACGCTCGCGACGATCGCGGAGCATCTTGGCGATGGTCTTGAAGCCCCGGGAGAGGTCGTGGAGGGTGAAGTGGTCACGGCCCCTGGGACGGAGGATGCCCAGGATCAGCAGGCTGTCGAGGTCGAACTTCAGGATGTAGGGCTCCTTGTCGCCACCCGCGACAGTGGCGACAGAGCCCTGGAACATGCGGGCGTAACTCGTGACCGAGGCGGCGGTCCATTGGCTTGCGGAGACGAGGTCGCAGAGTTGCGAGACGATGCCCCGGCTGTTGTCCTGGTCGTTGACGCCACAGATCATGGTGCGGTAACGACCGTCGAGGAGGTCGCGGAGCATCTCCTGGCCCCAGAGGATGCGGATGCGCTCGCCGACGTCCTCGGGGCGCTCGACGCGGGACTCGCCCATGGGCAGGAGCGTGACGCGCTCGCTGGCCTGATCCGAGAGCATGAGGTGCTCGGCATCCTCGTCATAGAGGCGGAGAGAGGGGTTTGTCCTGGTCATGGGCGGTCCTTCCTGGTGGTTGGCCGATACAGAACGCGGGGGTATCGCGGCGCTGAGAGTTCCTGTGACTGTGACAGGTTAGTCCCCGGACAGGCGTTGGGGACTGGTGGTGAGTTCGACACGGAATCGAGTGGGTGGGGTTGCCCACGACTGCACGCGCACAAGGGCGTGCTGGATAGATCGACGGCAACTCGGCAACTCTCCTGGCGACGGAGCGCTTCGATGCGGAGTTTGATCCGCCGGTGAGCCCCGGGAATGTGCGGGCCTTACCCGATCGTCAAACAAACTGGCGGCACAATCACCGAACTCCAGGAACGCGAATCGACGTCTACCGAAACGCCCGCCGCGACCTGTGGCGCGTCGCACTTCTCGCTCCTGGACACCATTTGGGCATCGAATCTCTCGCACCAACCGGCCAACATGGATTTATGTAGCGGACCGAACGTTGCACATCGCACGAAAGACTAGTAATGGCAGTTGTAGCAGGCGGAGCTGACCCATTGGTAGCCTTGGCGGTTGCGGTGCTCGTTGGCCATAGAAGTTTGGTTGTGCTCGTGGCAATGAGTGCATGAGTACGCTGGGGTCGCCGCCGGAACGGTGTGGCAATCGACGCAGCGGAGGTTTCGATGTCCGCCCGGGTTGCGATTGACGCTGGGGTGGTTGAAGGTGGCGTTGGCCCAGAGTGTTGGCGTGTGGCACGTGGTGCAGTTGGTGGGGTAGCCGAGTTGGGCGTGGTTGGGGTTGGTGGTCGCCTGGTAGTCGTTGAGGTGGCAGAAGGAGCACTGGGTGGAAAGGCCGGTGTAGACGTTGGGGGTGGTGTGGCACTCGGAGCAGGAGCGGTTGGCGTGGGCCTGGGTCAAGGGGAATGACGCCGGATGGTTGAAGACGGCACCGGTCCATCGGAGAGTGGTGTGGCACTGGGTGCAGTTGGTGCTGAACCCGGCCGACACGTGGTTGGGGTTGGTAACGCCCTGGTAGTCGTCGAGGTGGCAGAAGGAGCACTGGGTGGAGAGCCCGGTGTAGACATTGGGCGTCGTGTGGCAGGCCGAGCAGGCGCGATTCGCGTGTCCCTGGGTGAGCGGGAATGAGGCTGGGTGGTTGAAGACGGCCCCGGTCCATCGGATGGTGGTATGGCACTGGGTGCAGTTGGTGCTGAACCCGGCCGACACGTGGTTGGGATTGGTGGTGGACTGGAAGGCGGGGAGGTGGCAGGAGACGCAGTCTCGCGAGAGGCCGGTGTAGACGCCCGGCGTGCGGTGGCAGTCGGTGCATTGGCGATTGGCGTGGGCGTTGGTGAGGGGGAAGGCGCTGGTGTGGTTGAAGGTGGCACCCTGCCACTGGGCGGTGTTGTGGCACTGGACGCAGTTGGTGCTGATGCCCGCGGCCTGGTGGTACGGGTTGGTGGTCTGTTGATAGTCGGTCGTGTGGCACGAGGCGCAGGCCGTGGAGTTCCCGGTGTAGACACCCGGCGTGGTGTGGCACCGGACGCAGGCGACGCCGGCGTGCCCGAGGGTGAGGGGGAAGGAGGATGGGTGCTGGAAGTTGGCGCCCTGCCACTGGATGGTGTTGTGGCAATCGGTGCAGTTGGTGCTGAAGCCGCTGGTGACGTGGTTGGGGTTGGTGACGCGCTGGTAGTCGTCGAGGTGGCAGGACGAGCACGCCGCGGACTGGCCTGTGTAGACGCCCGGCGTGGTGTGGCAGGCGGTGCAGGAGTGGCCGGCGTGCCCATTGGTCAGCGGGAACGAGGGCGTGTGGGGGAAGACAGCCCCCGTCCAACGGATGGTGCTGTGGCACTGGGTGCAGTTCGTGCTGATGTTGGCGGCCTGGTGGTTGGGATTGGTCGTGGACTGGAAATCGGACAGGTGGCAACTCGAGCAGGCGGTGGAGAGGCCTGTATAGACGCCCGGGGTGGTGTGGCACGCGGAGCACGCGACGCTCGCGTGGGCGTTGGTGAGGGGGAACGTAGAGGGGTGCTGGAAACTGGCGCCCTGCCAGCGGAGGGTGGTGTGGCATTCGGTGCAGTTGGTGCTGAAGCCGCTCGTCTGGTGGTTGGGGTTGGTCGTGGCCTGGAAGTTATCAAGGTGGCAGGCCGAGCACGTGGTGGAGAGCCCGGTGTACACGCCCGGCGTTGTGTGGCACGCGGTGCACGAGACGTTGGCGTGCCCGAGAGTGAGCGGGAAGGTCGAGGGATGGGTGAAGTTCGCACCCTGCCACTGGAGCGTGTTGTGGCAGTCGGTGCAGTTGGTGCTGAACCCGGCAGTGGTGTGATTGGGGTTGGAGGTCGCCTGGTAGTTGTCGAGATGGCAGGCCGAGCACACAGGAGACTGGCCGGCATAGTTGCCCGGGGTGGTGTGGCATTCGGAGCAGCGACGGTTCGCGTGCCCCAGCGTGAGCGGGAAGGAGGCGGTGTGATTGAATGTGGCCCCCTGCCAGCGAAGCGTGGTGTGGCACTGGAGGCAACTAGTCGAGAAGTTGGCGGACTGGTGGTTGGGATCGGTGGTCGCCTGGAAGTCCGATTGGTGGCAGGAAGCGCAGTCGGTGGAGAGGCCCGTGAAGGTGCCCGGCGTGGTGTGACAGGTCGAGCACGAGATACCCGCGTGGCCGAGGGTCAGCGGGAAGGTCTGCGGATGATCAAAGCCCGCGGGGAGCCAGGCGACGGGTGTGTGACAGCGGTCACAGCGATCGGTGATGCCTTGCGCGAGGTGGTCAAGCGTCGTGGAGCGTGTGGCGTCGCCGGCATGGCAAGCCTCACAGGCGACGCTGGGCTGCTCGAAGTTGCCGGTGGCGGCGCCGGGGTGGCAGCGCGTGCAATCGATCGAGGCGTGGGCGCCGACGAGGGGGAAGCGCGTGCGGTTGTGCTGGGCGATCGCGTCCTTGGGTCGCCAGGTGGTCTCGTTATGGCAGTCGGTGCAGGTAGCCCCGAGGCGTCCGCGGTGGACATCCTGGTGGCAGCCGGCGCAACCCTGTGCGGAGAACTGCTGCACAGGCCCGCGATCGTTGTGGCAGAGAAGGCACTGGGCGCTCGCGTGGGCGCCGTTGAGTGGGACGCCAGTCTCTCGCTCGTGATCGAACTGGAAATCGTCCTTGATCTTGTTCCAGGTTCCGCCCTCGTGGCAGAGGGAGCAGTCTGCGGGGAAGGTGTCGTGGGGGACGACGGGGCCGTAACTCTTGTTCCAGCCTTTGCGCGGGACGAGCGTCTGGCACGCCGCGATGTAGGCGACGACCAGGACGACAAGGAGGATCTTGTGGGTTCGTTTCATGAGCGCATGCTCCGCATGGCAATCTCGATCCCTCTAGAACCTGTACTGGACATAGGCGCCGAGTTCAATAGATTGTTCCTGGTCGCCGAAGTTGTACGCGGCGTCCACGTCGAAGTACCACTTGCCGCGCGACCAGTTGACGTCGGCGCGGAGTGTGTGGCGGAGGTAGTCGGAAGACCCTCCGGTGAGTGTGTCGGTGGAGTACGAGAAGACCTCGTAGCCGGCGAAGACACGGACGGACCCGACATCGCGACGTGCCTGGAGTCGCGCGCCAACGCCTGTGGTGAATGAGGATGAGTCGTAGTAGACGGCACCATAGAGGGAGGTGTTGTTCGCGCCCTGTGGCGCCCAGTCGGCGCTGAGTTCGGCGCCGTTGCCGTCGCGGTCCTGGTCCATCCAGTAGTTGGCGCGGGCGGTGACGCGGAACTCTTTGGTAACCTTGCGCCAGATGGAGGCGGAGAGTCGCTCGACGTGTCCATTATCGATGAGGTCCGTGGGGAGCAGGGCGTATTCCTCCCGCTTGAGTTCGGGCCAGGAGGTGTGGGTGAAAGAGGCCGTGGCGCCGGTCTTGGGGTTGATGGTGTAGGAGGCTTGTGTGACGAACTGGGTGAGGTCAAGGCCGGACTTGATCGTGTCCTCGCCGGTGTAGAAGTCGATGAGGGCAGAGGCGAAGATGTTGAGATCGGCGAGCGGCCTCGCGCCACCCCGAAGTATGAGCAGAGATCGGTCGAGTTCACCCTTGTGCCAGGTCTGCTGGAAACCGACGGTGCCCTGGACGTATCCATTGGGAGCATCTGTAACGTAATCGGCGAAGAGATGCAAGCCGTAATCGTCGGTGGAGAGGCTGTCTTTGACGGCGATCGGGTAAAGCCCGGCACCCGCGCCGACGCTGAGACCGTTCTGGAACCGAATAGCTGCTTCACCACCGTCGATGAGTCCGAGCTCGGGGAGCGACGTGGAGTAATAGCGGCCGACTTCGGCTCGGTACGGCGCGTGCTGATCGGTGCCCCAGGCATAACTGAGGCGTTGGAGGCGGGCGTTGAGATCGGTGCCGTCGTCACCGATGGAGCCGCGTGAGCGGAGGTCGGCGTCGCCCTCGAAGAGGAGTCGTCCGCCATCCTTGAGCGGGTTGTTGATCTCGACGAAGGCGCCGGCGCGGAAGTAGGTGTAGTTCTGGTCGTTCTCGAGGTCGTTGGTAATCCTCGCGATAGTAAAGAATCGCCCGCGAATCGTGGTGGGGCGATCCTTCGGCGGCGTGGAAAAGGCTGGAGCGAGCAGAGGTGTGTCGGCGGTGCGCGGGCCTTCCTGACGTTGCCAGGGGGGATGCTCTGGCGCTGCTGGCTTGGTCGTGTCAGTGGGCGCGGATTCCGGAACCACGTCTACTAGGACTTCGGCATGGTCGTTGATCGCGGGAGGCGTTGCACCCTCGGGGAGTTCGGCGCGGGCGCTGTTGGAGGTAACGGCAGCAATCGTGGTCTCGATGCGCTCGCCGGTGCTGAGAATGAAGACGATGCGCGAGCCGATGGCGATGCCGGCACTTCGGCCCGAGTCGATGTAGACACTGGAGCCGGAAACGGAAGTCACGGTGACGTCGAGACGCCTGGTTTCGGGCTGCGTTTGCGACTCGGGTTGCGGGCCTGGCTGCTCGGTGGTTGCGGGTGTGGGTGGAGCGGTGGCGGGCTGGTCCTGCGCGAGGGCAAGGCCGGCGGTGCACACAAGGACTCCCGCCACGGACCACGCGGTGGCTCGAGTGGGGGTCATGGGTTGCCTCCTATGGGACGATTCGGTTCGCGACGTCGTCGTGGCGAGTTGGGGTCGAACTGCGTGCCGTGACAGTCGGCACACTCGACGCCCAGAGGCTTGTATCGGACGATGGATCGACCCGAGAACTCGACGGGCTTGTGGCAGGCGATGCAGTCGAGTTTCGCGTGGTCGGCGTCGAGAGCGAAGCGTGAGTCGCGCTGGTGGTCGAAGACAAGGGTCTTGAAGGTGTCGGTGCTCTGGTGGCACTTGGCGCAGTCGGTGACGCGCTCAACGGCGAACTGGCCGGCGTGGATGTCGTCGTGGCAATCTGAGCAGGCTTTGGAAGCGGGCTTGAATGCGGCGAGCGAACCTCGCGGCGCGGGGTCGCGGCGGTGGCAGTCGTTGCAGGCGGCCTGGGCGTGCTTGCCCGTAAGGGCCTCGCCGGTCCAGATCTTGTGCTGGTCGACGGTCCATGTGATGTCGTGGAAGTCCATCGTGGTGTGGCATCGAGCGCAGCCGGTCTTGCCCGCGATGGTGACCGGAAGCCCCTCAGCATCGAACTTGCCCTTGTGGACATCCTCGTGGCAGTCTGCGCAGACCATGGTCACTTCTTTGAACCTGCGGATGTCGTTCTCGACCTTGTGACACGCGGCGCAGGCGACGGCACGGTGCGAGCCATCGAGCGGGAATCTGGTCTTCTCGTGCATCGAGAGGTCAAAGTGACATGGAAAGAAGGCGTCCATCGCGTGGCAGGTGACGCAGCGGTTTTCGTAGGGAGCGGCAGCAAACTGTGAGTCGTGCGGATCTTTGTGGCAGGCCTCGCAATCGTTCTGTGCCCGCTTCTGGAACGTGACACTCCACGTCGGGCGCGGCGGCTTCTCGGCTCGGGTCTCGTCAATGCCAACATGGCACTCGACGCAGGCCTGGGTGTCGTGCGGCTTGGCGAGGGAGAAGCCCGTGGTGTTGTGCAGCTCGGGGGAAAGACGCGAGATGGATCGCGACCACGAGCGGTCGCCGGCCTCGTGGCAGACCTGGCACGTATCCAATCCGGGCGTCAATGCAGCAACGGCGTCGAGCATGGACGCGGGGTGCGGAGACTCGTGGCAGGCCACGCAGGAATGGGACGTGTTGAACGCGACGGTGCGATCCTGCTTCGGACCTTCGGTGTGGCACTCGGCACACCGGAGCGCGTCGTGCGCGCCGACGAGGGGGAAGGTCGCCGCGTGGGTGTACGTGGTTGTGTCCCATGTGACAGTGTTGTGGCAATCGACACAGGTAGTCGAGAGGCCGGCAAGGGCGTGGGGCGGGTTGGTCGTCTTGTCGAAGTCGCCCATGTGGCAGTCGGCGCAGATCGTGGTGAGACCCGTATAGACCTTGGGCTCGAAGTGACACTGGCTGCACAGAAGTCCCGAATGCCCATCGTTGAGCGGGAAAGTCTCGGGGTGGGCAAAGAGCGGCGCTTTCTTGAACGGCTCCAATTGCCCGTGGCACTCGGCACAGTTAGGCCCGAGTTCGCCCTTGTGAACGTCGTCATGGCAAGTGGTGCAGGTTTGATCCAGGCCGAGGAATCGCTTCTGGCCTTCCCGCAGGAACTCGGTCTTGGCATTAGCGTGGCACTTCGTGCACTCGAGACGGTCGTGGGCGCCTTGGAGGGAAAGGCCGCCGACGTGCGAGTGGTCATAGATCTCGCGATCGACAACGCCCACCTCACGGAACGCCGCATCAGAGACGAGGGCGACATTGCCGCCCAGATGTTCGTGATGGCAGACGGCACAGGCGCGGTCGAGGGGCTTCTGGAGTGAGCCGTGGATCCCGGAGCGTGTGATGATCTGCTTCTCGATCGGTTCGTGACAGACGAGACACGCGGTGTCCATGGAGGCGTTGGCGATGATGGCGCCGCTGCCGTGGCACGCGTTGCAGCCGCGGTTGCCCTGCAGCGCCTTGACGCTCGCGTGAGAGGGGTGGAGCGGGCCGGGGCTGGTGCGCTGCTGGAAGCCCCACCACGCGACGGCACCGACGGCGAGGAGCGTGAACGAGGCGATCGAGATGGAGACGGCCTTGTGTTTCAGGGCGTCTCCTCCACGTTGGCCGAGCGCGACGTGGACTCGGGCTGGATCCAGGACTGGGGCACGGGGAGGTCGAGACTCGCGTAGCGGATCGCCGTAATGACATGGGCGACGACGAAGAGCACCATGAGCAGGGCGAGCCAGCCGTGCACGTAGCGCCAGGTGCCAAGGACGGCGCGGATCTCCTCATAGTGGGCGATCTGGAGAGAAAGACGGAAGGACCGCCGGGCAAGGTCAAGGAGTTCGACGCGCTCGCTCTCGGGGACATCCTCGAAGGCCGGGTCGTGGCGGAGTTCGCGCAAGGCACGCCGGATCCGGAAGTGGGAGACGAGCATCTGCCACGCTCGTCCCACGAGGGTGGGGCGCCAGCGATCCTGGGCGACCAGGGCGTCCACGCGCGCGCGGACGGAGTCACCCAGGCCCCGGCTGGATTTCTCCCACGTCGAAGCGAGGTTGGTGAGGCGGGCGCGGACCTCATCGAGGCGCATCTCGCGCCCGTTGGCGGCGTGGGGCACGATGGAGTAGAAGTATCGCCCAACGAGCCCCGCCGTGAGAACAACCCCGAGCGAGAGCATGGCAAAGCCGCCGACCGTCAAGCGGTAGATGAATCCAGCGTGGACCATGACGAAGAAGAAACTCGCGAAACCGGTGAAGACGTGCGAGCCCATCCAGAACCGGAGCGAGCCGGGGAGGAATCGACCAACCTTGGAAGAGCGTCGCGCGAGATAGGTGAGGTTCCACGCGAAGAGGAGCACGGCCATGATGCCGAGGGAGACGCCGACTTTGCCCGAAGGACGGAGAATGGAATGAACGTCCTTGAGTGTGCGTTCGGCAAGCGTGGCGGTGTAGTAGTTGAGGTGGTAGGCGCCCCAAAGGACCATGGCGATCGCGAGGAAAAGAAGAAGGCCTGTGGCCCAGAGCAGGGGCGTGGTGTTGTCGGCGACCGGGGCGGTCTCGGGGCGCATCTTGGGGTCGAAGGAGACCCCGGCGCGCTTGAGGAGATCGAATGGCGGGTCGCCGCCGATGAGGATGAAGACGTCGTCGTTGAGGAGTTTCACCTCTTCAATGCGGTCGCCGAGGGTGCGGTGGACAACGACGGACTCGGGCTCAATGAGTTGGGTGTTGGCCTCCATGAGGACGTTGAGTCGCCCGGACTGGACGGCCTTGTTGATGCGCGCCTCGTTTTTGGCCTTCACGCGCGTCCAGTCGGGGGCGCGGTTGACGAGGGTGACGGTATTGCCCTCCTGCTCGGAGAGCCCGACCGCTGCCTCGGCGGCACTGTCGCCGCCGCCGACAACGAGGATGTTCTTGTAGTTGTACGACTCGGCGTCGAGGAGGCTGTAGGCGACCTTGGGGAGGTCCTCGCCCTTGATGCCGAGTTTCTTGGGTGTCCCGCGACGTCCGAGGGAGAGGCAGACGTTGCGCGCGCGGATGGGCCCATCGCTGGTTTTGGCGGTGAAGACGCCGTCGTCGCCCCGGATCACATCGATGAGGCGGACGCCGGTGCGTGTGGGAACCTCGTGCTTCCCGATGAGGCTGTTCCAGAGTTCGACGAGGTCTTCCTTCATGTACTCTAACTTGGCGAGCGTGCCGTGGAGGGGAAGGCGGATGGGCTGGGTCATGACCATCTTCTTGCGTGGATACGCCGCGACCGTGCCGCCGATCTTGTCGGCCTGCTCGATGACGAGGTAGTTGATGCCCAGTTCCTTGGCGCGGAGGGCGCAGGCGAGACCGGCGGGCCCGACGCCGACGATGAGGAGATCGACCACGTCGGGTTCGTTCAAAGGAAGCGAGTCCTCGAGCCTCTGAGCGACGGCATTGGCAACCGTCGCACCGTGCGACGTGGCGGTGCGGACGAGAGAGAATCCGGTGAGTTCACCGGCGAGAAAGAGCCCGGGAACACCGACAGCCTCAAAGTTCTCGTCGATCGCGGGAAGGTCAGATCGATCCGTGAGATCACCGAAGGTGAGCGCGATGGCGCCCGTGGGACAGACGTCGGCGCAACGCCCGTGCCCGACACAGCGTGCGCCGTGAACGATGACAGCCTGACCGTGGAGGAGGTCGAGTACGCCGTCCTCCGGGCAAGCTTTGACGCACGTGCCACAGCCGATGCACTTGGTGAGGTCGATGTCGGGGTGGAGGAGCCGTGCTTTGTGGCTTCCCTTCTGGATCGCCTCGGAACGGGCACGGTGGCTCTGCTCGAAGCGTTTGAGTTCGAAGCGTCGGCGCAGAAGCAGAGTGATGGCGATGCCGAGCGCCGCGACGGGGACGATCGCGAGCGTGCCGGAGAGGAGACTCGTGGCAAGGAAGGTCATGGTGTGGTGTCGGCGCGACCGCCGCTCGGGGTTTCAGCGCGGGCCTGCTCCCCGAATGGATGGGGATGGGGCGATGGCACTGGATAGGGGTTGATGGCTTTGCGCTCCTTCGCGTCGTGTCTTTGCCTGCGTGTGCAGACCATGCGTGGGTGGCCTGACGAGCATGTCGCCAAGCCGGATTGGTGCCGTCGCGTCCGTCGCGATGTCGTTCGGCCGAGAACTCTCCGTGCGGGAGATTCATCGGCCGAAGTTCCACGTGATCGCAGGATTATGCGGACTGGCGCGCCAACGTGCAACGAAAAAATCAACACGGTCATCACTCGCCCCGGCGTCGGCATGCGTCGCATGGGGTTTCCCCGGCAGATTCATCCATTTGGATCGCTCGTTGCTGGACGTGCGTGGACGAGCGCGGATGAGCGCGGATGAGCGCGGAATCCGTCAGTCCTCGCATGGCTCTGAATGATGTAGAGGTTCTCACAAGTTCGAGCGCCTTGTGTGGATTCCAGTGTCGCCATCAGGCAACTCATCGTGCACACCGAACGGGTTCACCCAAGCACGGTCTCGCGTTGCCCACGATGGCGGCAACCACGCTCAGACAGAGATAACTCGCCGATGACGTCGCAGAGGATAATGAAGTTCGAACTCCACAACTCACAATCGCACGTCGAGCCGGATGTGTCAGAAAGGAGCCACGACGATCGGATCGTGGCATGGCCGAGAGAACTCGAACCCGTCGAGTTCAATCTCGAGAAAGCGGGCGAGGGGATTCGAACCCCCGACGTTCAGCTTGGAAGGCTGACGCTCTACCACTGAGCTACGCCCGCAGTGTGAAATGGTAGGGACGATGACGCTCCGGCGATGGCTCACGCGGACCGGCGAACAGGGCCGAACGGGAGGAGTCGCGCGTGTCGCGACGGCGGCTTGTTTCGCTCACACTGGGAGGTGTTGTGGTGATCCCGTTCCGATGCTCGCGGCGTTTCCGCAAGGGACTGCCGTCGATTTGGACGCGTTGGCGTGAACGGTACCGCACTCGGGGCATCGGTCGAGGCCTCGCCAGTCATAGCCGCACGTCGGACAGCCTTTGGCGGGTGTGTATCGGGGCAAGAACGCGACGCCAAGTCCGACGACGAGGAAGGGGCAGAGGCCCATGATCCAGAGGTCGCTGATCGTCTCGGCGTTGATGGCGAGCGCGACGCCCTCCACGACGAGGATGAGACCACCCGCGAGCAGTCCCAATGCGAAGCGTGTGGTGAGGCGTGCGAGCCACGTGCTCTGGTGTCGCCCCTCTCGACGCACAAAGAGGGAGGTACGGCGGAAGAGCACGGCAATTTCCGCGGCGATCCAGGCGCTCACCGTGGGGAGCGCCACGACGGGAAGAAAGAACGCCCGCCATTCGCTGGCGCTGACATAGGGATCATTGACGGCGCCGTAATAGGTGCCAAAGAACCACGCGCCGAGCTCGACGAGGGCGATGGCGAGGACGAAGGGGATCATGAGCGCTCCTCCGGGTCGGCATGCTCGGGCTGCGTTGGAGCATGCGGGATTTCAAGAAGGTCTTTCTCGTGGTCCTGTTCATCGCCGGGTGGATCGATCGGACAGATCACGCCCCCGAGAAGAACCTGTGCCGGCTGAACGACGGGTTTGCCAAGGCGCGTTGAAATCCAAGAAAACGGCAAGAGCCCACGGCAGACTCGGGCGCCCATCCAGCCACCCATCCAACCGCCCTGCGATTGGATCTTCGCGTCGGCGATCGCCCGATTTCCCACGAAGACTCCCGTGATCGCGAGGGCGACGACGGCGGCGACTCGGCGCACACCCGCCCAGGTTCGTTGGCGAAGGGCGGCGAGCCCACGTGGACAGTTCTGCTCAAGCACCGTTCCATCGGCCCTTCGGTAGAGGCGGGCGCAGACACGCTCACCCGCATGGAGTTTCGCACTAACCTCGGTGAGGAAGGCGTCGAGTTCAACTTCGGACATCCGCGTGGGATTGTGGACGTGGAGATTGCAGTCGGCGCAGAGGCGCCTGGTCTCGGTGCCCTGCATGTCGTCCCACTGCGCGGGACAGGGAGCAGTGATCTGGAGTTGGTCGAGTGAGAATCGGCGTGGGGCCGGGGACGCCGACGCCTCGGCGGTTGCACGAGCGATTGAAGTCGTCATTGATCAACCTCCGTTGTGGCACACGAAGAGCCCGATGATGTTGGAGCGGGCTGTGGAGCCTGGGGCGGTTGCGGAATTCCTGCAAGATCGCGGGCGTGGGCGGCCACGTCGGTGGGTGGAGGGACGAAAGCGATGTCACCCATCATGGGCAGCCCGGGTTGTGGAATGGTGGTCTTGCCGAGTTTGGCGGAGATCCAGGAGAATGGCTTGAGGGCTCGACAGGAGATCATCGCCGGCCAGCGAGTCTGGGCTCTCAACTTCCCATCGGCGTGCGCTCGATCGGCAACGAAAAGACCTGTGATGCCGACGATGATCGCGGCGGCGACTCGGCGTCCATTGGCCCACGCGCGATGGCGGATCGCGGCAAGACCAATCGGGCAGTTGCGGGTGATGACGGTCCCGTCGGCGCGCTTGAACAGACGCACACAGACACGCTCGCCGTGAGATTTTCCCTCGACTGCCGCAGCCAGAAATGCAGCGGCCTCGTCGGCAGTCATGGCGGAGACGTTGTGGACATGCAATCCACACTCGGCACAGAACCGCTTCGTCTCGGTGCCTTCCATGTCATCCCAGCGGGCGGGACATGGCGCGGCGACACTCAACTGATCGAGCGAGAGTCGGCGAGAATCACTGGGCATCGCGATCGGTCCTTTCATCTGCCGGGCGTGCCCGACAGAGACTCTGACCGTTGAGATCGGCAAAGGGTTCCGATTCGCGAGAGCGGGCTTACACGCGTGTGACAGTTGTCACGAACAGGCCGCGAACGAGCGGTTGAAGTGGGCCGAGAATGAGGTGATGTGGTGTTCGAGGCCATGAAAAAGGCCCGGATTGTTTCCGGGCCTTGCGGTTCCATGTGTCCGTTGATGAAAGTAGAAACCCGCCTCTGGAGAGGCGGGCCACTAGGCGATCATTCATCGACTGGACGGAGAGCGAGGCCCATCTCGGTGAGGCGTTCGATGACTTCCTTGAGGGAGGTCGCGCCGAAGTTCTTGACGCCCATGAGTTCGGCCTCGGTGTGGCTGGCGAGGTCGCCGAGGGTCTGGATACCCAGGAGTTGGAGGGCCTTTCGAGCGCGGACGGAGAGATTCAGGTCCGTCACGGGGCGCCCGAGGTGGGCCTCCTGCCCGGTCCCGCGGTACTGGTCCATGAGCGCCCGGCGGGCGAGACGGTGGGCGTCCTCGAGGCCCTGGCCCAGGCGCAGACCCTTGACGGTGAGCATCTTCTTGATCTCGACGAGGCTCGTCTCGCCGAAGTTCTTGTAGCCCATGAGTTCCGCCTCGGTGATGCGGAGGAGATCACCCAGCGTTCGGATGTTCATCTTCTTGAGGCACGTGCGCGCACGAACGGAGAGCTCGAAGTCCGTCACGGGCGTGTCGAGCATCGCCTTTCGCTTGAAGATGTCGCGGTCGGCCTCTTCCTCAACGATCATGTCGCGTGCGGCGAGGATGTCCTTCATGAAGAGGTTCGCGCGAGCGTGATTAGGGTTCGTCTCGAGGACCTGACGCAGATACCGCTCGGCCGTCGCGTACTCGCCGCGATCCTCGTGCATGACGGCGAGGTTGATGAGCGCATTCACGCGCGCCGGCGGGATCGAGACACAACGCTCATAGAGCGCGATCGCCTCGTCCTCTTCGCCGAGCATGTCGAGCGCGTACGCGAGGCGGAAGAGCACGTCCTGGCTCTCCGGGTCGGAGGCAAGAGCCTTGCGAAGAGCGGCGACGGCGCCCTCGCGGTTGCCCTTGGTCTCGAGATCGCGCGCGGTGGCGAGGTGCTGGCTGGCGGCATGGGTGTCGCGCTTCACCTGCTCGGAAAGGCCGATCACGGTATCGAGTGGGTCGTTGCCCGTCATTCGTTCGCTCCAAGTTCTGTCGTGGGATGGATGTGCGCGACGGCCGGGGACGCGGAGTGCGGTCGGTCGGAGCGCGGCGGGGAGTCTAGGAAATCGTGGGACGTGACTCAAGGCGCAGAGGGGTCTGAACCAGCCATTTCCCGAACAAGTGTGAGCGTTCGCCACTTCCCACCCAGGAATCTGGCCAATAAGGCGAGGCTGAGGATGATGATGTACGCCGAGGCGGCCGCCCACGGCCCTACCGACTTCCAATCCGGCAAGAACGTGACTGCAGCCACGCCCCCGCCGACGATGATTGTCCACGCGAGCACCACGGTGACAATCCCCGGCCAGTGGGTGTCACCCGCGCCGCGGAGAGCACCGCTCACGGTCATGGCGATGGCGTCGAAGAGTTGGAACGTCGCCGCGGCAATCAGGAACTTGCCGGCAAGGGAGACGACCTCGGCCTTGACCTCGGGCGCAGACTCCTTGCTCACGAGGAACCCCGCGAGATCGTGGCGAAAGAGAACGAAGACAAGTCCACACGCGACCATATAGACCATGGCGATCGCGATGGCGACCCAGGTGCGCGTCGCCGCGAGGTCCGGGCGGCCCATGCCCATGCACTTCCCGACACTCGCGGTGATCGCGACGTTCATGCCGACGGCGGGCATGAAGGACATCGACATGTACTGATGGGCGATCCACCCGGCGGTGCTATGCACCTCCCCGAACTCCCCGACGAGCACGATCATGAAGATGGACCAGCAGAACATCTCGTTCACGAACATCAGGCCGCCCGGCCATCCAACGCGAAAAATGTCGCGAATCACAGCGAGGTCGACGCGACACGCGCGGCGCGTGTGGAACCTGGCGTTGAGTCTGGGCGAGAGGAAGAGGGCGAAGGGGATGAGGAACTCGACGGCGGTCCCACAGACTGTGGCGATCGCGGCCCCGGTGACACCGAGCGCGGGCGCGCCGAGGTGGCCATAGATTAGCACCCAGTTGAGCGCGATGTTGGTGAGGTTGCCGAGGATGGTGGCCACCATGACGATCGTCGGCTTGTGCATTCCATAGAAGTAGTGTGAGATCGCACGAGCGCTGAGAGTGATGCACGAGCCGAGGACGAGGATGCGCGCGTACGACGACTCCATCGCGAGGCGTTCGCCCTCGTGTCCAAGGAGCGAGAAGAGCGTGGGGAGCGCGAGGGCGTAGGGAATGAGCGCAAGCCAGCCGAGGATCGCCAGGTAGATCGCGTGCCACGCGTACGCCGCCCCGCGCTCGGGCTTGCCCGCGCCGAGATTCTGGGAGACGAACGAGTTGATGACGGTGATGAGGCCCATCATGAACGAGATGGGCATCCACGACGCGAGCCCGCCATTGCCCTGCGCGCCAACATACACCGGGTCCGGCCCGATACGCGAGACCATGAGACGATCGACGAACTGCATAAGCGTGAACGAGGTCATCGTCGCGACGGTGGGGATCGCGAGACGGATGAGATCACGGGCCGCGGGCATGAACCCGGGCTGGGGGATGGGTGTCGCTGAATCGTGCGATTCTGACATGACGTGGTTCCGGCGGTTGAGATCGAATCGGCGTGAAGGCTGAGTTGGGCAACTGGAGACCCGATCGACCGACACAGGACGCGGCGTGGCGTCCACAACCAAAGTCGTGGCGCGGGACGCGCGGCCGACTGGTGTCGGTGGGCCTCAATCCGAATGGAGCGATGGATGTGCCTGGGTCAGCGCATGGCGTTCACGTGGGGCATGGTAGCCGCGCTGGTCGCTCGCTGCGGCGTGGCATGATCGATGAGACGTTGAGCCTTGTGCACCTCGCCAGTCATCGCATCGAGGAACTCGACCCGAACGAGCAGCGTCGAACCGGCGCGGGCAATGGGATCGATCGGCGTGTCGAAAGTGAGATCGATCTCATAGCCTGTGGAACCAAGGCCAGATCGGTAGGCGTCGCGGATCTGCGCGGGGCCGAGTGTCGTGGAAGCGCGGATGGTGTTGTCCGAGTCGGCGCTGGAGCCGAGTGGGATGACAAAGGCCTCGACGAGCAAGGTGCCGGCAACCTGGACAAAGCGGCCGCGGCCATCAACAGGGTTGACGAGGACCGTCGCGCCCGTCGCGGGGATGGTCCGCTGCGCCGGCGTGAAGCCGGAGAACGAATCGATCTCAACCTTGGCGCACCGCGGGAGCGCAGCGAGGACGTCCTCAGGAAGTGGCGACTGGCCCTGGCGGGTGAGTTCGCCGATCTTGGCATTCTGCTCGGCGACCTGGTTCTCGAGCGACTCGATCCTCGCGTTGAGTTCGAGACGCTCGCGGCGGAGGCGATCGTTCTCGGCGGCAGGCGTGGAACTCCCCTTGATGCGGCACGCGGGAAGGGCGGCGGCGAGCGCAAGCAGGCCGAGCGTTGCGGCCACTCGTGAGAAGTTCGGCGTTGGGTGTATGCGGCGCATGCGTCCCTCCAATCGACTCGGCGCGAATCGTCTGTCAAACTTGCGCAGACTGGGTTCGACCGATTGGATTCTTGCACGGATCTGGCGAGCGGGCGCAACATGGTGCCTGCCATGGGTCGCACGCCGAGTTCACGAAACGAGAAAGGGGCAGGCGTGCTGCCTGCCCCCTGGGGTAAGTTCATGAACATGCCGGCACAATGACCGGGCGCGATGCCGATTTATTCGTCCTTCTCGCGCTTGGCGATGGGAGTCGGCATGCGGGTGAGGACCTTGTCGATGAGGCCGTATTCGAGCATTTCCTTCTCGTCGAGCCACTTATTGCGATCGCAGTCCTTGGTGATTCGATCGATGGTCTGACCGGTGGCGTCGGAATAGATGGAGTAGAGGCGGTCGCGGAGGCGGAGCATCTCGCGGGCCTCGATCTCGATGTCGGTCGCCTGGCCCTCGAGCACGCCGCCGATGAGGGGCTGGTGCATCAGATTCCGGGCGTTGGTGAGGGCGAATCGCTTGCCCTTGGCCCCGGCGCAGGCGAGGACGCTGCCCATGCTGGCGGCCTGGCCGATCACGTAGGTGCAGACGTCGCACTGGACGAAGCGCATCGTGTCGAGAATGCCCAGTCCGGCCGTGACGGAGCCGCCGGGGCTGTTGATATAGAAGTGGATGTCGGCCTTGGGATCCTCGTTGGCGAGGAAGAGGAGCTGGGCGACGATGAGGTTGGCGGCGTTGTCCTCGACAGGCCCGCCGAGGAAGATGATGCGGTCCTTGAGCAGGCGCGAGTAGATGTCGTACGCGCGTTCGCCGCGAGCGGTCTTCTCGATAACGATGGGAACCAGATAGCCGGACATGTCAACCTTCTTTCGAACGCGGGGGTTCTGCATCCCCTCGCGAGTGTTCGTGATTCGACTCAGCGGACGCCGGGGATGGACGAGGCGGACTTCGGAGGCTCGGTGAGCACCTCGTCGGCAAGGCCATACCTGACGGCCTCCTCGGCGGAGAAGTACTTGTCGCGCTCGCTGTCGCGCTGGACGGTCTCGACGGGCTGTCCAGTGTGGCTGGCGATGATGCGTGTGAGTTCGGCCTTGGCCTTGATGATCTGCTCGGCCTGGATGCGGATGTCCTCGGCCTGGCCGGTGACGCCGCCGTAGGGCTGGTGGATCATGACCTTGGCGTGAGGGAGCATGTACCGCTTGCCCTTGGTGCCGGCGGTCAGGAGCAGGGCCGCGCCGGAATAGGCCCGCCCAAGGCAGTAGGTGGAGACTGGGGAGGAGAGGAACCGCATGGTGTCATAGACGGCGAGGGTGTCGTCGACGGCCCCGCCCGGCGAGTTGATGTAGAAGTTGATCTCCTGCCCTCGCTTCTGGTTCTCGAGATACAGCATCTGCATCATGAGTCGTGCGGCAGAGGCGTGATTGATCTCGCCAATGAGGAAGACGACGCGATTCTCGAGCAAGAGCTCGTCGATCGTCATCTCGCGGGTTCGTTGGTAGGACACCGATGCTGACGCCATGCGTCTCTCCGTGGGGCTGGTGGGCGCGTTCGAGGGGCGATCCGCCGCCTCTCGACCCGTCCAGTGACCGATCATCGAGACGCACCAAGGTCTGGCATCGTCTCGCGGCATGGTACTCCTCGGGCAATGTCGCTCGGGGAGGTTCCAGGCCCTAGAACATCGGCCAGGTGCCGCCCGGGGTTGAGCAGAAGGCCGAGATGGTGGAATCCCAACAACATCCGTGCCGTGAATGAGGTTGGCCAGGGCCTCTCGCCTCACGAGACAACACGCGTACTTGCCGCCGACGACATGGCGGATCGGGAAGGGCCTGCCGAGTTGGCAGGCGGCGAGTGCAACAGCGAGGGTAAAGACGAGGGACGGCACGAGGCGTGGTCGCTAGCATCATCCCTTTGGCACCCGTCCGATCGATGGGCGGAGCGGCTTGAAGGTCGTTGGTGGTCGAACGAAAGGGCGTGAGGCGGCAGTGGCGACGGCGGTGATCAGCGACATCCACGGAAACGTCGTCGCGCTGCGGGCGGTGCTCGCGGACATCGAGCGGCGTGGGTGCGATCGCATCATCTGCCTGGGGGACACCGTCGGCTATGGGCCAGACCCCCTGGAGTGCGTCGATCTCGTGCAGGAGCGGTGCGCGTGGGCGCTCATGGGCAACCATGACTATGGCGTGCTCTACGAGCCGACGAACTTCAATATTGACGCGGAATCGTCCGCGTTCTGGACGCGTGAGCAGTTCGAGATCGAGCCCGACGCCGAGAAGCGGGCGCGCCGGTACGACTTCCTGAACCGCTTGCGCGTGCGCGTGGTCGAATCGGTCGCGGGGACCGGGAATGCAAGCGAGTCGGGGGAGGAGTGGTCGCTGCTGGCGGTCCATGGCTCGCCGCGGCGCCCGATCAACGAGTACATCTTCCCCGATGATCCGATCAACAACCCGGACAAGATGGAGGGGATCTTCGAGCGAGTGCCCAGGATCTGCGTTGTGGGGCACACGCACGTCCCCGGCGTCTTCACCGACGAGCCGGACTTTTATCCACCCGATGAACTCGGCGAGGGCGGGTACAAGTTCATGGCGGACGAGCGGGCGATCATCAACGTCGGCTCGGTCGGTCAGCCCCGCGATTTCGACCCCCGCTCCAGTTACGTGATTCTTCACCCAACGCACGCCGAGTTCGTCCGCGTCGAGTACGACGTGGAGGCGACGGCGAGCAAGATCCGTTCGATTCCCGAACTCCCGCAACGCCTGGCGGATCGGCTGCTGAAAGGGACGTAGAGAAGGGACTCTGGTCGCCACGAGTCCATGACCGTTCGTTCTGACCGAGACCGACGCCGGAATACTCGACTGCACCACCCGCGGCTCACGAACGAGTGAGACGCCACGAGCCTGCACCACCCATGCCCCAACCCAAGAACACCACGCTCCGCATCCTTGTTCCCACCGTCGTGGCGCTCGCGCTGGCCGCGTTGGCGTATGTGGGAATCCGTCAGGCGATGCGTCCCCCCGCGAACACACCCGGTGAGAGCATGAGTGAGACGACGGCACCAGTGCCGACGCCGACCGATGCCGTCTCGACAACGCCCGAGCCTTCCAAGGCCACGAGCACGGCAGCCGCGGCCAGCACTCCAACCGAAACGGCAATCCCCCAACCTTCGAAGACTCCGACAACTCCACTCACAGACACGCCACCCACTATTCCCACGGCCAGCGCCGCCCCTGCGGTCACACCAACGACCTCGAACCCTGTGTACCGAGCGCTCGAGTATCCAGGGCAGGGCGTGCCGGCGGATCTTGGCGATCTCACACCCGACGTGGCGCAAGGGTACAAGGCGTTGGTGGAGTTCTCGGCCATCGGCGCGGGGGTGAAGCGGATCCGTCTCGCGGACTACTTCGAGACGATCGAACGACAGGTTCATCTCTCGGTGCAGAACGAGGTCGTCGTGCCGACGACTGGCGGTGGAGATCCGTCGTATCTCACGCCTCTGGCGGCATTGGCCGTGAGCATCGACGGGCACACGGTGGCGCTCTCCGGTTCACCCGACCATCCACTCTGGAGTTTCGACGCGAGCAAGCCCGGCGAGTTCGTGGCGACGATCGTGGACGCATCGGATGCGCCCGTGCTCAAAGTCACACGTCAATACGGGCTGGCGATGGGGTCGTACCACCTGACGCTGCGACAACGCGTCGAGAACCTGTCGGGCCGGGCGCTGAGCGTCAGGTTCTATCAGATCGGTCCGACAGATCTTGAACGTGATCGCGTGTCATACATGAGCGATCAGCGGTACATGAACTTCGGGTACCTGTTGAAACCGGTCCAGGACCCGGCCGGGGCGTACGTCCGGGCGGATGATTTCCGCACGCCGCACACGAAACTCCTGGGGGACAAGATCGGCCCCAGCGGCGCGTACGCGTTGGAGTTGACCCAGTGGCCAAACAAAGAGGCGATGGACAACGGCTATCGCCTGTCGTGGGTGTCGATGACGAACCACTATTTTGGGGCGGCAGTCGTGCCGACCTTTGACCCGACGAACCCTCCCGTGAAGGCGCTGCCGTGGGTGGAGAGCGTCAATCGGGCGTACCTCCCGCTGGCGGACAACACGGGATACTCGACGAAGAGCGGCGACCCGATCGCGGTGGGCGCCCGCCTGGACTCGATCGCGATGTCGATCGCGCCGGGGGCATCGGCGGACCTGTCGCTGGGGTTCTACGCGGGGCCCCTGGACCGCAAGATCATCAAGTCAGATCCGCTCCTCGACAGCGTCTCGCTGAAGGACATGGTGGTGTACAACATCGGTGGGATGTGCGCGTTCTGCACGTTCCCATGGATCACGTCGGGGCTGCTCGCGCTCCTGCAGTCCATCCACGACTTTGTCACGCGAGACTGGGCGCTCGCGGTCATCGGGCTGGTGCTTGTGGTGCGGACGCTGCTGCATCCGGTGACGCGCTGGTCGCAGGTGCGAATGACGCGCTTCGGCAAGCAGATGCAGAAGATGGGCCCGAAGCAGAAGGAACTGCAGGAGAAGTACAAGGGCGACCGGGCGAAACTCCAGCAGGAGACGGCCCGCCTGTGGAAGGAAGAGGGCATCAGCCCGACGGGGATGCTCGGATGCCTCCCGATGTTCCTGCAGACCCCCGTGTGGATCGCGCTCTACGCGACCCTGTACTTCGCGGTGCAGTTGCGCCACGAGGCGGGGTTTTATGGACTCTTCCAGAAGATCATCCCGAGCGGGACGGCATTCAGCCGATTCCTCGCCGACCTGTCGCTGCCGGATCAGTTGGTGTCGTTCGGCAGGGCGATCCACGTGCCCCTGCTCTCCAGCCTGATGGGCGAGTTCCACGGGATCAACATTCTCCCGCTGCTCTTGGGCGTGGTGTTCTTCATCCAGCAGAAGTATCTCTCGCCGCCGACGGTCGCCTCGTCGCCCGAGCAGGAGATGCAGATGAAGATGGTCAAGTTCATGAGCGTGGTGATGTTCCCGCTGTTCATGTACAACGCGCCCGCGGGCCTGACGCTCTACTTCGCGACGAACTCAACGCTCGCGATCATCGAGAACAAGTGGATCCGGTCGCACATCGATCGATACGAGAAGATGTACCCGGAGGCGGGGAAGAAGAAGGGCGGCGGGAAGGACGCCGGGAAGCCCAGCGGATTCATGCAGCGCGTCCTGGCGGCGGCCGAGGAACGCAAGAAGATGATGGAGCAGATGCAGTCGCAGACCCAGCGCCGTGGCGGCAAGAAGTAGCCCGTGCGCGCCGGCGACACCATCGTCGCGCTCGCGACGGCGTTCGGCCGCTCGCCACGCGGGATCATCCGCCTGTCGGGCCCGAGGTCGCTGGATCGTTCGATCCTGCACGTGCCACGGGTTCGTGGGACGCACCGGGTGGAGATCCCGTTGAAGCGCGGGCAGCACCTTCCCGCGCTGGCACTGGCAATGCCGCATGGCGAAGGCTCGTCGTCCTACACCGGCGAAGACACGCTGGAACTGCAGATCCCGGGCAACCAGGATCTTGTCTCGCGTGTGATCGCGTGGCTCCTCACACACGACGGCGTTCGACTCGCCGAACCCGGTGAGTTCTCGGCCCGGGCGTACCTGAACGGTCGGCTGACCCTGGAACAGGCCGAGGGCGTGGCGGCGACGATCGCGGCGAGCACGCGCGAGCAACTCGAAGGGGCGCGAGCGCTCCTCGACGGGGCAACCGGGCGCGAGTATCGACAGATGGCCAACGAGTGCGCGACGCTCCTGGCGCTGGTCGAGGCTGGAATCGACTTCACGGATCAGGAGGACGTCGTGGCGATCGCGCCCGCGGACCTCGCCCGGCGGCTCGACTCGCTGTTGGCTGGCAACGATCGACACCTTGCGGGTGTGGGAGCGAAATCGCGTGAGGGCGCGCTCGCGGTCGTGGCGCTCGCGGGCAGGCCGAATGCAGGGAAATCGACGCTCTTCAATGCGCTCCTGGGGCGAGACCGCGCGGTCGCGTCGCCGGTGGCCCATACCACGCGGGATGTTCTTCAAGAGGAACTGGACCTCTCGGGCGATTCACCGGTGGGTGGACGCGTGCACTTGTGCGATCTCCCAGGGTTGGATGACGTGGTCTCAGACGGCGAGGCGGCGGTGAGCAGCGAACACACGCGGGACGCCGGCGCGAGCCGAGCGATTCGAAAGGCGGCCCAGGCACGCGCGAATGAGGCGCTCGCCGCCGCGGATCTGGTGCTCTGGTGCGATCCAAGCGGTCGGTTTCGCGACGCGCCGCCAGGCGTGGATTCGGAGCGAATGCTTCGGGTGCGAACGCTGGTAGATGTGGCCGCGCCCGGGGCAGGAGCGACATCGGCCGCGCATGGTGCTGAGGAAGTGTTTCCGGTCTGCTCGATCGACGGATACGGGATCGGGGCATTGCGATCGGCGATTGCGCGCCGTGCGATCACGGGGGCTGTGTCTGGGGCCGGTGGATTGCTGCCCAGACATCGCGAGTCGCTGGCGAACGCGCGAAAATCGCTCATGGACGCGAAGCGAGTGACAGAATCCGGACGCGCAAACCTCGCGGAACCCGAGGTGATCGCCGACGCGCTGCGCACCGCGTTGGATCGCCTCGGCGAACTCGTCGGGCGGATCTCACCCGATGAGATTCTGGGACGCGTCTTCGCCAGTTTCTGCGTGGGGAAGTAGCCACGGCCGAGATCCGTGTGGCGAGCCGCGTCGGGTTTACTCACCACTCGAGCGCGGCATCAAGGAACGAGTCGAGGTATCGCTCGCTGAATGCCTCGACGGCCTGGGCGGTGGCGCTCGCGTCGATCCCCCAGCAGGCGGCTATCGGCGACTCGAACGTGGCATCGGCCTGGACGAGGAGGACGCCATCGATCGCCAGAGCACTGGGAAGTTTGTCGGCGAGATAGGCCGAGAGGGCGTTGACCTCCGGGCCGCCGACACTGACGGTGGGGAGCGCCCGCAACTCCTCGCGGTTGAGATACCACAGATCGGAGCAGACCACGACCGCATCCAGGCGATCGAGTTCGTTGGGGGCCTCGTGACGCGTGCCCCAACGCTCGACGATCTGCTTCTTGAGGCGATAGGCGATGGGGCGGTCGCGGTTCTCGGCCGCAAGATGAGCCCCGGTCACGACAAGAATCGAGGGTTGGGCGGTCATTGGGGGTCTGGTCTTGGGATGAGTACGGTCCAAAGATATGGTGACGCTTGGACCGGGGCTTGTCACGCCCGGAGCCGAGCAGAACGATGGACCCGCCCGGACGACGTGATTCGGGACCAGACGGAGCGTAGAGATGCCGATTCGTTCGATGGCCTCGACCGAGAACACACCCGATCCGTCGCCCTCAACTCCGACAGGAACCTCGGGGGGGGCGGGAGGGACGGCAGTGGCGCAACGCCCCGCGCCGGTCAAGCCGACGCCGAAGCAGTTGCCGCCGTACCGCGTGCTGCTGCACAACGACGACGAGATCGAGATGCCCCACGTCGTCATTTCGCTGGTGGAACTGACGCCCCTGGACACGGCCCGGTCGACGATCGTCACACTCGAGGCCCATAACACGGGCGTGGCCCTGATCCTGGTCACGCACAAGGAGCGTGCGGAGTTGTACCAGGAGCAGTTGCGGAGCAAGGGGCTCAAGGTCACCATCGAGCCGGCCGAGGCCTGAATCGCACGGCACGTGGCTCGCTCTCGGCCATCGTGAACTCAGTTCGAACCCGCTCAAAATTCATGCATTCGTCAGTGATTCCTGTGCAATCACTGGTCGGCGACCTTCGTCTCGACATCCCCGATGTCACGCCCGGTTCCTGGCAGAATTGCACATACAAAACACGGCGCGATTCGTCAACCTCGCCCGCGACTATTTTTTCATCCGCCTCTTGCCAACGCCGCACGCCCTGAATTCGTGGCATCGCCGAGAGGCTTTGCCCAGATCGCGTCGGGCAACGTGAATCCGCACGAACCCGACATGCCCACTCATGGAGCTCGCGTTCACCTCCGATGGTCTCTTCACGACGACGCCGCGGTTGCCACGCGGGACGCCTCGTCGAGGAGAGAGCGTCCCCTTGACCGGGACAGTCTGGAGCCTTCCGTGAGCCCGTCCGCCAAGCGCCCTTCGAAGTCACAGGCCCAAGCCGCACCAGCCAACCATGAGCGGCAGACCATCCGCCTGGGTGATCTTCTCGTGCAGAACGGCATCCTGACGGCAACGCAGCGTGACCAGGTGCTGGCGGCCCAGAAGGTGCGCGGCGGGCCGTTCGGCGTGATCGCGGAAGAGATGTATGGCATCCACGTCGACGACATCGAGCGGGCCTGGGCGCAGCAATACGCCTCACTCTGCACGCCCATCGATCCCCGTCGCCGGCTCGTGCAGCCGGATGTCCTCCGCGTGATCGATCGCCGCCAGGCGTGGCAGTTCCGCGTACTCCCCATCGAGTTCGACGGCGACTGGCTCCTCGCGTGCACGACGGTGCAGCACCTGCCCCGGGCTCTCAAGTTCACGGCGTGGAAACTGGGATACTCGGTTCAGTTCGTGATCGCCGAGCCCAGCCACCTGGGGGAGGCGATGGTCGAGCACTATCCGATGGCGGGGATGACACCGGACGTGATCGCGGCAGGGATCGCCGCGGCCTAAGGCGAGAAACACTGAGGAATGGGGAGGAAGACGGTGTGAGTTTGGGTTGAAACTGGCGAGGTTGGGCGTCTTCCTACACTTTGCCCGTGCCGAAAACGACTGAGAACACTGCGGTTCGAGCCGAGGGCGATGCTTCTGTCAGCAAGGTCTCGCTGGTGAGCCTTGGCTGCCCGAAGAACCTTGTGGACTCGGAGAAGATGCTCGGGCTCCTCGCAGAAGCCGGGCTCTCGCCGATCTCGTACGAGCCGGACGTCGGAGGGTTTGGCGACGCCGACGCGGTGGTCGTGAACACCTGCGGCTTCCTCGAGGCGTCAAAGGACGAGTCGCTCTCGGTGATCCAGGAGGCGCTCCGGGCGAAGGAGCGAGGCGACCTGAAGCGAGTGATCGTCGCGGGCTGTCTGGTCCAGCGGCATCGGGCGAAACTCCTGGAGTGGGCGCCCGGAGTCGACGCGCTCATCGGTGTCTTTGATCGCGACCGGATCGTCGAGGCCGTGACGGGAGGCGCCATGCCGCGAGAGGCGGCACCGAGCGCGAGCCCTGATGGACCCAAGTACTGGATCGCGGCGAATGCGCTCCGAGCGGCCCAGGACCGCGGGTTGAAGACGACCGGCCTCACCGTCCACGGCAAGGACGGCAAAGGAATCGGATACTTCGAGGACGATTCGGCACGCCTGCGTCTCACGCCTCGCCACTACGCGTATCTCCGCATCAGCGAGGGCTGCAACCAGAACTGTGCGTTCTGCACGATCCCCTCGATCCGCGGGAAGATGCGGTCCAAGCCGCTCGAGAAGATCGTGAGCGAGGCGCGGGAACTCCTGAACGATGGCGCGTACGAACTGCTCCTCATCGGCCAGGACACGACGAGTTATGGCGACGACATCGGATTCGGGCTGAACCACGACGGAAAGTACGGCGGCGGCCTGCCCGCGCTCCTCCGGGCGCTCTCCGACACCGTCCGCGACACCACGGGGCAGGGATGGATCCGCCTGATGTACGCGTATCCCTCGAACTTCTCGGAGCCGATCGTCGAGGCGTTCGGCGAACTGGCCGAGCACGGGCACCTCAATCGATACCTCGACATCCCGCTGCAGCACGCGAGCGATCGCGTGCTCACAAAGATGCGCCGGCACGTCAAGGCGTCGCAGCAGGAGGCGCTCATCGAACGCCTCCGCGAACGCATTCCCGGGATGGCGATCCGCACCACATTCATCTCGGGATTCCCCGGCGAGACCGAGGAGGACCACCAGGAACTCCTCTCCTTCGTGGAGCGATCACAGTTCGACGCGGTCGGCGTCTTCGAATACTCGCACGAGGAGGGGACGGTCGCGGGAACGATGGAGCACGATCCGGAACTGGCCGTGCCCCCGGAGACCAAGGCACGCCGTCGGAACGAGGTGATGGAGTTGCAGCAGCGCCTCGCCTTCGAGCAGGCGGCTTTCGTCGCCGAGCAGTTCGATGAGAAGGCCCCCACCACGACCGGGGCACGGTTCGACGTGCTCATCGATTCCGCCCTTGGCGCCAAGGCCCAGAAGACCAGCGGCGTGACCGACGGCGGACGGCTCTTCCAGGGTCGGACCTACTTCCAGGCGCCGCAGGTCGATGCCGTGACGTACGTGCAGTCGCGGTCGGCGCTGGTGCCAGGCGAACTCGTGCGCTGCGCGATCGTGGGGAGCGATGGCTACGACCTGATCGCAAGGCCGACGACGGAACTGGAGAAGAAGGTGTCGCTCGGCGTAGTGCGGTGAGCGGTCGCGCGTATCAGGTGTAGGAGAACGTAGAGACAGGCGAGACACCTGCCCCACGAGTTGAGGTAGGGCGCGAGTCGTCTGGGACCTATTTCACATCACCGGCCGAGTTCGATGAGTTACTCAATTGAAACGTGGCACGGGGGTCGCCCGTGCCACGCTCGTTCCTGGTTGGTTCTTCGTCCGTTTCCGGCCGAGCCGTCGATCGATCACTCGGCCTTGCCGGGCGCGTCGGTGTGCACGATCGGCTTCACGATCACGCTGTACACCTCGTCACGCTTGAACCACTTTCGATAGGTCTCGAGGACCTCGTCGCGGGTGATCTTCGCGTACGCGTCGGGCGCGCCCAGCACGTCATCAAGCGTGGTGGTCTTGTAATCGAGGGTGTCGAGGACGTTGAGCCAGTAGGCGGGCTCGCGGTACTGCTCGTCAAACGTGTTGCGGATCTGCCCCTGGGCAACCTTCAGTTCCTCGTCGGTAGGCCCATCCTGGGCGAAGAGGGCGTAGGTCTCGATGACTCGAGCGCGGAGCGTGTCGGCCTTGCTCGGCTCGGTTGGCGCCTGGGAAAGGAAGAGCCCGAAGCCCGGGAAGGCGTCCGCGGGGCGGAGGCCGGCGCTGATCGAGTAGACCAGTTGCTCCTTCTCGCGGAGGGTGTTGATCATGCGCGTGGAGATGATGGAGGACGCGAGGCGCATGCGGCGGGCCTCGGTCAGGTCACGCTCGTCGGGACCCTTGAACCCAACCATCACCGACGCCTTGTCGGTCTTGGTGTCGATCGCCTCGACGCGGCTGCGCGTCTCCGGGGTGAAGTGGAGCGTCCGGAGATCCATGAACGCGTCCTTGGTGACGCGCTGATGGGACGAGAGCGAGCCCAGGTAGGTCGTCACGAGTTCGACGGCCCGCTCGCGCGAGATATCACCCACAACGCCAACCTCGATCGGGCTGGTCGCGATCATCTGTTCGAGCCACGCCTGGGCGTCCTCGAGCGTGAGACGCTCGATCTGCGCCTTGGTCGCGGGCTGGGTGCGTGAGTCGTTCTTGGGATAGACCGTCTGGGCGACGACGCGGCGGAGCATGCCGTCGGGATCGACGAGCGACTCCTCGATCGAGCGGATGGTGCGTTCCTTCCAGCGGTCGAAGGCGGGCTTCTCGATCTTCGGATGGGTCAGGAGCAGGTGCGCCAGTTGCAGGCCGCTCTCGAGATCCTTGGGCTGGCCGGCGACGATGAGTTTCACCATGTCGGCCATGCCCGCGCCCTGGACCAGGACGTTCTTGCCGGTCATGAGGTCGCGGATCTGCGTGCTGGTGAGAGTCTCCGTCGCGGGGTTCTGCCACGCGAGGAGCGCGGCATTCGTAATCGCGGCGTTGACGGCGGTCTCACGCAGAGGCATGCCATAGAGCACGATGGAGATCAGGGCCGTGTCCTTGCGATCGTCCATGAAGCGATGGTGCATGCGGACGTTGTTGTTGAGCCACGCCGACCAGACCTTGGCGCTCTCGTGGGTCTCAGTCTCCGCAACGGCACCAGCAACGGGAATCTTCTCGAGCAGAACCTTGGCCGAGGCGGTCTCGGTCTCCGACGCGACGTCGGCGCTCATTGCCTTGATCCCCGAGGCAAGGACCTGGGCCTCGGTGGGGACATCGCCCGACGACGGCATCTGGACGTAGTACACCAGGTTGCCATCAAACATGCGGCGGAAGGCTTCAGACACCTCGCTCGCCGTGATGCCCGGGACCATTGCCTTGGCGATGTCGAGTTGCTGCTTCGCGGACATGATCGGCTCGCCATTCTCGACGGCGGTGTTCATGCGACCAAGGATCGCACGGACGGGGGCCGTGGACTCGGTCGACGCGGCCTGCTCCAGCCCCGCGAGAATCTCCTCGCGGGCAAGCGTGATCTCGTCCTCGGTGAAACCATGCTGACGAACTCGAACGATCTCGGTCGAGAGGTCCTGAAGCATCGCCTCCCACTTGCCCGGCTCACCCGTCGCAGAGGCCATTGCCAGCGTGGCGGCACGGAAGAGGGTCTGGACGCCGGCGTCCGCGCCCTGATACGACGCCTCACCCGCGGAGACCTTATTGCCGGTGCGACGACCGAAAGCCCCCGAGGCGAGCGCATCGATGAACTCGACACGGGCGCCGGCGAGCGTGGTGGTCGGGGCTCGCGCGGGCATCACGTGCACCACCTGCACCATCGCGCGCCGAAGTTCGGGATCGGTGATGACGACGGCGCGGGGTGCGGCGTCGGGGGTCACCTTCGCGTCGAGGTCCTGGGGGATCGGCTTCTTCTCGCCACCCTCGAAGGCCTTCTTGACCTGGGCCACCATCGCCTCGGGCTCCATGTCGCCCACGACGAAGAGCGTCATGTTGCTGGGGACGTAGTAGCGGTTGTAGAAGTCGAGGAAGTCCTCGCGCTGAACGGCATTGATCGTCTGCTCGGTCCCGATGGGGAGGCGTACACCGATCCGCGAGCCGGGGAAGAGACGATCGAGCATCTGCTCCATCACGCGCTGCTGCGCGCCCGAGCGGGCGCCCTTCTCGCGGAGGATCACCTCACGCTCGGCATCGATCTCCTTGGGCACCAGGAGCAGTTTCGTGGCAACGTCGGCCATGAACTGCATTCCCTTGGTGACCTTCTCGTCGGAAGTATCGGGGAGGAAAAGTTGGTACGCCGTCTGGTCGAAACTGGTGAAGGCATTCTGGTGCTGCCCGAAGGTGAGGCCCAGGGATTGGAACAGGTCGATGACGGTCCCGGGGGCGAAGTTCTGCGACCCGTTGAAGGCCATGTGCTCGAGGTAATGGGCGATGCCACGCTGGGCATCGGTCTCGTTGAGCGAGCCGGTCGAGATGTGGAGCCAGAGCGAGACTCGCCCGGGAGGAGTGGCGTGCTTCTTGACGACGTAGTTCAAACCGTTGTCGAGTTGGCCCGTGACCAGGCTCGGGTCGGTGGGGAGCGCCTGGGTGAGGTCGTCGGCGCGGGCGACGCTGGGGAGCGCCGCCGAGTGTGCCAAACCAACGACAATCGTCAACGCCAACGCCGAGGGGCGCACGAGCCGAGCCAACCAGTTCATCTTCATGTGTGTCTCACAGAGGAATCGACGGCACCACGAGCGGCGAACAAACCCCAATCGGCTGACGCCGGCCATCGAAAGGTCCAAGTCTTCATTATTGGAGGGCTGGCGACAGGCGTGTTGTCACGCGAGTTTCACACGCCGCGGGGCCTCATATAGAGGTGAACGGCCATCTGGTGGTACACGTGAGTCTCCGGGCCATCGGCGTTGGCAAGCCGCAGATCGGCAGGCTCTCGCGGTGGTGCCGGGGCGGGCGTGGCTGCATCCTGATCGTGAGCCTCGCCGTCGAAATCGCCCTCGGGCTCGTCGACGTGGCGCGACACATGGTGAGATTCCGCCTCCTCGTCGCGCCACTTCTTCCGACGGGAGTCCCGCTTCGGTCGGTTCCTCTGCGGTTGTTCGGCGGGGGCCTCGGGGGCCACAGCGAGGGTCAATGGCCAGGGCGTGCGGAGGACGAGAATGCCATCGGGCGTGAGCAGATCGATCACCTTGGCCGCCTGCTCCATCACGCGTCGAAACCCAAGCGCCTCGCGCACGACCGGATAAGGCGGATCGAAGAACGCGACCGTCAATGGCCTGGGGCAACGAGAAAGAGCACCAAGTCCCAGCGCGTCCCCTACCACCACGTCGCAGCGGTCCTGAACGCCGAGCATCTCGATGTTCTGGTGAAGGATTCTCGCCGCCGATTTGTCGCGCTCCACAAAGACGCAGCGGGCGGCACCTCGACTGATCGCCTCCAAGCCGATCGCCCCAGTCCCCGCAAACGCATCAAAGATCGTCGCGCCCTCCATGTGCCCACGCAAAATGCCAAAGAGCGACTCCTTGACTCGATCCGGGATCGGCCTGGTCGTCTCCGCGTCCTTGGGCGTGTGGAGTTGTCGGCGGCGGAACTCGCCCGCGATAATGCGCATCGACCGACAGTAGTCCGCGCCGCGATCGCCAACGAGTGATCACGAACACGCCGACACACGCGACGGCCCACTCATATCCTCTGGGCATGAGCCGATACGAACAGTTCCAGGCCTACAGGTCCAAGATGAACTGCCGCATTCTGGGCGAGGACGATGAGCGTGCACGCATCGCAGGACGTGGCCCGAACTCGCCCGCCCCCGCCGGGGGCACGATCGTCACCAAGCGTTTCTTCCGCCTCGATGGACAGGCCTATGAGCCTGGCGCGCTCTCTGGACCCACCAAGGAACTCCTGGGCCTCGTCGCCTCGACCGTCCTCCGCTGCGACGACTGCATCGCCTACCACATCGACCGATCCGTCGCCCTGGGCCTCAGCGACGAGGAGATCTTCGAGGCACTCGATATCGCGCTCATCGTGGGCGGGTCGATCGTGATCCCGCATCTCCGCCGGGGTGTGGAGTTTCTCGACGAAGCACGGCTCGCGCCCCGGGACAACTCCAAGGACGCCACTCCCCGCTGCCACTAGATCCGCAAGCACCAGCCTTGTATTCCACGCCATGGCCCAACCGCCGATCGATCCTGCCCTTGCCCGCCATGCCGCGACGGCGATCGTCGAGACGCTCGCGGCCCACGGGCATCTCGCGTACTTCGCGGGCGGATGCGTGCGCGACGAACTGCTCGGACTCGCGCCCAGCGACTACGACGTCGCCACAGACGCCACACCGGATCGGCTCAAGTCCCTCTTCAAGCGCACCAACCTCGTCGGCGCGGCGTTTGGCGTCGTTCTCGTGAGCCTCGACCACGCCGTCGTCGAGGTCGCCACCTTCCGATCCGATGGCACCTATACCGACAAACGACGGCCCGACGCGGTGACGTTCAGTTCGCCCGCCGAGGATGCCGCCCGCCGAGACTTCACGGTCAACGCGCTCTACCTCGATCCGCTCGCACGCGATCGCGCAAAGGCCGCCGCCGAATCGCCACTCGGCGGAACAGTGATCGATCTCGTCGATGGCCTTCGCGACGTTCGCGCCCGAGTGATCCGTGCCGTGGGCGATCCCGATCGACGTTTGGCCGAGGACCACCTCCGAGCATTGCGTGCGGTACGTCTGTCGTCTCGTCTGGGGTTCACGATCGAGGATCGCACCGCCGACGCGATCCGCCGGCACGCGTCGTCTTTGGTGGGTGTGAGTGCCGAGCGCATCGGCGACGAGATCCGCCGAATGATGTCGCACCCCTCTCGAGCCAAGGCCGCCCGCCGACTCTCGGACCTTGAACTGGATCGATCAATCCTGCGGAATCACTCGCTCGATGGCGAACCCGCCACGCTGACCGGACTTCCGCCAACAGCCTCATTTCCCCTCGCGCTCTCGGCATGGGCCGTGGACCTGCGACTCGCGAGCCCGGTACCCACCGCGGCGTGCCCGATCTTCCGTCGATCACTCTGCCTGAGCAACGCCGAGCACGAGGAGTGTCGCCACATCCTGGAAACCTGGCACGACCTGATCCACATCTGGCCATCGGCCGGCGTCGCCCAGCAGAAGCGGATCGCCGGGCGGAATGTGATGGAAGCGGCATGCGTGCTCCTAAACCAAACACATGCCAAACTTGCTGCGGCAGTTGCAACAGAGCACGGGCGCCTCTCGGCGACACCAAGCGGGATTTCGCCGACTCCATTAGTGACCGGCGACGATCTGATCGCCGCGGGGATTCCGGCTGGACCACGATACAAACAAATACTTGACGAAATCTACGACGCACAACTCGAAGACCGTGTAGTGGATCGAGCCCAGGCCCTGGAACTTGCCCGCCAGTTGGGTGTCTAAATCTTCGCAAAGTGACTTGGGTCGAGTTGAAATTGGTCCATGCACTTTGGACAAGCACGTGTCACCGCTCGGTGGCGCGTACGTTTCATGCCGGGTGCCGGTCATTGGCCGGCGGCTCGGAGTTGTGAGCGGTAAAGGGTTCTCAGTAGGAATCTGATGTGTAGGAACAACCGAGGAAGTCCGGTGTAGTCGGAACCTTCTTGAACTCACCGCATTTGTCACGTCGGGCGAAGACTGAGATTGATACCGAGATACATACGACAGATTTTTTTGGAGGGGTCTCCATGGATCGAATCGGAAAGACGTTGAGCACAAAGCACCGCATCCGCCTGATGCTGGCCGCAGCCTCCACAGCGCTGGGCCTGGCCCTCGCGTCGCCGGCCTTGGCGCAGGATCTCTCCATCCCCGCGAAGGAGGCCGAGGAGGAGACAGACTCCTCGGAGACCACAGTTCAGGGGACGAAGGTCTATTGGGTGGACCTGCAAGGGTGGTTTGGCGAGGACATCTCCCAAAGCCCGATCCGTCAGGCACTCAAGGACGCGAAGAAGCTTGGTGCTGAGGTCATCGTCTTCAAGATCGACGCGAACTGGGGGCAGCGCGGACCGTTCAAGGAAGACGTCCGTGAGGGCACGAACGATCAGCACTCGTTCAACCAGATGTTCCGCGCCGAGGCGATCACGCCGATCTTCGCGGACGAGATACCCGCGGAGTGGGGCGACAAGCAACCCCGCATCGTGTTCTGGGTGAAGCAGGCCATGGGCGGAGCGGCCCTGCTCCCACTGGTGTGCAAGGAGGTCTACTTCACGCACGACGGACGCATGGGCGGGCTGGGAAATCTGAGTTACATGATGCGTGGTCACGACCGCGTGGTCCAGAAGCAGATCTCGCTGCGGCTCCAGCACGCCGTGGGCTGGGCGATCCAGGGCGGGTATCCGTACGCGGAACAACTCCTTCGGTCTATGGCGAAGATCGAGCACGTGTGCAGCGTCACGTTCGAGGCCGGGAAGCCCGTCCTCGTGGAACGTCTTCCCAATGGCCCCGGCGAGGAACTGCTCACCGACGATGGATCGGAAGGGAATCGTGACACGCTCCACGAGCGCGCGGGCGGCGAGGGGAACGATGTGCTCACGCTGACGGCGCGCACGGCGAACCTCATCGGCTACAGCAAAGGCACAGCGGACACCCCCAACGAACTCTTCTCACTGATGGGCATCTCGCGTGATGCCGTCGTTGTCAAGGGGAAGTCCGAGCGAATCATGTCGAACTGGTCCAAGGGTCTTGAGTCCGGCGTGAAGCGCATGGAGAAACTCTGGCAGGAGTTCACCGAGGTCGAGGTCGAAGCGCCCGGCGAATACAACGAACGCACCAAGGCCCGGGGCATCCGCATCCGAAAACTCGAGGAACTCCGCCGCCTGTGGAAGCAATGGGGCGAGGGCGTCACCCAGGAAAACTATCCCACCGCACCGACCGAGGCGCAACTCCAGACCATCATCGAGCAACTCAAACTCGAGCAGATGATGGATCGACGGAACTGACACACGTATCCAACGCTGTTAACGGAGACTTGTATGAACACACTCACTCGTTCGATCCGAATGCTCGGGCTTGGCCTGCTGGGTTCCGTTGTGGGATTGGCCTGCCTCTCAACCCCGGCACACGCCGCCGCCCCGGCCGCCGACCACGCCGCGCCGCGCACGCTCGCCCAGTCCCAGCCGCTCTCGATCCCCAAGGCCACCGACTCCGCACCGGCGGAAGACCCCAACGACGAGAAGACCTCGACCGACATGCCCGGCGTCCCCAAGGCGCTCGTGCTGACGCTCGGCGATGAACAGAACGGCGACATGGTGGGCGTGTACATGGTCGCCCACATCCTCGAGCGCGCCATCCCGACGCTCGAGAAAGAACTCGGCACCGACAAGACCGGCGTGCTCGTCCTCCGCGTCCACTCGGGCGGCGGGTTCGGACTCGAGGTCCAGAAGATCGTCGACGTCATCCAGAACGAGTACAAGTCTCGCTGGCGAACCGTCGGCTGGATCGACACCGCGATCTCCGCCGCCGCCATGAGTTCCCACATCCTCGAGGAGATCTACTTCACCTCCCGCGGCAACTACGGCGCCTGCACCGGGTTCTACGGCTCGCTCGATCGCCCCGTCGAGGGACGCGAACTCCAGGAGTCGCTCGTCCAGATGGAGCGCATCAGCGCCAAGGCCGGGTGGGACCCGCTCATCATGCGGGCCATGCAGATCCAGCAGCCCGTGTCGGCGACCATCGACGAGGTCGGCAATGTCAAGTTCCACGACGACCTCTCGGGAGACTTCATCGTGAATCGCCCGCGAGAGATCCTCACGTTCAACTGCCGCTCGGCCGAGAAGATCAAGTTCTCTCGAGGGACGGCGGACACGCTCGACGAACTCACCAAACTCATGGGCTACAAGGAACTCAACTGGGTCGGGAAGAAAGTCGCCGGTTCGCCATGGCCCATTTCCAAGTCCGAGAAGATCCAGATGGACTTCCGTCGTCAGGCCGCCGAGGACGAGCGCCTCACGAATCACTACTTCCAGTCGCTCCAGATGCAGATGGAAGCAGCCCAGGCCGCCCCTCGAGATCAGCGAGCCGCCTTCGTCGGTCGCGCCAAGCAGACGCTGGGCAAACTCAAGAACATGCTCCGCAACAACCCCAACTTCGCGATCAGCGTCTTCAACCGCACGCGTGAGGAGGCCGAGCAACTCCTGAAGGAGTATGAGAAGCGGCTGACCGATCTGCTCAAGTAAACTCCACTCGTTCCCCCCAAGGCCCGGAACACCGGGCCTTTTTCATGCGCCCGCCGCGTGTATCATCGCCCATGACCCAAGCCGCCCGACCTCGTGCCGCATCCTCGTTCGTGCCCCAGAACCTCGACGCGACCCGTTGGGAAGCGATCGAGCCGCTGCTCACGATCCTCAAGAATCGCCCGGTGGCCTCCGCCGTGGAACTCGAGGCGTGGCTGGTGGACCGGAGCGAACTCGAGGCCGCTTGCAGCGAATCACGGGCAAACCTCTACATCACCATGACCTGCCGCACCGACGACCAGGCCGCCCAGAGCGCGTACACCGCCTACATCGAGACCATCGCCCCGAAACTCTCCCCGGCACTCTTCGAACTCGACAAGCGCCAGGCCGAACTCTCCGAGAAGTTCCCCCTCGACGAGTCGCGGTACGCCGTCCTCGTACGCACGACCAAGGCCGACGTCGAGATCTTCCGCCAGGAGAACGTGCCGCTGGAGACCAAGCAGTCGCTCCTCTCCCAGAAGTACGACCAGATCATCGGGGCGATGTCGGTCGAGTTCGACGGGCGCGAGCAGACCATCCCGCAGATGGCCCGCTACCAAGAAGTCACCGATCGCGGCGTGCGCGAGGCCGCTTGGCGACTCGTCGCCGATCGACGCCTCAAGGACGCCGACGCCATCCACCAGATCTACGATGACATGATCGCGATCCGTCACCAGATCGCGCGGAACGCGGGCTTCACCAACTACGTCGGCTACGCCTTCAAGTCCAAGCACCGCTTCGACTATGGTCCCGAGGACTGCTTCGCCTTCCATGAGGGCGTCGAACGCCACATCGTCCCACTGATGCGCGACCTGGAAAAGCGCCGCGAGAAGACGCTCGGCGTGGACTCGCTCCGCCCGTGGGACCTCGGCGTGGACGTCAAGGGTCGCGCACCCCTCCGCCCGTTCGAACGCGGCCATGAACTTGTCTCCAAATCTGTCGCCACGTTCAAGGCGCTCGACCCGCGCCTCGCCGCGATGCTCTCGACGATGGGCGACGGCTCGAACACCAATGGCCCCTCGGGCGGCGCCTCCCTCGACCTCGACTCTCGCAAAGGAAAAGCCCCGGGCGGCTACCAGTACATGCGCGACCGCTCCCGCCGCGCGTTCATCTTCATGAATGCCGCGGGTCTTGTCCGCGACGTCGTCACCATGGTCCATGAGGCCGGCCACGCCTTCCACTCCATGCTCTGCGTGGACGAGCCGCTGCTAGCGTACCGCCACAGCCCCATCGAGTTCGCCGAGGTCGCGAGCATGTCGATGGAGTTGCTCACGCTCCCGCACATGGACGCCCCAGGCGCGTTCTACGCGTCCAAGGAGGACCACGCCCGCCACCGGCGCATGCAGGTCGAGAAGAGCATCCTCCTGCTCCCCTGGATCGCGACGATCGACGCCTTCCAGCACTGGGTCTACACCAACCCGACGCACACACGCGCACAACGAGAGCAACACTGGCTCTCCCTTGATGACCGCTTCGGCAACGCCGTCTCGTGGGAGGGTCTCGACGCCCACCGCCGACTCGTCTGGCAGCGTCAACTCCATCTCTTCGGCGTGCCCTTCTACTACATCGAATATGGCATCGCCCAACTCGGCGCCCTGCAACTCTGGATCCACTCGCTGGAGAAGGGCGAGAAGTCGGCGATCGACGCGTACATGCGGGCGCTCTCGCTGGGCGGGAGCAAGCCGCTCCCGGACCTCTTCGCCGCCGCGGGCCTCGAGTTCGACTTCGGCTCGGACACCATCGCGCGGATCTGCGATCGCGTGCGAACGGAACTGGACAAACTCCCGGAGTGACCCATGTCCGACGCCGGTGTGCCGCACCTTGCGCCCGAGGCGTTCCCGGATCGCGCTCGCGACGTCGCGGATCTACTGACGAGGTATTGGAAGAGCCTCGAATCTCGCCCGGTCACGCCCGACATGAAACCGGGCGATCTGCTGCGCGGCCTTCCCGAGTCACCACCTGAAACTCCATCAACCGATGACGACTCCTGGTCTGGCCTGCTCGGCGATGTTGAGCGACTGATCCTCCCCGCGCTCACCCACTGGCAATCGCCGAACTTCTTCGCCTATTTCCCGGCCAACGCGAGCGCCCCGGCCATGTTCGCCGAACTCCTCTCCGCGGGGCTCGGGGTCCAAGGCATGCTCTGGGCGACCAGCCCCGCGTGCACCGAACTCGAGATCCGCATGATGGACTGGCTGGCCGAGGCCATCGGCCTCCCCGATCGGTTCCGCTTCGATCGACCAGGCTCCGTCGGCGGCGGCGTCATCCAGGGAACCGCCAGCGAGTCCACACTCACGGCCCTCGTCGCCGCACGCGCCAGAATCATCCGAACCCTCGCCGAGCACTCCACGAGCGTGCCCGACGATCTCGAGTCCCGCCTCACGGTGTACACCTCCACCCAGGCGCACTCGTCGGTGATCAAGGCGGCGATCGTGGCAGGGTTCGCGCGCCATGCCGACGATCGAAGGCGCATCCGGCTCATCGAGACCGACGAGCACTGCCGCCTCCGCACCGATCGCCTGCGAGAAGCAATGCTCGCCGATATCCAGGCCGGCCTGATCCCGGCATTCGTGAGCGCGACCATGGGCACGACCGCGACCACCGCCATCGACCCGATCGCCGAGATCGCCGATGCCATCAAGACCGTCACCGAAATCACGAGCACGGGTGCCGCCTCCATTGCCAATCCATGGCTCCACGTCGACGCCGCGTTCGCCGGCGCAGCATGCGTCTGCCCCGAGTTCCGCCATCTGCTCCATGGCATCGACCGCGTCGACTCTCTCTGCTTCAACCCGCACAAGTGGCTCCTGACCAACTTCGACTACGACGCCTTCTGGGTCGCCGATCGGCGGGCGCTGACCGACGCGCTCTCGATCTCGCCGGAGTATCTGCGCAACGCCGCCAGCGACGCCGGGACGATCGAGTTCCGCGACTGGCACGTCCCGCTCGGACGCCGATTCCGATCGCTCAAACTCTGGTTCGTCATGCGCCACTACGGCCTCGAAGGCCTGCGGCAACACATCCGCGAGCACATCCGCCTCGCGAACCTCTTCGAGTCACTCCTCCGTGCCGACAACCGGTTCGAGATCGTCCAGGAACGCACGCTGAATCTCGTCTGCTTCCGCCTCCGGGGGGAGGGTGCCGAGTCGGACGCGGCCAATAAACGCCTGCTCGACGCGATCAACGCGACGCGTCGGATCTTTCTGACCCATGCCGTCCTCCCCAAGGAGGCCCGACCCGCGGGTGGACGGCTCTTCCTCCGCATGTGCATCGCCAGCCCGACGACCCGCGAGAGCCACGTCAACGACGCCTGGAATCTGATCCAGAGCCTCGCGTGACGCCCTCGCCCGCCCGTGCGACTTGGACCGCGTCCCTACGCTCTGTCCATGCATGGACGCCTCTCGCCCGTGATCGCGTTTCTCGGCCTGGTCAACCTGATCGGCATGTCGTCGTTCACGGCGTCGTGCGCCTCGCATCCCGCCACACCCGCCACCGAAACGACTGCCGTGACAGCGACCGGTGCTCGAGTCTCGATCACCCCGGGGTCATACGCGGCGGCTTTCGACGCCGCCCGCGAGTCGCTCCGAGCCTTCCGCTTTCCCATCGAACGCGTGGACTCGCGCGAGGGCGTGATCTCGACCGACGCAAAGCAGACCTCGGGCCTGGCGACACCCTGGGATCGCGAGCAATCCACCCTCGCCCAGGAGGCCGAAGATCTGCTAGCGCAGCAGGCCCGGCGTGTCCGCATCACCTTCTCGCCCGCGGATTCCGTTGCCTCCGCCGATGACCTGACATCCTTTGAAGGCACGATCGTCGCGACCATCGAGGTCGTCGTGGAGCGGACGTATGTCCGAAACTTCAGGCCCTCGAGCCAGGCGATTCTGCTCTCGTCGCAGGCGTACGACCCCGTGGCGGCGTCACGCGGCCAGAGCACGACCTATGCCGTCCCATTGACCCGCGACGACGAACTCGCCCGGCGACTGGCTCGAGATATCGAGCAACGAGCCATGCGAAACTGACACCGCGTGTATTCGCCGCGTCCACGCGAGATCTGCCCACCGCCATCACTCGATCACGCTCATTGCCCGACCGCACGCGCGGGCCATCGGGCTCCGCCACGGACCGAACGTTGATCCGGCGAAACACCTCCCGTTTGGCTCCTCGGCTCGACAGTCCGTTCGGAAGGCGGGTCGATGCAAAATCGCTTGTCCTTGTCGGACGATCGACGAGGCTGCCCGAACCATCGCGCGATGAGTTCGCCCCGGGTGCTCGCGCCGGTCTTGCGATGGAGCGCCTTCACGTGATCGTGGATCGTGTGCCAACTCCGCCCGAAGGACTGGGCAATCTCTCGTGTCGATGATCCGGCCAGGAGCAACTCGAGAACCTCCTGCTCGCGAGGGCTGATCCATTCCGAGTCCTTTAAAGGCCCGGCTCCGATGGAATGTCGAGCACGAGCCGCGATCGACTCCACGCCCGCCGCAAGGAGCGCACATTCCATTGGAGACTCGATTCGTGCAGGATCCTCTGATGAAATCCCAACCAGGACCCACGGTCCGGAATCGTGCCGTTCTTCCGCTGACGCCACAACAGCAAACGAAACAATAACCTCATCGGGGTGTGAAGCGCCTAAGGCCGAGACCAGCCCCGCGAGTGGCATTCCGGCAAGAACGCGTTCTATCGGGAACGCATCCGGGGCATCGGCGATGGGAAGGCGGATGCCCCACGAGGCGGCGTTGTAGAGCGCACTGCGGATGACGGCCTCACGCCGCGTCCCCGGCTCTTCCCCAATCGCGCCGGCACGCTCAGCGATGGACGCCCCCACCATGTCCACTCTCTCAATGCCGCCCGAGACATCGACCGAAACGCAGCACACGCCCGACGCCGACGCACCCGAGATGTGCGAGAGCACCCGGGCGGCCCGGTCCGCCCAATCGAGCGTGGGAACACCGGGGAGCGTCGAGAGGGACTCTCCAATAGAAATCGCACGAAGGAGCGGCACACATTCGGTCGCGTGTCCACACATGTTGCCTCCTGCAGATTCATTCATCGTGGGCTCCTCGAAGTCCGCATCCGTTCGCTCACTCAAATCGCACATGCATGTAGTCTTTCGGCACACGCCCTCCATCGCCTCACAAATTTGTAGGGGGGTTCATATCGAATTCCCTGTTCGAATGAAACATCGACAGCGAGGCTCAATCTCCAGCGTCGCAGCGATTTGCAAACCTTGTGTGCCATCCTTGGAATATGCCACAGAACCATGCGGACGCTGCAATCACGGCATGTTTCGAATCACATTTATGAGTGGCAATCCCCCGGGTGGGCCATTCATAACTCGCGGGAAATCCCCCGATTGAATCGCATTACCTAATTTTTTACATCATGAACAACGTGCCCTCGGCGTACGCGCGTTCATTCACCGAACAACTCGACACGAACACGACAGAGCAGCGGTCAGGAGCAGATGACGAAGCGGAACGAAAACGGCTCGCGGGAATCAACCCGCGAGCCGTGACTTGGAGTTGTGCTTTCGCCCGAAAAATGCCCCGATGAGGGCACCTCGGATGAGAAGAACTTAGCGGCGACGACGGCCGGCGACGATCCCGCCAAGGCCGAGGAGCGCCAGGGCGCTCGGAGCCGGGACGTAGGTGAGCGTGAGCTCGTAGGAGCCAGCGTTGGTGCCGGCGGTGAAGGCGCCCGCGAGGGTCGCCGGGAAGACGGAGTTGAAGCCGCCGGTCACGAGCGTGTACGAGCCGCCCGCGAGGGGGGTGAGATCGTCGTAGTCGAGCCCGCTGAAGAGGCCGACAGCGTCATCGTTCTCGGCGACCTTGTTGCCGAGGCTGTCGTAGAGCGCGATCTCGGTGTCGGTCATGGAGGTGCCGATGAGGCCGGCGCTCATGGCGATGGAGAAGCTATCGCCGGGGTTGACGATGGCGGGGACCGAGAAGGTGAAGAAGTCGAGCCCGCCAGCGACGTGCCCGCCGCTGTAGGAGGTGACGCCGGTCACGGCGCCGAGGGCGGCGCCGCCGTTGTTGATCGTGGCGGCCGTCATGAAGTTGTACGTGACGGTGTCCCAGGTGGAGTCGATGAGGCCGTCGCTGCCGTCGTCGAACGACTCGAACCACTCGAAGTTGAGCGTATCGCCGGCCGTGACGCTGATCGGGCCGCCGGAGAAGAACCCGACGGTCGTCGGACCAACGGCGAGCGTACCGGTGAAGCCGCCAGTGGTGCTCGCGCGGACGACGCCGGCGTTTGCGTTCGCCGAGTTGACGATGTTCACGCGGGCCTCGCTCGCGAACGTGCCGGTGTTGACCTCGGTGAGGCTGCCGGTCACTTCGATGGAGCCGACCGTGCCGGAACCCGTGGCAACCCAGGAGCCCGTGCTGTTGCCAGCGTTGCCGATGGCGGCGGCGCCGGAAACGCCCGTAAACGTGACGCTGCCGATGCTCGTGCCCGGCGTCACCGTGCTCGCCATCGCGGTGCCCGCGAGGGCGGCGAACGCAACCAATCCAATCACCTTCTTCATTTGTCACTCCCTACTCGAAACGAACACAGCGACGGCTCACCAGAGCACGCCGACCCCCGCCACGCGCACACACGTGGCCGGTTCGTCGAATGGAGCAAGGAGGGCAGGCGGGTCTCTCAGGCCCGCCATCCCACGCCCGCCAGATCGGCGAGGCGCAGTCTTGTCTCTCTCCTCCTCCACACGACTCGGCAAAGCCCGTTGTCAGGACCCTGCACCCGAAACCATAACCCATTCCACACACTGCGCCTAGTGGATTTTTGGAATCTGCGAAGTTTCAGGGCACAATTTCGATGGCCGCATCCCAAATTACCACGGCCTTGCCCACTATCGGGCAAGGCCGTGTCGTTTGGTAGGGTTTTGATTGGAATACTACGCCGAGGCGCCCTCGGGCTTCTCCTTCGGGCCGTTGTCGCGGGGTCGGGAGGCCTCTCGTTCCGATTCCGCGTCCTCGGCCTTGGCCTTCTGGAAGGCCTCGTCGAGTTCCGCCGGGGCCGGGGCCGAGGCGAAGAAGAGGTGGTCCTCGTCCTTCCCTTCGGCGTCCTTCCGCCGCGTCACGGTGATCGTGCACGGAGCCTCAAAGTTGCCCGACAGGAGCATCTCGCTGAGCGGATCCTCCACGAGGGTGCCGATCGCCCGACGAAGGGGACGGGCACCGTATTCGGGGTTGTAGCCGCGATCAATGAGGAAGTCCTTGGCGGCCTGGTCCAGCGAGAGCGCAAAGCCGTTCTGGCGGAGACGCTTGCCGACCTTGGTGAGTTCGTAGTCGATGATCCCCGTGATGTCGTCCTTGGTCAGGGGGCGGAAGACGATGATGTCGTCGAGGCGGTTGATGAACTCGGGGCGGAAGAAGCGTTCGATCTCCTTGAGGAGGACGGACTTGATGTTTTCGTAGTCGGTCGCCTCGGTGCGCTTGCTGAACCCGAAGCCCGCGCCACCCTTGATCATGTCCGCGCCGATGTTGCTCGTCATGATGAGGACGGTGTTGCGGAAATCGACATTGCGCCCGAACGAGTCGGTGAGACGCCCCTCCTCCATGATCTGGAGGAGCATGTTGAAGATGTCCGGGTGGGCCTTCTCGACCTCGTCGAGCAGAACCACGGCATACGGACGCCGGCGGATGCGCTCGGTGAGTTGCCCGCCCTCTTCATACCCGACATAGCCGGGAGGCGCGCCGACGAGACGCGAGACGTTGTGCTTCTCCATGTACTCGCTCATGTCGAGGTGGACGAGGGCGTCCTCGTCGCCGAACATGAACTCGGCCAGCGCCTTGGAGAGGAGCGTCTTGCCCACGCCGCTGGGCCCGACGAAGATGAACGAGCCCATCGGGCGCTTGGGATCCTTGAGGCCCGCCCGGGCGCGACGGATAGCCTTCGCGACCGCCTTGATCGCCTCGTCCTGCGACACAACGCGCTTGTGGAGTTCCTCCTCGAGTTTGAGCAGGCGCTGGGCCTCCTCCTTCTCGAGCCGCTGGAGGGGCACGCCGGTCATCTTGCTGACGACCTCGGCGATGACCTCCTCGTCCACCACGCCGCCCACTTCCTGGGCCTTGTCACGCCACTCGCGCTGGATCTCCTCCTTGCGCTTGCGGGCCTGCTCGGCCTTGTCGCGGAGTTCGGCGGCACGCTCGTAGTCCGCCGCCCGCACCGCCTCGTCCTTCTGGATCGTGAGCGTCTCGATCTCGCCCTCGATGTCGGCAAGGTTCGGCGGCTTGGTCATGCTCTTGATGCGGACACGCGCGCCCGCCTCGTCGATCACGTCGATCGACTTGTCGGGCTGGACACGGCCGGTGATGTACCTTCCCGAGAGTTCCACCGCGGAACGGATCGCGCTGTCGGTGAACTTCACCTTGTGGTGCTGCTCGTAGCGATCGCGCAAACCCTTGAGGATCTGGATCGCCTGCTCATTGGTCGGCGGATCGACGGTGATGGACTGGAATCGACGGGCAAGAGCCGCGTCCTTCTCGATGTACTTGCGATACTCGTCGAAGGTCGTGGCGCCGATGCACTGGATCTCGCCACGCGCCAGGGCGGGCTTCAGGACATTGGACGCGTCGATCGCGCCCTCGGCCCCGCCCGCGCCCACCAGCGTGTGCAACTCATCGATGAACAGGATCACGTTCTTGGCGCGCCGGACCTCGTTCATGACGGCCTTGATGCGCTCCTCGAACTGCCCGCGGTACTTCGTCCCCGCGACCATCATCGCCAGATCGAGCACGACAAGACGCTTCTCGTGGAGAATCTCGGGGACGTCACCACCGACGATGCGCTGGGCAAGCCCCTCGACGATCGCCGTCTTGCCGACGCCGGCCTCACCGAGGAGCACCGGGTTGTTCTTGGTACGACGGCACAGCACCTGAACGACACGCTCGATCTCGTTGGCGCGACCGATCACCGGGTCGAGCGAACTCTCGCGCGCCAGTTCGGTGAGGTCACGCCCGAAACTGTCGAGCGCGGGGGTCTTGCTCTTGCCCTTGGCGGGCGCGCCACCGGCCGCCGCCGCCGCGGCCGAAGCCGGACCGGACGACTCGCCGCTGACGCCCTCGCTCTGCTCGTTGCCCGCGCCGAGGAGGTTCAGCACCTCCTCACGGACATCCTCGAGTTTGAGCCCAAGATTCATAAGCACCTGGGCGGCCACGCCGTCGTGCTCGCGAAGCAGACCCAACAGGAGATGCTCCGTGCCCACGTAGTTGTGGTTCAGATTGCGCGCCTCCTCGATGGCGTACTCGATCACCTTCTTGGCGCGGGGCGTCTGGGGGAGGCGGCCCATAGTCACCATCTCCGGGCCGGCACGCACCAGTTTCTCGACCTCGAGGCGCACCTTGCGGAGGTCCACATCAAGGTTCTTGAGGACGTTCGCCCCGACCCCCGAGCCTTCCTTCACCAGGCCAAGCAGGATGTGCTCGGTCCCGATGTACTCGTGGTTGAAGCGCTGGGCCTCCTGATTGGCCAGGGCCATGACCTTGCGGGCGCGATCGGTGAAGCGTTCAAACATCTCGGTTCTCCTCGGCCCTGGAAAAAACAAGGCCGCACATCACTCTTTCGTCAAAGCGGGTTGGGGGTGTTCGATCCGAAATCCCACGAATCCGTTCACAAGCCCTAAGTCGTGCCGAATACACGAGTTGAAGATCCATTGAAGTTCGGGTTTTCTTCGGGATTCGGCCCCAAACCCGGCGAGCCACACGCCCGCGACTACTACTCACTGCATATTGGATGCCCCCGCTCGAACGGACGCGCCATTCTCGGGCATGCCGCTCCAGGCCCACCAGGGTCGTTGGTGGTCGTTCTCGATTCCTTCGAAAGGGGTCATTCCTGCCGTCTTGGCAGCGTGGCGTGCTATCGGCGGCGCTGCGCCAGCGACGGATCCGCGACGATCGTGATCGGGATGCTCGCCTGGGCCAAGGCCCCCGAGTTCTTGTCCGAGACCGTCAACTTCAGCGTGTACTTGCCCACCGACAGATTCACCGGTAGCGCGATCTCCTGGACGAGATAGAAGTCGGTTCGTGGCGTGCGCGCAGTCTCGGTGACCGAACGCTCGCGAACCTTCCACACCTCAAGACCATCGGCATCCGAGTACAACGACAACCGCTGGGAGAGTTCGACGCGCCGCAGACCATTCGATCCTTCGAGATCCCGCGCGGTGAACCCGGCGACCTCGGTGTACACGATCGCCCGGGCCGGATACCCCGCGACAAAGGTCGTGCTGGGCAGCGGCGTGTACACGCCGAACGACCGCACCTTGGTGCACAACTCGGCCTTGGGCACTCGGAACTGCGGGCCACTCGGCGGGAGCCCGAGCGCGCTCAGCAGCGACTCGCTCGCCTGAACGCGGGCCTGGTCATTCGTGAGCACCAGGTCACGTGCCTGGCGCAGCGTTCGCACCTCATCCTCGGTCAGCGCGTGGCGCTCGTCGCTGGTGGGATCGTCGAGTCGTTTGATGAAGCCCGGACTCATGCTCTCGAGCGTGGCGAGGGCGTGGAGCGCGGTCGCCGGTGTCGGCTGGACGCCCAAGCCGATCGTGAGCGCTTTGGCCAACCCGATCGCATCGCCGGGCTGAGCAGGACCGACGCCAGTGGATTCCGGCTGGTGCGGACTCGGCTCGCCCGTCCCGTTCGTCATCGAGGCGAGGTCCATGCTGGGGACGGCCACATCACCAGGCCGCGTGGAATCCGTGGGCGTGGGTGCGCCGGCCTCGTGGCGTGCTGGGTCCAGATTCGGCGTCGTGTCCGCGGTAGGCACCGGCGAGGTCGTGGTCTGCCGCGTGGGAGACGATGCCGTCCCCGAACGCGATCCAAAATATCGCAGATCCAGATTCTCGATGTCGGCAACAGACTGCGCAAGGGCGGCCAGATCTGGCGAGCCAGGATTGAAGTTCGGCTTCGCGCCTGGCGAGACGCTGGGCGTGCCACCACCAGTCGGCGTGAGCACCGGAGCATTGCCAGTGGTCAGAGCCATGAGTGAAGCATCAATCGGCTCGGCGGGGGTGCTGGCGCAGGACACCATCATCGCGCATGCCAGAAGCCCGACACAGCCGCCAGCGACGCGATGGAGACGAGCGACATACTCCACACTCACGCGAGAACTCATGGCACCTCCAGTGCACCGGAGCGCCATTCCCCTGGCCACTGCCGCCGCTCCGCGACGGGCGCGCGACCCTGGCGCCCCAACTCGTCATCGGCATGCCATCGTGTTCGTCTTGAAGGGGTCCTTCGAAACCAAATCCGGGGCTATCGCGAGCCGGATCTCGCCTGCGCGATCTTGAGCGCCAGGCGTTCGAGGGTTCGCCCGCTCTCGCCAAGGCCCGTGCGGTCGCGGAGCGTCGCCTCCAGCGCCGAGTTCAGCACCCCGCGGCAGGCCTCGGGACCCATCTTGGCCGCCGCATTGAAGATGGCGTCCCCCCCGGCGCCAAAGAGCCGCAGCGGACCACGCACCTGATAGAAGTTCTTCCCCTGCTTCGCCGCGTGGGCGCAGGCGTGCAGTTTCCGCGCCAGGTCATTCATCGCGTACGAGACCAACGCCGCGGGATGGCGCGAGACCTCGAGCGCATCGCGCACCGCCCGAATCGCTCCCTCAGCCCCCGCCCCCCCCGCCCCAACTACACGCTCCTGGATCGACCAGACCTCTTCCTCACGCGACATGCCCACAAACTGCGCCACCAACTCGCGCGAGATTGCTCCCTTCTTCCCGTCATCAACGAGTACCGCCGCCGCCAACTTGCCCAGTTCGGAATCAAGACGCCCAAGGCCCGTCCCCACGCGATCGACCAGAAGAGCCGCCGCGGCAAGGTCGATCGTGGCGCCATGAGCCTTGGCGCAGCGCGTGATGGCCCACTGGGCCGCCTTGTCCTCCTGGACCTCCTCGCACTTGATCACCGCCCCGCCATCACCCAGCGCCTCGATCATCGCGTCGAGTTTCCCGGGTCGCCAGGTCGAGGCGCGAAGCACGAGCACCGCGCCCGGCATCTCACCATCACTCGACCCCAGCAGCCCACCACCCTCTTCACCCCCCGAGGCCAGCCCCGTGACATACCGCTCAAAGAGCGGGCGGTTGTCCTCCTTTACCACAGCATCCGCATTATCGACGATCACGATCTTGTGCGAAGCGAGCAAGCCGAAACTCCGGCACTCGTCGAGCACCTCCGCCGCCGAGGTCGATGTGCCGTCCATCATGACGGTCTCCACCTCGCCGAACTTCGCCTCGAGCGCGTCCCTCAGCTGCCTCGTGTACAACTGCTGCAGGAACGACTCTGGCCCACAGAGCACGGCCACCTTCGTCGCCGCAGAGAGCGACCCGCCCGACGCCTTGCCGCCGGCCTTCCCACCGGTGTTCTTTGTTGCCGAACTCGCGGGCTTCTTCGCCATGCCTCGACAGTAGTCCCCTTCAACCATGCCGCCCGTCGATCCATCTCGTGGGCGGCCACGTACAGTCGTTCGTGCTCGTCCTCACCGTCATCCAGGGCCCGGACAAGGGGAAGAAGTTCGAACTCCCCGACCACGAGCCGCAACTCATCGGACGCTCCTCCGAGGCGCTCCCGATGTCCGACAACGCCGTCTCCCGCCGCCACGCCGAACTCACACCCGACGACGGACTCTGGTACATCCGAGACCTCGCCTCCCAGAACGGCACCTACATCAACGGCACACGCATCCACGAGCGCACCCGCCTCCGCGCCGGCGACCAGATCCGCACCGGCCAGACCCTCCTCGTCTTCGGCCAGACCACCTCCAACGACCCCGACGTCGTCCACATCGTCGGGCCCAAGCACCTCGACGCCGCCGTCGAGCGAACCCTCCCCAGCACACCGGGCCTCCTCTCCACGAGCATGGACGACTCGGTCATCCTCGCCGTCCCCGAGCCAAGGGCGGCCGCGATCGACCACCTCCGCGTCATCTATCGCCTCTCGACGCTTCTGACAACCCAGGTCATGGACCGGGCGCAACTCCTCAAGACCGTCCTCGATCTGGTCTTCGCCGAGTTCACGCCACAGCGCGGGTGCATCGTCCTCGCCGAGGACGCCGGCACGCTCTCGCCCGTCGCCGTCAAGTACCACGAGCCGCCCAAGGACCACGACGAGGCGAAGATCCATGTCAGCCGCACGATCTTGCAGCACGTCATCACCAAGGGCGAGGGCGTCCTCTCCACCAACGCGATGAACGACCCGCGCTTCGCCTCGGGCGACAGCGTGCAGCGTCTGCACGTGCGCTCGGCCCTCTGCTCACCCATCCGCTATCGCGAGACCACCTACGGCGCGATCTCCATCGACAGCACCGTCGCCAACTACACCTTCACCCCCGACCAACTCGCCCTCCTCAACGCGATCGGGCAGCACACCGGCCTCGCCCTCGCCAACGCCGAACTCTACCAGCAGAAGTTACAATCCGAACGCCTCGCCGTCATGGGCGAGACCGTCGCCACCCTCTCCCACTCCATCAAGAACATCCTCCAGGGCCTCCGCGGCGGGGCCGACGTCGTCGAGATGGGCCTCAAACGCGACGACCTCAAGATCGCCAAGGGCGGCTGGGCCATCCTCAAACGAAACCTCGAACGCATCATCGGCCTCACGATGAACATGCTCGCCTTCTCGCGACAGCGCGGCGTCGAGGTCGAGCTCACCCCCCTCGCCCCGCTCATCGAGGAGTGCGCCTCGCTCCTCGAGTCCCAGTGCGCCCTGCGCCAGGTCGCCCTCATGGTCGACGTCGATGCCGAGGTCCCGCCCGTCCCCCTCGACGCCTCGCTCGTCCACCAGGCGCTCATGAATCTTATATCAAACGCCATCGAGGCCGTGGACCCCGGCCTGGGCGTCGTCACCGTCCGCGCCGTCTATCGTGCCCAGGGCAAGCAGCCCCTCACGCTCCCCGCCTGCTCCGCCGAGGTCGAGATCGCTGTCATCGACAACGGCCCGGGCATCCCCAAAGCCAAACAACCCTGGGTCTTCCAGCCCTTCAACACCACCAAGGGTCTCAAGGGCACGGGCCTGGGCCTTGTCGTCGCCAAACGTATCATCGAGCAGCACCAGGGCACGATCGTCCTCGAATCCGCCGAGGGCAAGGGCGCCACCTTCCGGATGACCCTCCCCGCCGACCCCGGCGCCACGCTCGACCCCTCCGCCACCGCCCACACCAAGTCCGCCGCCTTCCCCGACCTCCCCACTACCGCCGGCGAGAGCATCAACGTCCGCCGACCCGACTGATTCTTACATCATCCTCCGATCCGCGATCCCCGCGTCGAGCATCGCCTCGAGTTCCTCATCGCTGAAGTGCCTCTCGTCGGCGCCCTCGCCGCCGCGCTGCCTCGCCTGCACCGAGTCGGCGAGTTTGAGATCCGGCACGATATGAAACGCGATTCCCCCGCGCCCCTCGCCGCGCACGCCCTGCATGTTCGCCGTGTACACCGTGTTCCCGCCATACCGCTGGTTCACCTTGTCCATCGCCTTGGAAAGATCCACGCGCTTGGCCTCCTGCTGGAACAACGGCAACGACGCGTTCCCCGGCACGAGAACGTCCTGCAGCGTCACGCTCACCAAAACCGGCTTGTCGTCCTTCGGCACACGCTCCCACAACGACCGCATCGCCTCGAGCATCGTCGGCGTGTCCACGCACCCCTCGCCCAAGGGCGCCGACGCCCCCCAACTCGTCCCGCCCCAGGGCGAAGAAAACTCGTGCGACTGCGCAAAACTGATCCCCAACGAGAGTTTCCGCGCGGCCAGCCCCTCGTGCCGCAACCGTGCCGCCGCCTTGAGCAGCAGCCGATACGCCACGGCCCGGGCCGACTCGTTGCTGCGAAGATCCGGCGCGAGCACGTGCTGATGCCCCACCGAACTCTTCTTCGTGCGCACCTCGCGCACCTCCTCCCCCCGCAGAATGTGCCACCACGCCTCACCCACCAGCCCGCCCCACAGCGACCGCATCTCCTTCGCCGAACGCGCCATCAGTTCGTTCACCGTCCTGATCCCCGCACGCTCCAACCTCCTCGTCATCCCCGGCCCGATCCCCGACAACTCGTCCACGCTCAGGTGCCCGATCCTCGCACGGATCTCATCGGGCGGCAGGATCACCAAGCCGTCGGGCTTCATCATGTCCGTCCCCAGTTTCGCCAGCACGCGATTCGACGCGCACCCGATCGAGCACCGCATCGACACGCCGCAGTGCTTGCGGATCGCACGCTTCACCGCCAGCGCGAGTTCCGTCGCCCGCTGCACCGTCCTTTGCGTCGGGTCCAGCAGGCAATCCACCTCGTCGATCGAGTGCACCTTGTGCACCGGGATCACCGTGTCGATCGCCTTCAGGAACCGCTGGTGCATCATCACATACAGCCGCGGCCTCGCGGGCACAATCGCGACATCCCGGCACAACACCCGCGCCTCCCCCACGCGCGTCCCCGTCTTGATCCCAAAGACCCGCGCCTCGTAACTCGTCGCGATGCAGCACCCGCTGTCGATCATCGTCGCCGCCACGCCCACCGGCCGCCCGCGAAGCCGAGGCTGCACCTGCTGCTCCACCGACGCGAAGAACGCGTTGAAGTCGATGAACATGTGCTTGAGGTGCATGGCCAAATCACTCCTGGACCACGCACGATAGGTGTGTGTTAGGGCACAGTCCAGCGATCACTTCGGTCCGTCAAGTGCCTTGATGACAGAGCATTGCGTGATCGCGACAGCAAGTTCCTAATAGGCGACGGCGTGTTCGAGCGGGAGTTGGGTGAGCGCAAGATGCGGTCGATGCCGTTGATGTGCCGGTCACTGAACCTCAACGCGCACGTTGAGAGGCTGATCCAGTGTGTCCAGGCCGATAGTCTCGACCACTTCGTGATCCTCGGCACGCGGCATCTGGACTACCTGCTGCGCGAGTACGTCGACCACTACAACCGGGACCGGCCACACTCGTCGCTGGAGTTCGCGACGCCTATGGGTCGGCGGCCATCGACCCGTGCCGGGCCGACTGATCGCCGTGAAATCTGCTGCCGATCAAGACTTAGCGGCGTGATCAAGCACTACTACCGGAAGGCGGCGTGATGTCGAATTCTGGCTGAAATGCCGGCTGATCAGGCCAGATGAGTATTTGTACAGGAAGTCAGGAAACGGGAGGAAAGTCACCTCCGCGAAACGGAAAAAATAAATAATCAACGGCGGCAGACACAATGTCGTCGTATTCATTAACATATTTGGGCTGACCATGTAGCCATGTGAATACGCGATACTTTGAGTCGACTCGCTCGAAGTATCTGACATCGTGATACTTTGGGTCAGTCGAATTTGTAATATGCTGCTCTATCACGTCAAGGTGTTGCCGCAGGTAATTGGCGAGCATTTCTCGTGTCACCGTGATGTAGCCGCGAGTATCGAGAAGGAAACCGAGATCGTCGTAATACTCCTGAAGCAGAGTGTATGTTGCTGCGGATCCAGATGCGAGTGCGGCGAGTTGCTGGTCGACTGGAATAGGAGGTGACATTTTCATGGTGCGATTCGAATAAACTCTGATGCGGGTTCGAGTATATACGGCGGGTGGCGTGGGATGTCTCTTGTTCTTGGTTTGGGTGCCGCGAGACGTCGGCGGCTTTGGGCCGACGCCTCGCGTCAGAGGCGACCGTCATCCCGCGACTCGCAGGTGATCCGTGCGGCATGTCGGAGCATATCCCATTGAGTGGGACATCGGTTGATCCGGTTTCGGTGCCATCAGTTGGTTGCTCTGAACTAACTGATGCCGAGGCAGGCCGTTGAGGAGAGTCTCCCATTCCGCAGAACGATCGTGGGGTGGCGTGAGGCGCGGCCCCGCGGGCTACGCACCCGCCCCACGGTTGGTTGCATCCGCCCGAGGCAACGGCCCAGAGCGGCCATCGTCTAGGGGGCACCCGGCTCACGCCCCGAAGGGGTGCCGGCCTATAGCCACGGGTGGAGCGGCGAAGCGGCACCGCCGCCCGACGCGCAACCCGTGGATCATCGAACATGCGTCACGCTCGCCCCAGAGGGGCAAAGGAAGAATCACAAGACTCAAACTCCACATCAACCAACCGAGAGGCTCCGCGAGTCACGCCAGATCAAACACCAGCACCTTCGCCCCCTCGCCCCGCCCCTCGATCGTCACCGCGCGCTCCTCCGACACCGCCAGCCCGTCGCCGGCATTCATCGCCTGCCCGTTCACCACCGCCGACCCAGTCGCGACATGCACCCACGCGTGCCGCCCCGCGCCCAACTCGTGCGACACGCTCTTCCCCGCAGAGACGTCACTCAGATACAACGACGCGTCCTGATGGATCGAGAGCGAGCCATCGCGCCCATCGGGCGAGACCACCAGCGCCAACCGATCACGCTGCCGTGCCGGGTCGAAACGCTTCTGCGCATACCCCGGCTCGATCCCGCGCTCGCTCGGCCTGATCCAGATCTGCAGCAAATGCACCGGCTCGGTCTTCGATGCATTGAACTCGGAATGAAAGATTCCCCTCCCGGCCGACATCCGCTGCACCTCACCCGGCGAGATGGTCTCGACGTTCCCGCCCCGCCCGTCGCCGCCGCGCCCAATGGAGTCACGATGCGCCAGGCTCCCCGAGAGCACGACCGTGATGATCTCCATGTCCTGGTGCGGGTGCTCGCCAAACCCCTGCCCGGGCGCGACGACATCGTCGTTGATCACACGCAACGACCGAAAGCCCATGTGTTTCGCGTCGCGATAATCGCCGAAACTGAAGGTGTGCGAGGTCCTGAGCCAGCCAAAGTCGAACGAGCCACGCTCGTGAGCGGGACGGAGAGTGAGCATGGGTGAACTCCTCAAGGCACGGACCGCAGACCAAAACTAGACACACCGTGTGCCGAATCGTCTGCTTCCATGATGAAGATTGGATGCTTGGGACACTTAGTCGTTACAACAGATATGTGGCACGACAAGGCCTTCAGGGCAGCACATCAAGCCCAGAAATGCCGCAGCCAACCCCAGAAGACGCTTTGCCTGTCGTCGCCACACCCTGGAAGCAGCCCCGCGGCCGAGGCCTCGGCGACAATGCCCTCTACGCGATCCAAGCGAGCCGGTGAAATCCCCGAAGCAAGTTCCACAACCACGCGGCGTGCAATATCGAGCACGGCCATGTCTTCGTCCGTTCGCTCACCTCGGAACGAGATCAAGCCCTCCAACGCGGCCGGCATATCGCTCAACTTCGGCGGATCGCACATCCTCCACGTCGCGATGGGGGGGAGATCTGAAGCACTTCGCTTCGCTGAACCCCTGCGTCCTTCTCGTGCTTGCACGCCCATTGCACACAAGAGCAGCCCACACAGATCCGCGCACTCGACAGGGAAACCGTCAATGTGCGCGCTGTGCTCGAGCAGAATGGCCGCCACCATCGCGTGGTAAGGCCTCACGTGGTCGACACTACTCGATGCGCCGTACATCGATGACGTGAGGTGATCCACACACTCCCACACAAGCGTCGAGAGCGGCTCGACCTCACCCGCCCGAACAATGCCTTGAAGAATCAACTCATACTCGGCGGTCATTGGATGCGTGATGAGATCGGCAAACTCCTGTCCCGTCAATGCACGCACCGTGGCAAGCCGAAATGAGATCCAGGACTGAAGCTGATCCATGGGTGACGGATGTTACGTCCCCGGATGCCGGGCCTTGGCCAGGAGGTCGATCAGCGTCTGGAGTTCCTGACGCGACATGTGTCCTAGTTGCTTCTCGTGGAGTTCCAGGACCGGGGCGTCGAGCGATTCGAGCAGTTCGAGCCCGGCCTTGGTGATGGTGACGTTGACGACGCGCCGGTCGGTGCCGCCGCGGGCGCGTTTGGCAAAGCCGGCACGCTCCAGGCGATCCACGAGTCGCGTGATATCGGGGACGCGGGCGACCATGTGCTCGCTGATCTCGTGGCAGGCCCGGCCCGCCTCACCCGAGCCGCGGAGGATGCGCAGGACGTTGTACGTCGCGTGGGAAAGCCCGAAATCCTTGAAGAGCCGCTCAACGGCAGCCTCCAGTTTCACCCCCGTACGCAACACGCTCAAGTAAGCCTCTTGCTCCTTGGTGTCGAACGGATGTTGTTTATGAATTTCGGATTGAAGTGTCCTGTGTTCCATGAATATCCGCAGATACGGTAATCCAGACTGTAAAAACTGTCAAGCGATCGGCTTTGCCGGGACGCCAGCGACCCGAACGCCATCGGCGACGTCGGCCGTGACCACCGCCCCGGCCCCGACAACGCACCCGGCCCCGATCCGAACGCCGGGCAACACCCGCGACCCAATCCCGACAAGAGTGTCGCGGCCGATCCGGACCCGGCCGGCGAGGATGGCACCCGGGGCGATGTGGGCGTTCTCGGCGATCTCGCACTCGTGCTCGACGATCGCGCCTGTATTAATGATGGCGTGGGCGCCGATGCGCGCGTGGGGCTGGATGATGGCTCCGATGGCGGCGATCGCGCCGGGGGCGAAGGTGACCGTTGGGTCACATTCGGCGGGGGCAAGCCGGGCGAAGTTGGCCGCGGGAAGGGCAGTGATAGCCCGGCGGCGGGCGGCGAGATCGCCGAGCACGATGATGAATGGTGTTTGCGCGCGTGTGGCGGCTTCGAGCGGGCCGAGGTGCGGCAGGCAGTCCAGTCGGACGGCGACGCAGTCGGGGTCGTCGTCGTAGACGCCGGTGACGCGGAGGCGCGCACGTCGTGCGAGGTGGGCGACGACGAGGGCGTGTCCCCCGCCGCCGACGAGGGCGATTTCGGTTGGTTCGGGCATGGCGTTTCTACTTGGCAGTATCGGCGGTCGCGTGGGGGGCTGTACAGTTGGTCATGGACGAGATCCGGATCGCGTATGTTCGATACCTCAACACGGCACCTTTGGTGCATGGATTGGAGCGGGCGCGGGGGGTTCGGCTGATCCCGGCGGCGCCGTCGCACATCGCGGATCTGGTCCGGCGGGGCGAGGCGGATCTGGGACTGGCGTCGGTGGTGGACGCGTTCGGGACGGATCTGGCGGTTGTGGGCGGCGGGATGATCGGGTGTGACGGGCCGACGCTGACGGTGCGGGTCTTCTCGTCGGTGCCGATCGAGCGGATGACGACGCTGGCGGCGGACACGGACAGCCACACATCGGTGGTGCTGGCGCGCGTGCTTCTGGAGAAGCGGTATGGAACGCGGGTCCGGGTGGTAAGTTTCGATGCACGGGAGCGTGTGGTGGATGGCGGGCCTGTGGGTGGCGAGGGCGATTGGCCGGAGAGTGTGCTGCTGATCGGTGACAAGGTGGTGGTGGATCGGCCGCCGGCGGGAAGGTACCCGCATGAGTTGGATCTTGGGGAGGCGTGGAAGGCGTGGACGGGGCTGCCCTTTGTGTACGCGACGTGGATGTGCCGGGTGGAGGATGTGGGAAGCGAGCGGGTGGCGATCTCGCTGGAGTTGGTGGATCGGCAGCGTCGGCACAACGCGACGCGGTTGGATTGGATCGTGTCGCAGCGGGCGAGGGGCGCGCGGTGGCCCGAGGATCTGGCGCGGGAGTATCTGGGGCGACTGCTGAAGTTTGACTTTGATGCTCGGGCGCGCGCGGGGATGGTGCGGTTTGCGGAGGAGGCGAGGGGGATCGGGGCGGTGGAGTCGAGCGAGATTGTGTGGGCGGAGGGGGTAGAAGTTTGAAGAGTACGTGTTGGAAGCTTGATTTGAGTTGAGAGTGGAGTCATGACTGTGCTGAAGTGTGGTACGTTCAGTACACCGCTCTGGAGAGCGGTGCCACCAGGGCAAAGGCAGCGGTAGTTGTGCCGAGATTGACTCCATTGAAGTTGTCGGTGGTGGCGCGGCTGGCGGAGGAGTTGCGTTATGCACCGCGGGCCGCGCTCGTGCGTGACATCGAGCGGATCGAGGAACTAGCGCTGGATGTGGAGTTGGGGGGCACGTATCCGTCGGCGTGGATCGTGTTTCGCGTGACGGGGTATCGGCCTGAGACTGAGACGATCGAGGAGCGGGTGGAGGGGCGGGCGCTTTTGGGCGATCTGTCGGCGCTGAGCGAGCATCTGGGATCGGCCGCGATGCTGACGTTGGACGATTGTTCCGGGGCGATGGGGGTCGAGGCGCTGATGGCGCGATGGGGAACGAGCCGGAAGACTCTGGATCGTCTGCGTCGGGAGGGATTGGTCGCGCGGCGAGTTGTTGAAGAGGGGAATCGGGCGCGGGCGAGGCTGGTCTTTATGGCGGGCGTCGTGGAGGCGTTCGAGCGGTCGCATGGGGAGCGGCTGTCACGGGCCGGGCGATTCTCGCGCGTGGAGCGTGCTTCTCGAGCGAGATTTGGTCTTCGCGTGTCGGCGTATGAACGGCGGCTGGGGTGGACGCGTGGGCGGGCGGTGTCGCGTGTGGCGGAGCGGGCGGGGGTGAGCGAAGAGGCCGTCCGAGTGGCGCTTGGTGGGCGTCGGGCGCGGCTCGACGCGACGCGTGTTGGTGGTGCCGCGTGGCGGGCATGGCGGCTTGGGCTTGATCTGGAGCCGTTTCGTGGGCGGCATGATCTCTCGGCGCGGTCGCTCCGGCACGCGATGCTGGCGTGGAAGTCGTCGCGGTTGCAGCGGCATCTGGATCGCGGCGAGTTGGATGGGCCGGTCTCGCCGGTGTTTGAGCGTGAGGATGCGGGCGAGGTGCTGCTCGGATCGCCGATGGTGACGCTTGGCGTGAGTGAGATTGATGACGGAGATCTCGTGGTGTTGATCGGGTGGGCGCGTGGGCTTGGAGCCGTGGTCGGCGCGGAGGAGCGGGCGCGGCTGGCGGCGTTCCAGTTTCTTCGTGAGCAGGCCCGGCGGCGAGTCGTGGAGTTGGACGGGGCGACGGGGACGGCTGGAGCGATCGATGAGATCGAGACGCTGCTGCGCGGGGCGTCACGGATGCTCGCGTCGGCGCTTAAGGCGCAGTGGAGGACGATGCTGGGGGCGATCGAGACGCGTGTGGGTTCGCCGATCGAGACGTTGGGCGCGGGCGGGGCGGCGGAGGTCATTCTCGTTGCGGCACGAGCCGCGGGTCGGGCGGCGAGCACACACGATCCCTTCAGGCGTGGGCGACTGGCGGCGGCGGTGGCGCTTGGTGTGGACCGGGAAGTCGCGCGGTGGATGGCGAGGCTCGAGTCGGGGAGAGGCGCGAGAGTCGGCGGAATCGGCCGGGCGGCGATGCGGCTGCCGGAGGGTGCGCGAGTTTCGGATTGGACTCGGGAGATGGGCTCGTGGTGTGGGTGGACGGAGTTGGGGCATCGCGTGGAGCGGCGGGTGATCGAGGCGAGGGGTGACGAGGGTGTCGGCGGGGGCGCGCGGGCCGAGGCGGTTGAGTTGCTGGTGCGGCTGTATGGACTTGGCGGCTCGATGCCGATGGGGTTGGGGTCGGCGGCGCGGGGCATGGGGATGACGGAGAACGCGGCGTCGAGGGTGTGGCTGCGCGGGCCGAGCGAGGTGATGGGGAATCGTGGGCCGAATTTTTGAGGAGTGCGCCCCTCGCGGAGCGAGGGGGTACCCAGGGGATGGCGTGCGTGCGTTGCGAGGGGGTACCCGAGGCGCGATACACTGTGCGACTCGATGGCGCTGCTGCAGACGCACAAACTCCGCAAGACGTATGGCGACCGGACGGTCGTGGATGATGTCTCGTTCCACGTCGAGCGGGCGGAGGTTGTGGGGTTGCTCGGTCGCAACGGCGCGGGGAAGACGACGAGTTTCCGGATGACGATCGGGATGATCGAGCCGGATTCGGGGCTTGGGCCGGATCGCGGGCGGGTGATGTTCGACGGGAAGGACGTGTCGAACCTGCCCATGTACAAGCGGGCGCGACTGGGGATGGGGTACCTGAGCCAGGAGCCGAGCGTCTTCGGGCGTTTGACGTGCGAGCAGAATCTGCTGGCGATCCTCGAGACGCAGAAACTCTCGGGGAAGGAGCGGAAGACGAAGGCCGCGGAGTTGCTGGCGCAGTTCTCCTTGTCGCACAAGGCGGGGGAGGCGGCGCGGACGTGCTCCGGGGGCGAGCGGCGGAAACTGGAGATCGCGCGGGCGCTGGTGACCAAGCCGAGGCTGATCCTGCTTGATGAGCCGTTCAGCGGCGTGGACCCGATCGCGATCGAGGAGCTGCAGCGGGAGATCCGGACGCTGGCGTCGAAGGGGATCGCGATGCTGATCACGGACCACAACGTGCAGCAGACGCTGCGCGTGTGCGACCGGGCGTACATCATCGACGCGGGGAAGAAGTTCGCGGAGGGGACGCCCAAGGCGCTGATCAACGACCAGCGTGTGCGCGAGGTGTACCTGGGCACGATCTTCCGCGGGGATGAGTTCGACTGAATGCGACGGATGAAGACACAATTTCGGAATCAGTACGCGGACGGGCGCGCGGCGTGGATTTCGCGCGGCGTGCGCGGGGGCGACTTTCAGCGCCTGCTGATGGCGTCTCTGGTGGGACTCACGTTCGGCCTGGGCGGGTGCCTGCGGCGGCATGTCTCGATCACGTCGGAGCCGAGCGGGGCGCTGGTGTCGGTGAATGATGTCGAGGTGGGGCGGACGCCCTGCGAGGCGGAGTTCTCGTACTACGGCGTGTACGACGTGCGGCTGGAGATGGACGGGTATGAGGTGAAGCGGACGCCGGCGCGGGCGTCGGCGCCGATCTATGAGTATCCGCCGCTGGACGCGATCGCGGGGGTCTCGCCGATCGCGATTGATACGGAAGTGCGGTGGCACTTTGTGCTGACGCCGACGAGCGCGATGGGGGCGACGCCGGAGGAGTTGGAGGAGGGGCTGCTGTCGCGGGCGCGGACGATGCGCGAGACGGAGCGGCCCTAGGTGGTGGGGAACGGCGTGCCGGACACGGGGACGGCGGTCGGGGAGCCGTAACCGGTCGCGTGTGTGGGGGGCGGGAGCGAGACATCGTGAACAAGGAGCGAATCATGACGCGCACGAATCGGGTGGGAATGAGCACGGGCAGGACCTTGAGCGGAGTCGCGGCGTGCGCGGTGGCGCTGGGGCTGGTGGTCTTCGGCGCGTCGTGGTCGTTCGGGCAGGAGGGGGGGCAGGAGGGGGGGCAGGATGGCGGTGCGCCCCACAGTCCTCGCCAGGGTGATGGCGTGGGGTATGGGAACAAGGACGTCGGCGAGGCGGTGGAACTCGGGGTCGTGATGTCGCAGGACGCGGCCGCGGCGGCGTCGCGTGCGCCCGTGGCCAACGCCGGGTCGATGGATCTTTCGCGGCCGACGGTGGAGCAGGTGCCGGGTGCGCCCAAGACCGTGGTCGAGGTTGCGGAATACACCATTCCCGGGGCTCCGGGCGCCGGCGGCGGCGATGCGGGCCTCATGTGCCACAGTTACATCGCGTATCCCGCCGGGTTGCAGCCGGGGGAGCGTCGCCCGGGCGTGCTGGTCTGCCCGGAGTGGTGGGGTTGCAATGACTACGCGAAGGAGCGGGCGATCCGCCTGGCGGAACTGGGATACGTCGCCCTTGCGGTGGATGTCTATGGCGGCGGCAAGGTCACCGACGATCCCAAGCAGGCGGGGGCGTGGGCCGGCGAACTCATGAAGGATGTCTCGCTCGTGCGCCAGCGGGCGCGGGCCGGCCTCGAGCAACTCAAGGTCGATCTTCGCGTGGACACCACCAGACTCGCGGCGATCGGGTATTGCCTGGGCGGGACGGTCGCCCTCGAACTCGCGAGAGACGGCGAGGACCTCGACTGCGTGGTGGCGTTCCATTCGGGGACGATCCTGGCGCGCGACGCGAGGGACAACGACCGGCTGGTGAAGTCCGGCGGGGGGGGGTGCACGGTTCTTCTGTGCCACGGGGCGGATGATGGCTTTGTGCAGCCCGGGCATCTCGACGCGTTCCACGAGGAGATGCGGGCCGCGGGCGGGGGGGCAGGGGGCGGTGCGGCCGCCGGAGGGGGCGTCGATTACGAGGTCGATTCCTATGCCGGCGCGGTGCACTCGTTCACGAACCCCGGGGCCGACGCCCACAACATCCCCGGCGTGAAGTACGACGCCCGGGCCGACCATCGCTCGTGGGAGCGGATGAAGGCGTTGTTCAGAGAGAAGATTCCCTTCACGCCGGTTCCGGCGGCGGGCAGCAAGTGAGGGGGCAAGGCCGCGAACGCGGCGAAGGACGCTGGTCGAGAAGAGAAACCCATGGCGATCAAAGCCGGAGTCAATGAGGAGTTCCGCGTCGGTGACGCGTGGTTCGCGTCCGTCTCGCCAAAGGGCGATTGGGCCGTGGTCTTCGAGGACGACGGCGAGACGGCCTATCTCTACGCCACGCGCGTCAAAGCCGACGGCTCGCTCGGCGGCATCCTCGACGCTCTGCACATTTACAACGTCGCCCAAGTGACCGACAAGGAGAAGCCCTCGCGCCTCGTGCTCGGCTGGTCACGCAGCGGCGAGGCCGCCGTCTGCCTCATCAACGGCTACCCGCACGCCATCTACGACATGGGCTCGAAGCGGGCGACGAACCGCACGGGATTCCCACCCATCGACAAGAAGTCTCCCTTCTCCCGTGATGTGGACGGATGGGACCCGACGCTCGAGAACGCGTTCAAGTAGGACGACACCAGGGCGTGTCACATAACCGCTTGAATGCGAGACACGACACCAGGCGGGGGCACGCCCCCGCACCCCCAAGACAGAACCAGTCCATCCGTGGTCGCGGACGACGACAGCCAAAGAAAGAACGACCCCGGGAGAGTGTCCACCCCGGGGCCGTCACCATGGAGCCTTGCGTTCGGTTCGTTCGCCTTGGCGTCACGCCGCCTGGGCGAGGAAGATCTGTCCGGTGGCGGTGTGGCCGAAGCGGACGGTGAAGGTCGCGCTGGGCGGGCCCTGGTTCTGCCCGTCGCGGGGGATGAGGATGTACTCGACGAGGGTGGTCCCGGCGGGGATGGTCTAGTCGACGAAGGTCTACCTGCGGGCGACATCGAGAGTTCAAAACCATCAGGCTGCTGAGTTTCCGAATGGCATGGGTGAGTAGGATCTCGATCGATGGACGTACATCCGTATGCCAATCGGCAGGAGCGGTTCGATCGGGAGGCGGTCGAGGTGATCGCCGCGAGCGCGGCGAGGCAGGGGGCTTTGCCGGTCGAGAGCGTGCCCTTCGAGGGGTTCATGTATTACAAGGGCGTGGCGCTGCGGAGCGAGCGGGTGATCGTGATGGCCCAGCGGGACTGCCGCAACAGCCTCATCAACGTGTGTGTTCGTGCCGCCGAGTGCGAGAGCCTGTCGTCGGACGGTGTCTTGTGGGATGATGCCGCACGGATGATCCTCAACGTTCGCGGCGAGGACGTCCCCGGCGGGATCTTCTGGGGCGGCGACGAAGGAGGATCGGGCGTCGACTCGATCAAGGCCGCGCTCCATCTCCTCGAGCGCGTTGTCCCCCGCTACTGGCACGCGACCGACGCACAGATCCGCGACGTGCTGGCGGAGAGGCTCCGCTGAACGAGGCGAACGCCGCGGTCCTCGCGAGCCTCTCACGATCGGGTGCGACGCGGGGGCACGCCCCCGCACCTCAACCCGGTATGCTCCAATGATCTCGCATGAAACGATCCACACCACCCCTGCTTGTCGCACTGTGGACCAGAGACAAGGATGGATTCGAGGCGTTACTCGCACAGAAGGACGCCGCCTTGGCCATCGACACTCGAGATGCCGATGGCCGAACGGCCCTGACGCACGCGGTGATCGACGGGCTTGTGGAGTATGCGGAAAGTCTCATCGATCACGGGGCCGATGTGAACACCTCGGACGCGCTCGAATGGACGCCTCTGCACTTTGCCGCTCAGTCGCATAACGTGGAGATCGCGACACTCCTGCTGCGTCGAGGGGCGCGCCCGGACTCAGCCGATTCACACGGCAACACGCCGTTAAGTACGGCGACGTTCGAGTCTCGCGGACGCGGCGAGATGGTTGTCCTCCTACTGAAAGCCGGGGCCGATCCCGATCGAATGAACAAGCACGGCGTGAGTCCACGTGCCCTCGCAGACTCGATCGCGAACTTCGACGTGGCACAGTACTTCCGAGCGTTGAGATGAAGTTGCCCTAGATGAGATGCAAAGCGGGGGCAAGCCCCCGCGTCCCCGAGGGCGAGAGCAATGGCGGGTACAGTGATGCAGGGATTTGCACTCTGCGCCGGCCGCGCGCACGGTCCGAGTCGGCGGCTCCGCGCCGTTGTTCGATTGGGACATCGTCGATCAACCCATCGACTTCGGACACGCCGTGGTGTAACCCGAGTTGTGACAAGCCATTGCGGCTCAATTGATCGGCAGGCTCCGGTTCGCGCAGACACGGCGGCGGACTTCCTGTATAAAGATCGACGGCCCGGCGTGGGCGGGAGCGTGTCGCTCGCCTGCCCCGCGGGTGCTCTTGCGTCTTGACAAGGAGAGGTGTCCATGAATCGTGCGAACTCGCGTGGTGGGTGGTCGGTGTGCGCGTGGCGGGGCGCGGAGATCGTCGCGGCCGTCACGCTGCTGGGTGCGGGACCGGGCTTGTCCGAGAGGGCGACGGCGCAGATCGTCGTCCCGGGGGCCAACGGCTCCGACGGCGCGCTCACGATCACGACGAACACCACGATCGACCTCGGCCTGGCGGCAACCGCGGCGTGGGACTCGAATAGCCCCGTCAGTGGGCAGGGCGTGTACGACGCCGACAAATGGGCCGTCGTCTTCCATTACACGTCTGTGAGCATCGCCGCGGGCCGCACGCTCACCTTCGCGAACCATCCCTCGCGAGCCCCGGTCGTGTGGCTCGTGAGCGGTGACGTCGTGATCGACGGCGTGGTGAACCTCAGCGGCGAGAGCGACAACGCGATCATCCGCCCCAAGAACCCCGGGCCCGGCGGGTTCCGAGGGGCCCAGAACTGCAACGGCACCATCCCCGGTTCGGCGGGATTTGGCCCCGGGGGCGGGATCATCAATGATGGCGCGATGTGCGGGCAGAACTTCCGCGGCATCGCGGGCTTTGGCGAGGCTGGGGTGTACGGGTCCAACACCAGCGCGACGTACGGCGGGCCGACGCTGCGCCCGCTTGTGGGCGGATCCGGAGGAGCCCTGTATTTAGGCAACGGGGGCGGCGCGGGCGGAGGCGCGATCCTCATCGCCGCGACGGGGAGCGTCACTGTGAACGGGCAGATCCTCGCCAACGGAGGATTTCGTGACTGGGGCGGATCGGGGGGCGGGATCCGCATCGTCGCCTCGTCAATCCTGAGCACCAACAGCACGGGAGTATTGCAAGCACTGGGAGGGCAGAACGGCGGGAAGGGGCGCATCCGCCTCGAGCGCACCAACGCCACCACGCTCGTCAATGTCGATCCCGCGCCGACCGAGGGGATCATCGCCAACGGCGGGACGGCGCTGATCTGGCCGACGGCGAGCGCGCACACCGTGCGCATCCTTTCAATTGGCGGCGTGGACATCTCCGCCGATCCCAGGTCGCAGCTCGACCTCGTGAACGTCGATCGTTTCCTTCCCAACGTGGGCGGCGTGGAGGTCGTGATCGCGACGACCAACGTGCCCGCGACCGAGGGGGCGGTGAAACTCCGCAACGTGCCGCTGGGCGGGTACGACGCGCTGGTGACGCCGACGCTCATCGGCGGGACGCTCTCGTCGGCGATGTGGCGCGCGACGGTCACCCCCGCGGCGAGGGCCAACGTCCTGCAGGCCATGGCGAGCGCGACCGTCGGGCAGATCCCCGCAGCGTGGTCGAGGGAGGTCTCGATGTATCGCCGCGCGTGCGCCGCAGACTTCGACGACGGCTCGGGAGGCGGCTTCCCCGACGACGCCGTCACCATCGACGACCTGCTCTACTACATCCAGATCTTTGCCGACGGGACCTCGAACGCCGATGCCGACGACGGGAGCGGCACCGGCACCGGCGACGGCTCTGTGACGATCGACGACCTTCTGTACGTCATCACGCGCTTCCAAGCCGGGTGCTGAGCGGGCACATGCGAGAGATATTCAAATCCATGAGAACCCCGCCGCGATCGGCGGGGTTCTTTGTTTTCTGCCGGTCGCTCAGTCGCCGTGCCTCTGGCGGAGTTTGGGGCTGAGGCGGGCGGTGAGGTGGGCGCGTTCGAGGGCGTCGAGCCAGTCCTGGAGGGTGGCGATCTCGTCGTTGGCGGCGTTGATCGAGGTCTTGGCGGTCGAAGCCGAGGGAAGGTCGCAGGCGGCGCCGGCGGCCGTGGCGCCGAGTTGCGTTCTCGCCTTGGCGCGGAGGCGGCTTAGGGTCTGGTCGCCCATGAGGACGAGGAAGTCGAAGTCTTCATTGAGGAACAGGACGGTGGGGACGCGCAGGCCGCCGCAGATCTTCACGCGCTCGGCGAGGGCTTGATTGTCTCCGGGGGGGGCGTCGCGGTCGAGGATGCGGAGAGAGACGAGATTTGAAGGGGCGGCTTTGGCGAGGGCGTCGAGCATGGGGACCTGGGCCGAGCAGTCGCCGCACCAGGAGCCGCTGAGGACGAGGATGTTCAGGTGGCGTGTGAAGGACTGGAGGAGGGCGAGTTGGGCTGGCGTGAGCGTCAGGCGATCACGCACGGCGGTCCAGGCGGATTGCTCGTGGGGCTTGGCGGAGGAGACGTAGGCGTCGTAGGGCTTGGCCTGATCGAAGAACGTGCGGAGGTCGGCGGCGGCGGGGATGTCGGGGGAGGTGATATGGGTGTGTGGCATGGGGATGAGCGTGGTGGGGTGATGGTCGATTGTGGCGTGTTGGGGGATTTTCTGCGCGAGACTGGAGCGTTGGTAGGAGAAGAAGCCCCACGCGGAGCGTGGGGGTACGCGGGAGGGGATCTCGGCATTGTTCGATGCCGGGGGGCGCGGTTCGATTCGGTGGATACACCGTGCCGATCGTCGATTCTCCCGAGTCGATGGCTCAGAACAGCCATCGTCTCGGGGCACCCGGCGGCCATCGAACGCGGCGGGTCGTCCGCTCGTAGCATGACCACGTGAAGGGATCACTGCGACTGGGCACATTCTTCGGGATTGGCGTGCACGTCCATTGGACGTTCTCGCTCCTGCTGATGTTTGTCGCGTGGCGGGCGTGGCAGGCGGGCGGGGATGCCGCGGCGATCGGCGTCAGCGTCGTCTTTGTTCTGGCGATCTTCGCCTGCGTCGTGATGCACGAGTATGGGCACGCGCTGACGGCGCGGCGATATGGGATCGGGACCAAGGACATCACGCTGTTGCCCATTGGCGGCGTGGCGCGGCTGGAGCGGATGCCCGAGGAGCCGAAACAGGAACTCGTCGTCGCGGTGATGGGGCCGATGGTGAACGTCGTGATCGCGGCGTTGATCTTCGGCGTGATGCTGGGGACGGGGACGTTTCCGGGAGGCCATGAGATCCAGGAGATGGGGCGGCAGGGGGTGGAGTCGATGGGCGCGCTCGACGCGCGGATGTTCTTCCTGAACCTCGCGGGCGTCAACGTCTTTCTGGTGCTCTTCAACATGATCCCCGCGTTCCCGATGGATGGCGGGCGCGTCTTGCGGGCGCTGCTGTCGATGGCGATGGACTCCGTGCGGGCGACGCGGGCGGCGGCGAATGTGGGGAAGGTGCTGGCCGTGGGGTTCGCGCTGCTGGGGCTGTGGGGCAATCCGTTCCTGATCTTCATCGGGATCTTCGTGTGGATCAGCGCCGAGGCCGAGGCGCGGCAGCGCGAGCAGGGGTCGGCGCTGCGTGGGACGCTCGTAGGCGACGCGATGGTGCGGCAGTTCGTCGCGCTCGACGAGAATGACTCGCTCCAGTGGGCGATCGAGCGGCTGCTGGAGGGGGCGCAGACGGACTTTCCGGTGATGAAGACGGAGATGGTCAACGGCGAGCGTGTGGCGAGTGGGACGACGGGCGGCATCGTGGGCGTGCTGACGAGGCATGACCTGTTGCACGCGATCGCGCGGCATGTCGACGTGCACGCGGCGGGGGGCGTGGGGACGCTGACGCGAAAGGTGCCCGTGGTCCGCGCGGGGGCGCGGCTGGAGCCGGCCGTCCGGAGCATGCAGGAGGCGGGGACGTCGGTGGCGCCGGTGGTGGACGAGTCGGGACGGCTGGTTGGATTGCTGACGATGGAGAATCTGGCGGAGTTTGTGATGGTGCGGCAGGCGATGGGGCCGGGGGGAGGAGGGGGCGTGGGGGGCGTGGGTGCGGGCCGCGCTCTACACTGAGGTATGGCCAGCATCGTCTTTTACTTCCAGGTGCACCAGCCGTATCGCCTCCGCCGCTACAGCGTCTTCGATCAGGACCCGTTCTACTTTGATGACGCGAAGAACGCGGAGATCCTGCGGAAGGTGGCGGACAAGTGCTATCGCCCGACGACGCGGCTGATCCTCGACCTGGTGAAGCGTCACAAGGGGAACTTCCGCGTCTCGTACGCGATCACGGGGACGGTGCTGGACCAACTCGAGGCGTGGGCGCCGGACGTGATTGACACGTTCAAGGAACTGGGCGACACGGGATGCTGCGAGTTTGTGGGGGAGACGTACTTCCACTCGCTGAGTTTCCTGTACTCGCGTGAGGAGTTCGTCGAGCAGGTGGACATGCACACGCGGAAGATCCAGAGCCTGTTCGGGCAGACGCCGCGGGTCTTCCGGAACACGGAACTGATCTACAACAACGAACTGGCGCACTTCCTCGCGGGTCTGAAGGACAAGGATGGCAACCCGCGGTTCCATGGCGCCTTGTGCGAGGGGACGGACTTCCACCTCGGGTATCGCTCGCCGAACTATGTGTACCAGCCGCCGGGCAAGCCCGTGGGGCGTGACGGCAGGGCGTTCGGGCTGCTCCTGAAGAACTATCGCCTGTCGGACGACATCGCCTTCCGCTTCAGCAATCGCGGGTGGGCGGAGTGGCCTTTGACGACGGAGAAGTTCGCGGGGTGGGTGAACCAGATCAATGGCAACGGGTATCTGTGCAACCTGTTCATGGACTATGAGACATTCGGCGAGCACCAGTGGGCCGACACGGGGATCTTTGAGTTCCTGAGCGCCCTTCCCGAGAAGATCTTCGACGTGAACAACGGCGAGAACCACTTCATCACGCCGAGCATGGCGTTCAAGGAGTTCTCGCCCGTCGGCGAGTACGACGTGCACAACTTCATCTCGTGGGCGGACACGGAGCGCGATCTGACGGCATGGCGCGGGAACGCGATGCAGAATAACGCCCTCGACGAGACGTACCGCCTGGAGAAGTCGATCAAGGATCGGTGGAACGCAGCGTGCATCGGCGGCGACGAGCGCGAGAAGACCCACGCGGGGCACCTGCTCCACGACTGGCGGAAACTCACGACGAGCGACCACTTCTACTACATGTGCACGAAGTACTTCGCGGATGGCGACGTGCACAAGTATTTCAACCCGTACGACTCGCCCTATGACTCGTACATCAACTTCATGAACGTGCTGGACAACGTTCGGACGCGGATCTCACGCGTGCCGCAGGGCGTGGGCGCCCACTAAAGTTCGCACATGTCGAGCGAAGGACTGAGCGTGGGGGGCGTTGCCGAGGGGCCGCTTGGCGTCTCCTCCGATCGTTGGGCGACGAGGACGGCGGTCCTCATTGTTGGAGCGACGATCTGGCGTCTGGTGTGGCTCTGGTTCTCGCCGTATTCGCTGGCCGAGGACGAGGCGTGGTACTGGTTGTGGTCGAGGCACCTTGATTGGTGCTACACGACCAAGGGCCCGGGGATCGCGTGGGCGATCTGGCTCTCGACGCATCTGTTTGGGGACACGGCGTTCGGCGTGCGTTTCCTGGCGCCGATCTTCATGTCGCTGTCGGCGTGGTTCGCGGCGGGGCTGACGATCGATCTGACGAGGAGCCGACGCGCGGGATTCTGGGCGGCAATGGTGATGCTGCTCTCGCCGGCGTTCCAGGTGCTGTCGATGGTGATGACGATCGATCCGCCGCTGGTGGCGTGCTGGATGGGGGCGTGCTGGTCGGGGTGGCGGGCGACGCGTGGGCTGTGCCGTGGCGCATGGCTGGCGTTGGGTGCGGCGGTCGCGATCGGGTCGCTCTTCAAACTCACGATGCTCCTGGTGATTCCGGGGATCGCGGCGTGCGCATGGATGTGGCGTCACGAGCCGTCACGCGTGGTCGCGGGGCGTGCCTCGCCGGGGCGAGAGGGGCAGTCGGTGCTGTGGCCTCTGGCGAGCGTCGTGGTTGCGTTGTTGGGCTTGATGCCGATGGTGATCTGGAACGCGCGCGAGGGGTGGCCGACGGTGCACCACCTGCTCGAACACCTGCACCAGCCATCGCCCACGGGTGGAAAATCGTCATTCACGCCGCAATGGCTGCTCGAGTATGTGGGCATCCAGATCGCCATCTCGCTGGTGCCGCTGGGAATGATCGTGGCGGGATGGGGTGCGCTCCGGGATCGATCGCGAGAGGCGTGGCGTTACGTGCTGTGGAGCGTGCTTCCGCTGCTGCTGGGGTACGTTCCGGTGGCCCTGGTGACGAAGACGCAGGGGAACTGGACGATCGCGGCCCACGCGACACTTGCCGTGATGGCGGGAGTGTGCGAGTTGGGGGAGAGGACCGGGCGTCGTGCGGAGATGGCCAGACGCGGCGTACGGATTCTTCTCGGCGTGGGGCTTGTGGTGGGCGTGCTTTTGCCTCGGATGGATGTAGTTGCCTTGGGTGTGGATCGTGTTCGTGAGGCGCTTGGAAACTCGGCACCTTCCTGGCTGCTCATTCCGATCCATCGGGTGATGGGGGCGGATCGGATGGGGGTGGACGCGGGTCGCCGACTGGAGAAGTTGCGGGGAGAAACCTCGCAGGAGCCGTTCCTCCTGATCGATCACTATGGTGAGGCGTCGCTGCTGGAGTTCTCGATCGCGGGGCATCCACGAACGTATTGTTCATCGGCGTACACGGGAGGGCGCGAGACGCAGTTCGACCATTGGGCGGACCGTGATCTGGCCCGAGTGGAGAGCGAGTTGCTGGGCAGGCCGGCGTTGATCGTCGGGAACGGGTACGAGGGCTCGACGTTGGGCGGCGCGTGGATTGCCGCGTTTGATCGGGCCGAACCGGTGGGCACCCTCGATGGTGATGGCAAGGGCAGGCCCGTGTTCATTGGATATGGATATCGCGGTATGCGAGCGTTGCAGAAGGGAACCACTGGCGAGTGATCGATGCTGAGGTCATCTCGAAGCCCGGAGTCTCACTCCCGAGCGGAGATGGACAAAGTCGGCGTGTTCGTGCACTCACGCGAGCGATGGTGCTGTGCGTGGGACTGTTGATTGTCACGATTCTCGATCGGCCGATCTATCTTGCGTTGGGGGACGAGTTCTCGGAGGGCGTGAAGGGACACAGCGTGTATCAGGCGCTGCGCTCGGTGGGGTGGCTCCCGGCGTGGATCGTGCCGGCGGTGGCGCTGATGCTGGTTGATCGGCGTCGGGGGGTTTCCGGTATTGCTTCTTCGATCGCTCGTCGGTGGTGGGATCGTGGGCTGTTGTTGCTGGCGGGCACGTTTTTCTCGGGACTTGTGGCCGAGGGGTTGAAGTTGCTCCATCTTCGAGATCGTCCGCTCGATGGGGGGTTGTATGAATGGGAAGGCCCGTGGATGGCGGACGCGCATCCGGCGGGGCTGCCTTCGAGCCATATGGCCGTAGCGATGGGCGGGGCTCTGGTGCTCGCACGGCTCTTCCCCGAGATGCGATGGTTGCTGTTCGGGTTGGCGGTGGGGTGTGGGGCCACCCGGGTGGCGTCTCGGGCGCACTTCGCGTCGGATGTGTATGCGGGAGCGCTGGTCGCGTGGGGAATGGTGGTGGTTGTGGGGCGTGTCCATGCGTGGCGTTTGGCCCGAACGGGAGCGCGTGAGGAAAGGGGCGGCGTGAAGGCCTCACGGCATGGCCCCGAGAAGGGCGATACGCTGACGCTCGAGAAGACCTCGCGCGTGGCATGAACACCCTCGACCGGTACATCGCCAAGTCCTATCTCGTCAACGTCCTGGCGTTGCTGGTGATCCTGTACGCGCTCATCCTCGCGACGGACTACTCACTGAACTTCGACGAGTACATCCGGCAGGCGGCGGAGCGTGACGTGGCCGGGGGGGCGTCGTTCCTTCGGCGGGCGACGCTCTCGCTCATGCTGCTCATCAACCTGTGGTGGCCTCGCCTGTTCCAATACTACAACTACCTCCTTGGGATGGTGCTGATCGGGGGGATGGGGTTCACGCTGGGGCAGATGGTGCGCCACCGCGAGGTCGTGGCATGCCTGGCCGGGGGGATCGGGTTGCACCGGATCGCGCGACCGATCCTGATCGTGGCGGCGGGATTCGTCGTGCTGCAGGGGGTGAATCGCGAGTTTGTGGTGCCCCGGCTTGCGGAGTTGCTGACGCGTGAGAAATGGGACGCGGGGACGTCGGGGATCCGGGCGGAGTCGCTCCCGCTGACCGAGGACGCCGCGGGGCGGTGCTATTACGCGAAGGCCTTTGATGCGGGCTCGGGCGAGATGTCCGGCGTGTGGATCCGTGAGCGCGATGAGAAGGGGCTTCCGACGAGGAAGATCTCGGCCGCCATGGCGACGTACGACGCGCAGGCCGAAGGTTGGAGACTGACCGAGGGGCTGGCGGAGGTCCGCGAGGGCGACAGCGTGCGGTTCGAGCCGGTCGAGTTTGTCAAGACCGAACTGAATCCGACGACGTTGAAAGTCCGCCGATTCTCAAGTTATGGCAACAACCTTTCGACGGCCGAGTTGTCGCAGTTGATCGACAAGACCGAGGCGGAGGTCGATGCAAGGCCCGATGGCGAGCGTCGCGTCGCGGAAGGACGGCTGCTCGATCGTCTGGTGCGTCTGCGTGTGGCACGATGGACGATTCTGGCCTGCACCATGCTCGCGATCGTGGTCTGCCTGCCGTTCTTCTTGCGGAAAATCCCCGGAGACATGCTGGCGCGGTCCGTGATGTGTGCGCCCGTGGCGCTCGCTGCAGTGTTGGGATCCACGCTCTTGAGCACGGCGGCGATCCCGGGCCTCCCGCCGACGCTCTCGGCGCTCATCCCCGCGCTCATCCTGCTCCCCCTGGCGATCGCGGCGATTTCCAGCATCCGTTCGTGATCCGGGGGCGGATGGTGCAGTGGCTTGAGCACTCGGCGTGGTTGTCTGGTGGAGGTGCGTATGCGTTCGCCCAAGTTCACGTGCGTTCGAGAGAGGGCGTCTCTTTGCGTTGGGTGGGTGCTCCTGAGCATGTTCGCGAGCATGGCGATCTATGGCCTTGAGGGATGCGCGGCTCGGACAACCATGGATGACTGTCCGTTTGCCACCAACCACGGGAACGATCGGACATGGATCCGCGCCTCGAACCGTGACGGCGACGATCACTCCATCGTGAGCGACCAGGACATCGCGGCACGCCTGGAGGTCGAGGGTGGCGAACTGATCGATGCGAAACTGGCGAAACCCTCCGAGGAACTGGCGGCAGGGTTGGGGCGTGCGCACGCCGATCTCCCGCCGGATAGTGTGATGACGCGGGTAGGCGGGTCGCCGATGGATCTACCCACGCTCTATCGAATGGCGTGCGAGGGCGTGCTGGTCGTCGCGTCGATCTATCAGTGCGACAGTTGCGACCAGTGGCACACCGCGGGCGGCGCGACGGCATTCGTGCTCTCTCGCGACGGATTGTGCGTCACCAATCACCACGTCCTGGCCGAGCATGAACACGAGCACACGCTCTATCCATTCGTGATGGCCCACGATGGGACGGTCTTCTCGATCGAGAAAATCCTCGCATCCAACGAGGAGGACGACGTGGCGATCTTCCGGCTGGGTGCCGGGCAGCGTGACGGACGATCGATCGCGATCGACGAGGCACGCCTCACACCGATCCCCTTGGTGGAGGGTTCGCCAGTGGGAACGCCGATCGCGCTGATCGCCCACCCGGATCGGCTCTTCTACACGATGACGAGCGGGATCATCTCGCGGCGCATCACCAACGAGTCGATTATGCCGGGCCAGGCGCGAACGGACGAGGTGAGCGTGACGTGCGATTATGCCGTGGGCTCGAGCGGGGGGCCGATCCTGGACGATCGCGGGCGGGCCGTGGGCATGGTGATGGCGACGCACACGATCTTTGCTGGCAAGGGTCGGTCTCGCGAGCCGCAGATGGTCGTTCGGAAGTGCGTCCCGGCGGAGCGGATCCTGGACGTGATCTCGAAAGAGGGGCGTGTCGAGGGACGTGGCATCGTGCCGTAGGCGTGGACGGGTGCGGATCGGTCGCACACGATCCGACGTGTCGAATGAAATCGACGTGGCCAGGCCCCCAACAATGGGTACGCTTTGTCTTTGGGAGCCCGCGCCATGAATCCGCCCGGCACTCCATATACCGACCCCGCGACGCCGCCGCCGCTCCCGAGCACGGAGGCGTGGGAGCGCACGTACGCGACGTTCCAGCACCTGACGCTCTTGCTGGTCTTCGCGGTGATTCCCGTTGTGCCCGCGCTGGCGATGTGGCTCATCAAGCGGGAGCAATCGCACTACATCGATGACCATGGCAAGGAGACTGTTAACTTCCAGTTGTCGCTTCTGATCTACACGGCAGCGGGCTGGATACTGACGGCGGTCACCTGCGGGATCGCCTTCCCGATCTCGATCCTGATCACGATCGCCTGCTATGCGCTGGGGATCGTCGGGATGATCATGGGCGCGGTCGCGGCGAACAACGGGCGGTATTTCCGGTATCCGATGACGCTGCGAGTTGTGAGTTGAATCGATCTTGAGCGGCGCTCACCGCGGGCGAGGCTCGATGGTGAAGGCGCTGGCCGCGTCCTCGTTCTCGGGGTCGAAGTTCACAAAGTGAACCGAGCCGTCGGCGGCGAGCATGTTCCCGGCGTCGGGACGAAGGTGCCACGACGCCTCGAACTGGCGATCGGTCTCGCTCGCGCGAGGCGAGCGGTACCACCAGCCGGCGTCGGCCAGCAAGAGCAGGCGGGACTCGTTCACCTGGAGGTCCTGGCGAGCGAGCGGGCGGGACTGGCGATCGACGCCAGCGAGGGTGGAGTTGAAGAGGAGCGGGTTGGCTCGGTAACTGGTGCCGAACTCGCGGAAGCAGGTGCCGTTGGCGAGCGTGCTCAAGCGTGACCGGCGCGGCGAGGCGTCGGTTCGTTTGGTCGTTCCGGCGTCGGCGGGGCAGCGGAAGTGGAGCGCCGCTGTGGCACTCTCCGAATCTTGAGCAAACGCGCCCATGTACACATTGATCGGTCGAGCGCTATCGAGGACCGGATGGTGGTCGAGGCCCGCGAAGACGACGCCGCCATAGTTCCACTCGGGATCGACGGCGAAGGCGGGAAAGACGCCCCGGTTGTCGCCCAGGTAGCCCTCAAAGCCCATGTTGATCTGGCGGAGGTTGCTGGCGCAGACGGCGGAGTAGCCCGTCTCGCGAACTCGTGTCAGGACGGGGAGCAGCAGCGAGACCAAGATCGCGACGATCGTCACGCAGATCAGGATCTCAAGGATCGAGAACCCCCGCGCGGCACGCCTGATCAGTTGATGACTCGAGTTCGTCGAACGATGCTGCACGACCAGATTCCACCCGGTGCGGTGCTGGTCCCACGTCGCCAACACCCACCGGATCATTGTACCACAATCGGCCCTCCGTACCAGAGGCATCGGCATGTGATCGACCCAACTCAATGGCGGGCCAAGGCTCGATACACGAAAAAAGAGTGGATAGCGAGAGCGAGGATTCCGCCCCATAACAGGAGCAGACCAAAGCCGCCCGAGCCGCCGCTGTCCTGGACCGTCTGGGACCCGCCGCTGACCGTGACGAGGCAGAGGAGGGCGGGGAGGAACGTGCGGAGATAGACCGCGAGGGGCGTCTTGCGATGGTGCTTGACGGCCGTCACGGCACCGCAGACCACCATGACGAGGGAGCATGCCGAGTAGGCCCAGCGTTCGTGCATATTAGCGACGACCTGACCTCGGAGTTTCGCGATCTGGGCCTCGAGATGCTGCGTCGGTCCGACGAGGGCGGGATCGGTCGCCGACGCGGCATGCCCGGACTCGAGAAGGTCGCGCGAGGAACGCTCGAGGAGCGCCTTGGATGGGTCCTTGTCGAGGGTGAGACGAGTGAGGGGGACGACGCCACGCTCGGCACCGAGGCCACCGCTCGTGGCGGAGTTGGTTTTGGCGCGGACTCGCTCGAGCCGCAGATCGAAGTTGAGCGACTGGGCGTCGGCGCCGTCTATCGCGTGCAGGCGGGCCCCGCGGGCGAGCCAGACCTGGCCGGTTGTGGCTTCCGAGGTTGTCGCGGTGCGGAAGGCGGGGCGGTCGGGCTGTTCGATGCGGATGAACGCGGCGTCTGTTTGACCCTCGGCGAGGGGCATGATTTCGATGCCCTCGCTGGTGATTCTGGCGGATCCACCGATGATCACGATGCGCCCGCCGCGCGAATCACGGAGGATCAGCGGCGTCGTGGGCGACATCAACTGGGTGATCTCGCGTTCGGCCTGACGCCTGGCAAAGACGAGGGCGAGTTCCCGGCGGGCCTCGTCGACCCAGTTGACGCGTTCGGGATGATCGCGGAGTTGCCAGAGGTTCCGCATCGTGAAGAACTTCGGGCGATCCCAGAAGGGATCGGGCAAGATGATCGTGCCCTCGGTCGTCTCCTCGAATCGCCACTGGTCCACGCCCTCGCCCGAGACGGCGTTCTTGAGGCGTACGCGGATCTCGCCCTTGCGCTGCTGATCGCGGGCGGGTGGATAGAACCAGAGGCTGGCGGACTCGGCGTAGTACTCACGAACGACGTTGCCGGCAGCGTCGAACTCGAGCATGATGGGATGCCTCAGGTCCACCTGGCTCGTGGGCATTGGCCCGCTGATGCCTTTCGCGGCGAGCCTGGCGAGGTCGGGCGTGCTGTTCATGGCGTGATCGGCGAGGAGTTGCATGTTGCGGATGCGGACCGCGCGCCCGTTGGGGATGTCGTTCACCATCACGCGACCGATGTCGGTCGTGACCAGGCGATACATCTTCCGCATGAACCCGGGGATCATCTGATCGTTGAGCACGATCAGCGTCAAACCGACGGCGAAGGCCATGAGCATCGCCGGGGCGAGCATGGCGCGCAGGGGAATGCCCCCGGCCTGGGCGGCGGTGAGTTCGTTGTCGGTCGCGAGGCGGTGGTAGACGAGCGTCGCCGCGAACCCGCCCGAAAATGGAAGGGCGTACACCAGCATGCCGGGGAAGGCGTAGTAGATGTATCGCAGGGCGTCCAAGGGCTCGAGTTTGCCATCGGCCAGGGGCTTGACCGCCGTGGCAAAGGCGAGCGCGACCGTCACCACGAGCGTCGTGACGATGATCATGCGGGTGAGTTCCCACCCGACGGCCCACCAGAGAGTTTTAGGAATGCGGAGCGCCATCAGGCCGCATCGTACTCCGGAACTGGAGACGCCCAGATCCGCCTCCATCATCTCGTGGGGCTGACGGCCCGCCTGCCCCTACGCCTTCGACATGTTGTTGAGTGAGAGTGGAGCGACCTACTTCAGTGCCCGGCCGACCTCGACCTTGCCGCCGGCCACGTCCTTGATGGTGTAGCCGAGCGCGAGGAGTTCGTCACGGATGGCGTCGGAGGCCTTGTAGTCCTTGGCCTGGCGCGCGTCGCGGCGTCTCAGGAGCAAGGCCTCGACCTTCGGGTCGGGCGTGACGCCGGGGAGGAAGGCGCCAATCTCGCTCGTCGTGGCCTTCGCGCGCTCGAGGCTCAGCACGCCGAGTACGGCGTCCAACTCGCGCATGAAGGCGGCATCACTCGTTGAGGGTGTGGCGATCGTGCCGACCCACGTGTTCACGGCGCCGATCGCCCCCGCGATGTTCAGGTCGTCGTGCATCGCCTGGATGAAGGCGGCCTTGCACTGCTCGCGGGCGGTGGCGGCGTTCGCCGAGTCAGACCCGTCGCCAGAGGCAACCTTGCGCCAGCGCTCGATCATCCGCGCACTGTCCTCGAGGCCCTGCAGCGTGAAGTTGGCGTTGGTGCGGTAGTGCGTGCGGATGAGTTCCAGACGCAGGGCGCTCGCCTCGACGCCCTTCGCGAAGAGGTCGCGGGGCGTGAAGAAGTTGCCCTTGCTCTTGCTCATCTTCGCGCCCTCGACCTGGAGGAACCGCGCGTGGAACCAGTGCCTGGCGAAGGAGCCGTGGTGGGCGTCGCTGCAGAACGCGGCACAACTCTGGGCGATCTCGCACTCGTGGTGCGGGAAGATGTTGTCCTCGCCCCCCGAGTGCAGGTCGATGAGGGTGCCGCCATGAATAAGCGGCGACTTCGTCACGCCCGCGCTCGTCGCGTCGCCCTGGTGCAAGAGTCGCGAGACGCTCATCGCGGTGCACTCGATGTGCCACCCCGGGTACCCCTCGCCCCACGGGCTTTGCCATTTCATGAGGTGCGAGGCGTCCTCCTTCCACAGGAGAAAGTCGGCGGGGTGACGCTTGGTCGCCTGGTTCTGGGCGCTGATGCGGCCGCCCTCGCCCTCGCGGAGGTTCTCGAGCGTGTTGCCCGAGAGGCGCCCGTAATCGGGGAACGAGCGGACGTCGAAGTACACCACACGCCCGCCCGGCTCGCCGACGACGTACGCGCTGTGTCGCTCCACGAGTCGCGCGATCACCTCGATCATTCCAGGCACGTTCTCCGTGGCGCGGGGCATGCGCGTCGGGTCCTTCTCGGCGTCGAGTGCGACCTTCAGCCCCAGTGCCCGCGCATCCTCGCGGAAGCGCCCTTCATAGAACCTCGCGACGGCATAGGGATCCGCCGGATCGACCTCGACCCCGGCGGGCAACTTCCCTGCCTTCTTCGCCTCGGCGATGCGTCGGCCCGCGGCCTGCATCTTGTCCTCGCCACCGCCGTCGGCCTGGTCGTCGTCGGTCATGTGCCCGACGTCGGTGATGTTCATCACGTGATCGACACGACGCGGCCCGGCGTGCTCATGGCCCTTCGCGTCGCGCACCACGCACCACGCCGACTCCAGCCATCGGCGGAGGACATCGGCCGCGAGGAAACTGCGGAAGTTTCCGATGTGCGCATCGTCATAGACCGTCGGCCCGCAGGAGTAGAACGTCACCCGCGACGGATCGCCCGCGACGAAGTCCTCGATGGCGTGGGCGAGCGTGTTGTACAGGCGGAGGGGCATGGGCGGGGACTATAGAAGACGCGCGAACACCGATGCTCGGAGAAGCGTTGCCCCCTTCACTCGTCGATCCCCGCGGCTTTCCACCGCCGCCGATCGAGTTGCACGTCGAAGGCATGGCCGCATTCCGGACAGATTCCGCTCTCGCCGAGACCTCGCAGGTCCTGCCCGCAAGAGACACAGAGCCTTCCGCCCGCGGCACGAAACAGTTTCTGGTATCGTCGCAGATGCCACCACCCCAGCACACGCGGCGTCAGCAGCACCACCATCCACAAGAGAACGGGAATCCAGAGGTGCTCTGGTTGCACCGCCTCTGACTTCATCACAACGAGCACACCAATCGGCACCAGCAGCCAGAACACAAGCACGACCCATGGCCTGGGAACCTGGCGTCGAACGACCGGCGGAAGGTTTTCCCAGATTTGTGGCGAGTTCGACACGCGTGCTCTCATTTCGACAGACGACTTCTATTCGCCGGCTCTTCAGAGATGTTCGCATCCTTCCACTTCTTCCTATCGCGCTCGATGTCGTAATCCGAGCCGCATTCAGGACACTGACCACGGTCCTGAAGCCCGCGCAAACTCCGACCGCACTGCAGGCACAGTCTTCCAACGGACTGGCGATAGGAAATGGTGTAACGGCGTCGCACACTCCAAAGCAGAATCTGCGGCACGAACAAAATCGCAAATGATGGCCCAACAAACGCCCACCAGAATTTCGACCCAGAAAAGACCGGTGGGCCAAAGAGAATCAGCAGCAGGATCGGCCAGCACAGAAACAAGGGAATGACGACCCAGACGTGCGGCACGGCTCGGCGCATTGCTGGTGGTATGTAGTTGCGATACCCAGAGCCCGGCATGAGCATCCCCTCTCAACGAAAGAGTACTCCTTACTCGGCGATGTTCGCATTCTTCCACATCGTCCGATCGCGCTCGATGTCATACGCCCGTCCGCACTCCGGGCAGACGCCGACATCATCGAGGCCCGATAGGTTCTGGAGGCAGTTGCCGCAGAGCCGTCCGCCCGACTCGCGGTAGGCCCGGCGGATCTGGCGTTGCCTTCTGAACAGGATTCCCATGATCACGAACTGGGGCCCGAAAAGCACCAGGGGCATCCACGCGCCCAGCGTCATCATGGCCTTGGACATCCAACCCGGGAAGATGGCCCAGGCGACCACCAGGCCGACGATCGCGAGAACCGGAACGAGCCACCACCACAGGAGGCGCCGCAGCACGGGCGGAAGTTCACCCACGAGATCCTTCAATAGATCGGACATGGGCTCGCCTTCCGATCTCGATTCCACATCAGAGTGTTGGAGTGGGAAGTGCACTCACCCCTTCGCCGACGCCCCCACCGTCATCTTCACGGGCACAAAGGTCGGCTTCACCCTGCCCTCGAACTCGCTCCAGTACTTGTTCATGATCGTGCGGATCGCCCAGTTGTTTCCGTCCGCCAGGCCGCAGATCGTCGTGCCGGGCATGCTCCCCATGCTCGTCGCGATCTCGAGAGCAAGATCGAGATCCTTCGTCCTGGCGTTCCCCTCCTCGATCCTGCCCATCAACTGATACAGCCACCCGCTCCCCTCGCGGCAGGGGGTGCACTGCCCGCAACTCTCGTGCTTGAAGAACCGCGCGATGTTCCGCGCCACGGCGACCATGTCCGTGTCCTCGTCGAAGACCGTCGGGCACGCCGTCCCCAATCCCAGCACGTTGTACTTCCGCCCGATGTCGAAGTCCATCTCCGCATCCATCTGGTCGGGCCCCAAGATCCCCATGCTGATGCCGCCGGCGATGGCGCCCTTGAACTTCTTCCCGCCGCGCATGCCGTTGCAATAGTCCTTGCTCTCGATCAGCGTGCGAAGGGGAATCCCCAGATCGCACTCATAGACGCCGGGGCGGTTCACGTGCCCGCTCACGCCCATGAGTTTCGTGCCGAAACTTGGCGGCACGTTCTCGCCGAGCGACGACGCCGTCCCCTGCCTCGTGAACCACGCCGAGCCGTGCTCGATGATGCTGGGAAGGTGGGCGAGGGTCTCGACGTTGTTGATGATCGTGGGCTTGCCGAAGAGTCCCTTGATCGCCGGGAAGGGGGGCTTGATGCGGGGCCAGCCGCGCTTGCCCTCGATGGCCTCGAGCAGCCCCGTCTCCTCGCCACAGATGTACGCCCCGGCCCCGCGGTGCACGTGGCACTCGACGGCGAAGGAACCACCCCCGGCCCTCGCCGTCGTCGCCCCGTCCATGAGTCCCTTGCTCCCGAAGATCCCGTGCTTGTACGCCTCTTCGATCGCCCTCTCGAGGACCATCGCCTGGTGGTGATACTCGCCACGGATGAAGATGTACGCCCTCCTGATCCGGCACGCGTAGCAACAAATCGCGATCCCCTCCAGGACCAGATGCGGATCGAAGTCCATCAGGAGCCGGTCCTTGAAGGTCCCCGGCTCCGACTCATCGGCGTTCACCGCGAGGTACCGCTCTCCCGGATCCTCCTCGACGCCCTTCTCATCGACCTTCAACTTGGGGAGGAACGTCCACTTGAGCCCGCACGGGAACCCGGCCCCGCCGCGGCCACGCAGGACGCTCTTCTTCACCTCGTCGGTGACGGCGTCGGGGGCCATCGACAACGCTTTCCTCAGCCCCTCATACCCGCCGGTCTTCACGTACTCGTCGTACGAGACGATGTGCCGATCCTTGGGATCGCCAAAGGGAAAGCACGGGATTCGTTTGGTGAGAACAGGAGCGTCGGTCTTGCGGGTCCATGCCATAGGCCAAGACTGTAGGGTCCTGCCCCCCCCGCCCCTCACTCCCTTGTCCCACGCCTCCCCTCAAAGAAACCACCCGCCGGGGGAGGGAGGGGTCTGTCCCTCCCCGGCGGGTGGATGGTCTTCAGTGAAGGCTCACTCGGCTCGTCGTGCTCACGCCGCCTGGGCGATGAACAACTGGCCGCTCTGGGCGTGACCGAAGAGGACGTGGTACGCCGCCGAGGGGACGCTCTGGCGATTGCTGCGTTTGGCGCGGACGATGTACGCGACCGAGTTGGTCCCCTGGGGGATGGTCTCGTCGACGAACTCGCGGAGGCCGACGGTGTCGAGGATCTCCCACGCTCCGGTGCCGTTCATCTGGCGCGAGACCTGGAAGGTCGTGCCGCTGACGCCCGCGGGCTGGCGCGACTTCCACGAGAGGGTGAGGTCGCCGAAACTGTCGATCGTCGCGACGAAATCAAACGGCGGCGTGGGGTCCGGGGCCTGGCCGCGCGGGGCGTCGGGGCTGACGCCGGCGAGGGCGTAGACCTCGCTGTTGCCGGTGCGCTCGGCGAAGGCCTTGATGGTGTTCACGAGTTCGCCGGCCTTGCGCCGCGTGTCGCGGAGGCCCTCGTTCTGATCGAGCGTGGCGCCCCGGCTGGCCTCACGAGCGGCGATGGCGGCGGACCGCAGCGTCTGCAGATCGTTGGCCATGGTCTTGAACTCGAGGGCCTCGGCGGCAGTGAGTCCGATATTTTCGGGCGAGGAAGTCCAAAGACCCTGATGATTGTCCGCCCACGCCAGAAACTCGTCGATCTTCTCCGGTAAGTTGGTGGCCATGTGGCACCCCTTTATGGAATTTTCACCCGGCGAAACGATGCCGACCCGAAGCCCATCGTCCTCCACCATCGCCCACACTGGGCATGGCCCGAAGAGCCTCGCGATCGCCCGCCCCGGATGCCGACCGACGCATCGACCCTTCCCGGACGCGACTTTCCATCACGACCCGCAGAACCACCCCAAACTCCATTTCCCACGCCCCACCATCCCGCACACCCCCCCCACCCCGCACAGACAGCCCCACCGACGGTGCCTATCGCCCTCCCAATCGCGGCCCGATCACGGCCCAATCACGTCCGATTCCACGCGAACGGCACGCCCAACGTGCCCGGGGAGATCAGTTCCCTGCCTACCGAAATGATTTCGGATCCTACCGGAACTCCATCGGGTCCTACCGGGACTCTTCCGGGTCTTACCGATGCTCCATCCCTATCAACCGGGACGATTTCGGATCCTACCGGAACTCCATCGGGTCTTACCGATGCTCCATCCCTAATCACCGAAACTGTTCCGCGTCCTACCGGGAGTCCGTCCTTGAGCAGTCCGAGGCCGGCTCTCACGTATTGAAGTCTGGATGAACCGGGTATCTGTGCAACGCAACCGATTTGCTATCGACGTATCCTATACGGCAGTCACCAGTTTGCCAGAGGTTGCAGCATGACTCCACTAGAACTAGAAACAATCCGGACTGAGGCACGAACGGCACTTGGCGATATCCGTCCAGCATCGGATTTCGGCATAACAGATAATGATATCCCCGTTAATACCTCACACACTTCAGCAGGAAGAGATCTTCCACCATACTATATTGTGTATTTTCTTATGATTGGTCTTCTTAAATTTCACGACTCTGGACGATGGGAAAAGGTGGCATGGTCAATCCCAATCATCTTCGACAATGAACTGTTCCTTATAGAGTATCGCAAGTTCGGTCTTGGTCTATTTGCGATGAAGTCCGGCACGAGCGAGGAAAACGCCATAAAGATAGTATCACGTATCCGAACCGCGGCAAAGCGTGCATCAAAGTACTTTGACTGGCTAGCAAGCAACGGCAGTACAGGATCGAACATAACTGTTGTGAATAAAGCCTCGGATTTATATGGTCGCTATCAATTTCATCTTTCGGCGTATAAATCCATGCTAGATACATCAAATGCGATCAAAGACACATCCTATCTAACTGCTGAGCACAAGGGTATCAATCTTGACGCCCATGTTACCCGCGTCAATGCACTTCTGCGATCACGCACGGAAAGCCGATGGTGCTCACTGTCGGCCATCGATTGCTTTTTCAGTTGGACCGAGCACATTTTCATACATATAGCCATATTGAAGGGCACCGTAACAACAGGCGTACAGGTCGCAGAACTCGCAGAAGCCGACTGGAACGTCAAATTCAAAACGGCCATTGATCTGTCAAATATGACTACAAAGAGGATGTTTGATGAGCTTGTTCATATCCGACGCCAGATTAGAAACTATAACGCCCACGGTGCATTCGGCAAAGATGGAAGCACATTCTTATTTCACACCAATACAGGTGCAGTTCCTGTTAGCCTAAAAGTAGAATCGAATCATTATGGGTTTATGTTTGGTGTTGAAAATGAAATTCCGGAAACAAAGGCGATTGAAACCATAGAAAAGTTTGTTGAGTATTTAGAAACTATTGAGCCCACAGCTATGCGGTATATCCAAAATTCGAGGCTGCCTACAACTCTGAGTTATGCACTCGACGGTACATATCTGAATGCCATGAGCTCAATTGATAAAATGAACACACTCATTGAACGATTGAGCTACGAACATGACCGCGCGGCGAATATGGACTGGTGACATTTTTTAATGGATCGGCATTACTCAACGTTCAATGTGCAGAGAACCCGTTCCAACATGTAATTCCCCCTATCCTCATTACGGCTTCTCTAGACTCCGATCTTATGATGAAGGCTCTACAGGTATTTATGGTCCTCGCTTAGGCATCGTCTGCATCGCTCGCTCGAGCCGCTCGAGGCGGGCCGTGAGGGACTCGATCCGGGCCTTCTACGACCGGATCGTCGCCCGCTGGTCCCGGATCGCTGTGTGTTGCTCTTGAATCGCTGCCTTCTGGTCCTGAATCGCCGCCTGCTACTCCCGGATCTCTGCTTGCTGCTCCTGGATCGCCTTCACCGCGAGCACGGTCACGCGCGAGCCCTCGACGCCCGTGGCCGGGTGCCGTGGGACATGCGCCTCGCCCGCCCCGCGAATGGGTGCGAAGCCCAAGGCGATGGCTCAGAGCAGCCATCGTCCCGGGGCACCCGGCGGGACTCTTACGGCATCGGCGTGGTCACGGTGTAGCGGAAGACGACGCTGCGCAGGCCCATGCGGTTGCCGCCGTCGGTGACCCACCCGGCCGACACATGGAACGAGTACACCTGCTCGTTGACCACCTGGTCGGCGAAGTCGAACGTGCGCGACTGGAGGGCGCCGAATCCCTGGACGGTGGGAGTGAACACCGTCACGGTCGTCGTCGGGCCGTTGTGGTCCACCCGATCGAGGATGAAGACAAGGTCATTGGAGGTCGAATCGTCCCAGAAGTACGCGGTGGCGTCGAGGATGATGGCCCCATGGGGAAGGTGGAGTTGTGCCCTGAACGATCCGCCGCTCCCGGTGGCCTGGATGTCGTTGAGGCCCCGGATGAAGCCCGTGCCGCTGCTGCTTGGCGCAAACTCGGATATGCCCAGCGAGTAGTACCGCGTCGTCGTCGGGACGGTGAGCGTGCCGCCGAGGACGACGTTGCCGTTGAACGTCGCGTTGCCGGTCGCGAGGACGTTGCCCGCGACGTGCAGACGCTGGGTGGGCGAGGTCGTCCCCAGGCCGACAAAGCCGAGATCGGTCACGGTCATCGCCGTCGTCGTGCCGACGAAGAGCCGCCAGGAGTTGTCCGACCCGTCGAGCCAGTGGTAGGCGAGCGTCGAGCCCGTGGTGTTGTTGTATCCATAGAAGGGGCGGCCCGTGGCGTTGTCGGTCGTCACCCACATCCCGCCGAAGCCCCCGGCCCCGCCGCCCAGCCGCGAGACCTGGAAGACGCCATTGCTCGTGACGGGCGTCGAGGCGTTGATCCCGACGAACGTGCCGTCGAAGCGGGCCCCGGTCGTGCCGAGGGGCGTCCAGGGCTTGAGCGAGGTTCCCGAGACGATCGACCGCGAGGCGTAGGGCGTGGCGGTCAGGCGTTGACGCGAGAGCGCGGTGAAGCCCGAGGCCGTGGAGCAGGTGAGGCCCGTGTCGGTCCGCACGTCGATCTGGAGGTAGCGCTCGTTCCCATCGAAGACGTCGCCGAAATCAAGCCCGACGGCGAACGTCCCGTCGGCGGCGACGGTGAGATTGTCCACGCAGAGCGTCGTCCCCTGGATCGTGCCGCCGACTGGAGCGTTGTACAACCCGAAGCGCATGTCGTACAGCCCGCTGGCGGGCGAGCCCGAGACGTCGAGGCGGCCCTGGTACGTGAAGCGCGTGGTGAGCGGCTGGGCGAGAACGGGCATGGCCACGAACGAGGCGACGACGATCGCCAGGGCACACACCGTTCGTTTGAATGTGATATCGCGCATGGGAGATCTCCTGGGCGCGAGGGTCGGCCCACGCGCCATGATGCAGACCCAATCTACCACGTCCAGCCCAAAATGCCAAGGATTTCGGCCCGTTGAATGGGCACCGCCCGGCACATCGCCGTTCAACGGGCGCCTTGGTGGCACTCTGGGGCCCGTGTGGGCCATGTTGGAGAGCGTGAGGTGGAGTTGGACCCTTTACCTTGGAGTCGTCTCATTCATCGCCCGCTCGATGCGGTCGAGGCGGGCCGTGAGGGACTCGATCTGGGCCTTCTGCGACTGGATCGTCGTCTGCTGTTCCTGGATCGCGGCCTGCTGCTCCTGGATTGCCTTCACCGCGAGCACGGTCACGCGCGAGTAATCGATGCCCACGGCGTGCCCGTCTGGATCGAGGGCGACTGCGTCGGGTAGGACGCGGGCGACGTCCTCGGCGATGAGGCCCAGATCATGCCGGCCGCGCGTCTCCTCCGGGGCCTTGCTGTTCCAGACATACGAGACGGGCGCGAGCCGCACGAGTTCATCGACGCCCAGCGACAGCGGAGCGATGTCGTCTTTGAACTCTTGAGAAGAGGTCTGGGTGAGCGACGTGCAGCGGATGGCTCCGCCGACGTCGAGGCGGAAGGTGGGGCTGGTGTTGTTGATGCCGACGTTGCCGCTTACGTTGACGACGAGGCGGTCGGTGGGCGCCTGCCCGATATCGCCCGTGGCGAGGACGACGGTTCCATAGCCGGTCGAGACGCGGGAACTCCCGCCGCCGGAGTTGGCGATCGTGCCGCCGCCGAACTGGTTGTGGTAGTAGTTGTACGACATGTGGATGCCGTCGCCCAGGGCGGGGAAGGACCCGTAGAGGAACCCGCTGGAGTTGCCGCCGCCGATGCGGAAGTGCTTGTAGTCGCCCGCGCTGGTCCCGAGTTCCATGTCTCCCGCGACGGTGAGCGTCTTGCCGGGGGTGTTGGTGTTGATCCCGACGCGCCCGTTATTGCCGATGCTCAGGCGGGTGTTCCCGCCGTTGACGAAGACGGTGCTCCCGCTCGCTGTTGGATCGACGTTGTAGAACCCGAACACGCCGTCCGTGCCTCCATCGAAGTGGAAGTCCGCGGATGTGCCGAGAAACCGGAAGAAACCGCTGTCGTCGGAGCGCATGTCGAGGCGGGCGAGGGGCGATGTGGTTCCAAGCCCGATCGAGCCGTTGACCTGGAGGTTGCCGAGCGTGATGAGCGTGCCGTCGGCGTTGACCAACGCCGCTGTTGCGGGCGAGCCGTCGGGCGAGGAGAGCGATGAGGCGTTCATCGCGTGGATCGCCCGGGGCGTCGCGCCGATGAACTGGTCTGGCACGAGCGTGGTGAACCCGGTGTCGTCGTCGCACGCGAGGCCCGTGCTCGTGCGCGTGCGGATCCGGATCGTGTAGGTCAGATCGCGGCTAAATGAGCCGAGATCGATCGTGGTGCTGAAGAGCCCTTCGATCACCGGCACGCCCACACGGCAGAACCGGGCCACCTCGTTCCCCGAGTTGAACGGATCGATCAGGCGGAAGTCAATGTCGTAGGACCCGGTCGCTGCCTGGCCGTTCTCCGTGAGTCGGCCTTGATAGACAAAGGATGTCTGGGCAAGGAGCGGCACGGCGGGCACACCGAGCCCCGCCAGAGCACTCACGCCAGTCAACATCAGGGTCAGCAACGATCGGGACGAATGGGAAGAGGTCATGGAATGGCCGCGCATGGGAGACTCCAGGGGCGGTCGCTCCACGAATCGGGATGTGGCCGTGGACGAACAGACCGCGGCCACCCAGTGTACCAGAACGGTCTAGTTGGACAAGACGATTCGCGTCCGACTCACGGCATCGGCGTGGTCACGGTGTAGCGGAAGACGACACTCCTGACGCTGATGCGGTTGCCGCCGTCGGGGTCCCAGGTCATGTACATCGTGTAGGTGTTCGTCTGGTTGTCGATCACCTCATCGGGGAAGGAGAGCGTCTGGTTCACGAGGTTCCCCGCCGGGGCGACCAGGCTGGGGGTGAAGCTCGCGAGGTTGACCGCGGTCGTGCCGTCGTGGGGCACGCGGTTGAGGATGAAGGTGATGTTGTTCGAGTTCGACTGGTCGTAGAAGTACAACTGGGCGTCGAGGAGGACCGCGCCCTGGGGAAGGTTCAGGTGCCCGTAATAGGCGCCGTTGTTGTCGAGGAGGAAGAGTTCCTGGGTGGTCATGTTGTAGTTTGCGCTGGCGGGCGCGACCATGAACGAGCCGGGGCCCATCGTGTAATAACGCGTCGTCGTGGGCACGTTGATCGGACCGCTCACCGTGAGGCTACCGCCGACCGTCTGGTTGCCGTTGACGATCGAGGCTCCGGTCACGAATGAGTTCCCGACGACGTGCAGTCGCTCGAGGGGCGTCGTCGTCCCCAGACCGACGTTTCCGTTGCTAGTGACCACCAGCGGGAGTGAGGATCCGACCTGTAGTCGCCATGAGTTGTCCGATCCATCGAGGTAGTGGTACGCGAGCGTCGAGCCGGTCGTGTTGTTATATCCATAGAACGGGCGACCCGTCGCGTTGTCCGTCGTCACCCACATCCCACCGAATGCACCCGGAGCCGCGCCGGTCCGCGAGACCTGGAAGAGCCCGTTACTCGTCACCGGCGTCGACGCGTTGATCCCCACGAACACGCCGTCGTATCGCAGGCGCCCCGTCGATGTCGTCTCCCAGGGCTTGAGCGAGAACGCCGAGTGCGGCGTCGCGAGCAGTCGCTGACGCCCGCTGAGTGTCGTGTACCCGGTCGTGTTCGCGCACGACAATCCTGTATCCTCTCGAACTTCGATCTGCAGATATCGCTCGTTGCCATCGAACACGTCGCCGAAGTCGAGCCCGACGACGAACGTGCCATCGTCACTCACGCCCAGGTTGTCGGCACAGAGCGTGGTGCCGACCTGCGTTCCACCAACGGCCGATGGGAACAGCGAGAAGCGGATGTCATGCAACCCGCTCGCGGGCGAGCCGGAGACGTCCAGCCGTCCCTGGTACGTGAACCTCGTCGTGAGCGCCTGGGCGTGGGCCGAGTGCACGCCGAGCCCTCCAAGTCCGACGCATGCCGCCATTGCCGCCGCCGACATCCGCTGATCAAAGCGCATCTGAGGATCTCCATCGTGAGGCGACAGCCCTTGGGCCATGCTCGCCTCGCACCATCAACGTACACGACTCTGCCCCAATTGCCAACGTCCATCCATGGTTTTCGTGTCCCGTGGCTCACGAATGTCCGTTCTGGGACCCGCATTCGGGACACGAGATGACGCCCGAATCCTCGCCTGCGTTGGATTTTTCATGCCCGGCCAGGCTGTAGCCGCACGCGACACAGGGACGGCCAATCGACGATCGCCGCTTGCCGAACCGGGAGAGCCGCCGGATCCAGTGCCGACCGATCCACGCCGCGAGCCCCAGGAGCACCGGTGAAGCCAACCACACTGGCAGCACCACGATCCTCGGCTCCCACCACGCCCGAGCCTTCACCGGCACGCCGGGCCACACCCGCTCGCCGGGATCGCGCACCTGCCATGTGCACTGGAAACTCGGCCAGAGCCAGTGACGCTGATCGATAACAGTGGTCGCGCTCGAAGCGCTCATGCTCGTGCCGCTCTTCGAGGCATGGGCCGCCCTGTACACGATCGAGCCGCCGAGGAGCGTCCACTGCTTGCCCGAAGCATGCTGCCACGACACCAGCCATCGGCAGGAGGCAACACTCGCCACGCCGATGAGGAGACCGAGGGCGAGCGACACGATCTTGGTCAACGACCTCAACTGTCTCATCGATCGCCGACCATGATCTGTCATCGATTTGCTGAAGATCACACGTGTTTGACTCATGGACCGGTCGTCGGATCCATGTTGTGAGTCATTGTTCCGTGGCCCTTTGCGATTCTTCGGCCCTATCAACACGCGACGGATCAGCGTTTGCGGCGCATCCTGAAGTTAGACCAGCCTCCCAGGAACCGAACACACTCGCTGTCGAACCCCGTTTATCGTTCCCCATGGACCCCACCATCCTTGCCAGTCTCGTCCTTGCCGTCCTTCTGGGCGTCCTGCTCATCGTGCTCGGCGTCAAAGGCCGGCGGATCAACGACCATCCCGTCTGCCGCCAGTGCCACTTTGATCTCGATGGCGTCTATCCCGAGATGCCCACCTGCCCCGAGTGCGGCTCGGGGCTCAAGCGCGAGAAGTCCGTTCTCATCGGCGCTCGAAAGAAGCGTCCGCTCGCGATCGTGGTCGGCGTTGTCCTCGCCTTCGCGCCCTTGGCGCCCATCGGGGCCGTCGCCGTCGCGCTGCTCACGGGCAAGGACGTGAACGCGTACAAGCCGCTCGCGCTGCTCCTGTGGGAGGCCCGCCGAGCCGACGCCGCCCGAGCCCCGGCCATCGCCAACGAACTCCTCACCCGCGCCCGAACCAACGGCCCCGGCAAACTCGACGCCAGCCAGTACGCCAAAGCCATCGACACCGTCCTCGCCATCCAGAACGACCCCACCGCGACGTGGATCGAAGGCTGGGGCGACCTCATCGAGCAGGCGAAACTCGACGGCGTCCTCTCCGCCAAGGCCGAGGAGACCTTCATCGCCCAAGCCCCAACGCTCAAGATCACGACGCGGCCGACGACGCGTGCGGGGAACGGCAACGCCGGCCCGACGATCCCCGTGCGCATCGACCTCGCCGGCGCACGCGTCGCCTCGGGAACGTCGTTGAACCTGCCGCTCACGCTCGAGAGCGCGAGTGTTGATGGGAAGGCCGCGACTCTCAACCCGGCTTCAACTCGCACGCGAGGCGATCCCACCGTTCGCATTCTCGGATGGAACACGACAACGAACGCTCAGGGTGCGGGCATGCCGCTCGGCATGATCCCATTGCAAGGCTCACGCGCGGGACAGACCGCCCGCATGATCTTCACCTCGCCCTTCGGCGGCAGCAACCAACTCGACCAGATCGTCAACCTCACCCTCCCGCCCGGCCTCGCCCCCGGCAAGCACACGCTCACCCTCAAACTCAACCTCGCCACGCAGGATCCCTACGCCAGCGGCAACCCCATCACCATCATCAACGGCCGCCTCACCTCCCCCACCGCTGCACCAACCACGACCGTCCCCATCACGCTCACCACGAAAATCGAGGTCCTCCCCGACAACGTCCCCACCGTCCAGCCGATCGCCCAGAACCCCGAGACCGACGCGAAACTCCAAGACGCGTTCGCCAAGGCCCGGCTCACGCACGATCTCTCCGGTCGACTCTCTTTCGCGAGCCGGTCCGAACCGTGGCTTCTCGCGATACCCAGGAAGGACGCGATTCCCCTCCCGATCGCCGCCGACATCATCCTCATCGAGGGCACGGGCGCCGAGCAGAAGGAAACGGTCCTCGGCTCGTACACCACCGGCACCCGCGCCGAGGACCCGGATCAGGATCCCTTCGGCATGGGCGGCTTCGGCTCCTTCTCCTACACCGTCTCGATCAACGGGCAGGTAACCTCGACCTCGTCGGCCGACACCTCGCTCATCCCCGTCCCCCTCGACCACGTCCCCGCCGACGACGCCCGGATCGTCCTCCGTCCCAGCGAGAAGGTCGCCGAGCAGACACTCGACCTCACCGAGTATTACAACGCCGAGATCCCGCTCGTCAACGCAATCAACCCCGCCGAACTCGCCCGCGCCCGCGAGCGTGGCGAGGACCCCTTCGAGCGTGCCCTGAAGATGCAGGCCGACATGGAACGCCGCATGAACGAACTCATGCAACGCAGGCGGCCTTCCGCTCGCCCACGCGTGATCCCTTCGACCCCCACTCCCACGACTCCATCGCCAACTCCGACCCCTACTCCCTCCAGCCCCGACACACCCGAATCGTACCCCCAGCCAACTTCATCACCTAAGGAACCGATCTGACCAGGGACCGAGAATGGCACACTCACCCAACCCTTGTGGGGCCGATGGGAGGGGGGGGAAGGGGGGCTGCCCGCCTGGCTCGACCAACTCTCCTCGCCCCCTTGCCAACTCCCCTGTCTCATCGATCTCACCGCCCTCACCCCCCCACCACCGGCACAGGTCCAAGAACCTCGGAGAGGCGTGCTGGTTCGCTCCAAGGGGCCTTTGGTCGTCGCCAGGAGAGTTCCGCGTCCTAGCGCGAGCGTTCCGAGTCTTAGTGGGAGAGTCCCGCGTCTTAGCGAGAGAGTTCCGCTATCAACCGGGAACGTCCCGGTTTAAACCGGGAGAGTTCCGCCTTAAACCGGGAGAGTCCCGCTAAGACCCTCGAGAGTTCCACTAGAACCCTGGAGAGTTCCGCGTCCTAGCGGAAGAGTTCCGGATGGATGCGGAAGAGTCCCGGCGATGACCCGGAGCCCTCCGGTAACACTGAGGACCCAACCACGAACAGAGAACACCACGCCCGAGGGCAGGATCCGTCGTCAGCCATTTCCTTACAAGGTTCCGCCGGTTCGGGCTCAAGTCGGCATGTTCACGTGCCGAGCGGATGCCGTGGACTGACGCGGCAGGTGTCATCGTTTCACGTTCCGACCATCGTCGTCAGAATCTAGAGAATTCAGTGCCCGCCATGCAATCGCCGAGAACGGTTCATCTTTCAACAAATCCAGAACATCCTTGAGACACGTCGCCATCTTCCATCCGGAATCCTTGTCGTACTTGGCCAGAGGGTCTGTGGCGTTGAATGTGACTTTGGCAACCTTTTCGGCCAGATGCAGGACACTCATCCGCAACGATGCGTGCTCGCCTCGCGCTTGAACACGAGACAACGCCAACACTTCGTGCCTGACATCGTCGAATGCGCCGCGTGCCAAGCTCCACGTTTGCGCTGATTGGGCAATCTGGATCACGTGCAGAACCGGCTTGGATTTGAGTCCGGTCCGGTCCACAACCAGAGTCAGGATTCTCGCCGCCCATCGCGGCTGAGACTCCGTCGGGATGCTATCGAAGATCAACTTCCCTGCATCGAGCGCCCGATCCTGCTCCCAAAGTTCACGAGCCTGAGTCACAATCTTCTTGCTCAGCATGCTCATGCACCGCTCCAGAATCCACATGTGGTCGGCACAACCGACCCACACGCACGAGTCGTTGGTTCAATCATTGTCCCTTGGCCGAAGGCCATTTCCCCGCGTAGGCTGCCCCACCAACAGTCCAGTTTCCGGGAGACCAACCCCATGCCCACACCGAATCAACCCCCCCACCACCCCCATCAATCCATCGACAACGTCCTCCACGAGCGGCGCGTCTTCCCGCCGGCCAAGCCGTCACCCACCGGGCCAAACGCTCATGGCTTCGACCGCTGGCTCGTCCCCAACCTCGATGAGTACAAGCGCCTCCACGCCCGCTCCATCAAGGACCCCGCAGGGTTCTGGGGCGATGAGGCGAGGAACCTGCACTGGTTCACGCCCTATTCCAAAGTGCTCGAGTGGGCCGCCCCCGACGCCAGGTGGTTCGTCGGCGGCCGACTCAACGCCTGCGACACCTGCGTCGATCGCCACGTCGCCGCAGGACATGGCGATGAGGTCGCCATCGTCTGGGAGGGCGAGCCCCTGGTTGGAAATGGGCAAGCCGGGGGGGGGGAGATCCGAAGGCTCACCTATCGCGACCTGCAGGACGAGACGGCGCGCCTTGCCACCGTCCTCACCTCGCTGGGCGTGAAGAAGGGCGACGTTGTCACGATCTACATGCCCATGGTCCCCGAACTCGCGACGGCCATGCTCGCCTGCGCCCGACTCGGGGCGGCCCACAGCGTGATCTTCGGCGGGTTCGCCCCCACCGCCATCGCCGAGCGCGCCCACGACGCCAGCAGTCGCGTCATCATCACCTCCGACGGCGGGTTCCGCCGCGGCGACGTTGTGCCGCTCCTCAAGAACGTCCGCGACGCCGTGGATCTGCTCCATGAGCAGAAGCACGCCATCGAGCACGTGATCGTCCTCCGCCGCACGACCCACGCCTCGCCCGAGACCGCCTTCAAGACGGGCGACACGCAGCATTCTGCGCGACTCTCGTGGTGGCACGACGTCGTCCCCACCGCGAGCACGAACTTCCCCTGTGTCCCCATGGACAGCGAGGACATGCTCTTCCTGCTCTATACATCGGGCTCCACCGGCAAGCCCAAGGGGATCGTCCACACCACCGCGGGGTATCTCGCGTACACGCAACTCACCGCCCGCGTCACCTTCAACCTCGTCCCAGGCGCAGGCCAACTCTTCTGGTGCTCGGCGGACATCGGCTGGATCACCGGGCACTCGTACGTGCTCTACGGCATCCTCGCCAACCGCGTCCCCACGCTCATGTATGAGGGAGCGCCCAACTTCCCCACGCTCAGCGGCGGCCGAGGCGACCGCTTCTGGGAGATCATCGCCCGCCACAAGGTCACCCAGTTCTACACCGCCCCCACCGCCATCCGCACCTTCATGAAATGGGGCGACGACCTCCCCGCAAAGCACGACCTCTCCTCACTCAAAGTCCTCGGCACCGTCGGCGAGCCCATCAACCCCGAGGCGTGGATCTGGTACCACAAACACATCGGGCACGAGAAGACTCCAATCGTCGACACCTACTGGCAGACCGAGACCGGCGGGCACGTCGTCACGCCCCTCCCCGGAGCCACGCCCACCAAGCCGGGAAGTTGCACGCTCCCCATGCTCGGCATCGATGCAGCGATCGTCAACGAGGACGGCGAGGAACTCGCGCCCAACCAGGGCGGTCTCATCGTCATCCGCAAGCCCTGGCCCGGCATGCTCCGCGGCGTGCATGGCAACCGCGAGCGCTTCATCAGCAACTACTGGGGACGCGTCAAGGACCCGAAAACCGGCGAGCCGTACTACTTCTCCGCCGACGGCGCCCGCCGCGATGAGGACGGCTACTTCTGGGTGCAGGGGCGCATCGACGACGTCATCAAGGTCTCGGGGCACCTGCTCGGCACGATGGAGGTCGAGAGCGCGCTCGTGAGCCATCCCGGCGTCGCCGAGGCCGCGGTCGTCGGCATGCCCCACGACATCAAGGGGAGCGCGATCTGCGCCTTCGTCACGCTCAAGCCGGCATGGCTGAGCGCGAACATGCGCGAGCCCGATGAGTCGCTCCGCGCGGAACTCACCAGGCACGTCGCGACCGAGGTCGGCGCCCTCGCCAAGCCCGAGCAGATCCGCTTCGCCGAGGGACTTCCCAAGACGCGCTCGGGCAAGATCATGCGAAGGCTCCTGCGCGACATCGCCTCGGGCGTCGAGAAGATCACTCAGGACACGACGACGCTCGAAGACTTCACCGTGGTCGCGAAACTTCGGGATCATGAGGAGTAACTCGGCGTCATCGTGAACATCGCTTCGATCGTCCACCATCGACACCCACCATGAACTCCATCCGCAGACTCATCGGCAAACTCGGTGGCCAGCGATTCCGTGGCGAGATCCTTGGGGCTCTCGTCGAGGCGCGCGTCGGATTCTGGGGCGATCAGACCGTCCTCGTCAAAGGCAAGCCCGTCAGCGAGAAGCCGTGGGCGTGGTTCACAGGGCTGACGAGCCACTTCCTGACGCTTGCCGGACCCGATGGCACGCCGCACAACGTCGAGGTCCGATTCCTCGATCGCTCCGGCGGCCTCGCGGTCGCGATGCGCGTCGAGATCCTGCTCAACGGAACACCCTTCGCGTCGCTCTCCGACGTGCCGCCCGATGAACGCGCGGATCGCTGCCCCCACTGCGCCTACAGCCTCGAAGGGCTTGAGGCGGTCAATCACGAGATCCGTTGCCCCGAGTGCGGCCGCCACACCGCCGCGTCACTTGTCGCGATGCGACGCTGACGCTTCCACAAACACATCCACCGCCTGTCCCACGAACAACCCGCCCTTAGGCAACTCCTTGACCTCAAAGACCACATCGACGACGCGCGTGTCCACGCGCTCGACGTTGTTCCCGAAGAGTTGGTCCTTGGGTCTGGCGTACGGCTCGATCTTGACGAGCGACAGCGGCACGCTCGCCGCCGCGGCCCCGCGAGTCCTCGCCACCGCCCGCGGCTCCTTCGAGAGCACGATCAGCGCGATGTCCTCCTCGTCCACGTGCGCCCGCACGAACAGCCGCGACACATCACCCAGCACCAGCGCCGGCGACACCGCGTCGGCGCTCCATCGCTCGCCCGGCTCGATGTTCCGCCGCAGGATCGTGCCATCCCTCGGCGATCGGATCGTCAAACGGTCCTTGAGCGCCTCGAGCGCCGCCACTTCGGCCCGCTGGCGCTCGAGCGCCGCCTCCGCGATCCGCAGATCCGGCCCCCACCCTCCAGCGCGGGCCTTGGCCAGCGTCGTCCTCGCCACGTCCAGCGTCGCCTGCGCCTCGATCACGCTCTGCTGCGAAGCCTCCAACTCGCGCTGCGTCACGCCACCGGACTCGACCGCGCGCCGATTCCTCTCCAGTGCATCGATTCGATCCTTCACGAGCGCCAGCGCCCGCTCGACCTCCGCCTCGAGCGGCGGCAGATCCTCGGCCCGTGGCAATGCCCGCCATCGCGCGATCTCCGCCTCCCCCGACAAGACCGCCGCCCGCGCCCGGATGAGATCCGCGTCGATCGGCCTCGAATCCAAGCGAATCAATGCCTCGCCCACCTTCACCCTGTCACCCACGTGCACCAGCACCTCGGCCACCAGCCCCGCCTCGGGCGTGCCGATCGCCACCTCGCGCTCCGCGGGCTCCACCGTGCCGAGTGCGGCCACGCCCGACTCAAAGGGATTGACGCTCGCCTCGCGAGCCAGGGGCACCTCGACGGGCGGCTTGTCCGCGGTCGAGACCGCCCAGATCCCCACGGCCAATCCCAACACAGCCACAACGATCGTGATCCAGCGCACCATGCCAGATCATTCGCCATGATCTCGCGATTGGATGGCGAAGATCGAATCGCCCATGCAGGTCCAATGAATCACCGTCCGGCGTTCGGCTCGGCCCGGCGCTCCGCCGCCAACGCCTCGTCGGTCGCGGGCGCTGGGGTGGCCGCCTCGACTCGCACCCGAGTCACCCGAGTCGGCTCGGCCTCGAGGACCGTCAAGACCAGACCGTCCCTCTGCATCGACTCGCCAGCGAGCGGGATCCGCCCGAGCGTCACCGTCACGAATCCGCCCACGGTGTCATAGTCCTCGCTCTCGGGAATCTCGACGCCCAGCGGCTTGAGCGCGTCGTTCACATCCTCAACATACGCGCGCGCGTCAATCTCCGCGACCCTCATCGCCTCGTCCAGTTTCACCTCGCCGATCTCGTCCTCGATCGGCTCGTACTCGTCCTGGATGTCGCCGAAGACCTCCTCGACGATGTCCTCGATCGTGACCAGACCGGCCGTCCCGCCGTATTCGTCGGCGACGATCGCGATGTGGATCCGCTTGGCGAGCAGTTCTGTGAGCAGTTCGCGCACGGTCTTGGACTCGGGAACAAAGACTGCGGGGCGCAGCAGCGCGCGCAGGTCAAACGTTCCGCCGCCCTTGCCCGAGCGCTCCCCTGCCAGCCATCGCATGAGGTCCTTGATGTAGAAAACGCCGAGCACGTGGTCGAGATCACCCTCATAGACGGGGATCCGGCTGTGCCCGCCGCGGCGGATGAAGTGTGTCACCTCACCCAGATTCGTTGTCACCGGGATCGCCTCGACCTCGGTCCTGGGGGTCATGATCTGCCCGACCGTGGTCTCGCGGAATCGAACGACCGCCTCGATCATGTCGCGCTCGGTCTCGTCCACCTGGCCCTCGTGACGGGCTTCTTCCACCGCCGACAGGATCTCCTCCTGGGCCTCTTCGGCATCGTCAACGTGTCCGCGCCCCGCCAGCCGACGAACTGTCACATCCACGACACGAGAGAGCGGCGTCAGCGGACGCAGCACAACCGCAACCGCCCGGATCAACCCCGACCACGAGATCGTGGTCACCTCGGCGGCATGCCGCGACACCGCCACCGGGACCACCGACCCCACCACCCAGATGAGCAGCGTCGAGATCAGCACACTGAGCGACGCCTCGCGCCAGGTCAACTCCTCGACCCGGGCCACGTACTTGATCCACATCATCATCCCGATCACGACGACCAGGTTGGCGCCGATACGGGGCATGGCCAAGGCCGCCGCGTGCTCCTCGGGGTCTTCCAGAATCGCACCGATCCGCGCGCGCAACCCGGGTCGATCCGCCTTTGCCAGCAGCGCATCCAGTTTCGGCCTCGAGAGGTCCCTCAACGACTGTGAAATGGCGGAAAACAGACCCCCGGCCAAGAGAGCCAGGAACCAGATTCCTAACCACGCTTCCGAACTCACTTCAAACTCCACAAGTCGCGCAGGAACATGGGGTAACGACCCAGATTACGCGCCACTGGACCCGGTTGGACCGACAGAATGAAAGACCGGCCCAACCCCGACCGCCGACAGAACCGCATCCTCCACCCTGTGCATCAGGGCAGCGGCCTCGGCGTCGTGGTCGTCGAACCCTAGGCAGTGCAAAACCCCATGGACGATATAGAGCAGCACTTCCCGCTCCACCGCATGACCCCGGGTTTTTACCTGCCTTTGAGCTTCATCGACACACGCCAGAATATCGACATCGAGACCAACCCGCTTGCGGACGATCACTTCACCCGATGGGGTCAGGGCGATCGCTGGACTTTGATCGCCGTCATCAACGTCCGATAAGTTTTCGGACATGTCGAACGTCAGGACGTCGGTGGTCTCGGCGATGTCCATGAACTCGGCATGGGCCTGGGTCATCTCGGCATCGCCGACGAGTTTCACCCGGACTTCGCCCGTGCCGCCGAGGACTTTGACCGCACGGTCGGCAGTCTGGGCGAGCCAGCGGAGCGTCTCGGGCGTGAGTCGTTCTTCGGGGTCTGCGATCTCGATGGTCAGGATCGGTGTCATGGCGTGGTGCTTGTGGCAGGACGATACCCGGGGAGGACGCGAAGGGCGGCAGGCCGGACCACGATCCGCAGGTCAAGTTGCGGCTGAAGCGGCAGCGGCTCGCCATCGGCCTGGACTGGAACGGCATGCTGGGCGGTCACGTGGAACTCGCGTGCTTTGGTCCGGATCGCGTTGGAGGTCGATCGGAATCGGGCGCGGATCAGCCAGGCGAGGGCCATGGATCGGGAACGGCAGGGAAGGAAGGCGAGATCGGCAAGCCCATCGGTCGCGTCGGCGTTGGGCGCGGGATCGAGGCGCATGGCATACTCATGCAGATTCGCGATCACGGCGAGTCCCGAGCGGGACTCAACCACGGGCTTTGCCTCGGCGAGGATGTTCAGCGGATCGAGGCGGAAGGAGGCGAGTTCGGCAAGGATCGGTTTGATGTAGGTCGCGTGCGAGATCGGGCCGGTGCGGGCGCGATCGACGCGGTGGACGACGCTGGCGTCGGGGCCGAGACTGACCATGATTGCCGCGAGCGATGGCGGGTGTGGTGGCGCGTGGATCTCGAGGAGATCCATGTCGACGGGTTTGGCGTGGAGGAGCGCGTGGAGGGCGGCGTCGATATTCGCGCGACAGTTCCACGACCGCGCGAAGAGATTTTCGGTCCCCATCGGATAGTGGTAGACGGGCCGACGGGCATCGCCGAGCGCGGTCAGGAGCCGATGGATTGTGCCATCGCCACCGATGATGACGACGCGGTCGGCCTCGCCGAGCGCCTCGGCGAGTTCACGATTCGTGGACGCGTGGACGAGGAAGGTACGGAGGCCCTGCGATTCGGCGGCGGCCTTCAGGGCATCGCCGGCGAAGATGGCCTTGCCCTTGCCCGAACGGGGATTGACGACGATCGCGAGACGCATGGGCGGAGTTGTAGGGGCAGCACCGCGGGGGGAGTACGCTCATACATGGCCGAGTCGAAGGGAATGGCAGGCGAGCATGCAGGCGGTACGCGTCCTGTGGTTGTTGTGGTGGGAGGTGGGTTCGGCGGGTTGACGTGCGTCCGCCGGCTGAAGCGAGCGCCAGTGGATGTGGTCCTGATCGATCGGCGGAACCACCACCTGTTTCAGCCGCTGCTCTATCAGGTCGCGACCGCCGCATTATCGCCGGCACAGATCTCGCACCCCTTGAGATCCGTGCTGGAAACACAACGAAACGCGCGGGTCCTGATGGCCGAGGCCTCGAGAGTTGACCTGACGGAACGACGGGTTCAGGTCACGCTGCCTGATGGCGAGGATCGTCGCATCGCGTACGACTATCTCGTGCTCGCGGCCGGGCTCACACACTCATACTTCGGACACCACGATTGGGAAGCATGGGCTCCTGGACTTAAAACCCTGGCGGACGCCCTCGAAGTTCGCCGACGATTTCTCATCTCGTTCGAACGGGCCGAGGCACTGCGAGTGGGAATTCCGACCGCCGATGTCTCGCAGGAGTTGACCTTTGTGGTCATCGGTGGCGGCCCGACGGGCGTGGAAATGGCGGGCGCGTTCGTGGAGATCGCCTGTCAAACCATGCGTCACGAGTTCCGTTCGATCGACACATCACAGGCGCGCGTGGTCCTGATCGAGGCCCAGAGCACCCTCCTGCCGGCCGGCTTCCCGGAAGAACTCGGACGACGCGCCTTGCGTGATCTCGAACGGCTTGGCGTCAACGTGATGCTGTCGACACGCGTGACGGCGGTCGAGGATGGCGGCATCAAGATCCGCCGCAACGGCGCTTCCGAGGATGAGTGGATCTCGTCAAGAACGGTCGTGTGGGCGGCTGGTGTGCGTGGTGAACACGTCGCGGGCTCGCTCGGTGTCGAGTTGGACCGCTCGGGGCGTGTTGGCGTAGGAAGCGACTTGTCACTGCCCAAGAACCGTGAGGTCTTCGTTATTGGTGATCTTGCGATCGTCATGGATCGTGCTACCGGGAGGCCCGTCCCCGGCATGGCACCAGGGGCGATGCAAATGGGCCGATTCGTGGCGTCAGCCATCGCCCACGAATCCCGCGGAAAGCCCCGGGGCGAGTTCCGCTATCGCGACAAAGGATCGCTCGCGACGATCGGGCGTGCTCGGGCTGTGGCGCGGCTTCCGATCCCTGGCTTCAAGCACGGGATGAACTTCGGCGGGATGCTCGCGTGGGTCTTGTGGGCGATGGTCCACGTCGCGTACCTGATCAGTTATCGCGCTCGGATACTCGTGATGCTGGAGTGGGCGTGGTCGTATGTCTGGCTCACGCGCGGAGCGAGAATACTCCAACAGACAGGCCCACAAGGACCGCGGAATGGAACCGCATGAAGCCCGAGTTCGAGTTGCGGACGGCCTGGGTCACTCCGCCTTGCGGCGAATCAGTGTGTAGTTCGCGACGAAGTCCTTGCTGAGGTCCATGTTCATGGGGGGCTGGTTCCACTCGAGCGCGTCGGCGAAGGGGCGGAAGGCCGCGGTGTCGTCGGTGCTGTAGCTCAGCACGTCGAAACCGGCCTTCTCGATAGACTCCTTTGAGAAGGGGCACGAGGGATCGTCGGCCGGCGCGGGCTTGGGGCCCGGGGCGAGGTTGTAGATGATGAAGAGTCCGCCGGGCTTGAGGACGCGATGGATGCTCGCGAGGAACTCGTCGTCGGTGATCTTGAGATCTACTGGTTTCGCGGGCGTCGCGCCCGCGTCGGGGTGGACGCGTCCCTTGGTGAGGTAGTTCTTGGAGATGATGAAGTCGTACCCCTCGCCGACGAAGGCGTTCATGGCCTTGTCGGCCGGCCAGTTCCCGCGATAGAGAACGGTGGTGCCCGAGGGGCCCGGCTCGGTGACGAGTTTCATGGGTTCGTCGCCCGTGCCGATGTACGCGCCTTGCACTTCGCCCTGATCGCCCGGCTCGGAGTAGAGCGCCTCGATCAGGGAACTGTCGTGCACGCCGACGGTCGTCATGCCCAGGCTCGCGAGGAGTTTGAGGTGGACGAGGCCCGAGCAGCCTAAGTCGAGAACTTTCTTGCCGCTGAAGCAGTCGTTCAGTTTGTCCTTGGGGTCGGCCTTGGTCGCGAGGCAGAGCAGGTCGAGCATGCGGGCGCGTGAGTGGGGCGAACCTTCGAAGGTGTTGTAGTAGAAGCCTTCATCGAAGATGTAGTCGCGGTACTGGGCACGCTCGGCGAGGGCCAGACGCTCGTAGCCGGCGGGTGAGACAGCGTCGAGCGTTGCCGGGTTGATGTAGAGGTGGCGCGTGCCATCCATCATGGGGGCCCAGTTGGAGGCGATGAGGTACTTCTGCCCGCCGATCGATTTCACGTTGGGCATGATCCTCGCGGCGTGGTGGCGGAGGTACTCCATCGGGCGTGCCTCGCCATCGGCGAGGGTCGTGATGTCGATCGGGGGCAGGGCGGCACGTGGGGGTGCGCCCGGCTGGTTCTCGAGGACTTTGGTGTACTTCGAGACCTTGGGGGGCTGAGCATCGGTGCCCGGCTGTTGGGCGAGGCTTGAGGCCGAGAGAAGGCCCAAGGACAGGAACGAGGTCAGGACAAGGCGAATGGTCATCGGGTATGCTCCATAGCGGCCGGGCTGGTGGATCGGGCAATTCTAGAGTTCGCAGGCCGAAGAATCATGGGAGTCGGCACGTCAGGGTGTTATGCCGTCTGGATGCGCGATTCGGCATTGTCCTTCTTGACCGGATACACGGCGTCGAGAAAGGGGTGATTCACTATGGTTGATGAGCCGAACACCTCGCCACCTCAGTTTCAACCGCCTCAGATTCCCCACGCTCCGCCGACGGTGCCAGGGGAGATCGGGCTTCCGTACTCGGAGCAAGGTCGCGGCACGCGTGTGATCGGGATCCTGATGATCGTCTTTGGGTCGCTCTCGATTCTGAGCAATCTCTGCGGCGTCATTCAGCAACTGGTGCTCCCGAGGCTGATGAGCCAGTTTGGGAGTGCTTCGGCCCAGGGCGCGATGCAGTCCCAGTTCCAGGCGATGGGCGCGTATTCCGTGCCGATGGCGGTGCTCGGGATGATCCAAGTGGGGGTCGGAGCCTTGTGTCTTGTGGGAGGAGTTCAGTTACTCAAGAAAAACTGGAAGGGAATCGTGCTGGCGCGAGTGTGGGGCGTGCTGAAGATCCTGCTCGCCTTCATCAGCACCGGCGTTGGACTCGCCATGTCGCGAGCGATGACGAACCAGATGATGTCGCAGTCCGGCAGCGCCGGGGTGCCCGCGAACATGGGTTCGTTCATGATGATCAGCCAGATCGTGGGAGCGATCATCGGGTTCCTCGTCGCGGTCGCCTTGCCGATCGTCGTCCTGGTGTGGTTCTCGCGGGCGAAGATCCAGCGTGAGGTGGATGAGTGGCGCTGAACTGCGTGGGCTGCGGATATGACCTAGTGGGTCTCGCGGATGAGGCCGAGCGCACCGGTGCCGCGCTCATCTGTCCCGAGTGTGGCAAGAACGCCTCGGCCGAGGAGGACACGGGATTCGTCTGCACGCAGTGCTCGTACCCGTTGTGGCGGATTCGAGAGCGCGTCTGCCCGGAATGCGGGACGGGATTCAGGCCTTCTTCGTACACGTTCGGCGTGAACGCGGTGCGATACGTCTGTCCACACTGCACGCAAGACTACTACGGGACGAACGATCGCGGGCACCTCGAGCCGCAGGAGTTCGATTGCGTGAGATGCGGGCGGCATCTGTGCATGGACGAGATGGTGCTCGTGCCCCGATCGGCGGCGCCACGGGCGGCCCTGCGAAACGTGCAGAACCCGTGGCTGGAGGACAATGACACGGGCTGGTTCAGGCGATACTGGAAGACGTGGGGCATGGCCTTCTCCAAGCCCAAGGAACTCATGCTCGCGACGCCCGACGACTCGTCTGCCGGGCGGGCGCTGCTCTTTGCGCTCATCACGATCGTGGGGTATGTGAGCATCGGCGTTGGAGCGATAGCCTTGATTGCGATGGTGGCGCGAGGGGGGTCCTTGACCGGGCTTGGAGTGCTGGTGGGCGCGCTCTTCGGCGTGCTCGGGGCGCTCTTTGTGTGGGCGATCTGCACGCACGGGATCCTGCGGCTGATCGCCAAGCCCAAGAGTCTGAGCCGGACGGTGACGGCCCTTGCCTTCTCCACGCCCACGCTGGTGCTCATGGCGGTGCCGATGTGCGGGATGTACCTCCTCGCTCCGGCGGCCCTTTTATGGCACGCGGTCGTGGCCTCGATCATGATCGGGGCGATCCACAACGTCCGCGGCGGGCGTGCGGCGACCGCGACGCTGATCCCGCCCGCTGTGGCCGTGCTCTCGGGGATTGGGCTTCTCATCTTCACCATCTGGTCGGCGCAGACCGCGATGACGACGGCGATGGCGGCCGGGCCAACGAGCGCCGGCGTGCCCTTCGCGGCGTCACTGGCGAGTTCGCTCGAGAACCACGCCTTCCTCGCGAACAACACGTGGCCCGACCATGGGGCGAGGCTCATCGCCCAGCCGGGCATGAGTACGATGCAGTTCACCCATCCCGCCCGGACGTTCGGCGGGGGATTCATGACCGGAGGCGGGACGGGATACACACCCTCGGCCGGGTCGGGTCTCACGCTCCTCAACCTCCAGACGATGCCCTCGATGCAGCAGACCAAGGCGATCGACGCGCTCGCGGCGAACCTTCCTTCGAACGTCGTCGCCCATCGAGTGGGCGATGTCGTCTTCACGTACCATGGCGTGCCCCGAGTTGGGCAGAATCCGAAGTTGTGGGTGCTGATCATCACGCCCGACCCCGCGTCGCCTTTGCCCGCGGGCATGTCGATCTCGCACTTTGTCGGATACGTCGATGGCACGAGCGCGGAGATTCCCGACGCCGACTTCGCCGCGGAACTCCAGAAGCAGAACGTCCGGCGGACGAGGGTTGGACTATCGCCGATTCCCGACCCTTTGACGATCGCCGCGGGGCAGGGTGTCGGCCCTTCCGGAAGCCAACCCGAGGACGAAGAACCCGAGGAATCGGCGCCGTAGCCTCTGTTTCGTCCCTGGGATCCGGGCCGCGTGACGCGGGGCGACTTCTACAATCCGCCCCATGAGTTACACGGTCCTCGCCAGGCGGTATCGGTCGCGGTCCTTTGACGAGGTGGTCGGGCAGGAGCCGATCGCCCGCACGCTCAAGGCCGCGATCGATGGGAATCGCGTCGCCCACGCCTATCTCTTCTGCGGCACGCGGGGCGTCGGGAAGACGTCGATGGCGCGCATCTTTGCCAACGCGCTCAACAACCCCAAGGACGACGATGCCGTCATGCAGGCGATCCTGCATGGGCGCGACACCGACGTCATCGAGATCGACGGGGCGAGCAACAACTCGGTGGAGGGGGCACGCGACCTGATCGCGAACTCGGTGTATCGGCCGATGCGCGGGCCGTACAAGGTCTACATCATCGACGAGGTGCACATGCTCTCGACGGCGGCGTTCAACGCGCTCTTGAAGACGATGGAGGAGCCGCCCGAGCACGTGAAGTTCATCCTGTGCACGACCGAAGCGCACAAAGTCCCGCCGACGATCCAGAGCCGGTGCCAACGGTTTGATTTCCGCAACATCTCGTCAGGCGCGATCGCCGAGCACCTCGCGGCGGTCGTGAAGAAGGAGAAACTCTCGGCGGACGCGGAACTGGTGCACGCGGTGGCGCGACTGGGCAACGGGTCGATGCGCGACGCGCTCAGCCTGATGGACCGCCTGATGGCCTCGGGGGAGAAGAAACTGACGACGAAACTGCTCGAGGAGTTGCTGGGCCTGCCGGATCGTGAGGTCATGGGCCTGCTCATCGACGCGCTCGCCGACGCCGATGCCAAGGGGGCGCTCGAGCAGGCCGACGCACTCCTGGAGAAGGGAACGAGCGTCGATCAGGTGATCGAGGCGCTGCTCGGGCGACTGCGCGATCTCATGGTCCTGTGCGCCTGTGGCGAGAAGACCGAACTGGTGGACCTTTCCGACCAGGCGCGTTCGGCGGAGGCGGCGCGAGCGAAGAACTTCGACGCGGCCGGCGTCGTCCACATGATCGCCCTGTGCGAGAACGTGCAGCGGGCCGCCAAGAGCAGCCCCATGCCCCGCGCGCTCTTTGATGCCCTTGTCGTGCGGCTCGCGATGACCGAGAAACTCGCGGACGTGACGGCGGTGATCGCGGGACGAGGCCCGGCGATGGCGGGCGGGAGTGCCGGCGGAAAAAAACGCTGACGGCGGCGGGGTCGGCGGGCGCACCGCCTTCGATCGCGTCGCCGGGGATCATCCGGCAGGCCTCGGCCGAGGCGCCACGCGTGGTCGCGCATGGAGCCGGGCGCGGCACTCCCGCGGCCCACGCGCCGATCGCGTCGCCGGTCAGCCCGACTCCGCCAACGACACGGCGTGAGACGCCACCACCGGGTGAGTTGACGAACGACGAGATCTGGGCGTTGACGCTCGAGCGGTGCGCGACGAATCGGCGTGTCCGCCTGCTGCTCGATGGGTCTCGGCTGCTCTCGATGACGCGCGAGGCCGCCGCTGTGGAGGTGCACCCGGGAGTGCACACGATGGCGCAGGTCGCGCTCGCGGAGATCGCCGAGGCGATCTCGTGGGCGGCGGGGCGCGGCGTGCGTGTGGAACTGGTGCGGGCCGCGGCCTCCGAGGCGTCCATCGACGATGGCCAGACCTCGAACGCGACGGAGCATCCGCTGGTGAAGTCGGCGATCGAGTTGTTCAAGGCGAGAGTCATCCGGGTGGAGCGGCGTCCCAAGGCCGAGCCGGAGGCATAGTTTCGACGGAGAGCGAGTGATGTTCGACAAGTTCAAGAGCATGGGCGCCATGGCGGCGCTGATGAAGAACAAGGACGCGTTGCGCGAGGCGGGCGATCGTGTCCGCGCGAAGATGGACGCGACGCGGGTCGTCGGCGAGGCGGGAAGCGGCGCCGCCCGAGCCACCGTCACCGGCACGCTGAAGGTCGTCAGCGTCGAACTCAGCCCCGCGCTCGTCATGGGCATGGCGAGCGACGACAAGACGCACCAACTCGCCGGGTCGCTGATCGCCGAGGCGGTCAACAACGCCCTCACACTCGCCCAGCAGCGATTGCACGAGGCGATCGGCCACGAGGCGAAGGCGATGGGCCTCGAGGGCATGATCCCCGACCTGGGCGCGCTCGGTGGGTTGATGGGGGCCGGGGGGGCGGGGGGGGCGGATTGAGCGCCCCGGCGATCACGCCGATGGAGGGACGAGCCTTCGAAGGCGTGGAGTCGTTTCGCGTCCACACGGATGTCCGCGTCGAGATGTCGCCCTCGCCCGCCCGTCTCCCCGGCTCGACACCCGACGAGATCGAGCAGATCGAGCGACATTGGTCGAGCCTTGCCGAGGAGAACCCGCGGCTGTACAACGGGCCGGTGCTCAGCGTCGTGTCCATTGACCATGATCTCGGCGTGATCCACGGGCGACGCGACGACTTCAAGCGGCTTCTCGCACAACCACGAGTGGCGACGGGCGTGAGACTGCTCGCGGTGACGGGCGTGGTCGTGGCGAAGGACTCGCGGGGCACGCGTCACGCACTGCTCGCGCGCCGGGGCGAGACAACGCGGATCTATCCCGGGATGTGGGAACTCGCGCCCTGTGGCGGCGTCTCGCCGCCGCACCCGAGTGATCCGGTGATCGACATGGAGGGGCTTCGTGCCGCGGTGCACGAGGAGGCGTCGGAGGAACTGAACCTGTCGATGGATGTCGGGCGGTGCGTGGGCATGGTGCGCGATCGCGTGGCGCACAGCGACGATCTGGTGTTCGAGTGCGACGCCGGCGAACTCGACCGCGTGAAGGAAACGCTCCGAACGTCGTGGGAGTGTCCGGAAGTGGCGTGGGTGGCGCTCGACGAGATCGAGGTGTTCGATCGGAGGAATGCCGGGTCGATCATCCTGCCAACGCGGGCGATGTTCCGGCTGCTTGGGTGGATCGCGGAATAAGGCGGCTTCGAGAGCGCGAGGCCGCGGATATTGGCGCGGTTCTTGGAGATGGAGTAGGAATGGAAATCCACGCGGAGCGTGGGGGGTATTCGGAACTTCACGCGCCCGGCTTTGGGCGTTTCCAGTTTGAGTCCGGGTCGCGCTCGAGCATGACGACCGATTGCTTTGCGCAGCGCTTGCACACGAGCGAGGCATTCATCGGCGAGGCCCACGCGGGGTCATCCCGTCGCTCGAGGCACAGAACGCAGGTCGATCCCTCGGGGATCGGCTCGCCCGCGAGCCGGTTCCAGAGTTCGTCGTAGGCGAGCGTGAGGCACTTGGCGCAGATCAGGCTGCCGCGATGGCCCTCGACCATCGGCCGATCCTCGGCCCAGCACTGCCCGCAGAAATCACAGAGGAAGTCCTCGGCCGTGGCGTTCTCGGGATTGATGCCCTCGCGATGCATGATGTTCACACGCTCTCGCCGATGATGCGACGATAGACCTCGCAACGATCCATGAGTTCGGCATGCCGCCCATCGTCGACGACGCGCCCGGCATCGAGGACCACGATGCGCTCGGCGTTCAGGATCGTCTGGGCGCGGTGGGCCACGGTGATGGTCGTTCGACCCTTGGAAAACTCGGCGAGTGCCTCTGCGATCGCGTGCTCGGACTCGGTGTCGATCATGCTCGTCGCCTCGTCGAGGAGGAGGATCCGCGGGTTGCGAAGGATGGCCCGCGCGATGGAGATCCGCTGGCGCTGCCCGCCCGAGAGGCCGGCGCCTTGCTCAGACAGGAGCGTCTCGTAGTCATTCGGTAATGCGCTGATGAACTCGTGGGCCCGCGCCTTGGTGGCGGCGGCGACGATGTCGGCGTCGGTCACGCCCTCGGCGCCATACGCGATGTTCGCGGCGATCGTGTCGGCGAAGAGCACGACGTCTTGCGTCACCGCGGCGATCTGCGAGCGCAGCGAACGGATCGAAACACTCTTCACGTCCACGCCATCAACCAGGACCACGCCCGAGTCGGGGTCGTAGAGCCGCGGGAGGAGCGAGAGGAGCGTTGTCTTGCCCGAGCCGTTCGGGCCCACGACGACCAATCGCTGGGCGTGGGGCACCGCGATCGACACGTCGCGGAGCGCGGGCGCCGGCGCACCGGGATATGTGAAAGTGAGGCTCTTGAACTCGATGGACCTGGAATGCGGCGGCAACTTGGGGAGCCGGCGATCGTGGCCGGACTCACGCTCGACGCCCAGCATCATCTGCAAACGATCGGCGGCGGGAGAGGCTGACTGGATGTCATTCACGATCCCCGTGAGCGGCTTGAGTGAGGCGCCCGCGACACCCAGCGCCATGAGTGCGAGCAGGAAGTTCCCCGGTGGGACGTTCTGGCGCTGCATGTACCACGCCGCGAGGAGCACCAGGGCGCAGAGCAGGAAGATCGAGAGCATCTCCGTGAGCGGGCTGGCGAGGGATCGGACGGTGCGCACGCGGTTCATCTCACGCATGACGTCCTTGTTGATGCGGTGGAATCGCCCGGACTCGCGGCGTTCGGCGTTGTTGAGTTTCACGACGCGGAGCGCCTGGAGCGACTGCTGGGCCGTGTGCAGCATCCGGGCCTGGGATTGGAGCGCGGCCCCGGCGGCCCGTCGGATGCGCTTGCCCAGTTTGCGGATGATCGTGTAGAGCACCGGCGCGACGAGGATCGCGCCGAGCGTGGCGCGCCAGTCGAAGTACAGCGCGACCACCATCGCGGCGACGCCCTTGAAGACCTGGAGCACGGCTTTGGAAAGGAGTTGGTTGAATCCGCCGCCGAGCGATTGGACGTCGTTGACGATGCGGCTCACCCAATCGCTCGTGCCATCCTTGACCGCCCGGCTGAGCGGGGCGCGGATGACGCTGTGGAAGGCGTCGCGCCGGATGTCGGTCATCACGCGGTGGACGATCGTCAGCGAGAAGTAGGCGTGGAAGAAGTTGGCGATCGAGCCTATGACCGCGAGCACGGCGAGCGAGGCCATGATCCAGACGAGGCCTGTGAAGTGGTTCGTGGGGAGTTGATCGATCCAGGTTTGGGGGATCTGAATGCCTCCCAACGCCTTGATGATCGTGTTGGTTGCGAGCGCCGTGTTGAGATCGAGGGCGAGGTCGGGGAGGGCCTTGGTGCCGCCGAGCAGGCCGTCGAGAATAGGCTTAGCCCCGGCGAGCCCGACGCCGAGGGTGAGGGACGAGACGCCGACCATAGAGAACGTGCCGAGCAGCATCGCCCGATGGCGGAGCATGCTCTTGGCGAATGTCCAGAAGGCGGATGGCATGGGGATTCAGGCACCAGGGATCGGGCGACAGGCATCAGGCGGACGAACCGATGCCCGATTCCTGATCCCCGATGCTTCTCTCACACGTTCTCGGCCTTGCCGATCTGCCACTCTTCGAGTTCGACGGGCGCCTGGCGGCCGAAGATCGTGACGAGGACGCGGACGAGACCCTTCTCGGGGAGGAGTTCGTCCACGGTCCCCTCGTAGCCCTGGAAGGGACCTTCCTTGATGAGAACGTGCTCGCCCTTGGCGAAGACGAGTTTGACGATCGGCTCGTCCTCGGGCTTGCGCGAGTCCTTGAGCATCTTCTCGATCTCGTGGTCGGCCATGGGCGTGGGGCGCCCCGCCGGACCAACGAAGTCGCCGACGCCGGTCGTCTCCTTGATGAGGAAGAAGACGTCCTGGAGGATTCGGCCATCGGGCTCGAGGCGCATCTCGACGAAGACATAGCCCGGGTAGAGCTTGGTCTCGGTGATCTTCTGCTTGCCGGCCTTGATGGTCTTGGTCTTCTCGGTGGGGACGAGGATGCGCCCGACGAGGTGGGTCATGCCCTCGATCTGGACCTTGCGGAGGAGCGTCTCGCGGACCGACGATTCCTTGTTGGACGCGACGCGGAGGACGAACCAGTTCATCCCCTCCTGGCGGAGCGGCTCGTCGTGGGTCAGGGTGCCGGTGGTCTCGGTCATGGGTCGTCCTTACGGGCGGGTCGTTCGGGAACGGGCGCGGACTACTTGGGCAGGAGGCCGATCAACTGGTACACGGTCGAGAAGGTCCAGTCGGCGACAAAGAGGAAGCCGGCAATGATGAACGTGGCGCCGACCACAACGATCGTCGAGTCCTTGATGGTCTTGTACGTCGACCAGTGTACACGCTTCATCTCCTCATCAACGGCGACGAGGAAGTCCACGCTGTGGTGCTTCCTGCCGACGTAGTAGAAGATCAGGACCACGCCCAGGATGAGCACGAGCGAGGCGCCGCCTACCGAGAGATAGGTCGGGTTGAGGAGCGGTATCCCCACGGGGTTGCGGACTGAGGCCGAGAGACCTGGCCCCGACAACGCACGGGCGTCCGTCACGGCGTGGTTCTTGTCGGCGAGCACGATGTCGCGGATGACGAGTTCACCCTCGGCTCGCTGGGTCGAGACCGAGGCGACGCGGTCGATGACGGCATCGGCGATCTTGAGCGGCGGCTCGGCCCGGTTGTCCACCAGTTCGATCGCCGCACCGGGTGCAGGCTCACCCTTGAGCGCCCCGAGCGTGATGCGCCACGTGGGCTTGGGGAGAAAGTTCGCCTGGGCGTTGATCTGCCCCGCGATCCACATGGAGGCGGCCACGACCAGGAGCCCGGCGAACGCGGCCGTGAGGACGCGAACCCAGTATCCCTGCCCGAATCGATAGAGTCCGTGCTCGACTTTCGTGCTCATGCGTCGATCCAACTCACTCTTTCGCCGACGGACCCGTGCCGGCGATGAAAACTCAATCACTCCACTCGTGACCACATCACTCGTGGCCAGTGCTCGCCTGGCGTCGGCCGCCAGGCCGCGCTGGATTCCAACACGCCGGGAGGGACTTGAACCCGCAACCTGCGGATTTGGAATCCGCTGCTCTACCAATTGAGCTACCGGCGTTCGACCTGTCGGGGCACGGACGCCCCACCAATCCTTCGATGCGGCGTGCCGCTCCGGGGTCCGATCGTGAACCGCCCGAGTCGCCGTGCACGATCGATTACTTGCGCTTGATCTTGTGCTTGGTGTGCTTGCGCAGCCGCGGTGAGTACTTCAGGAGGCCCTCCTTGAGGCCCTCGGGAAGGCCACCCTTCACGTTGACGCTGGTGCGGTAGTTGAGGTCGCCGGTCTCGGTGCACTGGAGCCAGATGTACTCACGCGCTAGAGATTTCTTCTTGGCCATGGGATGTTCCCGCTTTCAGAATCCGCGAAATCACAAAGAAAAGACCCACCACCAAGGCACCACGCGCTCCCGAACGTCCCGGCCGCCGAGCCCATCGGTCAACCCTGAACAACCGTCTTCCAGCCACCGGAAGTCGTTTTCTGAGTCGGCCGAGCCATCGGCACGGGGGTGCCGAGGGATGGGTGCCGGGTTCGGACCGCGTGGTCCCTTGTTGAAAGCGCCGTCCGGACCCATGTGGATCCGGACGGCGTCAGAGAACAGTAGGCGGGGCGAGGCCTCGGCTTGTGCCGACGCCGATCGCCCGGGCGTTCGGGGTTTAGTCGAGGATCTCGGTCACAACGCCGGAGCCGATCGTTCGCCCGCCCTCACGGACGGCGAAGCGGAGGCCCTTTTCCATGGCGATGGGCTTGCCCATGAGGTCGACTTCCATCTGGATGTTGTCGCCGGGCATGCACATCTCGGCGCCGCCGAGGAGTTTGGTCGTCCCGGTGACGTCGGTGGTGCGGAAGTAGAACTGGGGGCGGTAGCCGGAGAAGAACGGCGTGTGGCGCCCGCCCTCTTCCTTGGTGAGGATGTAGACCTCGCCCTTGAACTTGGCGTGGGGGGTGATGCTCTTGGGCTTGCAGAGGACCTGCCCGCGCTCGATGTCGTTCTTTTCGACGCCACGGAGCAGGGCGCCGACGTTGTCGCCGGCGATGCCGCGGTCGAGGGTCTTCTGGAACATCTCGACGCCGGTGACGACGGTGGGCTTGACCTCCTTGGTCAGGCCGACGATCTCGACGGTGTCGCCGACCTTCACCTCGCCGCGGTCGATACGACCGGTGGCGACGGTACCACGACCCTTGATCGAGAAGACGTCCTCGATGGACATGAGGAAGGGCTTGTCGATGTCGCGGACGGGCTCGGGGATGAAGGTGTCGATCGCGGTGAAGAGCTCATCGATCGGCTTGCAGATCGCGTCGTCCTTGGGGTTCTCGAGGGCGGCCTTGGACTGCCCACGAATGACGGGAGTCTCATCGCCGGGGAAGTTGTACTTCTTGAGGAGTTCACGGACCTCGAGTTCCACGAGATCGAGGAGTTCGGGGTCGTCGACGAGGTCGACCTTGTTGAGGAAGACGACGATGTGGGGGACGCCGACCTGGCGGGCGAGCAGGACGTGCTCGCGCGTCTGGGGCATGGGGCCGTCCGCCGCGGACACGACCAGGATCGCGCCGTCCATCTGGGCGGCACCGGTGATCATGTTCTTGACGAAGTCGGCGTGGCCCGGGCAGTCGACGTGGGCGTAGTGGCGCTTCTCGGTCTCGTACTCGGTGTGAGACGAGGCGATCGTGACGGTCTTGTTGGCGTCACGGACGGTACCACCCTTGGTGATGTCCGCGTACGACTTGATGATGCCGCCGAATCGGGCGGCCGAGCGAGCCGACAGGGCCGCGGTGAGGGTCGACTTACCGTGGTCGATGTGACCGATCGTGCCGACGTTCACGTGGGGCTTTGTGCGCTTGAACTCACCTTTGGCCATGACCAGAAACCTCCGAAACCAGTGGCCCGCCACCGCGGACCGATTCCACACTCCGCCGCTTCGTCGCACTCTCCAGCCCGGACTCCAAGCGCCAGGCGAGCCGACACGGCGGTCGATCACAAAGACAAGCCGCTGGTGGGATTTGAACCCACGACCTCACCCTTACCAAGGGTGCGCTCTACCACTGAGCTACAGCGGCCAGAGCTCCCGTTGAGGACTGTTGGGGAGGCCCCATCGGCGAGCGAACCGCGCACCGGCATTGCGGCTGGCGAACGGGCCAACATAATAGACCGCGCCACTTTCCGGTCAATCCTCCCCAACTCTCACCTTGAAACACGATCCGACCACTCCATTCCGCCGTTTCACCCCAACTCCCCCTGGCGTTCGATAGGATTGGGTCTTGCACTCCTCGAAGCCCAACTCCGAACGCTCTCCAGAGGCCACTCCGGCCCCGCTTCCCATCGAAGACGCACGCGAGCAGCACCTCGTCGCCGCCGCCCAGAAGGGAGACCAGTCGGTCTGGCCCGAGCTCATCCGGATGTACCAGTCTCGAATGTTCGGGTTGTGTTTGAAGATGGTTCATAACCGGGACATGGCCGCCGACCTGACCCAGGATGCGTTTCTCAAGATCATCAAGGGCCTGGACACATATGACGGGCGGAGCAAGTTCTCGACCTGGGCTTACCGGATCACGATGAATGTCTGCCTCTCGAAACTTCGGTCCGAGAAACTCCGTCGCCACGCGAGCCTGGATGCGCCGGGCAAGGACGTGGAAGGGGCGGCCGGGGCGGCCAGTTGGGGCGCCTCGATGATCCAGGAGCGGGAACTCTCGCCCGGCTCAGGTGTCGAAAGACAAGACGAGCGACGCCTTTTGTCGGCCGGGCTCCAGACGCTGGACCCGGAGCAACGGGCGATCCTCATCCTTCGGGACGGTCGGGATTTGGACTACGAGCAGATCGCGGAAACACTCGGGATCGCGGTCGGGACGGTGAAGAGCAGACTCTTTCGGGCGCGTGTCGCGCTCCGCGAGGCCATCGAGGCGATGCAGAAGCACGGGATCGGCGAGGTAGACGCCGACGGGGAATCGTGAGGCGTATGGCAGAGAGCCGGGCCAATCCGAACTTTGGACCATCGCTCGATGAGGGCGTGATGCTCGCGTGGATCGAGGGCGAACTCGCCCCTGACCGCCAGGCCGAGTTGGCCCGCGTCCATCCGGACATGGCGAGGGTCGTGGGTCGGATGCGTCGCGATCGCGCGATGCTCGCCGAGGCCTGCAACGAGCCGGCCCCCGCCGGATTGGCCGAGGGCATTCTGGCGGCGTTGGAGCGCGAGGCGCTCTTCGATGACACCCGGCCTGCCGCGCCACGCGGAACACACCGCGGCCTGGTCGAGCCGGAGACCGACTTCATTCCGGTCTCGCAGGTGCAGGTGGTCCGTGGTCCCGGGGTGCTCGCGCGGATCGGGCGGGCGCCGCGGGCGGTGATGGCCGCCGGTATCGCGCTGCTTCTTGGCGCGGGGGCGATGTGGGGCTACTTCGTGATGAATAGGGCCGGCCCGCTCCAGTTCCCGGGCAAGGGCACGATCGTCGCCGACGCGAACGATCAGAATCGCCTCAATCAGAACACCGATGGCATGACCATCGCGAACGCCGAGACCACGGACATGAGCCCAGTGGATGGGTTGCTCGGGCACGCCGACGCGGCGATGGTCCCCGCTCCTGCTGCCATGATCGCCGATTTCGGTCCTGTGGCGTCGATCGGGTTCGATGAGGCCGTGGACCTCGCGACGCGTGGGCGACTGGCCCTCCGCGTCGTCGGCGTGGACGCGTCGAAACTGCTCAAGAGCGCGAATCTCTCGCTCGCCGGCGGCGGCACCATGCGGTGGACCAACTCGATCTCGCCGACGACCCACGACGCGGTCGTCGCCTGGCTTGCCCAGCACGCGCCTCTCGCCCGCGTGGCAAAAGAGGCGTCAACGCCCGCCGATCCGGTGGTCGTCTCGCTCGGGCCTGGCTTGCCCCCGATCGTGCTCCCGAGGCACGAGGCGCCCCGTGCCGCGTTCGCTCCCGCCACGCCTCTCACGGCATCTGTCGAGATGTCGCCAACGCCAGAGTCGCTGCAGGCGCTCGCCGAGGCCTTGGCGCTCGAGGGTGCGGTCACGGTCGAACTCACAGAACTCCCGATTGCTGCCGAGGGCCCGCAGGACCTCGACGCCGAGTCGGTTTTCTGGTGGACGCGTCCGAGCGCTGAGTGGACGCCGAAGGTCACGATCCCGGTCATCTTTGAGCCCTGAGCACGAACACTGGGTCGCGGTGATTCCGTCGCGCTCACCCCGTCACGATATTCACCATCTTGCCCGGCACGACGATCACCTTCTTGATCGCCTTGCCTTCGATTTGTTTCTGGATCGCGGCGTCGGCGAGGGCCACCGCCTCCATTGTTCTCGCGTCGGCATCCGCCGGCACAACGACGCGCGAGCGCACCTTCCCCAGCACCGAGACGGGAATCTCGATCGATGAGTCCTTGAGCTTTGCCGGGTCGTGGATGGGCCATGGCGCGAGCGAGCAGCACGATGTATTGTCGTTCTCAAACCCGGCACGCTGCCAGATCTCCTCGGCCAGGTGCGGCGCAAAGGGACACAGCACCCGCACGAAGACACCGATCTGATCACGCGTGAGCGATCCCGAGCCGGAATCGGCCGACGTCGCGGCGTTCACGAACTCGATCATCGCGGCGATCGGCGTGTTGAAGGCCAGGCGATCGACGTCGCTCTCGACCTTGGCGATCAGGCGGTGGAGTTTGCGGTCCAGATCATCGCTCGAACCCTTGATGGCACGAATCTCACCCGTCTCCTCGTTCACGATGAGTCGCCACGCCCGTTGCAGGAACCGGAAGAGCCCCGTTATATCTCGTGGGTTCCAGGGCTTGGTCGCCTCGAGCGGGCCCATGTACATCTCATACAGGCGGAACGTGTCGGCCCCGAACTCGGCGATCACGTCGTCGGGATTCACGACGTTCTTCAGGCTCTTGGACATCTTCGCCGTGATCTGCGTGACGCGCTCGCCGGTGGAGCGCTCCACGAATGTGCCCTCGGGCGTCTCGTCCACGAGATCGACCGCGACGAGGCTCTTGTCGGATCGCTGGTACGCGAAACTCGTGATCAGCCCCTGGTGGAAGAGTGTGTGGAACGGCTCGCGGCAGGGAACCACGCCCAGATCGAAGAGCGCGTTGGTCCAGAACCGCGAGTACAGCAGGTGGCCCACGGCGTGCTCGCTCCCGCCGACGTACAGGTCCACGCCCTTCTCGCCCATCCACGCTTCGAGCGCGGCACGAGACGCGGGCGCGTTCTTGTTCTTCGCGTCGCAGTAGCGCAGAAAGTACCAACTGCTCCCGGCGCTCCCGGGCATGGTGTTGCACTCGCGCGTGACGGGCGTGTCGGGCGGCAGGAGCGCCGGATCGACGCCTGCTTCCTTCGCGGTGAGACGCGCCCAATCCGTCGCCTTCGCGAGTAGCGGCTTGGGGTCGTCGCTCTCGATGGGCGCATAGTCGGCGAGGTCCGGCAGGCGCACGGGCAGGTGCGAGTCCATCACGGGGTAGTGGTTGCCCGCGTCATCGAAAACGATGGGGAACGGCTCGCCCCAGTATCGCTGGCGCGAGAAGGTCCAGTCGCGCAGGCGATAGTTCACGCGGCGCGTGCCCCGGCCCGTGCGCTCGAGCCACTCGATCACGCTTCTCTTGGCATCGGCGGTTGTTAGACCGGTGATGGAGAACTCCGGGCCGGAGGAGTTCACCGAGAGCCCCTCGCCGCTGAAGCACTCGTCGGGCTTGAGAGGTCTAGAGCGTGCCGCGTCGCCCGCGGGCTCGACAACTCGAACCACGGGCAGGCTGAATACCTTGGCGAACTCGAAATCGCGTTCGTCGCCGCTGGGCACGGCCATGATCGCGCCCGTGCCATACCCGATGAGGACGTAGTCGGCGACCCAGATCGGGATGCGCGTGCCCGTCGCGGGGTTGACCGCGTTGAGACCGAGATCGACGCCCGTCTTGGTCTTGCTCTCCATTCGCTCGATGTCGGAACGATTGCGGGCGGCCTCGACGTACGCACGGACCTTGGAGACGTCGGTGCGTTCGCCGGGCGCGGCCAGCACGCTCTCGACGAGCGGATGCTCGGGAGCGACGACCATGTATGTCGCGCCGAAGAGGGTGTCGGGGCGGGTGGTGAAGACGCGGAGGGTGGGTGCGCCTGGCACCTCAAACTCGATCTCCGCGCCCTCGCTCTTGCCGATCCACTCGCGTTGCATCGCCTTGGTGCTCTCGGGCCAGTCAAGATCGTCGAGTTGGCGGAGCAGGCGCTCGGCATAGGCCGTGATGCGGAACATCCACTGGCGTAGCGGCTTTCGCACGACGGGATAGCCGCCGCGTTCACTGCGACCGTCGATGACCTCGTCGTTCGCGAGGACCGTGCCGAGTTTCGGGCACCAGTTGACCGTCGTCTCGCCGACGTAGGCGAGGCGATACGAGTTGATCACCTCACGCCTCGATTCGGCATCGAGCGACGCCCACTCGCCCAGGCCGGTCTTCGGCGATTGGGACTCGCGTCGTTCCTTGGAAATCTCGTCGGCGGCGGGGTTGAAACGGACGACACGCGCCCCTGACTCGAACTCGCGCACGAGGTCTTCGATCGGGCGTGCCGAACCCTTCGCCTCGTCGAACCACGCGTCGTACAGGCGCAGGAAGATCCACTGTGTCCAGTGGTAGTACTCCGGATCGATCGTGCCGAACTCTCGCGACCAGTCGTAACTGAAGCCGAAGCGCTGGAGTTGGCGGCGGAAGTTGTCGATCGCGCCGCGCGTGGTCTTCGCAGGGTGGACGCCGGTCTGGATCGCGTACTGCTCCGCGGGGAGACCAAACGCGTCCCAGCCCATCGGGTGAAGGACGTTCTGGCCCTTCATTCGGCGGAAGCGTGAGATGATGTCGGTCGCGGTGTATCCCTCGGGATGCCCGACGTGAAGCCCAGCGCCGCTGGGATACGGGAACATGTCGAGGCAGTAGAACTTGGGCCGAGACGCGTCGAAGCCCGGCTCACCCGGGTTGGGGGCGCGGAAGGTGTTGTGGTCACGCCAGAACGATTGCCATCGCGTCTCGATCTCGTCGGCGAGTCGCGCGGTGTATCGGAAGGGATTCTCCGCACGCGGCGCAGAGTCATGAGTGGGGCGTGGCAAGGATGTGTCGGTCATGGCGGGTCTCGATTCGGCGTTGGCGGGTATTCGAATAGCGAACTGGCAAGAAAAAACATGGCCCCGACGAGCGGGGCCTGATGTGGTCATAGGCGTGTGGGCCGCGTGCGTCAGTGCTGGAACGTGAGGCGCAGAAGCAGCGAGCGAGGCACCCCGAACCTCGGGCCGGCGTTGCGGCAATACGTTGTGCGTGCGGGGTGCGTCATGATGCCCACAGGATAGTCACGCGGTTCGCTTGGGCGGGCGCTCGCTCGGGTTTGTCGCCCCGGGCTTGGTCTCGGCGATCGTGTTCGGGTTTTCCGGTGGCCTCCGCTCGGCCTCGGCCTTGGATCGCTGCTCGAGCACGATCTGCTTGGCCTCTCCCGCGACATAGAACGACCCGGTGACGAGGATCACGTCGTTCTTGGTGATCGCCTTGGTCGCCAGGGCGAGCGCCTCGCGGACGGTGGGCGCGATTTGGGCGGATCGCCCGCCGAGTTCCTGGAGTTTCTTCGCGAGGTCCTTGGGGTCGCTCGCGCGCGGGTTGTGGGCGCTCCTGGTCAGGATGATCTTGTCGGCGCCAAGCCCAAGGTTCTTGAGCATGCCTCCTGCGTCCTTGTCGCTGGCGCAGCCGAAGATCGCCACGAGCGTGTCGGCGGAGGCGTGCGTGCCCAGGGCGCGCACCGTCGCCTCGATCGATTCGGGATTGTGCGCACCATCGACATAGATTGGCGGCGAGTCGCACACGCGCTCCAGGCGCCCGTGCCTGGGGGTGGACATCAGCCCATCGATCAGGCGATCGTCGGGGATCGAGAGGCCCTTCTGCGCGAGCACGTTCAGCGTCGCGAGCACCATCCCGCAGTTCCAGGCCTGGTGCTCACCGTCGAGGGGAACGGGGATGTGGTCGTAGGCCTTGCCGGTCGTGTTGAGCACGACCTGGTATCGCCGCCCGTGGTGGGCGCTGTGCTGGAAACTGTAGTTGAACTCGAGGGTCTCGCCGACGACGTGGAGCGTCGAGCCGCATCGCGTCGCGGTTTCCTGGAGCACGGCCATCGCCTCGGGCGCCTGCGGGCAGGTCACGACGGGAACGCCTTGCTTGATGATCCCGGCTTTTTCGCGGGCGATCTGGTCGAGCGTCGTGCCGAGCAACGCCGTGTGCTCGAGTTGGAGCGCGGTGATGATGCTCACCTCCGGGCGGATGACATTGGTGCAGTCCAGCCGCCCGCCCAGCCCGGTCTCGATGACGGCGATGTCGACGGCCTGCTCCTGGAAGTACAGGAACGCCACCGCCGTTACGACCTCGAAGTACGTCGGCGGGCCATGCTCCTTCTCGAGCGCCTTGCAGACCCGCGCCACACGCTCGGTGAGATGGCGCAGCGTCTCGGCGTCGATGGGCGTGTGGTTGATGCGGAACCGCTCGCGGATGTCGATCAGGTGGGGGCTTGTGTACAGACCCACGGTCAGCCCGCCGCCGATGAGCGTGGCGGCCGTCATCTCGCAGACGCTCCCCTTGCCCTTGCTCCCAGCGACATGGATGCTGCGGAACGTCCGGTGCGGCTCGCCGAGCGCTTCGAGGATGGCCTGGGTGCGCGTGAGTTTGAACTCGTGGCTGGCCTGCGTCGGCCGAACCCGCTCGAAGTTCGTCAGGCCGAAGAGATACTCAAGGGCGGCGTCGTAGGTCTCAAACTCAACGCGCGTGGACAACACCGCCCCCATCGGATTGGAAGGTGTTTGCTCTTTACTCGCGTCCTGTCCGGATCTCTCTCTCGCCACGGTCGTTCAGTATACCAGCGTTCTAAACAATCCCCAAATACTTTGATCCCTTCGCCCCGGCGAATCACGCGGTTCCAGACGCCACAGTTGCATCGCGGAACTTCGTATCGATCACAACTCTCGGCGTGTCATGAGGATCGCGTCGGTGTCCGCGCGCGTCCCGCCGGCCTCGACAACCAGCCGCGCGACCTGACCCCGGTGGTAGGTCGAGTGATTGAAGACGTGCGTCAGGATCTCGTGGAGCGTGCTCACAAATCGTCGGCCCTCAGAACTGGAATACATCACCTCGCGTTCGCCGCCATCCGTCGCGAGCGACGCCACCACGCCCGACCACGCGCCATCAAGACGTTTCGCCTCGGCCCGGATCCGCTCGGTCGTCCACGAGGGAAACCAGTCCTTGGGCATGTCGTACGCGGCACCCTGACCCTCGAATGCCAGACGTGCCTGGCGATCTGGACGTGGGCCATGATCTGGATCGCCCGAACGGCCTGGGGCGATGATCGGCGTGCCTCGGGGATCGAGTCGATCGAGACCAGCGTCCGATCCGTCGCCCAGAGGTCGTACTCCTGAAACCAATGGAAGTGTTCGGCGATGCCGATGCTCATTGTGTCGTCCTCACGCGTGCTCGCCACCGAGATCCATCAGGTGCGCGTCCTCGGCATGTTGGAGCAGCGCCTTCATCTCCCGCACCGACTCCCGCAGCCCCACGAAGACCGCCCGGCTGACGATCGCATGCCCGATGTGCAACTCCGCCACGCCCGGCAAGGCCGCAATCGGCGTGACGTTCGCGTGATTCAGCGCGTGCCCGGCGTTGAAGCGCATCCCCGCCGCCCCGATCTCACCTCCCGTGATCGCCACCGACTCGAGTTCCACGAGGAGCGCCTCGTTCAGGAGATCGCCGCCCGCCGCCCGGAATGCCCGGGCATACGGGCCGGTGTGGACCTCGCACACATCGAATCCCGCGTCGTGAGCCGCCTCAACCTGGCGCAGGTCCGCGTCGATGAACGCCGAAACGACGCACCCCGCGTCCTTCAATCGCTTCACGACCGTGGTCAGCGTCTTCTTATGCTTCACGACGTTCAGGCCCCCTTCGGTCGTGACCTCCATGCGTCCCTCGGGGACGAGCATCGCGGTGTGGGGCTTGATCTTCTTCGCGATGGCGACCATCTCGCTCGTCGCCGCCATCTCGAGATTGAACTTCACGCGGACGAACTCGCGGAGCCTCGCCACGTCGGCGTCGATCATGTGCCGCCGATCCTCGCGGAGGTGGACGGTGATGCCGTCGGCCCCGCCGAGTTCCGCCTCGTGGGCCGCACGCGCCACATCCGGCTCGCCATAGTCCTTGTCGTGGCGATATCGCGCCTGCCGGAGTGTCGCGACGTGATCGATGTTCACACAGAGTTGCGGCATGCTGAAACAGTATCCTGCCCCACTCGACGGTTGTGACACAACACCATGCCCACTCGACTACGCTCATGGGCAATCGCGCGACAATGGTGACTTCCATCGCAGGAACGCCACTCGCCAGGCGGCCTCATCCACTCAATGCCCCGGAGATCGAATCGATGCATCCACACGTTCTCGCCCTGACGGCTGCGGCCTTGCTGATCGTGAACCCTGGCGCACTCGCCCAGGAAGCCGCGCTGAAGCCCGCGCCCGCCGGCACGAAAGCCGACGAACCCAAGGTGAGCGTCGACAAAGTCGGCAGGGATCTCCTCGCGGCCATGCTCGAGGCGACCGGCAAGACGCGAACGATCGCCTGCAGCGTGGTCACAACCTCAACCCTCACGCCCAAGCCCGGCACGACTCCGCCCGCCGACGATCCCGCGGCCTTACCCCCAAAGCCCAAGACCAACGAGCACCGCGCCACCATCGTGCTCGGCGAGCATGTCGAGAATGGTGAGGGGCTCTTCGCCCGGAAGTTCCTCGTCACCGGCACGATCCCCGATATCGAGACGGGCGACTTCTCCAAGGCCCTCCCCATCCACACCGCCTTCGATGGCACGACCATCTTCGAGTTCAAGGATGAGTCCAAGGTCGTCCAGACCGCGGCCTTCTCGCCCGACAAGGTGCGCTTCGCCTTCCTCCCCGCGATGTTCGCCGTCCCCGGGGTGCTCGTGGGCGCCGAGGGTTCGATGCTCGCCCCGCCCGACGCGAGCGTGATGGTGCCCGGGCCGACGACGATCGATGGCGTCGAGTGCGACGTCGTCGAGGTCCACATCTCGGTTCCAGGCGATCTGGAGCCACTCACTACGGATGACGCGGCAGGTACAGACCCGGTCGTCAAGCAGAAGATGGAGACGCTCGTCTTCCGCTACACTATCGGCAGGAAGGACCACATCCTCCGCCGCCTCGACTACCCCGAGTTCGACATGCCCGAGGGGGCGATGGCCACGTCGATCGCCATGAAGGACCTCGTGATCGACGGCGCGGTCGACGCGAAGACGTTCTCGCCCGCGACGCCCGAGGGGTACAAGGCCGAGGAGTTGGTGCTCGATGATCCCTCGATGGGCATGCCCAAACTCGCTTTCGACGTCGGCGATACACCTGCCGATTTCACCCTCAAGGACGCGTCGGGCAAGGAGCACACGCTCTCGTCCTACAAGGGCAAGGTCGTCATGCTCGACTTCTGGGCCACATGGTGCCCGCCCTGCAAGGAGGCGATGCCCTACATCCAGAAGATGCACGAGGATCTCGCCAAGGTCGGGCTGGTCGTGCTGGGCATCGCCGTGGACAACCAGGGCGACCCCGCGAAGTTCATGGAGAAGAAGGGCTTCACCTACACGGGTCTGCTCGAGGGCGGCAAGGTCTCCAACACCTATGGCATCTCGGGCATCCCGCAACTCTACATCATCGGACGCGACGGCAAGGTCGCCTTCCAGGAGACGGGCTTCACCAGGGACAACGTGGTGAAGATCCGCGAGGCCGTGGAGACCGCGCTCAAGGCCAAGCCCTGAGCGTTGCCGCCTGCTCCGTCGCTCATGGCCCCATCTTCTTGAGGACCGCGTCGGCTCCATCACGCACGCTCGGCACTTTCGCGTGATCGCGAACACCCTGCAGCATCTGCACGGCGTCGTCCTTGCCATGCGCCGAACGCCACATCGACGCGAGTTCCGCGGCATCGCGCTCGGCCTGCTCGGGGCGAATGTTGTCGCGCAGCAGGCGGAGCAACTCGTCCTCGGGCCGCCTGGCGTCGTCGGCTCGGAACGACTTCAGCCAGAGCGCATCGCGGTGCATGCCGTCCGCCGCGTCGTTGGGCTTCAACTTCGCATAAACCCCTGTCAGGGTCTTCAGGTCCCCCGCGCGGAAGACCGGCATGACCGCCTCGGCCGCCACATCCTCGGTCAACTCCTCGGGCTTGTTCGCGATCATCGACGCCACCAATCGCTGCACGTCGGCGTCACGACCCATGACCGTCAGGATCCGCAGCACGTGGAAAAACTCGCGGCGTTCCACGCGGATCTGCAGCATCTCTTCCAGCGGCGTGCCGCCGGCGAGCGCGATTGGCGCCTCGCGCGTCTCGATCGGCGGGCCGAGCGTCACGAGCGGATCGCCCAGCGTCGCGATCTTCCACACTGGTCCATCGTCGAATCGCACCGCAACACCGAACGGCATGCCCGACGCGAGCCGTCGGGCGACCATCGGCGTGGGCACGAAGCCCTGCAAATACGGCTCCTCGACCGACCCCGCGTACGCGTACGCCCCACGCTCCAGCCAGCGACCTGCGACCGAGTTTCGGTTCGACGGACTCTGCGCCGACCACGAATGAACGAAGTGCACGATTGCCGGAATCTTGAGGAATGGCACATCGCCGGGCTTGCCCGTGCCCGGCTCGAGGTCGAAGAAGTCCGAGTTGCCCTTGGAGTTCACGAGGATCACGCCCGCGTCGATCATCCCCGCAGCCCGCGACCGCCACGTCGTGAGCGATTGGTCGGGCGTGTCATCGACAACGACCGAGAGCCCGCGATCGCGGAGGATCTTCGCCGCCTCGCTCGCGTCATAAGTGTTCCATGGTTTGGTGTCCGGGTAGCCATCGAAGCACCACGCCGACGAGGGAATCAGGAAGATCGCCGACATAGCGCGATACGACGCCACCGACGAGTTGCCGATGATCTCGCCGCTCCACGCCCAGCGTTTGGTCTGCTCCTTCGAATCCCGCCCCACGCGATCGGTAAGGGCGGCGACGTGCTTCTCACCCACGTCGAATCGCGCGGGCGCGTTGAGGCACAGGGTCACCGCTTCGATCTCGTCGCCCTGCTCACGCCACGAAAGACCCGTCGCCTCGCAGGCGCGCTCGATCTCGGCGCAGAGCGCACTGGCGTCGCTCGCACTCATCACGTCGCCGACGTTCCCCTTCACGCTCACGAGGGCGAGCGGCTGGCTACGTCCCGCAGCGAGCGCCACCGCCGCCGTCCACGCCGGGTCTTGAAGATCCGAGATCACAAGACCGGGGGACTGGACCCGCGCGTAGTACGCGCCGAGTTTGCCCGTCTCGCCAGGCCCAAAGCCGGCGCTCATCGCCAACACCACATCAATCTCGCCACGGGTCGGGCGATACGACCTCGCGTCCGCGGGCGCCTCGGCGGCGGCATCATCCCACGCGATGACCTGTCTGGGCTTGTACGCCCGCACGAATCGCGCGATGTTCTCCCGCGCGTCGCGCGTGCCATCATCCAGCAGCACGGGAAACTTCACGCCGGGCGTCCACGCGCCGATCGCCTTGAGATACGACCACCCGTTCCGCACGATCACGACCGTCGAGGCATGCGTGAACGACGCGCGCGTGCGATCCACGCGATACCCAAGCCGAACCTGCGGCGGCAGCGCCGCAGGGTCCGGAAGCGCCCCACCGTTCGTGCCAGGGGGCGTTTCGGGCGACTGGCCACGAGCAAGATCCGTGCCGACGTGAACCCCGACACCGAGGACCAATACCAGGAACCAATCTCGCATTGACGTGGCAACTTGAGTCGAACGCGTGCCCATGGCCCATCGTATCTCTATGGAGCACGCGACCAGCCGCGAAACCGACCATCACTCGCCGCATGGCGCTAGCCTTCAAAGGTGCCACGTCTCATGGTCCTCATCACCGAGCCCATCGACCCCGCCTGTGTCGCGTGGCTTCGCGAGCGCACAGACATCGTCGAGGCCAGCGTCGGAACAAGCGAGTTCCAAACCTCGCTTGCGAATGCTCAGGCGATGGTCGTGCGCACGTACACCATCGTCGGCCAGGAGTTGCTCGTGAGCGCCCCGAAACTCAAGGTCATCGGACGGGCGGGCGTCGGCGTGGACAACATCGACCTTGTCGCCTGTGCGGATCGGGGCATCCGAGTCGTTCACACCCCCGACGCGAACTCAACAGCCGTCGCCGAGTATGTCTTCGCCTCGCTCCTCGCGGCCACGCGTGCGATTCCCACGGTGATCCACGCCCCGCGCGATCGTGCCGAGTGGACGGACCTCCGGCGTGACGCGATCGCTCGCCGCGAACTCGGCGAGATGACCCTGGGCCTCGTCGGCCTGGGCCGCGTGGGCCGTCGCGTCGCCCGCATCGCCCGAGCCTTTGGCATGCGCACGCTCTACACCGATCTCCTCGATCTTCCAGAACCTGATCGCGAGGGGGCCGAGCCGGCGTCCATTGACCGAGTCCTCGCCGAGTGCGATGTCGTCTCGCTCCACGTGGACGACCGCCCGGGCAATCGCCACCTCATCAACGATCGCGCCCTCCAACGAATCAAGCCCGACGCCATCCTCATCAACACCTCGCGAGGCTTCGTCGTCGACGCGCAGTCACTCGCCGCATTCCTCCGCACGAACAAGGCCGCTCGCGCAATCCTCGATGTCCATGATCCCGAACCGATCTGCCCGGATTCACCACTGCTGGGCCTTCCCAACGCGATCCTCACGCCACACGTCGCCGCCGCCACCGCCGCCGCCCACGCGCGCATGAGTTGGGTCGTCCGCGATGTCTGGCGCGTCCTCACGGGCGAGGAGCCGCACCATCCGGCACCGACCGTTCACCGCTGATCACGCCCCCCGCCACAATCGATCCATCACGCCGAACCTCGGCCCACGAGGCCCCGTCCACGCTCGTGCACAGCCACGCACACCGCGACCGCACGACCTCCCACCGCGGATCATTCACGCGGAGGCTCCCTGTGGATTGCAGCGTCACACGAGGCCGAAGCCCCGCCACCCACGCGATCGAGTCCGTCGCCGCGGATCCATGATGCGGCACCTCCACGATCTGCGCCGACAGCGATGGATGCGCCGCTGTCATGTGCCGCACGCCCTCGCCCTGCAGATCGCCCGTCAGGAGCATGAGACACTCCGACACCGAACCACCCGGTCTGCGGATCGCCGCCACGATCGAGTGCTCGTTGTCGACCGCCCACGCCACGCCTCCCGGCGGCGAGAGGATCGCCATGTCCACCTCGCCCAGACGCATCACCTCGCCTGCCTTGAGCACGCGCACCACCACGCCCGCTCGCTCGAACGCCGCCATCGCCACGCCCGCGGCTCCATCAGGTCTCTCGCGCGCCTGTTCCACGAACCGCTCGCCCGTGCACACCTCGCGTACGCCAAGCGGCCTCAACAACTCGGGCAACTCGCCGAAGTGATCGAGATCCGGATGCGTCACGACAACCGTCGGCACGCGCCACGCCCCGAGCGCCCGGCATGCCGCGAGCACCTCGCCACGCCGCGCCCCCGTCCCCAGCCCGCCCGCGTCCCACAGCACAACATCCCGCCCGCTGCGCACCACGAGGCACGAGCCATTCCCGACACTGAGCGAGTCGACACGAAGCCGCACATCCGACCGGAGTCCGCCGGAGTACATCGCGACACCCAGCCACACCCCGACGACGCCCGCGAGCATCCACCATCGTGCCCTCCGCGCCGATCCTCGCCGCACCGCCGATACGATCAACGCCGAGGCGCACACGCCCCACAACATCGGCACCGGTGGCAAAGCGAACGAACTCCCCGGAAGCGCATCGAACCACGCCGCCAGTCCCACGCACCACCGCGCCACCGGCGCGAGCACGCTCCCTATTCCCTCCGCCAGCGCGGGCACCACCATCCCGCCCACCAGCGCCACATCACCCAGGATCATCACCGCCAGCACCAGAGGCGAGATCACGACGAGCACCACCGCCGAGAGCGGGCTGAGAAGGCCCGTCCGCGCGATCACGATCGGCGTCGCCGCCAGCGCACACATGAGCGTCGTCGAGAACGTCTCACGCGCGCCAAAGACAAGTCGTGCCAGGGGCCCGCTCGGTCGCCGGGTCACCACGCCCAACACCGGCCGACCAAACAGAATCTCGCGAAAATCTCCGGTCAACCAGAACAGAACGCCCGTGAGCAGGATCGTCAACTGATACGACAGCGACCACAGCGCCCCAGGCTCGACGACGAGCATTCCCATCGCGATCCACAGGAGCATCGTCAGCCGGTCGTACCGCCGCCCGATCGCCTCCGCCGCGAGCAGCAGCAGCACCATCGCCACCGCGCGATTGATCGGAGACGCCGGCGGCACGACGCCGGCGTAGAGCACCACGACCACCCCCACCACCACCGGCTCCAGCCACCCGCGATCACCGGTGAGTCGAAGCAACGCGAGCAGGACGCCCGCGAGCACCGTGATGTGGAACCCCGAGATCGCCAGGACGTGCGCCAAGCCGATCCGCGTAAAAACGCCGCGGACCTCGTCGCTTCCGGGCTCGTACTGCCCGAGCAGAATGGAGAAGAGCATCGCCCGTGCCGGTTCGTCATGCGCGAGCCTTCCACACGCCGCGTCCATCACGCGCATCGCCCGCGCCCGCAGCGCCGCCCGTGTGCGCCACGCGAACGCTCGCCAGCCGTCAACGGTCGACTCGATCGCGTCCGACCGCGGCAGCACCAGCGTCGCCGACGACGACGCGAGCGTGCCGATCACATCGCTCGAGTCCGGGCCTGTCGCCACGCCCGGATTTCGGGCTTCATCGGGCAGCGAGAACCGGCCCGTGATGCGAACGCCCGCGCCGGCCCCCGGCAACTCACGCACGCCGCCTCGTTCCACGACCACCCACACGCGCCCGCGAATCGATGTCGATGCCGAATCGCCGACGACTCGGCGTGCGCTCACCGGCATCACGATCGAGTCGCCCTGGTGCAGAAACGGCGCGAGCCGCGCCTCGGGCTTCCGCGCCGGGCGTGGATCCTCCTCAACAACTCCATCGATCGTCAGGACCGAGCCGTCGCCCACGAGCCGCGCCAGCATCTCGCGAGACCGCACAGCCTCACGATCGTGCGTGGATTGCACCAGGAACACGCCCCCAAGGAGCGTCACGCCTGCCGCGAGGAGCACCATCGTCGGGCGCCCATGCACGAGCGCCGCCGCGACCGAGAGCAGCATCACGCCGGCCAGGAGCCACCAGACGCCGTCGATCTCCAGCGTGTGCGCCCCCCAGATTCCGATCGCGAAGCACGCGAGCGCACCAAAGGCCCTCTGCCTCGCCGGCGCCACACTCGGACCCGACGCGTTGTCACTCGACAGGTGCATGCCCGCCAGCGTACGCCACGCCCGCCAGCACCCGTCCGCCCCACCAAACAACAACCGGCGCGACGCTCGAGCGCCGCGCCGGTCACATGGATCTCGAATTACACGTCATTGAGGGCGTTAGTTGCCGTAGACCACGATATCGTCGAACCCGGCGATCACGTCGAACGGCGTCTTGCCATCGGGCCCGACCGAGATGTTGTCGCCCGCGTTGTTCTTGAAGTTGTGCCCATATCGAAGGGTGCCGCCCGAACCGCCCGCGACCGCGCCGCCCTTGTCCTTGTTCCCCAGGAACAGCCCGTCGCGACCCCCCGAGTGCACGGCATACGAGCCTCGCGTTTCGGTCGCGTAGATCTGATCCACCGGCGCCTGGAGATTGCTGGGATACGCCGGGCTCCCCATGAGCGCGGCAAGCGCCGCCTCCTGTCGAGGGCCGACCACGCCGCCAAGCCCGAGGAAGCAATCGTCCTTCACGTTGGTCCCTTGCGCCCCGAACGAAACCGAGTTCAATGCCGAAGAGTTCGAAACGAGATAGAACTTCGCCCGACTCGTCGGGTTGCTCGGGTCCGCGATCAAGCCCGCGATCCGTGGTCCGCCAATGCCGTCAGCCGTGATTCGGCCGACCGCCGCATCGTCTTCCTGCCAGAGCAAGATGGGCTGCCCGAACGAATCGACCAACTCCTGGATGGGCGAGCCCACGCTATTCGCGAACTGCTTCTGCGAGGGCACAAAGTACCCAGTCCCCGTCCGCGTCGTGAGACCCACATAGGTCGGCGGCGCCCCGCCGCCGAGCGGGCTGGGAATCGAGGTGAATCCCGCGCCGCCGGTCGCCTGGGTCTTCATGCCCACCAACTCGACCATCGCGTTTTCCAGAGCGGTCATGCCGTTGGGGGTCGTCAGACTGTTCGTTGTCGCCAGGTTCGCGATCGGGTGCAGCCCCGGCAGGCGCCGGTTGTCATTTCGAAAAGACGTGATCGCCTGCGAGAGCCCATTGCACGTCGCCAGTGTGTCCGTCTTCTTCGCCGCGTCCCGCACCCGACCCAGCGTCGGCACCACGATCGATATGATCAGCGCGATGACGGCGATCACCACCAGCACCTCGATCACCGTGAACGCTCGGCGTCCCGCCAAGCCCCGCGAAACGACCGACGCCCGGTCCATGCTGCTCTTCATTGACATCGCCAACTCCTTCTTCATCGTCTCGTCGCACACATTGGGCAAGCCCGCCGGTGCGGATGTTTCTCTTGTTCAATCCCCAACCTCACCCCGACAAAGACCATCCCTTTTGCCCCCCCTAGTCCCAAACTCTCTACAGACTGTTCGTCCAGGTACACTCCCAAGTTTCTTCGGACGTTCCGAAGCATAACACAGAGTTCGGCCGGCTCCGAGTCAAACAGATAACGAACATCACCCCAATCTTCGCCTCTTGAACCGTCCATCGTTCAACTGCCGAGGTCAGACGAGACAACATCTCGTACCACCCTTCGTCCCGTCGGTTGCAGGACACCCGCCCCAGAGACCATGATGCCACTCGTCATCTTCCTCCGAGACAACCCCCTCGACGACCAGTACGCCAATGTCGAGCGAATCGCCGACATGCTCAAACATGGCAATCGCGTCGTTCTTCCCACCGAGTGCCACTACGGCGTCGTCTGGATGCCCACCCACGAACTCGCCATAGACCATCCAACGCTCCACAACCCACAACCCATCAATCCCGCACCGAACGAACCACCCGCGACGTGGTTGGCGCCCAGCATTCAGGTGGTCCAGGCCGCTGTTCGACTCACGTCACCGGTCCAGCGCCGGGCCGTCGCCAAACTCGCCTCACGAGGCGTCCGATTCATCCTCGAACTCCACGATCACTCACCCGACTCCATCGCCGGCATCCCGACCGGCCCCTTTCACGCCGATGGCCTGGTCGCCTTCATGGTCCCCGCCTGGCCGTATTCCCACAAGATCGTCGAAGCGGTGGGCACCCCCCTCGCCTTCATTCCCATCGACCAACTCGGCCTTGGCGACGCCACGCGACCTCCCACAAAGGCCGAAGTCGCCGCCATCGCCGACGCTGGGCCCACGACACTTGCCAAGGCCCCCACCACCATTCGCCTCCTCAAGAACGGCGGCTACTACGTGACCCGCGCCTCGACCATCTCCGAATCCGAGGTCAAGGCCGCCCTCGGCCGCACGATCCTCTTCGTTTGCACGGGGAATACCTGCCGCAGTCCCATGGCCGAACTCCTCGCCCGCCACGAACTTCACCTATCGCCGCCGACGCTCTCGACTGTCATCCAATCCGCCGGCATCGCCGCCGTCGACGGCTCGGACATGTCTCCCGAAGCCGCCAAGGCCCTCGCCAACCGCGGCATCCGCGACCATTTCCAAGGCTCGACCCACCTCACACGCGAGATGATCCGCGGCGCCGACGTCATCCTCGCCATGACCCGCGGACACGCCCGCGCCATCCACGAACTCGACCCCACCGCCGACGACCGCGTGTTTACACTTGATCCAGAGGGGAAGGACATCCCCGACCCCATCGGGGGACCGCTCGCTCTGTACGAAACAACGGCCGACCGCCTGCACGAACTGATCCGACACCGATTCGCCGAGATCGATCAACTCGACCCCGACCGCCTCGAACCCTCCGAACGCCCCACGACCACACGACGAGGACAAACGCCATGAAGATCATCCTGGGGGCTGACCACCGCGGCATCGACGCCATCCGTTCCCTCGGCGAGCGCCTCAAACTCGAGGGCCACAGCGTCCACGTCCTGGAACCCTGCACAGGCCTGGCCTGCGACTATCCCGAACCCGCCTTCAAGGTCGGGCACCAGGTCGCAGACGGCTCGCAGGACGCCGGCATCCTCATCTGTGGCACGGGCGTGGGCATGTCCATCGCCGCCAACAAGGTCCATGGCGTGCGCGCCGCCGTCGCCCACGACGAACTCACCGCCCAACTCAGCAAGAGCCACAACAACGCCAACGTCCTCTGCCTCTCCGCCGACCTCCTCGGGCAACGCCTCATCGAGAAGATCGTGGACGTCTGGCTGAAGACGCCCTTCGAGGGCGGACGCCACGCGCGCCGTGTCCGCAAGATCGCCGCTATCGAGCAGGGTCTCGATCCCGCGACGATCAAGGAATAACTCGGGCTAAGGCCGCGTGCCTAGCACCACGCTCGCGTTGTCGATCGAGAGGACCACGTGCCCGTCCACCATCGCCACCGAGCGCGGCTCGCCCGCCAACTCCACCTGACGCCTGTCCACCACACGACCCGTTGACGGCTCCATCACGTACACCGTCACCACCTCGCCCCCGGTCGCCTGGGGCGATCGACGCTCCAACGCCGACACGCCGACCACCGCGTTCTCGCCCACAACCGGCGGGAGCGCGAACGTGTCCCGCGGGAGCCCGTCGGCGCCGATACGTGTGCCCGTGGCATCGATCGTCATGAACCCACTCGTCGAGCCGATCACCACGCCCGACGCCACGCGCGCCAGCCGCAACGGATAGGTCAATCCGTTCCCGCCCGGATCCACCCGCCCCGGCGCGGGCGAGCCGTCCTTCAGCGAGTACACCCAGGGCGTGCGCGTGTCGTCGAGCACGACGACGTTTCCATTCCCGATCGCCGCCAACGCCGGCACGACAAGCCCCAACGGACGCGTCACCCAGACCGGATCGCTCTGCCCGGGCTCGATGAGCAGCATCGCGTCGTTCACGCCTACCACAAACCGCGCGTCCCGCGTCGCCCGCACCCAGCGGACATACTGCCCAAGTTCGCGGGTCTGCTCCGCGTTTGATCCGCCAAACGAGAGCGTTGTCGTGCCCGTCCGCTTGTCGAGGACGAGGATCAGCGGCACCAGGCTCGTGTCATCGGGCCGGCGCACGCGCTCGGCACTCACGACCGTCGCCCCGGCGATCATCACCTGGGTGCCGCCACCGGCCACGTCAAAGACCTGCTGCATATCGAGGAGCCGCTTCCACAGCACCTCGCCACGTTCGGCGTCGAACGCCGCCGCTCGTCCGCCTCGCTCCACGAGGATCACCGTCTGGTCATCGAGCGCCACCACCAGGTCGCCGAAGCGCACGTCCCCCGAGGCCGGAGTCTGCAGTTGCGTCGTCGCCGGGAACCGCGCCGGCTGGTCGGGCCCGAAGACAGCCCCGAACGCCGGCGATCGCCACGAGGTCTTCCCCGTCGCGTTGTCGATCGCCTCCACCAATCCGCCATCGGCGCTCGACCAGAACAGATACGTCCGGTCGAGATTCACCGCGAGTGTCGAAGGCGGCAGCGACTCGAACGGTCGCGTCCAGATCTCGCCCAGTCGGCCCGTCGTCGCGTCGACCCCGAACAGCGCCACACGCCTCGTCGCCGGCGACTGCATCATCACCACGTCCGTCGGCGTCCCGGGCCCCGCGGGCGTCAGAGGCTCCATCACCTCCCACCCCGTCAGGACCTGCGGCTCGCCCGCGGGATCGATCGACATCCCGATCGTCGCGCGCCCGGATGTCAACTCGAGCGTCGCTCGCAACTCGCCGAGCCTCGATCGGATCGGCGCCTCCTGCTCCGGCGTGGTCCACTCGACCACCCCGCGCAGCGTTCGATACGCCTCCGAGGTCCGCCCCATCCCCTCCAGCGCCGACACCAACGCCAGCGTGTCCTGCACGAGCACACCGTGAACATCCGCGTCGCCCGCGGCCGCCCTCGCGCGGGCCGTCCGCACGCCCGAGGCCAGCGCCCGCGACGATCCGCCGGCATCGCCACGCTCGCCACGGATCCGACCCACCGAGCGCCACGCCTCGATCGAAGAGGTCGCGAAGGGATACCGCCGCGCAACATCCTCGAGCGTCCGCTCGTCAGCCTCCGCCCCGAGCGCCAACATCGCCGACGCCTCCATGTCGAACGCCTTGTAGTCCACAATCCCGCGCCGACGCAGGATCTCCTCCGTCCGCGAGAGCGCCTGCGAACGCGTGTCGCGGGCCGTACGCTCCATCTCGCCAGCCGCGTCGAGCGTCTCGCCAGGCTCCATCGGCGGCGGGAGCGGCACGACCGACGACATCTGCGCGTCCGCAAAGATCTCCTGGTACGCCCGTAGCGCCCGCTGGTCCTCCTGCCTCGCCTCGTGCAGGTGCCCGATCTCCATGAACATCGTCGCCCGCTGCGCGCTCGTCTCGGCACACCGGGACATCGCCGACTCCACCCGCTCGATCGTCTCGATCGAAGCGCTCGCCCGACGCGCCGGATGCGCCGCGCCAGTCTCCGCCGGGAGGGCCGCCTCCCGCAGGTCCCGCACGATCCCGTGCAGCAGCGTGAAGAGCCGCGACCGCACCCCCGTCGAATCGGCGCTCCACGGCTCGATCCGCGCCAGAGTTCGGTCCAGCATCTCCCCGATCTCGTCGGTGTGTCCCGCGCGATGAGCCAGTTGCACGAACGTCATCGTCAGCGTCGCGTCATCCGGGGCCGACGCGATCCGCGCCAGCAGCGACTCGCGCGCCCGTTCCCACGGCGCGTACGTTCGGAGGCTCGCCGAGTCCGCCGCGATCACCTGCCCGCCCACACAGATCGTGTTCCCCGACCCCTCCATCGCCACGCCCTCGACCGACGCGGGATCCTGGGGATCGACCAGGCTGAACCCCGACGCGATCGGCACGAGCACGCGAGACCCCGCCGCCACCACGCGACCGAGGATCGTCTGGTCCCGCACGCTCGTTTGCGGATCACCAATCGAGGGCGAGAGCCGGATCGTGCCGTTCACAAAGTCGCTCGTGTCCACGAACGCCAATCGCGACCGCCCCACGCCGATAAGTGTTGACCCGCACGAAAGGAGATACACCGGCGAGTTGAACGCCGACGCGTCGCGAGCCCCCGATCGCTCGCCCGTCCGGGCGTCGATCCTGAGCACCTTCGCGTCGCCCGGCTCGAGGATGAAGAGATCCCCACCCACGATCACCGGCACGACCGCACTAAACGCCGGGTCCGCCGCCACGCGCTGCGCCATCATCGTCCGCCGCGGCCGTTTCGCGTTCATCCGTCTGACCCACAATGGCCGCCCGTTCGTCGTCTCATACGCCCCGATCAATCCGAAATCGTCGGCACGATACACGACGCCCTCATGGACCACGCTCGCGTCCGCACGTCTCGCTGCCCCACCCCAGGGCAGGAGGCCCGTGCTCCCCAGCAGTCGCATCCACCGCATCTCGCCGCTGTACAGGTCCAGCCCGACCATGTACAGGCTTCCCACGCGCGTGCTCACCGACGCCGATTTGCTCAGCGCCACCACCACCGTGTCGCCATCGATCACGGCAGGCCCGCGCACGCTCCCCGTGTTCAGACTTGGGTCCAGCCACGCCGCGTCCACCGACCACAGCACGCGCCCCGTGGCGGCATCGAGCGCGTGCACGCGCGGATCGCCGCTGCGAAACCCACCCCGCGCGAAACCCGTCGTCCCCACCACCACCCCGCCGCGCGCCGTTCCCGAGAACGCCACCGTCGCCGGGTCCTCGATCGTGTCGCGGAAGGAGCGATAGATGTTGTCCATCGAATTGGACTTCGGCCCGCCCCACTCGGGCCGCGTCTCCCAGCGGACCGCCAGCGTCTCGCGGTCCAGAGCCTTGAATGTCTCCCCGTCGTTGACATAGACAACGTTCCCAACAACGACCGGGAGCACGATCGATCGCCGCCACGGGTCGGCCTCGGGAATCGCATCAAAGGCCGGCGCGTTCGAGGCCAACGAAACCGCCTCGAGCGGCTCGGGGGAGACCCGCGACACGTCCACCGCCGCCTGCGAGCCATACACCGTCACCGGCCGGGGCAGTTCCGGAAGCACCGTCGCCCGATCGGGAATCTCGACAACCTTGCCCAGGCGCTGCGCGTCGCCCGCGAAGCGCGTGGCCAACTGGAGTGTCCGATCATCACGCAGATACCGCGCCAGAAGCGCAGCGACGCGCGCGCTCGCCTCGGCATCCGTCGCCGACGCCAATCGGTCCGGGTGCCGATCGAGCGATTCCAGAATCCTTGCCGCGGCATGGAACCGGGCGTGTTCGATGTTGGCCTGGGCGAGTCGCAACGCCGCTGTCAATCCCGCCGGCGTCAAGAGATACGAACGCTCGACCGTTTCCAGATCGCCGCGCTTCAGCAACTCCTCTGCCGCCACGCTCTGGGCGGCGCGATATCGCTCCAGGAGCGCCGGCTGCGTGAGCAGCACCTCGTGCACGCGCGCGCGCACCGGCAGCATCAGGTCCGTCTCCCCTTCGGCCTCGATCATCCGGTCGCCCTCGGTGTCGAGGAGCGACTGTACGTTCCGCACGGCCTCGCCCCACACCTGGGCCGCCGCCAACTCCTGCAAACGCGCCAGGCTCTCGCGGGCCAGCACCGAGTCATCCGGATACGCGATGATGACCTGGTCGTCCTCGGGCATCCCGCCCACAAACTGGGCTTGCGCCGACGATGACGGGCCCACGACCGAGAACACCGTGGCCAAAGTCGTGAAAATCGCCTTGATGTCCAGACCGCGTCTCATGAACTTCTCCGGGCATGCCGCCTGTGGCGGCCGGGAGGACGACCAAACCAACTCTACGAGCATCCCGGCTCGTGTCCCGCCCCCCCGCAACCGATGTATCGACTCGCATGGATCGCGTCTGTGCCGAACCTGCCCGGATTCCCTTCCTCCAGCGCCTCACCCGCGGCAGCACGCCTGGAGCGCGCCTGTGTGTCCTGCTCCTGGCCTTGAGCACGATTCTCGGACTCATCGACCTGGAACTCACGCTCCATTACGCCACCTCGGTGGGCCTGGCCGAATCCAACCCTCTGGCACGACTGGTCATGAGCCAGAACTCGCCGGTGTTGTTGACTCTGTTCAAGGTCTGTACGATGGGGACGGGGATCCTGATCCTGTACGCGTTGCGCGCGCGTCGAGTCGCCCAGTACACCTCGGTCGCCGTCTTCCTCGTGATGGCGAGCCTGGTCGTTCGCTGGGGGCTGTACGCGTCGGAACTCCCGACGATGGACATGCCCGGCTCTGGGCCTATGGCGGCGGATGACCCGCGCTGGGTGCTGATGACCGTTGAATGAGCCGGGACTCTCGCGCGGGGTACACTCGCCCATGCGCGCGCAGCGAAATCTCCCTGGCGTTGTTCTTGTGTCGATGGCGGTCGTGCTTGGCGGCTGCTCGGGGACGACGCCCCGCGTCTCGACGGGTCGTCTCGAACTCGGCACCCAGACCGACCAGGGTGTGGTCCTGAACCTCGTGGTCCTGGCCGAGAACCCCAATCGCGACGCCCTGCCCCTGGGCGATGTGCACTATGAGGTCGCCCTCGGCGACACGCGCGTCTTCAAGGGCACACGCTCGGCCCAGGCCACGCTCCGCCGATTCGGGCGGCACGAGATCATCCTCCCCGTCGCCCTGACGCGCGAGGAATGGGAGCGACTGGGTTCCAAGGTCGTGGCCGGCGCATCAGATGAAGCCGGCACGGCATCCGATGGCTCATCCGCCGCCAGGGCCTTGGACATCCCCTACCGCGCGACGGGCCATGTGCAGTACACGCCGCCGGGGCCATTGGTCAGCGTGCTGGAGGACTCGGGGCTGTGGATGCCGAGTGTGGGGTTTGATATAGAAGGAAACAAGGGCGGCCAATAACGAGAGGCCACCATCCCGGTCATGACATGACCTATTACGACATTACCTTTTCAGTCCTTCCCCCTCGACCAGGGCAATTGAATCGGGTCGATCTCCACCAGGCCGACGAAGAAAGACCCAAGCTCTGAGTGGGTTCATGTTCCCTTCTCGCCACTTCTTCCCAGTTACGCTCAGATGTGCCGTGCGGTAGTCCGCAATTGTCCATGACGAGCCCGATTTCTCGCAGTAGTGAGGGAGGCGTATCCGTACACCGGCTCTATCTTCATCATACAAACCAAGCGACATCGACCCGGGTGTACCAGACTCGGACAGAATACCGTCAACCACGCTCCCATTCGTCAATCGCGTCCGAATCGGAACGGCGTTCGGCAAGTTGGCCCAAGACACTTGCTCTGCCGACAGTTGCACGGACCACTCTGCGGCTTGCATATCGTACACAACACAACACGGGGGCTGGTACATCTTTGACTCATATGAACTACAGCTGAGCATTGTTGCAAATAGAACACACACCAATAGACGTCGCAACGTGCCAGCATTCATCAACGCATTGGAGTAGGTATTGTTCATACGGCGACCCCATGTCCACATGCGAATCCTGCGGATCTGGATAACGCACTATGGAACATCAGCACCCCACACCAAAGTGGTCAAGGTAGAACAGATAGTCATCGATCGCAACTCCCCCATCAGGCTGTGGATGCCAAGCGTGGAGCTTGAGATGGGGGGACACCAAGTGCACAATGCGCAGTAGCGATATTACACATGATATCACATACGGTTACCGATCACGCAGTATGTGTCTGTGAAACGTGTCATAATTGTAACTTTTCGCCTTCAATACTGCCGCTCGTTGTCGGCTTTGCCGACCCGGGACGCCGAACAGAAACGCAGGCTTCCAGCGGGACAAACTTCGCGACCTTCCACTCTTTGCCGCTAATGCTGATATAAGCACTACGATACTCAGTGATTTTCCATGACGAGCCGATATACTCGCAATATCTCGGTACTCTTATTCTTACGTTCATATTATCTGACATGTCGATTGCGATCGCCGCAGCTCCATTTGATCCCGGCTCGGGATATATGCCATCATACACAGTCCCGTTAGTTAGTCGCGATTGAATCGGAACAACATGTGGCAATTCAGCCATAGATATTACTTCATCGTCAACGTGAACCGACCACTCTCCTGTACCCATGTCGATTTGCACGCTTGTCGGTCTTTGCACTGAATACGTGCCGTCGGAGCTACACCCGGATACGATCAGAACAAGAGGTGTTGCACTTGCCACGCATCCACAATACAGTCGCCTCGGGTGCGATTTCAACATTCTCAACTCCTACCTGCTCAATGCGCCAGAGCCGATCCGCAAACCGTGGCTTTGCGTGTGTATTTACAAGCGGACTGGAACGTTTACGGATGGCGTCCATTGTCCGCGAAACACTAGTTTGTCTTGACTGTAATCAGCAGCCAGACGTGAACCGGCTAAGGTAGAATAAAAAATCGTCAACCGTGACCCCGCCGTCAGGAACTCCCTGGCCGGAGCCATCGTCCAGGTCTGCCTCTGATAATCCAGCCATGTATATAGTGTTATAATAGAGCAAATCATCGATCAGTACCCCGCCATCGGGGACGCCCGTCCCTGAGCCGTCGTCGACATCGGCCCAGCACGCCACGCTATACTGTCGTTCAACAGTGGCGAATCCCCTCGTATTGTTTGAGAACTGGCGCCACAGATACACATGGCCTGGCGTAAATGTGCTCTGTGTTACTACGTAAGTTGTCTCTGTGATTGACAACTGTGAATGCACCACAACGGGATCACTGGTGCCACTCTGCCCCAAGTCCAAGAGCACCACGCCGTAACTAACAGCGCCAAACGCTGGCTGCCACTCAAACAAAACATCGCCAGGACGTAACATCGCGCCTTGGCCTGGTGTTACAGGTATCACAGGCGCCGCTGGTGGTTGTACATTGCTCTGGAGGATATTGAATCCCATAATGTCGAACGCGCGTATATCAGACTCTTGAAGATACGCTCCATTCACCAGAAGGCTCTCACCACTTGCCAAGCCGGGCCTCATGATCCCAATGGGCGCACTGCCAGCATCTCGCCAGTGTGCTGCGCCATTTCCGTCCCCTTCTGTCACCGCACCCCGTGATACAAAGTACTGATATTGAGTCGTACCGAATCCTGTCACGCCCACTGCATCTTCTGACGGACGCAACTCTCGAGGGGTTGTTTCAAACGTGCTTGCACCAATTGGTGCGAGCGTCGCCGGCATTCGAAAGATGTCCCAGTTCGAAATGAAGTTATAGAACGAGTCTTGCGCCGGCTCGAGCTCCGACCAAAACCCGAGCCCATGTCCCAACTCGTGTACTATTGCGCCAACAAAGTCGTATTCCTCATTTGAAATACCTGGTCCAATCCGCTCGTCTAGCCTCCATCGTCTCCTAGGTCCCTGTGGCATATGCTCGTTGATCGGCCTGAGAGTATTGTTGATTTCAATATGTATTGGATCGTTTGAAGCCGAACCGTACCATTTCTTGAGAAGTGGAACACTCAAACATATTGACGATGTTTGAGTACTGCCATTCGCGCCCCATCGATATGGTACTGTTGGCCCCATCGGCAACGTGTCAATGATGTTTGTTTCAAAGGTCTCATCGTCGAAGAATGAGTCTGCGACAAACTGAATCCTGACTCCTGTCAGCCCGCTCCACGGACGAAAGTCTCTTACGAGATTTGATGTTTGCATCAAGACATTTTCATCGAGGGTCGCCCAGCGGATTTGCACAGTGACCTGAAAATCCTCACTCATCAGAATTGAGCGGTACACATCCAGGGCCCGCTCGATCGCGGCGATAACTTCTGCATCATGACCAACAAACTCCGCGGGCGCGAACTGCGAGTTGTAATCGACTGTGAAACTTGGTGCGCGTGGTGTGATCTGACGCTTGAGCGGTTCGAGCATGTCGAGCGAACGGTCGCGGGCGACCATCAGTCTCGCATCCTCGCCTCCAGCGATCTCGACGCAGTCGCCGGGCATCACCACGCCGTCCACCATGCCCCACACCATGTCGTCGATCGACCATACGCCGTCGGGCGAGATCACCACCATCGCGGGGCACCAGAGACGTGGCGATCTGTTCGGAGCGCTAGCAGTGTTGCAGAAACGGATGCCCTGATGGACAGCGCCGTCTGCTTCCTTTGAATACACCGGGATGGCATCCGGCAGTCTCTCGCGCAGCACTTCCAGAGTTGTCGGCACGATTTCGCGTAGCACGAGTTCGGACTTGCCCGTGGCACGATCGAAGAGAATCGACTCGGGAACTGTGGTGATGGCCGACAACCCTCCCGAACTCCTCTCCGGGCCAGTATCTTGGGCTTTCGTCACGTCATGCATGAGCATCCCGAGTCCGGCCACGAGAATGACCGGCATGTTTCGGGTGTGCGGGTGTGCGGGTGTGCGGGTGTGCGGGTGTGCGGGTGTGCGGGTGTGCGGGTGTGCGGGTGTGCGGGTGTGCGGGTGTGCGGGTGTGCGGGTGTGCGGGTGTGCGGGTGTGCGGGTGTGCGGGTGTGCGGGTGTGCGGGTAATGTTCAATGTCATCTCCAACGGTGGTGAGTGTGAGACCAGGAATCCGCAAGAATCTATATGCACATGCTGACTTATCCATCTGATGGGGCAGCCATTTGATGCTACAAAGTCGAGACCGCCGACGCAAGTGGAAACTGGGCTTGTTGCGCAATCTATTGCGTGATCTGGCCGGACACGCCGCCTGGGCCTTTGGTGAGCGTGCTGGAGGACTCGGGGTTGTGGATGCCGAGTGTGGGGTTTGAGGTGCAGGGAAGCGTTTCACAATTATTCGAGTAGAACACCCGGGCCGCTCCACGAGTTTGATTCGCAGTCATAAACGAGAACTCCGTTTGGTGTTCCGTCGGAGAGGACACCGCCGATCACCACGATTTTGGTCCCCAAGACGATCGATCCAGGCATCACGAGTAGTCGCGCGGGGCATGGCTCGACCGCGTGCCACGTGTTTGTAGAAGCGTGGTAACACAGGCTTGGACCTTCGGAGAAGATGTACAAGCGATCCCCGACAGTTGCGTGCACCGAGAACTTGGCCCAGACTGGTTCCGGTGTGCGTGTCGATTCGGACCATTCCGATCCACGTAGCACCCAATGCTGATTCAGTGGCACGAACCGCTCACCGTCGTATCCGCCGATGACGTGCAGTTCATTCATAAGGACCGCCACGATGCGGAAGTGGTCGCCCGGCTTGGCCCCTGGGATGTCGGGCACCTCGACGACGCGATTTGTTCTGGTGTCGAAGGCGACGGCCCGTCCTCGCTCGGCCGGATACCCGCCGATGACATAGATCAAAGAATCGACAGCACCCGCGCTTGTATGTGAGACAGGAAACGCATCGCCCTCGTACACACGCTCCCAGCGTGTCGCATCTCCTGTCAGACGTTCGACTCCTCCCGGTCCGATCGCGTAGACGACGCCATCCACGACCGCCGAGGCGGAGAACGTCTTTCCCATTGCGAGATCCGGGCCGCGAGTCCATTGCGGGCGACTGGCCTCAAGGTCCAGCATCCATGTCTGGCGAGTCTCACGATCGGGCGCCCCTGGGTCACCAAATCCACCGATGCAGACGAGTGTGGACCCAACTCGCTCGATGGTGTGTCCGTGTCGTTCGCCTTGGAGTGCGGGAATCGCCACTCGATCATTCTTCGGTGTACCAACGTGTTGAGCGGACCGGCTGCATGCGGACAGGACTGTTGCAATTGCAAGGACAATCGCGCCGATCGAAATGACGACCCCACTGAAAGATCGATTCGCTTGCATCACAAGGACATATCGACCCATTCAGCCCTCCTTGTGAATCACAACGAGATCAGCACATCCCGATCCGCCTTGCTAACGATCGTGTGGAGGCCGGGGAGTTCTCGCTGGATTTGCAGCGAGTATCTTGAGAGGTAGCCACGTTCGGTGGGGGTGTGCCCGCCGAGGATCACGCTCATGCCGGCGTTGAGGGCGCCCAGGACCTCGTGGTGCTTCATCTCGCCTGTGACGAAGACCTGGCACTGCTCGGCCCTGGCGAGCCTGGAGAGGGACTCACCCGCGCCGGGGACCACGCCGACGTGGGTGAGGGGCGGGTCGTGCGGCTCACCATCTGGGCCACGCTCGGCGAGGGCGTAGCGGACGCGGTCACGCTTGAGGAAGGTCTTGAGTCGCTCGGCGAGTTCGCGCACCGTGGCGGGGCGATCGAGGACCAGTCGCCGACCGGCACCGGCGCTGCGCGTGGGGACCGGTTCGAGATCAAAGACATCGATCGGCGGCTCCTCATACGGGTGGAACTGGCGGAGGGTCTCGATCGCCAGGGCGAGGGCGGAGCGCGAGCAGACCATCTCCAGCCTCATCTCACGGACACTCTCGATCTGGCCGGGGCGGCCGACGGTCGGCTTGGCACCATCACCCGCGAGGAAGGTACCCGTGCCCTCGCTGGCGAAGGAGCACAACTGGTAGTTGCCGATGATCCCCGCGCCGGCGGAGGCGAGGGCGTTGCGGATGCGGTCGGCGTCGGCGGTGGGGACGAAGGTCACGATCTTGACCTCCTGCGTCCGTCGGCGATGGGCGTGGGGCGAGAGGGCCCGGCAGTCGCCCGCGATCTTCCCCTCGCTCGAAGAGCCCGAGATCCCCTCGCAGAGCCAGTCGGTGATGCCGCCCTTCACGGCGTCGAGCGCGGTGTGCGGCGAATAGATGGCGATGCCGGCCTCGATGGCGCGGAAGATGACGCGCTGGCGGGGCGTGGCGCTGGTGACGCGGGAGAGCGGCTCGAAGATCGGCGGGTGGTAGGCGATGATGGCCGACGCCTTGGCCTTGATCGCCTCGTCGAGGACGGCTTCGGTGAGGTCAATCGCGAGGAGGACGGGCCCCTTGATCTCACGCGAACTGTCGCCCGCGAGCAGGCCGACCTTGTCCCAACTCTCGGCGAACTCGAGCGGGGCGAGGCGATTAAGGGCGCTGACGAGATCGGCGACGTTCATAGGGGGCTCTCCAACGCGGCAAGGGCAGGCCGCGCGACCGGTGGGAGTTTAGTGCGCCGATGGAGTGGGCTTACTGGGAGGAGTAGGCACCGGCGGGACACCTGAGCCACGAGTTGGAGGAGATTCATTCGAGGGCCTGTGCGTGCGGTGTACGATCGCGCATGACGACGCCCAACGCTTTGAGTCCGCGTGCCGTGTCTCGCCGGGCGTATGCGAAGGTGAACTTGTGCCTGTTCGTGGGCCCGCCCGAGGGCGAGGACGCGACCCACGAGGGTCGGAACGTCGCGGGGTATCACAAGATCGCGTCGTGGATGTCGGCGATCGAGGTGTGGGACGACGTGGTGGTGACGCCTGGCGGGGCATTCACGTTCGAGTGCGACTGGGCGGGGAATGCGCCGCGACCGACGCTTATCGACTGGCCCGACGAGCGTGATTTGTGCGTGAAAGCTCACAAGGCCCTTGAGGCGAAACTCGGGCGGTCGCTCCCCGCAGCGATCCGCGTCACGAAGCGCATTCCCGTCGGCGGCGGGCTGGGGGGCGGATCGTCCGATGCGGCGAGCACTCTGATGGCGCTCCGTGACGCGTTCCATCTTGATCTCGACAATGACGAGTTGTGCTCGGTGGCGATGGGCGTGGGGTCCGACGTGGCGTTCTTCATCGATGGCGAGAGCGAGGAGGATGCGCCGCCGCGCCCGGCGCTCGTGAGCGGCCTGGGCGAGCAGGTCGAGCGCGTGGAGGCGGTCACCAAGGAACTGATCCTCGTCATCCCGCCGTTCTCGTGCGAGACGAAGGCCGTCTATGGCGCGTTCGACGTGCTGCTCGCGGAGCGCGTCTCGAGGAAACGCATGGAGCATGGCCCGTCATACAACCCGGCTGCCGTGAACCCGGACCTCGTCGCGCGGCGGATCGGCAAGGCCCAGGGCGACACGATTCGTGATGGGCTGCTGGGGAACGACCTCTTCCAGGCGGCGGTCCGCGTGGAGCCGAGATTGGGGCGCCTCGCGACGGAACTCTCGCGGGCGACACGCCTCGACGCCCATCTCAGCGGGAGCGGGAGCACGCTCTTCTTCCTGACGGATGCCGATCGGGCACCCAAGGTCGAGGAACGCCTCCGGCGGGCGCTGGAGTCGATGGCGGCGTCGGCCGATGGAACATGGTGCGCGGGATGCGCCCTGGTCCGCTCGCGACTCGCTCCTGCGCGACAGGCCCATGTCGCCCGTCCCGTACAGTCCCGATAGAGCATCAGCAAGCGAACGAATCACCACTCTCGCCCCGCACGCCTCATCAAGGTTCACACGCGACATGCCCCCCAAGAAACCCTTCGTCGGCATCGACCTCGGCGGCACGAACATGCAGATCGGCGTGGTCTCGCCCGACTTCAAACTCCTCGGCTCCTCCAAGAAGAAGACCAAGGCCGAGGAGGGCGTGGAGGGCGTGCTCTCGCGGATCGTCGAGGCGACGCAGGAAGCGTGTGCCGCGGCGAAGGTCTCGGTGGGGGATCTCGGCGGACTGGGGATCGGCGCCCCGGGAGCCGTGGATCCGTACAAGGGACTTGTGCTCGAGGCCGTCAACCTCCGCTGGACGGAAGTCCCCTTGGCGCAACTGCTGACCAAGCAACTCAAAGTGCCGGTCTTCGTGGACAACGACGTGAACGTCGCCGTGGTCGGCGAGCACCGCATGGGCGCGGGCAAGGGTGTGGACGACCTACTTGGCGTGTGGGTGGGAACGGGGATCGGTGGCGGGCTGATCCTGAATGGCAAGTTGTACGAAGGGACGTTCTTCTCCGCGGGCGAGATCGGGCACACGATCGCTCTTCCCGGCGCGCTCGCGGGGCATCGGTCGCTCGAGCACAACTGCTCGCGCACGGCCGTCGTCGATCGCCTCGTGCGACTCATCCAGTCGAACCGCAAGTCGAAGATCATGGCCGAGGTTGAGGGCGACACCGAACGCATCAAGAGCCGCACCATCGGCAAGGCATATCGCGAGGGGGATGCGCTCGTCGTCGAGGTCGTGGATGAGTCGGCCGACCTTCTGGGGATCGCGATCGCGAATGTCGTGACGCTGCTCTCCTTGCCGAGGGTCGTGCTGGGCGGCGGCCTGACCGAGGCGATCGGCAAGGCCTATGTCGAGCGTGTGCAGCGCATGGCGCGGAAGACCGCCTTCCCCGAGGCCTGCCGAAAAGTGGATGTCGTCGCGAGCACGCTCGAGGACAACGCCGGGGTGTACGGGGCGGCCATGCTCGCGATGGATCGATCGTGATCCATTTTCAGACGCTGTGACGCTTTGTACATCCGGCGTCGGTCGTGGCGGTCCCGAATGATCCAGGGAATGCCGCCGAAGAAGAACACGAGCAAGTCCCAGAATCCCACGCCGCTCCCTCCGGCCTTAGCCCAAGCCGTTCAGGCCTCCAGGGCGGCGCTGAGTCGGGGTGATCTTGCCGGCGCCGATCGGCTCCTCGCGTCCGTGAAGGCTCGTGTTCCCGCCCATCCCGATGTACTAGCGACGAGCGTCGATGTGGCCATGGCGCGAGGCGATGCCGACGGGGCGCTCGCGCCCGCAACGATGGCACGAGACCTGGGTCACGAGGGAAGCCACGCCCGCCTCGCGCGCGTGCTGGTGGCGATGGGGAGCATCGACGACGCGATCGGCGTGCTCACGCCTGAGGCCGAGCGCTCGATCCAAGGCGCGCACGATCTGCTCATGCTCCAGTTGCACACTGATCGACTGGTCGAAGCGATCGCGACGACACGCCACATGCTCGATCTCGACCCCGTAAATATCGCGGCCATGCACGCGCGCGCCTCCGCCACGTTGAAACTCGGGCGCGCTGAAGAAGCGCTCGGCCACATCCGCGAGGCGGTCGACGCGGACCCTGACTCGGTCCCGCTCGCCCAACTCCACGCGTTTATCACGAACTATGTGCCATCGATGACGCCGAAGGATGTGCGCGATGCCCACACCCGCTTCGGCACGCTGCTCGCACAAGGCCAGCCGTCGATGCGTCCCGCCCACCCGCGTCCCGACACGCCACGCCGCCTGGGTTTCCTCTCGGCCGACTTCTTCGAGCACTCGGTCTCGTACTTTCTCCTGCCGCTGCTCGAGGGGCTCGACAAGGATCGGTTCGACATCGTTCTCCTCTCCATCACTCGAAAGCATGACGCGACAACGCTCCGATTCCGTGAACTCGCGACCGAGTGGGTCGATCTGTCGCGTGTGCCGACCGAGCAGGCCCTTTCCATGATCCATGCCGCACGCATCGATGTGCTCGTCGACATCTCGGGCCTGACCGCCGGTTCACGCCCCGATCTCCTCGCGCAGGCCCCGGCCCACCATTGCCTCTCATACCTCGGCTATCCGGCGTCGACGGGCATTCCACGCGTGCACGCACGGATTGGAGACTCGATCACCGACCCGCCGGGCACAGACGACCGTGTGCTGCGACTCGATCCATGCTTTCTGACGTACCAGCCTCCCAGGAATATACCGATAGCGCGTCGCGAACGCGCGACAGGCGACGGCATCACGTTCGGCTCATTCAACGCCCTCGCGAAGACCAATGACGAGGTCTTGGCCGTGTGGGCGAGGGTGCTCAACGCCGTCCCGAACTCGAGACTCGTGCTCAAGAACCCTGGCCTGCGTCAGGCATCCTGCCGAGTTGACGTCTCGAATCGCCTCATTCGAGCCGGCCTCGATCCATACCGTGTGGATCTCCTTCCGCCCGCACCCACGGTCCGTGAGCATCTCGATACCTATTCGAGGATCGACATCGCCCTCGACACGTTCCCGTATGCCGGCACGACTACGACGTGTGAGGCGCTGCTCATGGGCGTGCCCGTGATCACCCTCGCGGGCGATCGGCACGCGGGTCGAGTGGGGGCGAGCATCGGTGCCGACGAACCCGGCCGGATATTCGTCACTCACTCCCCGGACAGGGTCGTTCATTGCGTTACACGAATCTTGTCCGGGGAGAGACTTGTGCTCCACAGACATCAGCCGACTCATTCGAGCGACGCTCGAACACAACATCCATCCCACGTCCACTATGCCACCGCGTGGATCGAACAGGTTCGCCATTCGTGGCTCGATGATTCAGCGTGATACAACGCGATCCAGACCGTGCTCAAAGGCGTCACTACGTAGAACCCGCGATTCAACACCCACAACATTGGATTTGAGAACGCCCACGAGACCAAAGATTCATCGGCATAGATCGAGTTTGGATTGGGTTTCGTTCGGAATGCCTCCATTGAGCGATGTCGAAACTCATTCCGTAGCCACGCCGTACACGACTTGAACACATCCACGCTTGAGCAACTGTCGAACCAATTTGTCGCAGGCGCGGATGTCTCGAACACGGCGATCGTAAGTCCGTGTCCCCCAGTGATTTCTATCCCGAACAATTTTGAATGACTTCAATACACAACTACTTGGTGACGAGAGAGAGTTGCGGTATATTGGAATTCCGGTCGTACATCCGCAATCCCTCTTCCAGTCGAGCACCCACTAATGAGGCACCGCCCCGACGCGAGCATTGTCATCGTTACACGCAATCGTTGGCCGGAACTCGAAAAAGCGATCGAGTCCTCGAACGCCCAAGAGGGCGATGTCGAGGTCATCGTGATCGATGACGCGTCGACCGACGGCACGAGCGATCGCGTTCGAGCCCGGTTCCCCGGTGTCCGACTGGTGACCTCCTCGACTCCCGAAGGATACATGGGGCACCGGAATCGTGGCGTGGAGATGGCTCGCGCACCGATCGTGGTCATCATCGACGACGACGCTCTGTTCGCGACACCTCGCGTGGTCGCACAGACGTTGCTCGACTTTGACCACCCTCGGATCGCCGCGGTCGGTGTTCCGTTTCGTGACATGACCTACCAGGACACGAGCGTGAAACAGCGCTCACCGGACGATCACTCGATATGGATCCTCGATCGGTTCAAGGGAACGGCCCAGGCGCTCCGACGCGACGTCTTCCTTGCTCTTGGCGGTTTCCGACAGTCGCTTGTGCATCAGGGAGAAGAGGGTGATCTTTGCATTCGAGCCCTCGCCGCGGGGTACGTCGTGCGATGCGGGCGTTCGGATGAGATCCACCATTTCGAGTCGCCCAAGCGCGACCTGTCGCGGCAGATCCGTCACAACGCGAGAAACGTGCTCCACTTCAACTGGCGATACACCCTGGGCCTTTCCACGCCGTCGCACGCACGTTCGCGAGCAGCCTCCTGCTGTTACGCCATGGCATTCGCACCCGATATGTCCGGGCCACCCTGAAGGGATTGTGGTGGGGTGTTTCGGAGATTCTCACCGGTCGTGTCGCGCGTGAATCCCTCCCGAGCGATCTGTATGCTCTCTTTCGATCTTTGGGGAGTGTCCCCGCCACATCTCTGAGTTCCATCGAAACTCGCCTACCGACGATCAGGTCTGTGGACGTTGGAACATCATCAGATTCGTGGCGAGAAACTTCGACATTGGCAGACTCTCAAGTCGAGCCGAAACCCTTCCCGAGAGTTCCGGATCGTGCGACCAACCTCGGGATCGAAACTTCTCGATCCAGTACGACTGGGGCTGCTCGTTGATGTGACCCGTGCCACCCTGTCCTGGATGTGCGGCGGTGAGTAGCACGTGCGCCGCATCGCAGGACACGAGATAGTCCACGAATCGATCGGCGAGCGATTCGGGAAGGTGTTCCGCCACTTCGGTCGACATCGCCAGGTCAAAGGGACCGTCGGCGGGCGACAGGCCGCCCTCCACTCGCAGATCGAAAGGCCTGACTGGAACCCCGGCGCGATCGGCCCACCGCCGACCCTTCGCGTTGTGCTCCAAGCCCAGAACGCGGACTCCGCGCCTCTTGAACTCCGCGGCCATCGCCCCGGTGCCGCAGCCGACGTCGACGAGCGACGAGATTCCCGGAATCTCACCGAGAACCGCGTCGGCGAGGTGGGGTGCAGCGGCCGTGGCGCCTTGATGAAAATGCTCGAAGACCCCAGGGTTATACATAAGCCATTCCCAGCCGATTCGCTCTCCCAGACGCGAGAGCCTCATCCACGAGCCGAGGCGAATGTACCGGAGAATGTCTTTCACGCGCTAAACTCCTGTCCCATATGACTCTTGGAGGACTTCGAGTGACCTTGGATTCGAGAAGGAACGCTAGGATCATCCTCACCGGCGGTGCCGGCTTCCTCGGGCGCTTTGTCGTGGACCGCCTCAAGGCCCGCGGCGTGCCCGAGGCCAATATCTTCATCCCCCGTCGGCGACACTATGACCTGACCAACACCACCGATGTCGCCCGCCTCTATAGGGAAGCTTTCGCGCCCCACAAGCCCGACCTCGTCATCCACATGGCGGCGGAAGTCGGCGGCATCGGCGCCAACCGCGAGAACCCCGGACGCTACTTCTACGCCAACATGGCCATGGCCCTGCATCTGATCGAGCAGGCGCGGATTGACGGGCTGATCGAGCGCGGCGGCAAGTTCGTCCAGGTCGGGACCATCTGCGCCTATCCCAAGTTCACGCCCGTCCCCTTCCACGAGGACAACCTGTGGAATGGCTATCCGGAAGAGACCAACGCGCCCTACGGCGTGGCGAAGAAGGCCGCGTGGCAGATGCTCGATGCGTACAAACTCCAGTACCGCATGCGCTCGGCGTACGTGCTCCCGGTGAATCTCTACGGACCCTGGGACAACTTCGATCTCAACTCCAGCCATGTGATCCCCGCGCTCATCCGCAAGTGCGTCGAGGCCCAGCGCCGCGGCGATCCGAAGATCGTCTGCTGGGGGACGGGGAGCGCCAGCCGCGAGTTTCTATATGTCGATGATGCCGCCGAGGGAATCGTGCGGGCGGCCGAGGTAATGGACGATCCGACACCGATCAATCTCGGCGCCGGGTTCGAGATCACGATCAAGGACCTCGTGGAACTCATCGTGAAACTCACGGGCTTCAAGGGGGCAATCGAGTGGGACTCGACCAAGCCCGACGGGCAGCCCCGACGCTGCCTCGATACGTCGAAAGCCCAGCGCCTGCTCGGATTCAAGGCCCAAATGGACTTCGAGGAAGGCCTGAAACGGACCATCGACTGGTATCGCCAGCACGCCCAATGAGATCCGCGCAGATTCCATGCCCACCGTTCCGCCTGATCGGGCGATGTTCGACTCCGCGGTTTCCCCGACTCGCGTTTCAGTGCCCCGACCAAACCGCCGATGCAGGATGACCTCAATTCTCGGGCCCTGAACCGAAGTTCTCGGCCTGTTTTTGCACCGTCCCGCTATCATTTCGGTCCCGCGAGACGCTCTCACGGCTCGCGAACCCGTGTGACGGCACGGCGGTACTGGTTCCGCGTCGGGGCTCCCTCAGGCCCACGACTTTGACAGCACGTCTTTGAAAGCGAGATGAGCACATGGCGGTCGATCGTTCCCTGGCCGGCGGCGTCAAAATCAACAAGAACTCCTCCATCGTCGTCACCGGCGCCGGTGGGTTCATCGGCGGGCACCTTGTCGCCTTTTTCAGGGACATGGGCGTCAAGGACGTCCGGGCCGCCGACATCAAGCCGCTCGAGGAGTGGTACCAGGTGCACCGCGGCGTCACGAACCACGCCGGCCCGCTCCGTGGCGATTGCCGCGACTTCAAGGTCTGCCGGAAGATCTGCGACGGCGCCGACGAGGTCTACCAACTCGCCGCCGACATGGGCGGCATGGGCTTCATCGAGAACAACAAGGCGCTCTGCATGCTCAGCGTGCTGACGAACACGCACATGCTGCTCGCCGCTCAGGAGGCGGGGGTGAAGCGGTTCTTCTACGCCAGCAGCGCCTGCGTCTACAACGCCGACAAGCAGAAGAACCCCAAGATCACCGCGCTCAAGGAGGCCGACGCGTACCCGGGCCTTCCCGAGGACGGCTACGGCTGGGAGAAACTCTTCTCCGAGCGCATGTGCCGCCACTTCCGAGAGGACTTCGGGATCAACACCCGCGTCGCCCGCTTCCACAACGTCTACGGGCCCGAGGGCACGTGGGAGGGCGGGCGCGAGAAGGCCCCGGCCGCCATCTGCCGAAAGGTCATTGCCGCCAAGGTCTCCGGGAAGCACGACATCGAGATCTGGGGCGACGGGAAGCAGACCCGCTCGTTCATGTACGTGGACGACTGCGTCCGCGGGATCAACATGATCACGCACAGCCAGATCCTTGAGCCGATCAATCTCGGCAGCAGCGAACTCGTCAGCATCAACCAACTCGTCTCCATCGCCGAGGAAGTCGCCGGGATCAAACTGAAGCGTCACTACAAACTCGACGCGCCCAAGGGCGTCGCGGGGCGCAACAGCGACAACACCAAAATCAACCAGTATCTCGGCTGGGAGCCCTCCACACGCCTCCGCGACGGAATGGAGCGGACCTATCGCTGGATCTACGACGAGTTTGTCGCGAAGTACAACGCCAAGACCGCGCACCTCTCCTCCATCTCGACCTTCACCAAGGGCAGCCACCCGATCCCCGGCGACGGCTTCAACCCCGAGAGCCGGAACATGAAGACCTGGACCCAGGGCATCCCCGAGGGGTATGGCAAGAAGGCAGGTGGTTCGAAGGGTCGCTCGTCCAAGGGTGTGAGCGCGAAGGCCGGCTCGAAGAAATCTGCAAAGGCATAACGCGAACACGCCTCAGAGGCGGCATCGACCCGTGGCACCTCCGACCATCCTCATCATCAGCCAGGTCTACGTTCCCGACCCCGCGAGCGTCGGACAGCACATCGCCGATGCCGCAGAAGAGTTGGCACGACGGGGCTATCGCGTTGTCGTGTACGCCTCGGCGAACGGTTACGACGACCCCACCAGGAAGTATCCTCGCCGCGAGGCACTCAGAGGCGTCGATGTCCGAAGGCTTCCATTCTCCAGCTTTGGAAAGGGCAGCATCACCGTGCGGCTGCTTGCCCAATCCATCTTCGTGGTGCTCGCCTTTGTCCGAGGGCTCTTTACCAGGAACCTCGCGAGCATCCTCGTCTCAACCAGCCCTCCATTTTGTGGCGTCGTCGGGGCCTGGCTCAGCAAGATTCGCCGGGTCCCCGTGACCTATTGGCTCATGGATCTCAACCCTGACCAGATGCTCGCGCTCGGGAAGGCACGCCCCGACCAGGTGTCGGTTCGTGTCTTCGAGCTCTTCAATCGCATCATCCTTCGACAAGCCTCCAATATCGTCATGATGGATCGATTCATGCTCGATCGAGTCCAGAAGAAGGGCGTCGACGTCGCGAGCAAGACCACGATCGCGCCGCCCTGGCCCCACGACGAAGGGACCCGAAGCATCGCCCACTCCGTCAATCCGTTTCGCAGCACACACAATCTCGAAGGAAAGTTTGTCGTCATGTACTCGGGCAACCACAGCCCGGCCAATCCGCTCACGACGCTTCTTGATGCCGCCGAACGACTCCGTGATGACCCCAGACTTGTCTTCTTGTTCATCGGGGGCGGTGGTGGCAAGAAGGAGGTTGACGAGCGAATTGCAAGCGATCACAACGCGTCCAACCTGCGATCACTTCCGTATCAGCCCCTTGATCAGATCCAATACTCGCTCTCTGCGGCCGATGTCCATGTCGTCAGCATCGGCAACGAGGTGGTGGGCATAGTCCATCCGTGCAAGGTCTATGGTGCCATGGCCGTCTCTCGACCCGTACTGCTCTTGGGTCCGAGTCCATCACATGTGAGCGATCTCATCGCTACCCATTCCATCGGCTGGCATGTGGCTCACGGAGACGTTGATGGCGCCGTACGCACACTCCAAACAATGCTGGAGATGAGCGCGGACCAACTCCATGCCATGGGCGACCGTGCAGCGAGAGTGGTTTCGACCGATCTCGGCCGCGACAAACTCTGTGGTGAGTTCTGCGATGTCATCACTCACGACCTGGCGCCTGCTCCGGCGTCGTCGTCTGATTGACGAGTTTCCGTGCAAAATATCGCTTCTCTCGATAGAGCAGCTCGATCATGTACTCATAGGACGCCATCAATGCGGCGAGATGCCACCCCGCGCGACCATCGAGGAACCCCAGTCGCAGGAGATACATGTATACCCAACGAATGACCGGTTTCCCCGGTAATCTCGGCCAGACCTCACGACGAACCCATTGACGGTATCGAAGCCGGTCTCGAAACAACCTTGCGGGCGCGGCGCCGGCCCCCTGGCCCAGAGATGTTCGCAACCACTCGTCGCTTTCCATGTCCGCGTACCTCACGTGCTTGGAGATATACCCCGAGATGGTCTCGCGCCGGATGTGCACCATCAGGTGCTTCATGTATCCCGTCTCTCCGTCGCAGATCATGTGCTCATGAACCGATCGGTCCTCATACCGGCACGCGCCTCGCCTGAAGAACCTCAAGTTCCACGAGGGATATAGCCCCCCCCAACGGATCGGTCGACCCATGAACACGACGATCCGATTCACGAACCAGCCCGAGTTTCGCGTCTCCGACTTCGCGACGCGGATCGCTTCATCTCGAAGCGCGGGCGTGACGCGCTCGTCGGCATCGAGGATGAACACCCACTCCCCACGGAACGGCAGGTTCTCGAGACCCCAGTTCTTCTGCCGCGAATAGTTCTCGAATCGATGCTCCACGACTGTGGCGCCCGCCTTTCGTGCGATCTCCTGGGTTCCGTCGGTGCTGAAACTATCGAGCACGTACACCGGGCCCAATCCGAGCGCATTCTTCACGGCCTCTTCGATGTGAGCCGACTCATTCAGAGTGGGAATCATGACGTCGATGAGTGGCGTGCCATCCTCTCGACACGGATAACTCTTCGGCGCGACTGGCGGTGGATCGGGTCGCGTGTCCCCGGGCTCTCGCAGCAGGCGACGGACCCACCATTCCGTTCCCTCTCGCCACCTCCTCTGGGCCTCGGCGATCTTGACCTCGAGCCAGTACTCGTACATCGAGATCATCGTGGAATACCGGATCCCCGCCCAGCCGTCGAGGAAACCACCCTTGAGGATCACGTCGTGCAGCCAGCGGAGCACGCCCCGCAAAGGGAGGAGAAAACTGAGATTCTTCGCGGCGCGCCGCTTCGCCATGGGATCGCCCACGAAGAGTTGGCGGAGTTTCGGGAGACCCTCCGTCCGAACGCGCAGCGCCTCGAAGGCCTCACGATCGCTGTAGTAGTTGTGCTTGTTAAACCACCGAACCAGCCCCGACGCGAACGAGTTGTGCTCGAAATGTTCGTCGAGCGTGCCGACGCTCCCCTCCACGATCGGGTGCACGTTCGTGGCACGAATCTCGTACCGGACCTTGTCCGGACGCAGAAGACGGATGATCCACACGGGATATCCGCTCGATCGACGGATCCACTGGCCCAGGAACATGTTCTTGTATCGCAGCCGAAACGCCGAGTGCTCCTGATCGGTCCGGTTGATCTCGCGAAGTATCTCCTCGCGCAACTCCGGGAGCACCCGCTCGTCCGCGTCGCACACATAGACCCAAGGGTGGTGGTACGCGATCTCCTTGAGACCGAAGTTTCGCTGGAGGTACTCGGTGTCAAAGTGCCGCTGATACACCCTCACGTGAGCATACCGCCTCGCGATCTCGACGGTTCGATCGGTCGAGTAGCTGTCCAGCACCACGACATCGTCGCTGAACGAGCACGCCTCGATGCACGAGGCGATGTTCGCCTCCTCGTTGCGAGTCAGAATCAGGATGCTCGGTGGCGTTCGCCCGTCGCGGGTCGGAGATGTTGATGCCTCCATCGTCGTCAATCGCCCTCTCTCTCTCCACCAGGAGCGCCGACCAACCCTTCCATCACCCGCGCCCGGATCACCCGAGCCGGGTTCCCCGAGACGACGACGCCGGGAGGAACGCTGCGCATCACGACGGCTCGTGCCCCAACCACCGCGTTGTTCCCGATCTCAACACCAGGTCCCACAAAGGCATCCGCGCACACCCACACCCCGCTTCCGATACGCATTGTCGGGCGAATGAGCGGTAAATCGGGCTTCCGGTAGTCGTGTGTTCCGTTGCAGAGATGCGCATTCTGCGACACGATTGTGTGCGACCCGACGGAGACCGGACCGAGGTTGTACACCTCGACCCCCTCCGCGATCATCGAGTGCTCCCCCATCGAGAAGAGCCACGGGTGCTTGATGCGGGTGGACGCCTTGGTCCCGGCCGTCGCGGGCATGACCGCACCAAATCTCCGGAGCCAGAAGCGTCGCCACCCCGAGGCGCGGCGCCACGAGTACCGAATCAGCGTCGCTTGCACAAGCTCCCACAACGCGCGTCGCGCGTACTCGCCGAACGAATACGGGTACGACGCCGTCAAGTCCAATCGTTGGAATACATCCCCACGAGTCGACTCGACCCCGTCAGGCCTCGACATGGGAACCACGCCTGGGGGAGCGCCGCGCTCGGATTCACCTTCACCCATCATGACGCAATCTTTAGTCGCCCAATCCCAAAAACCCATGATCGATAGGCCTACTTTTCGTCGACACCATGTCGACCACCCGTCCCTTTGCCGTCCTCCACTTCATCGAAGCGATCGACCTCTCCCATGGCGGTCCCGTGAGAGCTGTGCTCGACCTTTCCCGGGGACTTGCCGAACGCGGGCACACGCAACGAATCCACACGGGGCGCATCGACGTGAACTCCGCCGAGTTTCCGGACAACTCGGCAATCACCGGAGCGGTTCTTCCAACGATTGTCCACCCCTCCATGTTCCGTGGATTCTTTGGCTTTCGCACGCAGAGTTCCGAGATTGAACACGCGATCCGGTCCACCGACGTCGTCCACTTCCACAACGTCTGGCAGCCGGCTCTTCCACGCCTTGCACGCCTCTGCCGTCGGATGGGCACGCCCTATGTCATCAGTCTTCGAGGCATGCTCGATGACTGGTCCATGGCCCAGAAGTCGTTGAAGAAACGGCTCTACCTTGGCCTCGCAGGAACCTCAACCCTCGAGCGTGCCTCCGCCGTCCACTGCACCGCACAGTTTGAGCTCGAGCAAGCACAAAAGTGGTTCCCCAAAGGCCGTGGTGTCGTCATCCCAAACCTCCTCGACCTGAACCCCTTTCGATCCCCCCCAGGCCCAAACCCGGCACAGCAGAAGTACCCAGAACTCCTCGAATCCAGACCCAAGGTTCTCTTTCTCAGCCGGGTGCACTACAAAAAGGGCGCCGATGTCTTCGTCCAGGCGATCGCCGAACTCACACGACGCGGCATCGACGTGCGTGGCGTCGTGGCCGGGCCAGGCGATCCGGAGTATGTCCGTCAACTGCGTGAACAAGTACGCACTTCGGGAATCGACGACCGCATCCTCTTCACCGGCCATGTCAACGGCGATCTGAAAATCTCTCTGTATCAGGCCTGCGAGATCTTCGCCCTTCCCACGCACCAGGAGAACTTCGGCTTCGTGATTCCCGAGGCCCTTGCCGCGGAGGCCGTCGTCATCACAACCAAAGGTGTCGACATCTGGCCCGAACTCGAGAGCAGCAATGCTGTCGTCATCACCGACCGGACACCAGCCGGCTTTGCCGATGCAATCGAATCGCTCGTCAAGGATCCGCCGCGACTCGCCCGGATGCGGGAGAATGCCAAGCCGTTCGTATTCCGTGAGTTCGACGAGAGCCGAACGCTCGACAAGTTCGAGCATCTGTACGAGCAGATCATCTTGGGCAAAGCCCGCTCTTCGTCCTAGAACCACAGCCCTCATTTGAGCACACTCCAACCCCGGTCGATCACTGGTATGCTGTACGTGCAATGCTGGCGTCGGTGCTCATAGTGCGTTGACATCGGGGTGGGATTTCGTGCGCATTCTCCATTACATCGACTCGTTGTCCGCGCGGGTCGGCGGCCCCTCGCGCTTCGTCCTTGACGCGACGCGCGTGCTCGCGAAGTTTGGCGTCCGATCCACGATCCTCACCCACGAGCCCCCCGACGCGGACTCGTTCGATCCCGCTGATCCCGCGTCGCCCCAGATCATCCATATCAAGTCCGACTCACCCGTCGATCTGTGGTTCGGCTCGCACATGAAGCGGACAACGAAGCGTGAGATCCAGCGGGCGAGCGTGCTCCACCTGCACAACCTCTGGGGTCCGCGCGATCTTCAGATCGCCGCGAACGCCCGGACGATCGGCACGCCATACGTCCTCTCGGTGCACGGCATGCTCGACGAGTGGTCGCTCCAGCAACGAACGCTCAAGAAGATGACGTACATCTCGCTGGCGGCACAGAACATGATCGATGGCGCGGCGAGAATCCACTGCACGGCCGCGGGCGAACTCCAGCAGGCCGCACGGTTCTTTGTGGCGAGCAACGCCGACATCGTGCCGCCGATTGTCGATCTCGCCCCCTATCGCGCGCTCCCCGGACCGGACCTCGCCCGAGCGCGGTTTGAGTCTCTCAGAAGCGGACGTCCGGTCGTGCTTTGTCTCTCGCGCGTGCACTACAAGAAGCGCCCCGAGTCATTGATCGCCACCGCCGCATCGCTCCGCTCGCGCGGGCTCGACACCACGGTGATCATCGCCGGCATGGGCGACGAGGACTACATCCAAGCGCTCAAGGCACAGGCCCGATCTATGAACGTCGACGACCTGGTCACCTTCACGGGCAGCGTAACGGGACAGGACAAACTCTCGCTCTATCAGGCCGCGGATCTCTTCGTGCTCCCCACAAGCCAGGAGAACTTCGGGCTCGTACTCATCGAGGCGATGGCCTGCGGCACGCCGGTTCTGACGACCAAAGGAACGGACATCTGGCCCGACATCGAGGCGAGTGGTGGCGGCCACGTCGCCGATCCTGAATCCACCGAGTTCGTCGAGTTGATCCAATCGATGTTCACGATTCCTGAGAAGCGAGCCCGAATGGGACAACGCGCCCGTGATTGGGTTCTGCGAACATTTAACGAATCCCAGATCAGCGCACGATTCGTGGCGATGTATCGCAATGCCCTCGATGCGAACACAAACCGTCCCCGTACGCCGATGTCCACGAACGGCACTTCTGGCATGACGGGATAAGCACATTCAGCATTTTGTTATCGGACAACTCAGATTGATGCTGTGATAGCACGTGCATTTCCGAACACGGACAATGACGTAACAGTCGCATTTACAGGCACATCGATCAAATCCGAAATATTTTCTCCATTTTCCTGGTAATTCTCATTTTTTGTTGCACATTCCACATTGTCCAAGACCGTCACGACCGAATCGATTGGTTAGGGTCGTGTTTGGAAAGGTGGAAGAGATGCGAATTCTGCACTACATCGACTCACTCGCGGCAAGCGTTGGTGGCCCCGCCCGGTTCGTGATGGATGCGGCGCGCGTCATGACAGACACGGGTCACCCTTCGTCGATTTTGACAACAGATCCGACCGATTGCCCCGCGGCTTGGGTTCACGTCAATCCCGTCCGTGGCGCGTTTCCCCGTGTACTTTTGACTGGACACCGTTCGGTTGGAAACCTGTTCTTTGCCCCTGCCCAGGTCTCGGAGATCCGGCGATCGATGAGCCGCGTCGACGTGCTCCATCTCCATAATGTGTGGGGGACGGCCGATCTTCAACTCGCGGCCACCGCTCGAGCGATGGGTCTTCCATACATCGTGTCGTTACATGGAATGCTGGACACATGGTCTATGGACCAACGCGGGATGAAGAAGCGGGCGTACCTGACGCTCGGGGCTCGCCACATGCTCGAGCGCGCTGCGGCGGTGCACTGCACGGCTCAAGCCGAGTTTGATCAGTCACGTCGATGGTTCCCGAAGGGGTCGGCGGCGCTCGTGCCCTATATCGTCGATCTCGATCCATATCGTGATCTTCCGGGTCGGGAACCTGCCCGTGAGCGATTCGAGTTTCTTCGTAATGGCCGTCCCAACCTGCTGTTTCTTTCACGTGTTCACTACAAGAAGTGCCCAGATCAACTCATCCACGCGGCTTCGATCTTCCGTTCGCACGGACTCGACGCCAACTTCATCATCGCCGGCATGGGAGATGAGGCGTACATCGCATCCCTGAAAGGCATGGCCAACTCGATGGGTGTTGGTGATCGGGTTTTCTTCCCGGGTTCGGTGATGGGTCAGGAGAAGTTCTCTCTCTATCAAGCTGCCGATCTCTTCGTGCTGCCCACCAGCCAGGAGAACTTCGGATTGGTACTGATCGAGGCCATGGCATCGGGCACACCCGTGGTGACAACGAAGGGGACCGACATTTGGCGTGATATTCAGGCAAGCGGCGGGGGCGAAATCGTTGACCACTCCCCAGTCGACCTGGCCTCGTCTCTCGTGGAACTGCTCCGTGATAAGCCTCGGCGTCTCGCCATGGGCAAGGCAGCTCGCGAATGGGCCCTGACAACATTCGACGAGTCGCACCTCTCGAACCTGTACGAAGGCATGTATGGCGAGAGCGCCTCGACCCGACCCCGCTTCGTCGCGCCAATGGCTGATCGTCAACGCTGGGAGCAGCTCTGTCCGCTCGTCCCGGCGCGCGGCGTCGCCATGGCGTGATCGACGAACCCCGTTGATTCTTCCCTGAGAGGTCCTCGACTCGCGCAGACCTATCCTCTGCTGCGTGCGCATTGTCCACTATCTGAAATGGCTCCGTTGGCGCGACGGGGGGACCGTGCGCGCCGTGCTTGATCTCTGCGCCGCACTCGCCGCCGCCGGACACGAGATCACCATCCTTACCGCCGATGACGAAGCGGCCCCGGCCCACTGGCCCCGTGGTGAACACACTCCCACTACTCTCGTCCCGCGATGCGTGCGTCTCCGCGTCTGTGATCGCCTTGCCGAGTGGCGGGGGACACCCACGGACGAAGCAGCATCCGACAGGCCTACCCAGTGGCTCGATCGACCGTCGCTTGAGATCGCGCGCCGCCTTATCGTCGGCAGCGACGTGCTCCATCTGCATGGCATGTGGGCACCCACCAACCTCCAACTTGCAGGGATCGCCCGTCACGTCCGTATGCCATACGTCGTGACGCTCCATGGCATGTTGAAGGACTGGAGCATGCAGAACAGCCCGATGCGAAAGCGGGCATTCCTCTCGATCTTTGGTCGGCGGTTTCTCCGCCACGCCGCCGCGGTTCACTGCACGACGAACGCCGAACTCGAGCAGAGTTCGCCGAGGGCACCGGGCGCGATCTTCCGTGTCATTCCATGGTTCTTCGTGCCACCAGCGGTGTTGCCAAGCGTCGAAGAAGCCGCGCGACTGTTTCCGCAGATGGCCGCTGCGAGCCACCGGATCCTATTCCTAAGCCGGCTGAACACCCAGAAGGGAGTCGACCGCCTGATCCTCGCAGCGGGCGAACTCCGTCGACGTCGAGTGCCGTTTTCTCTCTGGCTCGCCGGCCCCTCGGACCCTCCAGAATATCAAAATACACTCCAATCGCTCGTTCGTGAACAGGGGATCGAGGACGCCACAACATTCCTGGGTCTGATCCGAGGAGACGATAAGTGGTCGCTCTACAGACTCGCCGATGTCTTCGTCCTCCCAACCCGCCAGGAGAACTTCGGGTACGTGCTCTTGGAGGCCATGGCGGCGGGCGCACCGGTGGTCACGACCAAGGGCGCCGACCTATGGCAGGAACTCGAAACCATTGGCGCATGTCGGGTCGCTGACCCCGTCGATCGTCAACTGCCGATCGAGATCGAGAAAATTCTCGCTGATCCTGCTGCTGGAGCGCGGCTCTGTGCCGTCGCGACTTCACACGCCGCCCACGGGTATCGTCCTATTCGAATCCTCGCAGACTACGAGGAGATGTATGGTCGTGTCAGAGCGTCGAAGTTGTCGTGACGATGAGCACCTAGTGAAACTCGGTGTGGAGTTGCTCAAGACTTTGGTTGTGCTCCGCAGGCTCTTCGGTCGTGAGTTGCCTACTCCTGGCCGTCTGGATAACCATGTGGAGGATCGAGGCTGAGAATACCAGAAAGACGCTCATCACAGACACACGGGCGACGCCATAACCCTCGAAGTTCGAGCCGACAAAGTACGCAAACATGAGCCCGGCGGCTGTGTCCCCCAGGTTTCGCTCGTCCGAATGGAGCGACCATCGAACGATGAGGTACTTCAACCACATGACCGCCATGGCGGCGTAGAGCGCCAACATCAGGAGACCCGAACCGACTCCATAAGACGCGACCGCGAGCATGAGTGAGTTTTCTGACGAGCCCGCGAACGCCGTCCCGTTGCCCATGATCGGGCTATCGCTGGCCGACTCGATCATCCTGGTCCAGGCTCCCGCACGAGTGTTGTCGGTGGAGACCAATCGATCCGCAGTCAGGACGACACCGAACGATTCCAACAGTTGCAACCCGCCGAACACGCCGATGCCAATAGCCGGAGCGAAGAGAATCAATCGGCCGATTCTCGAGTAGAAGACCGCGGCCAGCCCGATCAGACCCATGAGTGCGGAAGTCCGTGACCCCGTCCAGACAATCATGATCCCGCAGGCGCCGCCGACCAGCGCCCAGAGCAATCTCCATCGGCGCGTACTCTCGTTCACCATCAACCACGAGCACACCGTGAGCGTCATGGCGAGATAGACACCCGCGTGCTGCGGGTTTCCGAGAAGTCCGCGAAATCGCCCCCCTTGACCCAGGGTCAACCCTGCCCTGTTTACGCCCAACTGAAGAACGACACCCACGGCCCACGCAAGCCCGACCCAGCCCACGGCTCGCATGCCCGCGCGAACGGATCCCGTAGTCCTGAACATCGCGGGGAGGAGCATGGCCAAGGGCACAATCGAGACGACCGCGCCCACAACGTTCTCTCCGACCCGAGCGGCCGATCCCTTGTGATATCCGTCGAGGACACCATCAAACATGCCGAGGAGAAGAAAAATCACCGCGACTGGAGACCAGTCCGCCATCGTGGTCCGACCAACGTGGACCAGCAACGCGATCACCCCGATCAGCGATAGACCAAAGAATGCCTCGGACCTCGCGGCTTGAACGGCGTGGAACATCGTCCTCGTCACTTCGCCGTGTCGAGTATCGGACTCTTCAACAATTCCCAACGCCGAAAAGAGCACCATGCCCGCAAAGAGCACGGCGAAGGCCCCGAGTCGTGACACGACCAAGGCGAGCATTATCACTCCGCCAACCAGCCCAAGGAGCAGGATCCAGATGTTGTTCGATTCGAGTCCGGGAATGTCTGTGACTCCTATAGTTGAACGTGCCCACCGGCTAAGTCGGTACCGACACCTTCAGTGTTCCCGGAATCATCGGCATGAACTGCCACCCGGTCGAGCGCCCGAAGTGGCACTGGCGCTCAAGATAATGCAATTTCTTCTGTGTCGGACCAACCGTGATTCGAACCCGAGGACTCCTCATGACCTGCCGCACGTCATCTGCCACGACCATCGCCGCCCTTATCGCGACTAGCGTGCTCCCCTGGGGTATTGCTTCGTGCATTGCGCAACAGGAAGCCGGGACTCAATCCGATGTCGGAGAAACCGCCACCTCACCAGCGTACGACATCCAGTGGGCTCCGGTTCTGCAGTACCTGCGGTCGTACAGCAATCCATCGACGGCGCCGCAACTGCCCACCGACAACGTTCCGCTTCGTGCGAACACGATCATCGTCTACGAGTTCGATCTACCGCACGATCTCCGTGAGGGTCCTCACATGGCGGATTCTCCCTCGGCACTCCAGGCTCTTCGTGATCATGTCCGCGCCTCGGTCGAGCGCCTCATCCCCGACCCGGCCTATTCGGGATATGGCGTGATCGATTGGGAATCGTGGTATCCCCTGTGGGTTGAGCCGCAACACCGATCCACGACCTATCCCACGATTTGGCCACGTTGGATCGACCATATGCGCACGCAGCGCCCAACGGAGTTGGCCGGGCTTCGCGGAACCAGCCTCGAAGCCAAGTATCGCGAGTCCTACGACGCGGCCTCACAGGCCATCTTTCTCGCGATGATCGAGACTGCGAAGGAAACACGCCCCAGCGTCAAATGGGGGTACTACTCATTCCCGAATCCCGTGCTGAGCGGATACACCACGACCAACAACGGAAACAACTTCTGGATGGATCGAAACGATCGACTCGCGTGGCTCTACAACGCTCAGACCGCGATCTTCCCATGCCTGTACATCCAGAAAAAATCTTTCCCCGAAAGCGTCAGGCTCACGAGGCCAACCCAGGCCCGTGAATCCGCCAACCTCTCGTTTATCCATACAAACATGACCGAGGCACGTCGGATCGCGGGCGACAAGCCCATCCTCCCCTTTGTGTGGATGCGTTACCACGATAGCAATCCGGACTATGGTCTGCAGCCCCTCAACGACTTTGATCTCCAGGTTTCGTTCGAGCGGCCGAAAGAATTCGGCGCAACCGGGATTATTGTGTGGGAGAGTGTTCAAGATGTTCCCACGTTCAATCTTGTCCGGAACTACATGAATCTCAAGTTCAATCCCCTTGCGCGTCGCATCGGCGACCCCTCCGCGTGGACTTCAACTCTCCTCCCGCCCCAGGATGCTCCTCCCGCCTCACCCACACCTGCCCCGGCCATGCTCCGCGCCACGAGGGTCGACGCTGGTGCTGCCTCGACAGGGAACTCCTCGGGTGCTGCCGCCACGAGCGGCAACGCCGCCACCCGTTCCTACCGTCGCGAACTCCGTGCCGAACGGCAGTCATCCGCCGGCAATCCAACAGCCGCCGAGGCTCGAGCCGCCCTTCGTCGGGCCAATCGACCCTGAGAAATCTCTCTCTTCCACCTCGCTACAGCCCCGCGCCCAACCGCTCCGCCACCACGAACGAGAGTTCCAGCGCCTGCTGATAGTTGAGGCGCGGGTCGCACACGCTGCGGTACCGTCCGTCGAGGTCCTCCTCACGGACGTTGGCCATTCCCCCCACACACTCGGCCACGTCCTCGCCCGTCACCTCAACGTGCAGCCCGCCCAGTGTCGATCCTAAAGCCCGATGCACATCGAGCGTGCGTTCGAACTCGGCCGTGATGTCCTCGAAGCGCCGTGTCTTGAGACCGCCGGATGTCGTACGCCCATTGCCATGCATCGGATCACAGATCCACAGCACCCGATGTCCCGCGCGCCGGATCGTGCGAATCAGCCCGGGGAGCACCCGCTCGACCTCCATCGCCCCGAGCCGAGTGATGAGTGTCACCTTGCCGCCCTCCTCGTGCGGGTTGAGCACGGCACAGACGCGCACGACCTCCTCCGGCGTCGCCGTCGGCCCGATCTTCACGCCCACAGGATTGCGGATCCCCCGCGCGAACTCAACGTGCGCCCCATCCACATGCCGCGTCCGCTCGCCGACCCAGGGCATGTGCGTCGAGAGGTCATAGAACCCCGTGCGTCTTGGCACGCTCCGCGTCGACGCCGCCTCATACTCCAGCATCAGCGCCTCGTGGCACGTGAAGAACTCCACACGAGCCAGTTCCTCGATCGTCCGCTCCCCCACCGACTCCATCAGTCGCACACCCTCGGCCACGCTCTCGCGCAGCCGCTCGTACCGCGCCCGGAGTTCCGGCGTCGGCGAGGCATGCCGGAGCGCGGGCAACTCCCAGTTCTCCGGGTGGTGCATGTCCGCGAATCCGCCATGCACGAGCGATCGCACGAAGTTCAACGTGGCCGCAGCATGCATGTACGCCCCGACCAATCGCGAGGGGTCCGGTGTGCGGGCCTTGGGCGTGAACTCGATCGAGTTCACCATGTCGCCGAAGTAACTCGGGAGCGAGACCTCTCGCCCGTCGATCCTCTGCACCTCGACCGCGCTCGTACGGGGTTTGGCATACTGCCCCGCGAATCGCCCCATCCGCACGACGGGTCGCTTCGCCCCGCGTGCCAGCACCAGCGACATCTGCAACAGGATCTTCAGTTTCGCCGCGATCGTCTCAGGCCGGCACTCCTCGATGGACTCGGCACAATCGCCCCCCTGGAGCACGAACCGCTCGCCCCGCTGCGCCTCGTCCAACTGTGATTTGAGCCGCTCGATCTCCCAACTCGTCACCAGCGGCGGAAGTTGCGCGAGCCGCGACGTCGACTCGCGCAGCGCCCGCGCGTCCTCGAATCGAACAACCTCGGCGCCGGGCTTCGCACGCCATGAGTCCACGCTCCAAGGCCCAGAATCGCCCCTCTCGGCCCCGTGAAGGCCGATTTTGCTCTCGTGATGCCCGCTCGTGCCCACCCGTGCGCCTCCCATCTCGCGTTCAACCAACGCAGTGTAGTGATCGAGATGAAAGATTTTTTCCCGGAAGATTTCAACTCGTGGGTCCGAGCGGTCGATTCCCAAGGTCGGATAGGCGGTTATCACTCTTTTTCCGCGGCATCGTGCCGCCAGACCGCCCACCACACGCGAGGCATGGACGCCCGCGAACGGGAACGACCGAGCGCGTGCTCGGCACCCACACCACCGCCCACGATGGGCACCCTCGAGCATGGAGGCTCGGTCTCAAAGGAGTGATCGATAATGGCTACGACTCGCACGAACAAGACCCGCACGGCTTCCCGCAAACGCACGACCACCAAGCGTCGCACCACCGCGAAGCGCTCCGCCACCAAGCGCACGACCGCCAAGCGTGCTACAGCCAAGCGCACCACGGCCAAGCGCCGCACGACCGCCAAGCGGACCACCGCGAAGCGCACGACGGCCAAGCGCACCGCCCGCCGCTCCACCGCCAAGCGCACGACCGCGAAGCGCTCGGCCACCAAGCGCACCAGCGCGAAGCGTTCCACCGCGAAGCGCACGACGGCCAAGCGCCCCGCCGCCAAGCGCACCTGGGCGAAGCGCGCCAGCACGGCCCGCTTCTTCTCTACCGCCCGCAAGGCCGCCTAAGCGTTCACCAACAGTCAAGCACACGCGGGCGAGTCTTGGACTCGCCCGCGGTCATTTTTGAGATTCATCACTCTCAGCCACGACGATGCCGATACGTGGCACACACTCAACCCGTGGGCAACGCATCCTGCCCCAACCCCACGTCATCGGCGTCGTTCCATCCCATCGACTCGCGCTCGCCCATGCCGTTCATGGACACTCGTCCATTTTCGCGAAGCGCCACGCCGCGATTCGTACGTGACGACCGCACGCCATGCGTCCCGAGTGTCTCGCGAGTGATGCCCTGGCGAGCGAGCGCCTCGTGGTGGGCGGCCACGTGGACCTCCCAGAAGTGCTCGAACGAGCGCTGCATCGAGTACTTCTGCATCGACTCGTGGGCCGCCTCGCCCATCCGCGCGAGACGCTCACGGTCCGAGAAGAGTTCGACGAGGCGATCGACCCACGCGCCGGCGTTGTCGCCGGGGAGCACATGCCCCGTCACGCCGTCTTCCACGACCTCCTTGGGCCCGCCCTGATCCGAGACCAGAACGCCAATCCCCGAGGCCTGCGACTCCATCACAACCTGTCCCAGCGTGTCCGTCAGAGACGTGAACGCGAAGAGATCGCACGAGGCATAGACCTTCGAGAGGTCCTCGCCATGCTTGAACCCCAGGAACCGCGTGCGCGTCCCCTGGAGTTCCTCCTCCATCGTCTTGCGATACGGCCCGTCGCCCACGATCACTAGTTCCGCCTTGATTCCCTTCGCCTTGAGCCGCCGATCCGCCTCACGCCACACCTTGCTCAAGAGCGGCATGTTTTTCTCGACGCTCACGCGGCCCACGAACAGCGCCCGGAGCGTCTGCGGATCGCCCAGCGAGGCCCGATCCTTGAATCGCGGATGGAACTCCTCGACCCGAATGCCCGGCATCAAGGGCAGCACCGCATCACGCTTGATTCCCAGGTTCGCCAGAGCGTCCACATAGTCCCGGCTCCGCGTGAAGATCGAGCGGAAGGGCGCGTAGAACCCCTTCATGAACTTCGAGCAGAGCCACGTGAGCGCCTCGTCCTCGAAGAGGTGCTCGATGTATGCCGGGAAGTCCGTGTGGTACACGCCGACCACCGGCACCTTCAGCATCTTTGCCGCCACGTATCCCACGCACCCCACCGGGCCCGGCGTCGAGATGTGCACCACGTCAGGCTGATTCTGGTCCAGCCAGCGCAGCATCCGCGTGAGCGGCGGGACCACGATCTCCAGGTTCTCGTACTTCGGCATCGCCGTCGCGAAGATCGGCGCAAAGTTCACGATGTTCTTCTGCTGAGGCAACTCGAAACGCGTGCTCGTAAGCACCGTCAAGTCACGCCCCGTCGCGTTCGCCTGATCCGCCGCGTTGCGGATGAACCGCGACACGCCGTTCACGTCTCCGAGCGTGTCCGTGAACAGAACGACTCTCATCGGACGCTCCATGACGCTCGTCCCGTTCCCCGGCCTGACCGACTCGTGCTCGATGCGATCCACGAAGGGGCGCTCCTTGTTCTGGTGGAACATGCTGAAGACATACGGCACCTGGGCCAACTCAACCATGAGCGCCGAAGATATCCCGTTCACGATCTCGCGAACCCGACGATCCTTGATCCCCTCTATCACGCCCGCGGCCAGGGCTTCCTGAACCGCCGACACGACACCGTCAGTGAAAGACGCCATCTCGTCGTGACTGGCCATCGCGCTCCCTCGGCCCAGGTCGCGACCGCCCAACGCCTCTCTGATCCCAGGATGGGCCGCCAGCCCCGCCGAGACCGCCGGTACGAGTGCCTCGAACAGCCCCGAGAACCGGGGCTTCCCGCGGCGCCACGAGACCTTCTGCCGGATCGCGTCGAAGAGCAATGCCGCCTTGCTCGGCGATGGAACCTCAACGCCAGAAAACCGCAGCAGCACGCTCGCCCGTTTCCTCGCGATCGGGCGAAGGTGCGGCACGATCCGACGCGCGGCATACTCAGCCCCCACGCTCGCCAACTGGTGCGCGAGCAGCGCCGAGTGCCCCACCTCGCCACCGACCCTGCTCCGGCCGGCCATGATCTCGCGAAGGAACTCCTTCGGCCCCATCTCGCCATCTCGAGGCAGGTCCACTTCCGTCCACGTCCGCCCGATGTTCAAGAGCGCGTGATCGTCCGAACCACCCGTCTTCCCCTTCTCCCAGATCCGAGGCCAGTGGATCGTCAGCCCGTGCTCCTGCGTCAGGCGATGGATTCGCCCGGGCGTCAAGGCCGACAGATACGCCTCCAGCCCGCGCCGATGCGTGCCGCTGTGCGCCCCGTTCAAGATCTCCCAGCCTTTGAAGAGGAGCGCACACCGATCCAGGTGCCACCGGGACAACGCCGAGTGCTGCATATAGAGCGGATGGGCGAACGAGTGGGCCAGGTTCCTCTCGTGGAGCCACGCGGCAAAGGCGTACACGTCATGCCGAAGCCCGAGTCTCTCGATCTCTTCGTGCCACTCGGGCGTCAGGCCCCAGACTAGAACGTGCAGTTTACACCCATCCTCAGGAAAAACGACCGTGACCTCTTCTCCCACGATCAGGTGGTCAAATCCTCGTTCGACCAAGGACATCGCCCCATCAATCGTGTCGTGATCCGTGATCGCGACCAGATCCATCCCGCGAGCCATGGCCTGTGCGTACACCAACTCCGGCGGCGAGTACGACTCCGGACACCCAATCCACCCTAACGCCCGGACCGCCGGTCCATTCGACGCTGAAGAATGACAATGGGCATCCACTCGAATCGTTCGTGTGAACAAATCCCCCAAATCGGCAGGAGACTGATGCTTCTGGCTTGCGCTGTCGGAAATCGTCATAGGTCAGCCTCCAGCATGGCCTTAGACTCCGTTCTCGACACGTACATCCATTTGAACGGCTCAATCATCGGCGCGCCGGTCGCCAAAGCAACGTAGGCCCAGGGATCACAACCCAAGGTTTCTCATGGGCTTGATATACCCTGCATGTGATCCGAATATTTCTGCATAGTCATTAACAACGAATCCACAAACAGACTGGTTGGTATACTTCCTGTATGAGCACCACTACAACGGCACGGACACTTCCGACTCGGGATAGCATTCTCGATGCCGCGGAACGACTGTTCTGTACTCGTGGTATCCAGACCGTTGGCGTGGATCTCATCGTCGCCGAGGCCGGCGTCGCGAAGATGACGCTCTACAAGCACTTTCACTCGAAGGACCTGCTCGCCGCCGAGGTCGTCCGCAAGCGCAGCCAGGCGATGCGCGACTGGCTGGTGAGCGAGTCGAAGCGACGCGGGCAGGACGCCGCCGGGCAGATCCTGGGCCTCTTTGACGCCCTCGCCGAGTGGTTCGAGAAGAGCGAGTTCCGCGCCTGCCTCGCGCTCAACACCACGCTCGAGATCGCCGAGCCCGAGCACCCCGCGCGAGTCGAAGCGATGAACCACAAGGTCGCCATGCGGGCGATCCTTGAGGACCTCGCGATCCGGGCTGGGGCCGAGCGCCCCAAGGAACTCGGCGACCAACTCCTGATCCTGGTCCACGGCTCGATCGCGTTGGCCGCCGCGTGGAAGTCCTCCGCCCCGGCCGTACGGGCAAAGCAGGTCGCACGGGTGCTGCTGGACGCGTGAACCTTTGAGCATTCATACATATCTAGTTTCTTGAGGATCCCCTGTATCGAGCTGTGATTCGTGTCGATGCTTGGTGCATGACTCCGAATATTCCAGAGTGGATCCGAACGAAAGAGATCAAAGGGTACAAGAACATCTTCGACCACGACATGTGCCCTAGCGAATCACATCTCTTTGGTACTGAAGATCTGTATGGCGACTGGGACGGCCATGTTTTGCTGCTTGCCAAGGACTTTGGACCTTCATGCCTCATTCACAAACGTCGAGCGGCTTCACAACCGCTCTACGTGCACTCACCGAGCATGAAGACCAACAAGATGCTCAAACGAGCGATTGAGCCTATCCGATCATCACGATTTTCATGCGATTGTGGATTTCTATATGGCTCAGCTGCAGTTTGCATGCTCCGTGACGATGAGGTGGTGAGCGGCAACCTTCCCAATCGTTCCGAGGTGATGCGGTTTGGCGCCAAGGTACTCAACGACTTTGTTGTTCCGCACATGCGAAATCTCCAAGTCATCGTGTGCCTTGGTCGTGATGCATGGGACTGTTGTGCTAAGGCCTTTGGCACAAACGACGATTGGGCTTCGCTGAGAACGCAAGACAGGCCATGGACCGCTACCCGTTCCGGCACACGACTGCTTGCGACAAAGCACCCCGCGTTCTCCACGAACAGCATGATGGATCAACTGCGGCACACGATTGCTAGCCTTCTGGCGAATCCGATTTTGGATGCCGCCTGACCATTGCTCAGTCACGGTTCGCAATCCAGTCGATATACACTTTCCCGCTATGCCTTCTCCCCACCTGGCCGTCTATCCAGGCTCCTTCGACCCGATGACCTTCGGGCATCTCGACGTCATCGCGCGCGGCAGGCACCTCTTCGATGAACTCATCGTCGCCATCGGACGCAACCCGGGGAAGGACGCCCTCTTCACGGCCGAGGAGCGCGTGGAAATGGCCGAGGCCCTCGTCGCCGAGATGGTCAAGAAAGACCCCCACGCCTCGCCCGTCAGCGTGCGCTCGTTCGAAGGCCTGACCGTCGACTTCGCGCGCGAGGTCAAGGCGACGGCTCTCCTGCGCGGCGTCCGCAACCTCTCCGACCTGCAGTATGAGGTCCAGACCGCGCTCACCAACCGCGAGGTCGCGGGGATCGAAACGGCGTTTGTCGTCGCCGGGCAGTCCTTCGCCTACACCTCGTCGAGCCTCATCCGCCAAATCACGGCGATGGGGCGCGACCTCTCGTCGCTGAAGTCCATGGTCCCGGATCTCGTCGTCAAGGCCCTGGCGAAGAAGAAGGCCGATCGACATCCCATGCTCGAGCGTCTGCGTTCCATCGAGGTCGATCGCTCCGACGCCTAGATCTCTCGTCAAAGGAAAAGGCGCGCCGGGCGCATGGATTGGACGGGAGGGGTGCCACGTCTCGGTTCCACGCATCGTGTGCCCGACGCGCCGGGGTGTTCATCGTGCCGCGTTGGCGGCGTGTGATCACTACTTCGACTTCTTCTCGAACGTCAGCCCGCAGCGGGTCGCTTGCTCACGCATCGCCGCGACGATCACGTCCTTGAGCAGCGAGGGGTCTTTCTCCTCTCGCTCGGCCTGAACCCTGGCGCAGAATTCCGCACGCTCCTTCTGCAGCGTCGCGATCTCCTTCTGGATCCGCTCGCGCTCCTCGCGCTGCTTGGCGACGTACGCCTTCTTCTCCTCGAGCGTCATCTTCCGCATCGCCTCGGGCAGGTCCTCGTTCTTCACGTCCTCGAGTTTGATCGTGCCGTCACGCACGCCATCGACGAGATCCCACGTCGAGTTGACGTACAACCCCGAGGCCTTGGACGCGGCCCGCTGCACGCCGACGCTCGTGCTCGCGGCAGTGTTCATGGTGTCGGCGAGCTCCTGCTGCTGCTTTGCCCATTGCCCCTTGTCGCCGCACGGCAGATACGTGTCGTTCATGAGCGTGCTCAGCGACAGAATCCTCGCGTCCTGCGGGGCGTCGATGTGCAACTCCGTCGCGTTCTGGTCGATGTTCGCGAACTTCCCCTCGCCCAGGCGCGCCCCGTCGAACCAGCCCGAGTTCTGCCCCTCGCTCATGTTGCCGCAGAAGATCGTGTTGATGATGATGCCGCGCTTCACGGCCGTCGGCACCGACGCCTTGTAGTCCACACCACCCTGCGTGAAGGCCTCGTTCCCCGCGACGACGATCACCTTGAGGTCGTCGGGATTGTCCGACCACGAGAGTTGGCGCGTCGCCACGTCGATCACGTGCCCGCAGAACTCGCTCCCGCCGTTGGTCGTGAGCGCGAAGAGTTTCGTCGAGACGGCGTCCAGATCATCCGTGAATCCGAGCTCCTGGCGGATGAAGCCCGCCTCCGGCGGGAGCGAGTCGTTGCCATACTGGTACAGCGCGATGTTGAGCATCGGTTTCGCGTCGCCCTTCTTCGCCGTCGCAAACTCGTTCACGATGTTCCACAACTGCGTCTTGGCCTGATTGATGAGGCCGTCCATGCTGTTGCTCGTGTCGAGCAGGAGCGCAATCTGCACGATCGGTCGGCGAACCGCCGGCTGGGCGGGCTTCGACTCGACCGGCATGCCCGCGGGCGCACTCGGGGGTACCGGCTCGCTCATCGCCGCAGCCAACCCGGCGACCATCGCCAACGCGGCACTCACGCCGATCGTCAGTGTCACACCACGCCGTCCCAGAACCGTCGCGTAACCTGTCGTGCCCATGCGAGCCTCCTTGTGCTTCATCCATCCTGCCGCCCCCACGATCCCCGGCGGCTCTCGACAGGAACCTACGCTGAACTCCCCACCGGGTTTGTCACCCCGGCGCAACCCGGGCGTTACAAACCAACGACATCGGACTTTTCGGCCCGCTCTAACCCGTCGCCTTCGAGGCCACTCCCCAGGGATTTCACACGGAACTGCCCATGAGCAAGCAACTCGACGTGCGCGTCATCTCCATCGGCACTCTCCCGGCCCACCCGCTCTGGGGCGAGCGCCAGCAGGCGCGCACGGGACACTCGACCACCACGCTCATCGCGGGAGACAACGCGCGCGTGGTCGTCGATCCGGGTCTGCCCGGGGCGGCACTCACCGCGCGACTGAGCGAGCGGGCCGGCCTTGCACCCGAGGACATCACCCACGTCTTCCTCACCAGTTTTCGCCCCGACACACGCCGCGGCATCGGAATCTTCTCGCGCGCTACCTGGCTCATCTCCGAGGGTGAGCGCGAGGCCGTCGGCGTTCCCCTCGCTGCGCGATTGCGCGACCTCGCCGACGATGACCAGGCGGACGAGGCCCTCCGCAAGGTCCTCGCCGAGGACATCGCCGTGCTCCAGCGCTGCACCCCCGCCGAGGATTCCATCGCGCCCAGCGTCGATCTCTTCCCGCTCCCCGGCGTCTCACCAGGGATGTGTGGCCTGCTCGTCGCGCAGGCGCGGCACACCACGCTTGTGTGCGGGGACGCCATCCCGACTGTCGAACACCTCGAGCGCGGCATGGTCATGCAAGGGGCCGTGGACCTCGATCGAGCGCGCGAGAGTTTCAAGGAGGCCGTCGAGATCGCGGACCTGCTCGTGCTCGGGCGCGACAACATGGTGGTGAATCCCACGCGCGGGCCCTGGTGAACGTGCGCCTGGCTCGCGACCCTCGCGCACGATAAACCCGCGAGCGTGAGGCTCGCGGGCTTGGGGTTTTCAACACGGGATCGCGACGGGAGTCTCAAACTCCCGTAATCGCGAATCGCTCGATCAGTTCACGCCCTTGGTGTACTCCTCGAGCGCCTTCTCGAGGTCCTTCTTCATCGGGCCGTCCTCGGCGTTGGAGATCGCCCGGCGCTGAGTCTCGATCGCCTTCACCGAGTCGCCCTTGAGGAAGTAGCACCGCGCGAGCGTGTCGAGGATCGCGGCGTCCTTGTCGCCCGTGAACTCGTTGGCCTTCTGGGCCGCCCGCAGCGCCAGGTCCACGTCACGCTTGCCGATCGTCGCCTCGGGGTCCACGATCGTCCACGCGTACTGGTTCAGTTCCTGCGCGTTCTTCGAGGCGATCGCCTTGTCGACCAGTTTCGTTCCCGTGGCATAGGCCTCGTCGTACTGCTCCGCCATGAGGAACGCCATGAACTTGCGCGACTCCATCATGCGGCCCATCACGGGGTAATCCTTCTCGGCCTTGGCCCACGCCTCGGCGCCCGCCTTCGCGTCCGACTGCAGCGTCTGCCCGGCGTTCATGAACGCCTCCTGGGCGGCCTTGATCTTCCTGGGGCCCTCGACCGGGTCCCACGTCCCGCCCGCGACCTCGGGAAGGACAAAGTCCAACTCCATCGGGTGCCCGATCCACGCGATCTTCCCGGAGCCATCGACCAGGAACGCGCTGGGGATCCCGTTGCGCTTCCCGGCCTTCATGTAGGCCTCGTCCATCCCCTTGGCGGCCCCGTCGAACGCCACGGTGTACGCCATCTTGTCCCCCTGCTTCTCGACAAACTCGCGCACCTTCGCCAGCGTCTTCTCGCTGTAGACCTTGTCCTCCCACACGTTCACGCCGATGAACGTCACGCCCTTGCTCTTGTACTCGGCCTGCAACTCCGAGAGGTGGGGCATGCTCGCGATGCACGGCCCGCACCACGTCGCCCAGAACTCGACGACATAGGTCTTGCCCTTCTCGAAGCCCGTGACCGGCTCACCCTTGACGAAGGTCTCGACGCTGATCGCGGGGGCCGCGTCGCCCACGCTCAGTTTGTTCGAGGCCGCGGGTTTGGACTCCTTCTTCGCGTCCTTCGTGCCGTCGCCCTTTTTCGCGTCGTCCTTGGCGAACTTCTTCGCGTTCTTGATCGCGGCCTGGAGTTCCCCGTCCATGCTCGCAGGGTGCCCGATCCACGCGATCTTCCCGTCGCCCCCGACGATGAACGCGCACGGGATCCCGTTCTTCTTCGCGGCCTCCATGTACGACTTGGCCATCGTGCCCGACTCGCCGTCGTACGCGACGGTGTAGGCCATCTTGTCGCCCTGCTTCTTCACGAACTTCTCGACCGTGTCCCTGGTCTTGTCGTTGTACCGCTCCCACACGTTGACGCCGATGAACGTCGCGTCGTCCTTGTGCTCGGCCTGCAACTCCGAGAGGTGCGGCATGGACTTGATGCACGGGCCGCACCACGTCGCCCAGAACTCGACGACGTATACGTGCCCGGCCTTGAACGACTTCACCTCGTCACCTTTCAGGAACGCCTCGACCTTGATCGGGGGCGCCTCGTCCCCCACGCCCAGCGTCGCCAGCGGCGCGCTCGCCATCGCCATCCCGCCGTGTTCGATCATGCCCGTGGGCATCGTCGCCGGCACCAGCGCGAGCGCCAGCCCCGCGAGCATCGCGTGTGTGCCCGCCTTGATCACTGTGTTCGTACGGTTCGTTTGCATCGGAGACTCCATTGGTCGCGGGAGAGGTGCTTTCCGCCGACCGCGACCCGTCCCGAGGCGGGAGTCGCGCGACGCCACTTCCTGTTGTCCACCCCTTCTGACGCACGAAACGCCCGAGGGTGTCCAAACCCCGGCCATCCTTGCCGGGTCTTCCTATCTTCATACACAATATCGAGTCTCACGGATGCTCGTCGGCCACCCCCACGCATCCCCAATCCCTCGAACCTCACCGCACTCCTCGCCTGGCGCGAATCCATGCCCCCCAGCACCCCTCAAAGTTCGGCCTCTGGTTGCCCCCTGTGCGATCGCGGCAAGGCCATCGACGCCAAGGACCCCGCCGCCCTCGTGGACCACATCGCCACGTTCACCCACTGTCACGCAATCCTGAGCGAGAACCAGGGCACCCTCGCCGGCCGCGGTCCCAACTCTCCATCCGGCTCCGGCGGCTGGGTCGTCCTCGTCCTCCGCCACCACGCCGCCTCCCACCCAGAGCACCTCGCCGACCTCCCCATCGAGACGCAAGCCGAGATCTTCGCCGAGGTCGCTCGCGTCGCCCACGCCATCCGCACGGTCTTCGGCCCTGTCCGAATCAACTACGAGTGCCTCGGCAACGTCGTTCCCCACATCCACTGGCACGTCATCCCCCGCGACCCGACCGACCCCAGCGACCCCGACCCCAGGAAACCCGTCTGGGGCTGGAGCGAAGCCCAACTCAAGGGCACCCTCACGCCAGCGCAGCGACTCGCCCTCCGCGACCGCCTGCGTGCCGCGCTTCGGTGAAAGGCAGAACGCCGAGGGACACAGAGGGCGGCGAGAGGGAGACGGAGGGAAATGCAAGGGAATGGGGAATCGGCTGGGTGCCACCAGTCGGCGGCTCCTGTGAAGGGCGGACCGCCGACTGGTGCCTGACACTCAGTGACGCCCGGCGCGCCTCCACGAATGCCGAATCACGAATGCCGCGTGTCGTTCTTGGTGTTCTCAAGAGTCAATAGACCCATACCACCCACCGAACACAACCTTAGTCTCCGGTTTCTTTCATCCACTCTTGGCGCGATGCAACCGGTCGTGTATCGTGTGAATCTCGGGGCTTTCATTCTGCTTTGAGAAGTGACAGGAACCACGCCATGCGAAAGACTCGGCTTTGGACCTGTGTCGCTCGTCGTTGCCTCATGAGCCTCACGCTCGGCGTCGTCGCCAGCCCTGCCGCCGCCCAATGCGAGCCGCACTGGATCCCCAACGGCTCGGCCCCCGGGACCGACGGCTCGGTCACCGCCTTCGCCTCCTTCGATCCCGACGGCCCTGGCCCACAGGCCCTCCAGGTCTACATCGGTGGGCAGTTCTCCCAAGTCACCGGCGTCCCCGCGAGCAATATCGCCAGGTGGGACACGGCCACGGGCCTCATCGAACCGCTAGGCACAGGCGTCAACGGATCCGTCAACGCGATCGCCGTCCTACCCAATGGAGACGTCATCGTCGGCGGAACGTTCACGACCGCTGGCAACCGCCTCTGCCGCTCCATCGCCCGCTGGAACGGCACGACCTGGTCCCCCCTCGCCGAGGGCGTCCGCCAGAACGACGTCGCGCCAGGGACCGTCAACGCCTTGGCCACGCTCTCCGATGGCACGCTCGTTGTGGGAGGGCTGTTCAGTCGTGCGGGGTCGCAGCCATGCACGAATATCGCGAGCTGGTTCGATGACACCTGGTCGGCGATGGGCTCCGATTCCGCCGGCGCCATTCGCGCGATCGTGGTGGACTCGCATGACACCATCTACATAGGCGGAACATTCGCCGTGACGGGACCACCGGCCACCTATGGACTGGCTCGCTGGCGAGGCGACACCTGGGAGGCCGTCCCTGGCTGGTACGGCGGCAACATCTATGGCATGGCCCTGCACGCCTCCGGAGATCTCATCGTCACGGGCGACATGACCGTGGGCACTTCGTTTTATAATTCCGCCCGGTTCGATGGAGCCGTGTGGACGCCTGCCTATCTCAACTCCGGCGGATTCAACCGGTCCTACGGGAGAACAGCGGCCCCACTTGCCAATGGCGACGTCGCCATTGTCACCGAGTATTACGACGGATATTCCACCAGTTCCGGCATAAGTCGATGGGACGGCGAGGCGTGGACAAACATCAACTTCATTTCTGTCTCATCGAACAACCCCATCGTCAAAGCCGTCTTCGCCCTCCCCAGCGGCGACCTCCTCGTCGGTGGCCTCTTCACCAACCCGAGCAATAGCGTGTCATCTCGAGGTCTCGCCCGGATCACCAACGCAGGGTGGGAGCGCTTCATGGGCGATTCCTTCAACGCCACGATCTCGACCGCCACAACGCTCTCCAACGGCGCCATCGTGGTCGGCGGGTCGTTCACACGAATGGGCGCTCGCACGATGAACCACGTGGCGCTGTGGAACGGCAGAACCTGGCAATCCCTGGGCGATGGACTCCCGTACATCGTCTTGAGCCTGGCTTCAACGCCCGACGGCGAGATCATCGCCGGCGGCTGGTTCAACGTGAATGGCATGAACGTCTCGAACGTCGTCTCGCGATGGACCGGAAATGCGTGGGAGCCCGTCGGCCCCGCGATGACCAACGGTGACGCTGGCGGAACCTCATCCCTCAACCCGCGCATCAACGACATCGCCGTGCTCGACACCGGCGACATCGTCGTCGCGGGACGATTCCAGCACGCCGGTGGCGCGTCCCTCAATGGCGTCGCCCGCTGGGATGGCACGCTGTGGCAACCCTACCAGGGAACCCCCACGCTCGAGTACTACTGCCTGCTCGCCCGGAGTCCCAACGACATCTACGCCGGCCCCGCCACCCAACTCCGCCACTGGATCGACAACCGGTGGCAACCTGTCCAGCCCGTCCTCCCCAGCGGCATCTCGGGAGCATTCATCTACGATCTCGCCGAAACACCCTCGGGTGACATCATCGCCATTGGTCGTTTCGGCGCAGCCGCCGGTGCCTCCACAGAGAACATCATCCGCTGGCGCGGCACCACGGTCATCCCCACCCCCGGCCTTGGCGTACCCAATAGCCCCTCACAATCCGCACGAACCATCGCCGTCGTCGGCAACGACGAGTATTACGCCGGCGGCAACTTCTACACGACCGCCTCAGGCTCCGCCAACAACATCGTCCACTTCCACGACGGTGCTTGGCACCCCATGGGTGCCGGCCTCAACGACGGCGTCACCAAAATCTTCCTCCTCCACAACGGCAACCTCTTCGTCACCGGCAACTTCACCACCGCCGGCGGCATGCCCAGCGCCTTCTACGCCACCTGGGGCTCCTCCTGCCTCTGCAAGGCCGACCTCGACGACGGCAGCGGCACGGGCACGCGCGACCGGGCCGTCACCATCGACGACCTGCTCTATTACCTCGACCGCTTCAACGCCGTCGCACTCGCCGCCGACATGGACGACGGCACCTCCACCGGTGCCGTCGACTTCGCCGTGACCATCGACGACCTGCTCTACTTCCTCGCCCATTTCAACGCGGGGTGTTGACGGAAGAAGGCACTGGGCATTGGGCACCAGGCACTCGGGATTGGGCCATAGGCCGTGGGCCATGATCGAGCGCCACCGACGGCCCTCTGTCTTTCCCCTCGCGTTCCGTCTCCGATCCATCCATTTCCCGCTTCTCCCCTCTGATTACCCCTTTGTCTTCCTCAGCTCGTCCTCTGTCTTCCTCTGTGTTCGCCTTCTCGTTCGCCGTCCGGTTCGCCATTGATTTCGCGTATCTCCTGTGCCGTGCGTCGCGTCAGGCCTGTCCCACCAATACAATCGCCCACGATGACCACCACGAACACACCCCGTCCCACCCCCACTCCTTCCGCCGCCAACCACAAACCCGCCAGCGACTTTGACCTCGCCCGCCAGATCTCGCCGCGGCGGAAGACCACCGAGGCCCACGACCTCGACGGGCTCGTCGCCGAGCAACTCGCCCACTTCGGCCTGGACCCCAAGAGCGACTTCGGGCAGACCATGGGCGACCTGGCCAAACACCTCTACGCCGGGCACGCCGACGTCCGCCGCCTCTGGGACGTCGGCGTCAAGGAACTCGCCGCCCTCTCGCGCAAGGACCGGGCCGAGAGGTTCGCGGCCCAGAAGTTCCTCTGCTTCCAACTCGCCAAGATGCTCGACACGCTCCAGCACGGCTTCCGCACCAACTATCAGTCGCTCGTCACCACGACCAGTCAGCGCCTCCCCAAGGGCCCGTACCCGATCTTCGACAACGTGACGGCCCTCTTCTCCGCCAAGCCCGTCGTCACGCGCACCGCGACGTACATCTATGCCTGTGCCGAGTGGGTCTCCGACGCCTTCGAGGGCAAGGAACTCATGCTCGAGGTCTACTCGCGCCTCCTGAACCCGACCAACGTCAGCCTCGCGAACCACATCGTCGACATCGAGGCCGGGCCCTACGCCGGCGAGTACTTCGCGTGGAACTTCAACTCCGGGATGGCCGCCGTCGACGCCATCCTCAGCCACCTCGTGGGCTACCAGGACATCATCCTCTCCACACGCAACGTCTATGGCGGCGTCTACCAACTCATGCACGACTGGTACGCCAAGAAGAGCAACCTCGACGTCAGCGTCAACTTCTTCGACGGCTTCACCGTCCAGGACTTCCTCGCCGCCCTCGAGAAGGTGAAGAAGGACAACGCCGACCGCCTCAAACAAGGCCGCGAGATCTATGTCTATCTCGAGTCCCCCTGCAACCCGCACGGCTACTGCGTGGACGTCCCCGGCATCTGCAAGGAGGCGCACGCGCGCGGGCTCAACGTCATCTGCGACTCGACCGTCGGCACGCCCTTCCTCCACCGCCCTTTACAGAAGTTGGACATCCTCGAGCGCCCCGACTTCATCATCCACTCCTACACCAAGGACCTCTCGGGCCACGGCTCGACCACCGCCGGCGTCGTCATCGGACGCAACGAGCGCATGTTCATGGGCAAGCACGACAGCATGCCCGGCACCGGACCCGACGGCAAGCCGCGGACGTACTCGTATGACGAGACGCTCTTCTGGAACGTCTACTACATCAAGGGTGCCTTCCTCGACAGCGACAAGAGCTACGAGGTGATCAACGGCATGCACACCCTCGAGATGCGCATGCTCACCAAGGTCGTCAACACCCTCGCCTTCGCCGAGTTCCTGGGGAGCCACCCCGACATCAACGTCAAGTGCTCCGCCGCCCCGGGCAACGAGAACGCCGCCATCCGCGAGAAGTGCCTGTATCTCGGCTTCCCCGCGCCGCTCTTCACCTTCGACTTCGAGGGGAAGAACGGCAAGAACAGGCCGAATATCGACCGCCACACCTTCGCCCGCTTCTTCGATTGCCTCGACCCGATCTTCGGACACCAGGTCTCGCTCGGCCAGCCCAACACCGTCGTCCTCTGCCCCGCGATCACCAGCCACAGCGAACTGTCGGACGAAGCACTCAAGGCCGCGGGCATCATGCCGACCACCGTCCGCGTCGCCGTCGGCGCCGAGGACCCGCGCACGCTGATGGCCCACCTCATCAAGGCCTCCGAGGCCACGCTCGACAGCGCGGTCCCGGGCTTCAGCGCCAAGTTCCCCAAGGCCGAGCAGTGCGACGCGATCTATCGCAAGCACTACAAGGCCGTCCACGACAAGTACGTCGAACACCAGCCCTCGATGGCGGAACTGTTGAAATAGGCCGTACCGAGACACGCTCATCTCGCCATCCGAATCGGCATATGAGCAGTATCTATTTTCTTGATCTTGCAGGCACATGCGTTCGCGACATGTACGGCGTCGATCCCGTCGCGGAATATCAATGAATCTTGACCTCATAGACGGCCCTGGGTAGTTTGGTGGAATCACCAATTCCTGGAGGTTGTCATGTCACTGCGCACCCGCCGCCTCTGCCTCGCCACAATTTCCTTTCTCTCGCCTGTCGCCCACGCGCAGTGCGGCTCCATCGTCTGGTCGAGGGTGGGCGATGCGCCCTATCGCGCCGGGCATGCGCTCGCGTATGACTCGTTACGCGGACGCATCATCATGTACGGCGGAACGGTGCTCTTCACGGGTCAGCAGTTCGGCAACGACACCCTTGAATACAAGGATGGGCACTGGACGAAACTCTTTCCGGCAACCCTCCCGCCCGGACGGACCGAAAAGGCCAACCTGTCGTACGACTCCGCACGCGACCGCGTGGTGCTCTATGGCGGCTTCACGTTCCCCACGCTCTTCGACACGTGGGAGTTCGATGGCACAAACTGGTCTCAGCGCGCCAGCGACGGCCCGCGGGTCACCGATGGTTTCGCAACGGTCTATGACTCCGCACGCCACAAAGTCGTGCTCTTCGGTGGGCAGCCGGAACTCTTCACCGATCCATTGAGCGACCAGACCTGGCTCTGGGACGGAGCCGCGTGGACGATGGCCACGCCGGCAACTCGTCCGCCCGGCCTGCGCTACGCCTCCATGGCCTACGACTCCGACCGCCAGCGCGTCGTGCTCTTCGGCGGTCGCCGAACCGACTTCTCGCACAGCAACGAGACCTGGGAGTGGGACGGTTCAAACTGGACCCTGGCCTCAACCACCGGGCCCACGGGCGGCGATTCGTACCCCATGGCTTACGACTCCATCCGCCACAAGACCGTCCTCGCCTATCGCGCACTCCCCGCGGCGTTCACCACATGGGAGTGGGACGGCACCACGTGGTCGCTCAGCCCGCAACCCTCGTTCAACATCTGTGGACCGGGACTCACCGGGAACGCGATGGTCTTTGATGCCGCCGAAGCCCAGTGCATCATGACCACGACATCCTCGCAGCAATCCACGCTCACGAACCGCTTCGGGCCCCTGGCCACTCCACCATTCACGCTCCAGCCCATAGGCGGAGTCGTTCCGCCGGGTGGGCAGATCAATCTGAGCGTCGACACCGCGTGCGTGGACAATCGAACATACCGATGGCGGCACAACCAGGTCCCGCTCTCTGACCTCACCCTCCCCGGAGGCGTCGGCGGCGTCTTCGGCTCCACAGGACCGGGCCTCACGATCTATGGTCAAGCGCTCACGAGCGCTCGGAGCGGGTCGTATGACTGCGTCGTCACCACCGCATGCGGGAGTCTCACCAGCGACGCCGCAACCATCGATGTCACCTGCGACCCCAGCGTGGTCACATACGAGATCGATCCCGCGGTCTGCAGGTTCATCCTCTCGGCCTTCGACGGCACCGAACTCGCCTCCGCCGTCGCCACGCTCCTGGGATCCATGACCGTCGCCTTCGATCCGTCGTGCGGATCGGACCCCGTCGGCACCCGCGCCCAAATCACCAACATCGACTGGCACACCTCGGAATCCAGCGTCCCCATGACCTGGGCCGGAGGCACCGCCACCTTGAACAACCTCCACTGCGTCTTGAACGACACGCGAGGCATGCGCCCCGAGCCCACGCTGATCTCCAACGCGTCCTTCGAGCAGACCGCCCAGATCGCATTCGATGGCACCATGGTGTACAACGCCTTTACGCTCAGCAACACGCTCGACCTGACCACCGCTCCACCACTCACGGTCGTCGCCACCACCGGCATCGGCGGCTCCCAGACGCCAAGCCTCACCATCCCCTTCGATGACGACTACGAGGTGGACGCCGGTCTCGGTGCGCTCAATCCGCGGCTGCGCATGATCACCACCATCCACGCCGTCGAGGCTTCCTCCACGTGCGTCGCCGACGTCGATGACGGCTCGGGAACCGGCGCGCCAGATCAGGCCGTCACCATCGACGACCTCCTCTATTACCTCGTGCTCTTCCAGGCCGGCTCTATCGGCGCCGACGTCGACGACGGTTCCGGTACCAACACCCACGACAACGCCGTGACCATCGACGACTTGCTCTACTTCCTGTCACGCTTCAGCGACGGTTGCTGATTCAATCCCTTCCTTGAGTCCAAAGAGGCCCACCGATGAACTCATTCACGCGAATCTCTGTGCTTCTCGGAGTCATGGGTGGCGTCGCGGCATCCCTCGCCCAGCCCGACGCCAAGGTCAGCGCCATCTCCTCCATCGCCCGCTTCGGACCCGTCGAGAACACCTACGGCTATTCCATCGCCTACTCCGTCTGCAACGACACCCCCACCACCGACACCCTCGCCTACATCGCGAGTCAGCCACGCCATCCGATCATCGGATGGAGCGTCTATCGCCTGCACGATGGCCGACTCGACCAGATCGGCATCTCCTGGTTGCACCACACCTTCGCCGCGCTCCAGACCCACTGCACCTCCTGCACGGCCACAGGCTCGTCCGTGAACGCGCTCTTCCCCGGTTGCGCCAGCCCCGAGAGCAGCGGCATTGCCGCCCAGGGTTCGCAACTTGGCCCGCGCTTCGAGGTCAATCCCGCGACCGGCGCCTTCGCCTATCCCTTCTCCAGCCCCGCGGGCGTCACGGGCAACGCGATCCACAAACTCTGCCAGATCCATGAGAACGACCTCATCCCCGGCGCGCTCTACTTCCTCGAGACACAGATCGTCCACCCCGACGAGTCCCCCGACACGCGCACCAACAACCGCTCCTATCGCCGAATCACTCTTGGCCCCAGCGCCTCGCTCCTCCCTACAGGCCCAACCGTCGTCGGCTCCTCAGCCCTCGACGCCTGGCGCGACCACGCCCTGGGCATCGACACGCCCGACCCTTCCATCGCCATCACCACCATCTCCATTCCCAACGATGGCCGCGTCTCCCTCGCCGCCAGCGCCACGGAGACCTCGCCGGGCACATACCAATACGACTACGTGATCGAGAATCTCGACTGCACCCGTGCGATCCGTGCCGTCACCATCCCCGCCACCGATGCGTCCATGCCTGAGTTCCACGACATCAACTACCACAGCGGCGAGCCCTTCGACAGCACGGATTGGTCTCTCTCGACCCCCAGTGCCGCCATCGCATGGTCCGCCGAAACCTTTGCCCAGAACCCCAACGCCAACGCCCTCCGCTGGGGCACAGCCTATCGATTCTCCTTCACCACATCCCGCGCACCCGTCGCTGGCGCCATCGCCCTCGACCTCTTCACGCCTGGCTCACCCGATCGCGTCGCCATCAACGCACCCATCCCCGCCCCGCTCTGTCCAGCCGACCTCGACGACGGCAGCGGCCTGGGCCTTCCCGACGCCGGCGTCACCATCGACGATCTCCTCTATTACATCATCCTCTTCAACACCGGCAACATCCGCGCCGACCTCGATGACGGCACCAGCACCGGAACCCCCGACGCCGGCGTCACCATCGACGACCTGCTCTACTACCTCACCCGCTTCAATGCCGGGTGCTGACACAACCCGACCAAAGCGTCCCAGAATCAGCGGTCTTTGCACCGTCTCAGACTGACGCATCCCCAACTCGCCTTCTCAATACACGCCATTTCTGTTACGCTGACCTCTCCAGCCCGAAGCCGATCGGCCATGCCGCGCTTTGTCTGCGCGCCAACATTCACAGGACACGTATCTATGCGTCATGCCAGAACCATCTTCGCCATCACCGCATCCGCGATCTTGCTCTCGCTCGCCACGCTCGCCCTCGCCGGCCCCCTCAACCCCCCCGCCGGGCCCATCATCAGCACGGGCAAGACCACGCAGGAAATCTTCGACAAGACCGCCGCCGCCGAGCCGCGCATCGCCATCAACGCCACCAACACCCCCGGCGATGCCGACAGCGTCTATCGAATCTCCGTCTCGGGGAGTTACTACCTCTCGGACAACCTGATCATCACCGCGCTCAACAAGCACGGCATCGAGATCGCCGCGAGCAACGTAACGATCGATCTCAACGGATTCCTCCTGGCCGGGCCACTTGGCGCCGGATTCGACGGCATCAGGACCTCCGTCGCAGGACTCCGCAGCCTCGAGATCCGCAACGGGACCATTACCGGATTCGGCGGCGACGGCATCGACTTCCAGACTTTCAACACAACAGGCTGCATCGTCCGGAACATCCGGTCCCAAGGCAACGGCAGCGCGGGCATGCGCATCGGCATCGCGTCCACGATCATCGGCTGCTCGGCGAACACCAATGGCAGCAGCGGCATCACAGCCGGCATCGTCAGCACCATCTCGGACTGCACGGCCTACTCGAATGCGTCCCATGGCATCCAGTCTCTCGGCAATGGGACAATCACCGGGTGCACGGCGAGTTCCAACGGCGCCTTCGGCTTTGCGATCAACTCCAACGCCACGATCACTGGTTGCACGGCAACCGACAACGGCGACATCGGAATCTCAGGAGGCAACTCGACAATCTCCAACTGCACGAGCAGTTCCAACGGCGGCGAGGGCATCGCCGCGAGCACGGGGAGCACCGTCACAGGATGCACCGCAAACTCCAACACGCTCGACGGCATCCTCGTTGATTCTCGGTGCCTAGTCACCCGGAGCACATGCAGTTCCAACGGCGTGAATCCCGGCGACGGCGCGGGCATCCGCGTGGTTGGGAACGACAACCGCATCGAGGGCAACCACTGCTCAAGCGCCGATCGCGGCATCGACGTGGACGGGACCGGCAACATCATCATCCGAAACACCTGCAGCGGCAACACGATCAACTGGACCATCGTCAGCGGCAACTCGTACCTCGTCGTTTTTGCTCCCGCCACCGTCGGCAACTTCAGCGGCAACGCGAGCGGAGCCGGATTTGGCACAACCGACCCCAATGCGAACTTCACATACTGATCCACCCCCCGCTTGAACCACGCCAAGGAGCACCCTCCATGATCATCCAATCACGAGTCGTCCGATTCGCCCCTGTCGCCGTCGCCGCAATCGTCGTCGGAGCCTTCACCCTCGCCGGCCCACTGAACCCCCCCGCAGGCCCGATCGCGGGCACGGGCAAGACGACGCAGGAGATCTTCGACAAGGTCGCCGAATCAGAACCGCGTATTGCCATCAACGCGACGAATACCCCAGGCGACGCCAATAGCCTCTTCAAGATCACCCAGCCAGGCTCCTACTACCTCACCGGCAATATCACCGGCGAAGTCGGCAAACACGGCATCGAGATCGCTTCCAGCGACGTGACCATAAACCTGATGGGATTCACGTTGGCGGGTGTGGCGGGATCACTCGACGGCGTCAACGTGGCGGTCACGTTCAACCAAGGGCTTTGTGTCCGCAACGGCACGGTGCGAGGGTGGGGCGACGAGGGAGTGGACTTCGGCACGGGTGGCGGCATCGGCGGCATCGTTGTTGAGGTGAGGGCGATCGAGAATCTGGGCAATGGAATCGCCCTGGGTTCCAATGCTGTCGTGAGCGGTTGCACTACTTTCGGCAACTCCCAGAGTGGGTTTCTCGCCAGCCTCGGCTGCACTATCAGCAACTCCACCGCGGCCAACAACTTAGGCAGCGGTTTCTCACTTTCCACATCCTGTACCGTGTCGAACTGTACCTCGTACAATAACGGATTGAACGGATTCTCCGGTGGCACGGCGAGCACCCTGACCGCGTGCACGGCCTTGTCAAACACACAGAACGGCTTCTCGACCGGGGACCGCTGCTCGCTGCAATACTGCACCGCCGAGTTCAACTCGATGAATGGAATCTTGGCAGGAAGCGGCTGCACCGTGATCGACTGCATCGCTACAAACAGCACCCTCAATGGAATCCAGGTCCTCAACGACTGCACAGTCCGCGGCAACCTCTGCGACACCAACGGATTTGGTCCCGGCGACGGCGCGGGCATCCTCGTGACCGGTGGGGACAATGTCATCGACGCGAACAAATGCTCCGGAAACGACCGCGGCATCGACGTCAACGCCGGCGGCAACCTCATCATCAAGAACCAATGCTCGGGCAACACCACCAACTGGGACATCGTCATCAGCAACGCCGTCGCACCGATCGTGAACGCCTCCACCAACGCCGCCGTCATCACCGGAAACTCCTACGCCGGAAACCTCGGCAGCACCGACCCCAATGCCAACTTCACGTATTGATTGACGTCATCCTCAAACTCGACAACTCCAGAGACACGCCAACGGAACTCACCATGAAAACCAACGCCCCTCGACTCGCTCGTTTCGCCCTGCCGGCCTTGTTGTTGACGAGCACGCTCCTCTACGCCGGCCCTCTTAACCCCCCCGCAGGCCCCATCACCAGCACCGGCAAGACCACCCAGGAAGTCTTCGACAAAGTCGCCGAAACCGAACCCCGCATCGCCATCAACACCACCAACACCCCCGGCGACGCCGACAGCCTCTTCAAGATCACCCAACCCGGCTCCTACTACCTCACCGCCAACATCACCGGCGTCGTCGGCAAATACGGCATCGAGATCGCCGCGTCCGGTGTCACCCTCGACCTCAACGGCTTCGACCTCGTCGGCGTGCCGAGCATGGGCGCCTTCGACGGCGTGGGCGTGACCGTGAACAGTCTGACCTCCATCGTCGTGCGCAACGGGTCCGTCCGCGACTGGGGTGATGAGGGCGTGGACCTTGGCTCGTTCGCCGCGCTCAACTCCACGGTGGAAGACATCCGCGCCAGCGGCAACACCGGAAACGGGATCTCGGTCGGGACCGGCTCCGTCGTCTCCGGGTGTACGGCATCCAGCAACGGCATCAACGGGATCGACACCGCATTCGGATGCGTCGTCACGGAGTGCACGGCATTCTCGAACGGGAACGATGGCATCTTTGCCCATTCCAGCAGCACCGTCTCGCAGTCCGTCTCCTACCTGAACACCGGCATCGGCATTGCCACAGGCGCGTCGTGCACCATCTCGGGCTGTTCGACGACCGACAACAACGCCGGCATCCAGACATCGTCCGGGTGTGTTGTGTCCCAATCCTCCGCGGGCTACAACGCGACTCGAGGCGTTACTACCGGCAGCGGATGCCATGTCGTCGACTGCATCGTCACCAACAATATCCTCGACGGTATCCAAGTGCTCAACGACTGCACCGTGCGGGGCAACACGTGCGACAGCAACGGCGTCGGCGCGGGCAGTGGCGCCGGCATCCTCGTCTCGGGCGGTGACAACGTCATCGAGGGGAACACCTGCACCGATGCCGACCGCGGCATCGACGTGGACGCCGGCGGAAACCTCATCATCAAAAACCGATGCTCGGGCAACACCACCAACTGGGACTTTGTCATCGGGAACGCCTATGGCCCCATCGTCGCGACGCCCTCCGGCGCGGCGGTGAGCGGCAATACCGCGGCCGCCGCCCTCGGCTCCACCGACCCCAATGCCAACTTCACCTATTGACAATCGTCCACAACACCCAGTCCCCGACACACCCACAGGATCCACCATGAAGACCAATCACCTCCGACTCGTCCGCTTCGCCCTCCCGGCCCTGCTCCTGACCGGCGCGATCCTTTACGCCGGCCCCCTCAATCCCCCCGCAGGCCCCATCACCAGCACCCACAAGACCCTCACCGAGGTCGAGCCTCGCGTTGCCATCAACAGCACCAACACGCCCGGCGACACGAACAGCGAGTTCCGCATCGCCTCCTCCGGAAGTTACTACCTGACGGGGAACATCACCGTAACGGCCGGACGCGTCGGGATCGAGATCGCCGCCTCGAACGTGACCGTCGATCTGAATGGGTTCTCGATCATCGGCCAGGCCGGATCCCTCAGCGGCGCGACCGCATTTTCCACACTTTCCAACATCACCTTCAAGGATGGGGCCATCTCGACCATCGCCGCCGGTCTCCAACTCGGATCCGTCTCGGCGGCACGCGTCGAGCGCGTGAACATGCAGGACATCACGGGCATCGGGCTCCAGGTCGGCACGAGGTCCATTGTTCGTAATTGCATTGTCCGGACGACCACCTCGACAGGAATCTCGGCGTCGGCAGGATCCCACGTGGAGGGTTGTATTGTGACCGCCGCGGGCGCGACGGGCATCTCCCTGGGCAACCAATGCGTGCTTGATGCATGCACCGTGAGCGACTGTGCCGGCGCTGGAGTTTCGTTTGCCGGCGGTTGCGTGATCACCGGATGCGCGGCCAGGACTAATGGCGACGACGGGTTCCTCGGCTCCGGCTCGGGCACGGCGTGCGTCGTGCGCGACTGCACCGCGGTCGACAACATCGGCGATGGATTCAGCTTTCAAGTCGATTGCGTCGTGACCTCATGCACCGCTCGCTCGAACGAGGGGCACGGATTCACCTCGGGTGTCAACTTCACGATCTCGAACTGCTCGGCCACGTTCAACACCCTCTCGGGGATCCGGGCCGGAGGCGGATCAGCCCTCATCCAAAGCAACACCTGCTCGTTCAATGGGAATAACCTCGGCGACGGCGCCGGGATCTGGGCACAAGCCTCGGTCTCTCGGATCGAAGGGAACCACTGCTTCTCCAACGATCGCGGCATCGACGTGGACTCCGCCGGGAACTTCATCGCCCGCAACACCTGCTCCGGCAACGCCACCAACTGGGACGTCGCCGCGAATAACAAGTGCTTGGTCGTCCTCGGCGTCAACGCCGGCGCCGTCGTCGGCAACTCCGGCGGCGTCTCTCCAGGATCCGCCGACCCCAACGCCAACTTCTCGTATTGATAGACCTCGTCCTCAACCACTCTCCAACGCCCGACTCACCCGCGGAATCCACCATGAAGAACAATCCCACTCGACTCGTTCGATTCACTCTCCCAGCCATGCTGCTGACCGGCGCCCTCCTCTACGCCGGCCCTCTCAACCCCCCCGCCGGCCCCATCACCGGCACCGGCAAGACCCTCACCGAGGTCGAGCCACGCATCGCCATCAACAGCACCAATACGCCCGGCGACGCCGACAGCCTCTTCAAGATCACCCAACCCGGCTCCTACTACCTCACCGGAAACATCAGTGGCGTCGTCGGCAGGAGCGGTTTGAAGATCCAAGCCGACGGAGTCACCGTCGATCTCAACGGTTTCAAACTGATTGGTGTTGCCGGGTCGCTCGACGGCGTAAATATCCCCAACGTCCAACGCTCGGTCACCGTTCGCAACGGCACCATCGCGGATTGGGGTGGGGACGGCGTCAACGGCGCCTTCTCGCTCGTCCTCGGGGAGTTCGAGAACCTCAACGTGCTGAACTGTGGCGGCTCCGCGATCTCCATCAACGATATTGGCGTCGTTCGCCACTGCAACGTCTACAACAACGCCACGGGCATCACCGTCGGAAGCCGGACGCTCATCACCGGCTGCACCGCCACCTTCAACTCCAGCACCGGAATCGCCATGGGCCACGCCTCCACCGTCATCGATTGTGTCGTGGGGAACAACACCGGACGGGGCATCATCGCCCTCGGCGGTGGCGGGGCGATCCTCGATTCCACCGTCTTTGGAAATGGCAACGAGGGGATCAACGCCGACACACGCATGACCGTCGCGAGGTGCACCGTCACCGTGAACTCTCTGCATGGCATCGTCCTCGGCACGGGCTGCGTTGCCAAAGACAATACCTGTGCCTTCAATGGAAACTTCGGCTTTGGCGCCGGAATCAACGTCATCGGCAGTGACAACCGCATCGAGGGCAACACCTGCACCACCGCCGATCGCGGCATCGACGTTGATGCCGCAGGAAACATCATCATCAAGAATACCTGCACGGGCAACACCACCAACTGGGACATCGTCGCCAACAACATCTATGGCCCCATCATCGACCGCTCCGCCCCCGCCAGCCCCGCCGTCCTCGGCAACGCTGCCGCCAGCACTCTCGCCACCACCGACCCCAACGCCAACTTCACGTACTAAGAACCGCCTCGCCTTCCTGCCATCGACCACACGCCCGTAACGGACCCCTCAACATGATCACACTCACTCGGAAAATTCAGTTCATCGCCATTCCAACACTTTTGATCTCGGCCGCATGGCTCTCTGCGGGCCCTCTGAATCCACCCGCTGGCCCCATCACCAGCACCGGCAAGACCCTCACCGAGGTCGAGCCACGCATCGCCATCAACAGCACCAATACGCCCGGCGACGCCGACAGCCTCTTCAAGATCACCCAACCCGGCTCCTACTACCTCACCGGTAACATCAGTGGCGTCGTCGGCAAGCACGGCATCGAGATCGCCGCAAGCGGTGTGACACTCGACCTCAATGGGCTCAGCCTTCAGGGTGTCGCAGGCTCGCTCGATGGCATCAGCGTCACCGTGAGCAACGCCTCCGGGATCGCGATCTCCAATGGCACCATCCGAGCATGGGGTGGCGATGGCGTCGACCTGCGAACGGTCGTCACCAACGCCACACGAGTCGAGCGAGTTTCATCCGTCACCAACGCGGGAACCGGCATCGGAACGTACAACAACGCCACCATCATCGACTGCAACGCGTTCAACAACAGCGGCAGTGGATTCGTCCTCGAGCGACACTGCACGATCACCTCGTGCACCGCGGGCACCAACTCCCTCCAGGGAATATCCGCCAACCGCGGTTGCACGATCACCAACTGCACCGCATCCAACAATCTCCAGAACGGCATCCTCGCGAGCACCGGATGCGCGATCACAAACTGCACCGCATACGCCAACACCCTCAACGGTATTGTCGGCTCCCATGAATGCGTGCTCACATCATGCGTGGCGGCCGCTAACGGTGCCGACGGCCTGAGCGCGGGCGGCGACGCGCTCATCTCAGGTTGCGTCGCCACCGAGAACGGAGGGGATGGTATCGAGGTCGGCGTCTCCTGCACGGTCCGCGGGAATCACGCCGGATCCAACGGCTCCATCCTCGCGGACAGCGCGGGAATACACACGCTCTCCACAGACAATCGGATCGAAGGAAACATCTGCCTCTTCAATCTACGAGGCGTCAGCGTCAGCTCGGCAGGCAACTTCATCGTTCGGAACAACTGCTCCAACAACACCACCAACTGGGTGATCGCTGCGAACAACCTGATCGGTCCCATCATGGACCGCTCATCCTTCTCCAGTCCGGCCGTGAACGGCAACGCCGCTGACAGCACGTTGATCACTTCTGATCCGCACGCCAACTTCACCTATTGACTCTTGCCTTACCTCGTTGCGCACCCTCTCTCGCTACTTTCACCCGATCGCAAGGAACCAGCAATGAAGATCCGTATGCCCCACACGCTCATGCTCCTCACCGTTCTCGCCCTCGCCCACGCCGCGACGGCTCAAACGAACATCTCGCCCTTTGACAAGTTCGCCTGGAGCGAGAACTGCGGCTGGCTCAACTTCCGCGACGCCGGCACCCCCGCCGGCGCCCAGGGCGTCCACCTCCACGCCGATCACCTCTCCGGATTCATCTGGGGCGAGAACCTCGGATGGATCAACGTCGGCAACGGCGGCGGACCCTACCTCAACACCTCAGGGCTGAACTTCGGTGTCAATCGCAACACCGCCAACGGATTCCTCTCCGGATACGCCTGGAGCGAGAACGCCGGGTGGATCAACTTCGATGGCGGCAACCTCGCCAGCCCGCGCAACCCCGCACGATTCGACGCCGCCGCCAACCGCTTCCGCGGCTACGCCTGGGCCGAAAACATCGGCTGGATCAACCTCGACGACGCCACCCACTTCGTCGGCCTCCCCTGCGTCGCCGACGTCGACGACGGAACAGGCACCGGAACCCCCGACGGCGGCGTCACCATCGACGACCTCCTCTACTACCTCAACATCTTCAACCTCGGCTCAATCGCCGCCGACGTCGACGATGGCAGCGGCACCGGAACCCAGGACGGGGGCGTCACCATCGACGACCTCCTCTACTTCCTCACCAGATTCAACGCCGGGTGCTGATGCACCACCATCCGATCCCATTCGGCATCGTGTAAACATGGGCAACTCAAGTCCGGAAATCTTCAATCTCGAGTAGCCAACTCCCCTTGATTTCCTTGGGAATCCGGTTTTTTTACTTGACCATTCGGCCGTTCGTTGTATGGTGGTAGATCCGTTCACAAGTTCATGTGCGTCGTTTTGCCTCGCTATTGCTTGTGCATCGTGACCGCACCCACCGTCTGACAGTCCATACACAGAGGTCTCCGACATGACACCAACGCGCCTGTCCCGGTCCGCCATCGTCTCATTCCTCGCGATCACGTCTCTTCCCGCGCTCTCGAGCGCTCAGGTCACCTACACCAACCTCACCTACCTCTCGCAATATCCCCAGACCGGCTCCAACCCGCCCACCATCACGACCGATCATTCCGTGACGCTCACGCTTGGTCTTACCAACACCGACGACGCCGCCGATGTCTACGTCACCGACAACATCTTCCTCAACGAGAGCCTCGGCTCGCCCGACGGTCTCTCCTACTTCTCGCAGGCCATCACCGCCCCGACCCGCGGCGCGCTCCTCGCCGCCTGGCCGGCCAATGACTATGACTGGACCATCACCGATGGAACGCTTGGCCAAGTGACCGAGACCATCACCCAACCCTTCGGGCTGGGTGATTGGCCCGCGCAGATCCCTGCCTTCTCCAGCACCACCTGGAACACCATCCACGGCATGCCGACCGACTCTCCCTTCACCCTCGTCTTCAACGATTTCACGCCAACCCCCAACGCCCAGGGCGGCACACTCATCGTCGTCTCAGAGATGAACGGCCCGGCCACGCCCGTCTTTGAGAATCTCCCCCCGACCGCGACCAGCCTGCTGATCCTCGCCAACACACTCCAACCCAACACCGACTACTTCGTCTCGCTCCACTTCTTCAACACCCACATCTCGAACACATTCGAGTTCGGAACCCACTTCCTTGAGTTCCAGCAGCAAACCTACATCGCCTTCACCACTGGCAATGGCACGCCCTCCTGCGTCGCCGACGTCGACGACGGCACCGGCACAGGATCACCCGACGGCGGCGTCACCATCGACGACCTCCTCTACTACCTAAACATCTTCAATCTCGGCTCCATCGCCGCCGACGTCGACGACGGCAGCGGCACCGCCACCCCCGACGGCGGCGTCACCATCGACGACCTCCTCTACTTCCTCACCCGATTCAACGCCGGGTGCTAGAGGTACAGACGACAGGCTTTGACACCGGGCATCATGGCGCGGGGACATGGCCTACAGGAATTGACCAACGGTGAGTGAGTGCGCCAAGGTTCTGCGCGCCGCATTTTCTGATCCCAATCTGCCTTTGCCCTCCATGTTCCCTCTTCCTTCGCGTTCTGGCGTTCTCCCTACCCCCTCCCAACCCCCGCGAAGGTCCGATTACCACACGAAGACTCTCACGACAAGGCCTTGGGGACACGGGAGTTGCGAACCCCACACCCGCATGGTCCCTTGCCTTCATCAATCCTCCGCGTCTTCCCCAAGTTGTGACCGCACAGACTATTACGGACGCGCAAAGATCGACATTTTCTGTTGTCCAACCCCCGAATCGCGTTGACATCACCCCCCCAATCCATACTCTAGTGGTGGAAGAGTCGAGATTGGGTGAGATGTGTGTCCTGGGGTCGCCAAGACCCGAACTGGAGTCCCAAAGGGGCCCGGTTCATATTCCGAGCCGTGAACCCTGGATTCCTCGCTGACCACGAGTCGGCGGAGGCTCCTTCGGGCGACCGGCCGGGTCCATCTCCAGAATCAACACTCGACCACGTTCGACGACGACCTCCCAAGGTCGGCCCATTCGATGGGGCCACCAAGGCAAGGCCGGCGTTCGTGCCCTTCTCTCGCCTTCAACCGCCACCCATCCGTCGTCTATCCACTCGCGGTCGTCGCGAGAGGAGCCGTTCGAAGCGTCTTGTGTGTGACCACGACGTCCACCATTTTTTCGAGAGGTTGATCCATGCGAATGTCCTTCAAAAACACGTGTCTCGCGGCGTGCGCCGCCCTCGCCTTCGCGGCGGGTAGCGCCAACGCCCAGGTCGTCATCAGCCAGGCCTACGGCGGCGGCGGCAACTCCGGCGCCACCTACACCAACGACTTCATCGAACTCTTCAATCGCGGCTCGACCCCCGTGGACATCTCCGGCTGGGCCGTGCAGTACGGCTCTGCGGGCGGCGCCTCATTCACCGCCCTGACCGCCATCCCCGGCGTCATCGGCGGCGGGACCGTCGTCCTCCAGCCCGGCCAGTACTACCTCATCCAGCAGGCCGCCGGCGCCGGCGGCACCACGCCCCTTCCCACTCCGGACGTCATCGGCACCATCGCGATGGGCGGCTCGGGCGCACGCGTCGCCCTCACCAACAACGCCGTCGCTCTCGTCGGCGCCTGCCCGAGCACCGATCCCGCCCTCGTCGACCTCGTCGGCTGGGGCAGCGGAACTGTCTCCTGCTTCGAAGGCACCCAGGCCGCCGGCACCGCCAACACCACCGCGATCCTTCGCGGCAACGACGGCTGCATGGACTCCAACAACAACGCGGCCGACTTCGCCGTCCTCGCCCCCAATCCGCGCAACAGCGCCTCTCCCTTCAACGTCTGCTCCGCCAGCACGCCCCCCTCGGGCATCGGCGCTTCTACGCCCAACCCCGTCTGCCTCAACGCCAACGTCGTCATGACTGTGGCCGTCACCCCGGCGCCAGCCCCACGTCCACGGGCATCGCCGTCTCCGGTGACACCACCGCCCTCGGCGGCGGCCCGGGCCTCGCCTTCCTCGACAACGGCGTCGCCCCCGATGCCGTCGCCGGTGACATGATCTACACCGCCGAAACCGCGGCCTCCTCCTTCTTCTTCGGCAACCAGAGCATCCCGATCACCATCACCGACGCCCAGAGCCGCACCGGCAACGCCTCGGTCGTCGTGACCGTCACCAACTGCAACCCCGCCGTCGTCTTCACCGGCTCCCTCGCCGCCTGCCAGGACATCCCCCAACTCCTCGTGGCCGCCGTCACCCCGGGCCAGCAGCCCGCCTCGACAGGCCTCACCGTCTCCGCTGACCTCACCTCCATCGGTGGCGGCATCGTGAGCATGGTCGATGACGGCACCAACGGCGACCCCGTCGCCGGCGACGGGTTCTATGGCGTCCTGTACACCATCCCCGCCGGATCCCCCGCCCTCGTCTCTATCACCATCAACATCGCCGACGCCCAGTCGCGCACCGCAACCACCTCCTTCGACATCACCAACGTCGGCGCCTGCACCTCCTCCGCCTCCACCGTCGTCATCAGCCAGCTCTACGGCGGCGGCGGCAACACCGGGGCCGACTTCACCAACGACTTCGTCGAACTCTTCAACCGCGGCACCACCCCCGTCGACATCACCGGCTGGTCACTCCAGCGCCTCAGCGCCAACGGCACCGCCCTCGACTTCCCCCTGCCCACCGTTGTCGCCAACTACTTCCAGATCCCCTCGGGCATCATCCAGCCCGGCCAGTACTTCCTCGTCCAGCAGGCCGCGGGCACCGGCGGCACCACGCCACTCCCCACGCCCGACGCGAGCGGCGCCATGACCATGAGCTCCTCCGACGGCATGATGTTCCTCTCCAACACAGGCGCGACCCTCACCTCCTTCACCGACCCGGCCATCATGGACCGTCTCGGCTACGGCAGCAACGGCGCCAGCCCCCTCGCCTCCTTCGAGGGACACGGAGCCGCTCGCTCGCTCGGCAACACCGTCGCCTCGTTCCGCTTCAACGGCGGCTGCCAGGACACCGACAACAACGACGTCGACTTCTACCGCTCGACCCCGGCGCCGCGCAACTCCGCCACGCCCATCAATGACTGCTCCGGCACCCCCGCATGCGTCGCCGACGTCGACGACGGCAGCGGCACCGGCACCCCCGACGGCGGCGTCACCATCGACGACCTCCTCTACTACCTCTCCATCTTCAACCTCGGTGATGTATCCGCCGACGTGGACGACGGCACCGGCACCGGCACCCAGGACGGCGGCGTCACCATCGACGACCTCCTCTACTACCTCGCCCGCTTCAACGCCGGCTGCTAAGCCCGACCAGACCCGAACTTGGGTCACATGTTGATCACTCGCCGCGGACCGGTTCACCCCGGTCCGCGGTCTTTTTGAGACGCCACAACCTCGATCTCGCATGAATCAAGACCGGACCTTCTACCTCTCGCGCGCTCCCGGAAACGGCCACCAAGCCCTCCGGGAGCGCACTTTTGGCCGCGTGACATTCCCGCAGTCGGACAAACTGCAAACGTTTACACGGCCTGACACACCGTCGTTCCACATGCTTCCCGTTGTGCCGCAACCGCACCGGTGGTATATTGTCCCGGCTCGGCTGGTGGTCCGGAGATGTTCCGTTCACCCGCCGGGATGGTGGACCGAAGCCGATCTAGCCCGAGTGTCCGCGGCGGTTCTGGTGTCTTGTTCAATCCTCGGGTAAAGGTTCGGTTAGTCGATGATGAATATCTTTGTTGGCAATCTCCCGTACTCCGCCACCGATGGCGACCTCGAACAACTCTTCTCACAGCACGGCCAGGTCGAGCGCGCCTCCGTGATCTTCGATCGCGAAACGGGACGCTCCAAGGGCTTCGGCTTCGTCGAGATGCCCAATGACTCCGAGGGGAATGCGGCGATCACAGCCCTCAACGGCTACGACCTCCAGGGTCGCAAGATCGTCGTCAACGAGGCACGCCCGCGCGAGCCGCGTCCGGCAGGTGGCGGCGGCGGCCGTGGCGGCTTCGGCGGCGGCGGCGGCCGCGGCGGCTTCGGTGGTGGTGGTGGCGGCGGTGGCGGCGGTGGCGGTGGATACCGTCGAGGCGGCGGCGGTGGCGGCGGCTCCGGCTGGTAAGCCACACACCCACAACTTCAATGCACTTCTCACGCGGCCCATCTCCAGGCCGCGTTTTTCATTCCCATCTCACTTCCACTCCCACCGCACCGCCTCTTTCGAGATCCCCTCGATCGCCTCACTCTCCAGATACTTCTTCGCCTCCTCATCACCCTTCGCCACCAAGTCCAGAAGCGCGAGCGTGCTCGATGCCACGGCATCGGTGATCACCTTCGAAGGCGTCGTCGCCTTCTCGCCCAGCAACTTCGACGCGCTCTTCCCGGCATAACTCGAGTGCGTCGCCCCTTCAATAAACAGCAAGTACGCCGCGGGCCCGCTCTTCGCTCGCCCGCGCGAATAGGTGAACGAATCCTGCCGACTCTCGGGCGTCTGATTCGACGCCGGCGATGTATCGAGTGATCCGGTGATCGTCAGAATTGGCTTGTCGATAGAGTCCCACGACTCCTTCGTGAGCGCCCCGCCTACCACGCCCTGCCCCGAGATGATGATCGCCCCCCTGAGCCGCGCGTCCCCGATACTCGTGAGCGAGAGCCCCCGCTCGCCGACAACCTGCTGCCCGCGTGCTTTCATCCCGATCGCGAGTTGGGCCGTGAACGCGCCGGCCGAATGCCCCGCCACAAAGAGTTGCTCGCGATCGATCGTCGCCTTCCCGGTCAGCCCCGCCTCCTTCTCGATCGAGTCAATCGAATCGAGCAGAAACTTCACATCGCCCACGCGCTGCGCCAGGTCCACCGTCCGCGTCGCCTCGCGCGGGCTGCGCACGAAGTCACGCCGCTCCTCGCGCGAACGGAACTTCAGCGAGTCCGCGTGCGTCGGCAGCACCACCACATACCCATGGCTCGCCCAATGCTCGGCCAACTCAGAGAACGTCTCCCCCGAGCCGCCCATCCCGTGCGAGAACACAATCATCGGAAACGCGACCGGCTCCGCCCCCTTCGCCGGCGTCTTCTCAACACGGGGCGATCGGATCACCACCTCAAGGTCCTTGTCGCGTGCCTCATCATGCACCGTCGCCCGCGCCACGCTCACGCGATACGGCCCACGCGACAACTTATACCCGCCCTCCAACTTCGCAGACGCAACCTCGTCTGCTCCAGGTGTGGGCGGGTCACCAAAGTGCCCGATCGCGGGCGAGCCCAAAGCCAGCAACATGGCAGAAGCGCACACACACGCCACCGACCGAGCTGCGCCCGACCGGAACACACCGCCCACAGATTGTCCTGCAACTCTCATCGCCCGCCTCCGATCCATGCCATCTCAAAACCCGCTCAACCAACCCCTCGTTCCAATGAATAAACGCCATCACACAACGTCGATTGCCCAACTTCAAGACCTGTCCTCTCGCCCTGCTCGTCCATCTTCGGCTCTCGTTCGGCCCTCTGACCACTTCCTCGACTCGGCATTCTCGGACGAAACGACTCTGAGACTCTGAAAGTCCAACCGCGAAGCACTTTCAATCCACCAAATCACAATTTCACTAGCATCCGTCACGAATCTCGCGCACAATTGAACACGTCATCGCCGGAGCACCCCATGCGCACCAACGCCCCAATCAAACTCCTCATCATCGCGGCCGCCTCACTCGCACTCGGCGTGAGCACCGCCCACGCCCAGACCTCCACGAGCATCAACCTTGCCGGCCTTCAGATTCGCAACGCCACCAACCAGTCCCGATCGAGCGCCCCCAACACCCTCACGCCCGCCTACCGGTACAGTTTCCGTTTCAGCGACGACACCATGGTCCAAGGTCAGGGCGTCGCTCTCGGCTCGCTCTACCCGCAGCCCACGCCCCTCACCACCGTCGTCGAGGGTCTCCAGCCCGGAGCCTCCCAGAATCTCCGCGGCTCCGGCAACAACCCCACTGCCACCCATCCCTACGCCCTCCCATCCCAGTCCTTCACCACCAACACCACCGTCAGCGGCATCCCTGTCACCTTCGGCCTCACCCTGAGCGCCTCCGCCAACGCCGACAACACCATCTCCTTCTCCCTCACCAACGTTGTCATCAGCCCCTCCATCCTCGTCGGCTACCTCGTCTTCACCCAGGGCTCGCTCATCGTCGAGACCCACTGTGCCGCCGACTATGACCTCGACGGCGGCGTCACCATCGATGACCTTCTCCTCTATGTGAGCCTCTTCCAGGCCGGCGACGCCTCCGCCGACACCACCGGCGACGGAGCCGTCACCATCGACGACCTCCTCGAATATCTCCCCCATTTTTATAGCGGATGCTAACAACTCCAAAGTACCCAGTGCCCATCTAAAATTATTCTCTAGAGAAATCTTCATATAGGCTTGCGGATTTCGTCCGTCCGAGAGACAATGTCCCAACACTCCGGCCCAGCGGCTGGAGGAGAGGAGACACTGTCATGATTTCGTGTGATCTGTATCGTCGTGCTGTTGGCGCTCTCGCGCTCGTTGCGGGCACTTCCGTGTCGCTCGCCGGCACACTTCCCGTGACCACCATCGCCCTCACCGGCACCGATGGCCCGCTTGGCCCAGGCATGGGACCGGGCGTGACCTTCACGTCGATCGGTCAGCATCAACCTTCCATCAACTCAAGCGGGGGCGCCGCATTCCGTGCCGTCGCTTCGAATGACGCCAGCCAGGGCATGTGGATCCACGCCGGCGTCGCCAACACCAACGTCGTCCTCGGCGGCGGCGCGATGCCCGGCGGCGGCACGTACATCACGGGCACGAGTGTCGTCAACTCGCCACAGATCAACAACTCGGGCGAGTGGGCCTTCCGTATGGGCGCGAGCACGGGACTCTTCGGCACCAACTCGGGCACCCCGACACGCGTCCTGCTCGCCGGCGACACCGCGCCAGGCACGGGCGGCGCAACCTACAACACAAGTGCGACCGGCATGCCCCTCTTCAACAACGCCGGACACATCGGCTACATCGGCTCGCTCACCACAGGCACGGGCTCGCCGCCCGTCACGATCACGGCGCCCAACGCCAACGCCAACGCCATCTGGACCGGCACCCCGGGCGCGACGACGCTCGCCCTCCGCCAGAACGACGCCGTCACCTCGATCGACCCGGGTGGGACGGTCCGCGTGGGCGCGTTCCAGAACCTCTCCCTCACGATGAACGGCTCGGGGCGCTTCGCCGTGAACTCGGCCCTCCAAGGCAGCGTCACCACAGGCACAGGCGTGGGCAGCAACTCCGCCATGATCTCCTCGAACCGATCGGGCTCGCTCGAGGTCATCGCCCGCAATGGCAACGCCGCCCCCGATGCGACCGGCGCACCCAGCACCGACCTCTACCGCAGCCTGGGCACCAGCGCCGTTGGCTTCAACAACGCCGGACACGTCTCGTTCATCTCCTCACTCCGAGACGCGGCGGCCGTGCAGACCAGCACCTCCTCACTCTTCACCGACGCCGGCTCGGGCACGCTCCGCCAGGTGGCGCGCCAGGGCACGTCTCTTCCCGCCATCCAGAACGCCAACGGCACAGAGTTCGCCGGCACGTCGTGGAGTTCGTTCTCGAATCAGGTCCTCACAGGCGCCGACGACCTCGCCCTCACCGCCTCGCTCACCGGCGCACCCACGGGCTGGCAGAACGTGCTCTTCACCATGGACTCCGCCACCGACACTTTCAGCAAGATCGCCCGCAGCAGCAACGCCACCACGCCCGGCGACATCGCCATCGTCGGAGGCGCGCCCCTCGGCGGTGACGCGTACTTCACCAGTTTCAGCAGCATCACCATGAACACCCTCGGGCAGGTCGTCTTCCAGGCGACGCTCAATGGCGCCGGCATCGCGGGCGGCGCCGGCGGCAACAACTCCGGTCTCTTCGCCTACGTCCCGGGCACTGGCATCTGCCTCATCGCCCGCACCTCCGATCTCTTCGAGGTCGCGCCCGGTGACTTCCGCACGATCAGCTCGCTGGGCGGTATCGCCCAGTCCGGCGGACAGGACGGCCGCACCCAGAGCCTCAGCGAGTCGGGCCTCCTCGCCTTCGAACTCGACTTCACCGACGGCTCTTCTGGCGTCTTCGTGACCACCATCCCCACACCCGGAGCACTCGCACTCCTCGGCGTCTCGGGCCTTCTCGCCACGCGTCGTCGTCGGAACTAAAAAACCCTTTACACCCACTCCCGCGAATGGCGAGAGCCCTCCGCGGAAGTTTGTCGAACAGCCTCGTGATGAATCCAGACTCCCCGGAGTGATCCATGAACCGCATGACCACCGCGCTCGCCCGCATCGTCCCCCTCGCCCTCGCCCTCGCCACCGCCGCCCACGCCGAGATCGTCCGCGTCACCGTCACCGGCGTCGTCGAGAACAACGCCTTCGTCAGCGGCACCTTCGCCGGCATCGGCCCCGGCGCGCCCGTCACCATGACCATCGACCTCGACTCCACCGACTTCCTCGACAGCTCCAACCTCCCGGGTGTCACCCGCGGCTACCGCTTCTACCCCAACACCTTCTCCCTCACCATCGGCACCGTCACCACCACCCTCCGATCCACGCCCTCCACGCCCCCGGCCTACTTCTGCCTCCGAAACAACGACCCGCGCGCCGACGGCTTCTTCATCTCCCAGGGCACCGACATCGACGTGCAGATCCCCCTCGAGATGACCCCCGCAAACTTCGGCATCGCCTTCCTCCGAACCTTCAACAGCATCCCCCCCACGCCGCCCGACCCCGATCCCACGCTCAACTCCGTCGACATCCTCGGAGCCGTCGGCTCGTGGGCCTTCAACAACCTCAGCGTCTACAACTTCAACATCGAACTCAACGAGAATACCACGCCCCTCATCATGGAGTACCAGACCATCACCATCACCGTTGTCCCCCAGTGCATCGCCGACGTCGACGACGGCACAGGTACCGGCACACCAGACGGCGGTGTCACCATCGACGATCTCCTCTACTACCTCGCGATCTTCAACCAGGGCCTCACCAGCGCCGACGTCGACGATGGCACGGGCACAGGCACCCAGGACGGCGGCGTCACCATCGACGACCTCCTCTACTACCTCGCCCGATTCAACGCCGGCTGCTGATCGGCGTCCTCCCGGTGGCCCGCCGTTTCGCGTTCTCGGACGATCAGCATGCCACGTTCGTATTCCTATTGACGCCAGCTCGTCTTCAAGTGACAATGCGCTCCCGCGGCACAACCGCCTGGGAGTCTCCCGCCATGTCACGCACAATCCAACGCGTCGCGACCGTGCTCGCGACCGCCGCCATTGGTCTCGCCTCCGCGAGTGCCGACACCGTGGTCTATTCCAACATCTTTGACTCGACCATCTCACCACAGATCGATCCCGGCGTTGCCACGCTCACCGGCGTCCAGGGATTCGCCGGCCTCGGGCCCTCGGGTGGACAGTTCTCCGGTCAGTTCCTCCGCTCCCCGACCGGGAATCCGGTGACACTCTCGCTCACGGGCATCCCACCCCACAACTCCATCTCACTGCAGTTCCTCTTCGCCGCCATCGACTCCCTTGATGGCACCGGCACCTTCCCTTCGGGCGACTTCTTCCGCATCACCATCGATGGCGTCCAGATCTTCCGCGAATCATTCGCCAACGCCACCTCCAGCCAGATCCAGAGTTACGTCCCGCCGCCCGGCGTCGAACTCGCGCGCCGCGTGGACCTCGGCTTCTCCGGCCCCGGCAGTTTCTACACCGACAGCGCGTACGACATGACCCTCGACCCGACCTTCACCCACATCCCCCACTCGGGCACCACGGCAACCATCGAGTTCCTCATGGAAGGCCCGGGCATCCAGCCCCTCGAAGACGAGTCCTGGGCCATCGACAATCTCACCATCCTCGTCGCCTCGGGCTGCACCGCCGACGTCGACGACGGCTCAGGCACAGGCACACCCGACGGCGGCGTCACCATCGACGATCTGCTCTACTACATCTCCATCTTCGCCACCGGCGCCATCGAGGCCGACATCGACGACGGTACAGGCACCGGCACCCGCGACGCCGGCGTCACTATCGACGACCTGCTCTATTTCATCACGAGATTCCAGGCCGGGTGTTGATCTGGTTTCTGTGGTCTTGGCGGCCCGCCTCACCGAGGTGGGTCTCCCCTATCGCCCACCCGCCCTCGTCAGCGCCAACACCGCGTTGATTACGCCAAGGTGCGAGTACGCCTGCGGAAAGTTCCCCAGCGCCATCGAATGAGCCGGGTCCCACTGCTCCGCGAGCAATCCCGTCGGGCCCGCCTGCGCGATCACGCCATCGAGCAGATCCTTCGCCTGACGCAGCCGTCCCAACGTCACAAACGCCTCAGCCAGCCAGCAGGCGCAAATCACAAACCCGCCCTCGTTCCCCGGCAATCCGTCATCACATCGATACCTATACACCGTCGCCCCCTCGCGCAATCCCTTGTCCACCGCGTCCACCGTCATCGCCCATCGAGGATCGTCGTGGGGCAGGAGCCCCGTCAGCCCGATCGTCAGCGCCGCCGCGTCCAGGTCCTCACACTGGTACGACGTCGTGAACGCCCGAGCCTTCTCGTTCCACCCCTGCGCCAGCACGTCGTCCCGGATCCGATCGCGCAGCGCGTGCCACTCGGTGTGATCCTTCCCCAGCACGGCCTCATGCACCACGAGCGCGCGGTCCACCGCGTGCCAGCACATCACCTTCGAGTGCACGTGATGCCGCCGGGCTCCGCGGATCTCCCAGATCCCGTGGTCGGGCTCCTCCCATCGCGCCTCGACCGCCTGCACCATCGAACGCACCAGCCGCCACGCATCTGGCGAGATCCCCACGCCACGCTCCGCCATCGTCGCCACCATGTCCACGATCGGCCCGAAGACATCGAGCTGCACCTGCTGCGACGCCGCGTTGCTGATCCGGATCGGCCGGCTCCCGCCATACCCGCGAAGATCCCCGATCTCCGCCTCGGGTCCGAGATCCTCGCCACGCACGGCATAGATCGGGCGCAGCCGCGCCGGCGAATCGAGTCGATCCACCACGCCCACCAGCCAATCCGTAAGGTTCATCGCCAACCCCGTGTTCCCAAGCCGCAGCAGCGCGCTCGCCGCCATCGCCGCGTCCCGAGGCCAGCAGAACCGATAGTCCCAGTTCCGCACGCCCCCCAGTTGCTCGGGCAGACTCGTCGTCGCCGCCGCCGCGATCGCCCCAGAGGGCCCGTGCGCCAGCGCCTTGATCGCCAGCGCGCTCCGCACAACCACATCCCGATACTCCATCGGCACGCGCAACGACTCCGCCCACCCCGACCACAGCCCCTGCGTCAATATCCGCCGCTGCGACTCGGGCACCACGCTCGCTTTGAGGTTTCCCGTGCCATACCGCAACTCGAGAACCACCTCGCCGCCGGGGATCGCGTCAAGATCCACAATCGCCTCGGCCGTGTGGTGCGTGCCATCGTCGTGGACATGCCACGCCACGCCCGGCGCGTGCACCACGCACGGGTCCGACCCCACCATCAACTCAAGCCCGAGCTCGTGCACGACGACCGTCGTCCCGCTGCGTCCGAAATCCTGCCTCGGCGCCAGACGCACGCGCACGCGCCCCTTCCCCTCGATCACTCGCACCAGATCCGTCCGCCCCGCGCGCTGATATCCGCGCCCGCTCGAGCAATCCAGATAATCCGTCACCCAGAACGAGCCCCAGTCCGTCCGCAGCAGCATCGAGTTCGGCAGGTACGCCTGCGACAGCGGCTTCCGCCCGTCCTCGGCCTCCACCGCAAAGAATCCCGCGTCCTCGCCGCCCAGCAGTTCCGCAAAGAGCGCCGATGAATCGATCCTTGGCGCACACAGCCACGACACTCGCGCATCGGGCGACACCAGCGCGATCGTCCGCTGATCCGACAGAATCGAATGGTTCTGGATCGGCACCAGCGCCCGCTCACCCAGCCACGCCTCCCGCTCGTGCGCCAAGGCCTCGAGCGCCGCCGCGACCTCCTTCACGCTCCCCACGCGCTCGACCGCGCTCGTCTCCCCCTCGCCGACCTTCACGCTCACATCGTGCTCGCTCAGCGCCAAGAACGCGTCCTCGTCGGTCGTGTCGTCGCCCAGAAAGACCACCTGTGAAGCGCCCGATCGATACGCCGCCCGCTTGACCGCGTCACCCTTGGTCTTCGTGGACGCCGCCGCTTCCACCACCATCGATCCATGCCGAACCACCACTCCGGGCACCGTCGCCGCCCGCTCCGCCTCCGCCACAATGTCCGAAACCGACGACGGGTCCGCCTGCCGATAGTGGAACGCGACCCCCACCGCCTTCCGCTCGACCAGACACCCCGGCCACTTCGCCGCGAGCGCGTCGAACGCCTCGCCCACACGCGCCACAGCCCCGTTGTCGCAAACATCGACCACGATGTCGCCATCTCCCGCCCTCGTCCCAATCACTTCTTCGGCCCCGTGGCTCCCATACAGCATCGCCCCGGGCATCGCGCGTGTCGCCTCGCGAAGCCACGCCGCCCCGCGCCCCGAGATCACCGCCACAAACGTGCAGGGCAGCGCCGCCAGCCGCGCCAGCGCCTCAGCACACCGCGCATCGATCCGCGCCTCCGAAGGCGTCGAAACCAAAGGCGAGATCGTCCCGTCAAAGTCGCTCGCCACCAGGAGCAGCGGCGATCGGGCGATCGACTGGAGACGCGTGAGCGACATCGTGTGGTCTCGGGACATGCGTGAAGAACCCACTACGAAGCCAGCGTGCCCATGAACTCCCGCGACCACACGTGCACGTCACGCCGTCGCACCACGCTCCGCAGTGTCGCCATCCGCTCGCGCTTCTCCTTCGCCGGCATGCGCAGCGAATCCAGGATCGCCCGCTTGAACGACTCGGTGTCCCGCGGGTTCACCAGGATCGCTCGACGCAACTCCTTCGCCGCCCCGGCAAACTCACTCAGCACCAGCGCCCCCGTCAGGTCGCTCCGACACGCGACATACTCCTTCGCCACCAGGTTCATGCCATCACGCAACGGCGTCACCAGCATCGCGTCCGCCGCCAGGTAGTACGCCACCAACTCGTCCCGCGCGAGCGATCGCCGGAAATAGTGCACCGCCACGCGCCCGGGCTGGCTGTAATCTCCGTTGATCCGACCGACGATGTGCTCGACCTCTTCTCTCGTCTCGTCGTACCCCGGCACATGCTCCCGGCTCGGCACCGCGATCTGCAACATCACCGCCTGGTTCGACGAGATCTTCTTGTCACGTAGCAACTCCTCGTACGCCTTCAATCGCAGCGGGATCCCCTTGGTGTAGTCCTGCCGATCCACTCCAAGGAGCAGTTTCCGCCCGCCGAGTTCACGCTTGATGTCCGCCGCCCGCTGGCGCACGATTGGGTTTGCCGCCGCTGCCTCAAACTCCGACGTCGGGATAGAGATCGGGCACGAGATCACCCGCACCCTCCGACCGTCCACGCGGAGTTCCTTCTCGTTCCCCTGCGCCCCGGCATATCGCTTCGCCGCGCGGACAAAGTTCTCCACGCCCAGCGGCGTGTGGAACCCGATCACGTCCGCCCCCAGCAGACCGCGCACGATCGCCCCACGCCACGGCAGCCACGCGAACAACTCGTCCGGCGGGAACGGAATGTGCAAGAAGAATCCGATCCTCGCCTTCTCGCGCCGCTCCCGGATGATCTTCGGCACCAACTGCAACTGATAATCGTGAACCCAGATCAGACTCTTGTCGTCGCTCACCCGGATCGCCGCCGACGCGAACCGCTTGTTCACCGTCTGGTACGCCTCCCACTGCGTCCGATGGAACTCCGGCGTCACAATCGCGTCGTGATACAAAGGCCAGATCGTGGTATTGCTGAAACCGCCGTAATACGCATCGACCTCCTCACGCGACAAACCCACCGCGCGGAGATCCAACCCCTCCACCTTCACAGGCCTCGGCGCCGTCCCAGTCCCACCATCCCACCCGATCCACACCCCGCCCCGCCGCTCCAGCACCGGCTTCAGCGCCGCCACCAACCCCCCGGGGCTCGTCTTCCACTTCGCGTTCGCTCCCTTTCCCACCACAGACGCGGGCAGGCGATTCGCAACGATGACCAGTGGAGCGCGTGTCGGCATGATCAAACAGAAGAACGGGCGATTCTAGCGGCACGAGCCAACCTCCGCACACACCTCGCACGCATTCACACGATTCTCACGACACACGCTCCAATCTCATCCGCCACGAGCGATCACGCCGCCGCATTCCGGGCATCGCTCGCTCGTCAACCCACGAACGTCGTAGCCGCACGAGTCGCACGCGCCATCCACCAATCGCTCGACCTCCGTCGCCGATGGCCCCAGCAGCCCCACCCTGACCCCATGCTTCTTCAGCAACTTCGTCGCGTGCGAACTCGTCGACACCAGCAACAACAACCCAATCAGCGGCACCACCATCAACAGCGACCCAATGACCACCATCACGATGTTCCGACCCATCGCGATGTTCAGCATCGCCGCGAGCACGATCACCACGATCCCCGATCCGAGAAGTCCAACCAACAGAAAACCACGAACCACGCCGAACAACTCGGCAGATACCGGGATCGACCCGGCCCCCAATGCGATCGCCCCGATGTACATCAACACCATCGCCAGAAACGCGAGCAGCAACCGCCGCTGACCCCGCGCCACCCCACGCAGACTGATCCGCTGCTTCCCCCGCCACCCCGCCGACACCATCCGATCCCCGGCCTGCGACATCGGGTCCACTCCATCACTAGACCATCCGTCACACACACAACTCCACCGCCGGCTCAGCATACCCCAAAAAGGACAACAGCCCTCCCTCTCTCCCTCGGGATAGGCTGCCGTCCTTGATCACGCACTCGCAAGCCTCGAAGTAGTCGAGGCCCGCGGCGTGGTTGAACTCATCCGACGAGCGCTTCCGCACGCCGAAGCACCAATCTACACCCATCTCGATCCGTTGCAACCCGAACAGCGCAAAGACTCCGCAAGACTTTTCAAGTCGTTGTGAACCAACACCCTGCGCGCGTCAGGGAAACCCGGAATTCCATCCACCGAAACTCGCCCCGTAGCATTCCCCATGCCCCCGCGACAGCCATACGCAACCGCACCCCGACGGCGACTGGCCTATCCCAAGCCCGTCGAAACGCTCATCGAACGCCTCGCCTCGCTCCCAGGCGTCGGACGGCGATCCGCCGAACGCCTCGCCCTCCACATCCTCAAGTCCGACTCCGCAGACGCCAAGGCCCTCGCCAGATCCATCGAGGATGCCAAGACAAAGATCCGCAACTGCCGCATTTGCAGCAACTTATCGGAGTCCGAGGCGTGCGCCATCTGCGAGGATCCCGCCCGCGACCGCGCTCTCGTCCTCGTCGTCGAGCAACCCAAAGACCTCATGGCCCTCGAAGAAACCGCCACTTTTAAGGGCATCTACCACGTCCTCCTCGGCCGACTCAACCCCCTCGAAGGCGTCGGCCCCGGCGACCTCACCATCAACGATCTCCTCGATCGCGTCAAAGACCCAGCCCACAACGCCGGTGGCACGCCCATCCGCGAAATTGTTCTCGGACTCAACCCAACCTTCGAGGGCGATGGAACCGCGGTCTTTCTCGCCCAGGAACTCCACACCCTCGCCGCGACGCGCAGAGAATCTGGAGAACCCGAACTGATTGTGTCGGGGTTGGCACGAGGTTTGCCGATGGGAGCACCGCTGGAGTACGCCAACAAGGCCGTGTTGGCCGATGCCATAGCAGGACGACGGCGATTGGAGTGATCGCTCGAGGAGCACGGCCCGGAGGCTCACAGGAAGGATTCCATGCGGTTCGAGACCTCCCAACACATGAAACTCGGCCAGCACATGAAGCTGGCCCCGAGGATGATCCAGTCCATGGAGATCCTCCAGATGCCCCTCGTCGAACTCGAGGAACGCATCGAACAGGAACTCGAGAGCAACCCCACCCTCGAGATGCTCGATGGCGACCCCGACGCCCTCCTCGAATCGCCCAACGGCCCCGCCGAGCCCGCCGAACTCGGCTCGCGCGCCGAACTCTCCATCGACGAGGTCCATGGCAACAACGACTTCGAGCGACTCGAGTCCTTCGAGCAGGCCGAGCCCGAGGCCGCAGAGAACGAGTTCTCCTCAAGAAGGCACGAGCACGAGTACGAACCGACCCTTTCCCGCGCCCGCGCCGTCGAGCAGTCCGAGGCCAAGATGGAGGCCATGGCCGCCGCCCCCGCGCGCGGCGCCTCCCTCCTCGAACAACTCCGAGGCCAGTGGGCCCTCGTGGACATCGACGCCCCCATCCGCGCCCAGGGCGAACTCATCCTCAACTTCCTCGATGACGATGGCTACCTCCGCACACCCCTCGAGACCATCGCCGAGCGCGCCGTCGTCGCCGAGGCCAATGGACACGCCAACGGTCACGCGACCACCGACCTCGCCGCACCGATCTTCAGCACCCGCCCCGACGTTCCCTCTCTCGAGCGCGCCCTCCACGCCCTGCAACTCTTCCTCGAGCCCGCCGGCGTCGCCGCGCGCACGCCCCGCGAGTGCCTCCTCCTGCAGATCGACGCCCTCGAAGACGACGCCGAGTCCTTGGGCTGGCCCAAGCCCACTCTCGCCGCGGCACGCCAACTCATCGACGCCCACCTCGATGACCTGATGCAGAACCGCCTCCCGAGGGTCGCCGAGAAAACCGGCCTCTCCCTCGACGAGATCAAGGAGGCCATCACCCTGATGCGCCGCCTGAGCCTCGCCCCCGCGCGCCGTCTCGTCAGCGACGCCGTCCGCCCCATCATCCCCGACGCCATCGTCGAGTACGACGTCGAGCAGGACCGCTACATCGCCTATCTCAACGACTCGCGCATGCCCAACCTGCGCATCAACCAGGAATACGCCCGCCTCTCCAAGGACCGCGCCCAGCCCCAGAAGGACCGCGAGTTCCTTCGCACCAACCTCGGCAACGCCCAGTGGCTCATCGACGCCGTCCAGCAGCGCCGCCGAACACTCCTCCGCGTCGTCGAGGCCGTCGTCGAGGCCCAGCGCGACTTCTTCGACTATGGCCCCCAGGCCCTCAAGCCCCTCCCCATGACCCAGATCGCCGAGCAACTCGGCATCCACGTCGCCACAGTCAGCCGAGCCGTCTCCGAGAAGCACCTCGCCACACCGCGGGGCATCGTCCCGCTCCGCAAGTTCTTCTCCGGCGGCGTGCAGGCCAAGAGCGAGGGCGGCGAGAGCGAGGACCTCGCCTGGGACGCCATCAAGGCCGCCCTCCGCGAGGTCATCGACGCCGAGGACAAATCCAAACCCCTCAGCGACGAGTCCCTCGTCGACGAACTCAAAAAACGCGGCATCGAGATCGCCCGCCGAACCGTCGCCAAGTACCGCGACCAACTTATGATCCCGGCTGCGCGACTCCGCAAGACCTTCTGAACGATCCGATTCGTACTACCAATTCTCGCGGCACAGGCGTCCCGTCTGTGTCTACTTCTTCTACTCGCATTGTTCTCCTTGGGCGGGCTTCTCTACCGCTGCCCCGCCAGTTTCCGCACCGTCATGTCGAACGTGCGGACCATCGCGCTGTGGATCCCATAGCACACCAGCGACCACGCCCCGATCGCCACGACCGCGCCCATCGCCAGCGCGATCCTCGCCGAGACCAGCCCGCCCATCCCCGACGACACCGTCTCGCTCATCGCCCGCTCGGGCGCGCAGCACGCCGACACCGCCGACGCCGGGCTGAGCGGGGCCAGGATCGGTCCCACCGTCGCGATCCCCGACGCCGCGTGCCACGCGCACAGCCCCACCGTCCCCGCGATCGCCAGAAGCACGCCCACCGTCCCCACCACCGACCCGATCGTCCCCTTGCTCTTGAGCGACCAGTTCAAACCCAGCATCACGCAGAACGCCATGAACGGCAGCACCGAGAACGCCAGGATCACCCCCGCCTCGGGCAAGACCACCGGCACCGCCCCACCACCGCTCTGCGAGATCTCCACCCCGCCGCTCCGCCCAAGCCCACCCACCAGCACATACAACCCCGCGAGCATCACCGTCCCCACAGGCACCGCGAGCAGCGGCAGCAGATACATGATCAGCCCGCGCAACTTCCCCTTGAGATACGCCGACGCCGTGATCGGTGTCGTCAGCAACAGGTCCAGTGTCCCGTCCTCTCGCTCGCGTGAGATCGCTGTCCCCGCTGTGTTCACCGCCACCAGCGCGATCGTTGCCAGTTCCGCCCACGCCGTCGCCGACAACGCCAGCCGGAACTCGTCGCTCGTCATCTGCCCGACGTGGAAGAGATAGATCAACAGCACGCCAAAGAGCGCGCCCATCCCGATGAAGACCCACCGCGCGACCGTCTTCCCCAAGGTCGCCTGCCGCGCCGCCGCCTCACGCCACGCGATCGGATTCGTCCACACCGCCCGCGGCGGCCTGTGCTCCGCGTTCGCCGCGCCAAACCCAAACATCTTGCGATACCATGGCACTCCCCCCCCGCCCTCGCCCGCGATCCCCAGGAACCCTCCCGCGCGAACCGTCACCGTCGAGGCGATCATCGTCACCAGACTCAGCACCGCGCTCCCCGCGCACCACGTCGTCACTGGCTTCTCCAGAAGCCACCGCAAAATCATCGATGTCTGGCTCCCCTCCGGAGCCCTCGGATACGACACCGGATCAAGCAGCGCCCGCAGCGTGAGGAACGGATTGAGGGCCGTCATCACCGTCACGCGGCTTCCGCCCACGCCCGCTTGCAAAAACTCGTCCACCGCCCACGTCGCACCCAGATACCCCACCACCGCGACATAAAAAATGAAAAACGCCCGCTTGCCCGCGGCCCGGCTCACTGAAAGCGCAATCGCGATCGCCCCAACCACCAACGCCGCACACACCGCGATCGCGTAACTCAAGAAAATCGACGACCCCGGCACGCCGCCGAAGTACTGCGTGAGCGCAAACAGCGGCAGGCTCGCCCCGAGCAGCGCCACCACGAAGAACAGCCGCCCGAAGAGATTTCCCAGCACGATCTGCGTCGCCGACAGAGGCGTCGTGAGCAGCACCTCCCACGTCCGAGGCGACGACTCCTGCGCGATCGCCGCCCCCATGAAGACCGGGGCCAGAATGCAGATCAGGAAGACCTGGACGTTGGCGATCGCCGCGAACGCCGTCGAGGCCGCCGCCGCCAGTTCGCGATAACTCAGGCTCCCAGCCGAGGTCTTGATGAGCAGCAGCCACAAGAGCGCCACGATGAGCAGGGCCAGGTACGCCGACCGGATGTACATGTGCCGAGCCCGCCGCGACCCGTTCTGCACCAGCCGAACCGCGATCGGGTTCAGGGGCACAAGCCGCAGCAGCCAGCGAAGGAAAATCGGCATGGGTTCAGGATAGGAAGGGGGGAAAACCAAATGGCCAAAGGGACAAATGGCCAAATTACCAAATGAAAGGCGACAAGCGAGTTCCATGGCCGGCGATCACCGCGATCGACGTTGGCTCCTCTCTCTACCGCCACCACATGCCCAAGGTTCCACACCACGACCCGCCTCATCTTCTCTGGTCATTTGGCAATTTGGCCATTTGCCCATTTGGAAATTTCCACACCCCCCTATCCTCCACTCCCCAGGGCTCGTGCCCGGCGTGGTGGGGTGGCAGAGCGGTTGAATGCGCCGGACTTGAAATCCGGTAGGGGGCTTGTCCTCCTCGGGGGTTCGAATCCCCCCCCCACCGTTCGTCTTGGTGGCCCGCCTCTCCAGAGGCGGGTCCTCAGAACTCTCCTCGGCCGGCCCATGAACCAACGCCAGGCACGAAGACTCACCGGTCTCCTCTTCTGGCTCGGCACCAGCCTCGGCCTCGCCATCGCGCTCACAGGCATGACCTGGTATCCCACCAGACCAACGACATCACCCGTCGCCGACATCCTCTCCTTTCTCACGTCCTCGATCATCGTGGCCACGGTGATCGCCATCGTCCTGGGCACGATCCTCGGCCTGGTCGCCGCCATCTCCCACACCTCGGGCCACATACCCCCCGAGGCCTATGGGTACACCACACCACGCCAGGTCGCCGACGCCCAACGCTCCACCGCCGCCAAGTTCGGAGCCTTCGGCCTCGCCATGCTCCCAACCAGCGCCCTCTTCGCGCTCTCCTCGCTCTTCGCACGACACCTCTTGCCAAACTCGACGCTGGTGCCCAATCACGTCCTCAGCGTGCTCGCCACAAGCGTCCTCCTGCTTGCCTCTCCCATCCTCCTCGCCATCGTCACCTGGCTCCTCGCCAAACCCCTCCGCACCTGGATCGCCAACAAGCCCCACGACGACCGCGATGATCCAGTCCCCCACTGCCAATCCTGTAACTACCCACGCACCGGCCTCGACCAAGATGCCCCCTGCCCCGAATGCGGCATGCCCTTCTCTCCACTCACTCCTCAGAATCCCGCGGCCCATGCTCCCTCGCCATCAGTTCGCTCTGCAGACGAATAGCCGCATCCTCGAGGCGATCCATACTTCAATTTCCCAGTTCAATACTGATACGCCACTGCGTATTCGCATATATTCAACTTGACCAACTAAAATCGGACACTATTATCCATATTGGTCGCTCGCAGTAGTGCTCTGGAGGCATTCCCCATGCGATCGGTCATGTGTTTCATCGCGTTCATTCTGTGTTCGAGTGTTGCGCACGCAGACCTGCGGCGCGAAGCCACAATTCCAATCAACTTTGACACCTCCACACCGATTGGTGGAGTTGTGATTGCATCATTCCAGTGGATCGACATTCCTGCGGATCGCATCCGTGCGATGAGTCTTGATGTGCTTGTGTCTCAGGATGGCGATGCGGACCTCGCCGGACTCTGGGACTGGGATGCGGATGCACCTCTCTATTTGGTCACCCTCGAAGGTCAGGGCTGGATGCACTCCAGCGCCAGCGTGCCACCACCCTTCGACCGATGGCACATCAACGGCCAAGGCTTTGTCCATCCTCAGTTCGCCTATCTCGCACAACCCGAGTCTCCACCAACCACGTATCTCCAGCGCGCCGAACTACGAGTGATCTATGTGCCTTGGTGTGTCGCCGATTATGACAACGGATCCGGCGCAGGCTTCCCCGATCGTGGTGTCACCATCGACGACCTCCTCTTCTACCTTCCACTCTTCGCCACTGGGAATACGAACGCAGACCTCGACGACGGAACGGCCACGGGCACGCAGGACGGCGGCATCACCATCGACGATCTCCTCTATTTTCTCACGCACTTCTACGAGGGGTGCTAACCCACTTTCTCGCCCTCTACTCAATCCCCAGATCCCGAATCGTGAACAACGACTCGAACATCAGCCCCGCGCCCTCGATGTTCTCTCTCGCCCCGCCCTGCGCCTCCAACCGATCGATCGTCGCGATCACGCCCAGCACCCGCGCTCCCGCCTCGCGCAGCACCTTGACGGCCTCGATCGCCTGCCCGCCCGTCGTCGCCACGTCCTCCACCAGCACCATCACGTCCCCCGCGTTCACCACGCCCTCCAACTGCTTCGACGTGCCATAGTCCTTCTTCTGGTTCCGCACGAACACGCTGGGCAACCCAGTCTCCAGACTCGCCACCGTCACCAGCGGGATCCCGCCCAGTTCCGCCCCAGCCAGCCGCGCAACCTTGACGCCCGCGCGCTCACCCATCGCCCGCACGCGCTCCGCAAACATCGGCCCCAGTCTCCGCAGCAACTCGGGCCGCGTCGAGAAGAGGTACTTGTCCAGATAGAACGAACTCGTCCGCCCCGACCGCAGCGTGAACATCCCACGAAGCAGCGCCACCTCCGCGATCGCCCGCGCCAGATTCTCCCGCTCGCTCATCGTCACGCTCCGCTTCCGCATGCCTTCCGCCTTTGTGTACCCCCACGCTCCGCGTGGGGAGTTCCTCGCCGACTCCCTCTCAACAAACGCTCTTCGGTCCTCGCCCGTGAATCTAGGCAACGCCCACACGCCATCGCCCGCAGATTCTCCGAGAATTCAACCGCCAACCCGAAACAGCCCCCGCGCTCCCACCCAATCATTCATTGGGCCACACACCATGGACCCAAAGGAGACCACCATGCGCACGCCCACTCGTCGCCTCTGGACTGGAGCCTTGCCTTTGAAGGCGCTCTCGCTTCTCCTCCTCGCGGGCGCACTCTCACCCATCACCCTCGCCGATCCGCCGGCTCCCGCCGCCGACCCCCTCGCCGGCCCGCGCGTCCCCGATCCCGACGCCGACCGCAAAGCCCCCACCCTCATCGAGCGCGATGCCGATGGCCACATCAAGCGCCTCGAGATCACCGCCGAGGAAGTCGCCCTCGACAAACTCAAACTCACCGCCAAGGAACGCCGCAAAGCCAACGAGATCGTCGATCGCCGGCGCGTCGGACTCGATCGCGTCGTGATTGGCAACGTCCCCCTCATCATCCGCCTGCACAACGCCGCCGAGGCCGGCGATAAGCCCGAACTCAAGTCCGCCTTCCAGGAGTTCATCCGCCTCTACGAGGCCGAGGTCGGCCAGGAAAAGGCCAAGGACCAGATCGCCGAAGTCCTCTCACGCGAGCATGCCACCCAGTTCAACGCCCTTATCGAGGCGTACTGGAAATCCATTGCCGAGGAGGCCCTCGCCGACGCCAATGACTCCGGCATCACACCCGCCGAAGCCATCGGCGCCGAGATCGCCAGCGCCATCGGCAAGGAGATCAAGCGCTCCTACGAGCGCCAGGTGCAATATCGCGCCGAGGACCTCGACCACTTCCTCGAGGTCGTCGAGGCGACTCCAAAGCAGGAAAGCACCATCCGCGCCCAGGCCCTCGAGTTCGCCCAGAAGACCCTCCAAAGGCCCACCATCGCCCAGCGCGAGGCCTTCATCAAGAAAGTCTTCGCCGAACTCACCCCGGCCCAACGTGCCAAGGTCATGAAGGAATACCTCGACCCCGCCAAGCCCGCCGCCGACACCCCCGGCGAAATGGGCGGCTCCATGGATGGATCCATGAGCGGGTCCATGGACGGCTCAATGGACAGCGACTCCAAAGACGCCAAGCCCGCCAACACCGACAAGAAACCTGATAAGAAATCAGACAAGCCAAAGTGAGTCGCGTCGGGGCTCACACCCACTCCACGCCCGAAAACTCCCTCGCCCGTCCCGATCCACAAGCCCCCACCACGCCTCGACCTACACTTTTCGCCCGTTCCCGCCCGAGCGTCGCCGGATCCTCCGGCCTGCCGCATCCAAGCGGGAACGCACCGAAATCGCGCCCGGAGTCCGTGCCCTCGCACGAGCCCCAGGCCGCCACGTCACGACGCACACGGCCCGGCACTCCCGCGCCCGATGAAGGAAGGATCGCCCCCATGCTCAGTCGCACCCGCCTGATGGCCCTCACCGCGACGGCCTCCATGGCCCTCTCGAGCCTCTGCCTCGCCCAACTCGTCCTTCCCCCCGTCGCCCCACCCCCCGAGAGCGACCCATCCTTCGAGATGCCCCCCAAGCCCATCGCCCCGCCGGTCGCGACGCCCATCAACCCTTCAAAGCCCAAGCCCGAGCCGATCGTCATCCCCGAGGGCGTGAAGTACACCTCCCTCGTCGAGCGTGACGCCGAGGGCAAACTCATCCCCCTCGCTGTCCCCACCGACTGGGCCGCCCTCAAGAACAACACGCTCCTCGACGACGCCCAGCGTCCCGCGATCGAGAAGTATCTCGCCGAGCGCAAGGCCCACCTACGCACCATGGTCGCCCAGAACCTCGACCTCATCGAAGAGATCGAGAACGGCGCCCTCAACAAACTCAACGCCGACAACCTTGCCGATCGCAAGAATGGCGAGATGCAGCGCGTCACCAACATCGCCCGCCCGCTCATGCCCCCCAAGTCCGCACCCGACCTCGCCAAGGACCTCACCGACAAGGGCCTCTTCACCCCCGTCCAGGGCGCACTCCACAAGAAGATCACCAAGGAATACGCCGACGCCCTCCTGAAGGACGCCAACGCCGCCGACAAGAGCCAGACCCTTGTCAACACCCTCCGCTCCATCTTCAACCAGGGCCTCGAAGAGACACGCACCATCCACCAGGAGATGCTCGCCGCCGCCGCCGCCCATGCCGATGACCTCGCCGCCAAGGGCGTCCTCTCCGACTCCGCGATCGCCAAGGCCCTCAATGCCATCGACGCCAGCGCACCCCTCGCCGCCAAGGCCAAGGCCGCCAGCGACGCGCTTGCCTCCCTCTCCCTCGATCAGCGCAAGGCCATCATGACCAGCCTCGCCGAGATGATGAACAGCGCCAAGAACTGATCGCACATCCAGCACTCAACCACAAGCCCGCTCCGGGTACCACCACGCTCCGCGTGGTGTTTTTTTACACCTCAGGCCGCATCATCGGAAACGCGATCACATCCCGGATCGTCCGCTGATTCGTCAGGAGCATCGCCAACCGGTCGATCCCCAGCCCCATCCCACCCGCCGGCGGCATGCCCACGCGCAGCGCCCGCAGGAAATCATGGTCCATCGTGCGATACGTGCTCTCCTCCGCCGACTTGTCCGTGTCCAATCCCTTGAGTTGCTCCCTGAACTTCGCCTCCTGCACGTCCGGATCATTGAGTTCCGTGTAGTGCGGCGCCAGTTCCATCCCCGCCACGAACAAGTCCGCCCGGTCCGCCAGGAGCGGATTCTCCCGCTTTGGCCTCGTCAGCGGGCTGATCGCGCTCGGATAGTCCGTGATGAACGTCGGCACGCTCGGGTCCAGTTGCGCCTCGCCACCCTTCTGCTTGTGCTCGAACAACTCGTTCACCACCATGATCTCGTCCATCGCGTCGATCGCCGCCCCCAACTTCGGCTCCATCTTCTTGAGGAGCGCCCGCGCCTTGCCGCCGTCCGACATCGGGAACCCATACGCCTTCTCGAACAACTCGGCATACGACCGCCGCGCGAACGCCTTGCCGTAATCGATCGTCAGATCCCCGAACGCAAGCACCGGCGCCGCTCCCGCCCCGCCCGCCAACTCCGCCACATACGTCGCCGCGTCACGGATGATCGACTCGGTCAACTCCATCACCGTCTCGACATCTCCGAACGCGTGGTACGCCTCCAGCATCGTGAACTCCGGGTTGTGCTGCTTGTCCAGCCCCTCATTCCGGAAGTTCCGATTCACCTCAAAGACCTTCGGCAATCCACCCACCAGCAGCCGCTTCAGATACAACTCCGGCGCGATCCGCATGTACAAGTTGATCTGCAGCGCGTTCATGTGCGTGACAAACGGCCGGGCCGCCGCCCCGCCCGCCAGCGTCTGCAGCATCGGCGTCTCGACCTCCAAGTACCCGCGAGTCTCCATGAACCTGCGGATCCGCGACACGATCCGCGACCGCATCACCAGCACCGACGCCGACTCCGGATTCGCCCACAGGTCCACATACCGCTGCCGATACCGAAGTTCAACGTCCGCCAGCCCCTCGTGCTTCGCCGGCGGCGGCTGCAAGCACTTCGCCGCAGGCCACAACTCCTGCGCCCACACCGTGATCTCCCCCGCCCGAGTCTTCATTACACGCCCCCGCGCCACCAGCACATCGCCAAGATCCGTGTACTTCGCCAGATCAAACCCGGGCGACGCCACGTCCCGCTGGCTCACCGCCACCTGGATGTCACCCGCGTCGTCCCGCACCTGCATCCACACCAACTTCCCCTGATCGCGATGCAACACCACCCGCCCCGCGATCGTCACGACGGGTCGCGGATCGACAAACCCCTCCGGCGGCGTCTTCCCCGCCGCCGCCACCGCCTCATCCGCGCTCGGGTCGTGACACGCCTTCGCCGCCGCAGTGCTCAACCGCTCGCCCGTCGCCAGTCCATACGGCTCCAGACCCAACGCGCGCACCCGCTCGCGATTCTCGCGGCGCTGCGCCTCCAGATGGTGCAACTCGTTCGACGACTCAGACTCTGGCTTGGGTGTTTCGCTCGACATCGCCGACATTCTTGGCGACCGCCACGCCCAACGCGCACAACCGTTTCCGATCGCAACCCGGATGCACCCCAAAGAAGAGACAGGCCCCGGTGGTGCTCCGGGGCCTGCCATTCGCGTTCGAAGGAGAAACGCGGGGAGTGCGCTCGAACGATAGTCTCAGCACCCGGCGTTGAATCGGGCCAGGTAGTACAGCAGGTCGTCGATCGTCACGCCGCCATCCTGAGTGCCCGTCCCAGTCCCATCGTCCACGTCCGCCGAGATGAGGCCCTGGTTGAAGATCGACAGGTAGTACAACAGGTCGTCGATCGTCACGCCGCCGTCGGGAGTTCCCGTGCCCGTGCCGTCATCCACGTCGGCGACGCACACCGGCCCGCCGCACGTCGTCCCGTTGCCCTGGTACACGCCGCCCAGCGTCGCGCACCGGTTCGCCAGTTCGATCGTGCAGAATCCGCCGCCAAAGTCGCACGCACCGGTCACAAACGTCACCGTCGCCGGATCACTCGTCACGCTCCCGCAGTCGTTGGTGATGATGCAGCGGTATCGACCGCCGCGGTCTCCGCCGCCCTCCGACATCCCGATGCGCAACTGGCTCTTGTGCGTCCCCTCATACTCCCAGAACGTCACCGAATCGAACCCGTTGCACGACTCGGGGCAGTCCGTCCACGTCCCAGAGCTCGTCTCGTGCTGCCACTGATAGTTCAGAGGCCCAGACCCCGACGCGAAGCAGTTGAGCGACACGCCAAAGCCCGTGTAGTTCGTCACCACGTTGTCCTTCGGCGGCATTCCGATCCGCGGCAACTCACACGCCACGCCCGTAAGATAAATCACACCCGTCGTCCCCGTGACATGACTCACGGGAAGACCCGGAGCGCACGTGTTCCGATCGTCCGTCGCGTTGATCAGGATCGCGTTCCCGTCGCCGCTCAGCCCGATCGGCTGACCGAAAGAAAACCCGCTCCCCAGGATCGGGTCCGACGGATTATCAATCGTCGCCAGATAGTCGTTCAAGAACATCGGAACGCCGCTATTGATCGATGGCTTCCAGATAAACGGCACGCCGCCAACACACGGCCCGCCGCTCGAATACCCCACAATCCCCACCGCCGTGTTCGCGTCGTCGCTCACACCCAGCACCGCGATGTTGCACAGCGATCCGCCCAGCGTCGGATGCGTCGACGGGAATGAGCCGAGCACCGTCGGCGTCCATGTCGTCCCCGAGCCCGTCCACTTGATCAGGTCAAAGGTCCCCTGAATGCTCCCCACGATCGCCGTCCCATCCCGCGTCGGGATCGAGTTGCGATACCCACCAGTATCCAAAATTGTCTGCGAGAAGTCGGCGTTCCCGTTCACGTCCGGCCCGCCGTTCCACGTCCACACGCACAACCGACGGCTCGATGTCTCATACCCCACGATCACGGTGCCGTTGTTGTTGACATAGTCCGCGCGTGTCGTCCCGCTCGTCAGGATGTTCCCACCCACGTCGAACGAGTCACCAGCCGAGGGCAACATCGCGAACGAACCGAGCACCGAGTCATACCGGAACGCCCGGAATCGACCACAGATCCCGCCAAACGGCGCCACCACATCGATGTATCCGCCGCCTACCACATATTTCCCGTCGCCCGAGATGTCATACGCGTCGTTGATAGTCGCATCACACCGCGTCGCATCAAAGAAGTTCCCCGAGCCAAGCGGAAACTCCACGTGATCGAACCCACGGATGTGCGACCATGTGCCGCCAGAGTACCGATGCCCAAGGTTCCGAATGGCACACGGCGGCGTCAGCGGCGGATTCGTACCGTTGAAGCAGTTCAGCGAGTGCCAATCCGAGAAGTTCCCCGCCTCGCCCAAGCCAACCACCGAGCCATCGCTCGACAGCGTCACGTTGCCGCCTTCCCAGAACGCGCCCGCGAGCGTCGACGTCCCGACGCCGCGAACATACTTCTGGATCACATACTCATTGATCCCCGCGTCATACACCGGTGCCGCGAACGTGTTCCCGTCCTGGCTGATGTCCTGCGCGTTCGACAACCCCGTGTGCACGAACGAGAAATGCGGCTGCGCCACCGCGCCCGCCGCCATCGCCAAGGCCCCGGTCATTCCAACAACGCTCCACGTCCTCATGTCCATCCTCCACATTCGTGCGCATCACCGTTGACAAAGTGATGGCGAGGTGATTCCAAAGTCAAAATCCACTTGGCGTTGCGCCTGGTGCGCCGCCCACACGCTCATGCTACTGAATACCACCAATCCTGTCAACATTTTCTCTAGAGAAAACTCTATGGACAATTGCCCGGTGTAAACACCGGGTATCAGCCGCTCACATGGTCAAGAAACTGGCTTCCCGCCCACAGATACCCCCACAACCGTCCGATCCTCGCACAACGGCGTCTTGGCCCCAGGCTCCTTCACCAAGTCTGCCAGCGTCGAACCCTGATAGATCTCGATAATCGCCGCAATGGCCTTATCCGCCCGCCGATGGAGCGGGCACAACGCCGAGCCGTGGCTCTTCAGCCCAAGCGGGCATGTCTCGATCCGTTTGAGGGTCTCCACCGCGTTGATCACGTCCAGGAGATTGATCTCCGACGCCGGCCTCGACAGCCGATACCCCCCGCCCACGCCCCGACGCCCATCCACGAGCCCCGCGCTCGACAACTGCTGCAATACCTTCGCCAGGTAGTTCACAGGTACTTTCGTCTGCTCGGCCAACGTCGACGTCGCCACCAGCGAGTCATAGAGCGCCAGGCATGCCATCGCACGCAACGCGTACTCCGCCGTCTGTGAGAACATCATGCCTCCGAAATCGACTCGAACTCCTAGACCAGTGGTCTACCCGCCAGAGGATGAATCCTAGCGGGCCCCGACCAGCACCGCATTCCCCGCAGGCTTTCCGGCCGCCATGCCGCGTCCACACGCGATCGCGCGTCCTAGCCCGGGAAATCGCAACAGCCAGAGCGAGTTCAACACCACCGCGAGCGTCCCGCCCTCGTGCGCCACCACACCCCAGCCCACATCAATCGGCCGCCCAAGGTACGACAGCACCAGCGTCGCGATCGACATCACCACGATCACCCCCAGCGCCAGCGAAAGGTTGAACGCCACGCGCCTTCGCACCGACCGCGCCAGCCGCACCGCCCAGGGCACCGTCCTCAGGTTGTCCGAGAGCAGCACGATGTCCGCCGACTCGAGCGCCGCCGCCGTCCCGATCGCCCCGATCCCGATCGACACGCTCGCCGCCGCCAGCGCCGGCGCGTCGTTCACGCCATCCCCGATCACACCGACCGACCCGTGCTCGCGCTGCATCGTCTCCACGATCCGCAGTTTGTCCTCGGGCAATAACTCCGCGTCCACGAGGTCGATCCCCAGCCGCGACGCCACCCGCGACGCCGTCTCCCGGTGATCCCCCGTCAGCATCCGCACCGGCCGAACCCCCATCGCATGCAACTCCTCGATCATCTCCCCCGCCCCCTCGCGCACGGCATCCGCCATGATGACCACCGCCGCCTCCCCGCTCCCCCCCCCGCTCCCTTCCGCGCCACCCCGCGTCACCACCACCGCGATGTGCCCCCGCGCCCGCACACGCGACAGCACCTCGTCGACCCGTGCCCGGAAGCACTCGGGGATCGACTCGCGCACAAACGCGGCGCTCCCCAGTCGCACCTCAACGCCCCCATGAACACCGCGCAGCCCCTTCGCCGTCGTGTGGTCCACGCGATCGAACACCACCGGCGCGATCCCGCGCATCGCCGCGCTCTCACGCACCGCCACCGCGATCGGGTGCGTCGAATCCGCCTCCAGACCCGCCGCCAGCGCCAGCAACTCCTTCCCATCCGACCACCCCACCGGATGCACCTCATACACCCGGGGCCGCCCCACCGTCAGTGTCCCCGTCTTGTCGAAGCACACCGCTTTCATCCCGCTCAGCCGCTCGATCGACTGCCCGCCCTTGAACAGCACGCCCCCACGCGCGCCGCGAGCGATCCCCGCCAGCGTCGCCGTCGGCGTCGCGATCACCAGCGCACACGGCGACGCCACAATCAAGAGCGTGATCGCCGTCGTCGCCGCCTCCGTCCAACTCTGGCCCACCCCATACCGCCACACCAGCACCACCAGCGCCGACACCACCAGCACGCCCACGGCATACGGCTCGTTCACCCGATCGATCACCCGCTGCACCGGCTCTCGCTGCTCCCGGGCCGTCGTCACCAGATTGAGAATCTTCTGCAGGCTCGACTCCGACACCCCCCGCAGCACCCTCGCCTCCAGGGGATCATCCGTGTTGATTGTCCCCGCGTACAACTCATCCCCCTCTACCACGTGCCGCGGCATCGCCTCCCCCGTCATCGCGCTCTGATCCATCGACGACTCGCCCTGCACCACCACACAATCCGCCGGCACGCGCTCCCCAGGCCGAACCTTCACCCGCTCCCCCGCCACAAGCGTCTGCGCGTCCACCTCCACCCACGCCCCATCGCGCAGCACCATCGCCCCCTTGGGCATCAGCGTGTGCAACGACTCGATCTCGCGCTGCGTCCGCGCCATCGCGAGATCCTCGAGCGCCCCCGACAGCACGAACAGAAAGAGCAGGAGCGCCCCTTCTTCGGGGTGCCCGATATACGCCGCCAGCCCCGCCGCCACCACCATCAATACATCAATATCCACCTTCCTCGACCGGATCGCGTGCCACGCCGCCCGTCCGCCGAAGACCATCCCGATCAACAGACTCGTCCAGTACAACCCCTCGCCGACGCGCGCCAACGCGCCCACATGCGTCAGCACATACCCCGCGCCCAGCAGAACCCCCGCCGCAATCGCCGCGCGCAACTCACCCTTTGGTGTGAACATCCCCGACGCCACACGCCCCGCCCCGCGCCGCTCGTTGGTGATGTCCACCTCGGGCCGTCCGCCTGTATCACCCGGCACTCGCGACATCACGCCGCTCATCGCATCGCCGTGTCCATCAGCCGTCGCTCCGACGCCGACGATCCCTCCACCGGCGTGTCCTTCACCAATCCGTCGATGATCGTGTCCACCGACACCTGGTCCGCCTCGGCATTGAAGTTCGTCATCAAGCGATGGCGCAGCACGGGCCTCACGATCGACCGGATGTGATCCACCGTCACGTGCCCGTCGCCACGAATCGCCGCCAGCGCCTGCCCGGCCCGCACCAAAAACTCGCTCGCCCGAGGTCCCGCACCCCACGCCACATAGTCGTGCACCAACTTCGGCCTCACGCGCCCGCCGTCCATCGCCTCCTTCACGCGCGTCGCCCGAACCAGCCGCAACGAGTACTCGATCACATGGTCCGGCACAGGAATCTCGCGCACGCACTGCTGGATCCGCCGAATCCCCAACTCGTCCAGCACCGCCTCCACAGGCGCCGACGACCGCGCCGACGACCGCCGCACGATCTCCAACTCCTCCGCCGCCGACGGATACCGGATGTCGATCTCGAACATGAACCGGTCCAACTGCGCCTCAGGAAGCGGATACGTCCCCTCCTGATCGATCGGGTTCTGCGTCGCCAGCACGAAGAACGGCGAGGGCAACTCGTGCCGTATGCCGCCCACCGTCACCTGACGCTCCTGCATCGCCTCAAGGAGCGCCGCCTGCGTCTTCGGGGGCGTGCGGTTGATCTCGTCCGCCAAGATCACGTTCGCGAACACCGGCCCGTGCACAAACCGCAACTCCCGATGCCCCGTCGACTTGTCCTCCTGGATCACCTCCGTCCCCGTGATGTCGCTCGGCATCAGGTCGGGCGTGAACTGGATCCGCGAGAACTTCAACGACAGCGTCCTCGCGATCGTCGAGATCAAGAGCGTCTTCGCCAGCCCAGGCACGCCCACCACCACCGCGTGCCCCCGGCAGAAGACCGCCATCAGCATCTGGTCGATCACGTCGTCCTGGCCCACGATCGTCTTGTGGATCTCCGTCTTCAGTCTCGCATACGCCTCGCGCACCTCGTGCGTCGTCGCGGCACCAGGAACAGACGGAATCTGGGAATCGCTCACGCCGGGCCTCCAATGCCGTTCGGTGCCCCCGCCACGCCCGTGACTCCGAGCACAACCAGGCGGCACACACAGATTCTAACGTCGGCATTCCGCCGCCGCGCATCGAGCCTTGCCGACCGCATTCCACCCCCAAAAACACACCCCGGCGCTCCAGAAGCGCCAGGGCGGTGCTAGGGGTCCTTCGTCTCTCACCGGCCCACGTCAGATGGGATCGCCCGGACGGTGCACAATCTCGTGCCCCTCCACGCCCATCATCTCCAGGATCTCCTCGGGGATCTCGTCGCTGAGCCCCTCCAACTCGATCTCAAATCGCTCACCATTGGTGTCCACGCCACCGACTCGTTGCCGTGCCTTCGGGGACGTCGGCCCGGGCGCGGGCTTCACACGCCGCTCCTCGAGCCGCAATCCATCCATCTCCCGGGGCGTCAACTCGCGCTTCTCGCCATCGGGCCCGATGATGAACCCGCGACGCTCCACCCGCACCTCCGGAGCCGAACCACGCGGCACCACCAAGGCCCTTCCCGGACCTTCACGATCCGGACCAGCCCGCATCACGCGCTCCTTCTTCGAGATCGCGTCAAGTTTCTTCTCAAGCCTTGCGATCTCCGCGTGGAGCGACGTGATCTTCGCCACGATCTCCTGCCGGGCCGCGTCCATCTCGCGCGATTCGGCCCGCTCCACCCGGCCAACCCCAGGCCAGCCAGTCTGTCCCGGCCGAGCCTCCAGTTCCATTCGCCTCCCGTCGGGACCGATCACAATCTGCTTCTTGAGCGTCTTCACCCGTGGCTTCCCAATGAACACGCCCTTGTCTCCCTCACGCAAGGAGAACATCTCAGGCTCAACACCCTTGAGCCGATCCACGAGCACATCAAGATCCGCGACCTCGCCGTCGAATGTCTCCACGAACTCTCCGAGCCGATCGGCATACAGGCGAACAAATGGATTCGTTTCTCTCTCGTCACCCTCCGCCCTCCCGCCATGCCGGAACACACGAACCTGCGGCTCACCAACCTCCCCCAGCATCAGCACGTTCCCCGAATCGTCCGTCCACGTCTCATCCGGCGGGCACGCCATCGCCGACCCCACGCCGATCGCCATCACGCCCACGAGTCCGCTCATCACCTTCTTCATCGCGTACTCCTTGTCATCTCTGGCGTCAGCCAGTCGGACACGCGCCGGCTCAGGGGTCAACGCCACACACGCCCGCCAGAGGCGGACGACACCATCCTGATGGTCGGTCCCGCCGAATCCCGTCACTCCGCCCACCATTTTTCCATTCCCCGTTACAAAGAGCCTTTTCAAAAAGCGGAACGGGCCGTATGGGGGTGGCATGCGGCCCGCTCCTTCGGAACATCCGTGGTCTCGCCAGCACAGCAGCGTGTCCTACTCCCGCGCGCCCTTCTTCTCCTGCTCGGCAAGCCGCTTCTCGATCGACGCCATCCGCTTCTCCAGCCGCTCCATCTGATCCGCGAGCCGGTCCAAAGAGCCCGCGAGCCGATTCGAGTCGTCCGCGACCATCCCCTCCGCGCCCGCCGCCGGCGCCGGAGCACGCATCACAAACACATCGCCATTCGGCCCGAGCAAGCGACGCATCGACTCGCTCATCTCGTCGCCAAACTCCGACCAGTCGGGACCCTTCTCCAAACTCTCGACGAGTTTCTGTCGCGCCTCTTCAAGAGCCTTCTTCGCCGCCTCGATCGTCTCGCCGGACTTGTTCCTTAGCGTGTCAAGGCTCTGGCTCTTCTTGATCTCCTCCATCGCCCGGTCCAGCGCCCTGAGTTGCTCATCGAACCACGCGCGATCCTTCCCCTCCGTCTTCGCCGAGAGCCTCGGCCTCGCCGGATTGAACTCCTTGGTCCACAACTTGTCGCGCGAGTACGCCTCAAGCCGCACCGTCAGGACTTTCGACTCTTCCCCACGAAGGACCCTCAGCGAAACATCATCCCCGGCGTCCTTCCCCTGAAGGATCTCCCGCATCTCCCCCTGGCTCGCCACACGCTGTCCGTCCACTGCCACCACCACGTCGCCGACCTTGAGCCCCGCCTTCGACGCCGGCAGCCCTTCCAGCACGCTGTCCACCACCACGCCCTCGCCCTCCGCCGGGTCACTCATCGTGATCCCCAGCATCGCCTTGGGCGGCTTCACCATCGCCAACTGATCCAGCGGCATCCAGTTCCCCTCGCCGCCGCGAGCCCCACCCGACATCCCGCCCGCAAAGGGCGCCGCGCCTCCCAATCGATCTAACCCCGCCACAACAGAAAACGACGCGATCTCCGCCCCGGATTCATCCAGAATCCGAACCCGATCGCCCTCGCGCTTGATCCGATCCGCGGGCACGGCCTTCCCATCCACCGTCGCCGTCGTCACGCCATCCTCGATCTTCAGCGTGACCTTCTTCCCGTTGATGTCCTGCACGAACATCATGCTCGAGCGCGACATCGAGTCACGCGACGACTCGCGCGCACCATCCCGTGCACCATGCAGCGGCTGATCGAACCCGCCCGACAACTTCGGCCCGCCGCTCGTGCCGCCCGCGGGCTCGCCCGCAGCCATCGCCATTCCCGCAGCGATTCCCACCGCCAACATCGCTGCCATCGCCTTCGACTTTATGCTCGTGTCCACCATCGCGCTCATCGAGATACTCCTTCGTCTTCCTTCGGCGTTCGTCCCAGCGTCTTTCACGCCTCACCCCGACCCCGCCATGGTGCGTTCAAACTGTCTCGTTCCGAATCCGATCCAACCACCACTCGCCCGTCCCTAGAGCGGCTGTTTCAGCGTGTCCAACCGCTTCGCCGAAGCCGGAGCCGTGTACCCCGCCGCCTCCAGCATCCCAGGCGCGATCGGCACGGGCAGCCGATGCCCCGCCTCGTCCCGAGAAAACCGGTACAGGTCATTCACCCGAGCCGACTCCACGATCTGCCGCACGAACACCACCCTATACCCCTCGTCCGTCGGCGTGCCATACACCAGCACCTTCGTCGGCATCTCCCCAAGCACCGTCCCCTCGTGCTGACCCTTCGACAGATACAAGTCCCGCGCCTGGTCCGCCGACACGCTCGTGTCCGTCGACAACCGATGGATCATCTCCGTCGGCGTAAGGCCCGCGGTCACCACTCCTCCCCCAGGCGACACCCCCGGCGTCCGATTCATCACCCCATTCGCCGCATACAGCGCCAGCCCGGCCGCCGCGACCCACCCCGTCCACGATGTCCAGCGCCGGCCCGCGGCCGAACCGCCACTCGCGTGCAACGCGTCCAACGGCAACTCGATCCCATCCGCTGCGGCGATCTCGCGACCCACCTGCTCGCTCAACAGCGCGTGGTCCCGCTGCGCCATCGCCACATCGCGCCACGTTGTCGGCTCCGCTGCCGCCGCGGCCTCCAGCGCCGCCCAGTCCGAGGCCGACGCCGCCCCATCCACCACTCGACTGATCAGAATGTCCACAGACTCGTTCATGATTCGCTTCGCTTCCCGTTCCACCCCAACCACCACACCATCCACTTCGACCGACCTACCCATCCTCGTGGGGCAGGCGGCCCGCCTGCCTCTACTTCCTCCTACTCCACGCTCATCCCGATGCGCCTGAAACCGAACTCCGTCACCACTCACCCCTCTCCCGCACCCAGTTTCTCGGACGCCGCCAACTCGCGCAACTGCCGTCGTGCCCGCGCAATCCGAGTCTCCACCGTCGTCTCGGGCAGTCCCAGAATCCGCCCGATCTCCCGGTACGACAGACCCTGCACCGCCTTCAAAAGCAACGGCTCGCGATACCCCTCCGCCAACTGCTGCGACAACTCCATCAATCGCCGACCCACCTGCTCATCCGCCAAGCGCTCCGGCGGCGGCGTCTGATCTGCGGTCAACCCCGTCGTCACTCCAGGACGGACCGTCTCGTCGTTCGCCGTCCCCGCGCTCTGACCCCGATGCTTCCCAGGCCGCGCCGCCGCCCTCGCCGCGTTCACCGCCACCGTCCGAAGCCACGGCCGGATCGCCGACGGATCGCGGATCTCCCCCACCTTCCGTACCAGCGACATCGCGACCTCTTGCAACAGGTCGTCCACATCCGCCCAACGCGGCTTGTGCGCCAACAGAATCGCCGCCACCCACCGCCGATGCTGACCCCACACCGCCTCCAACGCGCGGGCATCCCCCGCCACCGCCGCGGCAGCATGGATCTCCATCGACCCATCGCCTCCCAGCGACGCCGACTCACCCTCCGACGACATGTCCGGCTCACTTCGTCGTTTCACAGGCCTGTTCCGTCCCCATCAGGATGCCCCGCCCTCCAACCTCCGTCACCTCAACATTCCTTCGCCCTCATCCCCGCAAAATAACGCGCCAGTTCCAACCAAAACACGAATACGATCCGCCCTCACCAACCGTTCATACCTGCACCCAGAACCCATTCCTTATCGGCATCCCAAGCCCCACGCGACCTCCACCTTCTGCCCATGCCCCCCGCCACACGCACCAACTCCATGACCCTCGGCGAGCACCTCAATGAACTCCGCCGTCGTCTCATAGTCTCCATCCTCGGCCTCATCCCCATCCTCATCCTCGCGATGGTCTTTGGCCAGAAACTCCTCGCCCTCCTCCTCGCCCCTGCCCAGGAGGCCCTCCGCGAGCACAACTTCCCCGGCGCCCTCCAGACCACCAGCCCCCTCGAACTCTTCTTCACCTACTTCAACGTCAGCCTCATCGCCGCCGTCGTCGTCGGCAGCCCCTGGCTCCTCTTCCAACTCTGGCTCTTCGTCTCTCCAGGCCTCCACCACCACGAGCGCCGATACGTCTACTTCCTCATCCCTCTCTCCACCGCCCTCACCGCTCTGGGCATCCTCTTCCTCTTCAAGGTCATCCTCCCCTTTGCCATGACCTTCTTCGTCACCTTCGGCTCCGACATGGGCGCACGACACGCCACTACCGCCCCGCTCCCGCCCGGCATCGTCCTCCCCTCTATCCCCATCCTCGACGCCGATCCACCCGACCCACAGCCCGGCCAGCAATGGATCAACCGCCCCCTCACCGCCCTCCGCATCGCCTCCACAACCTCCGACGCCAAACCCGAGATCTACTCCGTCCCCCTCACACGCGAGGTCGGTGTCGTCCAGCAGTACCGTGTCGCCGAGTACATCCGACTCCTCCTCATGCTCTCCCTCGCCTTCGCCCTGGGGTTCCAACTCCCCGTCGTCATCCTCCTCCTCGGCTGGGCGCGCCTCATCAACATCGCGGCACTCAAGAAATACCGAAAGTACGCCCTCTTCGCCTGCGCCATCGTCGCCGCCTTCATCACGCCCGGCGATCCCACCTCCATGATCGCCATGTGGATCCCCCTCTATCTCCTCTACGAACTCGGCATCGCCCTCCTCCGCTTCTTCCCCGCCCACAAAGTCGCGGGCAAACCCGCACCCATCGACCGCATGCTCACCGCCGAACCCGAAGACATCCGCGAAAAATCAGACGCCGCCGACGAATAGCCGTGTCCGTTCCTACCCACCCTCGTGGCACAGGCGACTCGCCTGTGTCCTACTTCTCTTCTACATCTTCCATTTTCAAAGCCCCACAAACACCCTCTCCATGTCCCTCCTCTCCCGAATCTTCTCGCGACATTCCACCCCACCGCCCTCGCCGCGCCCGTCTCTCCCACCCACCGACACCGATCGCGCCATGATGGCCCGCGCCCTCACCCTCGCCCGCCACGCCGCGGCCCAGGGCGAGGTCCCCGTCGGCGCCATCCTCTACCAAACCTCAACATCCACCATCCTCGCCGAAGGCTTCAACCAGCGCGAAATGGACCATGATCCCTCCGCCCACGCCGAGCATCTCGCCATCGTCGCCGCCGCCAAAGCACAGCACGACTGGCGCCTCGAGGACACCACCCTCGTCGTCACCCTCGAGCCCTGCGCCATGTGCGCCGGCCTCATCGTCAACGCCCGCATCCCGCGCCTCGTCTTCGGCACGCGCGACCCCAAGGCCGGCATGGTCCGGTCCCTCGCCACCCTCTGCGACGACCCGCGCCTCAATCACCGCGCCGCCATCATCGAGGGCGTCATGCAGGACGAGTGCGCCAAAGTCCTCAGCGACTTCTTCCGCGCCCTTCGTGCCCGTCCACGATCGTCCTGAACAAGAACTTCGCCACCTCGCGCATGTACAACTCGCGATTGTCCAGTTTCGCGAACCCGTGCCCCTCATCGGGGAAGTACAACTCCACAGGCTCAAGCCCCCGACGCCGCAGCCCCACCGCCAACTGCATCGCCTCGCCCACAGGCACCCGCGGATCGTTCAGACCGTGCGCGATCATCATCGGCACGTTGATCTTGTCGATCTTGTGGATCGACGACACCGACTCCAGAAACTCCGGATCAGAGAGCGGCCCATACTCCACCTCCCGCAACTTCCGCCGATACCCGCTCGTCTGCTCCAAGAACGTCTTCAGGTTCACGATCCCCACCACGTCGATCCCCGCGCCGAACAACCGCTCCTTCCGCTCCCCCCGATCGACCGCCAACTGATCCTCAACGACGCACGCCACACTCATGAACCCGCCATACGACCCGCCATACGTCGCGATCCGCCCGGCCTGGGCATACCCCTGATCCACCAGCCACTTCGCCGCCGCCACGCCATCACGAACGCTGTCCCAGCGCCCCTTGTAATCGTCCATCATCAGGAACGCGCGCCCATACCCATCGCTCCCGCGCACGTTCGGCTGCATCACCCCGATCCCTTGCGACAGCAGATACTGGATCGTCGACGAGAACCCGGGCCGCGATTGCCCCTCCGGTCCGCCGTGATAGTTCACCACGAACGGAATCGGTGAACCCTTCTTCGCCCCCGCCGGCAGGAACACAAACGCCGGCACCTCCAACCCGTCAAAACTCGAGTACCGCACCAACTCCGCCAGCGGAAACTTTGAGAAGTCGATCCCCTGATCGTCCGATCGCGTCAACTCGCGCGCGGCACCAAGCACGCCATCCTCACCCACCGTCGCCATCGACGTCGTCCCCGGCGTGCGCGCGTTCGACAGCGACCAATACAAATCGCGCCCGCGGAACTTCACGCCAGAGACAACGCCCTTCTCCATCTCGGGCAGCCGAACCACCTCAAACCCAGGCAACCGATACACCGACAACTCCCCATACCCATCCACATTCGCCACCACCGCCAGGAGCGACCGATCGTCGTTCATCGTCGCCTCGTCCACCTGACGCCCCGCCAGCGCGGGGATCGCCAGCCGCAATGTTCCCGTGGCAAGATCGCGCACAAAGACCTGCTTGAGACCCTCCTCTGCGTCCGACGTCATCAGAACCTGCCGCTCACCCGGCATGTACCCGATCGGCTCCTGCGCCGCCGTCGGCGTCTTCTCGCCCACTTTGTCAGGCAGGATCGACAGGTCCCGCAACACCCCGCTCGCGACATCCAACTCCTGCACCACGCTGTGCGACGACGAGAAATACTGCATCACCAGCACCCGCGAACCATCGTCGCTCATGTCCGCCGCCACCCAGTACCCCGGCTTGCCGAGCAACTTCGTCCTCGTCCCCGCCTTCGTTGCGTCGCCATCCACAAAGTCGTAGCGATACAAATAGAAGTCGTTCGCGCTCTCGTCGTTCGCCGAGTACAAAAACCCGCTCGAGTCCTTCAGCCAGTGCATCGGCGTGAAGACGACCTTGTCCTGCTCCAGAATCGCCTTGACACTGGGCACGCGCCCGTCGCGATCCACCACGTACACCTGCGTGTTCTCGTTCCCGCCCACCGCCGCCGACGCCAGCATCACCTTCCCGTCGGGCGACAGCGAGTAACTGCTCGCCCCGTCCGCAAAGTCCGTCAGTGCGATCAGTTTCGATCCCGGCCCTGCCGTCGATCGACCCTTTTCCCCCGCGACGCGATACACCTGGAACACGCCATTCGGCCAATCGCGCACATACAGCGATCCATCCGCCCCCACCGTCGCCGCGCCCGGCGTCCGAATCCGTAAATACCGCGCAAGCAACTCCAGATCAGGCCCGCCAGCCGCCACCTCGGCCTCAACACCACGACCACCCGGCGCACCCGCCTCTCCCCACGAAACCGTTGGCGTCAAAGCGCCAGCCACCATCGCCAACACCAACGCGCCAACGCCCAGTGTCCGATTCATGCTCCACTCCTTCGTTCTTTCGCGCCCGCGCGTCACCGCCACACGTTCGCCAGCACCAGGATCACAAACGCCACCACCAGCACCACGATCACCGCGACGTGCCACCCCTTCGGCCCGCCGCGCCGATCCCGCGCCATCAGTGCGTGGCCGCACTTCCAGCACACCGCCACATCGTCATAGATCTCCGCCTGGCAACTCGGACACGAGCGCGTCACATCCCCGAACCGCTCCAGATCCGCCTCGGTCGGCCCGTCATCGATCTCCACCTGTCCGCGTCGTTTCGCCACGCGCCATCCTATTCTCAAACCGTGTCACACGTGCTCCCCGCCATCCTCGTCGGCCTCGGCGGCGGCACCGGCGCCATCGCGCGATACCTCGTCGGACTCGCCTCCCTCAAACTCCTGGGCGACCGATTCCCCTTCGCCACGCTCTTCGTGAATGTCCTCGGCTGCCTCCTCATCGGCGCCCTCATCTCCGCCTGGACCGGAGGCACAGGCGAGGCCCGCTCGCCTCACGAGCACGTCAGACTCCTCCTCGTCACCGGGCTCCTCGGCGGGTTCACCACCTTCTCCGCCTTCGGCCTCGAGACCTTCACCCTCTACAAACAACACCATCTCGCCCTCGCCGCGCTCAACATCATGCTCAACATCGTCCTCGGTATCGCCGCCGTCGCCCTCGGCATCAAACTCGGCCGAACCGTCGCCTGAACACCCCACGAGAAGCCCATGCGATACCGCCCCATCCCCCGCACCTCTCTCAAACTCTCCGAGATCGGCTTCGGCTGTTGGACCATGGGCGGACCCAACTGGTCAGTCTCCAACGGCCAGCCCATCGGCTGGGCCGACGTCAAGGAAGACGACATCCTCCAGGGCATCAAGACCGGCATCGACGCCGGCGTCAACCACTGGGACAACGCCGACATCTATGGCAACGGCAAGGCCGAAAGACTCCTCGCCCAGTCCCTCCACAAACTCGGCATCAAACGCGACACCCAGATCCTCGCCACCAAAGTCGGCCACTTCAAAGGCACCGCCCCCTACGCCTACGAACCACAGCACATCCGCCACCAGTGCGAGCAGTCACTCAAAAACCTCCAGACCGACCACGTCGATCTCTACTACTTCCACCATGGCACGTTCACAGGCCCCGACTACAACAACCAGACCCACGATTACCTCCACGAAGCGGCAGACACCATGCACGCCCTCGTCAAGGAAGGCAAGGTCGTCGCCATAGGCCAATCCGCCTACACCGACGAAGACTTCGAGCGCGTCGTCCCCGTCCTCAGGCCCCACATCCTCCAGAACAAGGCCAACCTCCGCTACGACGACTTCCTCCGCCCGGGCTCACGTCTCCAATCCCTCATGAAGACCCACGTCTGCGCCTTCGTCGCCTTCGGCCCCCTCGACCAGGGAATCCTCCTCGACAAGTTCGATCCCGCCAATCCCCCCAAGTTCGACGAAGGCGACTATCGCGCCAATCGAAAGGACTTCAACCCCAACACTCTCTGGGCCGTCCGCGAGAAACTCGCCAAGGCCCTCGCCCACTTCAATAAGGACAAACTCACCGCCGAGGACCGCGTCCGCGCCCTCGCCTCCATCGCACAGCGTTGGCTCCTCGCTCACGATCACGTCTGCTCCGTCATCCCCGGCTTCCGCAACGCACGACAAGCCGCCTGCAACGTCGCTGCCGCAAACGACACACCGATGTCCACCAACGACGTCGCCTGGCTCCGCGACCTCTTCAAACCCGTGTAACAACCGCAATGTGTGATCTCACACGCTGACGCGCGCCCCCGCGCCGTCACGCATGCATCCTTGACCGATCCACACGCCGGATCGGCCACACGCCACGACGGAGTCCTTGGCACTCCCGCATCGCCCGCGTGCACGCGAGCCTTGTCCCAACCACCACCACCCCGTTTCACCCCACGCGCCAAGGAGGCACGCCATGCTGTCCCCACGCCCACATCACCGCAAAGCACTCACCCTCCTCGAACTCCTCGTCGCCGTCGCCACCATGGCCCTCCTCACCGGCATCTCCGCCCCGGCCCTCTCCGGCGCCTGGCGCGTCACCAAACGCACCGCCTGTGCCGCCAACCTCCGCTCCATCGCCCTCGCCACGGTCGCCCTCGCCGATCAGCAACGCCAACTCCCCTTCGCCCCAGTCGGCACGCCCATCAACGACATCTCCACCAACCCCAGACTGTGGACGTGCCCCACAGACCACCTCGACCCGGCCAAAAACGAGACCTCCTACCTCTACGCCGTCGGCGACGGCCTGCCACGAGACCCCGCCGCCGCCATCCCCCTCCTCCGCCGCGAATACCACTTCCTCGCCGCAAACCCGACATTGGGCCTCTTCAAGGAACGCGAGCACCCCAAGTTCCACGCCCTCAACGTTGGTTTCGATGCCGTCGTCCGATCCCAATAAACGCGCAACTATCTACAAAATAGCGATTTATAATATTGTTGTACCAAACCAACTCGTCAAGTCAACTTGATAAGGGATAAAATGATCGTCATATCTCTTTTCAAGGAGAACTCGATGAGTCGTTCAACCCTTCTCGCCGCCATCGCGGCACTCGCCCTTGTCCCCACCGCCTTCGCCCAGGAAGTCGCCACAACCCCCACCAAGGCCCATTTCGCCCTCGGCGATCAATCCTGGTTCGGCGAGGACGACCCAAACTCCGAAGGCTTCATCACCGGCCTCCGCGGCTTCAGCCACTTCTACGAGCCCATCGGCAATCCCATCTACTTCGAATCCCCCTTCAACTACACCGGCGCCCGATTCATCTACCTCCACCACTCCTTCGCCGATGACAGCCAACTCGCCGGCGGCGAACTCAGCGTTTACGCACTCCAACTCCGACTCGCCATCAACGAACGCCTCGGCTTCATCGCCACCAAGGACGGCTACAGCGACCTCAAGGCCGACGCCCTCCCCAACGACAAGGGTTGGAACGACCTCGCCGCAGGACTCAAGTACGTCTTCTACGTCGATCGCGAGAACGACACCGTCGCCACCGCCGGATTCCGATACATGGTCGACTCCGGCGATGAGGAAGTCCTCCAGGGCGGCGTCGGTGAGTTCAGCCCCTTCATCTCCGCCGCCATGGGCTTCGATGAACTCCACCTCATCGGCTCCGCCTCACTCCGCGTCCCCATGGACAGCGACGACGGCAACACCATCTTCCAGTGGAGTTTCCACGCCGACTACGAGGTCAGCCCCGAGTCCATGCCCGGATTTGCCCCCGTCTTCGAACTCCATGGCCTCCACTACCTCGACGACGGCGCCCGCACGCCCCTCTCCGTCGGCGGCCTCGACTACACCAACCTCGGCTCCACCGACGTCGCCGGATCCACCGTCATCTGGGCCGGACTCGGCGCCCGCTACAAACTCAACCCCAACATGCAACTCGGCCTCGACTACGAACTCCCCCTCACCAACCGCAACGCCGACATCTTCGGCGATCGCATCACCTTCGATCTCCACATCATGTACTGATCCGAACGCTCCCGCTAGGGGCTGCGAAACTCCGTAAGCGAGCGATACGAGCACTCGATTCCACAATCATTTCACGCCCAGGGGCAGGCCACTCGCCTGCCCCTTTTCTCTTCACCCCGCAGTCACGATCAACAACAACTTTGGCACGACGCACATTGTCGATCCTGCACGGACTCCTTGACTCACCAAATCCCGGAGAACGACCGCCCCATCCACCCTCTCAGGAAAGAGGGCGCTGCCGCCCATGCCTAAAGGCGACAATCTCAACGGCATGCTCGATATCGTCGATGCGATAGAAAATCGCATCGTCGCCATGGTTGACGCGCCGCACCTCATGCCCCTTCGCCAACGACACCGCATCCGCAACAGGAAAGCGATGTGGTATCTCGCCCAACGAATGGACCACGCCAAGCAGACTCTCAAACCACGCCCCAATCCGATCGGGGGAAACACCCGCGTGCAAGAAGTAGACAATCTGCGCATCGATCGCACCAAGCACTTCGGGCGAGATTGCGACGCGATACGTCATGACGTGATGTTCAGGCCATGCTTCTTCGCAAGTTCGAGCAACGCCCCACGCGCCTCAACTCCCTTACCCGCCCTGAACTCGGCCTCGCTCAGACCGATCATCGCCAGAGTCTCACCAAGGTCGGCACGATCGGCCAACTCGTCAAAGGCCTTCGCGCTCAGCACCACCGCCTCCGCCACCCCATCGCTCGTCACATACAAAAGCCGGCCCGTCTCCTTCACATGGTTCAGGTGATCCCGAAGATTCTGCCGCAACTCCGTGAAGTTCGTGATGTCGCTCGTCCGAGTCATACAACTCCAATCGTCACGATGTACAACAAACTGTATGTACAATATCCTGTACAGTTCGATCTTTGTCAACAACGTGTTGTTTTATCGGACGTAATGGATGTGGGGTGGGGAGGAACCGCCCGAATCCCGGCCCCACCACGCGCCTTCACCCGACTTCCGCACACTCACTCCACCATCGACGCCGGCGGCGGGGTCTCATCCCCGATCCGCTCGCGTTTCACTTTGTCATCCTCCGACTCCAGCGACAACAGGCACATCTCCTCGTTGATCCGCGCCTGCAGATGCACCGGCCGCCCCCAGAGTCGCCGCAGGTGCCGCAGCACCTCGCTCGCCTTCTGCCCCTCCACCTCCAGCCCGCTGAACTTGTTCGCCAGGTACAACTCCCCGCGGTTCAGATAGTTCGCGTCCACCACATACACCATCGGCTGCCCCATGTTCGTCAGGTGGTGCAACAGCGTCATCTTCACGCGCTTGAAATCCCGCGACACCACCTTCACCTCGCCCGTGTTCGGGTCCATCCGGTGCTGGTACATCTTGTGCCGCTCGACAAACTCCTCCGTCAGAAACTCATCAATGAACGAGACGTCGTTGTAGATCCGGCGCACCTCAAAGATCTTCTCCCGCCCCATCATGCTCCGGTCGTCGTGCTTCTCCCGCGCCCCCATGCTCTCCAGGCTCTCCCACCGTGGGCCGTGCTGACCCTTGTCCCACCTTCGCTCGATGTCCTTGAAGATCTCCAGCCCGATCTTGTACGGATTGAACCCGCCCGGCGGCATGTGCACCACGCCCGAGTGCTGATCCGCATAGTGCACGATCTCCTTCGATTCGAGAAAGTGCCGCGTCATCAACTTGCTGTGCCAATACGTCGCCCACCCCTCGTTCATCACCTTCGTCATCCCCTGCGGCGCGTAGTAGTACGCCTCATCGCGCACGATCGACAGCACATCCTGCTGCCACTCCTCGAGAGGCGCGTGCCGCAGCAGAAACAGCAGCACATCCCGCGTCGCCCGCCTCGGGAATCGCCCCCGCTCGCTCCGCCGCGCCTCCTCGTGCTCCTCACGCTGCCGCGCCATCTCCTCCCGCGGATTGATGTACCGGTCCATGTAGTCCTTCGCCGGCAGACGCTGGGGCGAGAACTCCTCATTCGCGCCATCGCCACCCTCCCTCGCCACAAACATCGAGTGCGGATCGATCAGGTGCTCCAGAGACAAGCACGAATCAATGAACCGCTCCACCCGCTCCTGACCCTGCCGCTCGATGTGCCGACGAACCCGCGTCGCGTGGTTCGCCATCTGGTCCATCATTTTCCGGTCCGTCTTGCTGAACCACAGATTGTTCTTGAAGAAGTCCGCGTGCCCGTACACGTGCGCCATCACCAGTTTCTGATCCGTGACGCTGTTGCTCTCCTGCAGATACGCGTAGCACGGGTCGTTGTTGATCACCATCTCATAGATGCGCCCAAGCCCATACGCGTCGCGCTTGCTCAGCCGCTCATACTCCATCCCCCACCGCCAGTGCGGATACCGCACCGGAAAACCCCCATACGCCGCGATCTGGTTCATCGTCTCGAAGTCCAGAACCTCGAAGACGACCTCATAGAAGTCCAGCCCGTACTCGATCGCCTTGGCCTTGATGGCCTTCATGTGCTCGAGCAACTCAGGCGACAGATCCGTGTTCGGCAGCCCCGTCATACCACACTTATCGGCCGCACACCCCCTCCGGTTCGCCCCAATCTCATCGCCATAACCACAACTTCCTCGCCGCCCCCGCCCGTGATCCACACAAACGTCCCGTCCACCCACCCGGGGCGGGACATCTCCTAAACCAATCCGCCAGCGTGTCCGATTCCCTCCGCGCCTCGTTCCACAGCCGAAGAGGCCAGCCGTTCCCCGTCTCCAAGATTGGACACGCTCACCCATGAAGGTCAAGACCAAACTCCTCGTCGTCATGCTCGCCGCCGGGCTTCTCCCCGTCATCACCCTCTCGGGCATCCTCTGGAACCAACAATCCTCCAGACTCGTCGAGGACCAGGGCCACAGCCTCCAGACCGCCGCCCACAACATCCTCGACAAGATCGAGCGAAACCTCTTCGAACGCTACGGCGACGTCCAGGCCTTCGGATACAACGCCGTCGTCCTCGACCAGGACCACTGGTACCAGCCCGGCGACACCAACCCCATCGTCCAGTCCATGGACCGCTATGTCGCCGCATACGGCGTCTACGCCGCCACAATCCTCGTCGACACCGACGGCAAGGTCATCGCCGTCAACTCCAAAGACGCCTCGGGCAAGCCCCTCAACACCGACATCTTCTACAACAAGTCCTTCAAGCACGAGTCCTGGTTCCAGGACGCCACCAGCAACCGATTCCTCGCCTCCAACCAACTCACCGGCACCGTCGTGACTGACCTCCACGTCGACGACCTCGTCAAGCAGGCCTGTGGCGAAGACGGCCTCGTCCTCGGCTTCACCGCCCCCGTCACCGACTCCACCGGCACCACCGTCGCCGTCTGGCACAACGTCGCCCGCTGGGCTCTCGTCGAGGAACTCCTCGCCTCCGAATACGACGCGCTCAGCAAGGAAGGCCACAACAGCGCCGAGATCACACTCATCGACTACCAGGGCCGCATCCTTGCCGATTGCGATCCCGCCCACGCAGGATCCGTCAACCGCGACCTCACCAACGTCATCCTCCGTGAGAATCTCATCACCCAATCCAACGAGGCGGCCAAGAACGCCATCGCGGGCAACGACGGATTCCTCGAAACCACACACCACCGCCTCAAAACCCCGCAACTCACCGGCTACGCCCAGAGCGAAGGCGCCCTCGGCTACCCAGGCCTCAAGTGGTCCCTCCTCGTCAGCATCGACAAGGCCGAAGTCTTGTCCGACCTGAGCCAGGCACGCAATCAGGCCATCCTCGTCCTCCTCGCCGCAGGCGCCATCGTCGCCGTCGGCGCCTGGATCTTCGCACGCCAACTCACACGACCCATCCACGCCATGATCGCACGCCTCAAGGACATCGCCCAGGGCGAAGGCGACCTCACCCAGCGCGTCGACGACTCCCGAAAGGACGAGTTCGGTGAACTCGGTACCTGGTTCAACACCTTCGTCACCAACATCCGCGACGTCATCAAGGAAGTCGCCACCTCCGCCAACAGCGTCGCCGCCGCCTCCACCCAGATCGCCGCCTCCAGCGAGGAAATGTCCGCAGGCATCAACGAGCAGCGAAATCAGGTCTCCCAGATCGCCGCCGCCACAGGCGAGATGTCCTCCTCCGTCGTCGAGGTCGCTCGCCAGGCCTCCGACCTCCTCCAGAGCGCCCACAACGCCGGCAAGACCGCCGAGGCCGGCGGCGAGATCGTCTCCCAATCCATCGCCGGCATGCACGACATCAACCAGGCCGTCGCCTCCTCCGCCGATATCGTCCTCGATCTCGGCAAACGCGGCGAGCAGATCGGCAACATCGTCCAGACCATCAACGAGATCGCCGACCAGACCAACCTCCTCGCCCTCAACGCCGCCATCGAGGCCGCCCGCGCCGGCGAGCACGGCCGGGGCTTCGCCGTCGTCGCCGACGAGGTCCGCAAACTCGCCGACCGCACCACCAAAGCCACCGATGAGATCGCCGAATCCATCCGCACCATCCGCGATCAGACCGCCAAGGCCGTCTCCCACATGGAAGTCGGAACCCGGCGCGTCAAAGACGGCGTCTCCCAATCCGAGAAAGCCGGCCAGAGCCTCTCCGCGATCGTGGACAACACCAGGCACCTCGCCTCGCTCGTCCAGTCCATCGCCGCCGCCGCCGAACAGCAAGGCTCCGCCGCCGAGGAAATCAGCCGCAACATCGAGGGCGTCAGTTCCGTCTCCGCCCAGACCTCCCAGGGCGCATCCGAAGCCTCCCACGCCGCCCAGGACCTCTCCATGAAGGCCGAATCACTCAACCGGCTCGTCACCAGATTCAAACTCTGATTCAAAGCTCAACACAACCACGCCAAGGCACGGGCCAAATACCCGTGCCTTTCTCATTGAACTTAGCACATCACGCACGAGCGCCATCGCCAGCCGTCACACCACCCTGATCCGCTTCACCGTCGCCCCGCACGCCCGCTTGAGCACCGTCTCCCCGCCGCTCCTCAGCCACACACTCACCGCGCTCCGCGTCGACGAATCCTCCGCCCGAATCGTCAGCACCCCCGCGCGCAGCCCCTCAGGCCGAGCCCGCTCACAGATCGCCCGAGGCACATTCTCCTCCCACGCCCGCTCCACGCCCCCCACCGCCCGCGACACGCGCTTCACACTCCCCACCAATCGCTCGACCTCACGACCAACACCAACATCCTTCTCCGCTCGAACCCGATACCCGCGCACCCGTTCCACCGCCGCCAACCCGGGCATCAATCCCGGCGTCACACGCCCACACTTCGCGCCGCCTCGCTCCATGTCCTCATCCTACCCAGTCTCGTGGGGCAGGCGGCCCGCCTGCCTCTCCTTCTCCTACTCCTACTTCACGCCTCACAAAAGAGGGCATCCCACCTCTCTTCTCCTTCTTCCTCTTCATCATCCCCTCACACAACCCAATCCCACCCCCACGCGCGTACATTTCGCCTGTCATGTCCACAACCATCCGCATCCACTCCCTCACCAAGTCCTTCCCCGCCCCATCCGGCGGCACAACCACCGCCGTCGACCACGCCTCCCTCACCATCAACCCCGGCGAACTCTTCTTCCTCCTCGGCCCCAGCGGCTGCGGCAAAACCACACTCCTCCGAATGATCGCAGGCTTCATCGACCCAACCTCCGGCACCATCACCTTCGAAGACGCCAAAGGCACACGCGACGTCACCCACCTCGCCCCAAACCTCCGAAACACCGGCATGGTCTTCCAGTCCTACGCCCTCTGGCCACACATGACCGTCGAAGCCAACGTCGCCTTCGGTCTCAACATCCGCAAAACCCCATCCGACGAGAAAAAACAACGCGTCGCCGAGGCCCTCAAGGCCGTCCAGATGGACCCCTACGCCACACGCAAGCCCAACCAACTCTCCGGTGGCCAACAACAACGCGTCGCCCTCGCCCGCGCCCTCGTCATCCGCCCCAGCGTCCTCCTCCTCGACGAGCCCCTCTCCAACCTCGACGCCAAACTCCGAAACGACCTCCGCGCCGAGATCCGAAAAATCTGCAAGGCCTCAGGCATCACCACCGTCTACGTCACCCACGACCAGAAAGAAGCCCTCAGCATGGCCGACCGCATCGCCGTCATGCGCAGCGGCTCCATCGTCCAGATCGGCTCTCCCACCGACATGTACCGAAAGCCCGCCTCGCGCTTCGTCGCCGAGTTCCTGGGCGAGACCAATCTCTTCGCCGCCACCATCGCCGAGATCAAGCCCGCAAACGCCACCAGCCCAAGACTCGTCCGCCTCACCACTCCCGCCGGCGAACTCCTCTCCACACACACCGAGCACGCGCAATCACCAGGCACAAAGGTCACCCTCTCCATCCGCCCCGAAACCATCCAACTCTCGCGCGACGCCCACACGCCCTCAACCACCAACAGCCTCAAAGCCACCATCGAGGACACCACTTTCCTCGGAGAAACCGCCCAGCACACCGCCGCACTCGCCGACGGCACCCACCTCCGACTCGCCACCCTCCACCCCCTCGCCAACGCCAACCTCGATACAGGCCACAAAGCCACACTCACCATCAGCCCCGACGACGTCGTCGTCCTGCCGCAAGATACAAACTGATGCCTCCCCATGTGGCCCGCCTCTCCGAGGCGGGTCTCATGATGGCACCGATCTACAGAGCGGTGGCTTACTCAGGCAGAACTCGCGCCAACTCATCCGCCCGCCGTGCCAGTTCAAAGTCCTTCGCCGAGATCCCCCCCGCGTCGTGCGTCGTCAGCGTCAGCGTCACCTTGTTCCAACGGATCAGGATGTCCGGGTGGTGCTGGGCCGCTTCCGCCGCCTCCGCCACGCTGTTCACGAACTTGATCGACGCGACAAAGTCCTTGAACGCGTACGTGCGCTGGATCCCCCCGCCCGCCTCCGACCACTCGGGCACGCCCTCCAGGTTCTTCTGGATCTCCTCAGGCGTGAACTTCACAGGCCCCGCCGCCTCGCGAGCCGCGGCCTTCGCCTTCTTCCCAACTGCCGGTGTCGTGGGCTTGCTCATCTACGCCTCCGTGGGTTCCGCGCCGTCCTCGTCCTGCTCGGCCACCGGGGCCGCCGACACCACACTATCCCCTTCGTGCAGCGAGGCAACCCGCACCCCCTGCGTTCCACGCCCGCACTCGCGGATGCTCCCCGCCGGCACACGCACCAACTGCCCGCCCTTGGTGATCACCACGACATCCTCATTCTCAAACACACCGAGCGACGCCACGCTCCGTCCATTACGCTCGCTCGTGTCGATGTCCAGGCGGCCCTTCCCGCCCCGCGACTGGCTCCGAGGCTTGCCCGTCTCCGGATGCACACGATACTCGTCGATCGCCGTGCGCTTGCCATAGCCGTGCTCCGTGATCGTGAGCAGCGCCATCTCCGGCCTCACCGTCATCAAGTCTCCATCCGCGTCGGGTGACATCTCCACGCGAACCACCCCGATCACCTCGTCGCCGTCGCCCAGGTCGATCCCCTTCACCCCCGCCGCCGATCGTCCCATGAGCCGTGCATCCTGCTCATTGAACCGGATCGCCATGCCTCCGGCCGTGATCAGCAGCAGGTCGTCGTTCCCGCTCGTCAGCGTCACGCCAAGCAGCGCATCGTCCTCCTTCAGCCCCACCGCGATGATGCCCGCTTTGTTGACGTTGCGATACTCCTTGAGGGCCGTCCGCTTCACGATCCCCTGTCGCGACACGAACGTCAGGTAGTTGCTCCCCTCCTCAAAGTTCTTGATCGCCAGGTACGCCCGCGTCTTCTCCCCCTCGCGAAGGTCCACGAGGTTCACCATCGCGCGCCCCTTGCTCGTCCGCGACATCTCGGGCACCTCAAAGACCTTGATCTTGAAGACCCGCCCCGTGTTCGTGAAGCACAGCAGATCGTCGTGCGTGCTCGCCACGAACAGGTGCTCGACGAAATCGTCCTCCTTCGAGTCCGACGCGCGGATCCCCTTCCCGCCTCGCCCCTGCTGCCGATACGTCCCGATCGGCACGCGCTTGGCATACCCCGCGTGGCTGATCGTCAGCGCGACCTCCTCCACCGGGATCAACTCCGCGATGTTCACGTCCGCCCCGCCGTCCTCGATCGCCGTCAGCCGGGGCGACGAGAACCGCGCCCGCATCTCCTCGCAGTCCGCCTTGATCATCGACAGCACGCGCCCATGATCCGCGAGGATCGACTCATAGTCCTCGATCTCACGCACTTTCTCCGCATACTCAGCCACCAGCCGATCGATCTCGAGCGCCACCAACTGGATCAGCCGCATCGACCCGATCGCCTCGGCCTGCACCCGCGTCAACCGGATCGTGTACGCCCCACTCTTCTCCTTCTCGATGTTCCCGCTCCCCTCGCCCAATGTCCCCCAGCGATGCATCGGCAGCCCCGAGAGGTCCGCCTGTCCGGGCCGGATGAAATACTTCCCGGCCATCAACTTCTGGATCGCTTCCTCGCGCGTCGAACTGCTCCGGATCAACTTCACGATCTCATCAATATTCGCGACGGCAAAGATCATCGCCTCGAGCAGGTGCGCCCGCTTCTTCGCCTCGCGCATCAAAAACGCCGTGCGCCGACGGATCACGTCCACCCGGTGCTCGACATAGCAGTCGATCATCTCTCGCAAACTCAGCGTCTGGGGCCGGCGCTTCACCAGCGCGATATTCAAAATCGAGAACGTCTGCTGCAGAGGCGTGTACTCGTACAACTGCTTCTCGACCACCGCCGGATCCACGCCGCGCTTCAGTTCGATCACGATCCGCGTCTGCGCCTCGCGCCCGGACTCGTTCCGCACGTCTGACACGTCCGCAAGCTTGTCCTCCTTCACCGCGTCCACGATCGATTCCACCAGGGTCCTCTGCCCCAGCATGTACGGGATCGAATCGATCACGATCTGCTTGCGCTCGCTCTTCCCGGACCCCGGCACATCCTCGACGTGCACGCTCCCGCGCACCGTCACCTTGCCGCGCCCCGATGAGTACGCCTCCACGATCCCCCGCCGACCGAAGATCGTCCCGCCCGTCGGGAAATCGGGCCCGATCACGCCGCGACGCACGATCTTCCCGTCCACCACCTCATCCGTCATCAACTCCGCCAGCGTGATCGAGGGCCTCTCGATCACCCGCACGATCGCGTCCAGGATCTCCGTCGGGTTGTGCGGCGCCAGGCTCGTCGCCATCCCCACCGCGATCCCCACACCGCCGTTGATCAAAAGATTCGGCAACTTCCCGGGAAGAACCGTCGGCTCCTCGCGCGTGTCGTCGTAGTTCGGCACGAAGTCAACCGTGTCGAGTTCCATATCCCCCAGCATGTCCACCGCCGCGTGCGTCAGCCGCGCCTCGGTGTACCGCATCGCCGCCGGTGGATCCGGATCAATCGACCCGAAGTTCCCCTGCGGATCAATCAGCGGCACGCGCATCCGCCAGTCCTGCGCCATGTTCACCAGCGTCGGATAGATCACGCTCTCGCCGTGCGGGTGGTAATCGCCCGACGTGTTCCCGCAGATCTTCGCGCACTTGCGGTGCTGCCGACCCGGCCGAAGGCTCAGGTCGTTCATCGACACCAGGATCCGCCGCTGGCTGGGCTTGAGACCGTCACGAACATCGGGCAGCGCCCGGTCCATGATCGTGCTCATCGCATACGTGAGATAACTGTCCTGCAACTCACGCTGGATGTCGTGGTCGATCACGTTCCCGTGATTCACCCCCCCACCCCCGGCCCCGCCCTCGCCGCCGTCAATCCCACCAGTCTGGTCGATGTCGCTCATGGATGCTCGTTTCTGCCTGGCACACGGAAACACCGGGAATCAAGCCTCGAAATGGGCCCGCTCCGGCGCTCCGCAATCATAGGTTTCCCACCCTCGCGTGGCCCAAATCCACAGAACTTTCCATCCCCCAACGCGCCCCCAAAAACACCTGAAAATCAGGGGCGTTCCGCTCCCGTCGCATCTTCACCGCGACCATCCGTCGGCGTGTCCGGCGGCGCCGCCCACTCATCCAGCACGCGCACCGACTCGCACACCGCGATCAGCCCCATCGCCGACGCCTCGATCGACTGCCTCGGGTCCCACGTCGCCGCCCGGATCCCCCACCGCGCCCGCTCGACATCCACGAACAACGCCCCGCTCGCCTCGTCCGCCGCCAACTGGCGTGCGAACCGCAACGCCGAGAGCAGCCGCGACAACTCGGGCAGACGCTCCTCCTCGTCCGTCAATCGCCGATCACCAAGCATCGCCGCCAGAAACGACACGCCGCGCATCGAGTTCCACGTCGGCCTCGTCCCCACCACGCCCCCATCGAACATGAATCCGCCGGCAAAGTCCGGATCCGCGCCCGCCACGACATCCGGCACCTGCCGCGATTCCACCAGCATCCGCTCGTTCCGAAGCGCCTCCGCCGAACCAATCGCCGCATCGCCCGAAGCCGCGATCTCCGCCCACACGATCCAGGGCATGTGCGCCACCAGGCTCTTCCCCTCAAGGCTCTCGCGCAGAACCGACGAAACCATCGGCCGGAGAGACTCCCGTCCCGCCCCCTCGCGCACGCCACGCAACACAAGCGAATACGCCGCCAGCCCTCGCGCCGAACCCGGCACTCCCTCTCCCCAGCCGTGCTCCGCCGAGAACGTTCCCGCCAAGGCCGCCCCCACGCGAGTGACCACCGCTGCCGCAGGCTTCCCCTTCCACTCACCCCCCGCTTCCCCCGACAGCATCACCTCCTCATACGCCAGCGTCAGCATCGCGGCATCGATCGCCTTGATCGACTCTCCATGCCCAAAGTCGGCATAGAGCGTCGTCGTCAGCCGCCGAGCCATCTCACGCGCTGAATCTCGAGACTCTGCCGACAACGACGACACCCGGCTCATCCGCGCCAGCGCCACCGCCGCCAACGCCCGAGGCACGGCCTCCTCCGAATCCTCGGCCATCCGCGTCGTCGGCCATTCCATCCGAACGATCGATCCGCCGCCAATCCCACCGGTCTGACACCGCCGCTCGATGTGCTTGCCAAGCCCCTCGGCAAACGCGCGCAGCATCGCCCCGTCGATCCGCGACTTCGAGATCACCTCCGATCCGCGATACAGCACCAGAGGGCGAGCCCCGCCACGCGCCTGCACCAGATGGATCGTCCGGAACTTCCAGAATCGAATCCCCGTCCGATGCGCGATGTCGCCCGGCTGTCCCACCGCCGCCGTCGCATCCCCCGAAGCCCGTGAGATCGCCGCCTGCAAACCCCACGATGGAGACGCCCCGCTGATCAGCATCTCGCTCGGAAACGTCGCCGCCCGCTTCGTCTCGCCATCCTTCCCCTCGAGCGTCGCCTCAACGCCATCAAGCCCGGGCGAGAGATCCGCATCCAGCGACTCATACGTCCCAGGAGAGATCGGCACGCGATCCCCCGCCAACTCCACGCTCACCGCCAGCATCGGCAACCACTCGCGACGATGCTCCGCCGCCAGCGCGTCGTTCGCCACGGGCAACTTCAGCATCGCCCCCTCGATCGCCGCACGAGCCGCACGCACCACGCCGCACTCGCCGCCAACCTCCTCAACCTCCGCCCCGCGCCCGACAATCGATCCATCCAGACGGATCATCACGCACGCCCCACCCACGCTCCGAATCGCCGCCGGCACCTCCACCCCCTCCGCGACCGCGCCCGCCCGAACCCACGACTCCACCAACTCAAACGCACGCAGCCCCACATCGAGCGAAGGCACGCCGCCCACGACCCCGTCGACCACGGCGCCATCCTCGTGCGCAACGCCCGGCACCACCTCCTGTCCAGAGGCCACACCACACCCCACGCCGCACCCAAGCGCCAGAGCCATGAGTCCGAGAATCGATCGACGCGCGTTGTGACTCTTCACTCGTGTTGCTCCCTCGCGACGCCAGATGCTGCCCCAAGGCATCACCTAGCCCTCGCCCATTCCGGCTTGAAAGCCCGAGAACTCGGCCCAAACCCCGTTCCAGGCCGTTTCACGCCGGTTTCACGCCATCTCGCCCCCACAAGGCGACCAAGTGTGGTATGCTGGCATGCCGGTTGATTCTCTCCCCGCCATATCCAGAAACTCGAAAGGCGGACAGAAACAATGAAGATCCTGATGAACGTCACCGAAACCCACCGTCGCGTCGCCCTCCTCTGCCTCATCTCCTTCTTCGCCATGTGCTGAACCAGGTGGCACAACTCCAGAGTGGTGTCCGACTCCCCAAGGTGGCACGGCTCTCCAGAGCCGTGTTCCCGACCCTACGCAACTCGCTCGCAGAAACAGCCGCGAATGCCCCGCTCACCGCGAAGCACTCGCCCCGACTTCGACACCAATCGTTCATTGAGTCTCAACACACGCAAGCACACCGGATCGCGCCCATCGCGGCGCGGCCTTGCCATCCCATCGAACCCGCCCTCGCTCGAGAAGCCCATTCGCGGCTCCTCTCAACTCGTTGAGTCCGGAGGGGAGGGGGTAAGCCGGCGCTCCGCACGGAAACGTGCCGAGCGTCGTTTTTTTCATTCCACATCACACCTTCACTCACGAAACACACTCGCGTTGGGGTTGTGTTTCGTGTCCGTTCGCAACAACCCGTCTTGACGCGCCCGCCCGATTATGGGATGCTGGTTCTCGAATCTGATCCACTCATCTCTGCGGGGAACACGCCATGATGTACACGTCCACTCGTTGCGTCGCACGATCACTCATCGCCATCGCCGCCACACTCGCGCTCGCCTCGGCCGCCAGCGCCCAGACCTTCACCAACAACACCGCAATCACCATCCCCGCCGGCGCCCCGGGCACAACCAACGGCCCCGCCAGCGTCTACCCCAGCATCATCAACGTCGCCGGCGTCCCCAACATCGACTACATCGAGGTCCGACTCCTCGGCCTCACCCACACCTACGTCGGCGACCTCGACATCCTCATTGTCGCGCCAGGAGGGCAAGCCATTCTCTTGGCCTCGGACCAAGGAAACAACGTCCCGCTTACCGCCCAGGACGTCATCTTCACGTTCGATGCGCCGACCTTCTTCCCCACCCCAGATCCAACAGGTGTCCCCGGATACGTCTTCCGGCCCGTCGGCGGCAGCCAAACCGACCCATTCACCGCACCGGCCCCCGCAGGACCTTACACCGGCACCCTCAACGCCCTCAACGGCTCCGCCGGCAACGGCACCTGGGCCCTCTACATCATGGACGACGCCGCCGCCGACGTGGGAGCACTCGCCGGTGGCTGGCAGATCTCCTTCAACGGCTCGCGCGTCGACCAGCCTCGGCCCGAGGTCATGACCTACCAGGGACGTCTCGATTTCAACGGCACCCCCGCCAACGGCAACTTCGACATCCAGTACAACCTCTGGACGCACCCCACAAGCACGCTCGACGACGACCTCGTCTCGGGAACGCCCACCGTTTCCAACGTCCCCGTCGCCAACGGCCTTTTCTCCATACAACTCGACGGCCTCGCCACCGAACTCTTCGACCGCGAACTCTGGCTCGAAATCCGCGCCCGACAATCCGGCGGCGGCGCCTTCACGCCCCTCGCCGGACGACAGAAACTCACCGCCTCGCCCTTCGCCATCTCCTCCGCCAACGCCTTCAACGCCGCTCACGTCCCCTTCACCGGCATCACCGCAAACCCCATCTCCCTCGATGCCTCCGGCGACCTCATCACCACCAACCGACTCGCCGTCGGCGGCAACGGCGCCGATCTCCTCAACGGCAACACCCACTTCCAGGTCAATGGCGCCGCAGCTGCCAACGGCTACGGCGGAATGTACCTCAACACCTCCGACGCCGGATCCTGGCCGTTCTATGGCTACGCCACCAACAACGCCATCCAGATGTGGACTTACTACAACGGTACCGAGGATGATTGGCGAGTCTGGCACGGCGCCGACCGCCTCTTCCTCGAGTCCAACGGCTATCTCGGCATCGGCGTCAACAACCCCGCAAACCGACTCGAACTCCCCAACCTGGCCTCCGCCGACGGCCGCGCCCGCGCCAACGCCTGGCTCACCTACTCCTCCGAAAAGTTCAAAACCAACATCACCCCCATCGCCAGCGCCCTCGAACGACTCGAACGACTCCAGGGCGTCACCTTCGACTGGAAGCCCGAGCACGGCGGCCAGCACGACATCGGATTCATCGCCCAGCGCGTCGCCGAGGTCCTCCCCGAGGTCGTCGCCTTCGAGAACGGCGAACCAAGCGCCGTCGACTACTCCCGCATCACCGCGCTTGCCGTCGAGGCCGTCAAGGAACTCAAGGCCAAGCAGGACGCCAAGGTCGACTCACTCGTAAAGGAAAACGCCGACCTCAAGGCCCGCCTCGAACGAATCGAGGCCCTCCTCAAAGACCGCGAGTAATCACACCACCATCCCAATACCCACAAACCCGCCAAAACCAGGCGGGTTTTTCATTGACGGTTTCGTCCTTGGTGACCCGCCTCTCCAGAGGCGGGTTCCAGCCCCATCACTCCCCACCCCCGCCCCGCCGCCCCCACGCCCTCTTCCCGCCCTTCTCCGGCGTCTCCTTCGTCATCCCGATCACTTTCACCGTCGACTCCCCCAACTCCCCCTGGATCTCGCGCACCAACTCATCCGACAGCGCCACGCGCCACGTCGGGTCGCACTGCAGAAGCGCAAAGTGGTCCTCCGTCGCCACCACCAACTCCACATGGAACAGCGACTGCCCCTCGCCCAACTCCTTCCCCTTCCCGTTTGTTCCGGCCACGCTCGGCTCCGGTCCCTTCAGCATCGACGCCACCCGTTGCAACGCCAGACCCGCCGAACCATTCAGCCGTCGCTCGTCAACCACCACACGCACCCGCCCCGCATCGAACGGCACGCCATCGATCGGCACTACCCGCTCCACGATCACCTGTGGATCGCCCCGCGACAAGTCCACCCGCCCCGCCACGAACACCACCGCCTCCGGCTGTGCCAGATGCCCAAACCGCGCGAACTGGTCCGTGAACATCACCGCGTCCATCGACCCGCCCAGGTCCTCGATCGTCAGAATCGCCATCCGCTGCCCCGCGCTCCGCCCGTTGCGCACCACGATCGGCCGAACGCTCTGCACCATCGCCGCGATCACCACCCGCGCGTCCTGCGCCTTCTCCTTCACGCTCACCACCGTCGCGTCCGCGAACGCCGACGACCACGCCTTCCACCGCTCCAGCGGATGGCTCGACACATAAAAACCCAGGCTCTCCTTCTCGAACGCCAGCGTCTCCGTCTCGCCCCACGCCGGGACATGCGGCAGCGACACACTTGGCGCCGCCTCAGGCGCGGCCGCCGGCCCCTCGCCGCCCCCACCAAACAAGTTCCCCTGCCCCGCCGCCTTGTCCGCCGCCGCCTGGCTCGCCGCAGACATCGCCTGCTCGATCCCCGCCGCCATCGCCGCCCGCGACTCGCGCCCGTGCAAGGTGTCGAACGCCCCGCACTTGATCAGCGAGTCCAGCGTCGACTTCGTCACCGTTCCCGCCGGCGAGCGCTCGCAGAACTCGAACATCGATCGGAACGCGCCGCTCTTCTCCCGCTCCTCGATGATCGCCCTGATCGCCTTCTCGCCCACACCCTTGATCGCCTGCAACCCGAACCGCACATGCCCCCGGTGCGCCCGCAGCGCCTGCGCCGATCCATCATCCACCACCACCGCGAACGCCGCCTGCGACAACCCGATATCCGGCGGCCTCACCTCAACACCCACCCGCACCACCGCGCCAGACTTCGGATCCACAAACCGCGTCCGTCGGCAGTCGTCCAGATACGGGATCCACTCGCTCACCTTGTTCGCCTGGCTCTCATACGTCAGGAACGCCGCCATGTACTGGTTCGGGAAGTACGTCTTCAGATACGCCGTCTGATACGCGACAATCGCGTACCCCGTCGAGTGGCTCTTGTTGAAGCCATACCCCGCGAACTTCAGGATCAACTCAAAGAGTTCCTCCGCCTGCGCCCTCGCCAGCCCCTGCTTCTGCGCCCCATCGACAAACTTCGGGCGCTCCTTCTCGATCTTGTCATACTTCTTTTTGCTGATGTTCTTGATCAGCGTGTACGCATCGCGCAGCCCGATCCCGCCCAGGCCGTGCACGATTTGCATGACCTGCTCCTGGTACACCATCACGCCATACGTCTCGCGCGTGAACTCATCCACGATCGCGTGGACCCTGGGCACCTCCGCCTGCCCGTGCTTGCGACGGTTGTAATCCGGAATCAGGTCCATCGGGCCCGGCCGGAACAGCGCGTTCGCCGCGATCAGATCCTCCAGCCGGTCCGGCTTCATCTCGACGAGCAGCCGGCGCATCCCCCCCGATTCAAACTGGAACACCCCCGTCGTGTCCGCCCGCTGGAACAACTCGAAGACGCGCGGGTCGTCATAGTTCAACCGATCCAGATCGAGCGGGTCCGCCCCGCCGTCGCCCGCCTCGCGACCCACCGCCGCGTACACGTCCCCCTCATCCAGCCCCTCCCGGATCAACCCCTTGCACCGCTCGATCACGCTCAGCGTGCGCAGTCCGAGGAAGTCCATCTTCAAGAGGCCCATCTTCTCGCACGTCGGCCCGTCCCACTGCGTGATGATGTCGTTGCCGTCCGAGCCAGGCGGCCGATACAGCGGCACGATCTCATGCAAAGGCCGCGTCGCCACGATCACGCCCGCCGCGTGCACCCCCGCGTGCCGCGTGTGCCCCTCCAGGCGGATCGCGTGGTCCATCAGCCGCTGATACCGCGGGTCGTTGTCGCACGCCCGCTTGAGTTCGGGCTCCTGGTCCAGCGCCTCCTGGATCGAGATGTTGAGTTGCTGCGGGATCAACTTGCACAGCCGATCCACCTCGTTCAGCGGGATCGCCAGCACGCGCCCCACATCGCGGATCGCCGCTTTCGCCCCCAGCGTCCCGAACGTGATGATCTGCGCCACGTGCCCATACTTCTCGCGCACGTAGTTGATCACCTCGCCACGACCGTCCTGGCACAAGTCGATATCGATATCGGGATACTCGCTGCGATCCGGATCCGTGAACCGCTCGAACAGCAGCCCATACCGCACCGGGCACGCGTTCGACAGGCCCAGCACATACCCCACCATCGTCCCCACGCCCGATCCACGAGCATTCGCCGGGATCCCGCGCTGCCGACCCCAGTTCACAAAGTCCCACACGATCAGGAAGTACGCCGAGATGCTCTTGTCCGCGAGAATCTTCAGTTCCCGCTCCAGCCGCGCCCGCTTCTCCGCCCGTGTCGGGTCCGCCTTCTCGTCCGCCCCATACCGCCACACAAACCCCGCCTCCGCAAGCATCCGCAGCGCCTCGTCACACCGCGCCTTGCTCTCGTCCAACTGCTTCTTCGTCGGCGTCTCTTTGAACGGCCTCAACTCGAACTTCGAGCAGTACTCCCGATACCACGCCGACAAATCCCCCTCAAACCGAGCCTCCGACGCCTTGGGCAGCGTCCTCGCGCCCGGCACCTCAATCTCCACCGCCGGCGCGTTGTTCTCCCCCAAAGGCAGCGTCACCTCGCAACGCGACGCGATCGACGCCGCATTGTCCAGCGCCTCACGCCCCGCCTCCCCATACTCCGCGAACAGCCCCTCCATCTGCTCCGGGCTTTTCACGTACAACTCAGGCGTGTACCGCATCCGGTCCGGGTCGTCCTTCCCCCGTGCCGTCGAGATGCAGATCAGCGTGTCGTGCGAATCATGGTCCTCGGCCTTGAGAAAGTGCGCGTCATTGTCGCACACCAGGGGCAACTCGAGTTCCCGCGCCAGCCGGATCAGATGCGGATTGATCGCGTTCTGCTCCGGCACATGGTGCTGCATCTCCACAAAGAACCGAGGCCCCGTCCCCGAATCCGAGAACACCCGCGCGTGCCACCGCGCGCTCTCCACCGCCGCCTCCCAGTACTTCGCGTCCTGCGACCTGTGAAAATCCAGCAGGTGATCGCCGATCTCACTCCCCAGGTGCCCGTTGATCGCGATCAGCCCCTCGCCATGCGCCTCGAGCAACTCCCGATCGATCCGAGGCTTGTAGTAAAACCCCGTCAGATACGCCTCGCTGCAAAGCACAAGCAGGTTCCGCCACCCGACGTTGTTCTCCGCCAAAAGCACCAGGTGATACCCACCCTCGCCGCCCCCCGAATACGTCCGATCCGTCCGCGGCTTGCCCGGCGGCGTCACATACGCCTCCACCCCAAGCACCGGCCGGATCCCCTTCTCCTTACACGCCGTGTAAAACGCCGCCGTCCCAAACAGATTCCCATGGTCGGTGATGGCGCACGAGTCCATCCCCAACTCCTTGATCCGCGCCACCAACTTCTCAACCTGATTGCCGCCATCCAGCAGCGAGTACTCGGTGTGCAAATGCAGATGCGCAAAGGCACCCCGTCTCGCCGGGGCGGGCTTCTCCGCCGAACTCGACTTCACGCCCTCCCTGGCCATTCGCGCACACTCCTACCCAAGCTCGTGGGGCAGGCGGCCCGCCCGCCTCTACCACTTCGACCTCTCTCGCAGCATATCCGCCACACGATCCAACAACCGCTCTCGCCACGCCCAATAGCCCCTCCCACCGCCGCAATGCCCCTCTCCACTTTCCGAATACCATGCGATGATGGACCCGACCCCCACGGGCACTCCCCCGCACACGCCCCAGGACCCAACCCAGGCCCCGGGCCACTTCCCCAGAACCCAATCCCTCGCCGCCCTCCTCGTCTACCTCGCCCTCATCGTCCTCGTCGTCGCCGTCGTCATCGTCTTCATCCCCATCTTCCTCATCGCCGCCATCATCTTCGGCGTCCTCTCCGCCACACTGACCATCCTCGCCTGGTTCAAACGCCAGAAACGACCCAACGGCATCCTCGACGGCCGAAAAAACGTCCGAGTCCGCGGCCCCAACGAGCCATGATGCACACAGACACAACGACTACTCCGCCGCGGCGCTCTTCTCGATGAACACCGTCTGCGTCGGATACGCAAACTCCACCTTCATTTCCTCAAACCGCGCCGCCAGATCCAGGTTGATCCCCTGCTGGATGTCCATGTACTGGTTGTACTCCGCCGACAGCACCCAGTACACATACTCAAAGTCCAAGGAAAAGTTGCCGAAACTCTTGAAGTGCGCCCGATCAAACCGCACGCTCTTCTGCTTCTCGATGATCGCCTTGATCTCCCCAGGCAGCGCCCGCAGCGTCGCCACCGGCGTCTGATACGTCACCCCGATCGTCACCACGATCCGCCGCTCCTGCATCCGCTTGAAGTTGCGAATGCGGCTCGCGAGCAAATCCGTGTTCCGGAACACCAACTGCTCGCCCCACAAACTCCGCACCCGAGTGCTCTTGAGCCCGATGTGCTCCACCGTCCCCGCGCTCTCGCCGACGATGATGAAATCGCCCACCACAAACGGCTTGTCCAGCACGATCGACAGCGACGAGAACAGATCCCCCAGGATGTTCTGCACCGCCAACGCAATCGCGATCCCGCCGATCCCCAGCCCCGCCACCAGCGCCGTCACGTCGATCCCAAGATTCTGCAGCGCGAGCAGCACCGCGATCGCAAGGATCACCAGACGCCCGATGAACGTCACCGCCGGCACCGCCGTCCGCAACGACGCGTCGTCCTGACCCGACTCGGCCCGACGCTTCTTCAGATACGCCTCGAGCGCGAACTCCATCGCCGCCATCGCCCAGATCGCGCCCTGGATCGCCACCGCCACCGTCACCACGCCGCGGAGAAACTCCTTCCCCCGCTCGGGAATCGTCAGAAACTGCGAGCCCGCCCACAACGCGACGGCAAACACCACAAGAAAACTCGTCTTCGCCACCACCGCACCCAGCAGCGCGAACACGCCAACCTTGTGCGTCGTCCCGAACGATCTCGCACGCCCCACCACAAACTTCCGCACGATCGACAGTACGATGAACACGCCGATCGCCGTCGCCGCCCCAAGCCCCCAGTTCTGCACCGACGTCCCCAGCCACGTCGAGTCCAAAACCCCCTGCATATTCGTCCAGTCCACCGCGCCCAGCGAAACACCAATCGACGACATCAATCCACAAGCGTGAACGAGACCCATGCGCATCCCTTCAACATGTGTTCAATCTCAAGTGATCCGTGCACTCTAGACGCCCACGCCACGCGCGTCGATCATGCCACGTTACCCACCCTCGTGCCCACCCCGAACAAATCCGCGCCATCCACCAACCAATCCGCGCGTCACCTCACCCACCACCCCCCCGCCAATCCGCTCACGCTCCACGCCAACCACAGGCAGCACGCCCCAACTGCTGTTCGTCAAAAACACCTCATCGCTCGACAGCACATCATCAATCGACAGCATCCGTCGCTCGAGGGTCATCCCCATCGTCTCCGCCTGTTGAATCACCCACTCCCGCGTGATCCCAGGCAAGACCGGACTCGGCAACACCGCCCCACTGCCACCCGCCTGCCGTGCTCCATCGCCGAACCCTTCTTCCCCACGCGCAATCGGCGTGAGCAGCACGCCATCCCTCACACAGAACACGTTGCTCACGCACCCGCCGCTCAGGTGATTCGTCACCTGAAACACCAGCGCCTCTCCCGCGCCGCTCGCCGCCGCCCGCTGCAACTCGCGCAGACGCGACCAATACGACAGCGTCTTGTGCCCCGCCATCGCGTCCAGCGGATTCACCCGCCAGTCCGCCAGCACCACCGACACCCCGCGCTCGAACATCGCCTCGGGATACACCGTCGCCGGCGTCGCCGCGATCAACACCGTCGGCTGATGCTCACGCCCCACACCCTCCCCACGCTCGAGCAGGTTCAGATCACCCCCCGTGATCGTCAAACGCACGCGCCACGCCGAAACTCCATCGGAACTCCCACCCGAATCACCTCTCGAATCATCAACCGCGCGCTCCAACGTCCGCCGAACCGCCTCCACCAACGCCTCCACCTTCAGTGTCGTCGAAAGCCCCAACTCCCGCGCCGAGAACGCCAGCCGCTCCACGTGCTCACGCACCAATATCCCGCGCACCCCCGCGCCATCCCTCACCCCCAGCATCGTCTCGAACAACCCCACCCCATGCTGCAACCCGGCATCAAACGCCGACACCCGCGCATCATCCCGCGACACAAACTCGCCATCCAGAAACACACTCGACACGCACGTTCTCCCTACCCAATCTCGTGGCACAGGGAGGGGGGCGTCTTGCCTGTGTCCTATTTCGTCTACATCGCCTCAAGGCTCGGCGAGTGGACATCTCACCAGTGCACAGCATCATCAACAACACATGGAGCCCGACCGCCAGAGAGGGCCCGCACACCCCCACACCTCAATGCCCGGCCTCACCACCAGGCGCACCCGCCGCCTTCTTCGACCCCATCAGCACGATCGCGCCGCCCACCACACACGCCACCGTCGACGCCACCAGGATCCCCAGTTTCGCCGTCGCCAGGTGCGCCTCATCCTTGAACGCCAGATGCGCAATGAACAGCGCCATCGTGAATCCAATCCCGCCCAGCCACGCCGCCCCGTGCAACTGCACCCAGTTCACGCCTCGCGGCAGCGCCCCAAGCCCCACCTTCACCGCAAACAGAGACGCCAGCGTGATCCCAATCGGCTTCCCGATCGCCAACCCCAGAATCACGCCCAACCCTTCCCGGCTGCCCAGACTCCCGATCGATCCCGTGTCCACATGCACGCCCGCGTTCGCGAGCGCGAAGATCGGCACAATCAGGAACGCCACCCACCCCACCAGCCCATGCTCCAACTGGTGCAGCGGCGTCTGCACCTTGTCGCACGCATCCTCCACCGCCTGCACCAGCGCCTGCTGCTTCGCGCTCGAGATGATCGTCTTCCCGGGCTCCAGCGTGCCCCCGGCGTCCTCACGGAACGCCGCGATCGACTTCTCCGTGAAGTCCACGAACTTCTTCGAGTCCACCCGCGTCCGCACCGGGATCATCGCCGCCCCGATCACACCCGCGATCGTCGCGTGCACCCCCGACATCAGCACCATGTACCACAGCACCAGGCCCACCACAAAGAACGCGATCGCCTTGCGAACACCCAGCAGGTTCATCGCCAGCATCACGCCCGCGCACACCCCCGCACCCATCAGGTAGTCCGTCCGCAGGTCGTCCGTATAGAACACCGCGATCACCACCAGCGCGCCAAGATCGTCCGCGATCGCCAGCGTCGCCATGAACAGCCGCAGACCCATCGGCACCCGCTTCCCAAGAAGCGCGAGCACCCCCAGCGCGAACGCGATGTCCGTCGCCATCGGCACGCCCCACCCGTGGATCGTGTCGTGCCCCCAGTTCAGCGCCGCATAGATCCCGCCAGGCACCACCATCCCGCCCACCGCCGCAAACATCGGCAGCGCCGCCTTCTTGAACGACGACAACTCCCCGATCGCCATCTCCCGCTTGATCTCAAGACCGACGAGGAAAAAGAAAATCGCCATCACCGCGTCGTTGATCCACCACTCGAGCGAGCCTTTCAGCCCGATCTTCCCCCCAAGGTCCAGAGACACCTCCGTCTCCGCCCAGAAATGGTGCCACGCCTCGCCAATCCCGGAGTTCGCCGCAACCAGCGCCGCCACAAGGCACACCAGCAGGATGATCCCGCCCCCAGCCTCCATCCGCATGAACGAGTTGAATGGCCCAACTAGCCGATCCACCGGCGCCGGCGGAATCTCATCCCGAAGCCGCGGCACTCGCGCCCCATGAGCCATCCAAAGACTCCTCTCCAGGTGGACAACATCCAAGGTGGCACCGCTCTCCAGAGCGGTGTTCTCTAAACACAGCCCCACCGTAAGGGACGGCCTCCCCCACTTCAACCCACCCCTATCTCCCAAACTCAAACCGCCCACCGGCATATCCCACCCGCACCACATCCCCGCTCCCAATCTCCCCATTCAAAATCTTCGTCGCCAGCGCATTCTCCACCCGCTGCTGAATCACTCTCTTGAGTGGCCTCGCTCCAAACACCGGGTCCCACCCCTCCACACCCAACTGCTCCTTCGCCTTCTCCTCCATCTCCAGCACAATCCCCCGCTCCGCCAGCCGCGCCGTCAGCCGCGCCAACTGGATCTCCACAATCCGAGAGAGCGCCTCCTTCGCCAGCATGTGGAACACCACCACCTCATCGATCCGATTCAGCAACTCCGGCCGCATCAACCCGCCCGACATCGTCTGCGCCGCCTTGCTCATCACCTCCATCACCTTCGAGGGCAACCCCGCCGCACGCCCCACCTCCTCCGCCGCCAGCGCCGCCGGCCCGCGCTTCAGCATCTCCCGCATAGCTGCCTCGATCTCCCAGTCCTCCGCCCCGCTCGCCGCCAACTCCTGGATCTGCTGGCTCCCATAGTTGCTCGTCATCACCACGATCGCGTTGCGGAAGTCCACCGTCCGCCCCTGCCCATCCGTCAGCCGCCCATCATCCAATACCTGCAGCAGAATGTTGAACACGTCCGGATGCGCCTTCTCGATCTCATCCAGCAGCACCACGCAATACCCCCGCCGCCGCACCGCCTCCGTCAACTGCCCCCCCTCGTCATACCCCACATACCCCGGAGGCGCCCCGATCAGCCGCGCCACCGCGTGCTTCTCCCCATACTCGCTCATATCAATCCGCACCACCGCCTCGTCCGTGTCGAACAGAAACTCCGCCAGCGCCTTGCACGTCTCCGTCTTCCCCACGCCCGTCGGCCCCAGAAACAGAAAACTCCCGATCGGCCGATCCGGATCGCTCAATCCCGCCCGACTCCGCCGCACCGCGTCCGACACCGCCCTCAACGCGTGCTCCTGCCCCACCACCCGCTTCGAGAGTTGTTCCTCCATCCGCGTCAGTTTCTCACGCTCCCCCTCCACCAGCCGCGACACCGGAATCCCCGTCCACCGCCCCACCACCTCCGCGATCGCCTCCGCATCAACTTCTTCCTTCACGAGCGCATCGCCACGCTCCTGACGCACCGCCAACGACTGCTCCGCGGCCTTCAACTTCCCCTCAAGATCCCGCATCTCCCCATACCGGATCCGCGCCGCCGACTCCAGGTCCCCACGCCGCTGCGCCTGCTCCAACTCCACCTGCTTCTCGTCCATCGTCCGCTTGATGCCCTTCACGGCATCCAACTCCCGCTTCTCCTCCTCCCACCGTGCCGAGAGCGCCCGATTCTTCTCCTGGATCTCCCCCAACTCCCGCTCGATCCGCTCCAACTCCCGCTGCGTCCCCCCACGCTCGCTGCTCTTCTCGTCCTTCCCCTTCGACTCGATCTTCAGCGCCTCCCGCTCGATCTCCAGTTGCATGATCCGCCGACGCAACTCATCCAACTCCGTCGGCATGCTGTCGTTCTCAATCCTCAAACGGCTCGCCGCCTCATCCACAAGATCGATCGCCTTATCCGGCAGGAACCGATCCGCAATGTACCGATGGCTCAACTGCGCCGCCGCCAGAATCGCCTCGTCCTTGATCCGAACGCCATGGTGCGCCTCATACCGCGGCTTCAGCCCGCGCAAGATCGCCACCGTCTCCTCCACCGTCGGCTGATCCACATACACCGGCTGGAATCGCCGCTCAAACGCCGCGTCCTTCTCCACGTGCTTGCGATACTCATCCAGCGTCGTCGCCCCGATGCACCGCAACTCCCCACGCGCCAAGGCCGGCTTGAGCAGGTTCCCCGCGCTCACCGCTCCCTCCGCCGCGCCCGCCCCGATGATCGTGTGCAACTCATCAATGAACAGAATCACCCGCCCATCGCTCGCCATCACCTCACGCAAGACCGCCTTGAGCCGCTCCTCAAACTCCCCGCGAAACTTCGCCCCCGCAAGCAACTGCCCCACATCCAGCGCCACGATCCGACGATCCCGCATGCTCTCCGGGCAATCCCCATTCACAATCCGCAGCGCCAGCCCCTCCGCGATCGCCGTCTTCCCCACGCCAGGCTCACCAATCAACACCGGATTGTTCTTGGTCCGTCGGCTCAACACCTGCATGCATCTCCGAATCTCCTCGTCACGCCCGATCACCGGATCCAACTTCCCCTGCTGCGCCTTCTCCGTCAGGTCGATCCCATACTTCTTGAGCGCCTCATACCCGCTCTCCGCGTTCGCATCGCTCACACTCGACACCCCCGATGACTTCCGAATCTCCCCGATCGCCTTCTCCAGCCGCGCCTTGCTCGCGCCGAACGAGGTGAGAATCTCCTTCGCCTGCCCCGCCGAGCCGCCAACGTCGAGGAGCGCCAGCAGCAAGTGCTCCGACGAGACCAGCGCATCGCCCATGCGCTTCGCCTCGCTCTCCGCCTTCGCCAGTATCTCCATGAGCGCTCGGCCGGCGGCCCCAGCCCCAGACGACGTCGTCGGCAAGCGATCCAACTCGCTCCGAGCCACACGCTCGATCTCCCCCACATCCGCCCCGGCCTTCCCCAGAATCGACCGCACCGGCCCGCTCCGGTCCTCCAACATCCCCCACAACACGTGCAAGCCCCCAACCTCCGCGTGCGACTTCCCCATCGCCTCACGCTGAGCGTCCGCGAGCACCTGCTGAGCAACCGTCGTCAATCGATCCTGGCGCATGGAAATACCTCCACACACCCACCATGCAACCCGCGCACCAACCGACAACCCCATCACACAGGCCCTGTAGCCCCCGTGAAGACCAAACACAACCCAAAATAATGGTTCTCGCCGTCCACGGCCAGAGCATCAACCCGCCCCGCTGCCTCACTGGCAGTCCACGCCGCATGCCCCAACCTCCCACAGTTTCGGTCACAAATCACGACTCCAGCCGAACCGATCGCCTTCCACGCCGAATCGAACCCCACGCCGGTGCACGACAATGCCTACAACGGCTAGTGGGGCAGGCGGCCCGCCTGCCTCTACTTCTTCTACAGGCTTTCAAGAGAAGCACTTAGGCGAACAGGTCCAAGCCACCAGCCTTCGGCCCAGACCCGCCCGAAGGCCGAGCACCCCGAGACGAGCCCCGCCCCGTCTCCGCCGCCGACTGGATCAACTGGACCACCGCGTCGCCCTGCGACCGGGCCGTATCCAGGGCCTTCTTCGCCACCGCGACCGAGATCTTGGATCCCAGATCCACCGATCGGAGAGCACCCAACGACACACCAGATGACACGCCCTGTACGTCCATATCCTCACCATCGGCCAAAGCCCACCCAGGCTTCAGCCCAGACCGCGTTGACAGCCAACCCGCTCCCGCGGTATAACCCGACCTCCAAAACCTGTTCTCTCGTCGAAAGGCCCGATATGAACCGCAAAACCCTTCGCTCCGCCGCACTCCTCGCTCTCACCGCCGCCGCCCTCACCGGCTGCGCTGGCGGCCCCGACCGAGCCTCCTACGAAAAAGTCCGCTACGACATGACCCCCGAACTCCTCACCATCGATCAGCGCCCCGTCGACTACAACAACATGATGGGCATCACCATCAACACCAACAAGCGACTCTTCTGGGACGACCTCGCGCGGGCCATGCTCCTCGATCGCCCCAGCCGCCTCAGCAACCGCCTCATCCCTTATTGATCGCCCTCTCATATTTCAGCACACACCCATCGGCCCCGGCACGCTCGCCGGGGCCGTCTTGCTTTGTGCCCCACTCGTCGACCACAAGCCCACCCGCAACAGGCCCGAATCACCACCCTCGTGAGCATAACCATGCCCTACGACGAAACGCTCGCACAACGCATCAGAGACATCCTGGCCGACCGACACGATGTGGTCGAAAAGAAAATGTTCGGCGGCATCGCCTTCATGGTCTCAGGAAAAATGGCCTGCGGCCCACACGGGAAAAAACTCATCGTGCGCATCGGTGAAGAATCGGCCACAAGGCACATCGGCAAGCCCCATGTGAAGCCCATGGACTTCACGGGACGTGTGATGAAGGCCTTCGCAACCATTGAACCCGAGGGAATCCGAACCTCGCCACAGTTGAAACGATGGGTCATCATGGCCGCCGAGTTCGCCGCATCCTCCGCCACGCCAAAGGTGCCGCAGAAACGCGATCGGCGCGAACGCACCAGGAAATCGTGATCGGGCGACTCACGCCCTGCCCATCTCTTCCGGATGCTCTTGGAGTAAAAAAACGCCGGGCGTGCCCGGCGTTTTTCGTACCGAAATATCGAAATGTCTCACGAAGCCGTGTACTTCCCACGCCCCGCACGCTTGAACACCTTCGGATACTTGACCAGCGTCTGGTTCACGATCGTCCGGAAGTTCGGCGAGTTCGTCTTATACCCCGCCTTCTGAACCTCCACCACAATGTCCTTCACCCGAAGTGTCTTGCCCGACAGTAACTTCTTGAGCGCCGGCACCAGGGGCATGTCATTCACAGGACGCGTCCGTCCCCCACCACCGCGACGACCCGCGGGACGACCCGCAGGACGACCCACAGGACGGCCACGCTTCGCGCGAGCCGGCGCGGGACCCGCAGCCGCCGAACCACCACCGGCCGAAGGAGGACTCCCCGGCGCAAGGTCCGCGATCTGCTGCTCGATCTCCCGCAGTTTCGCCGTCAGCCGCTGACGCTCACGCTCCAACCGGCCCACCGAACTCTGCCGCCGAACCAACTCCGCCTGCAGTGCCCGGCTCGAAATCTTCGACAACGAATATCCACTACCACGCTTTGCCATGAAATGTCCTTCTCATCCAAGATGAAACACGCGGGCGAACGCCTTGGATCGCGTCACGCTGCCCTCGCGTCTTCGACGCTCAATACGCCGACACGCACGCGCGTCTCCCAATAGTCGCCGAACGCGCCCACATGCACGCCGGAGAGTCGCGGTGGGATGGCCGCAACAACGCGAATATTAGCGGAATCCACACCCCCATGCGGGATTCTTGACAAAAACCAATTGCAACTTCAACGACAGTAACCCCTGTTTGGTGTCCGTCAATAGTTCTCTCGCGAGAATCCAAGTTTCGAGAGCACGCCATCGAACTGATCGAGTGAGAAAAACGAGACTATCACTTGCCCCTTCGTGCCTCGACGATCCGTTCGAATCGATACCCGAGTGCCAAGATGTTGCGACAACCGCTTCTCAATATCACGCACAACCGCCTCACGAGGGGAATACGTGACCGGGTCCGGATTCGCCCCGGCAACCCGTGCCGCCTCGCTCGCGCCTTCTCCCGCCCGTCGCGACTCCTCCTCCACACGACGCACGCTCCAGCCGTTCGACGCCGCCTGCTTCGCGAGCGCCACGCGTCGAACGCCGGCCGGCGCCATCAACAGTGCTCGCGCGTGCCCCCCAGAGAGACGACCGTCCGAGACCATCATCGCGACCTCGTCCTCCAACTCCGTCAGCCGAACCAGGTTCGCGATCGTCGAGCGATCGATCCCAAGTCGTTCCGCCATCTGGGCCTGGGTCAATCCAAACTCGTCCGCTAGCCGCCGAAGCGCGTGCGCCCGATCCATCGGATTCAGGTCCTCACGCTGTACATTCTCAACAAGCCCCCACTCCGCCGAATCCTCATCCGTCAACTCACGAACCATCGCCGGAATATGCGTCAGCCCCGCCAACTTCGCGGCACGCCACCGCCGCTCCCCAGCCACCAACTCCAACTTCCCCCCAGCAATCGGCCGCACGATAATCGGTTGCATCAACCCCGACCGACGGATCGACGCCGCCAACCCCTCCACCGCCGCCGAGTCCATCACCCGCCGAGGCTGATACTCGCTCGGCACCACCCGTTCCACCGCAATACTCTGATACCCCTCACTCCGAATCTTCTCACCAACTTCCGCAGCGTTCATACCAGTCTGTATAGTCTGTGTTTGTTCGGTATGCGAAGCAACTTCGACTGGTTTGCTAACATTGATCAAGCTGCTAAGCCCGCGTCCAAGCCGCCGTCCCTTCACCGCTTCCGCGCCCTTGTTTGACTCGGCCATGAATGTCCTCCTGTAATAACCCGAATTGTACCGCTCATGCGCGCGCAACAGGGAGTGTTTCACGTGGCACAAATTGAACTCATCGCCAGAGGCATCTCCCGCCACCGCGGCAAAGTCCTGCTCTGTGGCCACGCTACCAAAAACTACTGGTACCTCCCAGGCGGCCACGTCGAACCCCACGAATCGGCCGCCGCCGCACTCGCCCGTGAGTTTCTCGAAGAAACCGGCCTGAAAGTCACCGTTGGCCCCTGTGTCGCTGTCGCAGAGCACATCTTCCGCCAGGGCAAAAAACACCGCCATGAGGTAAATCTTGTGTTTCACGTGAAACATCGGGAAAAGGATGCCCGCTCTCTCGAGCCAGAGATCGTGTTCAAATGGTGCCGCATCGACGAACTGGAGACGCTTGATCTTCGCCCTGCAGTGGCCGTGGATCTGGTGAAACTCCATCCTGGCGAGGTGCGGCATTTCCTCTGGAACTCGGACCAAAGTTGATTCGCTGACAACCCGATCCCAGATTGGTGGATCCGAATCAGCCCAAATCAGAACTGGACGTCGCGGGCCAGGTTGACCGCCTCCGCGCGCGTGTGGCCGAGTTGGAGCGATCGGCTTTGCTGGGCACCGTTCTGGCTGGCGTGGCCCACGAAATCAATAACATCCTCACACCCGTTCTGGCGTATGCGGAGATGGCCGTGCGGTCCACGGAGGATGATCCGGTTCGTGGGAAGTCGATCGAGCGGACTTTGGCTGGGGTGGGGCGAGCGGCGACGATTTCGCGGGCGGTTTTGAGTCTTGTGAGGCAGTCGGGGCCTGTGTCTGGGGATTTGGATGTGGCGGCAGCGGTGGACACGGCAGTTACCGCGGTGCGGGCGCACTACCCGACCACATTGTTCCACGTGAAACATTCCCTACTCACAGCGTCCGTGCCGGAGGCTCAGGTTTCGACGATACTGGAAAATTTGCTGATGAATGCGGCGCGGGAGAGTTCTCGGGTTGAGGTTGTTGCGCGCGCTGCGGGTATGAATGAGGGTCAGGATTTGTGGGAGGGGATAGAGTGTCGGACGGAAATTCCGAAGGGTGATGTTGTGTTTGTCGAGGTGTTTTCGCCTGGGAGTCGGATGGCCTTGGAGATGCTGGCGGCCGTGGCGCGTATGTTCCGTGGGGAGGCGTTTGGTGCCGGGCGTGAGGCACGTGGAACTGGGTATGGCCTAACAATATCCAAACTATTGGCTGATCAGATTGGGGCTGGGCTTGGGTTGGTTTCGGAGCCTGGTGGAGTTCGGGCAATTCTCGCGCTTCCTGTGTCCTCGGTGAAACAGGAAGCGGGTGCCATGCGATAGGTTAGATGGAACCCGAGTTGTATGAGGAGAGTAGTTATGGGACGTAGCGTGGCATCCGCGTTGGCGGCGGTTTGTGTTTTGGGCGCGGTTGCGGTGGGGCAGCCGGATTTGGGAAACCTGCAAGAGGTGGCGACGGGGTTGTCGGCGCCGCTGTATGCCGCCCATCCGCCGGGTGATTCGTCGCGGCTGTTCATTGTGGAGCAGTCGGGGAAGATCCGGCTCATGGTGAATGGCGTGATGCAGGGTCAGGCGTTCATTGACGTGGGGGCGTTGCTGACGCCGAATACCGGGACGATTGTGCTCTCCGGGACGACGTACTCGTTCGTGCGTGGGAGTGAGCAGGGGTTGTTGGGCCTGGCGTTTCCGCCAGACTATGCGACGAGCGGCGTGTGCTACGCGTACTTCGTTGGGCCTCGGCAGTCGTATGGCGTGAACAACCAGAACCAGACGGCGACGGACTTGGGGCGGTCGTACCTGATCAAGATCACCCGGAGCGATGCGAACGACAACGTGGCGACGAATCCGCTGCCGTCGTCGATCGGCGACGTTGATGTGATTTTCCAGACGGACCAGCCGTTCACGAATCACAACGGCGGGTGTTTGCAGTTCGGGCCTGACGGGATGTTGTATCTGAGCCTGGGTGATGGCGGCTCGGGGAACGATCCGCTCAACGCGGCGCTGAACCCCAACAACATCCTCGGGAAGTTGCTGCGGCTGGACGTGTCACGCGATGACTATCCGGCGGACCCCGCGAAGGACTATGGGATTCCATCGGACAATCCGTACGCGAGTGGTGGGGGGCTGCCTGAGATCTGGGCGCGGGGTCTGCGCAACTCGTGGCGGTACTCGTTCGATCGGGTGACGGGGGACCTGTGGATCGGCGATGTCGGGCAGAATGTGATCGAGGAAGTGAACTGGGTGCCTGGGAACGGCGGGCCTGGTCGGAACTATGGATGGCGTTTCCGAGAGGGTGATGCGGCCACGGGTCTCTCGACTGGCGGGTTCGATGTGTCGAATCTCACGGGTCCGGTGTACACGTACACGCATGGGGCGGGTTCGACGCAGGGATACTCGCTCACGGGCGGGTATGTGTACCGCGGGTCGGCGATCCCGAAGTGGCGCGGGCGGTACTTCTTCACGGACTATGTGAATCGGCGGATGTGGTCGGGGAAACTGGTGAATGGCGTGTTCACGGATTTCCAGGATCACTACGACGGGTTCTCGAATCTCGGGACGACGGCGGCGCTTCGATTGCAGAACGTCGCATCATTCGGCGAGGATCCCAATGGCGAGTTGTACATCGTGCAGTTGAATGGACGCGTGCGGAAACTCGTGGCGGACGCGAACCAGCCCTGCCCCGCGGACTTTGATGACGGGAGCGGCGTTGGACACCCGGACTTTGCGGTGACGATCGACGACCTGCTCTACTACCTCGGCGTGTTCCAGTCGGGGGCGCTCGAGGCGGACATGGATGACGGGTCGGGGACGGGGGCGTTTGATAATGCCGTGACGATTGATGATTTGCTGTACTTCATTGGGCACTTCCAGGGGGGGTGCTAAGAGAACGCAGAGGGCGCGAGGGGTGGGGAGGGAGACGGAGGGGAGTTGGGAGTTGGTGCGCGCTGGGGTGCCATGTGATGGGTGCGTTGCGGGCCGCCTGTAGCGCATTGCCCGAAGTGATGCTCAGAGCAGCCACCGCTCTGGAGAGCAGTGCCACCTTGGGGGCCGCCTTGGAGAGGTGGGCCGCCATGAGAGTTGTCTATCTTCGGGCGCGGATGAAGACGCCGCAGGTGAAGAGGGGGTCGTGGGTTTCGAGTTCGCGGGTGCTCATGTCTTCGACGGTGAGGCCGGCGAGGAAGGCGAAGGCGAGGCGGAGGTTGCCCCAGGATTCGATTCTGATGTGGTCGGCGGGGAAGTGTCGCTCGAAGACGAGTCTGGCGAGGTCTGGGGTGAGTCGCCAGTAGTGGCCTGGGATGTTTTCTTCCTGGCCATCGATTTTGCCGAGGGTGGGGAGGGTGACGAGCATGACGCCGCCGGGCTTCAGGACGCGTTTCATGTTGCGGATGGCGCCGTCGAGGTCGTCGATGTATTGGAGTGTTTGGGTGCAGATGAAGCAGTCGTAGGTCTCGTCGGCGATGGAGTGCATCGTCTTGATGTCGTCGTGGATATTGGCGAGGGTGTTGGAGGTGGCGATGTCGAGGACGTCGGAGTGGGTGACGTTCTGGCCGCCGAACTGTCTGGTGTAGTCGGGGTCCTTGATCTCGAGGACTCGGCCTTTGATGTCTGATTTGTATCGTTCGAGGAACTGCTCGATGTATCGGCGGTCGATGGGCGTGCCGCGGTCGGTGCCGACGAGGGGGCTGATGGGTCGGGTGGAGTGGGAGAGCATGTAGAGCCATCGGGGGCGGAGGAGGCGTTTAAGGGGCTTGTCGAGCATGGCGCTTGCGCGGCCGAGGGCTCTTTGGGCGAGACTTCGGCGCGGTTGGTTGTGGGTCGGAGTTGAGGGGTCTGTATTCGCCATGTGTTTGGGTTTGGGTGGTTGATGGGGGTCGGAAGAGAAGGTCGCGATCTCTGCTGAGGGAAGCCAATGGGCGGGACGATGCGTGGGCTGTTACCTATGCTTGTGGCCCAATCGACAGGCCTGGGTGTGTTCCCTTGGCCGAATCGATTGGAGCGTCCCACTTTACCCAGTATCGGCGGCGGTGTTTGCCCAATGGTGGCGGGCACGGGCCGCAACCACCTTCCAGAGTCGGCAGAGGACATCCATGGCGACCCACGGCACGATCACCCAAGTCATCGGTTCGACCTTCGACGCCCAGTTCCCCGAGGACAAACTCCCGGAGATCTTCAACGCGCTCGAGATCCATTCCGACACCAAGGTCGGACGCCTCGACCTTGTCGGCGAGGTGCAGCAGCACCTGGGCGGCGGTCGGGTCCGTGCGGTGGCGCTCGGCTCGACGGACGGTCTGGTTCGCGGGATGACGTGCGTGGATGTCGGCTCGCCGGTCTCGGTGCCGGTGGGCGAGGGCGTGCTGGGGCGCGTCTTCAACCTGCTCGGTCAGCCGATCGACAAGGGCGAGTCGATCCCGGCGTCGACGAAGCGATCGCCGATCCACAAGGCCCCGCCGGCGTTCGCGCAGCTGAACCCCAACACGGAAATCCTTGTGACGGGCATCAAGGTCATCGATCTGATGTGCCCCTTCGTGCGAGGCGGAAAGATCGGTCTGTTCGGCGGCGCCGGCGTCGGGAAGACGGTCGTGATCCAGGAGATGATCGCGCGCGTCGCCAAGAACTTCGGCGGGTATTCGGTCTTCGCGGGCGTCGGCGAGCGGACGCGTGAGGGGAACGACCTGTGGCGTGAAATGAAGGAGGCCGCGTACACCGACGAGAACGGGAAGACCGCTCACGTTCTGGATAAGGTGGCGATGGTCTTCGGGCAGATGAACGAGCCCCCGGGCAGCCGCCTTCGCGTGGCGCTCTCAGCGCTGACGATGGCGGAGGAGTTCCGCGACGCGTCGGGGAAGGAAACGCTGATGTTCGTGGACAACGTCTTCCGCTTCACGCAGGCGGGGTCGGAGGTCTCGGCGCTCCTCGGGCGTATGCCGTCGGCCGTCGGTTATCAGCCGACGCTCTCGACGGAGATGGGTCAGTTGCAGGAGCGGATCACGTCGACGGCGAAGGGCGCCATCACGTCGGTGCAGGCGATCTACGTCCCGGCGGACGACCTGACGGACCCGGCCCCGGCGACGACGTTCGCCCACCTGGACGCGTTCATCGTTCTGTCGCGCAGCATCGCGGAGAAGGGGATTTATCCGGCCGTCGATCCGCTGGCGTCGACGAGCCGCATTCTGGATCCGGGGATCATCGGCGAGCGTCACTATCGCGTGGCGACGCGCGTGCAGCGGATCCTGCAGCGGTACAAGGATCTGCAGGACATCATCGCGATTCTCGGCGTCGATGAACTGAGCGAGGAGGACAAGTTGACGGTGAGCCGGGCGCGCAAGTTGGAGCGCTTCCTCAGCCAGCCGTTCCACGTCGCCGAGCAGTTCACGGGGTTCAAGGGCGTGGACAGTCCGCTGGAGGCGACGATCGACTCGTTCGAGCGTTTGTGCAACGGCGAGGGGGACGGCCTGCCCGAGGGCGCGTTCATGTACGTCGGGACGATCGAGGACGCGAAGGCGAAGGCCGCGAAGATGGCGGGGTAAAGGCCGTCAGGTCGCGACGGTCGGACATCGAATGTTGATCCACACGCCCGGGGCGAGAGCTCCGGGCTTTTTCGTTGTCGTGAGCGCCTCGTGATTGCCGCATTCGGCCCGTGGCGTCACTTCGGCTGCACTTGACGCCGGGCCTCATCCAGAATTTCGGCGACGACCACGTTGTACTCGAGGCTCGACAGCGGGTCGACGGCACACTCGCCGCGCACGACCGCCTTCAGATACGACCACTCGTTCTCCAGATTCTTTGGCTTCGCGGCGGGCTGCACCTTTGTTGGCCCGGCGTTCTCCTGTCGCATGGCGAGATCGTCCCACTTGCCCGCGTGCAGCGACCATCCATCGAGGTACAGGTCCATCTCTTTGTTGTCGTGGGTCCAGGCCCACGATGCCTCGATCACGGCGGTCGCGCCCACGCGCGTTTCTTTACCCGGATAGGTGAGCACGATGGTGGCGTCGTCATCGACGTGTGGATATGCCGCGGGCTTGAGCGTCGTCGCGCTCGCCTTGATGCTTGAGGGGCGCGTTCCGTCCATCATCCACGTGGCGATCACCGCGCCGTAGCACCCGAAATCGACGATCGCGCCGCCGCCGTTCTTTGTTGGATCGGTCAGCCACGCCAGGAACTCCGCTGAACAGCCGATCTCTTTGGGGCCTTTGTGTCCGTGGCGGAAGATCATCTTGCGCAGGGTGCCATGCTCACCCGAGTCCGCGAGTCGCTTTGCTTCTCGCACCGACGCGTACCAACTTGTCTCGAAGTTTGTCAGGACCAGCACCTTGTGGGCGCGGGCCGCCTCCTGGATCGCTTTCGCATCTTCGCTGGAATACGCGAGCGGTTTCTCGAGCAGGGTGTGCACGCCCCTGGCGGCGCAGGCCTCGACGGCCGCCCGATGCCCGGAGATCGGGCCCATCACGCTGACGGCTTCGGGCTTGGTTGCGTTGAGCATCGCCTCCGTCGTCGCGTAATACAGCGACGCCTCGAGTATGTATTTGGCGGCCAGGCGATCGAAGAGGGCGCGATTCGGCTCGCTGATGCCGACGATCACCATGTCGTCGCGGTGCGTGGCGTTCCAGAGCAGCCCTTCGATGTGCCCGTGGTCCATCCCGATGATGCCGATCCGCAGCGGTCCTGCCTGCTTCGAGAGGAGAACGTCGGCGTGGTCCTTTGGCTCATCGGCGTGTGTTCGAGGTGCGCACGCCAGGCTCAGGGTCAATACCGTCAGGCCTGTCATCACATTCATCAGCATGTGCATCATGCGCGCATGGTATCAGAAGGGTTATGGTGCCGGTTTGTGGCCCCGCGTGAGTCCATCTATGGATCGTGCCTCGTGGGCGTGTGTGTGTTTCGGTTGGGTTGGCCATGGAGATGGAACCACCGCGACCTCGACGTGTGGTTGTCGCGAAGATTGCCTCCGAGGACGGCGGCTGTGTCGAAGTAGGCCGAGAAGTTGCACGAATCAGGATCAATACCGCCACGCCATCCCGGCGAAGATGCCGAGATCTTCCGCGGCCCCGGTCAGCCCGATGCGCACGCCCGCGTCGAGCTGGATATCCGGCGAGATTCCGAGGGTCATGCCGGTGTTGAGTGAGGCACGATAGCTGCTCTCGCCGGACGTGTCCGCGGCGCCCGCGTATTCCACAAAGAGGCCGAGCGTGTCGGTGAGCCCACGGGCGATCGTGGCGGTGTGCACGAGATCAAGCGTGTAGGCGTCGTCGGCCTCATTTCTCACGACATCGAACTCGAGCATGGCGCCGAGGTTGAACCCGTGGGCGAGTTCGAAGGCGGCCGGGACGATGATCCCGGCCTCGAGGTCGTCGTTTCCCAGACCGTCGCTGGCGGTGGGAATCTTGATGAATGGCATGATCGCGAGGGCGGACTCGCCGGTGTCGTTCCCGTGGAGGTTGATCTTCACGCGGACGATCGTGTCGCCGAAACCGTCAACCGTCTCGCGGGATGTCCCACTCTCCGATCGCTGAGAGGTGTAGGGAGTGAGGCCGACCTGGAAGTCGATCGATGGCGTGAGGCCGGCCTTGAGGAGGAGCGGGGCGATGTCGAGCGTGCGGACGTTCCCCTCGTTGTCACGTGAGTAATCTACGAACGAGAACTCGACCTGGTAGTGCCGGGCATCGACGGTGAAGGGGCTCTCGGTGGCGTCGGGGCGGTCGGTGCTGAGCCTCCGCATCTGGTCTCTGGGGACCGGGTTCCACAGGGAGAATGCCGCCGCGTCTGGGGTGAGCGGCTCGATGTCCGCGTGCGCACCGGGTGGACATTCTAGCAGGATCACGGCGCCGACGATTGATATGTAGTTCATGCTACATTGTAGCACATGCTACACACTCGTCCGACACCTCCTTGCAAGCCCTTGGCGGGGGGGGTGGGGGGGTGATTCGGCTCCGAACGTCGGGTGGGCGCCCGTTGTGTGGGGACTGGACTAGGCTCCGGAATCCCGCTTCGCTTCCCACCGCGTGTTCAGCGTGTGGTCGACCTTGAGGAGGTCGAGCACCTTGCCGACGACGAAGTCCACGAGGTCTTCGATGGACTTTGGGCCGAGGTAGAAACCGGGGTTGGGTGAGCAGAGCGTCGCGCCGGCGAGGGCGAGGCTTTCCATGTTGCGGAGGTCGATGAGGCTCAGGGGCATCTCGCGGTGGCAGATGATGAGCGGGCGGCGTTCCTTGAGCGTGACCATGGCGGCGCGGCAGAGAAGGTTGCTGCCGCTGCCGGTGGCGATCTGGCCGAGGGAGGTGGAGGAGCAGGGGATGACGACCATGCCGTCGTGGAGGAAACTCCCTGAGGCGATGACGGCGCCGACGTCCTTGTGGGGGTGGATGAACAGTCGATTCTGTGTGGAGACCATGTTGGGGGCATCGAGTTTCGAGGACAGGCGGGGGCAGAGTTGGGCGAGTTCGAGTTCTCGGACGCCGGCCTCGTCGAAGAGGAGGCGCCGGCCGTAGTCGCTGACGACGAGATGGACCTCGTGGGTGGGGTTCTCGAGGAGGAGTTCGAGGAGGCGGAGGGCGTAGGCGGCCCCGGAGGCGCCGGAGATGCCGACGACGAATCGACGGGTTCGTTGATCGGCGGAATGGCTGGAAGGGTGGGTCATCTGGGTCGTGTTCGGCTGACGCGGGCGTGCGGATGCTCAGCGTAGCCGCGTGCGGGATTCTATTTTCGATGGTGAGCGGCGAAGGGTGGCGTGTGGACGGGGGTTCACGTACGCTTGTGCACCTCGGCGTTTTCATCGGGTGCCGCGCGGAGCGCGGTCCTGGATGGGTTCATGGTGGACGGGACGCCGGCGTTCATGGAGGTGCGGGACATGCATTCGGCAGGGAAGTGCGTGGTCGTGGGCGTGATGATGGCGGCGGGTCTTGGCGGGTGCATCGGGTACTCGAATGTGGCGGAAGAGACCAGCCAGACGCCGTTGAAAACGCCGAACTATGCCTCGACGGATCCAAACGAGCCCGGCGTAGTCGAGATCATGACGGCGTCGTTGCTCGAGGTGATCGCGCGTCGGCCGGCGCCTGGGAGCGCGGCGATCGTGAACCTTCCCGAGGGGATGCGGAAGGTGTACTACGAGCGGGTGGCGGAGTCGTTGACGAAGGCGACGGGCGTGGAGTTCATGGCGATGTCGCCCGATGTGGTGGATCGCGGCCTCCCTGTGTACAGCGTGGGCGAGGTGCTTGTGCGGTACAACCGGGCCGAGTGTGATGTGTTCGCGCCGACGTCGGATGAGTTTGGGCAGATGGGGGTCCAGCGGATCCGCGTGCATCTCGATGGTGGACTGAACCCGTGGCGCGTGGTCCGGCCTCAGATCTATCTGGTGAACGCCTTTGCCGCGCCCGAGGCGCACTTCATTCCCGAGGTGGACAACCCGACGGAGTATCAGGATCTTCGCAAGCGTCAGAAGATGGCGAAGATCCCGCCTGCGTCGGCGCTTGAGCCGAAAAAGCCTGAGCCTCAACCGATGGAGGAGATGGATCCGGTGACGGCGGCAGAGGAGTTGCCGGCCGGGCAGCCGTGACGTGGTGACGATTCGGGGCGCGGCTGATACGGTTGGGACATGAACGCACCCATGGAGGCTCGGCCGACCGGCTCGATTTCACGCGAGCGTGATCTGCTCGCGCTGCGGGGGATGGACGCCCGAGAGATCCGGCGTCTTGTTCGGCTGGCGGCCGACCCCGCCGCGCTGCGCGAGGACGAGAATCCGCTGATAGGGCGGATCGTCGCGAACCTTTTCTTCGAGGACTCCACGCGGACGCGGCTGTCGTTCTCGGTGGCGGCGCAGCGGCTTGGGGCGCGCGTCGTGGATCTCGCGGGGCCTGGATCGAGCGTGAGCAAGGGGGAGTCGCTGGTGGACACGGCACTCACCGTCGAGGCGATGGGGGTCTCGGCGCTCGTCGTGCGCTGCAAGCAGTCGGGGGGCGCGGAACTCATCTCGCGCGCGGTGGACATCGGCGTCATCAACGCGGGAGACGGGCGGCACGAGCACCCGACACAGGGGTTGCTCGACATCCTGACGCTGGCGAGGGCGGCGGGGCGGCTCTCGACGCTGGATTTCTCGGGGATGACGCTGGCGATCGTGGGGGACATCGAGTCGTCGCGAGTGGCGCGATCGAACATCGCGGGGATGGGGGCGCTGGGGGCGCGGGTGGTGTGTGTCGGGCCGGCGAGCATGGCGCCGGCGTCGCTCTCGACGCTGGGGTGTGAGGTGTCATCCGATCTCGATTCGATCCTGCCGTCGGCGGACGCGGTGATGATGCTGCGGATCCAGTTCGAGCGGCACGAGGACTCGGCGAGGGGCGCGGAGGGTGTGCCGATGAAGTCGTCGCACGAGTCGATCCGGGAGTATCGCGCGGGGTACGCGCTCACGCGGGAGCGGCACGCGGTGATGAAGCGCGGGGCCTTCGTGATGCACCCGGGCCCCATGAACCGGGGTGTGGAGATCGATGCCGAGGTGGCGGACGCGCCGAACTCGCTGATTCTGACGCAGGTGGCGCGGGGTGTGGATGTTCGGATGGCGGTCTTGCTGGATCGGCTGAGGCCGGAGTTGACGCGAGGTTGATCGCTCGTTAGCACCCGTCGGCGAAGCGCTCGATGTAGAAGAGCAGGTCGTCGATGGTGACGGCGTAGTCGCCGACGCCCGTGCCGCTGCCGTCGTCGAGGTCGGCGATGGCGTCGCCGTCCTGGAATCGATCGATGAAGTAGAGGAGGTCGTCGATGGTGACGGCCCCGTCGCAGGCACCGGTCTGGGTGGCATCGTCGAGGTCGGCGGGGCAGTAGACGAGATCGGCGTGGTAGGTCCGGGTCTCGTCGCAGGGGTCCTTGATGGTGCACTCATAGCGGGCGACATCGAGGAGGGCGACGTTGTCGATGGTGAGCGTGGCGGCCTTGGCGCCGGTAACGGTGGAGCCTGTGCCCGTCGGGCCATCGAGGAGGGGAACGCCGTTCTTCTTCCATTGGTAGGAGAGGTAGGCACCGGAGGCCTGGACGGCGAACTGGGCCTGGGCGCCCTTGCAGACCTGGAGGTCGTCGGGCGTGGACTCGATGGTGAGTGGCGGGCAGATGGCCTCGAACTGGCGCATCATCTCGTGGTCCTCGTGCTCGAGGATGTGACAGTGGTAGGGGAAGAGGCCGGCGTAGTCCTCGAAGCGGGCGATGACGCGGACGATCTCGAAGGGATGGACCTGGACGGTGTCCTTCCAGCCGCGCTCGTTCATGATGGGTGGGACGCGCGGGCCCGTGGGGACGATCTGGCCGGCCTGCATCTGGAAGGGCTGGCGATCGAGGATCTGGAAGGCGACGAGGTGCATGTGCATGGGGTGGGTCATGCCCGAGCGATTGATCCAGGTCCAGATCTCGGTGGTTCCCAGGACGGGGCGCTCGACGATGTCGTCCCACATGAGGCCGTTGATCGTCCAGATGGACTGGGTGACGTTGTCGCAGGCGCCGATGGTCACGGGGGTCTTGCGGAGGAGGAACTCGCGTGTGACGGTGGCCTCGGCCTCGGGGATGACGGGGACGCTGGCGAGGGTTGTGGGGAGCGGATCGGTGTCGCCGGCATCGCTGCCGACGATGAACTTCATGACGTTGGGGATGACGCCGACGCCCGGTGAGCCTGGGAATGGCGCAGGGGCGCTGTTCTCAAGGATGATCTCGGTGCCCGGGGCGTAGGAGGCGAAGTTGATGACGACGTCGGCGCGTTCGCCGGGGGAGATGGTGAGCGAGTTGATCGCGACGGGGGCCGGGAGAAGGCCCATGTCGGTCCCGATCTGCCAGAAGGTGGCGTTGTCGGAGAGGGCGAGGGTGAGAGTGCGCGAGTTGCAGCCATTGAGCAGGCGGAATCGGTACTTGCCGCGTTTGACGTTGTGGTATGGCCAGACCTTGCCGTTGACGAGCATGAAGTCGCCGAAGAAGTTCTCCTGGTGGACGGCTGGGTACTTGAAGGAGCCGTCGGGGTTGAAGGCGCGGTCCTGGATGGCGAGGGCGATCTCGTTCTCGCCCCGCGGGATGTTGAGGGCGTCCTCGGCGTCGTCACGGATGAGATAGAACCCGGCGAGGCCCATGTAGACGTTGAGGCGGGTGATGCCCAGGCCGTGGTCGTGGTACCAGATGGTGGCGGCGGGCTGGTTGTTGGGGTAGGTGTAGAGGGGCGCGGATTGGCCGGGGGGATAGGAGAAATCGGGCATGCCGTCGCTGTCGGCGCGGAGGTGCCCGCCATGGAGGTGGACGGTGGTGAGGGGCGCGCTGCCGTTCAAGTCCGGGCCATGGAGGCACTCGTCCACGACGAGGTGGTGGGTGGTGAGGAGATTGCCAGCGGCGTCGCGGAGGTCGTTGGTCCAGAGGACGGTGTTTGGCTCGTTCCGTCGCGCCTCGATGGTGGGGCCGGGGTATGTGCCGTTGTATCCCCAGACGGTGGTCAAGGGGAGATCGCGGTGGAGACGCTGCTGCGTCTGGCGCATGGCGATCTCGTAGTGGGCAGCGTGGCCGGGCTGGCCGGTGACGGGTTGGGCGATGGCGGGGAGTGGGAGCGCATCGACGAAGGGCTGGAGGACGATGGGGCAGGAGGTGCCGGCGCAGGTGGTGGCGTTGCCCTGGTAGGCACCGCCCTGGGTGGCGCAGTTGGCGGCGGTGGTCTCGACGCAGATGCCGGTGGGCAGGCAGCAGGCGCCGGTCTGGGCGATCGCGGCGGAAGGAATGAGGGCCAAGCCGATCAACCCGGCGACGAGTGTTCGGAGGCGCGAGCCGCCAAGATACAAACAAAATCCGTTCATGTCTGCTCCAACCACGAGGCTGTATGCGAGTGCCGGTAAGAAGTCGGCAGGAATCGGGGCGCGGTTCATGCGCACTGTTCGCCGAGTGGTGAGTATCGGATCCAATAGAAGACCAGTCAATCCTTTATTGGCGCCGGCGTTCGCAATTGGTCGTAATTTGGGCCGAAAACCGGGGTTATCCCGGCACACCGATGTCCTCGGCCCAGAGATCTGGCCTGGCGGCGATGAACTCGCGCATGAGTTGGATGCAGCGCGGATCGTTCATGAGAACGACCTCTGTGCCCTCGGCTATCAGCCAGTCTTCCCGGCCCTGGAACGTCTCGTGTTCGCCGATGACGACGCGGGGGATTCGGAAGAGGATCGAGGTGCCGCTGCACATGGCGCAAGGTGAGAGGGTGGAGACGAGGGTGAGGGTGTGCCAGTCGCGTCGCCGGCCGGCGGCCCGGATGCAGGCGGTCTCGGCGTGGGCGGTGGTGTCGCCCTGTTGGACGCGGAGATTGTGACCGCGAGAGACGATGGTGCCTTCGGGGTCCATGAGGACCGAGCCGATGGGGATGCCGCCCTCGCGGAGTGATTTCTCGGCCTGCTCGATGGCGGCGTCGAGGGCGAGGCGGTCGAGTTTCGCCCTGTCAGTAGTGTTCATGCGGGCAGCGTAGCCGCAACGCTAAGGGAGAAAATCCGTATGGTGTAGGTGAGCGTGGCCGACACGGTGTCGCTTGTGGGACACAACGCGATGGCGAGAGGCTCTCAAGGAGGCGACGGCATTGAAGACCACGCGGCGTGGCGCGAATCTGCTGGTGTTGTCGGGCCTGCCGCATGGCGTGGGGTGGCCGATTTTCGCGGTCGTGCTCGCGCTTGGGCTGCCCACGTTTTTCTGGTTTCTTGAAGGGAAGACGCTGATGAAGCCCGGATTCCATTTTCAGTGGATCCCGGCGGGCGTGATCGTGCTGCTGTGCACGGCGTTTCTGATCGTCGGCGTGAAGTCGCTGCTTGATCGCGAGCGACTGACGCTCGACAGGGCAACAGGCAGGGGAACTTTCGAGACGTGGAACATCCTGGGCGGGAAGCGGAAGCGCCACGAGTTCGATCTCACACGCGTGGTGGAGGTGCGGATTGATGTCCGGACCGAGGCGACGCCCGGCGGCGGGAAGCGCGGCGGGCGGTCGATGCGCGTCTTCGAGGCGACGATCAAGCCAGGGAAGAAGATCGTGCTCGACACGACGTCGAACGGGCGAGACGAGCGCGTGCGGCGTGTGGCGAGGGACGTGGCGGAGTTTCTGGGGGTGCCTTTGCGGACGACGGATCGGTCGGGGACACGGGAGGAGGACACGGAGACGGTGGAGGAACCCGGTGAAGCGACCTGATTCCGTATGGCCGAAAGTTACGCGAGTGTCATGGCTCGCATGATCGCGTCGCCCATGTCGGCGGGGCTTTGGGCGACGGTGACGCCGGCGGCCTGGAGGGCCTTTATCTTGGCGTCGGCGGTGTCGTCGGCGCCACCGATGATCGCGCCGGCGTGGCCCATGCGGCGGCCCGGGGGGGCGGTCTTGCCGGCGATGAAGGCGGCGACGGGTTTCTTCACGTTGGCCTTGATGTAGTTGGCGGCGTCGATCTCGTCGCTCCCGCCGATCTCGCCGATCATGAGGATGGCGTGGGTGTCGGGGTCTTGCTCGAAGAGGCGGATGGAGTCGATGTGGTTGAGGCCTCGGACGGGGTCGCCTCCGATGCCGATGCAGGTGGATTGGGCGAGGCCTCGCTGGCTGGTCTGCCAGACGGCCTCATAGGTGAGGGTGCCGGAGCGGCTGACGATGCCGATGGACTTGCCGCGTTTGGCCTGGCTGATGTGGGTGTGGATGTAGCCGGGCATGATGCCGATTTTGCAGCCGGCGTTGGTGTAGGGGTCGCTGCCGCTGGTGGCGTTGCCGGACTTGGGGCCCGGGGTGATGACGCCTGGGCAGTTGGGCCCGATGAGGAAGACCCTGGAGGAGGGCGGGAACCCGTCGTCGCCTCGGCCGCCGTTCATCTCGTCGATGATGGCTCGGACGCGGACCATGTCCTGGACGGGGATGCCCTCGGTGATGGCGCAGACGACCTTGATGCCGGCGCTGGCGGCCTCGAGAATGGCGTCGGCGGCGAAGCCCGGGGGGACGAAGATCATGGTGGCGTCGGCGCCGGTTTCTTTGACGGCCTTCTCAACGGTGTCGAAGATGGGGAGGCCGTTGTCGTCCTTGGTGCCGCCTTTGCCCGGCGTGACGCCGCCGACCATTTTCGTGCCGTAGTTGAAGCACCCTTTGGTGTGGCTGGCTCCGAAGGAGCCGGTGATTCCCTGACAGATGACGCGAGTGTTGGCGTGGACGAGGACTGGCATGGTTGCAGGGTAGGGTGGGCATTCGGCATTCGGGAGATGGTACTGACTGGGGATGTTGGGATGGTCTTGATGGGCCTGTGTGATTCATACGATTGCGCGTGAATGAGAACGCGGGACAACCCCGGTTGGGAGATACCGGCGAAGCCCGGCGGCGCGAGCGGGTGGTCTCATCCACGCTCATCGTCGGGCTGGAGGTCCACGTCGAACTGGGGACAGCGACGAAGATGTTCTCGCGGGCGCGGAGCCCGGTGCTCGCGGGATCAGTCGGGCCGAACTCGCTTCTGGATCCGACGGTGCTGGGGTTGCCGGGGTCGCTCCCGACGATCAATCGAAGGGCCGTGGAGTTGGCGATCCGCGTGGGGTTGGCGCTGCGATGCTCGATTGCGCGGGTGACGAAGTGGGACCGCAAGTCGTACTTCTACCCGGACCTTCCCAAGGGGTACCAGATCAGCCAGTACGACCTGCCCTTGTGCTTTGATGGGATGGCGGAGGTGCCGGCGTTCGATGGGCATGGCGTGCCCGAGCCTCAAGCGTCGATGCGGCAGATCCGCATCGTTCGGGCGCACCTCGAGGAGGACGCCGGGAAGTTGCTGCACGAGGCGCCGGGGGGCGTGGCGATCGACCACTCGATCGTGGATTTGAATCGGGCGGGAACGCCGCTGCTTGAGATCGTGACCGCGCCGGACTTTCGGTCGGCAGCCGAGGTCGTCGCGTTCGCGCGGCTGCTGCGGCTGACGTGCATGCACCTTGGGGCGAGCCCATGCGTGATGCAGGAGGGACAGATCCGGTTTGAGCCGAATATCAACCAGGAGTTGCGGCTGGAGTCGGGTGCTCTGGTGCGCACGCCGATTGTCGAGGTGAAGAACCTCAACTCGTTCAAGTCGCTGGAGGGGGCGATCGAGCACGAGGCACGCGTGCAGGAGGAACGCTGGCGCGAAACGGGGCGCGAGCACGCACCCGGGGCGAAGACGACGCGTGGGTGGGACGACGCGCGGGGCGTGACGGTGCTGCAGCGCGAGAAGGAGGATGCGCACGACTATCGGTATTTCCCCGACCCGGATCTGCTGGCGATGCGTGTGACAGAGGAGATGATCGACAGAGCGCGGGCCGATGAGTCGGAGTTGCCCCTGGCGAGGTTCCGATCGCTCGTGGAGGAGGCGGGTGTGCCGGGGCGTGAGGCGTGGTCGCTTGTCGAGGATGTTGAGGCGAGCGTGCTGCAGGCTGGAGTTGCATCGCGGCTCGTCGAGCGGGGTGTGTCGGCGCCGCGCGCGGGACGTGTGGCGGCGAACCTGGTCTTGCAGCAGGGCCTGCGCGCGGCGAACGCGCGGGGCGTCAGTGTCGGCGCTCTTGGGCTTGAAGCGACGAGGGTCGCGACGCTCGGGATGCTGCGCGAGGCCGGCACGATCAGCAACCAGTCGCTCGATGCGCTCTTTGAGGCGCTGGCGGAGGACCCGACGATCGACGTCGAGGCCGAGGCGAGATCGCGGGGGATGGTCGTGGTGCGTGACGAGGGGGCGCTCCTGGCGTGGGTGGACCAGGCGATTGCCGCCCAACCTGCGGCGGCGGCGGACGTTCAAGCAGGAAAGACCCAGGCGATCGGGAGGCTCGTGGGCGAGGTGATGAAGGTCTCTTTGGGGAAGGCCGACGCGAAGAGCGTGCGCGAGGCGATCCTGTCGCGGCTTGGCGCCGAGTAGGCGTGTATCCTCGCTTCATGGCCCTGCCCGAACCCCACGACACGCCGACGCGCCGCCTCGAGACCGATACCGACGACGGCATGCTCGTCATCATCAGCGGGCCGAGCGGCGTGGGAAAGACGACGATCACGCGGGGCGTGGAGCGGACGATCGCCGGCGCGGTCTTCTCGGTCTCGTGGACGACGCGCGACAAGACGGGCGTGGATGTCGAGGGCGTTGATTACCACTTTGTCAGCGATGAGCAGTTCGAGGAGATGCTGGGACGGGACGGCTTCCTCGAGACGGCCGGTGTCTATGGGCGCCGCTATGGCACGCCCAAGGAGTGGGTGCGGACGCAACTCGCTCGCGGGCGGCTGGTGATCCTGGAGATCGACGTGGTCGGCGCGGAGAAGGTGAAGGGGCAGATCCCCGAGGCGTTCGCGATCTTTGTCCTGCCGCCGGATGAAGAGACGCTGCTCTCCCGCTTGCGCTCGCGCAAGCGTGAGGACGATGCGCAGATCCAGAAGCGATTCGCGCGGGCGAAGGAAGAGATCACGCACGCCCGGCGGTCGGGGGTGTACAACCACTTCCTTGTGAACAGAGATCTGAACGCGTCGTTGGACGAGGCGGTGCGGCTGATCGAGGGCGAGCGGGGGCGGCGGCGGGAGTTGCGGCGGAAGGCGTGACTGTCTGATGAAAAAGACACCGGCGGGACGCCTGTGCCACGAGAAGTGATAGAAAGAGAAGGGGCAGGCGAGCCGCCTGCCCCACGAGTTTGGGTAGATTCCGGCTGTCGAGATCACATCGTGCCGTACATGAACTCTTCGCGGATGATCTTGCCGTTCTTCACGGTGTAGACGCCGACCTCGTCGAACATTTTGCGCGTGCCGCTGTCGACCTGCTCGACGTCCATCTTGAAGCGGACGGCGAAGCCCGACGAGCCGACGAAGGGGCCTTCGGCGCTGGCGCCATGGATCTTGTTCTGGGCCATCCAGCCGGCGTTCTTGGCGTCGACGGCGGGCTTGCCGCGCCAGCCCATGCCGACGCCGAGGCCCTCGATGGACTCGATCTTGGGAGACCAGAACATCTTCTCGATCTCGGCGAACTGGCCGGTGTTGAACATCGAGACGAGTTTCGTGCCGATGTCCATGGGCGTGGCGCCCGAGCCGGTGGTGACGCGGAAGGAGCCTTTGCCACCGGGACCGGCGGCGGATGGCTTCTTGGCGGTGGCCTTGGATGACTTCGTGACGCTCTTCTTGGTTGCTTTCTTGGTGGTCTTCTTCGCCATGGTGGTGCTCCTTTGGACTGGCGCACTGTACCCCGGCGGACCCACGTGTCGCGTCACGACAACGCCCCGGGATTGCTCCCGGGGCGTTCGTGGTGCGTGGATTCGCGCGATCTTGACGGCTTAGCCGACTTTGTCGACGCTTCCCGCCGAGGCGAGGGCGTTCTGCCCGATGTCGCGGATGGAGTGGGTGTAGTTCTGGCGGAGGACGGCGAGTTTCTGGGCGAACTCGAGGTAGTTCGTCGAGCCGCTGGATCCGAAATCGTCCTGGAGTTTGGAGAGGGCGTCGCGGAAGGCGTTCTGGAGGTTCTCGACCTTGGTCTTCACGTCGTCGCCGCCGCCGAGTTGCTCGATGAGATCGCGTCCCTGGTTGTTGATGGCGGTGAGAGAGATCTCGGTGTCTCGCTTGGCGCGGAAGGCGGGCGAGTTCTGATCGCTGGCCACGGCTCCGGGCGCCGGGCTGGGCGCTGGATTGGTGGTCGGTGCGGGGGCGGAGGCCGTCGCCGTAGGGAGGCTGTCGCCGATCTCGCGGATGGAGCGGGAGTAGTTCTGGCGGAGGACCGCGAGTCGCTGGGCGAACTCGAGGTAGTTGGTCGACCCGGATGAGGTGAACTCTTCCTTCAGTTTGGAGAGCGAGTCGACAAAGGAGTTCTGGAGGTCCTCGACCTTGGCTTTAATGTCGTCGCTGCCGGTGCGCTCGACGAGCGCGTTGGCCTGGTTGCGGATCGCCTGGAGCGAGAGCCGCTCGTCGCGGGCGGCCCGGAAGGCGGGGGTCGGCTCGGCCTGGGCTGCGGGCGCGGGGGTCGGTGTGGGAGTGGGGGTGGGGGTCGAAGTCGTTGTCGTGGGCTTCAAGGATCCGGTCACGCCGAACGCCTCGCCGATCTCGCGGACCGACTGGGTGTAGTTCTGGCGGAGGACGGCGAGTTTCTGGGCAAACTCGAGATAGTTCGTGGAGCCCGAGGACGTGAACTCGTCACGCAGGCTCGAGAGCGAGTCGGTGAAGTTCTTCTGGAGTTCCTCGACCTTTGACTTGGCGTCAGGATTATCGATCTGGCGGAGGAGCGCATTGCCCTCGCGCTTGATGGCGCGGAGCGAGAGGCTCACGTCGCGGTTGGCGCGGAACGCCGCGGGCGAGGTCACATGGTCGGACTGATGCCCGGCCTCGGCGTGATGGTGATGCTGACGGCGGTGAGTGGCGTGGTACCCGTGGCTGTGGCTGCTGTCGCTGATCTTCATGGTGCGTACTCCGTTCTGAAAAGTGGCGTCGTGCCTCTTGTGTTCTCGGGCGTCCTGGGGAGCGACTTCAGGCTTTCTCGAACACCATCGAATCGCAAGGGGCGTGCCGCAGATCGACTCCCTCGGGCGGGCGTATGGAGTGCGCACGAACAACGCCCAACACGATGTCTCCGCGCGGTTCTTGCGCCCTGCTCAATGCCAACGCGCGTGCTTTCGCGTGCCGTCGTGTTATCGGATGGTGAGTGAGGGGCCGGCCTGGCTTATCGACGTGAGCGCGACCTGGTTCTCGACCTGGGTAACGACATTCTCGAGCGCGGCTTTGAGCCGCTTGCCGGCATCGTCCTTCCCCTCGAAGTTCGCGGTGGGGTCGCCCTTGTCGGAGTTGGCGCGGAGAGCCATGGTGATGGGGATGCTGCCGAGGAAGGGGAGGCCAAGCCGCTGGGCCATGTGCTCGGCCCCGCCACGCCCGAAGATGTCGTAGACCTTGCCGTCATCGCCGACGAAGAACGACATGTTCTCGACGACGCCCAGGACATGGACGTTGAGTTGCTGGAACATTTTCGCGGCCCGTGCGGCATCGTCCTGAGCGACCTTCTGCGGCGTGCAGACGACGACGGCGCCGGTGAGTTTCAACTGCTGCGCCATCGTGAGCGCGACGTCGCCCGTCCCCGGTGGGAGATCGATGATGAGGTAGTCGAGTTCGCCCCATTGGGTCTGCTCGGAGAGTTGCTTGAAGGCGCCGTGGGCCATGGGCCCGCGCCAGATGAGCGGCTTGTCGGCGTCGACGAGTTTGCCGATGGTCATGCACTTGATGCCATGGACGAGGAAGGGCTGGAGCATCCCCTCGCGGGCCATTGCTTCGAGCGAGTCGAGGGCGAGCATGGTGGGCATGCTCGGGCCATAGATGTCGCCATCGAGGAGGCCCACGCTGTGCCCGCGCCGCGCGAGGCCGACGGCGAGGTTGAGCGCGACCGTTGATTTTCCCACGCCGCCTTTTCCGGCGCCGACGGCGATGACGCGCGAGACGCCGGGAATGCCGCTCGGTCCTGTGCTCGTGGTCTGGGGGCGCAGGCCGGGGATTGGTGCGTGGCCCGCGCTCGAGGGTTGTGGCTGGGCCGTGGAACTCTGCGTGGAGGACTGCATGGGCGAGCCGAAGCGTCGCTTGGCGGTGATGCTTCCCGACTTGTCCACGAACTCGATGGTGAGGGAGGCGAGGCCGCCGCCCTTCTCTCTCGAGGCGGCGTCGAGGACGCGGCGTGTGTCGGACGCGATTCGATCCAGGTCGGCGTCACTGGGCGTGCCGGCGGGCTCGAGTTTCACGAGCACGTGTCCCTCGCTCGCGGTCGACCAGATGAACTGGCCGGCGGCCACAACATCCTTACCGGACGGGAACGCCCCGACACCCCGCATCGCCTCGGCAATCTGCTCCCGGCTCAATCCCATTCGCGTCGCTCCCGTGGCCTTGGAGGCCTCAAATTCCGCATTGATTCACAGTTCGTAGCAACGATAGTGCCCTTGTGGTGCAATGCGTGGCGTGGGGCGTCGTTCCACCGACGACGCCGCGACGTTCGGTGGTTGGACGACGCGGGATTGGACGACACATGCCGTGCTCCGCACGGTTTTCTGGAGGTATGGATGATGAATGCTCGCACACTGACGCTTGTACTCGCCGCGGGGTTGCTCACTGGTGTTTCGTTCGCCGAGCCGTCCGCCAAGGCCGATCCGCTCGCGGGCCCGAAGGTGACGGACCATTCTGTGCCGGGCGAGACCCGGACGCTGGGCACCTCGGAGACCAAGGCCCGCGTCCGCGCGATCCCGCACATGGCCTTCATGCGTGTGATCAACTCGCTGCGAGGCGAGGAGGCGGGTGACCTCCGCCTCTCGAGCGAGCAGTCGACCTCGATCGACGCGATCGCCGCCGATCTGCGCACGCAGTTCCAGGCCTTTCGTGCCGAGCACGAGGACGAGATCCGCACACTTCTCGACGAGATGCCCCCTGAGGCGCGGGAGCGCGTGCTGCAGCGGCTCGGGCAAGAGTTCGATCTTCGCGGCGAGCGCGGGCCGGGCGCCAACGAGGGCGCTCGTCGCGGCGGGGCGAAGGGTGGGCCCAAAGATGGCAAGGACGCGGGTGAGCGGGGACGCCGTGGACCCCGTGGCGATCGGCCCATGCCGCCCAAGGGTGATGAGATGATGGCGCCGCCTCGGGATGGTGGTCCGGGAGAGAAGGGCGGGAAGCGCAACGTCGATCCCGAGAAGGCCAAGGAGATGCGCGACAAGGTGCAGTCGCTGATCGAGAAGGCGCCCGACACGCGTGAGACGCACGCGAAGATCTTTGCGGTGCTCACCGAGGCGCAACGCGAGCACGTCACGCAGAAACTCGAGGAGGTTCGCCATCGCATGGAGGGGGCGGCCGACAAGCGCATCGGCGAGGAGCGTGCCAAGCGTGAGGGCGATCAGTTCGACAAGGGGCGCGAGGCCGTACGTGAGGCGCTCTCGAAACTCTCACCCGAGGAACGCCGCGCCATCATGGAGAAGATGCGGAGCATGTCTCCCGAGGAACGCCGCGAGTTCATCCAGCAGAAACTGGGCGAACTGAACGCAACGAAGTAGTCTCAGCGACGTCCGCGTGACCCACACGCGGTAACGACCCCTCAGGATTGCCCCGAGGGGTTGTTGTTTGGATTAAGTTTGTATATTAAGATCAGAAAAAACCCGACGAATGGCAAGTTGGGAAAACGTGAAGCCCGATATTTCGTATACTGAGACTGATCTCTCTCTCCTCCAGCGGGGCGCTGTCAACGATGGCGCCCTGCTTGATTTTTGGGTCGGGGCGACGCCGGGAGTTGATTTTCGGTTCGCGTCAGCCTGACCAGACACCAACGATTCGGCGTGTCCATGAGCACAACCGACAAGTCGGGATCGATTCTCGTCACCGGGGCGGCCGGGTTCATCGGGTCGCATGTGGCCGAGGCCCTGCTCAGGGCGGGGCGGCGTGTGATCGGGCTTGACAACTTCGACGCGTTCTATCCGCGCGAGGCCAAGGTCCGGAACCTGGCCGAGGCGACCTCGGGCTATGGTGATCGATTCGAGTTGGTTGAGGGGGACATCACCGACGCGCGCGCGATGGCGGACCTCTTCGCGCGGACGCGGCCCGAGGGCGTGATCCATCTTGCCGCGAAGGCTGGCGTGCGCCCGAGCCTTGTGGACCCGGCCGGGTACATGCACACCAATGCCGTGGGCACGGCGTCGATCCTGCAGGCGGCGAGCGGCGCGGGGTGCTCGCGGGTCGTCGTGGCCTCGTCGAGTTCGGTCTATGGCAACGCGCCGAGCGTGCCCTTCCATGAGGAACTCGACGTGTCGCGCCCCATCAGCCCGTATGCGGCGTCGAAGCGCGCGACCGAGATCGCGGCGTGGACGCACCACCACCTGACGGGCCTGCCTGTCTCGTGCCTGCGGTTCTTCACCGTCTATGGGCCACGCCAGCGCCCGGACCTCGCGATCAGCCAGTTCCTCCGGCGGATCGGCGCGGGCGAGTCGATCCGCATGTTCGGCGACGGGACGACCTCACGCGACTACACCTTTATCAACGACATTGTCCGCGGCATTCTCTCGGCGTACGAACGCACGCCGGAGCATGGATACCGCGTGTGGAACCTAGGCAACAGCCATCCCGTCTCGCTCAAGGAGATGATCTCGACCATCGAGCGCGTGGTGGGGAAGACGGCGTCGATCGTGCGTGAGGAGATGCAGCCCGGGGATGTGGAGCGGACGTATGCCGACGTCTCTCGGAGCGGGCGGGAACTCGGGTTTGTGCCGAGCACGGCGTTTGAGGACGGCGTGCGGGCGCAGTGGGCGTGGTTGAAAGGGCGGTGACTCGTGCCGGGCGAACCCGGTGATTACCAGTTCAGGTCCTTGGCGGCCTCTTCGATGGCGGCCTCGACCTTGTCTGGGGACTCGTAGGTGCCGGACTTGATCTTCGCCTTGACCGCGTCGACCAGATCCTGGCGGATCTCGGGGAGTTTGCGGAGGACGGCCATGAAATAGCCCACGTCGGAGACCTCGACCTGGTCCTCGGCGATTCGCCCGACGACCTCGGCATTGCGCCCGACATCGCGACGGCGAGAGGCCGACTCCGCCCTGCGGGTGCGCTCGACGTTGGAAAGGCTCATCGGAGTGAGTTCGGACATTGAATCTCCTGCAACGAAGCCGACAGTTGGATGCCGGATGTGGCCGTGCGAGCCGTGCCGGGGGGTAACTCCTACGGAGTCGAAGTTCCTGACTTCGGTGAGTCCTTCGGAGGAGCCGACCCTCGGCGGCGGCGTAGTGTGTATCGGAGCCTGCGCGCGAGCGGCTCCAAAATCGGGTGTGATGGAAATCGTCACCCTAACAGATTGCCAGGACGCACTTTGCGCGGATAACGCCGTGAGGACTCGACGCCATTTTTTTGGGGTGAATGAGGTGCCGGACACCCTCGGTGTGGCATGCCGATTATTTTTTATTGTTTTGTGTGTGTTTGGTGTTGTGTCGTGCCAATCCAAGCCGGCTGTGGAGGCGATCGAGGCGGATCCGGACGCGTCGAAGCCGTTGACCGCGTTCATCCGAGCGATGCCGGGTGATGCGACGATGGCGTCGGGCGAGACGCAGGGAGTGGAACTTGTCCGCAACGTTGGCGAGGGCAACGACGGCGTCTCTTCTGATCGCGCCAACCCTGTCCGCGGGTGGTCGATCGTGCTGCTGGTGGTTCGTGAGGGACGCGAGGCGGCAGAGGGAGTTGCCCGTCGGTATCGCGCGGTGGCGGGGCTTGAGGATGCCGTGGTGCAGGATCGCATCGGCGCGAGCCTGGTGACGGTGGGGGACTATCCGAGTGCCGAATCGCGCGAGGCGGTCGAGCGGCTCAAGAGCGTCAAGGCGCTCGATGTTGGTGGCGATCGCCCGTTCGCGTCGGCGATGCTCTTTCCGCCGCCCGAGGGCGCGGTCGCGGGGGCGAAGGCCGACCGGAACCTGTCGAACGTTCGGAGGGCGATGCGCGATCCGTCGGCGTCGGCGTTCACCTTGCAGATCGCGGTCTACAAGCGGCCCGACGGCGGCGCACCGAGCGAGCAGGAGCGGGGCGAGTTCGTGTCGGCGGCAGAAAAGGCCGCGGACGAACTCCGCGCCAAGGGCGAGGACGCGTTCTACTACCACGGGCCGACCGAGAGCAGCGTGACGATTGGGCTTTTTTCGGAGGGCGATCTCCCCAAGTCGAGCGAGGGGCGGACGGAGTCGGAGCCGCTGCGCCGGGCGAAGGAGGCGCACCCGTACCTGCTGATGAACGGCGCGGGGATGAAGGTGCGCGTCAAGGGGAGCGACACCTGGGTGATGCAGCCGTCGATCCTGGTGTCGGTGCCGAAGTGATTGACCGAATCAGGGGCGAATGTTGGTGAGGTCGGTGCGGTCGCCGGCGCGGATGGCCTTGAGGAGGAGTTGGCGATCGGCATCGTCGGCAACGCCGCTGCGGTTGATGTCCACGGGGTTCTGCGTCCAGTCGTGGAGGTCGTTGATGTCGACATCGAGATCGAGGTTGAGGTCCTCGCTGGTGCGGTGGAGGCGCGCGAGGGGGTCGCCCACGACGAGGTGCATCCAACTGAGGACGGGGATGGAGGACCAGGCGGCCTCGGCCCAACTGAGTTCACCGTTGACGAAGTTCTGGACGAGCACGGTGTTGTCGGCGATGGTGGCGGCGAGGGGTTCCCAGACGTGGGCGATGGCGAACGTGCCGCCCGCGGCGAGGAAGTCCGAGGCCTGCTGTTGGGGGACGCTGGGGTTGCCTCCCAGCCCGCCGAAGTCACGTCCGTTGTAGGACTCGATGGTGTTGAAGATGGCGCCGTCGCTGTAGTTGAAGGAGGAGGCGTAGACCGTCCCGGCGGAGCCGCCTGCGAGAAGCGTGGGCACGCCGTTGTGGTTGGAGCCATAGGACGCGAGGAAAAGGACGGGGGCGGTGATGAGTCGGCCCTGGCCTGGCGTGAACGAGAGGAGTGGGCCGACGAAGAAGTTGGAGGTTCCCGCGGCGGAGTCGAGCGTGACGCCGGCGGTTGGATTGGCGAGCACGGTCCCGGAAGCCGGGAAGCGCCCGTCGGCGATGATGGCGTTGGCGGCGGCGGTGTAGTCCTCGCCGTTGTCCAGGAGCGAGAAGGGCGCGGGGAGGTTGTCGAGGTTGGCGGGATCCTCGTCGAAGAGTAGCGCGACCTGGTTGACATCGACAACGAGGAACCGGGCGCGGTCGATCATGGCGTTGGCGTCGGCGACCGTCTTCGCATCGAGACGGCAGACCAGGTACATGTCGCCGGGCGTGGTGCGGAGGGCGGCGGTTCCTGTGGTTGTGCCCTGCCAGAGGGGGCCGGGCGTGTTGCCAAGGGTGATCGTCTTGGCGGACTGGATGTTGGCGGTGGACCACGTGGAGACGGGGAGGCGCGATCTCCAATATGGATTGAGGATCATGCCGTCGGCCTTGCTGTCGCTGGAGCCGCCGGCCTCGCCGGTGGTGAGGCTCTGCCACAGGAGCGTGAGCTCGCTGTCGACCGAGGCGCAGGTCGCGTCGCTGAGATTGATCTCGGTGACGAAGTTGACGGGGTTGTCGCCGACGTTGGCGTTGTCGGTGTCCTGGATGCGGTGGGGGAGGCCCTTGGTGAGGACAAGGCATCGGACATCGAAGACGAGGCCTTGATCGGTCAGGTACTGGCGGATGGGGTCGCGAAGTCGCGCGATGAAATCCGCGTAGGAGATGTTGCCGGGTGTCGTCGCGAGAGCGCCGGTGGAGGCGAGGTCGCAGACGCGCACGCCCGGGCGTGTGCCGGGGACGCCGCCGCTGCCGCCGGGAATCTTGAGCGAGCCGGCGTAGTGCTCGGCGACGGCGAGGGAGTCGGCGATGCGCGAGTCATAAATGACGAGCGTCTGGCCCTCGGTCAGCGTCTCTTGCGCGCGCGCGACGGACGATGCCGCGGCGAAGGCGAGGGTCGCGGCGGCAAGTCGGGTGTGACAGAGTTGCATAAATCCCGGGGGCATGGGTCCACACAATAATCGTTGGCCGAGGGCGTCGGCTTTGTTCCTTGTTCCTCTGATGCCAATGTACACCAAAGTGGCGTCTTTGCAAGGGCGTTCTCGGACTCTACACGCTCTAGAGTGGCTCCATGCACCAACCGTTCACACAACCGGATCCGAACGACGCCGGGGCGTGCCTCGTTCGGGTGAAGGTGGTGCCGGGGAGCAAGGCGACGGTGATCGTGGGGCGTTTGGGTGATCGATTGAAGGTGAAGGTGGCGGCGCCGCCGGAGGGTGGGCGGGCAAACGGGGCTGTGTGCGAACTGATCGCGAAGGCGGTGGGCGTGCGGTCGGCAAGTGTAGAGGTGGTACACGGCGCGACCTCGCCCGAGAAGGTCCTGCGCGTGCGTGGCGTGATCGCGGCGGAGGCCGAGTCGCGGCTCGGGGCGTGAGCCTCGGTTCGCCAGTCTTAGTTCACCGGGCCGACGGGTGTGTCGCTCTCGGGCGTTGTGTCGCTGGGCGCGGCGGTCGGTTTGAGGAGTGTGTCATAGCCGGAGGTGATCAGGCGCAGGGAGTAGGCCGGGATCGCGAAGGCCCAAGGCGCGAGGCGCGTGTTCTGCGATTGCACTTCCGTGGCGGTGGTCTCGCTCACGCTGCCGGTGGGTGTGGTCGAGGCATCGAAGGCGATCCATGAGGCGCCATTGGTGTCGAAGACGCGTGCGGTGATCGTGAGGCCGTCGTTGGTCTTGAAGGTGGTCACGGTTCGCGGCGAGGCGTCGCTGGTGACGATGCTCTCGCGGGGCTTGACGTCGTCGAACCGGAGCGCGGCGAGCGAGCCGGCGATGCTCGTGGGGATGAACGTCGAGTTGAGTTCGCGCCCCGCGGGGAGGCCGACGACCTCGAAGTCGCCCGTGGAGGGCGGTGTCGCGGGCGTGGGCGAGGGCCCCTGGGCTTCGGGCGCTTTGGGGCGTCGGGCGATCTCGACCGTCGAGCCCTCGGGGAGCGTGGCCTGCGGGCCTGTGAGATGCTCGATCGTCACGTGATCGACGCGGGCCTGCTCGATCTTCAGGAGTTCCGTGTCGAGCCACGTGGCCGCCTGCAGTGAGATTGGCGGGAGACCTTGTGCCGCCCAACTCTTCGCTTCTCCGGCCTTGCGCACGAAGCGCGATTCGCCCTGGGTCGCGGTGGTTGCCGCACCCTGCACCATCTTGCCGACGATGAGCGTGGCGAGGGGCTTGCCGCCGGCGTCGTGCAACGCGACGAGCGTGGGTTTCTCGGTTTCGTCGGCTGGGGTGGATGCGGTTTCGCTCGGACCCGGGTCCTGGACGCCCAGACGGGCGTAGAGCGCGGGATCGCTGGTGCGCTCGTCGATGGTGGTGGCGCGGGCGAGGCCTCGGACGAGGTCTCGAACGGCGTCGGGCTTGGCGGGATAGCCACCCTTGGACTCGACGGCCCAGGTGGCATCGGCAGCCTTGGAGATGGTGATCGCGGTGTCGCCCGATTTCAGTTCGATCTTCGCGACTTCGTCGGCGCCCGTCGCGAGCGCGGGCAGGAGAGGCGAAGGCTCGGCCTGTGGGGCGGAGGACTTGGAGCCGCCGACGACCACCATCCACGCGACAGCGGTCACGGCGAGGGCGAGCACGATCAGGATCAAAGTGGTCTTGTTCTTCATTGGAGGAACGCGGGGGGGCGTGAGTGGTGAGTGGTGAGGGGTGAGGGGGGAACTACTCCGCTTTGGTCTGGGCGTGGCGGCCGGACTTTCGGCGTGAGACTCGATACGCGCCCAGACCCAGGGCGGCGATGGCGACGAGGGCTGGGACGATGCCGATGTTCACAACCTTGAGGAGCGTGCCGAGTTTCTCGACGTCCTTGTTGAGGTTTCGCTGGACCTCGCGGAGTTGCTTCTGCGTCTGCGAGCGCTCCTCGCGGAACTTCTTGATCTCTTCCTGCTGCTCGGCGGAGAGGAGAATGGCTTGTCCGTCCTGCGGCTTGGCTCGCTGGAGTTCCTGGAGGCGCTGCTCGGTGGTGCGGAGTTTCTCCTCGAGTTGGGCCTGGGTGTCGCGATACTTCTTCGCAGCATCTTTGGCCATCTCATCGACGACCTCGAAGGGGCGCGACATCACGCCCCGCGCCTGGATGGAGATCAGGTCCTTGGAGCCGAGCAGGCTGTCGAGGGCGTTCACGACGAGGTCGCCGTTGTCCGCACCCTTCATCGCGCCGAAGATCGTCTTCTGCACCCAGAATCGATCGCTGAGGAGATCAACATCCGCGAAGAGCACGGCCTGGAGTTCGTCCTTGGATTCGGTGAGGGGTTGCGTGGTGTCCGCGGGGGGCGCCTCGCCCTCGGCGGGTGCGGGACGGCCGTTGGGGAAGGCCGATCTCACCTTGCCCGAGAGCCGCGCGACGAGTATGAGTTTCGTGTCGCCCGAGGCGAAGTCGGTGAGGAGTTTCTTGGGGTCGGGCATGAAGGCGAGGGCGGCCGCATCGACCTGCATGGAGTCGGCAGTGGTGGTGACCAGGGGCGTGATGGTGGCGGTGGGGCCTGAGGCCGGTGTGGGCGTGGCGCCCTCGGCCTTCGCCGGCTCGAATGGTTGGATGATGCCGCAATCGCCGAAGTTCACGGTCGCGAGTTGGCCCGTGGCGGGGTCGGCCTGGTTGAAGCCGGCTTTGGTGACGCCGATCCACGTGAGCATGGGGATTTGCTCGGGCTTCTGGCGTGTGCCAGCCTGGACGGGGAGCGCGAAGTCCATGTCGCCGGCGAGTTTGCCCGGGACGACCTGGACGCCCCAGACGCTGAGGAGCGTGGCAAGGTTCGAGGATCGGTCGGCGCCCATGGACTGCATGGGGTTGCCCGGCGGCGTGTCCTCGTTGCAGAGCGGATCCACGAAGATCGCGAGGCGGCCACCCTTGAGCGCGTACTGATCGATCGCGTAGAGCGTCTGGCTGGAGAGATTCTTGGGGTGGACGATCATCAAGACGTCGATGTCGTTGGGGATCGTCGTGGCGCTCGGTTCGATGTTCTGTATCTCGAAGGCCGAGCGCAGTTCAGTGTAGATCTGCCACGCCTCGGCCTGGCGGGGCTGCTGCGTGCGCGGATCCATCGTGAAGCCGCCGGCGATGGGGAGCGAGGAGATCAGGCCGATCTTCTTCTTCTCGGGATGGGCGAGGGAGTAGAGCAGTTTGGCGACGTCGTGCTCGAGGAATCGCTCGCGGCGGGGATCAAAGAAGGGGATGACCTCGCGTCCATCCACGGCGTTCGTCCCGACAAGGCCCAGGAAGATCGACTGGCCGGCATCGCCCTTGGGAATCGCGACGAGGCCCGCGGCGGTCGCCTCGTCCTCGTCGTCGCTGAACGCCTCGGGGTCGATGATGGTGAGTTGGATCTTCGGCGTGCCGTCGTGGCGCGAGAGGCGGACGAACTCCTGGAGGAGTTCCTTCACGCGGTTGCCATAGGACTGGATGGACGATTCGCCACGGGCGGCGTTCTCGCTGAAGTAGAACTTCAGTCGGACCGGTTCGGTGAGCGACCGGGCGACGTTCTTCGAGCCGTCGCTCAGCGTGAAGAGTTTGTCGCTGGTGAGGTCGAGGCGGGCGCTCGTGAGTTGGACGCGCGCGAGCGTGTTGATCGCGAGGAAGAGCACGATCGCGGCGAGGATGGAGACGGCAAGGACAACGCGGCTCTTCATGGGCTTAGGCCTCCCTCTTCGCGTCGAGGATGAGGACGTTGATCGTCAACGCCGCGGCGATGAGCGACCCGAAGAAGACGACGTGTCGGAGGTCGATCACGCCCTTCTTGATCGCGTCGAAGTTGCTCATGAAACTCAGGGAACTGATGGTGTCGAGCACGGCCGGGGGTGCCCACCCCTGGAAGAACCCCAGGACCGTGGGCATCCCCGCGAGGATGAACCCCAGGCAGATCACGGCGCTCATCACGAACGCGATCACCTGGTTCTTGGTCGCGGCGGAGCAGCACGCGGCGATCGCGAGGAAGGCCCCGGCCATCAGGAAACTCCCGATGTACCCCGCGGCGATCGCGCCGTTGTCCGGCGCGCCGAGGTAGTTCACCGTGATCCAGTAGGGGAACGTCAGCAGGAGCGCGACACCCGTGAACGACCACGCGGCGAGGTACTTCCCCAGCACCGCGCCCAGGCGCGACACGGGGAGCGTCATCAGCAGTTCGAGCGTTCCCTGGCGGCGCTCCTCGGCCCAGAGGCGCATCCCCAGCGCGGGGATCAGGAAGAGATACAGCCATTCATGCCAGAGGAAGAACGACTGCAGGTCGGCCTGACGCCGCTCGAAGAGCATCCCCAGGCGATCGGAGAAGGTGAAGACGCCCGCGAGCAGCAGGAAGACGATGATGAACACGTACGCGACGGGCGTGGCGAAGTAGCCCGCGAGTTCTCGCTTGTAGACGGCGAGCCAGTTGGTCATGCCGCGTCCTCCTCGTTGGCGTTTGCGGTGGCCGCGATCGAGGCCCCCATCGTCAGGTCGCGGAAGACGCCGTCGAGGCTTCCTGCATCGACGCGCATCTGATCGACCTGCCAGCCTTTGCTTCGGACGAGTTCGCCGACCTCATGGGCGATGACCCGGCCGCGGGTGGGGATGGCGGTGACCTCGACGCCGGTCGTGCCGGAGCGCTCGACCGCGCGCACGCCGGGGACTCGCTTGAGTTCGGCCATCGCCGCGTCGAGCGAGACGCCCGAGAGCGTGAGGGTGACAGCGTTGTAGTACCTGCTTCTGGCGGCGAGTTCGGCGGGGGTGCAGTCGGCGGCGACTTTGCCCTTGGCGATCAGGACGACGCGGGTGCAGACGGCCTGGACCTCTTCGAGGATGTGGGTGCTCAGGATGATCGCCTTGCCCTTCTCCTCGCCGCCGCGATTGGCCATGGCGCGGATGAGGTTGCGAACGTCGTGCTTCTGGTTGGGGTCGAGCCCGTCGGTCGGCTCGTCCATGATGAGGACCTCGGGGTCGTGGAGGATCGCCTGGGCGAGGCCCACGCGGCGCTTGAAGCCCTTGGAGAGCGTCTCGATCGGCTGGCGGAGGACCGAATCGATCTTGACCGCGTCGATGGCGGCGTCGATGGCGCGGGTCCGATCCGAGCCATGCAGTCCGCGCACCTGGGCGATGAAGGAGAGGAATCCCAGCGGCGTCATGTCGGGATAGGCCGGCGCGCCCTCGGGGAGGTAGCCGATGCGTCGCTTGGCCTCCAAGGGCTGCTCCACGACGTCGTGCCCGCAGACCTTGGCGCTCCCGGAGGTCGGCGCGATGAAGCCGGTGACCATCTTCATCGTGGTGCTCTTGCCCGCGCCGTTGGGCCCGAGGAAGCCGAGCACCTCGCCCGCACGAACGTTGAAGGTGACGTTGTCCACGGCGAGGATGCCGCCGACGCCGGCGGGGCCGAACCGTTTGGTCAGCCCACGCAACTCGATCGAACCTGCCATACTCGATGCGCCTCCAATCGGGACGGGATGGAGGTGGCGTTGCCGTCACCCCGACCGACACGTCCGAGAACCGCACATTTGCCCAAGGCCTCGACGCGCCGCGCGCGAGGGTGGGGTTTTAGAAGGGATGTTCCATCCGGGCAACTCCGTCATGCGAAACCCGAATCCATGGGCGACGACTTCCCGCCGATCTGCCAGCGAATCGGCACTGATTGAGATTGTGTTTGTTCTTTGTTCGCCGCGGAACCTCGCGGGGTCCTTCTCGTACGGACCTGAGTTCCTATCGAAGGTTTGGCCATGTGTCACGAGATGCTCAGAGCGGGAGTTGTCGCGCTGCTGGTTGGGGGGCAGGTGGTCCTTGGTGGTGACCTGCGCCTTCAGGCGGGTGATGTGGCGTGGTCGGAGTGTGTCGAACTGGCTGACGCGAAGGCAGCGCCATTGAGCGATCGGCCTGTGGTCGTGGTGTTTGACGGCCCCGTGTCCCGGGCGGCACGCGAGTCGATCGCGACGCTCGGCGGCACGATCCTGGAGTACATCCCGGATCACGCGCTCCTGGTTCGTGCAAAGAGCGTGACGGCGAGCGCCCTTCGACGCGTGGTGGGAGTGACTCGGGTCGTCGAGTTCGAACACGCGTGGGCGATCGATCCTCGGCTCCGCAACGTGCCCGGGCTTGTGTGGACCGATGCCGAGGCGCGCGCGATCGTGGAACGCGGACTGGTGCCGATCGATCTGTGGTTCTTCGCGGGGACATCACTGGTGGACGCCCGTGCGTCGGCGCGGAGCATTCCCGGCGTTGAAGAGCGCGAGGCCGAGGACGTTCTTGGGCAGTGGCGCCTCGCGGTGAATGTGCCAGTGAAGAACGCGGGCGATCTCGCATCACTCGACCACGTGCAATGGGCGGAGCCGTCGGCCCAGATCGTGCCACGGAGTTTGTCGACGGTTCGTTGGACGATCGAGTCGATGACGCCGCTCGACATGCCGCTCTACGCGCACGGCCTGCATGGCGAGGGGCAGATCCTCGGCGTGATCGACGGGCCGGTCTCGACGACGAACTGCGCCTTCGCGGACGTGAATCCGATCGGGCCCTTGCATCGCAAACTCCTGGCGTACAACGCGACGATCGGCGGCTATGACCCGCACGGGACGCTCGTCGCGTGCATCGCCGCGGGCGATGCGGGCGCGGACGACAACACGCGGGGCGTGGCATATGGGTCGAGAATCGTCTACTCGATCTGGCCGGCGCTCACGGAGAGTTCGGTCTTCTCGAAGTTGACGATCGCGCACGCGCAGGGCGCTCGCGTCCACACCAACAGTTGGGGCAACGACTCGACCGGGACCTACACGGGCATGACGCGCGCGGTGGACGCGTTCCTCCGCGCCAACGAGGACGACGTCGTGCTCTTTGCGATCTCCAACACGCCGATCCTTGGAAACCCGGAGAACGCCAAGAGCGCGATCGCGGTGGCGGCGACGCTCAACGGCGAGGACGCGGACTTCCGCTGCATGGGCGCCACCGGGCCGACGACCGACGGGCGCCGAAAGCCCGACATCCTCGCGCCGGGATGCTCGATCAGCGGCTCGGTGTCGAATGGCGATTGCCTGATCGGCACGCAATCGGGGACGTCGATGGCGACCCCGGCAGTGGCCGGCGCGATCACCCTGGCGCGCCAGTACTTCATGTCGGGCTTATATCCGAGCGGCGTGGGCACGCCGAGCGATTCTTTCACGCCGAGCGGGGCATTGCTCAAGGCCGTGGTCGTGAACTCGGCGGTGAATCTGATCTCGCAGCCGGGATATCCGTCTAATGAGGAGGGGTGGGGGCGCGTGGTTGTCGGACGAAGTCTGCCGTTCGCGGGCGACGGGCGGCGCCTGTGGGTTCGCGATGTGCGCACGAGTTCGCTCCGCGCGTTCGATGATGCCGGGCAACACGAGTATCGCGTGCACTGGTCGCCGACGACCTCGGAAGAGTCACTCCAGATCACACTGGCATTCACCGACGCGCCCGCGGGCGTGGGAGCGGCGAGCGCGCCCGTGAACAACCTCGATCTCGAGGTCGTCTCGCCGACAGGCAGCGTGTACCACGGCAATGTCTTCGCGAATGGGGCCTCGGCGACGGGCGGCACCACGGACGCGATCAACTCGGTGGAGCAGGTGCTGATCTCCTCGCCCGTGCCTGGCGACTGGACGGTGCGTGTCGTGGCGTCGGCGGTGAACGTCGAGCCACAGGGATACGCGCTGGTTGCCACCGGGGCCGAGGACGCGCTCGCGGACGTGTCTTGTGCTTCTGACACGAATCTCGACGGCGGCGTGACGATCGACGACTTGATCTTGTACCTGTCGTGGTTCGACATCGGCGCGGTCGAGGCGGACGTCACCCACGACGCGGGTGTGACCATCGACGATCTGCTCGATTATCTCGCGGCGTTCTCGAACGGGTGCTGACGATCACTTCAGATCGCGGCCTTTGACGCCATCGATCGTGAACGAGTACGGCAGTAGGCGTTCGATCGCGGGTAGGCCTTCACGTCGGATGGTTCGGCGTCCCGAGCCATCGACGAGCATGGTGCTCGCGGGGACATCGGGCGTGGAGCCGCCGATGGTCTGCCCGTATCTCGCCTTGCGACTGATGTCGCACATCGCGACCTGCTCGAAGAGGACGACTTTTTGGGATGGATACGCCGTGTCGGCGACGCGGTTGGGCTTGGGTCTGAGGTCGTCGAAGAGCGAGCCCTGAGCGAGGGTGCGCGGGTCGAGCCAGAGTGAGGCGCTCATCCACAACCAGATGCCCCGCTGGCCTGACCGTTGTGACTTGTCGCGCGGGCATTGAAGACCCGTGGGCCAGTAGCCACCGACCCACTCGTTGGGGAAGATGGCGATCCACGTGCCGTTGGCGAGCCCCCATTGGCCGCCGAGTGTGAATCGACCGGTGGGCATGTCGGCGCGCCAGAGCCGTTCACCGGCATAGGGCCAAGTGTCTTTCCAATCGACGGTGTACGACGCCACGACCTGCGAGGCGCTTCGGGCACGGGCGAGGCACTCACCCGCGACGATTCGGTGGCCGAGTCCGAGGACTCGCTTGCCCCGGTGCTCAAGGGCTGAGCGTCAATCGACTTCGGACATCGTCGCCGGAAATGTCTTGGGCACAGGCCGACGCGGGGCGTGGATGGCGGTACTCGCGCCGTGCATCACGCCCAGGCGGATGGGACCAACCTTGGTGATCCTGTTGAAAGCAAGCGTGGCGTTCTCGCGGCTGAACTCCGTGCCGATGAATCGGCGCTTGAGCGCGTGGGCCACGACACCGGTCGTGCCGCTGCCGAGGAACGGATCGAGAACGAGGTCGCCCTTGTTGCTCGTGGCGAGGATGACGCGCTCGAGATAGACCTCGGGGAGTTGGTTGTCGTGGTAGCCGCGGCGTTCCTTGTTGTTGCCCTGGATGCGCCCCCAATACGGGCCATACCACACGTCCATGGGCACGCGCTGCCCGGGCGGCATGCCGTCGGCCTTGTTGAGCGTGCGCGGGTCGAAGTACGTCGAGGCGCGATCGCTCGCCTCGAGCACCTGCTCGGCATTGAAGGTGCGCTTCTGGTTCTTTGACTCGCCCTCGGGCTTGCAGAAGTAGAGCGCGTGGACCTTGCTGTTGATGAATCGCGCGGTGGTGTTCTGCCCAAAGCGGTAGTGCCAGACGCACCAGTTCTCCATCTCCATCCCGACGCTCTTGAGATGGACGACGATCTCGGCGGCGGTGTCGTCGGGGATGTTCACCCACATCGCCCCGCCCGGGCGAAGAGCCGTCACGCACAGATCGAGCCATGTCCGCGTGAACGCGAGATATTCCTCGCGTGGCAGGCGATCGTCCCATTGGTCGTACGCGCGGTTCCAGTTGAAGGGCGGATCGGCGAAGATGAGATCGACGTCGTGATTCCGGACCTCGGGGAGGCTCGCGAGAATCTCGCGGCAATCGCCGACCCACACACGGCTCGTGCCCTCGTGAAAGTCTGGTTTGCGCGGCTCCTGGGCGCTCGTTTTCTGGCGAGAGGCGGCGCTCGAGGACGCGCGCGGCGTTGTTTGCTTTGGGGTGGTCTTTTTGCCCATGGTGCTGGTGCGTGCTCTTGCTGAGGCTTGAATCGTGAGGGTAGCGGGCGCGAGGCTCTTGCGCCAGGGCTTCATTCATGCCTTGGACCTACGATTCCTTGTCGGATGCTCCGCTTTGGGGACTGGGGCACGACATTAGAGAAATCGGGCACGAGCGCCCGTCACGCCGATCGGATCGTCCGCTCTGCGTCGGAAACGAACCATCGGCCCCCACTGACGACCCACCTCCATGAACGACCACCCCACCCACGAAGACCCCCAGATCAACAACTCGAACGAATCGCCAAACGACGAGAGTGTCGAGACCTCCTCGCTCGTCGATGAGCAAAGGGCCCCGGCCGAGGATGATCCCTCGAACGAGAATGGCCCCGCGAAGGGCGCCCACGAGATCTTCGACTCCTCCATCACCTTCGCCGACCTTGGCCTTCGCTCCAGCGTTCTCAAGGGTGTGGATGAGGCCGGCTTCGTCCATCCCACGGCCATCCAGGCGAAACTCATCCCCGTCGCCCTCACCGGTCGCGACATCCTCGGCCAAGCCAAGACCGGCACGGGCAAGACCGCGGCGTTCGGGCTGCCCCTGCTCCACATGTGCTCCAAGGACGTGCCCTTCCAGGCGCTCGTCCTCGCCCCGACGCGCGAACTCGCGATCCAGATCACCGACGAGATCGAGCAACTCGGCAAGCACACGCCGATCCGCGCCATGACCGTCTATGGCGGGCAGTCGATCGCGACGCAGACCAAGAGGTTGCAGCAGGGCGCGCCGATCGTCGTCGGCACGCCGGGACGCGTGATGGACATGGTCCAGCGCGGCGTCCTGCACTTCCGCAACATCCGCTTCGCGATGCTCGACGAGGTCGATCGCATGCTCGACATCGGCTTCCGCGAGGACATCCGCCGGATCCTCGAGTTGTGCCCCCCGCCCGGCCCGCCGGTGTTGCCCAAGCCCGATGGGACGAGCAGCGGACGCCAGACGATCTTCGTTTCCGCCACGATCTCGCCCGACATCGAGAAACTCGCCCGGCGGTATATGCACGACCCCGAGAAGATCGTGACGAGCGCCGGCTCGCTCACGGTCAGCCTCGTGAAGCAGTACTACCTCCCCGTGAATCCGTGGGACAAGAAGAAGTTGCTTGTGCACTTGCTGACGCACGAGGAGCCCGACCTGACGATCGTCTTCTGCCGCCTGAAGCGCACCGTCGACGATCTCGCCGCCGTGCTCACCAGGAAGGGGATCGAGGCCCACGCGATCCATGGCGACATGTCGCAGAGCAAGCGCAACGCGACGATGAAGGCGCTCCGTGGCGGCAAACTCAGCGTGCTCATCGCGAGCGATCTCGCCAGCCGGGGCATCGACGTCGAGGGGATCAGCCACGTCATCAACTATGACCTCCCCGAGGATCCGGACCTGTACGTGCACCGCATCGGCCGTACGGCCCGCGCCGGCCGCGGCGGGATCGCGTGGAGTTTCGTCTCTCCCGCTCAGGGCGAACTCCTCACGAGCATCGAACTGCTCATCAATGCCGAGATCCCGAAACTGGACTACACCGACTTCACGCCCTCGGAAAAGCCCGCGGACTGGCGCGACCAGGGCCCAAGGCAAGGGGGGCTCGTCCTCGCCGACGCGGGGAGCACGCCGCCGCCGCCCGCGACACCCAAGACCAACCGCATCGAGGCGTCGAAGCCGAATCTGCCGGTGGCCAAGGACGCGGTGGACCCGACCAAGTTCCCGGGCGGGATCGTGCCGACGAAACTCCCGCCGAAGCGGATGATGGGACGCCTGAAGGGACGCGGGCGGTAGCGGTGCCACGCGTGCCGGACATGCCGGTATGCTTCACCGATGACCTCACCCTACGACACGTACACCAGCCCGCTCGCCTCGCGGAACGCGAGTAAGGAGATGCTCCGCCTCTGGTCGCCGCGCCACAAGTTCAACACGTGGCGGCGGATCTGGCTCGCCGTCGCCGAGGCCCAGCACGAACTGGGCCTACCCGTGACGAAGGAGCAGGTCGAGGAGTTGCGAGCCGTCGTCAATCGCCCCGGCGGGATCACCGACGAGGAGATGAAGGCCGCGGAGAAGTATGAGCGGGAGCTGCGGCACGACGTGATGGCCCATGTCCACGCGCTAGGCGACTCGTGCCCCAAGGCCAAAGGGATTATCCATCTGGGGATGACGAGCCAGGATGTGGTGTGCAATGCGGAACGCCTGATCCTCGCAGATTCGCTCGGGCTCATATGCACGAAAGCAGGTCGATTGATCTGCGGTATGGCATCGCAATCAGCGGTGTACCTACGTACTCCCACCTTGGGCTTCACGCACTATCAACCCGCTCAACCGCTGACGGTCGGTCGACGAATTGCTCAGTGGGCGTACGAATTGAGCTTGTGTTACTCACGGCTAGATTCAGCGTATCGCTATAACTACTCGAAGGGGCTTCGTGGCGCAACGGGAACCCAAGCATCTTTCCTCGCGCTTGCTGCGGACGTCGCCAGATCGACCCAGCAAGAAGAATCTTCGGTCGTTGCCGGCCTTGAACAGAGGGTGTTTGAGTCGCTTGGTTTCAGCGGTCACGCTTCTCGATGGAGCTTTGACGGGTGGGACACCGATCGTCAACACGCGCTGACTACCCAAACCTACCCCCGCGTCGTCGACACCTTCATCCTCGCCGACCTCGCCTCCACAGCCTCTGTCCTCCACAAGATCGCCACCGACATCCGCCTCCTCTGCAACCGCAAGGAACTCGACGAGCCCTTCGAGGACAAGCAGATCGGCTCGTCCGCGATGCCCTACAAGCGCAACCCGATGCGCTGCGAGCGGATCTGTGGCCTGACACGCTTCGTCATGAACCTCGTCGGCAACGCCTACGACACCGCCGCCACGCAGTGGCTCGAGCGCACGCTCGACGACTCCTCGAATCGTCGCCTCTCGCTCCCCGAGGCCTTCCTCGCTCTCGACGGCGCCCTCGACCTCATGCACAATGTCGCGAGCGGCCTCATCGTCCACGAGGCGATGGTCAAGAAGAACCTGATGGCCGAACTCCCCTTCATGGCCACCGAGAACATCCTGATGGCCTGCGTGAAACTCGGCGGCGACCGCCAGCACTACCACGAACTCATCCGCGTCCACGCCCAGGCCGCGGGGCTGCGGGTCAAGCAGGAGGGGAAGGACAACGACCTGCTCGACCGCCTCAATGCCGACAAGAACTTCTGGTCCAAGGCCCGCGGCGGGCCGCTCGTGGCCGAACTTGATTGGGACGGTGTCATGGACCCGATGAAGTACGTCGGCCGCAGCGTCGAACAGACCGAGCGATTCTTGAAGGAAGTCGTCGAACCGCTTCGCGAGCAGTACAAGGACGCGCTCGCGGGGCTGGAGGAGAGTTCGCCGAGGGTGTGATGGTCTTTGGTGGCACTGGTCTCCAGACCAGTGTGCCTTGAGTGGCATCGATGGCTGATATGTAGAAGAAGTAGAGGCAGGCGGGCCGCCTGCCCCACAAGCACGGCTAGATCCGTCTGTGAGTCATTGATGGTTGAACACAGAACACCACTCTGGAGAGTGGTGCCACCATCGAACCCTCGCCGCTACCCTCTTCCCACATGATCGGCCCGGAGCATCTGCCAAGTCCAAATCCACGTCGCTCGAACGGCACCTCGCGCCCCGCACGCGTGGCCGTCGTCACCGGCACGCGCGCCGAGTTCGGCCTGCTCCGCCCCGTGATGCGCGCGATCGACGCGCACAAGGACCTTGAACTCCTCGTCATCGCCGCGGGCACACACCTGATCCAGCCCGCCGAGACGTTCCGCGAGGTGAAGGCCTCGTTCGACATCGCCGACTCGATCCCCATGCAGATCGCCGGGCGGACCGGGCGGTACGAGGACGCCGAGAGCGTCGCCCGAGGCCTCGGGCGCTTCGCGCGGAGTTTCGATCGTCTCCGCCCCGACTGGATCATCGTGCTGGGGGACCGCATCGAGCCGTTCGCCGCGGCCAGCGCGGGGGCGCTCCTGGGGATCGCCGTCGCCCACATCCATGGCGGCGACCGGGCCGAGGGCGTCGCCGACGACTCGCTCCGCCACGCGATCACGAAACTCTCGCACGTGCATCTCCCCGCGACGCCCGCCTCCGCCGAGAGGATCATCAGGATGGGTGAGCATGAGCACCGCGTTCACGTCATCGGCTCGCCCTCGCTCGATGAGTTGGGCTCGATGCCAATGCTCGACGCCGAATCGCTCAAAGAACTCGGCACGCCCGACACGGTCTTCCTGATGCACCCGATGGGTCGCCACGCCGAGCAGGAGGAGGCCGCCGCCGCCGAAGTCTTGAAGGGGCTCGAGGGTCGGCGTGTGCTCGCGCTCCATCCGAACTTCGATCCCGGGCGCGATGGGATCATGCGGGCGCTCGGGCACGCGAGCGTTGAAGGGGTGGTGGGGCGCGTCCGCGTCGTCTCGCACCTGCCACGCGAGAAGTTCGTCGGGTTGCTCAGGCACCTCGCCACGATGTCGGGTGGTGGTGTGCTGGTGGGGAACAGTTCCGCCGGCCTCATCGAGGCCGCGGCTCTCAAGGTCCGAGTCGTCGATGTCGGCTCGCGCCAGCAAGGCCGGGAACGGTTCGCGAATGTCGTGCAGGCGACCGAGTCCGCCCCGAGCGTGGCCGGCGCGGTCGAGAAGGCGTGCACCCTGGACCTCTCCACGCTGGCGCACGCCTATGGCGATGGACACGCCGGGCGTCGGCTGGCCGACGTGCTTGCGAGCCTTGATCCGCACGATCCGCGCCTGCTCCGCAAGATCAATGCGTATTGAGTTTTCTCGGACGCTCGTCTTGGTTTCCAAGAACCCGAATAGATCTGAGTTGTCGCGGTTGACGGCCTCCGATCCGGCATTTCCACCCAAACGGACCAGACCGCCCCGCACCCACGCCACGGGGATGTCCCCGTTCCTCTCTCTCCAAAGTCACGAGGCCCGGCGTCCGATCCATGGTGGTCCGGTGAACCCTTTGCGCGGAGCCATGGAATGAGCGTCCTCACCCAAGAGCGTGAACAGATTGTGACCTCGGCGATCCGTGAGATCAGCCACATCGCCACGCTCCCCGAGATCACGATGCGGATCGTCGAACTCGTCGAAGATCCCAAGTCCACCGCGCAGGATCTCCACAAGGTCATCAGCAACGACCCGGCCCTCTGCAGCCGCATCCTCAAGGTTGTCAACAGTTCGTTCTACGGACTCCCCGGGCAGATCGGCTCGATCAACCGCGCCATCGTGATGCTCGGGCTCAACGCCGTCAAGAACATCGCGATCGCCGCCAGCCTCGCCAAACTCTTCAAGGGTGGTGAACTGACTCCCGGCTTCTCCGCCAAGGACCTCTGGACGCACTCGAACATCGTCTCCGCCGCGTGCAAGATGATCGCCAACTCGCTGAAGCTGGGCCTCTCCGACGAGGCCTTCCTCGCCGGCCTGATCCACGACATCGGGCTGATGGTCGAGATGCAGTACGACCGCAACAAACTCGTCGACGTCTTCCGCCGCGTCGGCGCCGACAGCAAGGGCATCCCCGCGACCGAGATGCTCGCGATCGAGCAGGAAGTCTTCGGCGCGACCCACCAGGACTTCGGCGCCGGGCTGTGCGAGAAGTGGAAGTTCCCCAAGAGCTTCGCCTTCGTCACGGGCTACCACCACCGCCCGATGGATCTCCCCAGCGAGAACCGCACGCTCTCGTGCATCGTGTACGTCGCCGACCGCCTCGCCGCCGACACAGGCCAGGGCTTCCGTGCCGATCTGCTGCACACGACCTTTGACCCGGCCGTGCTCGAGCAGTTGAAACTCACCAACGAGAAGATCGATGAGATTCGCAAGAACCTCTCGACCCACGTCAAGGACCTGGGCGCCCTGCTCGGATAAGCCGAGTTCGCGCAAGACCCTACAGAACACCGGCAATCGTTGCCGAAATACCCAAACCGACTACGAAAACGAACCGGGGGATCGCCCCGGTTCGCTTCTTTTTGCATCAAAATTCGCGTGATCCACACGGGCGAGCGACCGATAGCCCTAGTGCCTACATGTGCTACTCATCCCGGATTGGCTCCCTCCAGTCCGGTACCCAAGCTCTCTCTTTCTCCCTCCGGGCGGCCGCGTGGAAACACGCGACCGCCTTTTCACTTGGTCCCAAGCCGCGTGCGCATCTCGTCGAGCATGCCGTGGCGCGTCAGGTCGTACATCAACGGCGTGACCGTGATCCTTCCTTGCAACAGGTGGTCGACGTCCGTCCCCTTCTCGGTTCCATGGAAATCCAGCCCGTGCCCCGAGGCCCAGTAATACACCTCGCCGATGGGGTTCATACGCCGTTCGTACTGATCCACGAGCCCGTGCGTGTTCATCGGGCACACCACGACGCCCGGCATCCGAGACTCCCCGCCGTTCTCCTCGACCGGTGGGACGTTCACGCTCACGCACTCGTGCGCGCGCATCACGTCGCCCGACATCAACCGCTCGACGGCCTTGCACGCCCAGCGCGCCGCCACGTCATACCGCGGCTTTCCCGTGCCGAGCATCAGGCTCATTGCGATCGACGGCACGCCCAGAAACGCCGCTTCGAGGGCCGCCGCCACCGTCCCCGAATAGATCACGTTGATGCCGCAGTTCGCCCCCGAGTTCAACCCGCTGATCACCAGGTCCGGCCTCGAACCCTTGCCGTGCTTCTCGGGCCAGATGTTGGAGATCGCGAGTTTCACGCAGTCCGCGGGCCTCGCATCCACCGCCACGCCGACCATCCTCGCCGAGACGCGCTCCTCGCGAACCATGATCGGGGTGTGAAACGTCACCCCATGCCCGGAGGCCGACTGCACCGTCTGCGGCGCCACAGTAAAGACCTCGAGCGGCGTGGAGGACGACCTGCCCCATTCGAGCAGCGCGTCATGCATCGCCTCGATCCCTGGCGCCCGGATGCCGTCGTCGTTGGTGAGAAGGATGCGCACGCCCAACGATAGCCAACGCCAGGAGTCACCCGGCAAGTCCAACAATCCCGCGTGCCCGAACTCCCCGAGGTCGAGTCCATCCGGAGATCCCTTGAGCCGACGCTCCGCGGCTCGCGCGTCACCAGCGTGGATCTCCGCCGAGCGGACATCGCCCATGACGAGCACGATCGCACGCCGTCACCGGAAGCCCTGCTCCAGGGCGCAACGATCGATCGCCTCGAACGCAAGGGGAAGCAACTCGCGATCGTGTCGAGCGATGGACGGGTGTTGGTGGTCCACCTGGGCATGAGCGGCAACCTGCGTCTGCTCGAGCAGTACGGAGGAGAAGTTGATCTTCCGCCACACACCCATGCCGTGTGGTCGCTGAAGTCCTCAAGCGGGCCAGCCACGCTCTTCTTCCGTGACCCGCGCCGATTCGGCGGGCTGACCACACTCTCATCGCTGGCCGCAGTCTCGGCACGATGGCAAGAACTCGGCCCCGACGCCCTGACTGTCGCGGCCGCATCCCTGGCCGAGCGCCTCAAAGGAACCCGGGCGATCAAGGCCGCCCTCCTCGACCAGAGCGTGATCGCCGGCGTGGGGAACATCTACGCCGACGAGGCCCTCTTCCTCGCGGGGATCCATCCCAAGCGGCGGGTCTCCACCCTGCGACCGTTTGAGATCGCACGCCTGGCGGATTCCATCCAGAACGTGCTCGAGGCGTCGATCCAGGCGGGTGGGACGACCCTGCGGGACTATGCCAACGCCGCAGGCCGTCCGGGCGGCTTCCAGAAGGCCCACAACGTCTATGCCCGTGCCGGGCGGCCCTGTGTCGCCTGTGGGGCCTCCCTGCGGGCGATCCTGCTCGCCCAGCGAACCACGACCTACTGCCCTACCTGCCAACCGGTGCGAACGCCAATTGGCCGCGGCTTCCACACCCGATCCACACTCCAATCGGGTGAATGACAGTGGAGATCAAACTCGGCAGACCTGCGCTCGAAGAACCCGATTACGTAAAGAAAACTCGTCGTCGTAGAAAAGAAGGGCGCACGGTTTGGGGATTCGTGCCACACGACGCGTGCAAATTATTCATCAACAAGCATTTACGAGAAAAGAACCAGTGAACAACCTGTCGGTTCGCGCGTGTGCATTGGCCGTATGAGTCCGTCGACGTGTCGGTTCTGAGACATCCGACCAAAGACCGGATTGAACCACCGAGCGCCCATGCCACCAACCGGCGCGTTATCCACAGCCTGTCCACCGCGCATGTCGGTTCGGCCAAGTATGCGCACCGCGAGTATTGCGAAAGAATGAACATGCTCTGGCACCAGGAGAGGCGACCCCTGCCAGCGGCATGTGCGCATCGATGCAAGGCACGAGTTCTACTCGTCGCCCCGGGCCATCTTGGACTCGATCTCCGCGATCACGCCCCGCAGTTCGCCCGTGTCGGTCTCCAGGCGCGACTCGATGGACTTGTTCGCGTGGAGAACGGTCGTGTGGTCGCGCCCACCGAAGTAGCCGCCGATCTCGATGAGCGAGAGTCGCGTGTGCCGCCGGGCGAGGTACATCCCGATCTGGCGCGGGAAGACGACCGAGCGCTCGCGCTTCTTCGACTGCAGGTCGCTGCTCTTGAGCCCGTAAAAGTCCGTCACGGCGGCAAAGATCGACTGGATGGAGACGTTCGGAGCCGTCTGGGGGACGGCCGTGCCCAGCGCCTCACGCGCCAGGATCATGTCGATGGGACGGGCGTCCACGCTCGAGTGGATCTGCATCTGGCTGATCGCGCCCTCCAACTCGCGGACGTTCGTCGTGCAGCGCTCGGCGATCAGGCACGCGACATCGTCGGGGATCGTGATCCCCCGGACCCGGGCCTTGCTCTTGACGATCGCAACGCGCGTCTCGAACACGGGCGGATGCATCTGCTCCACGACGCCCTGCTTGAACCGGCTCATCAGGCGGTCGGAAAGTTCGGGGATCTCGTCCGGCGGCGCGTCGGACGAGAGCACGATCTGCGAGCCCGACTGCTTGAGTTCGTTGAAGGTGTGGAAGAACTCCTCCTGGGCGCGGTCCTTGCCCTTGAGGTCGTGGATGTCGTCGACGACGAGCACGTCGACCTCACGGAATCGATGCCGGAGCGCCGTGTAGTCACCCTGCTCGACGCAACTGAAGAACTGAGTCATGAAGTTGTCGCACGAGAGGAACGCCACGGCGGTGTCGGGCTTCTTCCGCAGGATCTCGAGGCAGATCGCCTGGAGCAGGTGCGTCTTGCCCAGGCCGACCCCGCCATGGATGAAGAGGGGGTTGAAGTTCCCGCCGGGCTGGCTGGCGACGGACTTCGCGGCGGCGTGGGCGAAGCGGTTCTCCGGCCCGACGATGTAGTTCTCGAAGGTGAAGTCTGGAATGAGAACGACATCCCCCGTCCACGCCGGCCGACCGGCCTTGGGCGGCTCATGGGCGAGACGCCTCGTTGGATCGCCCGCGACACCTCCTTGATAAACCACAATCTCGGGCGTGGAGACGACACCACGTTCGGTGCCGCCCGTGACGCCCGCTCCGGCGCCGACGAGCACGCCGACTTTCGCGGGGCGTTCTTTCATCCGCACGCTTGTGGGCGCGGGGTCGTCGGGCCCGAGGAAGCGCACGGGCAGGAAGTTCCCGGTGACGGCCATCGCCGCCTCGGAGAACGCCTGGGCGCATGACGTCTTGAGATACGTCTGGTGTGTGGGGGATTCCGCCCGCAGGTTGAGCGCCCCCCCATCGATCCCCAGGGGCACGATCTCCTCGAACCACTGGCGGCACATGGTGGGGTGATGCCGGCGGAGATGCGCGAGCATGTCGCGCAACAGGTTTGCGTTGGTCTGGGTCATGGGACTCGTGGGAACCAAGAGGCGAAAGAGACTTCATGACGAGGAACACGGACATGTCGGTGGGTTATGTCCACCAGACCCAGTCGCGAGCGCCGTGGTCATGGGCACTCATCCCGGAGGAGTGAGACCGTGTTCCCCGTGGTGTTCGTGCGGGCCGCATCGGGCTTTGGCCTCGCGTCCGCGTGAAAACCCCTCGATCGCCGCCCCGTGCCGGCGCGACCTCCCATGCCGATCTCGATCGTCCACTTCGAGTCACGGCCGACTCCTCTCCCACGCCGACGCGCTGCCGCCCCCATCGACTCAGACCCCCAACTCTCGTTGAGAAGCCCATAATCCGGAAACGACCCGCCGCGAGAAACTCGTTGTTCGAACCACCAGTTCCTGAACACCATCGGCCTCGCCTCGATCTTCCACCGGCGGGCACCACTCAACGTACTAAGTGTCGCGACACGTGTCAACACCAACCACAAAGATTCCAATTCAACGCCGCGCCTTGACTCCGTGGACGATCCCGGACTATGTCGTCGAGGCCTTCCCCGTGCGCGCCCGCTCCTTGGCCTCGGCCTCGTGCAGCTGCTGGTCATAGCGCTCGCGGTTCCCCTTGTAGTCCGCGAGGAAGAGCACCTTCGCCGCCAGTTTCGGGCCCGCGACCTCGGCGAGACGCTTGCGCGCGTACAGGATGTCCGTCCGGCGTGATATGTGCACGATCACCAGGTGCTGGCACTCGAGCACGCGCAGCCACTCGGCGATGTCGTCCACGTGCATGTGCATCCCGATCTTCGCCCGTTGCTTGTGATCGGGCTCGAAGAACGTGCACTCGGCGACCACGATCTGGGCCTTGCGCACGTCCTCGCGGACCAGGTGCGGGCCCGGCGCGGTGTCCCCCGTGAAGGCGATCTGCGGGATCTCCAGGTTCCGCGTGATCTCCACGCCCCGGTCCTTCAGTTCGCGCAGTTTTTCCTGCGGGAGTTCGTGGAACTCCTCCTTGAGTTTCGTGCGCTTCTCGACCACGACATACCCGAACGAGGGGCACGTGTGCTCGGTGGGGAACCCGCGGAGGATGATGTTGTTCTTGATCTCGACGTGGTGCTCGGGCTCGATCCCGATGACCTCATACGGCGTGCGCTGCGACTCGAGGTCCACGAACCCCGCCATCATCTTGTGGATCGCCGGCACGATCCGAGCGTCGCACACGATCTTCGCGTTGCCCATCCCCTGGAAGCGGCGCTGCGAGCAGTAGTACGCGAGCGAGCCGATGTGGTCCATGTGCCCGTGCGTGATCGCCAGGTGCTTGCTGGGCAGCATCGCCCGCGGGCACGAGCCGATGTCCACCCCAAGGTCCAGTTCGGGGACCTGCAGGCACGTGATCTCCCCGGCGATCGATTCGCCAAAGAGCCGATACGGCGGCATGTACAGAAATCCGAGTGAGCCCTCGCGGGGCGGCGGCTTGGGGAGCATCGGAAAAGCCTCCTGTGGCCGGATTCTCATCCGTCCATGAGCACCACACGATCCATCAACCGCGAGATGGTAGCGCCCACGGCTCGGGGCGTCGGGTCAGATCAACGAACACGGGCCGAAGACCTACCCTCTGCCGTGCCCGATCCCGACACGCTATCAACAAGCCACACACAGTCGTCGAATGCCGCGTCCAACCCGGCGGAATCGTCGCCCGCCGAGCAGTCCCCCATGAAATCGGCCTGGGCGACGATCGTGAAACTCGGACCGGCCAGTTGGCTCGCGCTCGGCGCGTTGGTCCTTCCACCCCTCGGATCGATCGTTCTCTTCGCGTATCTCAAAACCATCGGCACGTGGTTGAAAGAACAAGGCGCCACCGGCATCTCGGCATACATCGTGGCCTTCATCCTCTTCGCCGGGCTGGCGCTGCTCCCGACATACTCCACCGCGATCGTTGGCGGATGGGCGTTTGGTCTGAAGGTCGGCATCCCCGCCGCCCTCGCCGGATTCACCGGCGGCAGCCTCCTCGCCTACGCCATCTGCAAGCCCACCGCCGCCGAACGTGTCGAGAAGGTCATCCAGGAGCATCCGCGCTGGGCCCAGGTCCGCACGGCCCTCATCGGCGGCTCGACGCTCAAGACCCTCGCGATCGTGTCGCTCGTGCGCCTCCCGCCGAACTCCCCCTTCGCCATGACCAATCTCGTCCTCGCGAGCACCAGGGTCCGCCTCTGGATCTTCGCGCTGGGCACGCTCGTCGGCATGGCGCCCAGGACCATCATCGCCGTCTGGATCGGCTCAAACATCCAGCAGCAACTCGAAGAGGGAGCCGACAAGAAGCCCCTCTGGCTCATCATCGGCGGCATCGTCCTGAGCCTGCTCGTCCTCGGCATCATCGGCCTGATCGCCAAACGCTCACTCGCCCACATGGTCTCGCAAACCCCCGCGAACGCGCCAGGCTCGAGCACGCCTCAGGCCTAGCACCGGCGATCGTCTCACCGAGCGCCCTCGGGCTTCACGCTCTCAGGCCGTTCCGTCCGGCACGTGAGTTCCAACCGCCCATCCACCGGCGACATCTTCAGCACCCGAACCCGCCGCCCGCCATCGAGCCGGATGTACGCGTCCGCGACCAGCGGCCGTTCCCCCAGGAGCGCATCAAAGAGCGCCCGAGACTCCGGTAGCGACGAGATCTGCGCCCCCAGCGGCGAGTCCGACCCCTTTCGAAGCCAGGAGATAATCACCTTCGGCGGGAGCGGCATGTTCCCGATCTCGATCCGCCGTGCCGGCATCCACAACGAGCCGTTCTCGTCGACGACCGGCTCGACCTCCGCCCAGACGACCTGCTGTCGCCCCTCGATCGTGAGGTTGACACCGACGCGGATCACGCCCGCCGCGAAATCTGTCTGGATCGACACGACATCCTTGGGCCAGCGGACGTCCTGATTGCCCATCCACATTTTCAGCCGCGATCCGAGCCACGAGTTCGCGTCGGCCTCCTGGAGCGACACGCGCCAGATCTCACTGCGCCACATCGCCGAATCCGCCGGAAGCGAGGGGTCCGTCGGACGGATCATCGAGAGTTGTGAGACGATGCCATGTTCCACGGCCTCGGCCGCCGCGGGGTCCGCGACGACACTCGCCCGCCACCACGACGGCGTCTGACGGATGAGGTTCCACCCGACGATCCCGATGATCCCAGCCATGAGCAGCGCGCCCGCAACCATCGCCCCGAGCCACAGGCGCAGGCGTTCCCATCGCAAGGCTTCCAGGAATGCCGCGCGCGAAGAAAACGCCCGGCGGAGTCGCTCCGCGGGCGTTGGGTTGGAAAACGAGGATGGATCGACCGCAGGGCGGTCGGTGGTGTCCGACACGCGATCAACGCTTCGAGAACTGGAAGCGGCGACGGGCGCCGGCCTGACCATACTTCTTCCGCTCCACGGCTCGCGAGTCACGCGTCAGCATCCCCTGCTCGCGCAAAATCGGCTCGGTCGTGGGATCATAATCCAGCAGGGCCCGCGCCAGCCCGAGTTTCATCGCCCCCGCCTGGCCCATGAAGCCCCCGCCGTGGCACTTCGCCACGACCTGGAACTTCCCGACCATGTTCGTCGCGATCAGGGGCAGCATCGCCTCCCGGCGGTCGCGGTCCTCCGAGAAGTACTGCTCGACCGTGCGGGTCTTCTTCGGGTCGTTCCCGATCACCTGCACCCCGACCTCCGACCCGCTGGCGGGCTTCAGGCGGACGCGGGCGACGGCCGTCTTGCGCCGACCCGTGCCCCACCACCAGCCCTTCTTGTCCGCGGGCTTGGCCATACGGGGCGGCTTCACACCCTCGACCGCCGGCGTCGCGGGGGAGGGGACTCCAAAGTTTCCAAGGTTCATCGTGCTCATCGTGTCTTCCGATTTCTCGTGTATGGGTCAGTTCGTTACGCGTTCGCGACCTTCATCACCGCCGGAGCCTTGTCCGAGTGCGGGTGCTCGCTCTCGCCATAGACATGCAGGTTCTTCATCATCACGCGGCTCAGGCGGTTCTTCGGGAGCATGCGCCGCACCGCGTCCTCGATGAGCAGTTCGGGCTTGCGATCACGCACCTGCCCATACGTCTCGGTCTTGAGGCCGCCCGGGTGGCTCGTGTACCGCATCTTCAGGCGGTGCTCGGCCTTGCGCCCCGTCAGCGCGACCTTCTTCGCGTTCGTCACGATCACGGGCTCGCCCGTGTCCACGTGGGGCGTGTACTCGGGGCGATGCTTGCCCATGAGGACCAGCGCCACCTCGCTCGCCAGACGACCCAGGGGCACGCCCTCGGCATCGATGTGACGCCACGACTTCTTCACCTGCCCGGGCTTGGCGAGATAGGTCTGCCGGCCCAGGGCCTCCGCGTTCTTCATCACACACCTCCGACGACTCGCGTGCCGATTCGGGTGGACAGCCACGCCGACGACACGAGATGGTCTTGCATCGCCGCCTACCGGGCGGGGCGGGCCTTGGGAAGCCCCATCCAAAGGGCGATCCAGGGCAAACTTGGCGTTCTCATCCGGACCCGAAAAGCCCGGCCACACCATCCAGTGTGGGGGCAGACATTAGCAGGGTGAAGACTTTCCTTCCAGCCGCCGCCGCCGATCCACCCCAAAACGCCGATACGCTCTCCACAAATGCTCCCGCCCGACCCCAACGCCAACCCGGACCAAAACCAAACACAGAACCCCTATCAGGTCACGCCGCCGACTATTCCAGGCCCGATGGGCATGCCCGGCGGCAATCCGCCAATCCGCCGAGAACGCGATGTGCCCGATCGTCGCTCGCTCCTGCCGCTCCCAGTCCTCTGGACCGTCGCGGCCGTGCTCGTCCTCACGATCTTCGGGATCCAGCAGGCGCCAAACTTCATCTCGCCCCCGCCGCCGGCCCCAGGCGCCACTGAGGAGATCGCGCCGCCGGACATCCAGTTCGAACTCACCGCGAAACTCGTCGTGAAGATGCACGGCGACTTTGGGTCCATGGCCGGGAGCATCGCCGACCTCGAGAAGGCGGCCAAGGAAAAGAACAAGGGCGCTCTCGCGCCGGTGGACGCCCTGCGACTTGCCGCCGTCGCCAATCAGTTCGGCGACTCTCCCGACCAATACCTCGAACTCGCCCGCGAGTCCGAGGACACCCAGGTGCTCGAGGACGCCGACCTCGTCGAGGCCGCACTCAATGGCAAAGCACTCACCCCCGAGCAAGCAGAGGGCCTGAAAGACCGACACGGCTACTTCGGCGAACTCGCCGCGATCCAACCCCTCCCCAAATCTGACTCTGTGAGACAATCACTCACGACAGGCGGCACACCGATCATCATCTTCTTCATCGCCGTCGGCCTGTTCCTGCTCCTCATCGCCCTCGCCTCGCTCGTCTGCTTCCTGTATGTCATCATCAACTGGAGCAAGGCCGAGCGCTCCTTCCGATTCGCCCCGCCCCAACCCGGCGGCGGGATCTACCTCGAAACCTTCGTCGTCTTCCTCATGTCCTTCCTGGGCATGCTCGCCATCTCGTCGATCGCGGCGAAGTTCATGGGACCGTCGAGCGCTGCCGTCCTCAGCCTCGTGCTCCAGTGGGGCGTCCTCCTCACGATTTTCTGGCCCCTCGCCCGCGGCGTGCACGCCAAAGACTGGCGCGCCCAGGTCGGCTGGCACACGGGCGAAGGAGTGGCCCGCGAGATCGTCATGGGACTCTTCGGCTATCTCGCCGGACTCCCACTCCTCGCCGGTGCCCTCATCGTGACGCTCATTCTCACGCTCATCGTCCAGCAGTTTCTCCCCGAAGGGGCCGGCGCCAACAAGATCGCCGACCTCATCGGTGCCGGCGGCCCACTCGAACTCGTCCTCCTCTTCGTCCTCGCCACCGTCTGGGCGCCCATCGTCGAGGAAACCATCTTCCGAGGCGGCGTCTTCCGCCATTTCCGAGGGCGCCTCGGCATGGTTGGCGCCGCCTTCCTCACCGCGTTCCTCTTCGGCGTGATGCACGGCTACGCCTTCTTCGCCCTCGCCCCCGTCATCAGCATCGGACTCATCTTCTCCTTCATACGCGAGTGGCGAGGCTCGATCATCGGACCCGTCGTCGCCCACGCCCTCCACAACGCCACCACACTCGGCATCGTCATCACCATGTTCACGCTGCTGAAATAAGGCGTCTCGTCGTCCCAGACCGGGATCATGCGCCAAGTGCCGCGTGGATCGGCGCCCGACCAACACCCGGCACAAGCCGCTCCACCATCGCCGCACACCGCAGCACGCGTGCATCCTCGAACACCGGCCCCACGAGTTGCACACCAACAGGAAGTCGCGTGCCGCCCACATCCGCCAACCCCGCCGGTACACCGATCGCCGGCAGTCCCGCGAGATTCACGCCGACCGTGTACACATCCTCAAGATACAGCGTCACCGGGTCGGTCGTCTTTTCCCCGAGTCTGAACGCGGGCGTCGGGGCCGTGGGCATGATCAAGCAGTCACACCCGCGGGCAAACGCGGCATTGAAATCCTCCATGATCTTCCGCCGGGCCTTCAGTGCCGTCGCGTAGTACGCGTCGTAGTACCCCGAACTCAGAACATGAGTCCCGAGCATGATGCGGCGTTTCACCTCGTCGCCCAGCCCCTCGCTCCGCGACCGCGCATAGAGCGTGTCGAGGCCCTCGCCCTCGCGGATCTCGGCCCGCATGCCGAATCGGATGCCGTCGTATCGCGCCAGGTTCGAACTCGCCTCGGCACAGCACACGATGTAGTACGCCGCGATCCCCGCGTCGGTCATCGGGAGGTTCACATCGACGATGGTCGCGCCCGCATCGCGAAGCCGCGCGACGGTCTCGTCGAAGACCCGTGCCACCTCGGGGTGGTTCGCGCCCGACCGCGCTTCGCGCGGCACACCAATCGTCCAAGTCGAAGCCGTCTCGTTCGAGCCGCGCACCACCTCTGCAAATCTCTCAACCTCGCGCGTGGAACACGTTGAGTCGTTCTCATCTCCGCCGGCTATCGCCTCGAGCACAAGCGCCGCATCGCGCACGTCCTTCGTGATCGGCCCGATCTGATCGAGACTGCTCGCGAACGCGACCAGCCCGAATCGGCTCACACGCCCATACGTCGGCTTGAATCCGACAACGCCGCACATCGACGCGGGCTGGCGGATCGAGCCGCCCGTGTCGCTCCCCAGCGCGACGGGCACCACGCCCGCCGCGACGAGCGCCGCCGACCCACCCGACGACCCACCCGGCACGCGCGACACGTCCCACGGATTCCGCGTCGCGTGGAACGCCGAGTGCTCCGTCGAGGATCCCATCGCGAACTCGTCGAGATTGCTCTTACAGATCGGGACGCACCCCGCACGAAGCAAACGCGTCACCACCGTCGCGTCAAACGGCGAGCGATACTCCTCGAGCATGCGGCTCGCACACGTCGTCCTGCCGATCGCCGTGCAGATGTTGTCCTTGATCGCGATCGGCACACCCGCGAGCGGCATCGACTCGCCACGCCGGAGTCGCGCGTCGACCTCGTCGGCGATCCGGAATGCTTCCTTCGCGAGCGTCTGTGTCGTCGCCCGGATCTTCGGCTCGACGTGCGCGAGGCGCGCAAGAGCCCCCTCGGCCTCGGCCCTCGCCGTGGTCTCGCCCCGCCGCACGCGCTCAGCAAGATCGAACACGTTCACGCGCCACCACCCTCGCCGCCGCCAAGCACCTTGGGGACCTTGAGGAACGCGTCGTGCATCGCCGGGGCGATCTTCGAGAGCGCGGCCGAATCAAGAAGCAAACCCGGCGGGGCCGCGGCATCATCTTCCCGCGTGCGGGCGTCCTCACCCGCGACATGCGTCAGCGGCTCCACGCCCGACAGATCGAGCCGCTGCAAACGCGCCATCAGCGCCAGAACCGATGCCAGATCCCGCCCGTATCGTTCGGCGTCGGCGTCTGTGAGTTCGAGCCGCGCAAGCCGCGCGACCTTGCGAACCTCGTCGATCGACAGCGGCGCCGCGGCATGAGATTGTGGATCGGCCGGATCGGACATGACCGAGTGTACGAGTGGGGCGATGGCGATGGAGTCGGGCACAACATCCAACGGCACAGTGAAAACGAAGTCAACAAATCGACTCCGAGGAGCATCTCGGACGTTTGTATCAGTATTGGCGCGCCCTTCAGTAGCGCTTCTTCTGTTCGGGCTCCTGATCGCAGACACACTCTGGCTGATCAGTGTTTCGAATCAGACCTCATTCCCTAGAAGGTTCTTTGGTCTTGAGGGTTCTGTGAGGATCAATGTTGATCCACTTTACGTCATAGCAGATGACGTTCGGTCAGAAGTCGTCGCACGCTCTGATGACTCTGCAGACTTGTTTCTCGGAGCGATTGATCCACCGTGGGGTCGTGGCTTTCATGTGTGGACTCAGACACAACCCCGCATCGCATGGTGTGTGTGGGGGAGACAGAACTCGATAGTGGTCGTTTCGCTCGATGGAGGCATGGAGCCGATCTCCGAAAAAACTCAAAGCAGAATCTACCACGCACTAGCTGTAGCAGATGGCGCGACAACAACCGAAGACATCAAACAGCACACACGCGTGCACACATCGCTTGATCTCGACGCCGGCGGCATTCTCCACAACGTCATTTCGCTTTCAACCCTCACACTCTTCCCCATATCCCTCACATGGATTCCAGCGGCCATCAGCCCAAGGCGCCGGCGACTCCGTCGCGGACAATGCCCCAAGTGCGCCTACACCCTCGCGGGCGTGCCCCGCGTCGGCACTGGCGTCCGCTGCCCGGAGTGTGGCACGACGTGGGACACCGTCGACTGGCGCGACGTGCGTCAGTTCGATTCGAACGCCAGCACAGCGGATTAACACGAACTACGAACCGCCGGTCTCGCCATCCTTTGGCGTAGTCGGTGTGGCTGGCGCCGGCGTCGGCGCGGGCTTGCCCGTCTCGATGTCCTCGCCCCGGAAGTGGCGCGACATGTCGCGGACCATCTGCGCGCCCCGATATCGCTGCTGGGGCGAGGCGCTCCCGCCGACCTTCCGGTCCATGAACTCGAAGAGCCGCCCGAGCGTCTCGCCGTCGGGCCGGGCGCTCGGGTCGCGCATCTGCTCGCGGTCGCGCTGGGCCTGGCGACGAGCGCGTTCGAGGCGCTTCTCGTCGGGCGTGTCGCGGACGCGCCCGCCCAGCGCCTCAAGCATCTTCTCAAAGTCGACGTACGCGTTCTCGAGGAACTTCGCGCGGTCCTCCTCGGGAACCTTGCCATAGTCCTTGGCCTTGTCGTCCCACGCGTCCACGACGAGCCGCGAGACGTTCTCTTCAAGTTGCGTGCGAGCCTGGCCCTTCAGTCCCGCCACGAACGCCGCCATCATTACCGAGTCGTTCGACGAAAGCCCCTTGAGGCGCGAGATGAGTTTGGAGAGAAGGTCCAGCCGCTCGCGCAGCGGCAGGTTGTTGAACTCGTTGGAGAGCAGCGTGTAGTCCAGCACCCCGGCCAGTTCGTCGTCGAGATAGTCGGGCGTGGGCCGCGGGCGCAACTCGATATACGCCCACACGCCGCCCCCCGCGAGCGTGAGCAAGGCGAGCACGCCACCGGCCCGCGCCACATTCTTCCGTCGCGTGGGCGACATCGAGCCCCACCATCGCGCCAGCGTCGCCCCCGCCGATTCTCGAGGGCGCTTCGCCGGCATGGAAACCGGCGCGTCACCAAGCCCGTCGAGAATGCTCCCGGCACGAGAACCAGAGGCCCCATTGCCGTCATTCGAGTGAACGCTCATCGCCCGTCTCCTCTCGCTCGCATCGAGCCACCCGGCAGCGGCGGCACGGTCTCCAATCCGCCGAATCGCACGACATCCTCAATGAGTCGAGTCCGCTCGTCGTCGGTGATGAAGAGCGCCTGGGCCGCGCTCCCGTCGCCGAAGTAGAGCGCGTTGCGGTTCCACCGGCTCTGCGTGTCGCCGCCCGTCCCCATGTCCTTGAATCGCGGGTTGTGCCAGTCGTCGGCATCAAACACAATCGGCAGCCGCGGCTGCGCCTCGAACGCCCGGGTCACGCCGTGCTGCACATTGGGCACCGTGAAGAGTTCCGCCGCGATCATGATGATCCCCGGGAAATACTCGTAACTGGTCCCGCTCGATTGCCACAACGGCTTGAAACTCGTCGCGGAATCGTGGGAGAAGAGATCGCTCGGGCAGCGATACGGCGCAAACGTCGTCCAATCCCCCATGCCGGTCGCCTGCACGGGCTTGGGCGCATCGATGTACTTTTCCATCACGTCGAGCAGCGACGGGTCGTTGGTGTTGGACCCCTCGTTGAGCGGGCGAACCTTGGGGAGCAATCCCTTGGACTCGGTCTGCAGGTACATCTGGAGTCCCTGTCCCATGGAGCGGAGGTTCACGAGGCACGAGGTTCGCCTCGCCGCCTCCTTCGCCTTCGCAAACGCCGGAAGCAACAGCCCGATGAGCAACGCAAGAATCGCGATGACGACGAGGAGTTCGATGAGCGTGAACGCGTCGCGTGCGCATCGCCTACGCCCGATGGCGGTGGGGGAGGTTGTCTTCGAGGTGAGTCGGGGCATGCGTGCCATCCTTCCACATCATCCATCGGCGTTGGCGAGCGAGCGGATTCGAAACCGAGCCGGGAATCTCCTGATCACCACGGGAACTTGAGCGCGACCGACCCGGCCTGAACCTGGTCCACGATCTGTTGGGCGACCGGCGTCTGGATCGTGCGTAGCGTCTGGGCGTTGGCCTTCACGCTTGTCTTGAGTTGCTCGTCGTCACGCATCGCGACCTCAAGACTCTTGGCGATCGACGCCAGCCCCGCCTTGAGTTGCCGCGCGCGGAGCACCGCCGCGACCAACGCCGCACCCAGCGCCACAGGCACTCGCCACGGCGTCGGCAGCACGCTCGAAATCGTTCCGGTCAGGGTGCCCACCATCCCCTCCGTTTCCGTCGGATTGTTGGCGTTCCCCAGCGCCCGATCGACCTGCTCGATCGCCGCCGACAGTGTCTGGGCGGCATCGTCCACGCTCTTGAGTTGCGCGTCAAGACCAGGTCGAGCAGGATCGTCGATGGGAAGTTGGGCAAGCACGCCGCGAATCTGTGTGCCCTCCTGGGCCAGTTGTTCCCGGACGTGGGCGGCCTGATCACGCAGTTCCAGCACGCGCCCCGTGTCCGTGCACGCGGGGAGGAACAACAGCCACACCGACGACACCACCATCACGAGCAACGCCAGTTCCGGGTTCCGTGTCTTCATCGCGTCAATCCTTTCGTGTCGCGCGGGCACACGCACCGATTCCGACAAACCGTTGTCGGGCATGGCACGATGCCGCGGAGCATCACGCTACCGCGTGCCGCGGCAAACACAAGAGGGCGCACGAGAACCGACGCGAACGAGCGCGCAACAACGATCAACGCGCAACGGATCGCGCGCAAAGGCGACGATCGATCGTCGTAACAACTACACCTCGCCGACGGTCTTCAGCAACTCGCGCACGAGGATGTGCGTCAGCGCGTGCCCCGACCGACGTGCCTCGACGCGTGCAAGAAGGGGCATACCCAGGAGCGCAAGATCACCCACAAGGTCCAGGAGTTTGTGCCGGGCAGGCTCGTTGTCGAAACGCAGCGCGTTGTCGATCGGCGTGCCGGTCGAGTCGAGCACGAGCAGGTCGCGGGGGGAGACATGCGTGAACAGGCCTCGTGACTGCAGCGCCCGCGCCTCGGGCTCAAGACTAAACGTCCGGGCCGGGGCGACGTCGCGGACGAACGCGTCGGCATCGCCCTCCCACACAGCCAGCGAGGTCGTCGGTACTCCCGCGATCGGAAGGACGAGTTCATAGGAGGCGTGCAGCCCGGTCGTCAAAGGTGTTCCGTGGGGCGTCGCAACAATCGAGGCACCGCTCGCCGCGTCCTCAACCCGCACTTCTCGATCAAGACGCAGCGCTTGTCCAAAGCCAACGTCCAAAGAGAGGTCAATCAGCCCCGCGCAACGGATCGCCTCGACGAACGCGACTGCCGAGCCGTCGAGGATGGGGATCTCTGGACCATCCACACGGACGATCGCGTCGGTGACGCCAAGCCCGGCAAGAGCCGCGAGCACGTGCTCCACGGTGGTCACGCCCGCGCGATCCCGGGCAAGGGTCGTGTTGCGAGCGGGCACACCCAACGGCATATGGGCGAGGGCCGCGTCCGAAGTCTGGTGGGCCACGTTCGCCACGATCTCGCCCATGACGGTCAGGAATCGCAGGCCTTGCGACACAGGCCCATCACGGGGCGTCGCCGACGGCTCGAGTGTGATGGCGCACGCCTTTCCCGAGAACAGCCCGACACCCTCGATTCGCCCGGTCGGCCTCGCAAGAGTTCGTCGAGGGTGCGCCACGATCATGCGGGACCGCCATCGGATTTTCCATCGCGAGACTTGCCGCGAACGAGTTTGCGGATCTCCGCAAGGGACTCGGCGAGGCGACCGAGCTCGATGTAGTTCCGCCGCCACTCCTTGATCGGACCCGCGGGAATGCCCATGTACGTCCCGCCCGCTTCGAGATCACCCGCGACGCCCGAGTGCGCGCCGATCTTTGCGCCGGCGCCGATCTCGATATTGTCCGCGATGCCCGAGAGCCCGCCGATCACGCAACCATCGCCGAGGACGGCCGAGCCGGCAATTCCGACATTCCCACAGACGATGCAGTGCCTCCCGATGCGGCAGTTGTGGGCAATCTGAGTGAGATTGTCGATCTTCGTCCCGTCGCCGATGGTCGTGGACCCGAACTTCGCACGATCGACGCACGAGTTCGCGCCGATCTCGACGTCGTGCCCAAGGACTACGTTGCCGATGTGCGGGAGGCGCTCGGCCCCTTTCTTCGTCGGTCGGAACCCGAAGCCCTGCGATCCCACGACACACCCTTCGTGGAGGATGCACCGCTCGCCGACCTCACAGCGCTCCATGACCTTCGCCCCGACGTGCAGCGTGGTCTGCTCACCGATCGACGCGTCCATGCCCACAAACGCGTGGGCGCGAAGCGTGACGCCTCGCGCGAGGCGCGCACCCGCCTCAACGACACAGAAGGGACCGATGGACACATCCTCGTCGATCGTCGCCAGGGGATCGACGCTCGCGCTCGGGTGCACACCGACACGTCGCGGCGGCGACGCCGGCATCAGCAGCCCCAGCACAATCGACGCCGCGTGATCGACATCGTCCACAAGCACCACACCACGCCGATTGTCACGCGGAACACTCGCTCCAAGATCACTCGGCACGATCGCCGCAGCCGCAGCCACATCACTCGTCGCCTCGAGCCACGCCTGCAGAAACTTCGGCGAGCGGACAAACGTGATGCCCCCGGCCCCGGCCTCGTGGGCCGCGTCGAAGCGTTCGACCACCATGTCCAAGGCGCCGTCGACCTCAACGCGAAGCCCCGCCGACCGCAGCGCCCCGACGATCCTCTCGATCGTCAGGGGCGTGCGTGTACGACACGAATCGGGCGTTGGGGCAGGCATGGTCCCGCGTCGGCCTCCCGATCACTTGCCCGCGGCATAGTTGTTGTTCATGCGCGTCGTCAGCGCATCGGTGATGTCCAACCGCTCCGAGACAAAGAGCATCGAGCGGTCCTTGATGATCGAGTTGTACTCGCCGTTGGTGCGGTTCGGAGGGAGCTTGATCTTTGACGTGTCGATCATGATCAGGTCAAACCCTTCGGCCTGGGCGAACTTCACGATCTCCGCGTTCACCTTCTCGTACAACTCGCGGATCACCTCGCCGCTCTCAACATCAGACCGACGCCGATAGAGCGCGACCTTCACCTTGAGCTGCTCGTTCTCCTCGTACAACTCCTGCTCGAGTTGGCGATGCTGATCGACCTGGTCATTGGGGAGTTCCGTGAGGCGCTTCGCCTTCACCTTGAGCGCCTCTTCCTTGGTCTCAATCTCGGCCTTGCGTTGCTTGGCGATGCCGTCGAGTTTTCCGTTCTCGTCCTTGAGTTCCTTGAGATTCCCGAAGAGTTTCTCCATGTCCACCACACCCACGACGGCCGGGGCGATCGATGCCTCACGTTTCGTCGCCGAGGCGCTGTGGATCTGAACACCCGCCAACGTCACCAGCGCAAGCGCCACGGCGAGAACGGTCGGCGAACGGAAGAGCGAACGAGTCTGGGTCATGATGATCTCCTGGTGCATTCTCCAGGCCTCTCGCCTGGTGCCGCCCGCGAGCAGGGGGGCGGCGTCTCCATGGGTCAATGATAGCGATTCAGCGGAACGGAACATCGACCGTGAACGTCAAGAGACGCTCGCGATCGCCCTCCTCCTTCAGGATCGGAAAGCCGAAATCGAACGCGAGCGGCACAGGGGAGAGCGGCGTGATCAGGCGGATCCCGAACCCCACCGAGGCGCGATAGTTGTCGAACGTGACATCGTTGTTCACCGTCCCCGTGTCCGCGAACAGAACCACAAGGAACTGGTCGGCGATGATGGGCTGTTGGAACTCGACGCCCGCCGAGAACTGGAAGGTCCCTCCGATCGGGTCTGAACTCGGAAGTCCGTTGTCGTTGCGTACGCCCCGGGGTGAGATGCCCCGCACCCCGAAACCGCGGAACGACTCACCGCCCAGGTAGTACCTCGAGTAGAACGGCACCTCGTCCGGGCTTTGCGGGATGTATCGAGAACCGATGTTGAACGCGAGCGTGCTGCGGTTGCCGAGGATGTCCTCATTCACCGGGACGATCAGACCGTAACTCGCGTTGAACGCGCTGTAGGTGAAATCACCCCCCAGCGCACCGATCTGCTCGACGCCCAGCGTGATCTTCGTCCCCTGCGTCGGGAGGATCGGTCGGTCGGTCGTCGTGCGCGTGATGCTGGCGCCGAGCGACGTCTGGAATGTCTCGTCGCCCACGGCAAAGTAATCGGTCGGCGCGCTCGCCTCGATCTGGTCCAGCGCGACCGACTGAAGGCCGAGCGTCGCGCTCCCGTTCCATCGCGAGCCGAATCGCCGACCCACGCTCAGTTCGGTCCCATAGCGAATGTCGTCGTACTCGCGGTACACGCGCCGGCGAGCATAGAGAGAGATGCCCCCGGAATAATCCGAGTCAAAGAGCGACGGCTCGCCAAGCGAGATCGAGAACGACTGCACGCGATCGCCCGGCGAGACCTCGACGCTAAACGTCTGCCCGCCGCCGCGGAACCCGCGCCCGCCAAAGTACTCCGAGAACGAACTCGGCCAGTCGAGAATGTCGAAGTTGCGCTGCTGGATGCTGAACCGGGCGGCCAGACCACCGTCCGATCCCACCGTCCCGCCGAACGCGATGCTCCCCGTGTTCGTCTCCTTGATCTCCACGAGCACATCGCGATACCAGGGCTCGTCTGCCGTCTCGGGCTGGATCGTCAGGCGCGGCCTGTCCTTGGGATTGTCCGTCGCAAAGAGCCGAGACCGCTCGAGCCGTCGGCGCGATTCCTCCACCGCCGACATGTCCAGCGGGCGATCCGGCTGGATCGTGACGTCCTTGCGGATCACCGAGTCCTGCGTGATGTCATTCCCCTGAATCGTGACAACGCCCGCCCGGAACCGGCCCCCCTCGCGGACAAGCAGCAGCAGATCCACCACGGGCCTGTCCGAATCTCGAATCTCGCGGACGTTGATCTGCGCGTCCACCCACCCCATCTTCCCATACGCCTCGGCCACTCTCTGGGCGCTCTCACGCACCGCCCGCTGCCCATACACGTCGCCGGGCTTCACCGACATCAGGCCCATCGCCTGCGCATCGCTGATCACCGGCGGCGCGTCCGACCCGGTCTCGATCTTCACCCCGCGAAGCGTGAACACCGGGCCCTCGTCGATCTCGAACGTCACGATCGCCTCGCGATTGTCGGGGCTGAGTTGCACGCTCCGATCGACGCGGGCGTCGAGATAACCCCGATCACGGTAATACTCAAGGATCGTGCCCACGTCCTCGTCGAGTTTCGTCTCGTTGAGCGTGGAACGCCGCAGGAGCGACCCCTCAACGGTCTTGAGTTCACGCAACAACTCGCGATCGAGGAAGGAGACATTCCCCCGGAATCGCACCGTGCGCACGTTGGTCCGTTGCCCCTCGCGCACGCGGAAGACCAGCGTCCCCGAGCGCTCGAGCGCAGGGATGTCGGCCGTCACCTGCGCGTTGAAATACCCCTCGTCAAGATACCGCTTCTCGATCGCGCGCGACGCGCGCTCGATGCGCGTGCCATCCACAGGCGTGCCCCGGAGCGAGCCGACACCCTCCAGCACCCCCGTGTCCGTCAGTACGCTGTTCCCCACGCACACCACATCCAGAATCACCGGCTGCAACACCATCGTGTACCGGAGTTCGACGCTCCCGTCGTCCAGCGGCACCACTCGCGTCTCGATCGTGCGGAACGGCCCAAGCCGCGTCAGAAGCCCGACATCGCTCGCCGAGACCGCCGTGGAATACGGCAGGCCCTCACGCAGCCGCAACTGGTTCCGCGCCAGACGATCGAGCGCGCCCTCCAGCGGAAACGCCGGCTCCTCGCTCGCCCCCGCCTTGGTCGCCAACAGGGACACACGCCGGACAGGCCGACCCTCAAACGGGCTCGCGCCCTCGACCACTCCTGCCCGGGCCGACGAAGGCCCGTTCGCCCCCGCCCCCGAATCCCCGGCCCCATTCTGAGCCAAGGCCGAGTTCGCCCCCGTGATCGTCACCACCAGACCAATGGCCGCGCACCACCCCCCACCCTTCCAGGCCCGAGCAGATCGCGAGGTTGGTGCACACTCACTCACGGGACGCAGACGATATCGCCATCCACCGCCAAACACCAACCGCGACCGAACACTTCCACGCCCACCCAACTTGCGGGATCACCGCCTTGATTCGACCCCCCCGAATCGGTATTCTCACCTCCCCAACCTACACCGAACCACGATCGGGCGTTTGTGTCGCCCGGCGCGTGGTGATTCGGGGAGTTGGTCGGCCGAGCGTGCGACTCGCCGCTCGTGTCGTCGGATGTGTGTCATGCCGAGTTGGATGCGTCGGGCAAGACGGGTTGGCATTGCCTTGGTCGCGCTTGCGTCCGTCGCTATCGGTCTGGCCGCGATGGGCTTCGCGCTCCGTCCCGATGTCGCACGCGAACTCCACACCTGGCGCCTCGCCTCGCTCCTCGGATTGATGCTGCTTCCCGCGGTCGTCTCCATCGTCTGGGGCATGGGACGGACCAACGCCACAAAGGTCTCCAGAGATCCCGCCGCCGCGGACACCAACGCCGAGGAATCCTCGGCCTCCCGAACCGTGACCATCGACGAGCCCGCGGTCGATCGATCAACACGGAACGCAGAGACGCCCGGGCGCCACGAGGACGAGACCTCGCCCGATCACGATGTCGATCGACACAACGACCGCACGCGATTCCCGGCCGGTCGCTCTAGCACCCCGCGTTGAATCGCGCCAGGTAGTACAAGAGATCGTCGATCGTGACCCCGCCGTCGGGCGTGCCCGTTCCCGACCCGTCGTCCACGTCGGCGCTCACCAGTCCCTGGTTGAAAATCGACAGGTAGTACAGCAAGTCGTCGATGGTCACCCCACCATCCGGCGTGCCCGTTCCCGTCCCATCGTCCACATCGGCCACACACACCGGCCCCCCCTGATTCACCACAATCGTCAGCGTGTCCGTGTCCATCCCGCCGAGGTTGTCGGTCACGGTCAGCGTCAGGTTGTGCGTCCCCACCGCAAACGCACCCTGATACAGCGCCGGCCCATCCTGCAGCACGAGCGCACCCTCCGTCCACGTGTACGTCGCGATGAACCCATCAGGGTCGGTGCTCGCCGACGCATCCACCGTGACCAGTTCCGTGCCGCTGTTGTCCGTGTCGGTCACGGTCTGATCATTCCCCGCGATCGCTGTCGGGAGTTGATTCACGGGTGCCGTGCAGCCCGGGAATCCCGACCCCGTGTTCGTGCCGCACACCGACCCAGGCCCCTTCCACGATCCGCCCGATGTTGTGCACGTCGATTGATCGGCGAGGAAGCACCCCGCCGTCCCGAAGCAGCACGCCCCAGTCGCCGGTGGACAGTTCGTCGGGTCCCACGTCGCCCGCATCACCCAATCACCACGCGGGCGGCATCCCGTCAGGCAAATGATGAACGTGCTGTCCGCTTGCAATCCGCTGAACCGCGTCCACCCACCATTCGGCGGGCATCCGGTCGCACCACAGTTGAGCGCAAAGAGCCAGTTCTCCGCGGGGAAGTTGAGGGCCCCGTATCCCGAGCCGCACCCGATCACCGTGTTGTCGGTGGTCGGGAAGGCGTTGCTCTCCGAGGGCGGCGCCGTGAAGCACGGGTTCGCCGTCTGGTTGTTGTGCTGATCGATCCGGAAGCCCACACTGAACGTGTGCTCCGTCGCGCCCGGCGGCAGGAAGATGAACACCTGATCCGGGTCCGCCGGATCGACCTGCGCCACCACGTTCACACCCTGCGTCCCAGGCTCCATCTGGATCGGTGGCAAAAGATCGTCCACCGAGTTGAACGACGCCACCAGCGTCCCTGTGCTCGGCAGCCCATCCCAGAACAGCACCGACCACTGCGTCGTCGTGTTCACCTGGGCATCCAACTGCGCGAAGATGCACTCCACCTGCGTCACCTTCAGAGGGAACATGCTCGCCGGAAGCGTGTACGAGACGGCCGCGATCTCGCCCTCCCCCATGCCCCCCTGCGCCGTGTACGTCCCACCCGAGAAACTCGCGCTCGTGTACGTCGAGATCTGCGGACACTCGCCGCGAGGCGTGATCATCCCCTGCTGCGCCTGCTGATCGTGCGAGAGCCGAACTCGCATCGTCTTGATCGCCGCGTTCTCGATCAAGAGTTCGTTGAGACGCGACTCGCTCGCCGGCTCCTCGGCCCATGCCGACGCCGCCAGCCCGCAAACCATCCCAAAGCACAGAGCGCCGATTCCCAGGGCACGAGTCTTCATCACGCGTTCTCCATCAATGCAAACAACAAGCGATAGCATGTGTCGGATCCCGAACCCCACCCTATTCGCGGCCCGACGCTCGCAGTATCAATGAAAATGGGCGACCCCGCAAGGGAAAATCGCCCAAAGTACACATTCTGTTTGGGGTTTCAAGTCCCAATCCGGCCTACATATGGATCGCTCGCCCCTCCGACGCCAAGGCCGCCTCGTGGATCCCCTCGTGCATCGTCGGGTGCGCGTGCACCGTGCAGATGAGTTCCTCGGTCGTCGCCTCCAGCCGCCGCGCCAGCGACATCTCCGCAATCAACTCCGTCGCCTGGTCGCCCATGATGTGCGCCCCCAGGATCTCGCCCCGAGGCAGCCCGCGGATGATCTTCACGAACCCCTCGGTATGGGCCGCCGCGATCGCCTTGCCGTGCGACATGAAGGGATACTTCCCGACCTCGTAATCCTGCCCCTTCTTGAGGCCCTGCTCGATGAGTTTCTGCTCCGTGGCCCCGACGCTCGCGACCTGGGGCAGGCAATACGTGCACCCCGGGATCACCGAGTAGTCCATCGGGATCGGCTCGTGATCGAGTTTCTTCTCGCGCCACGCGAGCCGCTCGACGCACAGGATCGCCTCCTCGCTCGCCACGTGCGCGAGCCACGGTGGCCCGATCACGTCGCCCACCGCATACACGCCCGGAATGTTCGACCGATAGTCAATCGCCTCGTCTTTGGTCACGCCGGGCTTGAAGTCCGTCACGATGTGGTCACGCTCGATCTTGAGCCCGAGCGACGCGTCGCACAACCCATCGGTCCGCCCCTTGACGCCGATCGCGACAAGCACGCGGTCGGCCTCGAGCGTCTCCTTCTTGCTCTCATCGGGCTTGCCATTGACGACCGGCGCGACCGTGACCTTCACACCCGAGCCTGTTTTCTCGACGCTCGTCGTCGTTGTGCCGGTTCGGATGTCCATCCCCGCCTTCTTGAAGTGCTTGCCCATCGCGTCGCCGACCTCGCGGTCCTCGATCGGCAGGATCCGGTCGAGCATCTCGACGACCGTCACCTTCGACCCCATCGAGTGATAGAAGTACGCGAACTCCATCCCGATCGCCCCCGCGCCGATCACGATGAGCCGCTTGGGCATCGCCTTGTTGAACATCGCCTCGCGCGCGCCCCAGACCTTGTCGCCATCGAATCGCGCGAACGGCAGGTCCCGCGCCACCGAGCCCGTCGCCACGATCACATGGTCACACGTGATCGTCTCGATCTTCTTCCCGGGTGTCGCCGGCGCGCTCGTCAACTCTTCCTTGACCGCGCACTCCTGGATCTCAACGCGGCACGTCTGCCCGGGCATCTCCTTCCCGTTCGCCGGCCCGCGCCCGCCAAGCAGTTTCGCGTTCCCCTGGATGTGCGTGATCTTGTTCTTGTTGAAGAGGAACCCGATCCCCTTGTTCAACTTCGACGCCACGTCCCGGCTTCGACCGATCACCGCGTCCCAGTCGAACGACACCTCGCCGTTGATCTTCAGCCCCCAGAAGTCACGCTTCGTGAGTTTCTCGAAGAGTTCCGCGTTGGAGAGCAGCGCCTTGCTCGGGATGCATCCCCAGTTCAGGCACACGCCCCCGAGTTTCGCGCGCTCCACGCACGCGACCTTGTACCCCAGTTGGGCCGCCCGAATCGCCCCGACATAGCCCGCCGGCCCGCCCCCGATAACCACAACGTCGAAATGCCGATCTGCCACGCGTGTCCCTCGCAATCTGGGTTTTGATTGGTGATTCAGGTTCCCGGCCGCGCCGGAAGGCACTATAGAGAACAGTCGCCCACAAGGATTGAGGGTTTTTCCTCACCACCACGCCGATTCCCCGCGCACGCATCGAAAATTTCGCTTGAAAACCACGCGAGATCGTGGATGATCCTCTTCGCAACGAATCGCCCTGGCCTTTGGCGTGGAACCCAAGCCCAGACGACGCGAAGGGTGCGTGCAGGGGGTGGCCCACGCGAGGGGTTCGCGTTGGGCCAGTCCAGGACCAAGGGGTAGGCCGCGGCGCCGGCACGCGGCCTGTGTCCAAGCAAGTTCATATCGCACAGATCGGAAGACTCAATGCCACAGATCGTTCCTTCGCACGCCGCCCTGGCGCTGGGTGTCCTCTTCGCTGCCACGGCCCACGCCTGCCCGGATCCTGACTGCGGCGATTCGCCCAAGTCCGAGGACCTCCTCCCGATCACGCTCGTCCAGGCCGCGCCCCTCCCCGATTCGCTCGCCGGCCTCATCGACGCCAGCGACTACGCCGCCCTCGATCCCGTCTATCAGGCGCTGATGCTCCGCTGGTCCAAGGACGGTGTCGCCGACGCCCCCTTCGCCATGTGCTTTGCCCCGGGGACCGACCCGTCCGTCGTCGCCGCCATCCAGACCACGCTCAACCGACTCACGCCCCGCGCCAATCCCGTGGACCGCTGGACCTCCACCGTCACCAATCCCTCAACCTCCCTCGGTGAACCCATCACCCTCCGCTATTCCTTCGTCCCCGACGGCACCCAGATCACCAACGGCGGCACCAGCGATCTCCAGGCTCGCCTCAACACCATCTATGCCAACAACACCGCCGCCTGGCAGTCCCTCTTCCAGCAGGCCTTCGACCGCTGGTCCCAACTCTCCGGGGTGAACTACGTCTTCGAGCCCAACGACGACGGTGCCGTCTTCCCCAACACCAACGGCTCCCTCAACGTCCGAGGCGATGTCCGCATCGGCGGCCACCCGATCGACGGCAACTCCAACGTCCTCGCGTACAACTTCTTCCCCAACCAGGGCGACATGGTCCTCGACACCGCCGACTCCTATTTCACCAACACATCGAACAACTCCAGAGCGCTCCGGAACGTTGTGATGCACGAGCACGGGCACGGCCTCGGGTTCGCCCACGTCTGCCCCGTCAGCGGCACCAAACTCATGGAGCCCTTTGCCAATAACTCGTTCGACGGCCCGCGCCACGACGACCTCCGCGCCGTCCAACGGGACTACGGCGACCCCTTCGAGCCCAACAACTCCGCCGCCCAGGCCACCGTCCTCGGCTCGCTCCCCGCAGGCACCACGGTCCTCGGCACGCCCCCCGCGCCCAGCATCCCCTTCGGCTCCACGCTCAGCATCGACGCCAACGCCGAGCAGGACTGGTTCCGCTTCACCGCCACCGCCAACACCCAGGTCGGTGCCACCGTCACCCCCGTCGGCACCAGTTACGACGACTCCGATCAGGACAACGCCACCGGAGCCTGCTTCTCCGGAAACATCATCAACTCCGCACAGATCGCCAACCTCGAGGTCCAGATCTTCGCGACCAATGGCACCAACATCCTCGCCAACGCCAACACCCAGCCACTCGGCGCCGCCGAGACCGCCACGGCAATCCTTCCCGCCGCCGGCGACTACTTCATCCGCGTCGCCGAGAGCGACGCCCCGCTCGAGGCCCAGTTGTACTCGTTGTCCATCCAGATCACCGCACCCAACATCGCCATCTCCCAGATCGGCGAAACCCCGCGCGTCGTCCCGCCAAACGCACCAGTCTCCGCAGACTTCGACATCGTCGGCAATCTCCAGGCCATCCAGCCCGGCTCGCCCACTCTCAACTTCCGCCTTCAGGGTGAGAGCACCTTCCAGACCGCCCCGATGAATCTCGTCGCCGGCAACCAGTACCGCGCGTCACTCCCCCTCATCGCGTGCGGCCAAACCATCGAGTACTTCGTCTCCGCGAGAGGGACCGCCGGCGCCATCGCCACCTACCCCGCCGACGCGCCCGCCACACTCCTCGCAACCTCCGCCGGCGTCGCCATCACCGTCCTCGAAGACGACTTCGAGTCCGATCGCGGGTGGACCGTCAACAGCACCGCGGCCACAGGCCAATGGGTCCGCGCCGATCCCGTCGGCACCACCGCCCAACCCGAGGACGACCATTCCGCGTCAGGAACAATCTGCTTCGTCACCGGCAACGGCACGCCCGGCGGACCGGTCGGCGCCGCCGACATCGACGGCGGCAACACCATCCTCCTCAGCCCCCCACTCGACCTCTCCGGTGCTCTCGACACCACCATCTCCTACTGGCGATGGTTCCACAACGCCACCAACTCAGGCCAGGCGAACTCCGACACCTTCCCCATCGAGATCTCCGGGACCAACGGCATCACCTGGAACCCCGTCGAGACCGTCGGCCCAACCACCGAAAACGTCGGCGGCTGGATCCAGCACACCTTCAACACCAGCGACATCCCGGGATTCGTTCCCTCGAGCCTCGTCCGTCTCCGATTCATCGCTCAGGACACGGGAAACGCCTCCGTCGTCGAGGCCGCCATCGACGATGTCGTCGTCACCAAAATCTCCTGTCCAACCGTTCCCACATGCGTCGCCGACAAGGACGACGGCAGCGGCACGGGCACGCCCGACGGCGCCGTCACCATCGACGATCTCCTCTACTTCGTCGCCGTCTTCAATCTGGGCGACATCGCCGCCGACGTGGACGACGGCTCGTCGACCGCCACGCCCGATGGTGCCGTTACCATTGACGACCTGCTGTATTTCATCGTCCGCTTCAACGCGGGCTGCTGATCTTGGATGAATCACGTTTCAACTCGTTCGGGGAGTGTGCAGAGCCATGACCAATCGATCGATCCGTCTCGCCGGCCTCATCGCCGCCGCCGTTGGCGCCGCCTCCGCCCACGCCCAGTTGCGCATCTGCACCTGGAACGTCACCAACTTCACCACCGACACCTCCCGAAACGCCGACTTCCAGGCCGCGTTCTATGGCGTCATCCCCACGGGACTCGCCCTCGCCGGAAAGTCCATGTCCCCCGACGTCATCATCGGCCAGGAGTTCATCAACCAGGCCGCCGTCAATAACTTCCTCGCCATGCTCAACACCGCCCCAGGCAGCCCCGGCGACTGGGCCGCAGGCGCCTTCAACGACGGCGCCGACACCGACAACGCCTTCTTCTATCGCACCAGCAAGGTCCAGTACCTCGCCATGACCATCACCGCCATCGGCTCCTCGAGCACCACCAACCAGCCACGCAACACCAACCGATACGACTTCCGTCCCCTCGGCTACTCCGCCCCGTCCGCCACCATCGGGCTCTATAGCGCCCACTTCAAGGCCCAGGGCGGCACAAACGACGCCGGCCGCCGACTCATCGAGGCCGAACGCCTCCGCGACAACGCCGAGGGACTGGACACCTCCTTCGTCGGCTCCGGACTCCCCGCCGGATACCTCGCCATCTTCGGCGGCGACACCAATATCACCACCTCCTCCGCCGCAGAATACCAGGAAATGGTCGGCGTCCAGGCCATCAACACAGGACGCTTCTTCGACCCCATTGCCACACCCGGAAGTTGGAACAACAACGCCGCCTTCGACATCGTCCACACCCAGGACCCCGCCGGACAGATGGACGACCGCCACGACCAGATGCTCATCACCGCCGGCCTCTTCGATGGCGCCGGCATCGAGTACATCGGCAACCCCGCCATCCCCTATTCCACCACCACCTGGAACGACCCCAACCACTCCTACCGCTCGTGGGGGAACGACGGCACCGCCTACAACCTCCCCCTTCGCACCACCGGCAACACCATGGTCGGAGCCGCCATCGCCCAGGCCCTCATCAACACCGCCGGCGCCGGAGGCCACCTCCCCATCATCGCCGACTTCAAGGTCCCCGCCAAGATCACCTCGCCCACCGTCATCAACTTCGGCCAGGTCCCCGTCGGCGGCCTCGCCTCGCAATCCATCTCCATCTCCAACGCCGGCAATACCGCCCTCTGGACCGCTGCCGGCATCTCCAACCTCACCTACACCCTCTCCGCCTCCTCGGGCTTCGGCGCACCAGGCGGATCCTTCTCCGACGCCGCAGGCGGCGGCACCAACAGCCACAACATCTCCATGTTCACCGCGACCCCCGGCATCAAAACCGGCACCCTGACCATCACCTCCAGCGACCCCGATCAACCCACGCGACTCGTCACCCTCATGGGCGAGGTCGTCGCGGGCAACCAGGATCCCGTCGCCGACGCCGGCCCGGACTTCGCCGTCACCGACAACGACAACTCCGGCTTCGAGACCGTCACCCTCGACGCCTCCGCCTCTTTCGATACCGACGGCACCATCATCGACTACCTCTTCCAGGAAGGCGCGACCAACCTCGCCCAGAGCGCCAGTCCCACGGCCAACATCTCTCTCCCCGTCGGCGTTCACACCATCACACTGACGGTGACCGACGATGACTTCAGCGTCGACACCGACACCGTCGTCATCACCATTAACCCCGCGCCCAACGCACCGCCCACCGCCAACGCCGGACCCGACATCACCGTCACCGACATCGACAACTCCGGCTCCGAATCCGTCACCCTCGACGCCTCGGCCTCCTCCGACACCGACGGCACCATCGTCCAGTACACATTCGCCGAAGGCCCCACCATCCTCGCCCAGGGCCCCAGCGCCACCGCCAACGTCTCACTCCCCGTCGGCGTCCACGCCATCACCCTCACCGTCACCGATGACGACACCGCCATCGATACCGACACCCTCACCGTCACCGTGAACCCCGCACCCGCCTGCGTCGCCGATGTCGACGACGGCACGGGCACCGGCACGCCCGACGGCGGCGTCACCGTCGACGACCTCCTCTACTACCTCACCATCTATGGCCAGGGAGCACTCGCCGCCGACGTGGACAACGGCAGCGCCACCGGCACACCCGATGGCGGCGTCACCGTCGACGACCTCCTCTACTTCCTCACACGATTCAACGCGGGCTGCTAAACCCGAGCCACGCGACATTCCGTGTCTCACGATCCAAGGTTGCGGCGGGGTTTCCCCCTCGATATCGTCCTGCCATGCCCATTGCCTGCTCGGTCATCCTCAGCACCTACAACGCCCCAAGCCTCCTCGAGCGCTCCCTCGCCGCCTTCGCCGCCCAGGACACCAAGGACTTCGAGATCGTCATCGCCGACGATGGCTCACGCCCCGACACCAAGGCCGTCATCGACCGCGCCCGCCAAGACTGGGCCCTCTCCATCACCCATTCATGGCATGAGGACCACGGCTTCCGAAAGTGCCGCGCCCTCAACCTCGCCATCCTCGCTTCCACAACCGACTACCTCATCTTCTCCGACGGCGACTGCCTCCCACGTCCCGACTTCGTCCACACCCACCTCGCCCTCGCCACAAAGGGTCGATTCCTCTCCGGCGGCTACCTCAAACTCACTGGTCAGGTCAGCGAACGCCTCACGATCGACGACGCACTCCAAGGCCGTGCAACCTCATACACCCACCTCCGCTCACTCGGCATGCCCCGAAGCCTCCGTTACGCCAAGCGACTCTCGACCTCCTCGTTCTTCGCCCGGCTCAGCGATCGAATCACAACCACAGCCCCAACCTGGAACGGCCACAACGCCTCTTGTTGGAAAGACGACGCCCTCAAGGTCAACGGCTTCGACGAACGAATGGAATGGGGAGGCGAGGACCGCGAGTTCGGCATGCGGCTCACCAACGCCGGCATCAAGGGCCTCCAGGTCCGCTTCCGCACCCCCTGCGTCCACCTCGACCACGCCCGGGGCTACGTCAACGACCACGCCCAGCGCGTCAACGCCCAGATCCGCGACGAGACCAGGCAAAGCAAATCCACGCGCACGGCCCACGGCATCACCGAAATCAATCGCGCGACCGGGTCGATCCTTGATGCCGATTCATCACTCTCGACCGTCGCGAGCGAACCCTTCGCGCGGCACACGTCGCCACAGATCTCGACACCGTGAGCATCGAGACAGGGCCCGAGTCCATCTCCGCGCCGGCCACACCCGCCGTCACACCCCCAGCATCTTCATCGCCGCGCTCTTGATGTCGTCCGCGGTCAACCCACACATCTTGAGCACCTCGTCCGCCGACCGCGCGCTCTTGGGGATCCGACGCACGTGCATCTGCCGCAGCGTGAACGCGTCGCCCGAGTCCGCCAGCGCGTCGCACACCGCCGAGCCGATCCCGCCGCCGAAGTTGTCCTCGATCGTCATCACGTTGAAGTTGTTCTCGCCCACGATATCCAGGAGCGCGTCCGTGTCGAACGGGATCGAGTACAGGTCCACCAGCGTCGCCGAGACCCCCGCCTTGTCGAGCAGTTCGATCGCCTTGTTCGCCTCGTGCACCATGTACCCCGCGGCACACAACACAATGTCCCGACCCTCGTGCAGCACTTCGAACCCGCCGAGGTTGAACACGGCATCATCGCTATACAGGAACTCGGTCTCCGGGCGCAGCGTCCGCATATAGCACACGCCCTCATACTCCGCCATGACCTCGGTGAGCGCATACGCCGCGAACGCGTCTGCCGGCTGAAGGATGTAGCACCCCGGGTTCCCGCGGTGGTCGCGCATCGTCGTGAACGAGCGGAACCACGCCACGTCGGGGAGCGCCATCTGGCTCGGCCCATCCGCCGCCAGCGTCACGCCGCAGTGGCTCCCGATGATCTTCAGGTTCGCCCCGGAATAGATCGCCATCTCGATCTGGTCATACGCCCGCGTCGCAAACTTCGCGAACGTCGAGCAGAAAGGCACCTTCCCCGCCGCCGACAGCCCGACCCCCAGCGACACCATGTTCTGCTCCGCGATCTTGCACTCCATGAACCGGCTCGCCAGCGCCGGATCCTTGCGGAACGTCTCGGCAAACGTCGAGTTCGAGACGTCCGCGTCGAGCACGACGATCCGGTCCGACGCCTTCCCCAGTGCCCGCAGGCCGATGCCATACGCCCGACGCGTCGCCATCGACCCCGAGTGCATCGCCGACTCCATGTCCATCGACTTCATCATCGCCGACAGCGACGGGATCTCGACCTCCGCCGAGGGCTTGGGCTTGATCTCCGCCGGCGGCTGGATCGTGAACTGATCCGCGGGCGACAGCGCGCTCGTCAACTCGATCCGGCGCTCGTCCAACTCGCCGATCGCGCGCTTCAGCGACTCGCCCGTCGGGGGCTTCCCGTGCCACCCGTTCCCCTGGATGCTCGGCGCGCCCCACCCCTTCACCGTCTTCGCCACGATCGCCATCGGCTTGCCCGTCGTGCTCTTCGACACCTCGCTAAACGCGTCGAACGCCGCCTTGATCTGCGTCGGGTTGTGACCGTCGATCGTCTTCACCTGGAAGCCCGCGGCCTCGAGTTTCGCCGCCAGAACCTCCGGCGACTGCTGCGCCGACACGCGATCCGCCTGCCCATACTCGTTGCAGTTGAAGATCGTCAACACGTTCGTCAACTTCCGATCGACGATGTAGTCCATCGCCTCGGCGATCTGCCCCTCGCGCGACTCGCCGTCGCCCACGATGCAGAAGACGCGCTTGTCAATCTTGTCGAGGCGCGCCCCCTCGCCGATCCCCGCCGCCACGCTCAGCCCCTGCCCCAACGAGCCCGTCGCCGCATCAAAGAACGAGAACCCTTCCATCGGGTTGGGGTGCCCCTCCAGAACACTCGTTCCCATGCGCAGCGATGCGAGATCCTCAACCTTCAGTTTCCGCTTCGCGTCGCCCACGCCGACCATCACGCCCAGTTTCGCCGCCGCCGCATACACCGCCGGCACCGCGTGCCCCTCGCTCAACACAAGCCGGTCGCTCGTCGGATACGACGGATAGTCCGGGCTCCACCGCATCGACGCGAACATCGCCACCGTCACAAGGTGCCCCAGGCTCATCGCGCTCGTCGGGTGTCCGCTCCCCGCGCTCGCGCACATCTCCAGCGACATCCGATCAATCTCCAGAGCCTGGGCATGGATCGCGGCTTCGAACGACATCGGCACTACCTCCTACACCCGAGAGGACCCTCGTCCCGCACGGGCGGCATGACAAAGTCCACAACACAATCAGGGACCACGAAAAAACACACCAAACACGACCACAACACAAGCCATCCAGGCCCGCATCGCGGCTCCACCAACACGCCCACGCCGGCACAGGCACCCGCCCCCAACACGACCCCACGCCAGCCCGACGCATCGGACCGATGAGTATCTGGGACCCCGGCCCATCGGGCAAGACGATTTCTTCCCGATTCCCATGCTTCCCCAACTTTTCTTCGCCTATCGACCGGCTCACCCCGCCGACCATGGGCGCAAGTCGAGCCAAACACCCCGCTTGCCCGCCCGTCGTCCACGATCGCGGTACACTTGCCCACTCGAGGCGTTTTTCGCGCCCGAATCGACTACAGGAAGGCTGGAACCACCATGAAGGTGATCTGTGATCGCAGCGCGCTCCTCGAGGCCGTCAACGCCGTCTCCGGCGCTGTCGCCTCGCGCACACCCCGAGTCCAACTCACCTGCGCCAAACTCATCGCCACCAAGAGCGGCAAGGCCGGCGAACTCGCCCTCCTCGCCACCGACGCCGAACTCGCCCTCAAACTCATCATCAGCCAGGTCGACGTGTCCCAGCCCGGCGAGGCCCTCATCCCCGCCGACAAACTCCGCCAGATCATCTCCGCCGAAGAGCACGACCCCACCCTCACCCTCGAGACCGAGGGCGACACCTGCCATATCCGGGGCACCGACGCCCACTTCCGCGTCCATGGCTATCCGCCCGCCGACTTCCCCCCCATCCCCGATTTCGAGACCGTCGTCAGCGGCTCCGCCGAGGTCCAGAAGGCCAAGGCCGTCATGACCCACCCCGCGGGCAGCCTCCAGGCCCTCATCGGGCGCACCCTCTTCGCCACCGCCCGCGAGAACTCCCGCTTCGCCTACTCCGGCGTCCTCTTCAAGCGTGACGGCAAGCGCCTCGAACTCGTCGCCACCGATGGCCGCCGCCTCGCTCTCGCCCGCGCCAATCTCACTGGCCAGGCCGAGAAGGAAGCCAAGCCCGTCTCCTGCATCGTCCCCACCAAGGCCCTCTCCATGCTCCTCAAACTCATCGGCGACCCCGAGGAGCAGGTCGCCATCGCCATCACCGACAACCAGATCGTCTTCAGCCTCGGAGGGCGTGCCATTCTCTTCAGCAACCTCGTCGAGGGCGCCTTCCCGCCCTACGAGGACGCCATCCCCCGCGACCAGGACAAGAAAGTCACCTTCGACCGCGACGTCCTCGCCTCGGCCGTCCGTCGTGCCGCCGTCCTCACCAACGAGGAATCGCGTGGCGTCCGCATGAGTTTCTCGGGCAAGGACAAGCGACTCGAACTCGCCAGCCGCGCCCCGGAAATGGGCGAAGCCGAGATCAAGGTCGATGTCGCCGCCTACGAGGGCACCGACATCGAGATCGGCTTCAACCCCGCCTTCATCATTGACGCCCTGAAGGTCATGAACGAGCCCCAGGTCATCATGGAACTCAAGGCCCCAAGCAAGCCCGCCCTCATCAAGTCCGGCCAGGACTTCATGTACGTCGTCATGCCCGTCGCCCTGCAATAGACGCGGTCCCGGGTGTTACTCGTCGTCAGGTTCCGACATCAGCAACTCCTCCTCAAGCGCCGACCACCGGTTCGCCGTGGGGTCGCGGTCTGGGTTGAGATCCGACCGCAGGCCATGGTCCCTGGCACACGCCCCGTCCGCGCAGGCCATCGCCATGGTCACCAGAATCCACACGCGCCGCATCCGAAAGAGCCCAGAACTCGTCCGCATTGCCGCACCTCCCACCACAACCTTCGGCGTTCGACGCCAAACTCGCCCACCTACGCTTAGACACCATGGCCTGGATCACCAAACCCTCCGGCACCACCAAGATCGAGCGTCGCGATCAGCCCTACCTCACGCCCGCGATGCGCGACATGCTCACCACCACCTACCTCCCGCGCTACCAGAAGCCCGCGGGCGCCCTCCTCCCCGCCCTCCACATGATCCAGCACGACTATGGCTGGGTGCCCCACCAGGCCATGATGGAGATCGCCCAGTTCCTCTCGATGTCCCCCGCCGAGGTCATCGACTGCGCCTCGTTCTACGAGGAATACTGGCTGAGGCCCAAGGGCAAGCACCTCGTCCAGGTCTGCCGGTCCATCGCCTGCGAGTTTTGTGGCCAGCCCGAGATCACCGACGCCGTCCGAACCAAACTCGGCATCGACGTCGGCGAGACCACCGACGACGGCACCTTCACCCTCATCGAACTCGAGTGCCTCGGTTCCTGTGGAACGGCCCCCGCCATGCTCGTGGATCACACCCTCTACGAGAATCTGACCCCAGCCCAGGCGGTCGAGATCCTCGACGAGTACGCCAGCGGAAAGAAAAACGCGCATGCGCACCACTGAGACTCCGGGTTCCCGCCCCTCGCATGCCGAGTGGTGCGCCCTCGCGATGCTCGCCATCGTGGCCTTCGCGCTCGTCGGCTGCCGCGGCATGACCGATCCCGCCTCCGCTATGAGCGCCAACAACAACGGCCTGTTGTACACGTCCGTCACAGTCAACGACGCCAGCCACCTCTACGCCGTCTACGCCCCGCGCGAGTACAAATCCAACGACAAGCCCTGGCCCCTCATCATCTTCCTCAATGGTCGCGGCGAGTGCGGCACCGACGGCCAGCGACAGGCCGCCGTCGGCCTCTTCCCCGCAGCCCTCGGCGAGCCGGAAGCCTGGCCCTTCGTCATCGCCCTCCCCCAGAAGCCCGTGGCCAAGACCCAGTGGATCGAACACGATGACCTCGTCATGGCCGTCCTCCGCGAAACTCAAGAGCGATTCAACATCGACCCCAAGCGGATCTATCTGACCGGCCTCTCGCAGGGCGGCGCCGGCACGTGGGCCATCGGCGCCAAGCACCCGGACCTCTTCGCCGCCCTCGCCCCGGTCTGCGGCTACGGCGACCCGGCCATCCTCACCGACTCCCTCAAAGGCATGCCCATCTGGGCCTTCCATGGCGAGGCCGACAACGTCGTCCCGCCCCAGAAGACCAGGGACCTCGCCGCCAAAGCCAAGGCCCTCGGCGCGATCGTCACCCAGTCCTACTACCCCGGCGTGAACCACAACTCGTGGGACAAGGCCTACCGCGAGGAAGACCTCGGCGAGTGGTTCCTGGAGCACGTCAAGTAGACATCATGTCCCGCACTCGTCGCACGCGCGCGAACAAGCCGGGCGCACCGATCACACCTTCACGGGGCGCGACGCTCCAGCGGGAATCGCAGCATCACCTGCGAGTGCAGCGGCGGATAGTCGATCTCCACACGCATCCCCACAAAGTCGTTCGGGGACCACCCCGCGCGATCGAAGACCATCTGCACCATCTCCGCATACCGCGGCACACGCGTCGTCGCCACCGCCGGCGGCGAGCCCGCGATCCGCACCACCCGGGGTTTCAAAGGCAGCACTCGCGGATCGTCCGACGCCGGAGTCCGCTCCCCCTGCGGATAGATCTGCCCGAACACCAGCGACTCGACATGGTCTAGATTCGTCAGCGATCGGTGGTAGAGAAGATCAAACACCAGATGCTCGCTCGGCGTCGTGATCGACGTTCCCACCTCGCCAATGTCATCCCCGGGCGCGGCGAACCGATCCTCGCCGCTCCTAAGCAGTTCCCCGGCGAAGACATCAAACGCCCCGGCGTTTCCCACAAGCCCACTCCGGAGCATGTAGTTCGTCCCCTCCGGCGTCGCCGTCAACTCAACCTTGGGCACATCACCCTGGCAGAAGTCGAGCAGCAGCGGATTCTCCACGCTCGCGCGCGGATCCAGTGGCGTGAACGGGCGCTCCTCCGACGTCTGCCCCTCCGTCCTCCACACACGCGTCTTGAAGATCGGCCACTCGACATTCGGCCGAAGCCGACGGACCCGCGCATACCCGCGAAGCGTCGCCAGGTCCAGCCGCGTCGGATCCTCCGTGTTCGGCGCCACAAACCATGTGCTCAATCGCGTTCGCGCTTGCACACCGAAGATCCCGCTCTGCCCCCGGAATGTGTACCGACGGCTCACCTCCAGCCGCTGGTCCTCCGCCGGGAGCACGTTGTCGAGGATCAACTCCAGCGTGCTCCGATCGCCCGCGTGCCGCTCCACCATCTCGTCGATCGCGCTCGCCGCGTCCCGAACGCGCTGCTTCATCTCCGCAAGCCGCTTCCCCCCGGGAAAGGCGTCCGCCACTTTCGTGATCGAGGCCGCGCCCGGTGCGAACGACAACGCCTCCAGAGCCACCGGCGCATCCAAAAACCGGGCGATATTCCACGTCAGCGTCTTGTTGACGCCCAACTGCCGGGCCACATCCTGCGGCTTCTTGTGGTCGGCGTTCGCGGCATCAAAGAGCTCGATGAGGGCCGATTTCAGCCTCCCAACAACCTCCTGACACTCAATCTCGAAATGGCTTTGCGACATGCCTTTCTCGCTCCTGGGGGGCATCATACCACAGATTGCAGAAAGCAAAAGTCCACCCGCCGAAATTCCAAAAGATTTTCCAGTTGGAAAGTTGACAGGATATTGAAACTCTGGTAACTTGATGTCTGTCAGGGCGGTGGACCACACCAGTCGCCGCCAGGTGGGACCGAGAACGAGGCGTGTGTGGGTGTTCCGCACACCACAAACTCGGCCGGACAAGACCGACGGGACGACAGTCCCAAACGAGAGGAGATGGACATCATGAAGGCGAAGACTGTGTTGGCTGTGGCCGCGTTGGCCCTGGGCGCTTCGATGGCAAGCGCCGACGTGCTCTGGAATCAGGCGCCTGATCAGACGCAGAACGGATTCTTCAACTCGATCTCCGGCGCGCCACCCTTTGGCGTGACGGCGTACGTCGTCGCCGACATCACCGTCCCCGCCGGCGGCTGGAACGTCGACAGCATCACCATGTACTTCGGCGACATCGAGTCCGGCGGGTCCTGGCAGACCTCCGTCACCCAGGGACGCCTCTACATCCAGCCCAAGACCGGATCGCTTCCCACCGCCGCTCCCGCGGGCGCGCTCATCCCCATGTCGGCCGTCTCCCTCTTCGACAACACGGTTCAGCAGGCGTACTACGCCGTCACCGCCGCCGGCCTCGCCCAGTCCCTCGCCGCAGGTGACTACTGGATCGGCATCACCCCCGCCGCTCCGGGCGGATTCTTCGGGCCTGAGATTGGCCTCTCCTCGTCCAGTGTCATTGGCGCGACCTCCGCGTCCTACGACGCCGGATTCCCCTCTTGGGCTGCCCTCTCGACCGACGCCGCCATCACGGTGAACGGCACGGCCATCCCCGCCCCGGCAGGCCTCGCGCTCCTCGCGGCCGGCGGCCTCGCCGCCTCGCGCCGGCGCCGCGCCTGAAACAAACTCCCCCAGCGCCCGCCGCGAGCGACAGCCCGTGCCGGGCATTCCCACGGACCGACTCGCAACGTCCGTGAACACACGATCCAAACACACACGGAGGACATCATGCGCCCCGCCACACTCTCGATCGCCACCCTGCTCGCGCTCTCGGGCTCCGCCCTCGCGCAGCCCGTCCTTGTCATCACTCCCGCCGCCGAGGACATCGACTCCACAGGCACCAAGACCGTCGGCAGAGTGGTCGAGTGGACATCCACGCCATCGGGCCCGGACTTCGCCTACGCCCCATACGTCTGGCAGCGCGGCGTCGGGTTCACTCGTGTCCCCGGGACCTACGCCACACCGACGCTGGTCCGCGCCTCCTCCGACCTCTCCCAGTTCGTCAGCGATCTCGAGAACACCTCCAACTGGGGTGATCTCAACTGCTTCAATGGCTACTGCTTCGGATCCATGACCGGTTGCACGCCCGGCGATCCGCGCCCGCCGCAGGATCCGTGCTGGGTCCCCAACATCACACACCACTATTCCGCCGCCAACGGCTGGGTGAACGCCGGATCGCTCGAACGATTCCTCGACTCGGGAACAGGCCGATACTTCGGCGGCACGCGCTGCGACGGCACCGTCAACTCGCCCTATGACATCTCCGGCGATGGCCGATACATCGTCGGCGGCGCCTGGTGGGCGCCCCTCACCACCAGCACCGGTGGCCCGGGCTTCGGACTCTGTGGCCACTTCGACGCCTTCCGCTATGACTCCGTCACCGGCACTTTCGCCGCGCTCCCCTCCAACTCCGGATCCACGACCACCCGCGCCGACCGCGTGAACTACGACGGCACGGTCATCACCGGCTACGACCTCGGGCCCATCCCCGACGGCTCGGGCGGCTTCTATGACGCCCGCCGCATGTGCGTCTGGACCAACGGCACTCAATCCATCATCGACGGCATCTCGGGCAACTCCAGCATCTGGCCCGTCAACAGCCCCGGCACCGTCATCGCTGGTGGCCCAGCGAGCGCGTTCAGCCAGGCGACCTTTGGCGTCAGTGGCATCAAACTTGTCCGATGGGTCCGCCAGCCAGACAACTCGTGGATGCCGCAAAATCTGGGGCGCCCCGTCGATCGCTTCGAGGGCGTCAGCATCGACATCCTCGTCGCGCTCTATCCCAGCGCCATCAGCGACGACGGCAACACGATCGTCGGCACAGCCCAGTACAACGCCCTTGGACCGACCGGGACCTCGCGCGTCTTCATCTGGAACCCCTCGATCAACGCCGGCGTCCCCGTCGATCTCGGCGACTATCTCCAGACGATCGCCCCAACCAGCCCCATCCTCGCCGACGGCTTTCTGCTCTCCTTCTGCAACGGCGTGAGCGCCGATAGCAACGCGCTCCTGCTCAGCATCTTTGACAGCCGAAACACCTGCACCAACGGCGGGAATAGCCACGTCTCGTTCACCTCCGGCGTGCTCTATCTCAACGGCGCGGGCATCGCGTGCGATCCGCCGCGGATTGTTTCGCAGCCCTTCGACTGGACGGCGACACAGAACCTCGTTGGTCTTGGGGTGGCGATGAACGTCGCCGCCTCGGGGACCTTCCCCCTCACCTACCAGTGGCAGCGCGAGGATCCGCAGAATCCCGGGCAGTGGCTGAACCTCGATGACGACTGCTCCAATCACTACATCCCCGGCGAGGGCTGGAGCGGGTTTGATCCATTCTTCAACTACGAGGGCGTTCACACGAACCAGTTGCGGATCGGGATGGACGAGTTCGGCGTGTGCGATCGTCGCGGGCAGTATCGCGTGGTGATCTCCAACAGTTGCGGGAGCGTGACGAGCGATCCGGCGACGATGGACGTGGCTCCGCCGCTCTTCCGCAGCCAGCCGCAGGACGCGTCGATGTGCGCGACGGGCGGCGTGTCGAGCGAGAGTGCCGTGTTCGGCGTCACCGACGAGAACTTCCAGGAGTTGGTGCGCCGCTGGCAGGTGGAGTCGCCCGAGTCGAGCGGGCAGTGGGTGGACATCTTCGGGCCGACTTTCGGCGAGGGCTCGACGGGGCTCACATTCACGGTTGCGGACGAGTTCTCTCGGAATCTCACGGTCTCGAACGTGACGCTGGGGACGCACGGGCCATCGATCAAGATCAGGCACCAGGTCGAGTCGTACGCGTGCGGCGTCATTACGCACAGCGATGTCGCCACACTGACAGTCGCGACGTGCTGCGTCGCGGACGTGGACGATGGCACGGGCACGGGCACACCTGACGGCGGCGTGACGATCGACGATCTGCTGTACTACCTCGCGATCTTCAATCAGGGACTCGTGTCGGCGGACGTGGACGATGGATCGGGGACGGGCACTCTGGACGGCGGCGTGACCATTGACGACCTGCTCTACTACCTGTTGCGATTCAACGCGGGTTGCTAGGACGCGGTCGAGTCTTGCGTGGCCGCCGGTGTTGAGGCGTGCGGCGCTCTGTGCGCGAGTGCGACTCGCGTGAGTTGTCGATCATGCAAGCGCGGGAGCGTGAGGAGGGCGGCGAGGGCGCCCAGGCCGCAGAAGGCCATGTCTTTCTGGGTGTCCCAGATGTCGCCCTGGGTGCCGAGGAAGGCCTGGGAGCCGGCGGAGTCGATCTCGGCGACGGCCCACTCGACGAGTTCGTAGATCGCGCTGATCGCCATGCAGAGGGCGAGGATGACGACGAAGAGCCACGCGCGTGCGCCGCGGGATTTGTCGCGCGCGAATGGGGATTTTCGTAGGAGGATCTCGCGCGCGAGGATCGCCGGGACGAAGCCTTGCGCGAAGTGGCCGAGGCGGTCGTAGTGGTTGCGGGAGAGGTCGAAGGAGTGGCGGGCCCACTCGCCGAGGGGGACGTGGGCGTAGGTGTAGTGCCCGCCGACGATCAGAATGAGACAATGGATCGCGACGAGGATGGTGGCGAGCGTGGTGAGGGGGAAGCGGCGGTGGGTCGCGAGGATGACGGCGATGCCGACGACGGCGGGCGTGACCTCGAGGGCCCAGGTGGGATAGTCGTGGGGATTGATGGCGGACCAGAGGAGCGCCGCGAGGACGAGGACGAGAAGGGAGAGGTTGAGAAGGGCGGGTGTGGGGAGGCGAGCGGGCATGGGGTGAGGATATTGATGGTGGGGCGTGTTGATGATGAGGCGGCGGCGGGAGTGGGCGGGAGACTGGTTTGGAGCGGGATGTTGTGTGCTTTGATGTCAGCGGGAGTTGTGCTTCGAGTCGAGTGAGTAGAAGTAGACACAGGCGGGACGCTCTCCGAAACCGAGGCACAAGAAGAGGTAGGCGAGGTAGGGGCAGGCGGGCCGCCTGCCCCACGAGATTGAATAGAAAGAAAGACACCGCTCTGGAGAGCGGTGCCACCAGGAGCGGTGCTGGCTGAGGCCATCTTGAGTTTGAGGATGGTGGTGGCGGCGCGGCGGGTGAGTTCGTTGTCTTCGCCTCGGAGGATGATGCGCGAGAGGCAGGCGATGGCGTGGACCTTCGCTTGCATCAGGAGCATATCGGCGCGGAGTTCGAAGAGGGATTTGAGTTTCTCGAAGAGTTGTTCCAGTTCCGGCAGGCGGGTCCACTCGGCGAGGGCGTCCTTGGTGGTGGTGATCTCGTGGACGAGATCGTCGAGGGTTGTTTCGTGGTCGAGGAGTTTGCGGATGATGTCGGCGGTGGGGAGCATGATTGGAACATACATGCTTCCTGTGGGAATGCAAGGGGGTGTGGGGGTATCAGCGCGTCTTTGCGCGCAAGAGTGGGCATTGCGAGGGAGATGGCGCGCGGGTTGAGTAGTTTGGTGAGGATGTGAGTGAGGCAAAGGAAGTAGACGAAGGTAGACACAAGCGGGACGCCCCCCCCTCCCCCCTCCCCCCTCCCTGTGTCACGAGGAGAGGTAGGAGGAGTAGGGGCAGGCGGGCCGCCTGCCCCACGAGATTGGGTAGATAGGAAAGCACCGCTCAGGAGAGCGGTGCCACCTCGAGGCGATTACGCGTTGTCGATGAGGTTGGCGAGGAGTCGGACGCCCCAGCCTGTGGGGCCGGTGATGAAGGGGCCTATCGGCGCGTCGGCGGCGTGGACGCCGGCGATGTCGAGGTGGCACCAGGGGACTTTCTCGTCGACGAAGTTGGCGAGGAAGGCGGCGCCCTGGATGGGGTGGGCCTTGCGGTTGGGGTTGCTGTTGACGATGTCCGCGATGGGGCTCTTCATCATGTCGCGGTATTCCTGGTGGAGGGGGAGCCGCCAGACGCGTTCGCCCGAGGCGGCGGCCGCGGACTCGATCTGGGCGCGAAGCGCGTCGTTGTCGCACCACATGCCGGCGAAGGTGGAGCCGAGGGCGACGACCACGCCGCCGGTGAGCGTGGCGAGGTCGATGATGGCGGCGGGGTTTTCCTTGTCGCAGGCGTAGCAGAGGGCGTCGGCGAGGACGAGTCGGCCTTCGGCGTCGGTGTTGGTGACTTCGACGGTGACGCCGTTGCGGAAGGTGAGGACATCATCGGGGCGGTAGGCCTCATCGGAGACGGAGTTCTCGGCGGCGGCGAGGAAGGCGACGACCTTGCGGCGGGGCTTGATGACGGTGGCGATGGCGTGCATGGCGCCAAAGACGGAGCAGCCGCCGTCCTTGTCGCGCTTCATGCCGACCATGCCGTTGTTGACCTTCAGCGAGAGGCCACCGGTGTCATAGGTCATGGTCTTGCCGACGAGGACGATGGGCTTGGCGTTCTTTCCTTTCGCCCCGCCCTTGGGTGTGTACTCGAGTCGGATCATGCGGGGCTTGTTCTCGCTGGCTTTGCCGACGTTGATGAGGCCCTCGAACTTTTCTCTTGTGAGCGCGGCTCCCTCGAAGACGTGGCACTTGAGGCCTGTTTTCCGGGCCATTTTCTTGGCCTGGTCGGCGATCCAGGCGGGTGTGGCGACGTTGGGGGGCGTCTGGCTGAGGGTGCGTGCGATGTTGGCGGACTCGGCGAGGGCGAGGCCCCGCGACAGCCCAGCGTGGAAGTCGGCGTCGGAGGCGCGGAGGGCGAGGCGCGTGCGGTCTGTCTTGGGGGTAGCGGTGCCACGGAACTCGTCGCAGGTCCAGGCGATGAGGCCGAGGGACACGCCGGCGGCCTGGGCGAAGTCGAATGCGTCGATGGACTTGATGGCGGCGAGGGCGGAGTCGAGTTCGAGTTGGACGGCGGTGGCTTTGCTGGCGGCGAGGGCGCGGGCGAGGCCGGCGATCGCGGTGCGGAAGGACTCGAGGGTGAGGGCGTCCTTGGAGCCGAGGCCGAGGAGGATGACGCGGTCGGCTGTGTTGCGGGACTTGGAGGACCTGGTGGATTCGATGGGGGCTTCGGAGGTTGTGCCGAGAGCGGCGGTGAAGGACTTGCGGGTGTGAGCGGCGTTGGCGGCGGCGGTCAAGCCCAGGCCTGCGGCGAGGGATTTGGTTTTGGAGTCGAGCGGCTCGGCGGCGGACTTGGACTGGAAGACGCCGAGGACGATGGCCTCGGGCGTGAGGCGGTTGGCGGTGGAGACGGCGGTGAACATGCGGGAAACTCCTTGGAATCTCGTGGTTTTGGGAGGGGGAGTGTAGGGCTTGGGTCGCGAGAGATAGAGAGAGTGTGATCGCGCGTGGGCGAGTGGGGGCGAGGAAGGAGGACACAAGCGGGACGCCTGTGCCACGAGAAGAAGTAGGAGAAGGTAGAGGCAGGCGGGCCGCCTGCCCCACGAGGATGGGTAGAGTTGGGCATGACGACGCCGAAGCCCGATGCGAACTCGCCCGCGTCTTTGCAGGCGCCGTGGCGATTGGAGTATCTCGAGTCGTTGGGAGCGAAGGAGAGCGAGAAGGCGGTCGGGTCGTTCCTGCGGGCGTATTTCCTGGAGCCCTCGCGTGATATCGAGAACCACGTGGTCGCGCGGACGGCGGACACGATTGTGGACAGTGTGTCGCGGCGTGACGGCGGGATGATCCTGCTCAACGCGTTCCCGTATGCGAATGGGCATCTGCTGGTCGCGCTGGGCGAGGCGAGGGCGACGCTACTCGACTATGACGAGGCGCAGCGGGCGGCGCTGTGGCGACTGGTCGAGCGGGCGGCGGACCTCATGCGGAGGACGCTGCAGCCCCAGGGGTTGAACATCGGGATCAACGAGGGTCGGGCGGCGGGGGCGGGCGTGCCGGACCATCTGCATGTGCACCTGGTGCCCCGGTGGGGCGGCGACGTGAACTTCATGACGGTGGTGGGGCAGGTGCGGGTAATCCCCGCGGCGCTGGAGGCGATGGCGCGTCGCTATCGCGACGAAATGGCCAAAGAGACAAATGGCCAAATTTCCAAATAGGACCAAGGCGGCGAGGTCACGCCATGCACGGCGCATCACGCTCCGGGTCTTGCGTGCTCGCCTTCGCGCCTTCTCTGCCATTGCCTATTGCCCATTGCCTATTGCTCTCCCTGTTTGTGAGTGCTTCGAGAAGAAATGGGGCGTGGGAAGTGGCTTTTGGGGGTGTTGGGCACGAACAATCGGGGTGATGAGCCGTTTGCCGGCCGCCGAGCGGCGGGAGCAACTTCTGGACGTGGCGGCGGAGTTGTTCGCTCGGGCGGGGTACGCGCGGGCGACGACGGCGGAACTCGCCAAGGCCGCGGGCGTGACCGAGCCGATCATCTATCGGCACTTTTCGAGCAAGCGTGACTTGTTCGTGGACCTGATCGAGCGGACGGCGAAGCGGACGCTGGAGCACTGGGAGCAGCACCTCGCGGGGGCGAAGGACGCGGCCGAGCGGCTCAAGCGGCTGATCGGGGACAACCCGATGGTGAGCGATTACGGGCGCGAGAGTTATCGCGTGTTTCTGCAGGCGATCACGGAGGTCGAGGACGCGAAGATCAAGGAGGCGGTGTCGCGGCACATCGGCGAGTTGCACGCGTTCCTGAAGAAGGAGATCGAGCGGGCGCAGGGGGAACGGCGGGTGACCAAGGCGCTCTCGGCGGAGATGATCGCGTGGCTGCTCATTGACATCGGGATGGGCTATGGCGTGCTGGCGGCGATGGGCGTGCCGGGGCAGGGGGTCGACGCGAAGGGGCGGCACGTGCAGGATGTTTTGGAGCGGCTCTTGGTGGGGCGGGGGGAATAGGGATTCTGCCTGCGGCGGGGAGGGGAGAGAAACACCTGTCGGTCGTCTCGACCCGTGTGCAAGACGCTCGTTGATCCCACTTGTAGTCTAGAAAATTTTCTTCCACCTCTTGAAGGCGGCGACATCAGAAGAGTTCAGATTGAACCACTCGCCGTTCAATCGCTTGTTCTTGAAGCGATTGTGCCAGTAGGCCTCAACACCGTACATGTCATCGGTTTTGATCGAGTGGATTGATACGGCTTCTTCAGGCAGTTCAACAGAGATTTCGCCAAGCCGTCTCAGTTCATTCTTTGAGCAACCGAGTTTGAATTTTGTTGAATTGCCAAGCCTAAAAAGGTAAACATATCCGATAGAAACGCTCTCAGTGTTAACTACCTCGATCGGAGTACGCACCTGTGCGAGGTATACGTCGCAGAGGGCCACGACCGCCGAGTACTCTGGTCGATGATCGCAGTATTCCCGGAGTTTCACGATCATGTTTCGTCTACCACCATACCGCCTGGTTGACACTCCTAGGGACGGCATGTTTCTAGTGCCGTCTTTTACATGAAGCTTTGTCTCTTCAACAGTTGGTAGTCGGCCGAGTTCAGCGCATATCCGTGCGTACTCACTTAGCCTCACATCGTCTGCAACGGCAGTACTTCGATGATTCGGCTCAAGGCCCGCTTCTTGGATCGCATCACTCCAGCGAGCCCAATACACGCCAAGCCACTCGGACTCCTTTATACCTGTGGACGTCAAGAATCGCTTCCAGCCAAGAGGGGCGCCGCCATTTTCCGAGGCTGTTCGTCTGATCGCAGCAATGATCTCAGCCTTTGTTGCCATCATCACCCCAATCAGTGAGATTGATTCCGTGACGTGGCATTGTACCGGGACAGGCAATTCACTCTCGCGCGATGGCCGTTTGGCCTAGAGCAGTGGGATGGATAGGTTGCCAGTCCCGAGACGGCTTGTTCGTGGCTCTATCTGTTGGCGTGATTGACTCTGGCGGCCACGTGTCCCAAATCCCTAGTGATGTCGGCCGAATCGACGCGTGACTCGGGCGGTTCGGCGTTCGAATCCGGCGAATCGCCCCTCGAACCCGACGGATCGGCCTTTGGAACGCGGGAATCGGTGGTTGATTCTCGAGAATCGGTGACTGATTCCCGGGGATCGGCGGTCGTTTCGCGGGAATCAGCGGCTGATTCGCGGGGATCGGGGGTCAATTCCGCAGAATCTGCGCGTGATTCGTGCGGAGCGGCGTGCGATCCAGGCGTGGTTCCAAGCCCGGAGGGCTTGAAGGACATAGCCGGGGGCAACGCCCCCGGAACATGCCAGTGCCCGACATCACGATCCCGCAGGGATCGAACACAACCTCTCTTGTCACGCGTGGTTGACGGAAACGCCCATGGCACGGCGCGTGCCGTGTTCCATCCCTTCGGGATGGGGATGGTCGTTCGGGGTGTGGTGCTTACCGGGGGCGTTGCCCCCGGCTCCTGGCTTGCACCCCTTTGGGGTGAGGAGATTGCGGGTGATGGTGTGGGAGGGCATCGAGGTCTCACGGCGGATCACGACGGCACGGGTGTGATTGCGGTGAGGCCTCGCGGCCGTGGTTGTGGTGAAGATGATGGAGCATCAAGGGATTGGAGGGTGGGGAGGTGTCGGCTCGGAGAGCCAATCTGCCTGTGGGTGGGCCGTATCGTGTTGGCGTGATCTATCTGGACAACAACGCGACGACTCGGCCGGCGGCGGGGGTGGTGGAGGCCGTGGGGCGGGTGATGCGCGAGGGGTGGGGGAATCCTTCGAGCGTGCATCGGTTCGGGCAGGCGGCTCGACATGAGGTGGAGATGGCGCGGGCGAGGGTGGCGGCGCTGATCGGGGCGCGGCCTCGGGAGATCGTGTTCACGTCGGGGGGGACGGAGGCGATCGATCTGTGTGTGCGCGGGGTGTTAGGGGGGGAAGTGGGGAGGGGAGGACGAGGGAAACCGGTAGGAGAAGGAGACACAGGCGGGCCGCCCCCCCTCCCTGTGCCACGAGGGCAGGTAGGAGAGGTAGAGGCAGGCGGGCCGCCTGCCCCACGAGGCGAGGTAGATTCGCGCCCGGTGCTGGTGACGACTCGGGTGGAGCACGCGGCGGTGCGGGAGTTGGCCGAGGCTCTGGAGCGAGAGGGTGTGTGCGAGGTGCGGTGGTTGGAGGTGGATGGGGACGGGGTGGTGCGGGTGGATCGGTTGGAGGGGGCGATCGATGGGCGGGTGGCGTTGGTGAGCGTGCAGTGGGCGAACAACGAGACGGGGGCCGTGCAGCCGGTGATGGAGGTGGCGCGGGCGGCTCGGCGGGTTGGGGCGGTGTTCCACTGTGATGCGACGCAGTGGGTGGGGAAGATGCCGGTGGAGGTGTGGGGCGGTGATGGCGCGGCGGGGGCGGGGGTGGCGGATCTGGTGACGTTCTCGGCGCACAAGTTTCATGGGCCCAAGGGCGTGGGGGCGGTGTGGCGGAGGCCTGGGGTGGGGCTTGTGCCGCGGTTGGTGGGGACGCAGGAGGGCGGGGCTCGGGGCGGGACGGAGAATGTGGCGGGGATCGTGGGGATGGGTGTGGCGGCGGAGTTGGCGGGGGAGTGGCTTTCGGAGCCGTCGAGGCGCGAGGCATGTGCGCGGTTGAGGGAAGAGTTTGAGGCGAGGGTGCTGGAGTTGGTGGAAGGGGCAGTGGTGGTGGGGCCGAGGGGGGGAGATCAGGTAGGAGGAGTAGGCACAGGCGGGACGCCTGTGCCACGAGACTTGGTAGGCCGAATCTGGTCGACGTCGAACATCGCGTTTCCGCGGCTGGAGGCGGAGGCGTTGTTGATGCTCTTGAGCGAGCGTGGGGTGTGCGCGTCGGCGGGGGCGGCGTGCAGTTCGGGGAGTCTGGAGCCGAGCCCGGTGCTGCTGGCGATGGGTGTTCCCGAAGAGGTGGCGCACGGTGCGGTGCGGTTCTCGATTTCGAGGGAGACGACGCGCGAGGAGTTGATGGAGGCGGCGGCGATCGTGGCGGCGTGCGTGGAGCGGTTGAGGGGAAGTGGGGGGGGCGGCCGGGCGAAATAAACGGTCGATGGGGCGTCGGCACCGATATACGCTGTATCTATGACTCAATACACACAGAACCCGTACGGGTCGGACGTGATGGAGCCGCAGCAGCGTCTGAGTTTGGCGGCGTTGTTTGCGATGATCCTGGGGATCGTGTCGCTGGTGGCGTGCTGCATCCCGGTGGTGAACCTGGGTGTGGCGGGGGTGGTGGTTCTGCTGGCGATCGTGGGGTTGGTGTCGATCTCTCGGAGCGAGGGGCGGCTGCGCGGGACGGGGATGGCGATCACGGGGCTGGTGCTGGGCGGGCTGGTGCTGCTGATCGGTGGTTTGTGGACGGTGGGCGCGGCTCAGGCCGGGCCGAAGTTCTTCGGTCCCTACGGCGATGTGTTCGTGGCGGCGGAGAGTGGTGATGTGTCGCTGGCGAAGCAGGTATTGACGGGCGAGGCGGGCGACAAGGTTGATGCGTCGATGCTGGGGGCGTTCCAGAGCGAGTATCAGGCAAAGGTTGGGCACTTTGTTGGCGTGGAAATGTCGTCGATGGGCATTCTCAAGGAATGGTTGGGCATGGGGAAGTACAAGTCGCTCCTGCAGACGCTTCCCATGGAGTACCAGCAGAACGCGATCCCGATGCCTGTCCGGTTTGATAACGGGAAGGGGATTCTGTGGATGAAGTTGCCACAGACGCCGAATGGTGGAGGGAAGTACATGGCGGGTCCGATTGTGGATGCGGCGTTGCTCGTGGAGGGGGGGTCGGAGATCATTTATCTGTACCGAGGCCGTAATAGCCACCCGAGCCACGGGACGACGCCGGAGAAGGTGACGGAGCCGACGCCCTCGGAGACTCCGTCGGCGCCCGTGCCGAGCGAGGTCCCGGCGACGCCGTGATGCGAGTTGCGTGAGGAGGCGTTGGGGATGGAGACCCAGGACCGCGAGGCGGTGATCTCGTGCCGGGGCGTGGTGAAGCGCTTCGAGGGGCGGACGGTCTTGTCGGGGATCGACCTGGACGTCTATCGCGGCGAGACGATGGTGATCCTTGGGGGTTCGGGGTCGGGGAAGAGCACGCTCTTGCGTCACTTCATCGGGTCGGTCAAGCCCGATGAGGGGACGATCGGTGTGCTGGGGACGAATCTGTGCTCGGCGACGCCGTCGCAGATGGATGAGGTCCGCAAGCGGTTCGGGATTCTGTTTCAGAGCGGGGCTCTTTTCAACAGCATGACGATCGCGCAGAACGTGGCGCTGCCGATGCACGAGCACACGGACCTGGACGCGGGGATCATTGATATCCAGGTGAAGATCAAGTTGGAGTTGGTGGGCCTGCGCGAGCACGCGGACAAGTATCCGGCGCAGATCTCGGGAGGGATGAAGAAGCGGGCGGGGCTGGCGCGGGCGCTGGCGCTCGATCCGGAGATTCTGTTCTATGACGAGCCGAGCGCCGGGCTGGACCCGGTGACGAGCGCACAGATCGACCAACTCATCATCGCGTTGTCGAAGCAGTTGGGGGTGACGAGCGTGGTGGTGACGCACGAGATGGACTCGGCGTTCGCGATCGCGGATCGGATGGCGATGCTGGACAAGGGGCGAATGCTGCGGGTGGAGACGCGGGAGTGGTTCGATCGGGTGCGTTCGATGGCGTCGGGGGACGCGGCGGGGTTGAGCGAGGACGAGCGGCTGATCCGACAGTTTCTGCGGGGGGATGCGGAGGGGCCGATCACGGAGCGCCGGGACGCGGCGTCGTTCGCGGAGGACCTGCTGGGGGGCGGGGGCGGGGCGGAGGCGTTGCCGAGCCTCATGCCGACGAGGCGGTAGGCTCGATATGTAGACATCATGACGTCGTACAACAAGACCAACTTATTGGCTGGGGCGTTCCTGCTGGGCGGGCTGGCGCTGGCGGTGTGGGTGAGTTTCATGCTGTCGGACCGGTCGGCGTATGCGAGCGTGCGCCGATTCACGGTGCGCTTCGAGTTGGGCGAGGGGGTGACGGGGCTGAAGCACGGCTCGCCGGTGTATCTTGGGGGGAAGGACGTGGGGCGGGTGCTGGGGGTGGAGTTCATCATGAACGACGGGGAGGGCGGTGCGGCGAGCGGATCGGTGCCCGAGGCGCTGGCGGTGAAGGTGGAGATCCGGTCGGACGTGACGCTGTACGACGGCGCGGGGATTTTTCTGGATCGGCCGCTGCTTGGGAACCTGAGTTCGTTGAACATTGCGAGCGTGGGGGACGCGGGGCTGACGCTGTCGGGTGGATCGCCTCGGATAGAGGACGGGGATGTGATCGAGGGTCGGATCGCGCCGCCGGCGTTTCTGGCGCAGGCGGGTTTCGGGCCTGAGCAGGCCGCGATGATGAAGGAGACGATCCGGGACGTTCAGGCGACGGCGCGTCGGGCGAGCGAGATGGTGGAGCGTGTGGGGCCGGAACTGGAGAGCGCGGCGACGGAGATCGATTCGCTGGCGTGGGATGTCCGGATGCGCGCCAAGGACTGGGCGGCGTCGATCGACACGATCGTCGCGGACATGAAGACGGCGTCGGGGAAGGTGAACCCGCTGCTCGACGAGTCGCGCGCGACGGTGGTCTCGCTGCGGGCGATGGTGGACGAGAACCGCGAGAACGTGGACGGGATTCTGGCGAGCGCGCGAAAGGTTGCGGAGCGGCTGGACACGGAGGTGATGGAGTCGATCCAATCGGGAGTGCGCGACGCGACGGCGGCGCTCAACGGATTTTCGAGAACATTGACGCGCGTGGACGAGTTGATGGCGAGCGAGGCGCCCGGGGTGCGGCGGAGCCTGGCGAACTTCCGGTTGATGTCGGATCAGTTGAAACTGGCGGCGATCGAGATCCGGTCGCAGCCGTGGCGGCTGCTGATCCGGCCCGAGAGCAAGGAACTGTCGGCACAGTTGCTGTACGACTCGACACGGGCGTATGCGCAGGCGGCGAGCGATCTGAAGGCGGCGAGCGAGTCGCTCGAGGCCTTGATGGCGTCGGCGAGCGATGTGCCTGGGGCGGGGGTGGGGCGTGAGAGCCTCGATGAGGTCTCGCGCACGCTGACCGAGGCGCAAGCGAAGTACAAGGAGGCCGAGGCGGCTCTGCTGGACCGGCTCATTCGGGCGCGGGAGTGATGGGGCGCTGGTAGGATGGTGGGATGGCGCAGCGCCGGCACCACTATGAGCGGGCCTTTGAGGAGTTCGTGCGGGAGCGGCGGATTCCGTATGTGGCCGTGGACGAGGCGAAGAAGGCGCTGGTGGGTGACTCGTCGGGAACGCGGCTGTCGCGGGGCGACTCGGGATTGAGGTCGCTCAAGTCGTTCGACTTTGTGATCTATGGCGGGGACACGAACCTGCTCCTGGAACTCAAGGGGCGTCGGGTTCGCGCGCCCAAGACGCGGAAGGTTCGGTTCAACGAGGATGGGGTGCTGCATGTGCCGCCGGCGAAGACGAGGCTGGACTCGTGGGTGACGCTGGAGGACATCGAGTCGTTGCGGGAGTGGGAGCGGCTGTTCGGGGCGGGGTTCATGGCGGCGTTCGCGTTTGTGTATTGGTGTGATGAGCAGCCGCCGGATTCCTTGTTCACGGAGGTCTTCGAGCATCGTGGGCGGTGGTACGCGATGCGGGTGGCACGGGTCGAGGAGTATGCACGGGTGATGAAGACGCGGAGCACGCGCTGGGGGACGGTGCATGTGCCCGGGCCGGTCTTTGAGACGATCAGCACGTCGTTTGGGGCGCCGGGGTGGTCGGCGGCGGGAGGTGTTCCTGCCCGCACATAGCCCTGACGGGGTGGGGCTGGTGTGGTGTGGGGGTGCTCGTGGCGGCGGCATAACCTTGGTGAGACGGGGCAACTGCCCCTGGGGCGGGGGCGAATATGGACGCGATGGGAGCCGTCATGAATCGAGCCGCGATGTTGTCTCTGGTGCGTGTGGTGGTGATCGCGTTGGCGCTGGGCTCGGCCATTGGGCCGGTGTCCACGGCGCGGGCGCAGTCGTCGCAGAAGATCGAGGAGATCCGTCCGCCGGCTCCGGGGAAAGAGGATGACACGCACAGTTACGTGCTGAACATGCTCATCGCGATCGCGCTGATGGGGATCGTGGTGGGGGCGGCCGTGATCCCGAGCAAGCGCGGGCACCAGGACTAACGAGCCACGCGTGGATGGGTTGTGGCGTGCGTCGCCGGTACCGGTGTCGTGAGACGTGCGTGGAGCGGGCGTTGGTGTCGGCGCTGTGATGACGCACGCACCCATTGACCGGCAACGCTGGGAGTGGTGGAAGGAAACCATGGGCGACTCGAAGGTTGAATCGCGGGATGGACACAGGGCGGGCGGGGCGCGCCGTGGTCGTGTGGCGATGCTCGTTGGCGTGAACGCGATTCTGGTCGGCGGGCTGGCGATGAAGTGGTCGCCCATGGCGTGGGCGCAGGACCGGTCGCGGCCTCGCGGGGAGTACACGATGGTCAGCGGGCGGCTCCCCAGTGGCGGGCCCGAGGCGATCTATGTCGTGGACGCGGCGAACGAGGAGATCGTGGCGCTGCGCTGGGACAACGGGCGGCAGGCGCTGGTGGGGATCGGGTATTCGCAGATCGGCAGCGAGGCCGAGCAGGATCCGGGGCGATGAGCGAGACGCGCACGAGCACGGGTGGAACGGCGATGCGCCTCGTGGAGCGCGGGCTGTGGCTCCTGGCGGGAGTGCTCGCGGGGGCGATGCTGTTTGGGGGCGATCGCGGGGCGACGATCACTATTCCCGGGGTGTCGGCGGCGAACGCGGCGGTGGTCTCGAAGGCCGGGGCGTTGACGGTGCTGACGGCCGAGGGGACCAACGACGAGATGCTGATGGTGCTGGACTCCCGGCGTGAGGAGTTGCTGGTCTATCGCACGAGCGCGCAGAACGGGATGCAGTTGTTCCAGCGGATCCCGCTGGCGGACCTCTTTCGCGATGCGCGGCTTCGGGCGCGCGGGCAGTAGCGACGTATCCTTGCGTCGCGCATGAGCAGCGAGAAACACCAGGGCGGAAGGGCGGCAGTGCCGGCGTCTCCCAGCGGGACGCGGGACTTCTATCCGGCGGAGATGCGCCGGCGGCAGTACCTCGAGCGCGCGTGGCGCGACGCGGCAATCCGGCATGGGTTCGAGGAGATCGACGGGCCGACGTTCGAGCACCTGGACCTGTACACGATCAAGAGCGGCGAGGGGATCGTCAGCGAGTTGTTCAGTTTCCAGAGGGCGGGGGGCGAGAAGACGTATGCCTTGAGGCCGGAGTTCACGCCGACGCTGGCGCGGCTGTATGCGCAGCGGGCGGGGTCATTGCCGAAGCCGACGAAGTGGTTCTGGCAGCAGTCGTGCTTCCGGGCGGAGCGCCCCCAGCGCGGGCGACTGCGCGAGTTTTTGCAGTGGAACGTGGATGTGGTGGGCGTTGGGGGGGGAGAGGCGACGGTGGAGTCTTTGGCGCGGGCGGATGCCGACGTGATCGCGTGCCTGGTGGATCTGCTCGCGACGCTGGGTTTGCGTGAGAGTGATGTGCGTGTGCGGCTGAGCCATCGGGGCGTGGCAGGGGAGATCCTGCGATCGATCGGGGTGGGAGAGGGCGGCGTGGACCGCGCGCTGCAGGCGCTGGACAAGGTCGCGAAACTCCCGGCCGTGGAGGCCGAGAAGATGTGTGGTGAGGCGGGGTTTGTGCTTGATGCGTATCGCGAACGGGCGAGAGCAATTGAGCAGGCGTACGCGTCGGGTGGGGAACTGACGATCGTTGGGGGGAGTGAGATTGGCGGGGGGGGCGGCGGTGCCGCGCTCGCGGCGTTGCGAGGCGAGTTGGAGGCGAGCGGGATCTCGGCGTGGTGCGTGCTGGATCTCTCGATTGCGCGGGGGCTGGCGTATTACACGGGGACGGTGTTTGAGGCGATCGCGGATGGCGAGCGCGCGGTGGCGGGGGGCGGGCGGTATGACAATCTGATCGGGCTGTTTGGTGGGCCCTCGACGCCGGCGATCGGGTTCGGGATGGGAGATGTGGTGCTTGGGCTGGTGCTCGAGTCGCGTGGGCTGTGGCCCGATGATGCGGCGATGATGGATGCGCTCTCGGCACGGCCGGCGTCGCGGAGGCCCGAGGCGTTTGTGATCTCCAACGGGACGGCGGAGGCCGACGGCGCGGTGCGCGGGCTGGTGGCGCGGCTTCGCGCGGCGGGCCTGCACGCGCGGACGACGTCGAAGGCGACGAAGAACGTCGGGAAATTGCTGCAGGAGGCGTCGGCCTTGCACGCGAGGGCCGCGGTGATCGTGGAATCGATGACGACGGCGAGCGTGAAGGACCTCAAGACGGGGGAGCAGAGCGAGAAGCCGATGGGATTTGGGGAGGTTGTGGAGGGGCTGCGGCGGGGGTGAGCGATCCGAGTTGTGCAGCGGCGACCCGGTGTCGACGGTCTACCAGATAAACCGCATGCGGCCGAAGTCGGGGATGGGGATGCTGCCCTTCCATTTGGGGGCGGGGAAGTAGACGACGAAGGCCTTGCCGATGAGGAGTTTTCGGTTGACGACGCCTCGGGTGGGGTCGATCTCGTCGGCCCAGGGGTTGTTGGGGGGCCAGGTTCTGGCGTCCTGGGAGTAGGGGCTGTTGTCGCCACAGACGAAGAACTGGTCGGGGCTAAGGCGCATGGTGGTGATGGGGTGGGTGGCGCGGGCGGGGGTGTCGCGGGCGAGGAGTTGGGGCTGGTAGTAGACATCGCGGGCGAGGGCGACGCGGTAGAGGGTGAAGGGCCCGGCGCCCTTGAACTCCCAGCGGACGGTGGAGGCGAAGTAGGAATCGGGGTCGGTGAGGAGGCCGGGGTCGCGAGCGATGATGGCGGACCAGTCGGGGCCGAGGTTGGTGGCGGCGCGGACGCGCTCGTCGGGTGACCAGGCGTACTCGGCTCTGGCGATCTCCTCGCCATCGACAAAGAGGGTCAGGGTCTGATCGATGTTCCAGAACTCGATGTTGGCGACCTGGCCCGGGCTGAGCGCGCCGGAGAGGTTGGCTTTGGCGAGGTCGGTCCATGGCGCGTCCTGGTCGCCGCTGTCGAGCGAGCGCACCCGGAGGACGACGCTGGTGGGGGTGAGGTCGGCGCGGAACTCGTGGCGGCGGGCAGTGATGACGGCGGAGAGGGCGGCGTCGGGGCTGGTAGGGCGGAAGCCCAGGGACATGGCGAGATCGCCGACGGGGAATCGGTCGTGGGGGGCGTTGGTGGTCTGGTCGTAGGCGTAGTAGTCGCGAAGGGGTCGGCGGGCGGCATCCCACGAGAGCGTCGTCGGCGTGGAGGCGGAGTAGGTATAGATGCCGGTTGAGGTGTCCCACCCCCCCGCGCCAGAAGTCGTCGCCGGGAGCCAGGGGGATCGGAAGGTGGAGCCGGATTTGGGGGTGTACTGCGAGTCGAAGACGGGCTGGAGCATGGAGCGCTGGATGCGTTCGGGCTTGTGGACGCAGCGCCAGCCGGGGAGGTTCCAGGCATCATGGGAGGGGGCATCGTGAGTAGGGTCGGCTGAGTCGGCCTCGCTTGGGGTGCGGGCGAAGACGTCGCCGTCGATGAGGGCGATCCAGTCGCCGGGGAGGCCGAGGAGGCGCTTGATGTAGTTTTCCTGGGGGTTGGTGGGGTTCTTGAAGACGATGGCGTCGAAGCGGTGGGGGGCGCCGAGTTTCAAGACGAAGATGCGGTCGCCCGAGCGGAGGCGCTGGTTGAAGGTGGGTGGGAGGTCCTGGGCGGTGAGGGGGTTCTTGAGTTTGAGGGGGTTGCCCGCGGTGCCCTGGGTTGATTCGCCCATGGCGGTGTTGCGTCGCATGTCGCGCGGAGCGACGACCCACTCGTTGCCGGCGTTCTCGTCGCGGACCTGGAGGTGCTGGCCCAGGAGGGTTGGGCCCATGGATCCCGTGGGGATCTGGAAAGGCTCGATGACGAAGCCGCGGAAGACGAAGGCGAGGGCGAAGGCGATGATCATGGAGATCACCGTCTCCTTGATGTGGGAGCGGGCGGCGTGGGAGGCGGTCATTGGGGTGAGGGTAGGGTGGGGTTGGGGAGGTGAGGGTGGGGAGGTGAAGAGGTGAAGAGGTGAAGTGGTGAGGGGGTGAGGGGGGGCAGTCGCGACTCGCCATTGGCGCGTCTCGCGGGGCTGTCTGAATCGTTCGGCGTCGGTGTTTTCTCTCCCGGCAGGCCAGCGGAGAGACGTTTCTGGCCAGCGGAGAGACGTTTCATGGCAGCGGAGAGACGTTTCATGGCAGCGGAGAGACGTTTCATGGCAGCGGAGAGACGTTTCATGGCAGCCCAGAGGCGTTTCATGGCAGCCGAGAGGCGTGTCATGGCAGCCGAGAGGCTCGGCAGGCATGCCGAAGGGTGTGGGAGGCGTCAAAGTTGCGCGTGGGAGGGGGCGAAGGGATCGTTGACCCTGGGTGTTATGCGCCACCGCCGCCGCCACCGCCACCCGGACCTCCGCCGCCGCCACCACCACCACCGCCCCGGCGTCGGCGACGTCGGCGCTTGCGGGGGGGGTGGCCAGAGCCGGAACCCGGCTCACGCTCACCTTGATCTCGTGGCCCGGCGTCTTTGTTGGAGGACGGGCCGGTGTCGCGTGGGGGTCGAGCGCGATCGGGGCCGCCGACGTCTTGTTCGTCGAGGGCGGCCATGATGTCGTCGATGTTGTCGTCGATGTTGTCGTCGATGTTGTCGTCGGCGGTGTCGCGCTTTGGTGGCGATGCGGGTCGGGGGTGAGGGGGGGGGTGAAGGGGGGGGCGATCGGCGCGGGGGGAGTCCGGTTGATTGCGTGCCGGGCCCGGCTCATGTGGAGTCGGCGGCGAGGCGCGATCGGGCCGCGTGCCCCGATCGGATGGCGATGTTGGCGAGCCGGACCCCTGGCGTGATCCTCCGCCCGAACGCGATCCATCTCCGCCGCGGGGGGGGCGGGGGGGGTGGGGGGGGCGAGAGTGGGGGGTGGGGAACTCGCGGACGGGTCTGGTGGTTGAGACGGGCGGGGTGAGGTCCTCGACGGGAATGGCGACCTGGCGGATCTTGCCATCGGTGCCGATCTCGTCGAGTTCGACGAGGACGAGTTGGGTGAGGATCTGGGAGTCGAGGACCAGGCCATCGCCCTCGGGGGTGCCGACGCGGGACTTTCGGCGGGGGAGTCTCTTGGCGAGTTCGGCGTAGGACTCGTCCTCGTATCGGAGGCAGCACATGAGCCGTCCGCAGCGGCCGCTGATCTTCATGGGATCGAGGGTGGCCTTCTGGACCTTGGCGGACTTCATGCTGACGGGCTTCAAGACCTTCAGGAAGTTTTTGCAGCAGCAGTACTGCCCGCACTTCTCGTAGTCGGCGGTGAGTCGGGCCTCGTCGCGGCTGCCGACGTGGCGGAGATCGATGCGCTCGTGCAACTCGTCGGAGAGGAGTTTCAGGAGGTGCGAGAGGTCGAGGCGTTCCTCGCTCGTGTAATAGACGATCAGCCGCTCGTTGCCCAGGAGGGCCTCGACATCCACGATCTTGAGGGGCATCTTCAGCGACTCGGCGAGGCGGCGGGCCTTGAGGCGCAACTCGTGACGCGACTGCTCGATCTTGGCCTGCGTGTCCATGTCCTCGAGCGTCGCCACGCGGAGGACGCGGCCGTCGGTGGAGAAGGGGTAGTCGCGGCCGCCGGAGTGATCGATGTACTGGAGCATCTGCTTTCGGGAGACGCTCTTGCCGCAGCCGGAGTTGGGGCAGGTGGTGGTGAGCATCTCCCCGATCTCGGTCCCGCGATGCGTCCTGATGACGATCTTGCTGCCGCAGCCGGGCTTGGCGTCGCCGTCGTAGGGGAACTCGCCGACCTGGAACATCGCGCCGTATCGCACCACCATCGTCTTGGGCGGCGTGAGATCGGCGTAGGTCTTCTGGTCGGCCTCGTCGGCGAGAAGATCGGCCTCGAACTGGGGAAGGGGAAGAATGGGCATGGTGGGAGCAGGGAAGACGATGGTTCGCGTCGCCACATCGGTGGCCGCGTGCGGTTTGAAGGCTAGGGCGTTTGTTTGCCGAGGGTTGGGGACGCAAGTGATGGGCGACTAGGATTGCGACCTATGCCCTCGATCATCATCAATGGCGTGAAAACCGAGTTCAAGCCCGGCCAGACCATCCTTCAGGTCGCCAACGACCTGGTGGTGCGGGGCGAGGTGGGCGAGCACGCGGAGATCCCGCAGTACTGCTATCACGATGGTCTGTCGGTGGTGGCGTCGTGCCGGATCTGCCTCGCAGAGTGCTATGCGCCCAACCCCAAGAGCGGGGCGATCGAGCCGTTCATGGGCGGGAAACTCATCCCGACGTGCCAGACGCCGGCGGTGGACGGGATGGTGGTGCACACGGACTCGCCCAAGGCCGTCGCGAATCAGAAGGCGGTCATGGAGTTCCTGCTCATCAACCATCCACTGGATTGTCCGGTGTGCGACCAGTCCGGCGAGTGCTTCCTCCAGGACTACTCGTACCAGTTCGGCCGGGGCACCTCCCGCTTCGAAGAGCAGAAGGTCAAGCAGCCCAAGAAGGACCTGGGGCCGAACGTGCTGTTGTACAGCGACCGCTGCATCATGTGCACGCGGTGCGTGCGGTTCACGCGCGAGGTGGCGGGGACGAGCGAGTTGATGGTGCAGGGGCGCGGAAATAAAGAAGAAATCGACGTCTTCCCGGGCGTCGCCCTCGACAACGAACTCTCCGGCAACGTCGTGGATCTCTGCCCCGTCGGCGCCCTCCTCGACAAGGACTTCCTCTTCGCCCAGCGCGTGTGGTTCCTCAAGGAAACGCCATCGATCGATGGCATCACCGCGAGCGGGGACAACATCTGGGTGCACCACAACGAGGGGAAGGTCCACCGCATCAAGCCCAGGACCAACGACAAGGTCAACAAGTGGTGGATCACCGACGAGGTGCGTCACGGCTGGTCGTTTGTGCACAGCCAGGATCGGCTGACGTCGGCCATGCGCCGGCATCACGGGCGTCTCGTCGAGACGGACTTCGCCAAGGGATACGCGGACGCGATCGAGGGGATCGCCGCGGCGACGGGGCGTGGCAAGCGCCTGGCTGTCATGGTCAGCCCGATGCTGTCGTGCGAGGAGGCGTTTCTGCTCGCCCGGTTGGCATGGCGTCTGGACCCGAGGGCGATTCTGGCGGTCGGGCCTGTGCCGGTGTTGGGGCAGGATCGGTACTACCCCAAGGGGATCAAGGCGGATGATCCGAAGGCGTTCCGCGTGAGCGCGGAGAAGTGTCCCAACGCGCGGGGTGTGCGGCGGGTGCTCTCGGGGTTTGGCGGGGCGTCGCACGTGGCGAGTTACGAGTCGCTGGTGAAGATGCTGCAGGAGCCGGGGGGATCGGTCGGGGCGGTGATCCTGACGGGGAACTATCCGAGCGAGTGGGGGACGGCGGAACTCAAGAAGGCGCTGGCGGGGGAGTTCGTGGTGCTCGTGGACACGCTGGCGTCGAGCGTGATGGACGTGGCGAGCGTGGTGCTGCCTGGGGCGACGTGGGTGGAGAAGGCGGGGACGTTCGAGAACGTCGGCGGTCTGCTACAGGCGTTCGAGCAGGCGATCCCGGTGATCGAACTCGCCAAGAGTGAGGGGCAGATCGCTCTGGATCTGGAGGCGGTCTTGGATGGCTCGCCGCCGCCGAGCGAGCGGGCGATGCCCGTGCCGGTGATCTCGACGAAGGCGCAGGTGCCGGCGGGGGCGCGGGTGGCGGTGGCGTGGCGCGAGGTGTACGACGCGGCTCGAGTGCGCGGCGAGATGGTGGCGGCGGGGCTGTCGGCCTTCGGCGAGGTGTCGAGGCCATCACCCAAGGCGGCACGCACGGCGGACATGGAACTGGTGGAGATCTAGATCCAGTGGGGGCGAAGATGTCGAGGAATCGCGGGTGTCGGCATGGGTGATGTGGGTCCTGCGGGCACGCGGCGCGAGGGCGGTCGTGCGTCGGCGCGGGACGAGCGTCTGCGTGACATCATCGATCTCTTGAAGACCACGAGCCGGTATTCGGACGATCCGCAAGAGTCGGTGCTGGCGTATGCGCAGCGGGTTCGGAAGATATCCGAGGCGGATCGGGTGGTCTCGATCTCTCGTCGGGGCCTGGAGTCGCCCTTCTATCGCGTGACGCGGAGTTCGACCTGGCCGATCGCGCTGGATCCGTGGAAGGAGCGCGAGCGATTGCCGCTGTTCGAGGGCGGGCTGCTCTCGGAACTGATCTATGCGGGGGAGCCGCGGCTGATCGATGACGTTCGCGTGACGGCGTTGGACCCGGCGGCGGAGTATCTGGAGGGGATGAGCAGCCTGGTGGCGCTCCCGACGTGGGACGACGGCGAGGCGCTGAACATGGTCGTGCAGATGTCGGCGAGGCCGTACGCGTTCGATCCGTCGCGACTCCCCGAGATGCTCTGGATCAGCAACCTCTTCGGGCGTGTGACGAAGAATCTGGTGCTGTCTCGCGAGGTGAAGGAGGCGTACGCGGCGCTCGATCGGGAGTTCCGCGTCGTGGGGGAGATCCAGATGGCGCTCCTGCCGCAGGAGACGCCGGCGATGCGGACGCTGGACCTCGCGACGCACTATCAGACGAGCACGCAGGCGGGTGGCGACTATTTCGATTTCTTTCCACTTCGCGAGGGGCGTTGGGCGATGCTGGTGGCGGATGTCTCGGGGCACGGGACGCCGGCGGCGGTGCTGATGGCGATCCTGCACGCGATCGCGCACATGATGCCCCGGGACGCCGGCAATGGCGGGCTGGAGCCGCATCGCGCGATGGAGTTCATCAACACGGCGATCACGACGAGGTACACGTCGAGGCTTGGCTCGTTCGTGACGGTGGTGTACGCGGTCTATGACGATCGGTCGCGAATGCTGACGCTGTGCAACGCGGGGCACCCCCGGCCGCTGCTTCGCCGGCGGGATGGGCGCGTGGAGGAAATCGACGGGAATGAGGTGGGTTTGCCGATCGGGATCACGTCGGACGCGTCGTACGCCTCGCGGTCGATCCGGTTGGAGCCGGGCGAGTCGCTGGTGGTGTATTCCGACGGCATCACCGAGGCGTTCAACGACCGGCGCGAGATGTATGGCGTCGAGCGCCTCGAGCGCGTGATCCGCGAGAGTGGCGGCGAGATCGGGAACGCTTCGGCGTTGCTGTCGGCGGTTATCGAGGATCTTGGCGCGTTCGCGGGATTATCGAATCGGAGCGACGACCGGACCATCGTCGTCGCGTCGGCGAGGGAGTGAGCGATGCCGAGCGTGACGACATCGATCGTGGTGATCGTGGGGCTGATCCTGCTGCTGGGGGTGCCGTTCACGCTGTGGTGGTGGAAACTCGCGGACAAGTGGGCCGACGCGGAGCATCGGCGGTTCCGCGACAAGAAGGACGAGCGCGAGCGGGTGGTGGTGGACGACGAGGCGGACGGATCCGAGCGTGAGACGTAGAGGCGTTCTCTCGATGTTCGTGGCGGGTTGGTGGTGTGGGTGTGCTCCGGGTGGTTTTGGTGAGTGCGTGCCGAGATACAAACTGACCATCGAGTATGACGGGACGGAGTTCTGCGGGTGGCAGAAGCAGGAGCCGCTCGCGCCGGAGGAGGGTGATCCGCGGGCGAGCGCCCATCTGCTCAGGCATGTCGAGGCGGGGTTGGTGGCGGGGACGCCGGGTCGGATCGCGCTGCGGACGGTGCAGGCGGTGGTGGAGCGGGCGGTGCGTGAGATCGTGCGCGAGCCGGTGATGGTGCAGGGAGCGAGCCGGACCGATGCGGGGGTGCACGCGCGGGGGCAGGTGGCGGCGTTTACGTGTTCGGGTGATGATGCGGTTGGAGGAGAGGAAGACACATGCGGGACGCCCCCCCTCCCTGTGCCACGAGAAGAGGTAGGGCAGGTAGGGGCAGGCGGGCCACCTGCCCCACGAGAGAAGGCAGAGGACTTGGCCGCGGACGAGGTGATGACCGGCACTCGGCACGGCGGGTGGCCTGTGTCGCGCGGGCTGGATCGACTCCGCCGTGCGATCAACGGACGACTGCCGGGTGATGTGCAGGTGGTCCGGGTCGAGCACGTCGAGGATTCATTCGATCCGATCGGGGATTGCACGAGCAAGGGGTACTCGTACTTGTTGCACGTGTCGCCGCCGCCGCCGTTTGGATCCGGGTTGCGTGCGATGTGGGATCGACGATTCTGCCTGCACGTGTGGCACGCGTTGGACATCGATCATATGAACGAAGCGGCGCGAGTTCTGGTGGGCGAGCACGATTTCGCCGCCTTCGCGGCCGCGGGACATGGGCGACTGACGACGGTGCGCACCATCTACGAGTGCAAGGTGGTGGACGCGACTCCAACCACCGGAAGCGATGCCGACGAAAGCCCTTGGCCCCGGCGCCTCCGCGTCGAGGTCTCGGGCAGCGGCTTCCTCTACAACATGGTCCGCATCATCACGGGAACACTCATCGAGGCTGGGCGAGGGAGGCTCTCGCCCGACGACATTCGGCGAGCATTGGAGGCGAAGGATCGCCGGCTCGTGGGACCGACTTCGCCGCCGGAGGGGTTGTGTTTGGAGTGGGTGAGGTACAAGGATCTGTAACACGTGCCCCTTTGCATCCTCCACATCTCCACGCGCCTCATCCTCGGCGGGTCCCAGGAGAACACCGTCCTCTCCTGCGAGGGGCAGGCGCGCCGCGGGCACGAGGTTCATCTCGCCTTCGGGCCCATCTTCGGCCCCGAGGGCTCCATGCTCGATCGCGTCAGGGCGTTTCGCACCGCCGACGGCCGCTCCATCGAGACGCACGAACTCAGGCACCTCATCCGCCCCGTGAATCCCTTCGCGGATCACGTCTGCTTCCACCACGAACTCCGCCCGCTCATCCGAAGACTCAGGCCCGACATCGTCCACACGCACAGCAGCAAGGCGGGAATCCTGGGGCGATGGGCCGCGTGGAAGGAACTCGCGAGGATGGCGAAGGCGGAACGCTGCGGCATCGTCCACACGGTGCACGGCCCGCCGTTCATGCCGGTGGATGGAGGTATGTTCTCACGCTCGAAGACGCGTCTCGTCAACATGGTGTACACCCACGCCGAGCGCTTCGCGGCCCGTCGCTGCCATTCGATCGTCTGCGTCGCCGACGCCATGCGCGACGAGTTCCTGCGTAGGCGAATCGGCCGGCCCGAGCAGTACGTCACCGTGCGCTCGGGGATCGATCTCACGCCGTTTACCAACTTCTCGATCGAGGAATCCCGCGAGCCCATGCGGGCGTCGCTCGGCTTCACGAACGACGACTTCGTCATCGGCACCGTCGCCCGCCTCGCCCAGCACAAGGGGCACGATGATCTGCTCGAGGCGCTGGGCGGAATTCTCAAGACGAACCCGTCGTGGCGGCTGCTGTGGGTCGGCGACGGCTGGTGGCGTGGGCGATTGGTCGCCAAGGCGTGGGCGATGGGGATCGGCGTGCGCGAGTTGGATCGGGAAGGAGAGAAGAAAGAAGTAGGAGAGGGAAATGCAGGCGAGCCGCCCCCCCTCCCTGCACCACGAGATGGGGTGGATGAGCGTACGCACCCTGCCGCCCAACTCGTCCTCACGGGGCTTGTGCCCCCAACGCGCGTCCCCGGCCTCATGCGGGCCATGGACATCCTCGCTCATCCGTCCTCGCGTGAGGGTTTGCCGCGGACGGTGCCGCAGGCGCTGCTGGCGGGGGAGGGTGGGAATGACGGGAGGGGGGTCTGTCCCGTCGCCTACGACGCCGACGGCACGCGCGAGGCCTGCATCGAGATGCAGACGGGCCGCCTCGTCCGCGTGGGCGACATCTCGGGCCTGCGCGAGGCGATCGCGTGGTGCGCGGCCAACCCACAGGAGCGCCAACGCCTCGCCGAGCGGGGAAGAGAAATGTGCCTGCGTGAGTTCGGGAGCGAGACGATGGTGGAGCGATTAGAAGAGGTGTACGAGCGGGCGATGGTGCTGGCGAGGGCATGAGTCAATGGTGGCACCGCTCTCCAGAGCGGTGTTTCTTCGTGTTCATCCGCCATCATCGTGATTATCTTGTTCTTGGTGCGCACAATCACCGCTCTGGAGAGCGGTGCCACCAGGACCGACGCCGCCCTATGGCTTCGCGGGCGCGTTCGACAGTTTCGGCGCGCTCACGCTCACGTGGAAGTCGCGCCAGCCCGACGGTGCCGTGGGCACGACCTTCCAGGTCTCGCGCCGCCTGAACAACTCCGGGAGATACGAGATCCTCGACACCGTCGGCACGCGCGAGTTCGTCGACACGACGCTCCCCGTCGGCACCCACAGCGTGGCGTACGTCGTCGTCGCCAAGCGCGGCGCCAAGACGAGCACGCCCGCGGGGTTCACGATGCGGTTTGGGCAGGGAGGGGGGGGCGGGGGATGGTGACACGACGATCGGCATTGCCGAGGCGGCGTGAGGCGAGTGACGGGCGCATGGTCTTGATCCTTTCGTGGGTGGCACCGCTTTCCAGAGCGGTGTTTCTTCGTGTTCTTCCACCACGATTGTGATCATCCCGTTCTTGGTGTGCACGATCACCGCTCTGGAAAGCGGTGCCACCAGGAGCGGTGATCTCGTTGAGGAACTAGAGCGTCAGCGTGCGCGGGCCGTAGTCGAGCCGCATCGCCTGCTTCGCGAGGTGCAGGGTTTCCTCGGCGAGTTGGTTGGCTCTCGCCGTGCCGGCGCGGATGATGTCGATGGCCTCGCTGTCGCCCGACTCACCCTCGAGCCTCGCCCGGCGTTCGCGGATGGGGTCCAGGAGTTCGTTGATTGCGTCGATGACGAGGGCCTTGACGTGGCCGTCGCCGAGGTTGTCGCCCTTCCTGTAGCGCTCGCGGTACTCCTCGACCTTTTGCGTGTCCTTCACGAAGGCGTCGGCGTACGAGAAGACGGGATTGATCTCGGGGTTCCCCGGCTCGTCGGGGTTTCGGCTCTGGCCGGGGTACATGGCGTTGATCTTCTTCTTGACCTCTTTCGCCGAGTCCGAGAGGAAGATCGCGTTGTTGAGGCTCTTGGACATCTTCTGCGAGCCGTCGGTCCCGACGAGACGGCCGACGCGCCCGACCTTGGCCTTCGGGATAGGGAACAGGCCCCCGGCCTTGACGTAATCCTCGTCCTCGGTCTTGGGATTCACATTGCCATACACCTGATTGAACCGCCGCGCGACCTCGCGGGTCATCTCGATGTGCGCGATCTGGTCCTCGCCGACGGGGACGAGGTCGGGCCGGAAGGCGAGGATGTCCGCACATTGCCCCACGGCGTACATCGGAAACCCGAAGGAGTACTGGTCCCCCAGGCCCTTCGACTCGATCTCGGTCTTGAGCGTCGGGTTGCGCATGACGCGATTGAACGGCAGGAGCATCGCGAAGAACCACGTGAGTTCCGCGATCGCGGGGACCTCGGTCTGGAGGACGATGGTGCTTTTGCTGGGGTCGATGCCGCAGGCGATCCAGTCCTTGACGATCTCCAGCGTGCTGCGGCGGATCTCGTCGGGCTGCTCGGCGCGCGTGGTGTAGGCGTGCATGTTGGCGAGGAGGATGTAGCAGTCGTACTTGTCCTGCAGGTGCAGGCGATTCTCGATCGAGCCGACGTAGTGCCCGATGTGGAGGCGGCTGGTGGGCGTGTCGCCGGTGAGGATGCGGGGCTTGTGGGATGGAGGGGTCGTCATCACGCGGCGAGTGTAGGGATTCGAGAAAGCCCGCAAATCTCAGGCGTTCTTTGCGATGAGGATGTTGGCGAGGTTGAAGGCCATGTGCATGACGATGGGGACTCCCAGGCGGCCGGTGCGCTCGAAGGCGATGGCGTTGGCGAGACCCAGCACGAAGATGGGGACGATGGCGTACCAGGGAATCGCGTTCTCGCCCGTGCCGATGTGGATGGCGGCAAAGAGCACGGCCGAGATGGTGGCGGCAAGCCAGGCACGCTTCACGAGGCGCAGCGCCGCGGACTGAAGGAACCCACGGAAGATGACCTCCTCGGCGATCGGCGCGAGGACCACGGCATGGGCGATAAGAGCGAGCGTCCAGGGGTCGTTCTGGTGGTCGGCCATCTTGGTGAGGAGCGGATGGGCGAGGGTGTCGATGCTGCCGCCCATCGAGCGCTGGATCGCGGTCGCGAGGATGCCCGACGCGAAGACGACGGGGATGGCGATGGCAAAGCACAGAAGTCCGCGCGGGAGATCGCCGAGTTTGATGTCGAGCCCCGAGGACGAGGCCGAGGCGACGACGAGGCGGACCAGGAGCAGGCCGATGAGCGCCCCGACGAGCGAGCCGCAGAGTTGGGTCGCGACGAGGAGTCGGTAACTCTCCGGCGAGTCGCCCTTGAAGAGTCCCAGAGTGGTGGCCAGGCTCGGGCCGATGCTGAGCGCGACGAAGGTGGCAAAGGCGCACGCGAGGTAGAGCCACCACGGGTGCTCCTCGACGGTGCGGTGGGCGAGGGGGGACTCGTTGTGGCGGACCAGTCGCCCGATGAGCAGGCCGACGAGGACGAGGGCAGCCAGGACGAGGATCCACGTCTCGCCAGCGGTGTGAGAGGCGGCGGAGGAGATCTGCTCGCCGACCTTGGAAAGGGCGTTCGAATCCGTGACGGGCACCGTGGTGGAGGACGTCTGGGGGAGGAGGGCGAGGATGGCGTGGAGCGTGTGTGCCACGGGGCGAAGGCCAACAATGTCTGCAGTGATCCCGAACACCGACCTACTCCACCATCTGGCCTCGCTCAAGCGAGCGGAGGTCGCTCGACTTCAATCGGCGATGGCGTTCTCGGAACTGGAGGCGAGCGCGCTGAGCGAGGAGTCGCCTCGGAACTTCTTCACGGCCGTGACTCGGCATGCTGGGGCCTCGGGCGAGGGTGGGGTGTCGATCATCGCGGACGTTTCACGCAAGTCGGCGTCGGGGGCGTGGCTTCGGCCGGAGTTCGGCGGATCCCCGGCGAGCCGGGAGGCGCTCGCGACGCTTGCAAGACGATATTCACAGGCGGGGGCGAGCGCGATCTCGGTGCCGACGGACGCGGGGCATCTGGGCGGCAGTCTGGGGGACCTGCGGGTGGTGAAAGAAGCGACGGATCTGCCGGTGCTTCGGCGGGATCTGATCGTGGATCCGTGGCAGATCTGGGAGAGCCGGGCCGCGGGGGCGGATGCGGTCATCCTGACGAGTGAGATCCTGCCCGAGGGGCAGTTGCTCGACATGCTGATTTTGGCGCAGCGGCTGGGGCTGACGAGCCTGATCGAGGTGCACTCGATGGAGCACCTGCTGCGTGTGAGGCATCATGTCGGGTTTCCGCATCCGAGTTACTGTCTGTTGTCGATCAGCAATCGAAACGCGGAGAATCTCGAGCCCGACCTGACGACGACGCTCCGCCTCGCGGACATGGTCGAGGATCGGGGCGTTCTGGTGTCGGACGCGGGGGTCTCGGCGTCGCGGGACCTGGCGCGACTTCGGCGCGTGGGCGTGCAGATCGCGATTGTGGGCGAGGCATTGATGGCGTCTGAGGATCCGGCGGGTGCTCTGGCGATGATGCTCAGGCCGCCGGCGACGGAGAACGGGGCGATGCCCAAGGTGGATTTTCAATGAATGGCAATCGTCAGAGGATTTTGAGGGGCGTCGTTGCGTTCAATTGGGTTCGCGGGGTGCTGGCGGGTGTCGCGAGCGTGTCGATCGTCGGCGGCGCGTGGGCGCAGCCGACGGCCGATGCTGAGGCGTCGCCCGAGCCGATGGCGCTCCCGGCGACCACGCCGGGCACGGCGAGCGATTCGAGCGTGCTCAGCGGCGACGTGGCCCGGGCGAAGGGGATTCTCGAACGCGCGGCGTCGGTGCTGGAGAACACATCGTCGCTTGCGTTCTCGGTGGAGTACACCCCCAGCGCGCTCGTCGCGAGCATGATGAAGGGTTCGTCGGGGGATGTGCGGATGCTCCGCACGAGCGAGTCGGGGGACTCGACGTGGATTGTGTCGGTGAGCGGCGCGGAGGCGGGGACGCCGCTCGACCAGGGGTTCAACGCGACGTGGCTGGAGCGGACGGCGGAATGGATCGACCACTCGGATCGGAAACTGATCGAGAAGCCGACGCGGAGCGCCCGGGGCACAACGCTTCAGGCCGCCAAGACGCTGCGCCTCGAGGACATCATGACGGCGCGTCCGTTCGACAAGTTCCTGAACTCGGGGGCGACGTCTTATGGCCTGCTCGAGCCCGAGACCATCGACGGTGTGGCGTGTGAGGGGGTGTGGATGAGGTCGGGCGCGCGGGGCGCGAAGATGATGTGGTGGTTCGGCACGGAGGATGGATTGCCCCGGCGGAGCAAGAAGGCCGTGGGCGACGGCGATGACGCGTTCACGTGGAATCTGCGGAGCGTGCGCGCGACGAGCGTGAGCGAGAGCCCGGCGTTCACGCGCGAGTCGCTGCGCGTCGCACTTCCCGAGGGATATGGCGAGGACCGGACGGCGGCGCCGGCGATCAACCCGGTCGAGGCCAAGCCACCGCGTCCTTCGCCGGGAAAGCCGTTGGTGACGGACGCGAGGCCGGTGGAGATAGTTGAAGGAACGAAGAGTGCTGACTCGGGAATGCCCGCGCCTCTTCCGCCGCCGCCGGAGATTCGACTTCCCGAGTTCTCGTTGACGCGCGTCGGCTCGGGGGAGAAGGTGACGCGGGAGTCGCTCTCCGGGAAGGTGGCGATCCTGGATTTCTTCGGCTCGTGGTGCGTCTCGTCGAGGGACTGGCACGCGACGCTGAAGACGATTCTCGACGAGCACTCGGGCGTGGCGGGCGCCACTGGAGGCGGTGAGGGGCTGGTTGTGTATGGCGTTCTTGTCCGCCAGCGCGACCCTGCCGACGCGAGCGCGATCGTGGAGTCGGCCGGCCTGGCGGGCGCGATGCCGCTGCTCGAGGCTGGTGAGTCGCTCGCCAACGCGTGCGGCGTGTTCACGTATCCGGGTGTGGCGATCGTGTCGCGTGATGGCACGGTCACGCCGATCAACGCGGCCCATAAGGATGGCTCGCGCGCGGCGATCGACGCCGCGATCCGCACGGCGTTGGGACTGGCTCCGCGAGAGGCCGCCGCGGGTGAGACTCCGGCCGCGAACGAGAAAAAAGAAGAGCCCGAGCCGATCGAGGGCGAGAAGAAGGACTGAGTCCAGGCTGCTCGGACCAGGCGCCCACCTGTGTTCGCTGGGCGCGAGGCGTTACGAGCCGCTCTTTGTGTCGTCGGATGGATCGGCTGGTGGGGCCGGGTCGGTGGATTCCTCGAAGACTCCCGGGCTGAATCGCGTTCCTCTGGCGGCAAGATTCAGAGAGTCGTGGGACTTGAACGCCGAGCCCTGGTGGAGCGTGGTGCGTTGGATGCTGCCCTTGACCTCGTCGCTTGAGGGCGCCTTCTCGTCGAGTGTGGACGTGGTGTTGGTGCCTTCGTCGTCTTTGTCGCTGGTGTCGCCCCAGTGAACGCACTCGATGGCCGTGGCGTCGGGCGCGATGAGGCTGACGCAGTCGCCGGTGTTGGCGAGGGCGGCATAGGAACTCTTGGTCTGCATGGTGAAGACGTAGGCGTCGTGGAAGTTCGGGTTCCTGGATGGGGCCTTGGTGGAGGTTCCGATCTGATCGGCGGAGCCTTTGGGTGTGGTCTCGAAGCCGTTGAAGACGACGACGATCTCGCCGGGTTTCAATGTGAGATCGGGGAAGGTGAAGATGACCCGAGACTTGGGTTTCTTGGTCGCGGGAGTTGAATCTCCGCCTGGTTCGTCGGAGGGGTTGGGTGTGCCCTTGCCTCGTGGCGTTGTGGATTTTCCGCCTCGGCCTGTTCCTTTCGGCTCGATGGCGGGCTTGGCGTCGGGGCCTTTGAGAGGGCGGCCATCAACGATGGCGTAGCCCTTGAGGTTGATGGACGTGTCGTGGGGGTTGATGAGTTCGATGAACTCGTCGCCGGTGGCGGAGCGCCGGCCATCCTGTGAGGCGTCGCCGTCGTCGCCTTTGGGGACGGCGTAGAGGATTTCGGTGATGATCGGGTGGGGTTTCTTGACGAGTGGTGGGGCGGCGCGGAGTTCCGTGACACTGGACAAGAACAGGGCGACGGCCGCGGCAAGCGTGAACGGGGTTCGGGATTGTGAGTTCTGGTTGGGCATGGTGGCGACCGCTCCTCGAAGGGAAGTGTGGGCGTCCATGCATCTCAGGGTGGCGACGGCAAGCCGAAGTCCGTGGCCGGACAATGTATCGTGAGCGGCGGGACGGTGCCAGTGCTATGGTGGCGAAATGGAGTCCTCCGAACATCCCAGGGGTGCCGACCAGAATGGGCCTAAGAAGAAGCCGCCGCTGATGCGGTCGCTGGGGGCGTTCGTGGGGCATTTATGGCAGGCGGCGAAGGCCGAGCCGGGCAAGAAGTGCGATAGCGATGGACACGGGGTGGTGACCAGACGCGACGTGACGGAGGAAACACGCGATACGCCCCAGGGTCCGGTGGTTGTGCGTCGAACAGTGATCGAGGAGATCGAGATCCCGCCAGGCGGCGAGATTTATACAGAACGGTCTGGTTTTACAAATGACAAGCCGGATGTTGGTTCTGAAGACACGAAGGGGGCCTGAGGGGGCCGATTTTCGTCGGTGCTGGACCTGCGGGATCGGGTCGGCTCTTCGTGAGGCACTTGCACCACTCTGGAGAGTGGTGCCACCTCGGAGCAATGCCACCTCGGAATGGGGCCACCTTGGGGCGGGGCGGGCGGCTACCATCTCGACCCTGCTTTGTCGCCGGCGTGGTGTCGGAAGGACTGGAGCAGGAACAACTTGGGCATGCTCCGTGAAGGTGTCGGCGATGGCCGGGCTGTGCCGGGGCGATTTGGAGGTTTCGATGGTTCGCATTCGTTTCAAGCGGTTCGGTCGGCACAAGCGGGCGTTCTTTCGGTTGTGCGTGATGGATCAGCGGACGCGTCGTGACGGGCGCGTGATCGAGGAACTTGGTTTTTACGATCCGATGGAGAAGGACGCGGCGAAGGGTCTGCAGATCAAGACCGACCGCATCAAGCACTGGCTGAGCGTGGGCGCCCAACCGAGCGAGACGGCGATGGACTTCCTGGCGAAGAACGGGCTGGTCGAGACGAAGGATTGGGAGAAGACGCGCGAGTGGCACCGCAAGGATGTGGAGAAGAAGAAGGTGGCCGCGGCCGCGGCTGCGGCGGCTGGTGAGGGCGAGAAGAAGGAGTAATCCGATCTCGCGAATCAAAGAGCATCAACAATCCCCGGGCGCGAGTGGCCCGGGGATTTTGTTTTTGGAGTGAAGTGGCGAAGTAGAAGAACGGAGACACAGGCGGGACGCCTGTGCCACGAGAAGGGGTCGATGGTCGCGTGCGGATCGATGTGCTGACGACGTTTCCGGAGATGTTCGGCGCCACGCCGCCCGCGGCGTTGGGCGTGAGCATTCCGGGACGGGCAATGGCGAAGGGGCTGGTCGAGGTCCATGCGACGGACATCCGGGCGTATGCGGCGAACAAGCACGCGAAGACGGACGACCGGCCGTTCGGCGGCGGGCCGGGCATGGTGATGATGTGCCAGCCGGTGTTTGATGCGGTGACGGCGGTGGAGACGATGGATCCGCGAGAGGCGACACGGATTTTGTTGACACCACAGGGTGTGCCGCTCACGCAGGCGTTGGTGGAATCGCTCGCGACGAGGCCGAGGCTGTTGATGATTGCGGGGCACTATGAGGGGCTGGACGAGCGGGTGATCGAGGGGCTTCGGCCTATGGAGGTTTCGATCGGGGACTACGTGCTCAGTGGCGGCGAACTGGCGGCGATGGTGTTGATCGACGCGATCGTGCGGCTGATACCCGGGGCCTTGGGCGACGAGGACTCGAACGCGAGCGACAGTTTCGGTGTGCTGGGGAAGGCGGGCGAGCGGCTCTTGGATTGCCCGCACTACACGAGGCCACGGGTGTGGGAGGGGATGGAGGTGCCCGAGGTTCTGCTCTCGGGTGATCACGAGAAGATCGCGGCGTGGCGGCTGGAGAAGATGATGGAGAGGACCCGGGAGCGGCGGCCGGATCTGTTGGGGGGGGAAGGACAGAGGTAGCGGAGAACACTGCTCTGGAGAGCAGTGCCACCAAGAACCCAAAACCGGGAGCGGTGCCACCAGGAGGGCGTCGTCTACTTCGCGGGCTTCTTCTTGGCTTTGGCCTTGAGTTTGGCGTCGATGAGCGCGGTGAGGGCGTCGATGGCGCGTTGGCTGGTGTCGTGGGTTCGCGCGTCGGTTTCGGCGAGGGTGATGGCTCTGTGGGCGCGGTCGAAGGCGTCCTTGAGGCGTTTGGCGTCGGCCTGGCCATCGGGGAGGGTCTCGGTGTCGCAGAGGTTGTCGTAGGCGTCGGCGAGTTTGATGAGGCGGGCGCGCCAGTCGGCGCGGGCGAGTTGGAGGTCGTAGGCCCGCTCGCGATCGATTTCGGGGAGGGCCATGTTCTTGGTGAGGGCGGCGACGAGGCCGGCGACGTCTTGGCCAAAGGGTTCGGCGAGGTCCTCGAAGTCGGTGTGGGTGTCCTCGATGGTGTCGTGGAGGAGTGCGGCGGCGATGGTGGCCTCGTCGTGGTGGTCGAAGACGCGTTCGATGGTGAAGGCGACGCGGACGACGTGGGCGGCGTAGGGCGTGTTGCCATCGCGCCGGGTCTGGTGGCGGTGGCGACGCTGGGCAAAGGAGATCGCCTGCTGGACGAGGGAGATCTTCCGCGCGGGATCGGGCTTGGCCGATTTGGCTGGAGTTGGAGTGGGCGCGGCGGCGGTCGGACGGGCGGGTTTGGGACTTTGTTTCTTGGGCAATGTGGCCTCGCGTGGTTCGAGGTGTGAGTGGATGTGTAGGAGGTGTAGACACAAGGGAGGCCCTGTGCCACGAGAGGATGTAGGGAATTAGGAGCGGATGGGTGATTCGGGGCTGGCGTAGATGAGGCGGGCCTTGGCGGGGCTGGAGCCATGCTCTTCGAAGAGGGTGATCTCGTTCTCGAGGCCGTGTTTCAGCCAGGCGTCGGGGAGGAGGTAGAGGGACTGGGGCTCGACGGGCTTGAGGCCGGCGCTCGAGGGCGTGGCGACGAAGTATCGTCCGACGTGGCGGCCGTTGAGATAGATCTGGCCCTTGGTGAGTCCTGCGGGATCGAGGTGGAGCGGGGCATGGGAGGTGCCGACCTTGAAGGTGCAGCGGTACCACGCGGGGCCATCGGCGCCCTTGGTGGCGGACTTCATAGGGCCGAAGGCGGTGTTCTGGGGCATTTCCCATTTGGCGAAGGCGAAGTCGGCCTTCTCGGTGAAGGTGCTGGAGGCCTCGAAGAACTCGACGGCGGCGGCGACGTCCTCGAGGGCGACCTTGAGGGCGTTCTCGGCGAGCATGGCGATCTGGAAGGTGGTGCCCTTGTTGATTCGCTCGGCGTCGATGATGATGGCGCGCGGGCCGGCGCGGTCGGCGTAGCCCAGGATCTCGTCGTTGAGAACGAGGAGGGCGCGCCCGGGGAAGTTGGTGAAGCGGACGATGAGGGGGCTCTTCTTGCGGGAGGAGAGCGACCAGGTGACGCGATCGGGGAGAGTGGTCTCGCCCTCGCGGGTGTCCCAGAGGGGGCTCATGGCGGCGAGGACGTCGATGGGCGTGCCTCGCACGAGTTTGGGCTTGGCGACGTTGAGCGGGGCGTACTCGTGGGCGTGCCCGTAGAGGCCCTTGCGGTCGGCGAGGTGGACCCCGGAACTGAATCGGCCCATGTTCTCGGCGAGGACGACCATGTTCTGGTCGCCCTTCTTGACGGGGAAGGAGAGGTCGTGGCTCGCGCCGGGGCCGGCGCCGACGACGCCGACTTCCTTGCCGTCGGCGAAGACGTGGAGCCGGTCGGCGGCCTCGGGGAAGAGGAGTTTGGCCTTGCGTGTGGAGGAGTTCTTGAGTTGGACGCGGTACCACCCGTAGCCGAAGGGGCTGCCGAGGTGGGTGAGTTCGGTGGGGGCGTTGATGGTGGCGTAGCGCGGGCTGGTGCCGGCGAGGTAGTCGTCGCAGTCGGCGAGGGTCCATGTGCCGAGGGTGATCTTCTCCGATTTGGAGTTCTTCTCGGGGGCGACGGGGACCTGGGACATTTTGCCATCGGCATCGACGTGGGTGTAGTGCTTCTCGCCGGGGAGGGGGATAGCGATGCCGTCGGCGGAGATGGATTGGACGCCGGCGAAGACGCCGTGGTCGGTGACGAAGGTGTGGTCGATGAGTTGCTCGGAGACGATGACGACGGTGAGTCCCTCGTGGGTGATGACGAGGGGCGTTCGGCCTTCGGGGACGGTGAGTTCGACGGGGGAGCCGTTGACCGAGAGCATGGCGCGGGCGCCGGCGGGCCCGAAGCAGACGAAGGTCTGGCCGAAGGTCGCGAAGGCGTTGAGGTTGCAGTAGTCGATGATGGATCGGCCGCTGACGTGGACGCGGAAGACGCACCAGGCGACGGACTGCTCACCCAAGGTCACGGGGAGGGAGGAGCCGTCGGGCATGAGGAGGGAGAAGGTTCGCGTGGGGGGCGGCGGCGGGAGGGCGCCCTTGGTCTTCTTGGCGCGCTTGGGCTTGGCAGTCTCGGTTGGGGGCGAGAAGACGAAGACGATGCCACCCTGTGAGCCGGCGGCGGGGACGACGGTGGGATTGCCGTCTGTGGACGGCGCACCGGGGTCGAGGACGACGGGAAGATGGGCGGGGTCGAGGTGAGAGAAGACGCGTCCGAAGCGTGAGGAGAGGTGGGCGATGCGGCGGACGGCGTGGTAGGCGGGGGCGGGGGAACCATCTTCCTTTACGAGCGCGCCGGCATCGGCGCTGGTCGTGAAGAATCGTCCCCAGCCCTCGGCGGAGCGGCCACCCCAGAAGGCGTGGTTGGTGCCTCCGGCGAAGGGTCGGATGTTGAACTGCCCGCCGCCGACGAGGATCTCGGCGAGTCGGCGTTGGATTTCCCAGGGGGAGAGTGGCGTGGGTTCGGGCTCGCCCCAGATGCGTTCGCGTCCGACGCGGAATCCGATGACGAACCGGGGCTGGTCGGGCTTGACGAAGCCGAGTTGGCGCATGGTGGCGAGCATGTCCTCGCTGCCGACCCAGCCATCGATCTCGCCTTCGACGGCCTGCCAGAGGTTGTTGTTGTTGATGCAGGGGACGTTGAGGCCGGCCTCGCGCGCGTATCGGCTGAGTTCGCCGAGGTAATCGTGGGCGAGTTGGTCCTTGCCACAGGTCCAACTGGACTCGATCTGGAGGGCGACGATGGGGCCACCCTGGCCGGGGCTTGTGACCTGGAGGTCTTTGACCTGGTCGGCGACGGCGGAGATGAATCGAGAGGAGGCCTCGAGGAAGGGGCCGTTGGCGGTGCGGAGTTTGACGTTGGGATTTTCGAGGAGCCACGCGGGGAGGCCGCCCATGTCCCACTCATCGCCGACGTATGGTCCTAGACGAAGGAGGGCGTAGAGATTCTCGCGTTTGATGATCTCGATGAGATGGCGGAGGTCGTTGTCGCCCTTGAAGTCGAACTTGCCGGGGCGCTGCTCGTGGCAGTTCCAGAAGAGAGGAACATCGATGCAGTTCAGTCCGGCGAGTTTGGCGGCATGGACGCGGTCGCGCCAGGTGTCGCGCGGGAGGCGTGCGTAGGCGAGCGCGCCGGAGGCGATCCAGAGTCGACGGCCATCGAGTAGAAGACTGCGACCATCGTGCGTGATGGAGGGCATAGGGTGGGCTCAGGAGGGAGGAATGATCGAAACTCACGCTCGTCCCGAGACGTGGCGCCAGGCTCGATCGGAATGGGTAAGGCTTTGAGCATATGAACAAGGGTTGAAATCAGCAAGAATTTGGCAAAATGAGATTCCAAGTCATTTGTTTGCAGTGGTTTGTAAAAAAAGACTCCATAGTCCATAAAAGAACATGACGCGAACAGGATCACAACACTTGGGGCATGTCGAGGGGACCGTGAGTTGGCGGCGAACGGGCTGGATAGCCGTCGTGTTGGTTGGCGTTGGTGGAGTGTGTGGGTGCGTGCACGAGAGCGTTGAGTCGCGGGTGGATCGTCTTCTGGGGTTGACCTCGGCGCGGCTTGGCGAGAGTGCGCGCCGCGTCGAAGGCAAGGGTGCGAGTGGGCGGACGACTCCCAGTGAAGCGCTCGATACGCCGGGCACGGTGAACCCATTGGCGAACGAGTTGCGATACACGCCGGCGGGTGAGTTCAAGGCGTATTCGGATTCGATGTCGCGCGGCTCACCATCGGGTGATGAGAATGGCGCGAGCGTGGATCCTTCGACGATGCTGTCGCTGGGCGGCGCGCTGCGTGCGGCCCAGGCGGGCGGGCGCGAGTTCAAGTCGGCGGAAGAGGACTACATCCTCGCGGCGATCTCGCTCCTGATCGAGCGTCACCTGTGGGGGCCACGATTCTTTAATGACACGAGCGCGGAACTCTCGGGAACAGGGACGGGTGGAGATTTCCAGAACGCGGTGGGGGTGGTGAACCGGTTGCGGATGACCAAGCGGCTGCCGTTTGGCGGTGAGGTTGAGGCGAGTTGGGTGTTCCGCGCGAGCGAGCAGTTGCGTCGGCAGGCGACGGGACGGTACACGCAGTCGTCGAGCCTGGTCTTGTCGGGGAGCGTGCCTCTGCTGCGCGGCTTTGGGAGCGTGGCGCGCGAGGACCTGATCCAGGCGGAGCGGACGCTGGTCTATCGGGCGCGGAGTTTCGAGCGGTTCCGTCGGACGTACCTCGTGGACATCGCGACGGATTTCTTCGACCTGAAGCAGGCGCAGGCGAGCATCGCGAACCTGGAGCGGCAGTTGGAGGCGCTCAAACGGCTGGAGACCTCGACGCAGGCGCGCGTGGAGGCAGGGCGGCTGGATGCGTTCCAGACGAGCATCGCGACGAGCCGGGTGCTTGCGGCCCAGGCGAGTCTTCGCGGGCAGCGTGAGACGTATCGATTGCGGCTGGATCGGTTCAAGGTTCGGCTGGGGCTGGCGCCCGAGGCGGCGGTGCGGATCGCGGAGATCGATCTGGACATTCCGGACCCGGTGCTGGATGAGGATGCCGCGACGCGGGCGGCGCTCGAGTATCGCCTGGACCTGCAGAACTCGCGGGATCAGGTGCTTGATGCGCAGCGCAGCGTGGCGAACGCGAGGGACGCGGTGCGCCCGGATCTCTCGCTGGACGCGAGCGTGGAGATCCCCTCGGATCCATCGGAGCGGGTCGGGCTTTCGCCGAGTGGTGATGATGCGAACTACACGTTGGGGGCGACGTTTTCGTTGCCTCTGGATCGCGAGACAGAGCGGCTTGGCGTGCGCCAGGCGGAGATCCGGCTTGCGCAGCAGGAGCGGTCGTATGAGCAGTCGCGAGACACGGTGATCGTGAGTGTGCGTGCGGCGACGCGGAGCATTGATGTGGCGCGGTTCCAGTTGCAACTGGCCGAGCAGCAGGTGGAGATCAACCGGAGGCGTTTGCAGGGGCAGCAACTGAAGGCGGACTCGGTCGATCCGCAGACGCTGGTGGACTCGCTGAACGAGTTGCTTGATGCCGAGAACAATCGGGACCGGGCGCAGACGGATCTGCGTACGGCGATTCTGAACTATCTGCTCGAGTCGGACCAGTTGCGGGTGTCTCGGGAGGGGACGATGGAGCGATTGCCCGGGATGGACGACGCGCCGGCGAAGGGGCCTTAGGTGGGCCGCTATCCTGTGGTGTTCGGGGGCGTGGGTGCGGCGCGGCGATGATGGCTTGTTCATGGGAGTGTGGTCGGTGACGCAGGCGAGACGACTGCCGCTGTCGGTGCTTCCCTCCACAGGCGGCGTGCGCGGCGGCGGACCCAAGGAGAAGTGCGCGGTCTTCGGCGTGTGGGCGAGTGTGGACGCGGTCCGGCACACGTATCTCGGGTTGTACGCGCTCCAGCATCGCGGGCAGGAATCGACGGGGATCGCGATCTCCAACGGCGAGCGGCTCGCGGGAGCGACGGGGATGGGGCTTGTCCCCGAGGTCTTCGACCCCGAGACGATCCTGAAACTCGAGGCGTCGGCGGGGAAGCGTGGCGTGCGTGGGGCGATCGGGCACAACCGGTACTCGACGGCGGGAGGCTCGGAGGCGTGCAACGCGCAGCCGATCCTCTTGAGTTACTCTCGTGGGCAGATCGCGATCGCGCACAACGGGAATCTGATCAACTATCGCCTCCTTCGGCAGCAGTTCGAGGAGGCCGGGCACATCTTCCAGACGACGAGCGACACGGAGGCGATCGTGCACCTGCTCGCGTCGCCCGAGCAGCAGCGGGCGCCCGACCCGCTCGCGGCGGCGCTGCGCCGGCTGCAGGGGGCGTTCAGCCTGGTGATGCTCTTTGCGGACCGGATCGAGGCGGCGCGGGACCCGTGGGGGTGGAGGCCGCTGGTTTTAGGAGAGATGCCCGACGGCTCGGCGGTGGTGGCGAGCGAGACAGTGGCGTTGGACGTGCTTGGGGCGCGGCTGGTGCGCGAGGTCGAGCCTGGGGAGATCGTGACGCTGAGTGATCAGGGCGTGACTTCGAGACGGTTCGCGGATGCGGTGCCGCGCTCGGCGATGTGTGTGTTCGAGCACGTGTACTTCGCGAATCCGGCGAGCGTGGTCTTTGGGCAGAACGTGCAGGCGACGCGGGAGCGCTTGGGGGAGACGCTGGCGAAAGAGTCGCCGCCGCCGAGGGGTGGGGCGGACTTTGTGGTGCCCATGCCCGACTCGGGCCGGAGCGCGGCGTTGGGGTATGCGCGGGCGAGCGGCTTGGCGTATCGCGAGGCGATCGTGCCGAATCGGTATGTCGGGCGGACGTTCATCAAGCCGACGCAGCACGACCGCGTGGCGGCGGTGCGGCTGAAACTGAACATCATCTCGGAACTCGTGCGGGACAAGCGGCTGATTATCGTCGACGACTCGATTGTGCGTGGGACGACGACACGGGCGAAGATGGACCAGTTGCGGGCCGCGGGGGCGAAGGAGATTCACCTGCGGATTTCCTGTCCGCCGATCCGGCATCCGTGCTTCTTTGGCGTGGATTTCGCGGAGCGCAGCCAACTCATCGCGACGGGGCGCACGGTGGAGGAGATCCGGGCGTACCTCGGCGTGGACTCGCTGGCGTATCTCACGCTCGAGGGGCTGCTCTCGTGCATGGATCGGCCCGGCGAGCACTACTGCACGGCGTGCTACAGCGGCGAGTATCGCCTGGACCCCGAGCACCCGGTGTCGGACGTGCTCCTGTCCGAGCAGGGGCAACTCGAGATCTTCGATGATGAGCCGAGCAAGGCGTAGGAGCGCGTGATCGACGACCCGCGACCAGTGCTGACGCTTGCGCACTCGCCCGACCCGGACGACGTGTTCATGTGGTGGCCGATCACCGGGAAGATCGCCCCGGACGGAAGACCTCTCGCGCCGCCGGCGATCGAGACGGGGCGGTTCCGGTATCGGTCGATCCCCGAGGACATCCAGGTGCTCAACCGGCGGGCGCGTGACGTGGGTGACTTTGACATCACGGCCATCTCGTTCGCGGCGTATCCGGGCGTGCGCGAGCGATACGCGATCACGGCATGCGGGGCGTCGTTTGGCGAGGGATTCGGGCCGAAGGTCGTGGTGAGAGATGATTCTCGCGTGCGTGAGATGGGCGATCTTGTTGGACGTGAGGGCGTGGTTCGCCTCGCGATCCCAGGGAAGCAGACCACGGCGTGCATGGTGCTCTCGATGGTGCTCGCGGAGGCGGGGGACAATGACACAGGCGAGACGCCTGTGCCACGGGTCGGGAGGGCGCGCTCTGTTTCACTCGTCGAGATGGCGTTCGAGAAGGTGATCCCCGCGGTGGCGTCGGGCGAGGTGGACGCGGGGGTGGTGATCCATGAGGGGCAGGTGATCTTCGAGCAGGCGGGGCTGCGGCGGGTGGTTGATCTTGGGGAGTGGTGGAAGCGGCGGCTTGGATTGCCATTGCCGCTTGGGGCGAACGTGATTCGTCGCGATCTCGATGCGCGGTTCGGCGCCGGGACGTGCGGTGAGGTTGAGCGGATGCTATCGGCGTCGATCGAGTATGCGTTGTCGCACCGGCGCGAGGGGTTGGAGCACACCGTGCCGTATGCGCTTCGGAACGCAACGCGGTCTGGGGAGCGGTCTGGGGGGGTGGGTGAGCCGCCGAGTCTGGAGCGGATCGATGCGTACGTGGCGATGTATGTGAATCGTTGGACGCGGGGGATGGGTGTGGAAGGGGCGGAGGCTGTGCGACGTCTGTTGCGCGCGGGGGCGGAGGCGGGGCTTGTCGAGGCGTGCGAGGTGGACGTGGTGGGGCTTGACTCGCGAGCGTGAGTTTCAGCCCACGCCGGGGAGGTGGCGGTCGATCCAGTCGTCCTGGCGGAGGACGGCCCCGCGGTTGCGCCGATCGCGTGATTCCCAGCGGATCTGGGCGTATCGGAAGAGGCGCGCGAGCACGGGGGAGAGGGGGATCTCGCCCGCGGCCTGTGGCGCGGAGACCTTTGGGCTCAGCGTGAGCGTGTCGGTGGATGAGGTTGAGGGGTGTGGTTGTGTTCGTTGCAGGCGGATGACGCCGGCGATCCAGGGGGCGTACTTGAGGACGAGTTCGTCCTCGAGGGAGACGAAGATCTGGCTGCTGCCGGGGTCGCCTTGGCGGCCGGCGCGTCCGATGAACTGGCGGTCGATGCGTTTGGCGCCGTGCATTTCGGTGAGGATGACGTGGAGCCCGCCGTGGTCGCGGGCGTCGTCGTCGAGTTTAATGTCTGTGCCTCGGCCGGCCATGTTTGTGGCGACGGTGATGCTCGCGACGCCGGCGCGGCGAGCGGTGCCGATCGCTTCGTGGAGGTGCCCGAGTCGGTCGCGTTGGGCGCGTTCCTGGGCGGCGGTGCCCGGCGCGAACTCGGAACCGGCCGCCTCAATGACGCGCTCGTCGATCACTCGGCCCGCGTCGGTCTCCTGCGGCGGGAGATGTCTGGGCAGGTCGCAGGTCATGTCGAGGTTGCCGCGACCGGCGAGTTCGATGACACCGGCTTCTTCCTTGTCGTGCTTGGCGTTCAGGACCTGGTGGGGGAGGCCACGCTCGGTGAGGAGTCGCGAGAGGAGTTCCGAGGCGGCGATGGAGCGCGTGCCGACGAGGATGGGGCGGCCTTCGGCGTGGATCTCCTCGATGCTGCGGGCGATGGCGGACCACTTATCGCGCTGCGTGCGGAAGACGCGTGTGGGATAGGCGACGCGCGCGATCGGGCGGTTGGTGGGGATGACGGTGACGGGGCGGGCGTAGACGCGTTCCATCTCTGGGATGGCGTCGGCGGCGGTGCCTGTCATGCCACAGAGCGTGGGGTACGAGCGGAAGAATCGCTGGAAACTGAGGCGGGCGAGGGTCTCGCGGTCGGCGGTGATCTCCAGGCCTTCTTTGGCCTCGACGGATTGGTGCAGCCCATGCTCCCAGGAGCGGTCGGGGAGGAATCGCCCGGTGTACTCGTCGACGATGACGACCTTGCCCTCGACGATCTGGTATTGCTGCCCGTGGAGGTAGCAGTGTCTCGCAACAAGGGCCTGGCGGACGAGTTCCTCGGCTCGGCGCGTGGCGCGGAAGACGCCCGCGGCGGGGCCTGATGCGGCGGCCTCGTCGAACATGGCCTTGAGGCGATGGCGGCCACGGCGCTTGAGGTCGGCGCGGCGGGCGACGTGGTCGATCTCGAAGTCGGGACCGAGGTCGAGTTTCTGGGCGAGCGAGGCGGCGATGGTGTAGGCGTGGGCCATGTCGTCCTCGCGGCGCGAGCGGGCGATGATGAGGGGGACGACGCCCTCGTCGATGAGGACGGCGTCGGCCTCGTCCACAAGCGCGGCGCGGAGGCCCGGGACCATCGGGGCCATGCCGCGGGCGCGATCGGGCCCGGCCGAGGACATGATGTGCCAGCCTTGCCACGCGGTGGAGACGGGCCCCAAGCGGATCTGGTCGCGGAGCCAGTCGGCGACGATCTGCTTGGGCGTCGCGTAGACGATCGATCGCATGTAGATGTCGGCGCGCTCGACGGGCTCCATGGGCCCGGTGATGGCGCCGACGCTCGCGAGGCAGCGGCGATAGATGGGCCCGCGCGACTGGGCGTCGCGCTGCGCGAGGTAGTCGTTCACAGTGAGGATGTGGAGCGAGCGGTGTCGCCAGGCGAGGACGGGGGCGACGAGCGAGCCGGTGAGCGTCTTGCCCTCGCCGGTGAGCATCTCGCAGATGTGCCCGTGGTAGAGGGCGAGGGCGGCCATGAGTTGGACCTTGAAGGCCTCTTCGCCGGTGGCGCGCCGCGCGACCTCGCGGACGAGGGCGAGGGCGCGCCGCACGGTCTCGTCGGTCTGGCGCCGGCGGACGAAGACCTCGCGGGTCTGCGCGATCTCGTGATCGAGGGCGTTCTCGGAGTGGTTGCGGATGGAGGCGGCGAGGGCGATGATGGCGTCGGCCTCGCGTCCGAGCCAGGCCTTGCGGACGCGACCGCGCTTGACCTTCACCGCGGCGAGTTGGGCGAATGAGTCGAGGCCCTTGGGGACGGTGGTCCGCCGCCGCCGCGAGGCGAGCGAGTCGAAGAGCAGTTCGTAGCGGGTGAGGGCCTGGGTCATGGGGATACAGAACGCGGAGGACGCGGAGGAGATGCAGAGGAAGACGGAGGAGGAAGTGGGGTTGGGTCCATGGATTCGTGTCAATTCAGAATGTCACGGCGATTTACGATGTCTGGAACACAGTTCTTCTCATTGATTTCCTCTGTTCACCCTCTGTGGCCTCTGCGTTCTGCCCTTACACCTTCGCCCGGCCTTGCATCATCTTTTCGAGTCGATCGAGCCACTGGAAGAGGACGGGCTTGCTCTCGAGCGTGAAGCGGAAGCGGAGGCGTTCGCCGGGATAGAGCGTGGGGGTCGAGACGAGGCTGGTCGGGCGGAAATCGGCGGTGAAGACGGGGCGTTTCGTGCGCCGGCCGGAGCGGTCGGCGGCGTCGATCTCGATGGTGCCGCCGCCGGCGTAGCCGAGTGATTCGTGGGGGAGATCGCGCAGGCCGAACTGATAGACGCGCTCGGCGCGGACGGGGATGACGCTCGCGGCGTCGGCGAGGCGTCGGACCTCGGTGGTGTAGTCCTCGGGCTTGAGTTCGTTGACCCAGAGCGCTTCTTCCTGCGTGAGAGTCGCGGTGAGGCGGATATGGGTGTGGTCGCTGTCGACGAGCTCGCAGAGGGGTTGGCCGGCATCGACCATGGCGCCGGCCTTGAGCGAGGGATCGCTGCCGACGATGGAGCCCGCGTGCGGCGCTCGGACGATGAGGCGCGAGGCGCGTTCCTCGAGCACCTTGATGACCTGATGGCTGACGGCGACGTCCTTGTCGGCGATCTGGGCGGCGGCGGGGTTGTGGGCGACGGCATAGAGACGCCGGGCCTCGTTCTCCTTGAGGGACGCCCGGGCCTCGGCGAGTTGCGAGGTGAGCAGTGGGCTGGAGAGCGTGACGATCGGCTCATCCTTCTCGACGCGCTCGCCGGGGCGTTTGTGGACGGTCTCGACGAGGCCGGCGACGCCGAAGAAGACGGCGGTGCGCGCGTCGCTGGTGACGACGCCATCGGCCCGGCGATGGTCGGGCATGGGGATCAGCCCGATGAGCCCGAACCCAACGACGACCATGATCGCGCTCGCGACGATGGCTCGACCTCGTTTGTCGGCGAGCGTTGGGCTGATCGCGAGCCAGTGGAGGAACTGGCCGACGGGCAGGAGGAACCACATCGCGGCGGTCCACGCGGCGAGGATCACGCCGATCGCGAAGAGTTTGCCCATCACATAGAGCGTGATGGAGACGAAGAGGAAGACGCGGTAGAAGAGGGCGGCGACGCCGAAGAGATTGAGCGCGATGGCCTCGGCCCTATCGGAGGTCGGCGGCGTGGCGTTGCGGACGCGATAGACGTGGACCTGGAAGTGGTGCTTGAGCATCGCCATGGAGCGCTGCATGAGGTTGGGGATGCCCAGGAGGTCGCTGAGCATGTAGTAGCCATCGAACTTCATGAGCGGGTTGGCGTTGAAGAGGACGGTGGAGACGCCCGCGGTGAGCATGGCGTTGAAGGCGAGTTGGTGGAGGAGGAGACCCGGCGCGGTGTTGCTCCAGACATGGGCGGCGAGGGCGGCGGCGGCGAGTTCGAAGATCATGCCGCCGGCGCCGACGGCGATGCGCTTCCAGCGGCTCTCGAAGGCCCACGCGGAGGACGCGTCGACGAAGGGCGCGGGGACGAGCACGAGCATCATGGCTCCGAACTCGGGGACGTGCCCGCCGAAGCGCTTGCAGATGAGCCCGTGGCCCAACTCGTGAAAGAGTTTGAGGGCGACGAAGACGACGAGCATCCACGCCCAGTTGGCGGGGGCGATCGCGTCGTGGAAGGAGGTCCGGAGCGACTCCCACTGCGGGACGACGACCGTGACGAGGGCCGCGATGACCCACACCGCCCAGAGCAGTAGACCGATCGGGTTGAGCAGGGGCCTGGCGATCGGCTCGAGCCAGGTGAGGAGGCGATCGGGGTTGAAGAGGCGGACCTTGAAGTACATCAGGCCGATCGCCTGCTGACGGATCTTCTGGCCCAGTCGTTCCTTGCCTCGGCGGAGGAGTTGCTCGGTTTCGGGCGGGACGTCGGCGGAGAGGAGGTTGGCGGTGTACAACTGCGAGAGGAGTTGGATCGCCTCGTTCTGGGTCGGGGCGTGGTCGGCGTGCTTGGTGAGGACGATGTCCCAGACGGCCTCGACGGTGCGCTTGCCATCGAGCAGGCCGACGAATTCGTGGGAGACGGGGCTCAGGCGATAGAAGGCGTTGGAGGCGGGATCGTGGACGACGTGCCAGCGGCCGCCGCGGTAGTGCTGGCGGGTGATCTGGACGTGCGGGCGCAGGCGCGGGCGGAGCGTGCGGACGCGGTGCCAGAAGGGGGAGAATGTGGGACGATCGTTCATGGGTTGTGGAGCGCCTCGCGGCGCTCGAGTGGTCGCCGGCTCACCACCAGAGCCAGAGGCGGAGTTGATCGATGATTCGTCGCCCCGCGATGCCGATGAGGGACTTTCGCGGGCCGTCGAGGCGCGCCTGGCCCTCGACGCCGGGGAGGAAGCCGTCGAGCGACTGATTGGGCCCTGGGCGCAATGCGGCCCGGATCTCGAATGCGTTGGTGCCCTCGTCGGCGCGGGCCATGGGGACGATTCGCTCAACGACGATGGGGATGGTGCGCTTGGGATCGCTCTTGGGCGCGATCTCGCCGACGGTGGGGGGAACCGTGGGATCCTTGCTGTCGTGGATCATGGAGATGTCGCGGTCCTCGACCTGGATGACGGCGATCATCTCGGAGAGGTCGGCGATCTGGAAGAGGGGCGTGCCGGCCTCGACGAGTGATTTCAGCCGGTCGTCGATCTCCGGGGAGACGATCGTGCCCGAGATCGGCGCGACGAGGCGAGATTGATCGATCTGGGTGTGGAGGAGTTCGATGCGAGCGTCGAGTTGCTCGACCTTGGCCTGGGATTGCTGCGCCCCGGAGAGGTCGTTCTTCTTGGTCGCCTCGTCGGCTTCCTTGAGGTATTGGAAGCGGGAACTCTCGGCCTCGCTGAGCATGAGGCGCAGACGCGTCGTGTCGAGTTCGGCAAGAAGGTCGCCCTCGTTCACATTCACGTTGGGCCCGATCCCCGGCGCGAGTTCCCAGAGGATCCCCTCGAACGGGACGGTGACGGTGCGCAGGTCGCGCGGTCGGAGTTCCATCGGCGCGCCGATGCGGTAGGTGGTGTGGACGAAGGTGACGACGAGGGAGGTCACGAGTGCGAGCACGCCGACGATTTTCCAGACGGTGTGCGTCGGCCCGACCAGCCATGCCGCGGCCTTGCGGGCGGCGGCGGCGGTGCGCAGCGCGAGGTTGCGGTCGTCGCTGTGGCGCACGACGAGGACCGGGGCGAGCAGGTCGAGGGCGGCCTGGAGGAGTTCGGCGGTCTCGACGTTGATCGTCGCCTGGCCGCTCTGGGGCGCGGGGCTGGACTCGATCGTGAGGACGCCGACGATCTCTTCGCCGTCTTTGTCGGTGGTTCGGAGCGGAAACGAGCCGACGCGGAGGCGTGCGTCGCCCGAGGCGAGATCGCGGTGGGCGTGGACGACGGCCCGCGACAGGATCGCGTCGGCGTTCTCGTCGCCGGTTTCCGGCGGCGGAGGGAAGAGGACGGGCTGGGCCTGGTCGAGGCACTCTTCCATCGCCGCCTCGAGTTTCTGGATCATCGCCATGCGGCGGTCGAGATGCTCGGTGTCGGAGAGTGCGGCGAGTTTCACGACGCGGCGGGCGCTCCCCCCGGTCTTCCCGATCGCCCAGCCGAGCGCTACGCGATCAACGGCGAGTTGGCGGCAGAGTTCGTTGACCAGTTGCATGCACGCGGCCTTGAACCCCTCGACGGAGTTCATGGAGGCGATGAGTCGGGTCGCCATTTCCAACGACGCCGAGGAGGAACGCACGCGCCGGAGCGTCTGCTGCGTGGTGTGGGTGTAGATATACCCGGTCAGGATCTCGACGAGGGCAACGGTTGTTTGGAGCGCCTGGCGCGAGCGATGATCGAGGAGGAGCGAGACGACGCCCTTGAGCGGGGCGATCGAGGCCTCGTTGGGCATGCCGCCAAACACGGGGACGGCGAGCATGTATCCCTTCGATCCCGTGACGTCATAGATCTCGTCGTTCTGGTCGAGGCTGTAGACGCGTGCCTGGCGCTGGCTCGCGGCGCTCTGGGCGGCGGCCTTGGCCTCGGCGAGGTGGTCCACGCTCGACTGGTCCGGCGCGGTGGCGACGGCCGAGCCGGGTGCGGCGCCCTCGACGGCCGGCGCCGGCCAGAGCATGTCGAGGACGGGCTCCTGGGGGGCGCTCTCGTCCTCGCGTTGTCCGGTGATGGTCCAGAGGGCGCCTTGTCGCGCCCCGGCGATCTGGCTGAGGATGGAGACGAGGCGGAGGAGGTACGCGCGATCGTCCGCCGCCGGGGCCGAGAGTTCGGCGACGGCACGCTGCCAACCGGGGGCTTTGAGGCTGGAAAGGTCGATCACGGCGTGTGCGTATCCAATCGGGCGTCGGGGCGACGCATGTGTGTCTATCGGTCGGGCCTACCGGGACGAGGCCAATCCGAGGCGGTCGAGCAAAGCCTGGTCGGGCTCGGTGAAGCGGACCCACGCGGGCTCGCCGGCGACGACGCGGTCCTCGCCGGTCGCGTTGGTGAACTCGACTCGAACGCGACGTGTGCGGCTGCTGGCGTCGGCAACGGGGCTGACCTCGGCGATGTGACCACGAACGACGCGGTACCTTCCCGCGACCTCGAGCATGATCCATGCCGCGTCATGCTCCTTGAGCGCGAGCGTCACGGGGTCCTGCATCGGCGCGGGGACGTCGATCCACAGGAGGTCCACGTTGACGACGCGAACGACCTTGTCGCTCTCGGAGACGGACTGGCCCACGTCCACGGCGATGGTGTCCACGTGCCCATCGAAGGGCGCGGTCAACTCGTAGCGGTCCATGCGCGCCTTCTGGCGGTCATAGCCCAGTTGCTCCTGCTGACGCTCCCAGTTGGCGGTTTCGAGGTCGATGCGGGCGTTCTCGCGTGAGAGGCGCACGCGGTCGAGTTCCTGCTGCGTGGCGGCGCCACGATTGAAGTTGTCCTGGACGCGTTTGAACTCGATGTCGGCCAGATCGAGGGCGACCTTGGCCTTGTCCGTGGGGAGCGTCGAGTCGGCGCGGGCTTTTTGCAGGCGGAGGAGCGCGGCGTCCTCGGAGCCGTTGCCACGAACCAGCGGCTCGCCCTTCTTCACCGCCTGTCCACCCTTGACAATGACCTCGGTCACCTGTGTTGTGATGGAGAAGCCGATGGTGGCGTCGCGGCTGGGCTTGGTGAAGGCGCGGATCCCCGCGAAGGTGCGGGCGGCGGTATCTGCAGTGATCGCCGACGAGGGTTGAGCGCTGTGTGGCGAGGCCCCCGCGAGAAATGCGGCTCCAACCGACAACGCTGCCATGGCCCACAGGATTCGGGAACGGGTTCTGTTCGCGCAAGTCATGGTGCCACTATACGAAGGGGCACGGCGCGTCTGTTCCAAGGCCGGCGACAGAGTCGGTGTTGAATCCGAGCCGGTCGTGTTGTGTTGGCGGTGCACAGGAACAATTCCCAAACAATTTGAGAAGGAGACGACTCGCCGCAGGCTTGTGTTCCTAGTGTTCCTCCCGCGCCTCGCGTGTGCATTGGAGGCCGGGGTGTCGCTAGGCGTCCATAGCCATTTCTGGGAGGGTTTTCGTTGTCCACCTCGACCGCATCGGACCGTCTGGCGATCGCCGGCGGGACCCCCGTTTCCAGCAAGTCGATTCCGTTCCTTTCCACCGCGCTCACTTCGGGCGATATCGCCGCGGCGACGGCGGTTTTGCAGTCCGGCATGCTCCGGGCGGCAAAGAAGTGCGAGGAGTTCGAGCAGAAGTGGAGCGCGATCACCCACGCGAAGCACGCGATGACGTGCGCCAATGGGACGTGTGCTCTGCAACTCGCGTATGAGCCGCTCTTTGAGCGGGGCGATGAGGTGCTCGTCCCGGCCTGGTCGTACATCGCCACGGTCTCGATGGTCGTGGCGCGCGGCGGCGTTCCCGTCTTTGTCGACGCCAACCCCGACACCTTCCAGATCGATGTGAATGATGCGGCGAAGAAGGTGACGGGCAAGACCCGGGCGATCGCCGCCACGCATCTGTATGGATGCCCGGTGGACATCGACGCGGTGCAGGCGCTCGCGTCGAAGCATTCGCTCAAGGTCATCTACGACGCCGCCCAGTCGCACCTGGCGACGTACAAGGGCAAGGGGATCGGGGCGTTCGGAGATGCCGTGACGTACTCGCTCTATGCGACCAAGAACCTCGCGACGGGTGAGGGCGGGCTGATCACCTGCAACGACGACGCGCTGGCGAGGAAGATCAAACTCCTCCGCTCACATGGCGAGACCGACAAGTACCTCCATGAGAGCGTCGGGTACAACTATCGCATGAACGACATCACCGGCGCGATTGGCGTTTCACGCCTGGAGCGGCTCGCGGACCAGACGAATGCCCGGCGTCGCGTCGCGGCGAAGTACGACACGATCGTCCGTGAGATCGCCGGGCTGACGCCCCCGACGACGACGCCGAACGCCGAGCCTGTGTATCACCTGTACACGGTGAAGATGGACACGAAGAAGTTCCGCTGCACGCGTGATGAGTTCTGTAAGGCGCTGGGCGCCGAGGGCGTGCCGACGGCGACGCACTACCCCAGGCCGCTCCCCGAGCAGCCTGCATTGTCGAAGTGGAACAAGCGTGACTGCCCCGTCTCGGACAGGCTCGCGACGAAGGTCTTCAGCCTACCCATGCACCACGATCTGAGCGACGATCAGATCGGCTTGGTGGGCGAGGCGCTCGCGAAGGTGGCCAACGCGTACCGGGCGTGAGTGACATCACGTAAGGAAGTCGGAACGAGTGACGCGACACGGTGGTGCCACGCACGCACTTCTCCTCTGCCGTCTTCCGCGCACCCTCTGTGTCCTTTGCGTTCGCATTCACGCCATCAGACTGATCGCCCAGAGCACCCCGATAAGGACGAATGCGCCGAGCAGGACATACGCCCAGATGGGAAGCCCACCCTTGCGGGGCTTTGGGTCTTGGGGCATGGTCGCGCGATGGCTCTGTCGTTTGGTCATGACGTGGACAGTCTACCGCGCCGCGACCTTCGTGCAAGCATGGCGTGCCGCGGGGTTCGCGTGCAACCACGTCCGACAACGCGCGGGGTGGCGCCGATTGGAACATTGTCGTGGTGGTGGGCGTGCAGAGCCAGATGGAGGTTCGTGCGCCCGTGAGAATGGATGCTCCTCCCGGTCGACGGCCAGGACACCGACGGCACCGGATGACGGCCGCTTATGGCTGCTGCGGTCAAGCCCTGACCAGGTTCACGGGCCACCCGTGCATCGGGCCCGGCCGTCGACCAGAAGGAGCAACTCACGGTAGGCTTGGCGGACCCGCCCTCCAAGCCCATCCGTACAGTCTCCCATCACATGGGCGGCCAATCGGAAAAAACCAAGGACCAGGCGAGCCAGGGCGATCTCCCGACCAACGCCTCACCCTTTGACGTCGATCGGCGCCAACGCGATGTCCTCATCCGCGTCGTCCGGGCGACGTTCTTCGTCCTGTTCCTGACCGTCACGCTGCTGTACATCCTGAGCGAGGGGCCGGGCTCGGCGGCGACGACGCTCAACTGGTGGGTGACGCTGCTGGTCGCCTCCGGGGCCGCCGCCGTGGTCGTCGTCATCGATGTGCTGACGCCCCGCAAAAAGATCTCGACGCTCTTCTCGATCGCGTTGGGCCTGCTCGGCGCGATGCTCGCCTCGCTCGCGATCGGGTTCATCATCGATCTGGTTATCGAGAGTTGGATCGCCGACGACACGGCCATCAACGCCATCAAGCCGCTGGTCAATCTTGTGAAGGTGCTCCTGGGTGTGAGCCTGTGCTACCTCAGCGTGGTGACGGTCCTGCAGACCCAGGACGACTTCCGCCTGGTGATTCCGTATGTCGAGTTCGCCAAGCAGATTCGCGGGCCGAGGCCGTTGGTGCTCGACACGTCGGCGTTGATCGACGCGCGGATCGCCGACATCGCCTCGACGAGTTTCTTGCAGGCGCCGATGATCGTGCCGAGGGTGGTGATCTCGGAACTCCAGACGCTCGCCGATAGCGCCGACTCGCTCAAGAGGGCCAAGGGGCGTCGCGGGCTGGATGTCATCTCCCGCCTCCAAAGGCTCTCCACCGCGTCGCTCTCGGTGGACGACACGGTGTTTCCCAACACCTCGACCGACCAGGCGATTGTGGAACTCTCGCGATCCATCTCCGGGATGATCGTGACGACGGATCTCGCGCTCGCCCGGGTCGCGGCGATCCAGGGCGTGCTGGTGCTGAACCTCAACGACCTCGGGAACGCGCTCAAGCCCAACGCGCTGCCGGGTGAGGAACTGGTCGTGAAGTTGCTCCGCACGGGCGAGCAGGCGGGGCAGGCCGTGGGCTTCCTGCCCGATGGCACGATGATCGTCGCGGAGAACGCGCGCGAGGCGATCGGGCAGACGGTGCCCCTCGAGGTGGTCTCGTCGCTCCAGACCTCGGCCGGCCGACTCATCTTCGCGCGGCTCCGGGGTGGCGACTCGTCGCCGACCATCTCCGATCCATCGTCGGGTGATGAGTCAGAAGCATTCACGCGTGATGTCGATGTTGCCGAGGGCTTCGTCGATCATGGGGCGAGCGTCGGCGAAGTTTCGTCGGACATCGAGGTTGAAGGGTCGGGCGATGACCACATCGAACCTCACGATGGGAGCACGCCGGATACGAGATCGGCCCGCTCGCCGCACCCCCCGAAGCCGCCGCGGTCGCTGCGCGCCGGCACGCCTCGAAACCCTCGCCGATAGTGGCCCAATCCAAAACGCAACCGGCCGAGCCTCCAGAGGAAGCCCGGCCGGGGGGGGTTCAGGTTGCGTGCGTCGCGATCAGGCGGCACGCGGGCCGTCGTCGCGATCGAAGTCGTCGCCCAGAAGGTTTCGCAGGCCGGCGAGTTGCCGATCCATGCGGTCCAGGGTGGACTCGGCCTGGCGGATGATCTCATCCGTGGAGGCGAAGTCGCCCTCGCCGGTCAGGCCCTTGGGAGCCCAACGTCCGATCCGGCTGACGCTCTCCGCCGGGAACGGAATCGCGTCGTTGGTCTCGTCGTTGGTGAGGCGCAGTTTGCTACTCATGATTCCATCAACCTCCCTCTCCGCATACAGGCGGAACGAGAAGGGCATCGGCGGAATCAGGGACCGAGTTTCGTTCGAGAGAACCATGGGATGCTCCACGCATTTCCCGGACCGGTGCGATTCGCGCAGATCCTGCGCCTTCACACCAACGTCCGAGATCATGCCGGTGCATCGGCGATCGCCACCCTCGCACTGTGGTTTGGGGGTCGATTCTGGAGTGTCGATTTTGAGTCCGATAACTTCAGGTTGAGGGAGATGTGGCCTTTGCGGGCGGTTTCTGCCCGACCTTCGGCTCAGTCCCGGTTCGCAAGCGCCGGATGTTGGCCCGGTGCGTCCACACGATGAGCACGGCGAGCAGCACCGCGACACCCACGAACGGGGCAGCCTGGGGATTGGATGTCGCGGATGTGGCGAGTCCCAGGGCGGGCGCGGCCCACATCAGATGGATGGCCACGAGCAGGGGGAGGATGCAGGTCGCCGTCATCGCGGCGAGGCTGACGTACCGGAAAGTCTTCAGCATGATGAGGAAGACGAGGAGCGCCCCCACGCCGGGGATGGTCAGCGCGGGATAGATCGCGACGATCGCCCCGACGCCGGTTGCGACGCCCTTGCCGCCTTTGAACTTCAGCCAGGGCGAGAAGACATGTCCCAAGACCGGCGCGACCATGCAGGCGAGCCAGGGGAGCGACTCGCGGGGTTCGAGGGGGAGGCGACCGGCGGAGTGGGTCGCCAGGCCGGCGACCAGCGTCGGCGCGAAGCCCTTGAGGAAATCAAGGAAGAAGCAGAGGAAGAAGTATGGCCTACCGAGCGCGCGGCCAACATTGGTCGCGCCGATGTTCCCGCTTCCGACGCTTCTGATGTCCACGCCTTTGGCGCGAGAGATGAGCAGGCCGAAGGGAATCGACCCAGAGAGGAAGGCGATCGGGATGAGCAGGAGCCAGATCAAGGCGTGGGCTTGAGGAGATAGACGCGGCGTGGTTCGAGGACGGAGATCGGCACGATGGCCTTCGCGGTCGTGAGTGACTGGCCGGTGTGAGGCGTTGAGGTGAGCACATCGATCGACGAGGCGAACCTCGACAGGCGCGCGTCGGGGTCCTTCAGCACGGCGTCGCGGATCGGTTCGTCACCCAGATTCACGACGACGAGCCGTGACTCGCCTTCGAGTGTCCGCTCAAAGGCGAGGATCCGCGGATCGGTGACGGAGACAAGGCGTGTGTCTCCCCGGCGCAGCGTCGCGTCGGATAATCGCACGCGGATGAGTTTCTTGTACCAGTTGAGGAGCGACGCGGGATCGCTTGCTTGTGTCGCGATGTTGCGCGTGGCGTAGTCGGGCTGGGGTGCTTGCCAGAGTTTCGCGATCGTGAATCCGAGGTTCTCCGCGCCGGTCCAGGGCATGGGCGTTCGGAGACGCTCGTCGGGCTTCTCGCCCGAGAGGCCAATCTCTTCGCCGTAGTAGAGAAACGGCATTCCCGGGCCCAGCAGCATGATCGCGGCGGCGAGCCGGGCGCCTGTTTCGTCGCCCTTGAGCACGCTCATGACACGGTTCATGTCGTGATTGGTCAGGAAGTTTGAGAACTGGTTGCGCGGGTAACTGCGGAGGACGCCCTCGAGCGCGCTGCGGAGTTTCGTCGCGTCGCGCGACACGATCGAGTGCAGGGTGGCGTCGGCGAGTTCAAACTCAAAGACCAGGTCGAGTTCGTCGGGGATGTACTTGGACGCCTCGGCCGTGGGCGACCAGACCTCGCCGATGGTCAGGGAGTCGGCGCGGAGGGATTTGCAGAACGCGTTGTATTCCTTGAGCCAGGCGTGGGTCTCGGGGGTGTTCTCCTGGATCTGGCCGTCTTCGATGAGGTGGCGGATCGCGTCGAGGCGGACGCCATCGACGTCGTAGTTGTGGAGCCAGTACCGCGTGATGTCCTCCATCTCCTTGGTGACGTCGGCGTTTCGATAGTTGAGATCGGGCATGCCCTTCCAGAACATGCCGTAGTAGAACCCCTTGTCGGTGTGGTGCCAGACGGGCTGGTGCCACAGGCCCTTCCAGCCCGGGTCCTCGAACGACCAGATGAACCAGTCGCGTTTGGGTGAGCCTGGATCGCGTGACTCCTTGAACCAGGGGTGCTCCCACGAGCAGTGATTGACGACGTGGTCGATGACGACGCGGATCCCGCGCGTGTGGCACTTCTGCACGAGTTCCCTGAAGTCGTCGTTGGTGCCATACTCGCGGTCGATGGTGCGATAGTCGGTGATGTCGTAGCCGTGGTACGAGGGGGACTCCATGATGGGCATGAGCCAGATGAGATTGATGCCCAGGTCGGTGTCGGTGCTCGGGTCGTTGTCGTTGAGGTAGTCGAGGGAGTCGATGAGCCCGCGGAGGTCGCCGACGCCGTCGTTGGCGAGCGGGCCGGAGGAGGAGTCCTTGAAAGACCGGACGAAGATCTCGTAGCCGATGGCGTCGTTCCACCAGTGGGACTGGGGAGCCTCGGGTATCGACGCCTTTCGAGTGGTCGCGGGCGCGTCGATTGAGGCGGGAGATTGGGCGACCACCCGCGCGCAGGACCCGGCCAGGGACGCGACGAGAGCACCAATTGCGAGAATCGTGCGGGGGCGGGCGCGCATGGAGCCTCCTCTCGAGTTCGAGAGTGTAGCGACGCGTACTTTGGTCTACGCCTCGAAGCGTTCGCCCAGGGCGTCCAGGAGAGACTGCCACACCTCGTCGGCGGATCGGCGGGCGTCGATCACCAGGTGCCTGTCCGGAGCCTGCCGCGCCTGCTCAAGATATCCCTCGCGGACCTTGCGGTGGAACTCTCGGCCGCGCGATTCGATGCGGTCGAGGCCCTTGGTTTCTCGGGTCGAGGAGACGTCGGCGAGCAGGGGCGAGATCCGCCGGGCGGCCGTTTCTTCGTCGACGTCGAAGATGATGACCAGGTCGGGATAGGCCCCCTGGATCGCGACGTCGGCGACGGCCTTGATCTCCGGGATGGGGATCCCGCCGGCCGAGCCTTGGTACGCGAGCGTGGAGGAGACGAAGCGGTCGGCCATGACGACCTCGCCGCGTTTGAGGGCGGGCCTGATGCGCTGCTCGACGAGTTGGCTGCGCGAGGCCATGTAGAGCAGCATCTCGCAGCGCAGGGTCATCTCGTCCTTGGTGTGGAGGAGGATCTGGCGGATGGATTCGCCGATGGGTGTCCCGCCGGGCTCACGGACCTCGCAGACGGTGAGCCCGCGCTGCTGGAGCAGCGAGATGAGGCGGCGATACTGCGTCGTCTTGCCCGAGCCGTCGGGTCCCTCGAAGGCGATGAACCGTCCCGCAAGGCGTCGCATCCATGGAGCGGAGGGGAGCGTCACGCGACGAGGGTAGGGCGTGCGGCCTACTTCGGCCTGCGATTCACGACGCGATACGAGCCTTCGCCGTCGCCATGCTGTTCGGCGATCGCCTGGAGGAGGCCCGTCGGGTCGTCGTCGACGAACTGGATCGCCTTGATGACGACGGGCCGTTGGCGGGTGGCGAAGTTCCTGGGGTTGAGCGAGTCGAGTTCGCCCAGGGTCTGCTCGTTGCCGGCGCCCCAGTTCGCGTCGCTCCCGGAGCGCTTGATGCTCTGGGTGAGGATAAGGACGAGGTCGGGCTTGACGCGCAGGGCCTCGCGAAGGCCCGGCAATGGATCGCTGCGTCCGACGAGTTGCACGCGGTTCAGCCACGATGCGAGCGAAGCCATCGTGTCGCGCGTCGGGGCGACGAGGCCATGGGTGGGGAAGACGGCGACGGGTTGGTCCGGGCCATGCGAGACGACGACCTGGAAGGATTGGTCCTCGCCGAGTTGGCGTACGGACTTCTTGAGTTCATCGACGGCAAAGGCGAGCGAGTTGGCCATCGAGCCCGAGGCGTCGAGGACATACACCACCTTGCTCGCGGGTGTGGCGTCGCCATCGGCGTAGGACACCGAGGGACGCGGCGGCACGGGCGACGGCGATTCGATGGTCGGCGTCGTGGGCGCGGGTGCTGTAGCGGGTGCAGAATGAACGGGAGTTTCGGACGTCGGCCGCGCGGGAGGGAGAGCCACGGGCGCGGGAGGGTCGAGTCGAAGCGCTTCCGGCGTGGGAGTCGGCTCCATCACCGGTTCGGCAACCGGTGCCACAGTTGGTGTCGTGGCGATTTCGGGCTCAATGGCCGGGGGCGGGTCGACGATCGGCTCATTCACGCTCGGCGGCGCCGGCACGAGCGTGAGGATCGACTCCGGCTCGGGCGTCAGGCCGGCGCTCGAGAGGCCGATCCGATCCGGACGACGCGAGAACGAGGCGATGACGACCAGCAGCGCGACGACCGAGAGATGGGCCACGATCGAGGCGACAACGGCCGTCGTGAGCGACTGGCGGTCGCGCTGCTCGGGTGTTCGGGGCCTCAGGATGCCGGTCGCGAATGGCATCGGACAATCGTAGGGATCGCCTACTCCTCCTCGTCTTCGTCGTCCTCATCATCATGCTGCGGGGCGCGACGGGCGCTTCGTGGATGGTGGGCCTCGTCGACGGCGGGCGCGAAAAGGGCCCGATCGATCGACGCCTTTCCGGCGCCCATAAAGAGCAGCGCGAGCGCGATCGAGAAGAGCGAGAACTGCCAGAAGAGCGTGGCGAATGCGGCCTGTCCGTTGGCAATATCCCACGCGCCGTGGTTGGGGAGGAATCCCAGGGCCGCGTCGCCGCTCATCATCGCGGGCCCGATCTGGGTGAGCCACATTGCCGTGCCCATGACGCACGCGAGCGCGAATCCGCTGAGGCGTGTCAGCAGGCCGACGAGGACGAGCGCCCCGCCGATCGTCTCGGTGAGGGCCGCGGCCCAGGCGCCGTACACCGGCCAGCGCCCTTCCGAAAGGAACCGGGGCCAGAGGCGCGTCACGAGCGGCGTGGATGTTCCCGCGCCGGCCGTCGGCTCCACGACAGGCGCGTCTGGCGTTTCGTCGTGTGCGGGCGTTGGCACCGTGGTCGAAGGTTCGGGCGCGGTCTCGGCGCCGGCCTCGGGTGTGGGCGTGTGTGATTCGGCGCTTTGTGCCAGCAGCAGCGTGATGCCATGCACGCGCCGGACCTGACGTTCACCCGGGAACTCCGCCGCCGTGGGCTCCGGGCCTTGGGGCGTCTCGGTGACGGGGCGCTCGATCACGCCGAGCTGTGCGAGCATGGCGGCCTGCTCACCCTGGACCGGCATCGTGGGGATGATCTTCCCCAGCCCCGCCCAGAGCATGGTGATCCCCAGGCAGAGCCTCAGGAGGAGCGGCGAGAGCGTGAGCGGCTTGGCGTGGGTGGTCATGGGTCATTCCATTGCGGCGTGCGAGAAGAGAGCATCGAAGAACATGGGAGATTCGCTGGAGATTCTTGGTTCGATCGATCGACTCGTTTGGAAGACGTGCGGCGGCGTTTCGTGGGCATCGTGGTCACCCTCTACGATTCATCCGACGCGGGCGTGGCGGAACTGGCAGACGCGCGGGATTTAGGTTCCCGTGGCCGAAAGGCCGTGCAGGTTCGATTCCTGTCGCCCGCATTCCGGCCCGAGTATCGCGATCCCAGAGCCTCTCAGCACAAGGCCCCTCAACACCCGACCTGGAATCGCGCGAGGTAGTACAACAAATCATCGATGGTCACGGCTCCATCGGTGGTGCCCGTCCCTGTCCCGTTGTCCACGTCGGCCCACAAGAGCCCCTGCGAGAAGATCGTGATGTAGTAGAGCAGATCGTCGATGGTGACAGCCCCATCCGGAGTGCCCGAGCCGCTGCCGTCGTCCATGTCCGCGACACAGACGACCGTCGTCGTGCACGGCGACGCGAGGCGCAGCACCGCGTCGAACTCCTCGAGCGTCGCCAGGTCACGAAGGTGCGCGAGCACGTGGATGAGCCCATCGTCGGCGAGATCAATCGCCGGCCCGATGAGCGAGGCCGCGGCGATGGAGACGACCTGATGCTCGGGCACGCCATCGCCCGTCGTGTCGAGCGTGTCGCCATTCTCGAGGACGAGCGTCGCGCTGGGCAGATTGTCGATCGGTCCGGCGAAGAGCGCGTGCGTGTTGTTCGTGTGCGTCCAGACGAAGGCCGCGCATCCGGCGTTGGAGAGGCTCACGGCCTGGACGGCGGCCGGATCGAGCAGCGTCACGCCATCGACCGTGTCTCCCTCGCGGATGACGACCTCGCCGTTGCACACAAGGACGCCCTCGAACGGAGCCGCGAAGGTGTTCGCGCCGACGAGCGTGTCGCCCAGGTCGTTGATCGCGACGCAGCGGAATCCCTGATAGATATCGTCAAACCCCGGGCTGGGCACGACGAGAGAGCCTTCCTGCAGAAGGATCGACCCATCGACGACGATGCACGAATCGGTCAGCGTCGAGCCGGTGTCCAGTTCGACATGCACGGCTAGGTGCTGCCCGTTGTCGGAGAACTGATACGGGAACGAGATCACGGGCGACGAGAACCGCACGGGCAGGCCCGCGAGCAGATCGCCCGTCGAGAAGACCGGCGTGATCGTGTAGGAAGTGTCAGTGAGCGTCCCGCGATAGAGCGTTTGGGCGGAGGTTGAGCCGGTTGGGGCCGCACCGGTTCCCGCGACGAAGGAGAAGCCGGAGTCGCCGAACATCTGCGGGCGGCTGGCAAAGCGGATGTATCGCGTGTCGAGCCCGGGTGCCGGGTCGGTGTCGCTGAGGATGTAGCCACGGCTCGACCACAACCCGTCGCGGGCGACGCCTGAAGCAGCGTTGATGATGGCGGGGCTGTAGACAAACCTCCCGAGCGCGCCCACGCCCATGGTGTTCTCGATCGTGTTGTTCAAGGAGTAGGGCGCCGGGGCGTCGGCGCTCGTGAAGACGACGCCCGTGTCATACCACACGGCGTGTCCGCCCGAGGCGAGTCGAAGGATGAAGCCCACTCGTCCCGAAGGATCGGTGAAGGGCGAGGAGAGTGTGGCGATGGTGCCGACGCCCGGTATTGTGTCGCCGGTGCGCGCGACGATCGACGCCGATCGAATCGGTGCGGCGGCCCACACCGGACACGCCACGAACAAGCAGGTAATGGCCCCAAGTCTCCTCATTGAAGCGTTAGGCTAACGCGTTGGGCTGCAAACAACAAGAGTTCTCCGGGCGTTGGCTCACAGGATCAAGCCAGAGCACGCCAATGTCCGATGGACTCTGTTTCATCGAGGTCCGATAGCCCCACGCTGGCGAGAATCCGAACGCGGCGGTATGGTGGCCAATCAAGGAGATCTCCGCGCATGGACAAGTTCATCGAACGCTTCATGGCCCTGATGGACGTGATAAATAACGTCTTGTGGGACAACACGGTCCTCTATGTGGTGCTTGGAGTCGGCATCCTCTTCACGCTCTGGAGCATCTTTGGGCAATACCGCGCCATCACCCATGGCGTGTCGGTGATCCGCGGGAAGTACGACGACAAGCACGATCCCGGCGCCATCAACCACTTCCAGGCGCTCTCGACCGCGCTCTCCGCGACGGTGGGGCTGGGCAATATCGCCGGCGTCGCCATCGCGATCTCTGTCGGCGGACCCGGCGCGGTCTTCTGGATGTGGGTCACCGGGCTTGTCGGGATGGCGCTCAAGATGACCGAGGTCACCCAGGCCTTGCTCTTCCGTGACACGTCCGACCCCGAGAACCCGCGTGGCGGGGCGATGTGGGTCTGCAAGAACGGCTTTGCCAAGATCAGCCCGGCCCTTGCCCCCTTGGGGGCCATTGTCGGCGGGGTCTTCTGCATTACGCTCATCATCTCCGCGGTCACCGGCGGGAACATGTTCCAGGCGTGGAACGTCGCCGATATCGGGTTCACCTACTTCGAGATCCCCAAGGTCGCGACGGGGATCTTCCTGGCGGTCGGCGTGGGGATCGTCATCATCGGCGGGATCAAGCGCATCGGCGACATCGCGGGCAAGATCGTGCCATTCATGTGCGCGATCTACATCCTCGCCGGGCTGTACGTCATCGTCACGAACATGGACCAGATTCCCGCGATGTTCGGGTTGATCTTCAGGGAGGCGTTCTCGCCCAGCGAGGCGACGGGCGCGTTCCTCGGGGGGACGATGGGGTATGGCTTCCTGAAGGGCATGCAGCGAGCGCTCTTCTCGAACGAGGCCGGGCAAGGCTCGGCCCCGATCGCCCACTCCGCCGCCAAGACCGACGAGCCGGTTCGTGAGGGCGTCGTCGCCGGGCTTGAGCCATTCATCGACACGATCGTCGTCTGCACGATCACGGCACTGGTGATCCTGCTCAGCGGGATGTGGAATCGCGAGCCGGCCCTGCGGTACATGGACGGCGTGACGCCCGTCGCGTCGGTCGTGACCAACGCCGACGGGACGCCCTGGCTCAACGATGATGGCGAGACACGCTACCTCATCAGCCCGATCGGCGTGCGCGTCGAGAACGTGAACGAGGCCGATTCGCAGATGCGCGACGGCATGGACATCTTCCTGGTTCTCAAAGGCTCGGCGAAGAGCAACGCGGAGACCGGAGGCGACCACCTTCGCGTGAACGGCGTCCTCCAGAAACCCAGCACCGAAGATGGAGTCTGGAACGCCGTCTTCGATGGACGGAGTAAGGATGACAAAGCAAACGGCAAGCCCGCCTTCAGCTTTGCATCCAAGGAACCACTCACCGTTGTGCGCGATGGTGTGTACTTCGGCTTCAAGGGCGCCACACTGACCGCGAAGGCCTACGACCGCGTCATCCCGGGCCTTGGAAAGTGGATCGTGCCGGTCACGGCCTTTCTCTTCGCCTTCTCCACGATCATCTCCTGGTCGTACTACGGGCAGCAGGGCGTGGTGTACCTCTTCGGCAGGCGTGCGATCACGCCGTATCGGGTTCTGTACTGCCTGCTCGTCATCGTCGCGACAGTCCCAAGCATCGTCAAGACCGAGGCCGAACTCGACACGATCTCCACCCTGGGCACCGGCGTCATGCTCTGGGCCAACATCCCCATCATGCTCATCTTCGGGCCGATGGCGATGAAGGCCTACCACGAGTACATGGGTCGGCTCAAAAGTGGGACGATGGAATCCCACGCCGCGCCGAAGATCACCGACGTGATTGAGGGCAAGGACGTCGAATAGCGACGGGGCGGATGGTTTACTCGCCGGGCTCGAGGACGGTCGCGAAGGAGCGCCCGTCCCTGATCGCCTCGGCCTTGGCGACCTGGTACGTCCAGTTGTTCACCATCGCCAGCCCGAGCGAGTCGCCCACGCCGCAGCGCCGGTCGATCTTGCACTGCGCGACGGGCGCGCTCGTGTGGAACGACGAGCACCCGCCCGCGAGCGACAGGACGCCGGCCGCCAGCACGATCGTGATCACCTTCGTGGACTTCATCGCTCGCATCGCTCTCCCCTCCCAGGCGGCATGGACACTCGGCCGGCGTCGTCGGGCGGCGTGCTCGCACCACACTCGGCGACGCGGTGGAATCGACTGGGAGCGAGGTCAACACGAGCCGAGCCGCGGTGGGGGGACGTTGACCGGCGGGGGTGTGCGGCCTGGGAAACAGTGGAGAAGCGCCCATGCGTCCGATATCGGGGTGGTGCCCGATTGTCTTTGGGCGCCGATGATTCATCCGTGAGGGCGCGGCAAACGCCACCCTTTGGAGGACACGCGTGGGCGACGGGCCGAACCAGGGCAACGCGGCAACACGATCGATCGCGCTCCTGGCGTGGTCGCGCGCGGGGGTGAGCGACGCCGGCGAGCCGGGCGACGCGCGCGCACCGGTCATCGATCGTGTCTTCACGCCCTGGCAACGCCTGGGCGATGCACGCGAGCGACTGGTTGTCTGGCGCCGTGGCGAGACGCTCATCGTGGCGAGCCTGAAGAAGGATGCCGCGGTCGCGGCCGTCTGTCAGGGGCTGCCCGTGCTCTGGATGATGGAGCAGGTCGTCGGCAAACTGAGCGGCGTCGCGGACAAGGTCGCCATGTCGTCCTCGGCGATCGTGACCGAGCAGGTGATCGAGTCCGCGCGCGCCGAGTTGGAGGTCGCGTCGGTGCAGGCGCGGGGTGTTGCCGAGGCGTTCCCGGGGAAGGGGAGCCTGATCCAGCGACTGGTGGACCACCCGGATCTGAACCTGGATGAGAAGGGCGAGCCCGACCCGCTCGACGCGCGGATGGGCCTGGTCCGGGTGATGCACGCGATCGAGGGCGCGTCGGCGGGGAAGGGGCTGGTGCTGCGTGTGCCCAAGTGTGCCGGGCGCGTGGGCGAGGCGTCGCGCGTGTGGACGGCCATGGCCGACGAGATGGTGGGGCGTCGCACGTCGGTGATGGTGGTCGAGGATGTGCAGGGTGGGCACGCGGACGTGGTGCTGGGCGAGCCGTCGGAGGCCGCGTGGAGTCCGATCGTCGCGCCGCCGACGGCCGTCGGCCTGGCGACGAAGGGTCCGAATCCGCCACAGGGTTCCATCGAGCAGGCGCGCAAGCGGATCGACGTGTGGCGTGAGCACGGCCCGTCGCGGGGCGATCGCGTCGGACCTGGAGTGGCGGCACGCACCGGACCCATCGAGCCGCTGGGCCCGGATGAGGACGACGGGCGTGCGCGACAGGCTGCCCGTGAGCAGGCGATCCGCGAGGCGATGCTCGGGTCGGGCGTGACACAGGCTCGGGCGAGCGTCATCGCGAGCGAGAAGGACCTGGGCGAACTCTTTGAGGATGTGCCCCAGCCGCGGGTGGCGCAGCGGCGACGCTGGCGCCGGGTGATGCAGGCATCTGGCCCGGTGGCGTTGTCGCTGCTGCTCGCGGGCGGAATGTGGTGGGCGTGGAAGCGCGGGTACTTCGAGGTGGACCTCTCGCCGAAGGGTCTGGGTGTGGATGTCGGCGGTGAGACGCGGCCACGCGTCGATCCCGGGCCGAGTGTGGTGGACCCGACCACGGCCCAGGCGACGCCGACGACGAATGTGCCCGAGCCCGGGGCGGACCCGCGGCTGACATGGGGTTTGCCCGACGAGTTGAAGGCGCTGCGCGCGCGGTTCGACGCGTTGCTCGTTGACCAGCGTGCCGGCGGCTCACCCACGCCGAGCGCTCTGGAGATCGGGCGTCGCCTGGTGATTCTCGGGCAGCGGCTGGACGCGGCGGCGTCGCCCACGTGGTCGCGCGAGATCGAGGAGTGGGTGCGGGGCGAGGTGGCATGGGCGGCGGGGGAGTCGCGGGCGCTCGATGGGGAGATCGAGAGCGAGCGGGTGCGGGGCCGCGCACGCGTGCGCGAGTACCTCGCGAAGGCTGCGGAGGCGTGCTCGGCGACCTCGACGGAGATGCGCGGCGCGTTTGCCGAGGTTGTCGGGGCGATGGACCCGGCGATCGGTGACGCGGCGGCGCGCGAGGCGGTCGGGCGGCTGGATGGGCTTGTGACGAAGTTCGAGGCGGGGATCGGGCTGGGCGTGAGGCCGCCGGTGGGATGCGGGCTTGTGGATGATGCGCGCGCGGGCGAGGCGCTGGGTGAGGTGCGTGCCCGCGCTCTGGCGACGGCGGCGGGAGATCTTCGAGCGTCGGGCGCGGGCGATGGCGAACTCGGCAGGCGATTCGACGAACTCGCGGCGGTGTCGGGTGAGGAGCAGGTGGTCCTGCGGGCGAAGATCGAGCGGGCGTGCCTGGCGGAGCGACTTCTGGCGGGTGGCATCCGAGCCGACGAGGCGATCGAGGGCGTGACGCCGCGGGGATTGCGCGAGGAGTTGGATGGGCTTTCGGGGGCGGCGAAGGAGGCGGTTTCGCCTGCGATCGCGGCGTTGGACGGCGTCATCGGTCTTGGCACGAGGCGAGATGGGGATGAGTTGGCGCGAGAGGTCGATTCGGCGGCTCGCGAGGGCTGGAACGCGTCGCTGGCGGTGGGTGGATTGGAGCGATTGGCGAGTCTGGGTTGGCCCGGGAAGGCCGAGCGTGCGTCGGAGGCGGGCGTGCTGGCGAACGAGCGCGTGCCGAAGATGCTGGTGGGCCTGCCCGACGCGTTGCGCGGTGCACTCGAGGCGCGCGTCGCGGACGCCCGTCATCAGATGTGGCGCGGGTTGATGGAGGGTCGTGAGCAAGACGGCGCCAACGTGGATGCGGCGATGCGCGCGAAGGCCTATTGGGGCATCTCCGAGAGGGATGAAGACTCACTCTCGCTGGTCGCACGGTTCAACGCGACTCGGTGGCGGTTTGGGCAGGAGTTGGACGTGATCGAGGCGTCGGATCGGCCACGCGAGGAGCGTGTTCGGAGCGTGGAAGCGCTGATGTCGAAGACGTTGGCCGCGGTTGAGGCACTGGGCCCGGGGATAGCGCGGCGGGCGAGTGTGGAGGCGTTTACGGGGTTGTTGCACGGGGCGAAGGACCTGCCCGATGAGCGGAACCTGACGCTCCTTGGGCCCGGGAGCGCGGGGTGGGAGTTTGCCGGGGGTGCCGCGGACGGATCGGTGGTGGCGTATCGGAAGGTGGTGGAGGTGCCGGATTGGAAGGGGAGCGATCCCGAGTCGCTGCGTCGGCCTCAGGAACTTCGGCTGGAGTTTCGTCGGCTGGGCGTGCCGGGGCGTTCTCGCGTGACGTATCTCGCGACGACGGAGGTGTCGCTGGCGGAGTTCGCGCTCGTGGTGAGCGACGCGAAGGAGGGTGGTTCTCGCGAGAGTTTCGGGCAGGGTGACTGGGCGCGGGTTCGGCCCTTGATGCTGGTATTCGATCCCCGGACGGACGATCCGCGGCTTGGGCCTCGCGTGTGGACGTGGGATCCGTCTCGGTCGTGGACGTGGGGCGAGGGGGAGGCGCCATCGATCGATCGCGGGTTGTTGTCGCCGATCGTGCCGAGCCCGGCGGTCGCGGGGAACACGAGCAGAGGATGGCTGCGGCCGATGACGCGTGCGGAGGAGGATTATTACCCGGAGGCGATCGCGGGCGAGGTGGCAGCACCGACCGAGTCGATGCCGATGCAGTACGTTTCGGGTCGGGCAGCGGTGCACGTGTCTCGATTGATGGGGTGCCGATTGCCGACGTCGTCGGAGTGGAAGCAGGCGCTCACAGCAGAGCGGAAGGTCGCGGGCACGGAGCCGGTGTGGAATGTGCGTGACTCGCGCTGGCGGCAGCAGTTCGAGAGGACGCTTGGGTTGATCCAGCACACGCCGGACGCGCCGAACGCGGGGATCTTCAGGACGAGTGGGATGCGTCGGCCTTCGGCGTCGGCGGACGGGGGTGTGGTGACGGAGGCTGATGATGGATACTTGTGGTTCGCGCCGGTGGGTGCCGGGGCGGGGCGGTTTTTCAGGCATCTGATCGGGAACGTGAGCGAATATGTGTACGAGTCGCCCGGGGATCTGGAGCGGCTGGGCGTGGGGGATGACGCGGCGATCACGGAACTACTTGGGCGGGGGTCGAAGTTGCGCGTGATCGGGGGGTCGGCGTTGTCGCCACCGGATATTGATGCGGAGACGCCCCAGGGCGTGCCGTTGAGCCAATCGCTGGAGGGGTTCAGCGACGTGGGGTTCCGTGTGGCGTTCTCGGCACCGGGGAACGCGGTCGCGCCCAAGGGCGATGAGGAGTCTCTGGTCGAACGGGCGCGGCGGGCGTGGCGTACGTCGTCATACCTGGCGTCGGAGGAGCCCTCGCGATAGCCGCCCCTGAGAGCCACGAGTCTGCGAACTGGTGTTTGGTGGACGTTGGCGTGTTGGGGGATGGTGAGGGGGTTTGGGCGTGGTTGCGTCCTACCGTAGAGACCTGCCCAAAGCGGGTGGCGTCTTTGGGGCGCGTCCGCGAGAGAGGCCGGGGATGGACGCCCGGCACCACACTGAGCCTGGATTCAAGGGATACGTCGATGAGGGAATCTGCATCGCTGCGCTCTTTCGCACTTGCCCGAGGCTGGGCTGTCGCCTGTGTGCTGGGGGCCGGGCTCGCCGCGCCGGCGGTCGGTCAATCAGCGGGAGAGGCCTCGTCGCCGATGGACGTGAACGCGACCCGCCCTGGGCAACCCGGGGCGTCGCAGGTGAGCGGGACGGGGATCGAGGCCACGGGCGAGGACGGCGCGAAGTATCGCGTGTCGCGCTTCGAGGTTCGGTACTTCGCGGACAACGAGGGGAACCCGGCGCTGGAGACGGTGCTGGCGGCACCGGTGGAGTTGGGCGTGCTCTCGACGGGGTATGTGGCTCCGCGAGAGGGGCTGAAGACGACGACGATCCGGGTGGGGGACGTGGTCGAGGGGACGATGCCGTTTTTCTATCGGAGCGCGCTCGATGAGGTGCGACGGTCGGTGTACAACGCGGTGAGTTCGCAGGGGCTCTTCGGCGTGGTGGTGCTATTCGATCAGGAGGATGTGGACGAGGCGAACGATCGTGATCTTCGGGCGGGGCAGCGCGGGGCGATCCGGCTGGTGGTGTACACGGGGAAGGTGCAGCAAGTGCGGACGATCGCGTCGGGGGACCGGCTGATGCCGGACTCGGGCGATGAGTCCACGCAGCGCCGGATCAACAACCCGGACCCGGTGCACGCGCGGATTCGATTGCAGTCGCCGGCGCAGCCTGGCGGGGTGGTGCGGCGCGATGATCTGTCGGCGTATGTCTCGCGGCTGAACCGGCACCCGGGTCGGCGCGTGGAGGTCGCGGTGGCGCCGGCGGTGGGCCCGGACAATCCCGAGGACGTGGTCGTGGACTTCCACGTGGCGGAGATGAGGCCGTGGCGTGCGTACGCGCAGGTCTCGAACACGGGGACGCGCCAGACCAACGAATGGCGAGAGGTCTTCGGGTATGTGAACAACCAGTTGACCGGGCACGACGATACGTTGAGCGTGAACTACATCACGGGGGGGTTCACGGACGCGAACGCCGTGACGGCGAGTTATGAGTTTCCGTTGCGATCGGACATTCTGTCGATGCGGTTGTACGGGGCGTACAGCGAGTTCGACGCGTCGGAGGTCGGGCAGGCGAGCGAGAGTTTCAGCGGGCGGACGTACCAGATCGGGACGGAGGTCACGGGGACGGTCTATCAGCAGCAGGACTCGTTCATCGATCTCTTCGGCGGCGTGCGGTATCAGGACGTAAGCGTGACGGACACGCTGCTGCTCCCCAGCCCGCAGGCCGAGGGGCAGACGGCGTTCCTGATCCCGTATCTCGGCGTGCGCTACTCGCGCGAGACGCCGGCGATGTCCACACGGGCGTCGCTCTCGGTGGAGGGGAACCTGGCGGGGATCGCGGCGACGGAGTCGTATCAACTCGATCGGCTCGGCCGGCGGAATGCGGACAAGGCGTGGACGACGGTGAAGGTGTCGGGTGAGCACTCGATGTACCTGGAGCCGCTCTTTGGGAAAGGCGGTCCCTTCGGCGAGACGCTGGCCCACGAGGTGGCATTCCGCGTGGGGTATCAGGACGCACTGGGCAGCCGTCTGATCGCGAACGAGCAGGAGGTCCAGGGCGGGATGTTCACGGTGCGCGGGTATCCCGAGTCGGTGGCGGCGGGCGACAACGCGGCGTTCGCGTCGCTGGAGTATCGCTATCACGTGCCGAGGGCGTTTGCGATCAGTGAGCCTGGGACGTTGGGCGGGAAGTCGATGCCGAAGGTGCCGTGGGTCGAGAACTTCCGTTGGGCGCCGCAGGTGCCGTATGGCACGGCGGATTGGGATCTGGTGCTTCGCGGGTTCCTGGATGTGGGGAGCGTCTCGAATAACGACCGACTGCTGGGGGAGTTTGACAACACGCTCGTGGGGGCGGGCGTGGGCGTGGAACTGGTCTTCCGGAGCAACGCGAGTTTGCGGCTGGACTGGGGCTTTGTTCTGAGCGAGGTGGACGAGCCGGGGAGCACGGTGGACACGGGGGACAACCGGGTTCACGTGATGCTGTGGCTGGCGTACTAGCACAGAACGCCGAGGATGCGGAGGGGTTGGGTTCGACCGAGAGGGAGTGATGGGGGGGAGTAGGGCAAGCGCTTGGGGCGGCGGGCTAAGGAAGGAATCGAGTCATGCGGAAGAACAGCACGGGCGGGATGGTGACGGGTTCTGGGATGAGCCGTGTGGCGCGCCTTCGCGGGCGTGCGGAGTGGACGGCGAGGCCTGTCGGTATGCTCGGCGGCATGATGGCGGCGGCGATGGGGAGCGTCGCGTTCGCCTCGCCCGAGGGGGCGCAGGTGGTGCAGGGGAACGTGGGGATCTCGCAGCAGGGCGGGCTGACGACGATCACCGCGAGCCACAACAGCATCATCAACTACAGCAGTTTCAACGTGGCGGCGAACGAGGCCGTTCGGTTCGTGCAGCCTGGCGCGACGTCGCGCGTGCTGAACCGGATCAACTCGGCGACGCCTTCGCAGATCGATGGCTCGATCTCGGCGAACGGGATCGTGTACCTGATCAATCCGGCGGGCGTGTACTTCGGCGCGGGGTCGGTGATCAACGTGGCCGGGCTGTATGCCGGGGCGGCGTCGATCACGGACTCGGACTTTTTGAATCAGATCGACCGGTTCGCGGGCGGGCGCGGGGCGGTGGTGAACCAGGGGACGATCTCGGCGGACTTTGCCGCGTTCGTGGGTGGCGCGGTGCACAACTCCGGGAACATCGTGTGCCCGGAAGGAACGGTGGTGATGGCGGCGGGCTCGGACGTGCTCATCGGCGAGCGCAACGGGCAGATTTATGCGCGGGTCTCGGGCGAGACGATCGCGCGCGCGATCGAGGGAACGCATGACACGGCGGCGGTTGCGAACACGGGAACGATCGACACGCGCTCGGCGAGCGGCGGGTCGGGGCGGGTGCTCGTGGGCGTCGGCGACGCGCTGGGCGTGGCGATCGCGAACGCGGGACGCATCCACGCGCGCGACACGCGCATCGAGGGGCAGGGGACGGGGATCGTCGCGGTCGGCGGCGAGATCGACGCCACGAACGGGGACGGGCGCGGCGGGCGCGTGGAGATCACGGGCGAGCGCGTGACGCTGCGTGATGCGCAGATCGATGCCTCGGGCACGACGGGCGGCGGCGAGGTGTACGTCGGCGGCGGAATGCACGGCGAGGGCGACGTCGCGAACGCCGACCGGACGTATGTCAGCCCGGGCACGAACATCCATGCTGACGCGACGGTGCAGGGCGATGGCGGGACGGTGGTGGTCTGGTCCGACGAGGCGACGTCGTTCCGTGGCAACGCGACGGCGCGCGGCGGAGCGATGGGCGGGAACGGCGGGCTGGTGGAGATCTCCAGCGGCGGGCTGCTGTCGCTGAGCGGCAAGGCCGACGTGACCGCGGAGGAGGGCGAGGCGGGAACGATCCTGCTCGACCCGCGCGACATCACGATCCAGGCGACGCCGGGGCCCGACGATGGCGAGGTGACGGTGACGATCGACGAGTCGGTGCTCTTTGCCGACGGCGGGGCGGCGACGGACTTTGTGATCGGCGAGGCGGCGCTCGAGGCGCTGCAGGGGAACATCGTGCTCCAGGCGTCGCGTGACATCACGACGTCGGTCGGGGCGACCTTGAACCTGACGAACCAGACGGCGGGCGAGACGGTGGTCTTCCAGGCGGGGCGGACGATCACGCTCAACGGACTGATCTCGACGGGCGGGGCGGCGATCGACTTGCGCGCGGGCGATCCGGCGAGCGGCGCGCCCGACGCGTCGGCGGCGCTCATCATCAACGCCACGCTCGCGTCGAACGGCGGGAACATCTCGCTCTCGAACACAGGGAGCGGCGGGATCACGCTCTCGGCGAACGTCCTCGCGGGGACGGGCGCTGTGCGCTTCAGCACGACGAGCGGCGGCATCACACAGACGGTGGGAAGCATCACGGGCTCGACGCTGGAACTCGTCGGCGGCGGGGCGTTCGTGCTCAACCAGACGGGCAACGACGTGGACACGCTCGCGGCGGGGATCAACGGCTCGCTGCGGTTCACCGACAACGACGGGCTGGCGATCGGGAGCGCGGGGGCGACCAACGGCATCTCGACGGGCGGGAACGACGTCACGCTGGTCACGGGCGCGGCCCTCTCGCTCAACCAGGGCATCAACGCGGGCTCGGGCGTTGTGACGCTGAGCACAGCATCGGGCGGCGTGAGCCAGACCTCGGGCGGGATCGTCGCGGGCTCGATGCAGTTGCTGGGAGTCGGGACGTTCACGCTGGGCAGCGCGACGAACAACATCTCCACGCTCGCGGCGTCGATCAACGGCACCTTGACCTACGTCGACGCGAACGCGCTCACGGTGGGCGCGGTCACCTCGAACGGGATCGTGACGGCGGGGAATGCCGCGGACATCACGGCGGGGAGCACGATTACGCTGGCGCAGGGGATCAACGTCGGCGGCGCGACGCTGACGCTGAACGCGACGGGCGGTGGGCTGACGCAGACGGGCGGCTCGGTGATCGCGGGCAACCTGCGGCTGCTGGGCGCGGGGGCGTTCCTCCTGACGCAAACGGGGAACGACGTGAACGTTCTGGCGGGGAACGTGAACGGGAGCGTGTCGTACACCGACGCGAACAGCCTGACGATCGGGACGGTGACGGATGTGGGCCTCACGACCAATGGCGGGGCGGCACTCATCACGGCGCCGACGCTCCTGACGATCAACAACCCGATCAACGCCGGGGCGGGCGCGGTGGTGCTGACGACGGACTCGATCTCGGTGAACTCGCTGGTGACGGGGAACGCGGGGATTTCCATCGCGCCGTTCACCGCGGGGCGAGCGATCGGGCTGAACGGGCCGAGTTCCGGGCTGGACCTCTCGCAGGCGGAGTTTGACAACCTGAACTCCACTGGGACGGTCGTGATCGGTTCGGCGAGCGCGGGCGCGATCACGACGAACTCGGGGGCGACGCTGGATCTGTCGGCCGAGTCGTACAACCTGTCGCTGCAAGGCTCGTCGATGACGCTGGGCCCGATCACGCTGGCGACCGGGCGGACGCTGACGCTCAACTCGGCGGGCGCGGTGGGGCAGACGGGGGCGCTCATCGCGACGAATCTGCGGCTGCTGGGCGCGGGGTCGTTCGACCTGTCGCTCGCGGGCAACGACTTTGACGTGCTCGCGGGCGTGGTGACGGGGGGCGTGTCGCTCCGCGACGCGGACGGATTGACGATCGGGACGGTGACCGACAGCGGGCTGAGTGCTTCGGGGATCACGCTGACGACGGGCGGCACGCTGTCGCTCCAACAGAATCTCTCGTCGACGAGTTCGATCACGCTCGCGCTCGCGGGCGGCGCAACGCAGACCGGCGGCGCGATCACCGCGACGCAGCTCGTGCTCTCGGGCTCGGGAGGGTTCGATCTGCAGTCGGCGTCGAACGACGTGAGTGAGATCTCGGGGAACGTCTTCGGGCCTTTGACCTATCGCGACGCGAACGCGTTGACGGTGGGCTCGTTCGCGATCTCGGGGCTCTCGTCGAACGCCGGGGCGATCTCCTTGCGTTCGGGCGGGCTTCTGACGCTAGCGGCGGACATCGACTCGGGCGGGGCGGCGGTCTCGCTGAATGCCGCGGGCGTGACGCAGACGGTCGGGAGCATCTCGGCGAGCACGCTCGAACTTCTGGGGACGGGCGCGTTCACGCTGGCGCAGGCGAACGACGTGGCGACCCTGGCCGCGAACGTCGCCGGCGCGTTGACCTTCAACGACGTGAACGCCCTGAGCGTGGGCACGTCGGGCGGCACGACGGGGATCGCGACTGCGGGCGGTGATGTCTCGCTCACGGCACAATCGGTGCTGAACGTGATCTCGTCGGTGAACGCGGGTACGGGCTTTGTGACGCTGACGGCGGACTCGATGGACGTGCTGAACACGGTTCGAGGCGACGCGGGCGTGACGGTGAGGCCGTTCTCGAACGGGAGGAACGTCGGCCTGGGGACGATCGCCGCGGGGCTGGACCTCTCGGTGGGCGAGTTGAGCAACTTCCAATCCCTGGGCGACGTCACGATCGGGTCGGCGACAACGGGGAACGTGACGACCTCGGCGCTCAACCTCTCGGGCACGAACTACAACCTGTACCTCCACGGCTCGGGCGTGTCGATCGGCGGGATCACGATGGCCTCGGGGCGCCGACTCACGCTCGAGTCGAGCAGCGGCGTGACGCAGACGGGGGCGATCTCGGCGTCGAGCCTGCGCCTTCTCGGCGCGGGGGACATCGTGCTGGATCTTGGGTCGAACGACTTCGGCACGATCGCGGGAGACACCACGGGCATCGTCAGCGTGACGGATATCAACGGCTTGATCGTGGGCACGGCCGTGACCAGTGGGCTGCGCGGGCGGAACGTCACGCTCAACACGGGCGGGACGATCACGATCGCGAACGATCTCCGCGGGGATGCGAACACGGGGATCGTCACGCTCAATCCGCTCGCGGGCGGCGTGACGCAGACGGGCGGGAGCCTGGTCTCGGCGAATCTTCGATTGACCGGGGCTGGGGCGTTCAACCTGATCGGCGCTTCGAACGATGTGAGCGGCTTCGCGGCGAACGTCGTCGGATCGGTCGCGTTCAACGACGCGGACGAGGTGTTCATCACGACGATCGGGCCGGTGAGCGGCGTGACGGTGACCGGGGGCAACGCGCAGATCACCTCGCAGGGACTGCTCACGCTGATCGCGGACGTGATCGCGGGAACGGGTACGGTGGAACTCAACGGCGGCGGGATCCTGCAGTCGCTGGGGCAGATCTCGGCGGGGTCGCTGCTGCTCCGCGGGTCGGGCGACGCGACCCTCGCGTCGGCGACGAACAACATCGCGACGCTGGCGGCGAACGTGACGGGCAATCTGCTGTATCACGACTCCAATGCCCTGGCGATCGGGACGGTCTCGGGGTTCCAGGGGCTCACGGCGAGTGGGAACATCGACGTGTCGTCAGGTGGAGCGATCGCGGTCGGGAATGTGGTGACGAGCACGGGCGGCGACGTGCTGATCCATGCGGGGCAGTCTGGAGGCGGGAATCTCTCGTTTGGCTCTGGCGTTGCGGTCAGTGGCGATTCGATCACGCTCCGCGCGGGTGATGGCCTCGGCGGGAGCACCGCGGCGTTTGTCGATGCCCGGACCAACGGGCCGATCTTCCGCGGGACGGCGGGGGCGACGAGCAATCCGGCGGCGTTCACGATCCAACAGGACGCGGGGGTGACGAGTTCGCTCTTGCCGCTGGGCTCGCAGTTCGGCGCGGGCTCGCCGACGGGTGTGGCGTATGTCGTGCGCAGCGACGATGGCGCGATGGTGATCTCGCAGGGCGACTCGTTCCAAGGGGCGGCCCTCACGCTCGATGCGCTGAACGGGCTGAGCGTGGCGACGGCGCTCGACGGCCTGCGATCGTTCACGACGAGCACGGCTCTCACCCTCTCGGGGAGCATCCGGGCGACGACCGGCGGGAGCGTGACGATCAACAGCACGGTGACACTCGCGGGGGACAGCACGATCTCCGCGGGCGAGTTCGGGTTTGTGACGCTTGGCGACGCGGTGACGGCGAGCGCGTTCGACCTGACGCTCGAGGGCGTGGAGGTCGACTTCCTCGCGGATATCACGGGGACGGGGCGGCTGACGATCCAGCCCGTGGACCCGACACAGACGATCGGCGTGGGGAACATCGGGTCGTCGCCCGAACTGGATCTCTCACTTGATGAACTGGCGCATCTGGTCAATGGATTCGAATCGGTGACGATCGGGCGGGCGGATGGGACGGGGACGATCCGGATCGCGCAGGCGATCTCGACGATGAATCCGCTCATCTTCCGCACGCCGGGCGGCTTGATCGACGTTGCGTCGGCGATCCGCGCGGACGAGAACGACGCGTTCCTCGCGTTCGTCGGAGCGACGCTGCTCTCGCAGAACGTCACGACGGCGGGGACGAGCCTGGCGTTCTATGGGCCGGTGACGCTCGGGGCCGATGTCTCGCTGGACACGACGGATTCCGGCGGCGTCGCCGAGGGCGCGGACATCTTTATCGACGCGCCGCTGAATGCGGACAGCGCGACAAATCGACGGACCCTGACGCTGACTGCAGGGTCGGGCGGCGAGGTCTCGATTCGCGCGGGTGCCGGCCTGGGGACCGACGGGACGCTCGAGAGCCTGATCGCCTCGGGCGAGATCGTTCGCCTCAGCGGTGTTCGGACCTTTGGTGCTCAGACGTACAACGGCTTCACGGGGCTCGGCGGCGATATGACAAGCCTCGAGGGCGGCGCGATCACGATCAACGGTTCGGCAGCCGTGGCTCTGGACACGACGATCCGAACGGCGGGCCTGGTGGCGGGCGACGACATCGTGATCACGGGCGTCGTGGATTCGGCCGTTTCAGGGAGCGAGGCGGCGCTCTCGCTCGATGCCGGGGCGGGATCGGTGACGCTCTCGGGCGATGTCGGCGGCAACATGGCGTTGTCGGACTTCAGCGCCACGGGCGCGAGCGTGACGACGCAGAGCGTCGCGGCGTTGGGCGCGGTGACGTATGGCGGGCCCTCGACGCTCTCGGGGACGATCTCGGGCGACACGGTCGTCTTCAACGAACGCGTCGAGGTGGCTGGGGCGACAACGGTGAACGGCACGACCTCGGTCACGTTCTCTGACATCGTCGAGTCGGCGACGAACGAGGACCTCACGATCACGAGCGCGGCAACGACGTTCCTGGGCGAGGTCGGGTCGGATGACGGGCACGAGATCGGGAATCTCACCGTCTCGGGCGGGACGGTGGACATCGCGACACAGTTCATCGAGACACTGAACGACCAGTCATATGGCGGGGCGGTGACGCTGAATGCGGATGCGAACCTCAACAGCGCCCTCGGCGGCATCACGATCGAGGGCCCGATCGACTCGGGAAGCGTGATCCACTCCCTGCGGATGCAGGTCCCCGGCGAGTCGCGATTCGGCGGCGATGTCGGCGTGACCAACGCGCTCTCGACGATCACGATCGTCGGCGGCGGCACGCTGACGATCGCGGGAACCAGCATCAACACGACGGGGTTCCAGAACTACGACTCGGCGATTGTGCTCGATTCTGATGTGACCCTCGCGGGCGACACGATCACCGTGACGGGCGCGATCGATTCGGGGGATCAGGGTGCCAAGGCGCTCATCGTCGATGCCCGCAGCGGCGTCGCGACGCTGGCCGACATGGGCCAGACCAACGAACTGTCGTCGGTCGTGGTCTCCGGGGCTGGGGTCTCGCTGCGTGCGGTGCGCACGACGGGGGCCCAGACGTACTCCGGCGAGACGACGCTCAACGGCGGCACGCTGAGCAGCACCGGGGCCGGCGAGATCGCGTTCAACTCCGATGTGATCCTCAACGGCGACGCGACGGTGACGACGGCGGGCCTCGCGAGCACCGACAGCGTGACCTTCGGCGGGGCGATCGATTCCTTGAACACGTCGCACTCTCTCTCGGTGGGGACGGGCCTTGGTTCGATCACGGTGACGGGCGCCGTGGGCCGGGGGCAGGACGCGACGGACGCGCCGCTCTCGGACTTCGCGCTCACGGGCGAGACGATCTCGGTCGGTGCCGTGCGCACGACGGGCGTCCAGTCGTACTCGGGGATGACGACGCTGCATGGCGATCTGGAGAGCACGCTGCTCGGGCCGATTCTTCTCGAGCGCTCGGTGACGCTCGCGGGCGATGTCACGATCACGACCAACGACGGCGAGGTCGCGTTCCTCTCGACGATCGACTCGGACGGGACCGCGCGGAATCTGACGGTGAACACCGGCGGCGGGAGCGTGACGCGGTTCGCGGGGGACGTGGGGAGCACCAGCCGCCTCGCGACGCTGACGACCAACGCCGACGGCACGACGCAACTCGGCGGCGTGGTGGTCCGCACGACGACCTCGCAGACCTACAACGACGCCGTGGTCCTCGCCGGCCCGACGACGCGGATCGAGGGACCGACGGTCACGTTCCTCGGCAACATCGACTCGGATTCGAGCCTCACGCCACGCGCACTCATCGTGAACACCGCGGCGACGACGCCCGGAACGGCGACGCTCGCGGGGAACGTGGGGAGCACCGCGGCGCTGCGTCAACTCAGCGTGACGGGGACCGGTCGGGCGCGGATCGGGGGCGACGTGACCGCGACCGAGGGAATCACGTTCGAGGGGCCGGTGCGGCTGCTGGGCTCGTCGATCATGAACGCCGGGACGGGCGGGATCTGGTTCCGCGCGACGGTGGACACAGAGGACTCCTTCGCGCCGGCGCCGCTCACGCTGCTGTCCACCATGGTCGCGACGGCCGACAACACGCCGTTCCGCTTCGGCGGGAGCATCGGCGCGACCAACGCGCTCGCCTCGCTCTCGATCGGGTCGGACATCGGGAACTCGGCCCAGGCGGCGACGATCGTCTTCACCGATTCGTTCGACTCGACGGGACGCATCACGAGCGGGACGGTCGCCGCGACCGACTCGTTCCTGATCCGGACCTCGGGCGACTTCACGATGGGACGCGGGCAGAGGCTCACGTCGTTCGGGCGACTCAACATCCAATCGGGGGGGACGGCACGACTCGGTGATCTCACGTCGTTCGCGGACATCACGGTGACGGCGAACGCGATCGTGCTGCAACTGCGCCCGGCCGGGTCCATCCTCGACAACTTCTTCCAGACGCCCGACCAACTCCTCCCGGATTCGGGACTGGACATCGTCGCCGCGGGCGCGATCAACTTCAATCAGGTCCCGACGACGACGGGCACGGGCGGACCGGCGTCCTTCGCCAACAACAGTGGGTTCGCGCCGGCGAATCTCTCGGGGTTCGCCTTCCGCCAGTTCCCGGGCGGCGTGATTCGCAACCTCTTTGTGGATACTCGCGCCGGCGGCAGTGGGTTCCTCCTCCCCCTCGACCTGAAGGCCGAGGGTCCGTCGTCGTCGTTGTTGGCGACCTCGCTCGCGAGCGCGATCCCCGGCGGGCTCGAGGAGTTTGGCTCGGTCGGGCAGCCGGTGGTCATCACCAGTTCGCTCGAGGAGCCGCTGAGCGAGATGGGACTCACGACGCGTGAGATGTCGGCGGACGACGCGATCGAGTTCCTCGTCGGGACGCGGATCTATGGCGACTCGGGGCTGGGGATGTCAGGCACGGACATCTCGACGCGCCGGCTTGTGCCCCGCGCGGTCGAGCGAGCGCTCGAGTCGTATCGCTCGCTGGTCTTCGCGCCGGCGATCGACGACAAGGGGAACCCGATCCTCGACGAGAATGGCAAGGCGGTGCTGATCAAACAGACCGACCGCATCAAGGACACTCTGGCCGAGGCGTGGGAGGGGTACAAGGCCAAGGTGCCCAAGTCCGACGGGCTTGGGTTCCGGGCGTACCTCGAGACGACGGGGGCCTTGGCTTCGCCTTCCGAAGTGGCGTCGTTGGAGTATCTCACGCGACTGCGCGAGGTGCTCGACAACATCGACGCGCTCGGGTTGTCGCCGTATGAGTCGTCGATCCCCAAGAGCAAGCTGCTGGGGTCGGTGAAGCCGGGCGATATGACCGATCGGGACATGCGCCAGGCGATCTACGGGGCGATCGTCCAGATCCAGTAGGCGACGTTCGGAAGTGCAGGTCCGAGAAGATTGTGTCTCGGGCGCGATGGGTGCCGTTGTCGCCCAACCCATTGCTACGGGAGCATTTGTTAGTGATTGCTTGCAAATTGTGAAACTCGGCTAAGTTTGTGCCGTCTAACATGATGCCGAGTCCCGGTCGGTTCTCGTCCGATGCGAGCCGGGCAGGTCGGGTGTGTTGCCCGACTGGAGACGTGATCGGGTTCGGCCACGCGAGTTCCCGGCCTTGGGGTGAGCACCCCGAGGCCGATCTTCGGATCTAAAGCAAAGTGGGAGGATGGTCATGCGTCAGTCATTGATCCTCGGCGGAGTGGGTGTCCTGGTGGCGGGTTTGTTCGCGGGGTGCAATGCGCCGCCACGGGGTGAGCAGAGCAACCGGGTGGAGATCACGCAGACGACCCGGGGCGAGTTGGGCTCGCGCCTGGTCACCACGACCGAACTCTCCGAGTTCCGCGACCAGGTGGTCCAGCAACTGACGGCGGACCTCAAGGAGGTTCCCGAACTCAACGTGAATCGCGTCTCGGTCGTCTTCGGCGACCTCGAGAACAAGACGGGGATCGTCCCGACGCAGGACTTCGAGGCCTTCCGCAGCAGCATCCGGGCGCAGTTGATGCAGTCGCGCACGGTGCTCCAGAACATCCGGTTCGTGCGCGATCGCCAGTCGGCCGAGGCGCTCATGCGCCGGGAATCGCCCTCGGGCTCGGACATCCTCCAGGAAGGCTCGCGGTCCACGGTCGCGGCCCTCAACCCGGAGTTCACGTACTTCCTGAACGGCGAGATGTACCGCGTCTCTCGCGGCGGCGACTCAACGCAGTTGTACTCGATGTCATTCAATCTCCAGAATATGGCCACGGGCGAACTCGTCTGGTCGAGCGCGCCCTACGAGAGCAAGCGCGTCCTGCGGTGACCGGTCTATTCGGGCCACGAACGGAGGTCTCGCGATGGGCGCGGCGAGGAGGCTCGTGGGGGTGGTGTGTGCGACGCTGCTGCTGGGCGCGTGCGCGAGCGCGCCGCCCAAGTCGTCTCGTCTGACCGTCGATGACCTCGAGGCGACGACGACGGAGATCGCGCAGCGGCTGTCGTCGAGCGACTGGCTCTCGTCGCGCACGCCCGAGAGCCCGCCGGTGGTGATCGCGATCGACAAGGTGCAGAACCTGACGTCGGACCTGATCCCCTCGAGCGAGCAGTGGTGGATGATGGCTCGCCTTCGCGACGGGCTGAATGTCTCCGCGCTGCGGCGAGATCGCAACGTGCGATTCGTGATTCCGCAGGAATACCTGAAGGACGCGATCGAGGCGGGCCGGTTGCCGCCGGAGACGGGCGAGCAGCGTCAGCCGACGCACGCGATGGAGGGGACGTTCCGCTCGCTGACGCGGACCGCGGGCAAGGACCGGACCGACGCGTACATGTTCGAGACGCGGATCACGGAGATCCAGACGGGCGAGCAGGTGGCGCAGGAGAACTTCGAGTTCAAGCGGATCGCGTTCGGGCGGGCGTACGACTAAGCGTCACGCGTGGTCCGAGGCGGCATGAGTCTGGTGCACAGGCGAGACGCCTGGGCCACGTGCGAGAGGGAGTTGTGATCTCGTGGATGCGATGACGGGCACACGCCGAGGGTTGGCTGGCTGGCGCAGTAGGCGAGCGGCCGTGATCGGCGTGGCGTTGGGCGCGGGTGTGCTCCTCGGCGGCTGCGCGGGCGGTCGGAGCGTGTCGGCGGGGTCTCGGCCGTTTGAGTTTGGGGACTTTGCGCGGGCGCGGTCGCTGTTCGTGAAGGAGATCTCGAACGACCGATCGGATCGGGACTACATCCTGTCGCGGATGCGCGCGCAGATCGCGACGCTCGCCGATGGCTATCCGCAAGGGGCCGAGGAACTCTCGAATCAGGCGTTCGACCTGCTGCGGACGCAGGGTCTCAACGCGGACAAGACGACGACGGCGGTGGTGCTGCACGAGGGCGTGAAGACCTGGAAGGGTGAGCCGTTCGAGCAGGCGTTGTCGTACACGTACATAGCCGTGCAGAAGGCGATGCTGGGGGAATGGGACAACGCGCGGGCGGCGGCGGGGTCGTCGCTCTTTCTGCTCAAGGACTTTGCCGACAACGAGAAGCCCGGCGAGAACCCGTCGTCGCTCGAACTCGCCCAGCGCGCGCAATCGAAAGGCGAGGAGTACCTCGACAAGGGGTACGTCCCGATCCGCACGGACTTCGCGCTTGGGTACATGCTCAGCGGCGTGGCGAGCAAGGCGATGGGGCGCGAGGACGAGGCCCGCGACAACTTCAACGCGGCGAGCGAGGTGAACGCGGGGCTGATCCCGCTGGCCGAGGCGCTCACATCGGACGGGTACAACACGCTCTTCGTGGTGGACTTCGGGATGGGCCCGAAGAAGGTCTCGTATGGGCCCGACAACGCGCTGGCGCGGTTCATGCCTCGGACGCAGAGCGACGATCGCGGGATCAGCGCGATGGTGGTGGGGGCGGGCGGCGCGGTGCAGGGCCCGCAGATCGGGCCGTTCCCGCCGGTGTGTGACGTGAACCAGATGGCGCAGAGCCACTTGTGGAACAACCTCGAGGACGTGCGGATCGCCAAGAGCCAGATCGGGAGCGCGCTGATGACGGCGGGGCTGGTCGTCGCGGGGACGGCGAACAGCCACAACAGCGACGCGCGCGCGAACCAGCAGATCATCGGGCTGGGGATGGCCATCATCGGCGGATTGCTGCGAGCCGGGGCGGCGGCGGACACGCGCTCGCTGGATGTCCTGCCCCAGCGGGTGTACCTGATTCCGGTGCGGATCGACGAGCCCGACACGATCGTGCGGCTGTCATTGGGCGCGATGGAGCGGATGGTGCTCCCCGCGATGTCGCCGCCGAGGGAGGATCGGAGGATCCAACTGCGGTATGTCCGGCTCGCGGAGCGCACGCCTCGGGAGATGGCCGGCGAGGTGCTGTACGCGAACGACCAGTGTCGCGCGCGCGTTGAGGGCGATGACCTGCCCTACATCCTGGGCGGGCGCTGCGTTCGGCATCCGTCGCTGGAGGTGCTGACGCGATATCAGCAGGGCGGCTGGCTGGCGGGCATGACGGTGGTCGATCTCGAGAATCTGTATCGCGAGGAGGGGATCACGCTGACGGCGGAGGACGCGCATGGCATGCCGGGCGTGCACATCCTGATGGGCGGGACGACGCTGGTGGAGCCGCTGGCGGGGACGGTGGGGTATGTGGAGGCGTTCACGCGGCCTCACTCGGCGTATCGCCCGAAGTCGGATCGTGTTCGGGAGTTCTCGAAGGAGATCGCGGCGGAGTTGGAGCGTCGGCGGGCGGATTGATTGTGGAACAGAGACGACGGGATGGCGTCTGAGTAGTATCTACTAACAGAGCGGCTTGGCCGCGGGAGTGTGAGCGATGAACCAGGTGACGAGCGGGGCGGTTGGACTGGCGGGCAAGTTGGGAGTGTTGGCGTTGGTGGCGATGGGGTGCGTGATGCTCGGCGCGTGCCGAGGGGAGCCGATCTATCCGCCGGCGGCCCGCGTGGATCCGACCATCCACCAGGGGTATCCGGCGGTGACGGTGGAGCCGGCGCTGCAGAAGTATGTTGTCGTGGCCGAGCCTGTGGTGCAGGGCGAGGACGTGAAGACGGTGACGGTGCCTGTGCGTCTGATCAACAAGCACAACTATCCGATTAACATTCAGTACAAGTTCACGTTCACGGACAAGGACGGCGCCCCGCTGCGGACGCAGCCGGGGTGGGTGTACATCGTGCTCGAGCCGGGCATGCGTCGCGATTTGACGGGCACGGCCCTCGACAACACGGCGGAGAACTGGCAACTGGAGATCCGCTCGGCGCGCGGGGCGGGCTGAACACGAAGGGGGAATGACGATGAATGCGACTGTGAAACACGCGTTGGTGGCGACGATTCCGGCTGCGGCCGGGCTGGCGATTGGTCTCTCGATGGTTCTGGGTGGCGTGGCCTTTGGTCAGCCCGGCTCGGGGCGCTTGCCCGATCCGCCGGCGCCGAAGGTGGAATCCACCTCGGATCGGCCCGAGAACTTCTCGGCGTTCCTCGAGGCGTATGAGCGCAGCGGGAGCCCTCGGCTTCTCGTGACGGGTGACATCGTGGGGATCGGTGGCACGCCGTGCAAGGCGCTGCACGACGACGCGCTACTCTCGACGCTGGGGTCGCGCCTGGAGGGGTATTTCCAGGATCCCGCGATCACGCTGGTGAACGCGAGCGCGGCGGACCTTGTCTCAGCGGTGGCACAGAATGAACTTGCCCGCAACGACGAGCGGGCGGCGGCGAAGATGGTCGGGCAGAAAGTAAAGGCCGACGTGGTGGTGTACGTGCGGCTTTTGGAGCAGCACCACGCGAGCGCGCCCTATCGCGCGTCGTACGAGATTGTGGACCTTCGCCGGGGCACGACGATCGGGACGCACAGTTGGGACATGGCGCCGGATCCGCAGTATCGCGGCGAGTTCACGACGTATCGGCTCGCGGACTATGCCAAGGCGATCGCGCGGCGGGTCGCGGGTGATTACGCGAAGATGAACCCGGTGTCTGGTGCGGCGGAGGGGCGCCGGTTCTCGATCACGCTCGTGGGGGACTATGCCGACGACGATTTGGCTTCGTTCCGCGACGCGATGCGCTCGGTCGCGGGCGTGCGCGAGGGGAGCGTTCGCCTTCGCGAGGAGGACAAGGGGTACGGGCGTGCGATGGCGGAGTTCGACCTTGCATACGCGGGCGATCTGATCGATCTGCGGCTGGACACGCGCCATGCCGTGGTCGATGCGATGGCGATGCAGGCGGAGATCCTCGGCTCGTCGGAGGGGAAACTCTCGCTGCGGCTGGACCCGCTGAGCCTGAGCGATCAGGAGCGGCTGCTCGTGGGCGGACCGATGACGGGCCGGAACCGTGCGGCACGCGAGGTGTTGTCGTCGGCGTATGCCGGCGCAGGGTCGCCCTCGATAGCGTTCGTCGTCAGCCAGGCGATGGTGGAGAAGGAGGAGTCGCTCGTAGATCCCTCGGCTCCGACCGGCTCGGCGACGGCGCTGCAGTCGGGGGACGGCGTGAACATCGTGATCGGTGAGCGCGTCGGGCTGGGCGGGTCGCTGGGGCTCTTGGGCGGCGACCCGTTCCTGGAGCGAGTGATCGATCGCGAACTGAGCGATCGGCGCACCGAGCGGAAGCAGGATGCCGTGATCGACACGATGGCCTTCGAGAACCGGCTGGTCGAGCGGTTCGTGCAGTTGGGCTTGACGCCCCGTGACGTGTCGGCGGCGCAGAGTTCGCTGGAGAAGGCAGGGTCGCTGGCGGGCCACACGTGGACGGACCGGACGCTGGGCTTTGAACTCGCGAAGGAAGCGAAGGCCGACGTGGTGGTGAGCGGCGTGGGGCGATTGGTGCGAGATCGCTCGACCGGCGAGCCGGTGCGTGTCGTGTACACGTTGCGGGCGTATCGCGTGGCGAGCGGCGACGTGCTCGCGGCGGCGACGGTCGAGCGGAAGATCACCGGGCTCGACGACGCGAATCGCTCCATCGACGAGATGGCGGCGGAGGCGACGGGGAAACTGACGACACAGTTGTCGGCGCGGTGGGCGGCGAATCCCGTCCAGGGAGAGACCGCGGAGGTCCCGGCGAATCCGTGACAATCGGGCGGGAAGCCGCGTGAGATTGATTCGTCCCGGCGATCTGGTGGGAAGCCCCCTGGATCGCCGGTTTTCTTTTTGCGGGCGTTCAAACTACGCTGTGCGACCGGGGATGTGAGGGCGTGGTCCATTGGAGGTGCCGAGTTGACCAAGAGTCGTTCGAAGAGTCCGCTGCCGCCGATCGTGGGCGTGATCATGGGTTCGCGTTCGGACTGGGAGACGATGCGTCACGCGAGCGATGCGCTGGCCGCGTTGGGCGTGTCGCACGAGTGCGTGGTGGTGTCGGCGCATCGCACGCCGGACTGGCTGTTTGAGTATGCCGGCGGTGCAGAGGAGCGTGGGCTGCAGGTGATCATCGCCGGCGCGGGCGGGGCGGCCCACCTACCGGGGATGGCGGCGTCGAAGACGACGGTGCCCGTGCTGGGCGTGCCGATCGAGAGCAATATCCTGCGCGGGATGGACTCGCTGTTGTCGATCGTGCAGATGCCCGCGGGCGTGCCTGTGGGGACGCTGGCGATCGGGCGGAGCGGGGCGGTGAACGCGGCCTTGCTCGCGGCATCGATCGTGGGGGTGTCGAACGCGGACGTGCGCGATCGGCTGCGGGCGTATCGCGAGCGACAGTCGCAGTCGGTGCTGGCGCACCGGGATCCGTCGATTCGTCTCGAGGGCGAGGCGCCGGCGCGGAAGCCGACCCGACGGAAGCGATCGGCGGACTAAGCCCCAGAGGCGGAAACCGAGGGATCCATGCTGATCGGCGTGCTTGGCGGCGGGCAGTTGGGGCAGATGATCGCGCTCGCCGGGCTGGCGATGGGCCTGCGGTTCCGGTTCCTGGATCCGAGCGATGAGGCGTGTGCGGCGGCGGTCGGTGAGTTGCGCGTCGGGTCGTTCATCGACAGCGCGGCGATCGATCGATTCGTGCAGAACCTCGACGCGGCGACGTTCGAGTTCGAGAACGTGCCGGTGTCGGCGTTGCACCAGGTCGCGTCACGCCGCCCGACGTATCCCTCGGCAAAGTCGCTCGAGGTGGGGCAGGATCGGGGGAAGGAGAAGGCGCTCTTCGCGAGCGTGGGGCTGGACGTGCCGAGGTATGTGCTGTCGCGCACGCCGGTGCAACTGGAAACGGCGATGGAGGCACTGGGGCTTCCTGTGGTGGTGAAGACAGTGCGCGAGGGGTACGACGGGAAGGGGCAGCGCGTTGTGCGTGACGAGGCGTCGATGCGGTCGGCGATCGAGGCGTTGGGGAACGCTGAGGTGATCGTGGAGCGGATGGTCTCGTTCCGCCGCGAGGTATCGCTGATCGGCGTGCGCTCGGTGACGGGGGAGATGGCGTTCTATCCGCTGACGGAAAACATCCACCAGTCGGGGATGCTTCGGGTCTCGACGCCGCGGGCGGATGATCCGCTGCAGCCCGAGGCCGAGCGCGTGGGGCGGGCGATCATGGAGTCCTTGGAGCACGTGGGCGTGCTGGCGATCGAGTTCTTTGTGGAGCGCGACGCGAGCGGGAAGGAGCGGCTGCTGGGGAACGAACTCGCGCCGCGCGTGCACAACAGCGGGCACTGGACGCAGGATGCGAGCGAGACGAGCCAGTTTGAGAACCATCTCCGCGCGATTCTGGGGTGGCCATTGGGGCGGACGTCGCTCACGCGGGCGTGCGTGATGGTGAACATGATCGGGCGCGTGCCGGGGCGAGAAGAACTGCTTGAGGTTCGTGATGCGCGTGCGTGGCCTCGGATCCACGTGTATGGGAAGGCGAGCCGGGCCGGCCGAAAGGTCGGGCACGTGAATGTGGTGGGCGAGTCGTTGTCGGCGGTGGAGTCGCTGGTCACGGCGCTGCGGGCGGTGACCCTGCGGGCCGAGGCCATGGCGTGATCAGCGCGGCACACGCGGCTGGAAGAGGCGGTTCGGTCCCAGGCGGGCGATGCCCAGGCCAGCGCCGACGAGGAAGGCGATCGCTTCGGTCGCGGTGACGAGAAGTGCAACGCGGGCGAACTCCTTGGCGCCGCCCACGCCGAGGGTCGCGGCGAGGAAGACGATGGCGCCCTCGCGCGTGCCGAGTTGCCCGCTGGGGCTGACGATCCCCGCGAAGAACCCGGCGGAGGCGAGGACGAAGGCGTCGGCGTAGGAGAGCGGCTCGCCGAGGATCTGGGCGGCGGTGGTGTATCGGGCGGCCTGGAGGGCGATATCGACGATGCGGAGGGAGATCGTGCCCGTGACGGTGGCGGGGGACATGAGCATCGCCGTGCACGCGTGGATCTGGGCGAAGTGCTCAGAGCGGACGATCCGCTCGGCGAACCCGAGGCGCGTGGCGCGAGCGAGGGCGGCGAGACGGTCGAGGCCCTGGACGCCGGCGAAGTATCGCGCGACGAGGACGACGCACGTGCCGAAAACGGTGAGGAACCCCACGCCGACGGCGAGTCGCACGAGTGGTTCGGCGTGGCGTGTGAGATAAGCAGTGAGCGTGATCGTGCCGAGGACGGTGAGGAGGATTGCGGCGATGGCGGCCATCCACGCTCCGATCAGGAGCAGGGGGAGTCGATCGCGTTTGGAGTGAGTGGTGACGCGGAAGATGACACTGAGTTTGAAGGGGAGATAGTTGAGGAAGGTGGCGATGGCGTTGATGGAGATGGTGTCGAGCGTGTCGATCTTTCGAACGGGGCGGATGGTCTGGTGGAAGACGAGGCCGTTGGCGATGAGCGTGCCGAGGGAGAAGGCGAGGAGTGCGGCGATCTGGCCTGTGGTGGCGTGGCGGAGGCGCTCGAGGCTCTGTCGGCTGTCCTCGCCGCCGAAGGCCTTGGAGATGCACCACCACAGGAGCGCCAGGCCGACGACGAAGCCGAGCGCCTGGATGATGAACTTCAGGCCGCGGCGCGGGGGCGGTGCATCGGCGTGCGGAGTGGTGTCGGGTGTGCCGTCCATGGCGGGGTCAGTATAGTGATCGGCGTTCGCGGGTCGGGCGATGAGTCGGCACGCGTCGGATTGGCATGAAGGAGGCGTGAATGTTCGACATCGACGACTTCCGCGTGAAGCCTGGATCCAAGGTGGACCTCAAGAAGATCGACCCGGGGACGACCAAAGGCCTGAACAGGGACGAGGGGGAGGATCTCCTCAAGAAGAACCGGAAGAAACTGGATGATCTGCAGTATTTGCTGTACGCGGAGGACACGCGGTCGATCCTGCTCGTGTTACAGGCGATGGACGCTGGAGGCAAGGACGGGACGATCCGCGACGTGTTTGAGGGCGTGAACCCACAAGGGGTGCACGTGACCTCGTTCAAGGCGCCGTCGTCGGAGGAGTTGGAGCACGATTACCTGTGGCGGATCCACAAGGCGACGCCGAGGCGGGGTGAGATGGGGGTCTTCAACCGGTCGCACTATGAGAGCGTGCTGGTCGAGCGGGTCAAGGGTCTGGCGCCCGAGCACGTGTGGAGGCCTCGATACGCGCAGATCAACGCGTTCGAGTCGCATCTCGCCGCGTGCGGAACGATGATCGTCAAGTGCTATCTCCACATCAGCAAGGAGGAGCAACTCGAGCGATTGAAGCGACGGCTGAACGACCCCAAGCGCCAGTGGAAGATGAACCCCGCGGACTTCGAGGAGAGGAAGCGGTGGGACGCGTACATGGAGGCCTTCGAGGACGCGATCGAGTTGTGCTCGACGGCGGCGTGTCCGTGGTACATCGTGCCGTCGGACTGCAAGTGGTATCGAAACGCCGTGATCTCGACGATCCTGGTAAAGATGCTGGAGAAGATGGATCCGAAACTGCCGCGGATGGCGATCGACCCGAGTTTGTTCAAGGTCGAGTAGCGTTATCGGGCGATGGATACACGCCCCAGGCGAAGTGAGACGCGTGGAATCGAACGGATGGTCCCGCGGGCGGCGTTCGTCGGGGGTTGCGCTTCACGACGGCGTACTCCCAGCCGATATCCGCAGAGTCCGGAATCACCAGACTCGCGAGGTATCCCGTGTCCGAGAAGAACAGCACACAGAACCAGGGGTTGGCGCCACGCCGAGCGTTTGTCGCGCGGGGCGACTCGGCGTCAATTCTTGCGTCGTCGCTTTACGGCGTGTTGCTCGCGATCATCGTCGTGGCGGGCGTCGTGTGGTCGCTGGGGACGCAGCGGCTCGAGCGGGCTCGTGCGGATCGCGACGGCGCACGGCGCACGGTCTCGCTCCTGACCGAGTCGGCCGTGGAATCGCTCTCGGACCCGACACCGTCGAGTCTCTCTTCGCTCCGATCGCTCGTGGTGCGCGTGGTGGCGGACTCGGGTCTGGAATCGTGCTCCATCTCGCTGGCCGACGGGACGACGATCGCGTCGTCGCTTCCCTCGCAGATCTCGCACGACAGCGAGGAGAAGGTGCTCGCGGGTTCATGGCTGGGGAGCGCGAGCGACGAGGCGGACGGGGCGTCGATCGGTTTCTTCTCGGTGCCCTCGTCGGTCTCGATCTCGTCGAGCACGGTGGTGCCGGGACGGGGCGGGATCCGGGTGCAAGCCCAGCGATCGATCAGCAGTAGTTGGATCTCGAGCGCGACGTCGGCGTATGGCACGCTCGGCGGCGGGCTCGCGGCGGCGGCGGGGTGGGCAATGGTCTCGTGGTTCTATCGGCGACGGACGCGAGCCCTGGGCGCGATCCAGCAGGCGCTGCGCGCAATGGAGCGCGGGTGCGATTCCGCGTCGGAGGCATCGATCAGCGACGCGTTCGGGGCCGAGGCGGTCGCCTGGAATCGGCTGCTCACCGAGCGTGAAGAACTGAAGGAGTCGATGCTCCTGAGCCAGAGCGATGGTCCCACGGGCGGAAAGATCGCGGCGTCGGGCGACTTGGGGAGCGCCTGCGACGCGCTCTGGCTTGGGCTCGTGATCCTGGACTCGAAACTCTCGATCAAGTATTGCAACGGGGCGGCGGCGGTGCTGCTCCGCACCAAGCGCGAGGAGATCGTCGGGCAATCGATGAGCGAGATCGTTCGGGACAAGGCCGTTTCGGGCATGATCGAATCGATCGCGACTGGCAAGAATCGGCAACGCACGAGTGTCGAGTCTCGGCGCGAGGCCTTTGCGAACGAGGCGGTGGGGCGAAGCGGTGGTGTGGCGAGCGCGGCGGTCCTGAGATTCACCGCTCGGCCTCTGCGTTGCGACGAGAGCGACTCGGTGATGGTCATCATCGAGGACATCACCCAGCAGCGGATCGCCGACGAATCGCGCAACGCGTTCGTCGCCCAGGCGAGCCACGAGTTGCGCACGCCCCTGACGAGCATCCGCCTGTATGTCGAGACGCTGCTGGAGTCTGGCGAGTCGGACCCGGCGGTGCGATCGAAATGCATCAATGTCATCGGGACGGAGGCGCGTCGATTGGAGCGGATCGTGGGCGACATGCTCTCGGTCGCGGAGATCGAGGCCGGGGCGCTCAAACTCCGCGTGGGCGACGTGCGGCTCGACGCGCTCTTCGAGGAGATCCAGAACGACTACAAGATCGCCGCGGAAGACAAGGAGATCACGCTCACGTTCGACCTGCCGCCCAAGTATCCAGTGCTGCAGGGCGACCGTGACAAGTTGTCGCTGGCGATCCACAACGTGATCGGAAACGCGATCAAGTACACGCCCGTGGGCGGGAAGGTCACGGTAACGGCGAACGAGACGGACGGGCGCTTCCAGGTTGCCGTGTCGGACACGGGCCTGGGGATCAAGCCCGAGGAGCAGGAGTTGATCTTCGAGAAGTTCTATCGCGCCAAGGACAAGCGCGTGGGGACCATCTCCGGCTCGGGGCTTGGGTTGGCGCTCGCGCGTGATGTTGTGCGGCAGCACGGTGGGGACATCTCGGTCAAGAGCGAACTCGATCGCGGGAGCACGTTCACGATCGCGGTCCCGCTCCCGGAGACGCAGGGACAGTCGATGGCGGCGTGAGAGTGGGGAAGGAGGAGCGTCGATGGACATCCAGGAGCAGAGACAGGGTGCCGTTACGGTGATCAAGCCGTGCGGCCCGCTCGCGCTCGGTGACGCGGACCAGTTCAAGACGACGCTCCTGGACGCGATGTCGCGCAGCCTCGGGCGCCTCGTGATCGACGCGACGGCGATGGCGTATGTGGACAGCCGGGGGCTGGAGGTTCTGGTCGAGGCGAGCGACGAAGCGTCGCAGGGGGGGCACGCGCTGCGTGTCTTTGGGTTGAATGAGACGGTGCGCGAGGTGCTGGAACTCACGGACCTGACGGGAAAGTTCGAGCACTTTGAGGACGTGACCCAGGCGGTCCGGAGTTATCTGTGAGCCAATCGACGCCGAACGAGCACGATCACACGAACGCGGGCCAGCCCGCGCCGGGTCGTCGTCTGCGCTTCGGCGAGATCCTGGTGCAATCGGGCGAACTCACGAAGGAACAGTTGGAGCGGGCGCTGCGCGAGCAGACTCGGACCAACCGGATGCTGGGCGAGTTGCTCGTCGAGCAGGGGATGATCTCGAGCGCGACGCTGGTGCGGGCGCTGGCGATGGCGTTGGGCGTCAAGGGTTGCCAGTTGCGCCACGGGCTGATCGATCCGGGCGTCCTGGCGCTGGTCGGGGCCGAGGAGGCCGAGCGACTGCGGGCGATCCCGCTCTTCAAGGTGCACGGCGACATCACGGTCGCGATGGCCGAGCCGCAGAATCTTCCGGCCATCGATCGGTTGCGGCAGTTGACGGGTTGTCGCGTGCGTCCGGTGCTGGCGCTCGAGTCGGAGATCCTGGAGTTTGTGCGGAAGTATGCGGCGGGCAACGTGGACGTCGATGCGTTCCTGCGGAATCTTGAGTCTTCGGATGTCGAAGTTGTCGAGAAGGAGTCGGTCGATGAGGGTCCCCTCACCGAGATCGACACGCAGATCGCGGGGAGCCCGATCGTCAATCTTGTGAACGTCGCGTTCCTTCGCGCCGTGAACGACAAGGCGAGCGACATCCACATCGAGCCCGACTCGTCGCATGGCGGGAAGGCGACGCGGATCCGCTATCGGATCAATGGCGTGTTACGCGACCTGATGCGCCCGCCGCCGGGGATGCACTCGGCGATCGTCTCGCGCGTGAAGGTGATCGGGAAGATGGACATCGCCGAGAAGCGTCTGCCCCAGGAGGGTCGCGTGCGGATCATCGCCGAGGGGCGCGAGATCGACCTGCGTGTCTCGACGATCCCCACGCTGCTGGGCGAGAAGATCGTGGTGCGCATCCTTGACAAGAGCAACCTCAAGGTGCGCATGGAGGACCTGGGCTTCCGCGACGAGACGCTCGCGAGTTTCCGTCGGGCACTCGAGCAGTCGCACGGGCTCTGCCTCGTCACCGGCCCAACGGGGAGCGGCAAGACCACGACACTCTACTCGGCCCTCGATCTGCTGCGCTCGCCCGAGGTGAACATCGTGACCGTCGAGGATCCGGTCGAGTACCAACTCGAACTGGTGAACCAGATCCAGGTCGTCGAGGCGATCGGGATGACCTTCGCGAGGGCGCTGCGGAGCATCCTGCGTCAGGACCCCGACATCATCATGGTTGGGGAGATCCGCGACCAGGAGACCGCGAAGGTCGCGGTGCAGGCGGCGCTCACGGGGCATCTCGTGCTCGCGACACTGCACACCAACGACGCACCCGGAGCGGCGGCACGACTGATCGACATGGGCGTTGAGCCGTATTTGCTCTCGAGCGCGTTCAATGGCGCGGTGGCCCAGCGCCTGACGCGGACGATCTGCTCGCACTGCGCGACGAAGTATTACCCGGCGGAGCAGGTGCTGCGTGACGCGGGGATCTGGACGGAGCAGGAGGCCAAGGCGCCACGCGCATTCCGTAAGGGTGCCGGTTGTCCACACTGCTACGACAGCGGATTTCTTGGGCGCTGCGGCGTGTATGAGGTCTTCGAGGTCACGCCCGAGACGCGTCGCATGATCCACAACGCCCGCCCCACGCACGAACTCCGCGAGGCGATGCGTCGGCACGGCGTGCTCACGCTGCGAGAGGAGGGCGTGCTCCTGGCGATCGCGGGCAAGACGAGCCTGGAGGAAATCCTCCGCGTCACGCAGGATGATGATGCCGAGACGAGCAAGCCGCAGCCTGAGGATGTGAGGGAGGCGGCATGAGGTTCACCTACCAGGGCTTCGATGCCGCCGGCAAGGCGGTGAACGGGCACGTCGACGCGAGCGATCGGCACGAGGCCGGCGAGGTGCTGCGCCGCCGCGGTGTCTTTGCGACATCGATCGACGATGATGGCACGGGTGCAAAGGTTACCTTGCGAGGACCCGGCGGAGGCAAGAAAGGCGGCACGCGCGAGGTCGCGACGCTCCTTCGGGAACTCTCCGTGCTCGTCGGCTCCGGGACGCCCGTCGTCGAGGCGCTCGGCTCGCTCGAGCGCCAGATCGGGCCTGGCCCATGGCACGACACAATCGCGGAGGTTCGATCGAGCGTTGAGGAGGGCGCCCAGCTCTCCGACGCGATGGCGAGGCATCCTGGCACATTCAACGGCGTGGTCCGTAGCCTCGTGGCGGCGGGCGAAACGGGCGGACGCCTCGACGCGATGCTCGATCGTCTCGCGAAACTCGTGCGTCAGCAACTCAAGGTGCGGACGACACTCATCGGGGCCATGGTGTATCCGACGGTGCTCATCGCGATCTCGATGTTCGTGCTGACGATTCTTGTGGTCTTTGTGATGCCCCGGTTCCGCGGGCTCTTCGAGACGCTCCAGACGCCACTCCCGCCCACGACCAAGTTTGTGATGGGCGTCAGCGATCTCGTCCGCGGGCAATGGCCGATCATCCTGGGTGTCCTTGTCTCGGCGGTCGTCGGGGCGACGATGTACCTCAAGAGCGAGGCCGGGAAGCGGTTCCGAGACACCGCCATGGTGCGCCTGCCGCAGATCGGCCGTGTGACGCGGAACTTTGCGACGGCGAGGATCACGCGCGTGCTGGGCGTCTTGCTCGAGGGGCACGTGCCGATGCTCGAGGCGATGGCGCTCACGCGCGAATCGGTGCCCAATCGTTTGTATCAGGATGTGATGGCGAGGGCGGAAGACGCCGTCTCTCGAGGCGAGTCGTTCAGCAGCGTGCTGCACGAGTCGGGCCTGTTCGCACCATCGGTGGTCGAGGCGATCCGGACGGGCGAGAAGTCCGGGAAGATGAGCGGCGTGATGCTGCAACTCTCGGACCACATGGACGAGGACAACGAGGTGCTCATCAAGACGGCGACGGGCCTGATCGAACCGCTGATTCTTCTGCTATTGGGTGTCGTCGTCGGCATGGTGGCGCTCAGCATGTTCCTGCCGCTCTTCGATCTGGCGGGTTCAACAGGCTCGGGCGGCGGCGGAGGGGGTGGCGCATGACACGATTTGCTCTTGGGCCCACACGCGGGCCGATCGGTTTGGCGATCGATGGGTGCCTGGTTCGGGCGGCTCAGGTGTCACGTGGACGATCGGGAAAACGCGTCCTGACGACGGCCACCTCGTTCCCGCGTCGCTCCAGCGAATCACCAACGAGTGGCGAGATCCTCGAGATCTTCGGCATTTTGGAGCGTCACGGGTTCCGCGGCTCCGAAGTCGCGCTGTGGTCCGGGCATGCGCCCGTGGTCAGCCAGTTCGTGGACCTGCCGCCGAGGAACTCTGGTGCCCCGATCGATCAGATCGCGCGGGGCGAGTTGTCGCGGGCCAATCGTCTGGATCTGTCGTCGTTCGAGATGGCGATGTGGGACCTGCCGGAGATCGGTGGGCGATCGCGGGGCGCCGGTTCACAGTCGATGGCCGTCCTCCTTCCGCACGCAGAGGCGGATCGGGCCGTGGACGCCTTTGTCGACACCCCCTTGATCGTCCGTTCGCTCGAGCCGTTGTCAACGGCGCTGGCGCGAGCCGTGGCGCCGGCGATTCCGGCGGGCGTGGTGCTGGCGGTGGTGTTGCACGTGGGCTGGAGCGCCTCAACGCTCACGGTCGTGAACCTCGAGCCCGTGGAACGCCGGGCGATCGTGGTCTATGAGCGGCGACTCGGCGAGCATGGGATGGATCGACTGGTCAGCGACTCTCGCGCGTGGCGAACGGGCGGGATGACGGCGGTTCGCGCGTGCCTTCGGCGATTGTCGCGCGACGAATCGCCCCCCTCGGGCCCGAACTTCACCGATCTGCGTTCGAGGACCACGACCTACATCAACGCCCTGACCATGGAGTTGGAGCGTTCACTGCAGTTCGTTCAGCGCCGCTTTGCGCCGCTCGAGGCGACGCAGTGCATCCTCGCGGGGATGTGCGAGGGTGTTCGCGGGCTTTCGGAGCGGATTACGTCGCACCTTGGGCTTTCGGCACGCGCGGTCACGCCGCTCGAGGTCATGGAAGTCGATCCGGCGGTGCACTCGATCGCCGGCTCGCCCGAGATGCTGCTCCCCCTGGGCCTGGCGCTCGGGTGGGGCGGGGAGGGGATGTAAGCCATGGGCAAATCGAACGGCGTCAACCTGTTGTCCCCACGCCTGCGTCGAATGGCGGCGATTCGCCGTCGGACGCGCCTCTGGGCGACCGTGCTCGGCGGCTATGTCGTGCTCGTGCTGGGCGCGGGGGGATCGTTCGCGGCGCTCGATTCGAGCGGGCCCGACCTCGCCGCGCGCCTCAGGGACGCGCAGGCGCGCCTCGAGAGCGCCAAGGCCGAGTTCACGCGCTCGGCGGCGGCGCTCAACACCGAACGCCGAAAGGTCGAGGCGGCGAGCGTCGTCTCAAAGCATCCGGACTGGTCCATCGTGCTCGGATTGCTCGCGCGGTCCTGCTCGCCCGGACTTTCGCTCACACGCATCGACCTCTCGCGGCTCGAGGAGCGCGGAGCAGACGACGCGACCCGCGGCTCTGCGAAGAACGCCGCGGCCTTGGGGGGCGGCTACTCGATCGGCGTGCAGGGCACCGCGCCGACTCAGGCCGACGCCACGTCGTACGTGCTCTCTCTGGAGCGGTCGGGCGTCTTCGACCGGGTCGAGATCGTCGAGGCCCGCGCGATTCCCGGGCAACTCGTGGGCGCCACGTTCCAACTCCGCTGCGTGCTCGTCGAGAACACGGCGGCATCGCCGTCCTCGGAGGGCAAGCCATGAAAATGACCATCTTCGACGCGACGTGGAAGATCGATGCCGCCGCGTTCGCCTTTGCGGGCGTGCTCGCCGGGGTCGTCTACATATTCACGCTGCAGCCACGGCTCTCGGCAAGCGCCGCCGAGAGCGAGTGGCGCAGTCGCCTGACCGAGACCATCAGCGAGGCGGAGTCGAAGGAGGCGAGCACACGTCAGACCGTGGGTGAGGTGCAACGCCTGCGCAGGGTGACGGCCGAGGTCAGCGTGGAACTCCAGTCCACCTCGGACCTCAACAGCCACATCGCCGCGGTCAGCACGATCGCCCAGGAGCACCACGTCCAAATCAACGAGATCCGATCGAGCCCGCCTGTGCCCGTTCCCGGACGCCGGCATGTCGTCGTCCCCATCGATCTCGGCGGCGTCGGGGCGTTTCCGGACGTCGTCTCGCTCGTCGCGCTGCTCCATGAGAAGCATCGCGACACGTCCGTCGCCACCTTCACGATCGAGCACGTCGTCGTGGACGGCGTCGACCTCGCCGCCTTCCGGTTGGGCCTCAACTGGCACGCTATGAACGATGCAGGCCGCACACCCGCGCCCGCCTCACCCGGAACGTGATCGCGGGTCGACTTTTCGCTTGCTTTGGAGTGCGGTGTATCGCACATTCGGGGCGTGACCCTCACCAAACAACAGCGTGCGCTCGCGATCGTTCTGGGGCTTGGAGCACTGGCGGTCGGCATCGACCGGTTCGTGCTCGATTCCGGCGTGACCGCGCCGAGCGGGGCCTCGGCCGCCGCTCCGGTCGCCGCCGCACCGCCGACCCCGACGGTCACACCCGTCAAGGCGACTCAATCCTCGGGAGTGAGTGTCGCCGATCGTCTCGTGAAGCATGAGGCGAGCATGGACCTCGTCGCCGCCGTTCCCGACGCGTTCGCCACGTCCGGGAACACCAAGGCCGCCAACACCTCCACACCTTCACGCCCGGCGGATCTGCCCCAACTGACCATCACGTCGGTGCTCTCCGGCAAGGCCGCCGTGATCAACGGCGTGCTCGTTTCCGTGGGACAGGGGCGGCAAGTCCCGCTCCCGGGGGGCACAAAGGTGGCGGTGAAGGTCGTTGAGATCGCGCCGGGCGAGAACTCGACGAACCTGGTGAAGGTCGAGGTCACAGGCCGCGTCGCCACGCTCGTCTTTGACCCCGCGGGCACGCAACCGCGATAACCCCCGCATTTCGGATCGTGCGGTCCGAGGCCTTGCCCGTCCAATAAGCGGGCGGTGGTCTCGGCGTTCTTGCGCATTCCGCCCAACCAGTATTTTCCCGTGGTTGGGGGATCATTGTGTAGTGAAGTGCGGTGGGCCATGTCCCGATGTTGTGTACGCACGGGCGATCGGATCCGCCCGGCATGAACTCTCGTGGGACACGGTTGGAATACCTATGCTGGAAGGGACTAGAGCCATGGTGCGTGGAATGCGTCGTCTGAACGGATTCAGCATGATCGAACTGGTGATCGTGGTCGTGATCATCGGCATCATCGCCGCGATCGCGGTCCCGCGCATGAGCCGGGGCGCCGCCGGCGCCGCCGAGGGCTCGCTCACCGCGAATCTCAACGTCCTGCGTAGCGCGCTCGACCTGTACGCGACCGAGCACGGCGGGGCCTACCCGACCGCCGCGAACGTCGTGGGCGCCCTGACGACCTACACCGACGATACCGGCGCGGTCTCGGCGACCAAGACCGGCGCGTACATCTATGGCCCGTACGTCCGGGCGATCCCGGTGCTCCCGGTCGGCGCCAAGAAGGGTGCGAACGGAATCGCCGCCGCCGACGCCGCGGGCATCGGCTGGATCTACGTGGACACCACCGGCAAGATCAGCGCGAACACGACCACCGAGACCGACGCGAAGGGCACCCTCTTCAGCGCGTACTAGTCCGAGTTTCGAATCCCGAACATGTCCATGGAACATCAACGGCCATGGTGTCATCAGGCGTGCGGCCCGCATCTCGCGGGCCGTCGCCGTTTCCGTGCAGCGTTCACACTCATCGAACTCGTCATGGTCGTGGTGATCGTGGGCGTGGTGGCGGCGATCGCGATCCCGCGATTTGCCAACGCCTCGTCCCGATATCGCGTGGACCTTGCCGCCGCCCGCGTCGCGAGCGACATCGAACTCACGCGCGACACCGCGCGGTCCGTCAGCGCCTCGATGACGGTCCGTTTCGTCGAGGGCTCGGCCCGCTACGGCTCGGTCGCGAGCAATCCCGGCGCCCTCAACATCGGGCCCACCACGCCCAAGCCGGGCTTCGTGAGCAACATCAGCGGCGAGCCGTACTTCGCCTATGTTGCCGCCGCCAAGTTCGGCACGGGTCCGCAACTCGATATCACGCCCTATGGCGCCTTCGACTCTGATGGTCTGGTGATCGTGACCAACGGCACGTGGGGCGGGGCGATCTCGGTCGATTCCAAGACGGGCACGATCACACGAACGATCTTCATCTGGCCGGCGGTTCTTGCCAATCCAGAAGGGGACACACCTTCCGATGTGGCCGCGCTCCTTCCCGAGTCCAAGCCGCGCAATCGCACTCTCGACACGGCTCCGGACACGGACCTCGACGCCGTCGCCGGGAACAACGTCCGTGTATCAAAATAATCGCGCCTTCTCGGACTCTTGCGTCCCGCTCCAGCGACGCACTCGCGCGGGTCTCTCTCTCCTGACGCGCCACTTCTCGTCCGGGGCGGGCGTTGCCCCATCGGATATCCGATCTTCTGTGTACGGGGGAACTCCAGCATGATCCGCAGACACCGATATCGACCCGCGTTCACGCTCGCCGAGACGCTCGCCGCCCTGGGCATCTCCTCGGTGCTCCTCGTCGCCTCGGGTTCGGTGGTCGTGATCTCGTCGCGATCGATCCCCAAGCCCAACGACGCGGCCACGCTCGCGCTCACGAATCAGCGCGCCTTCGATCGTCTCTCCGACGATCTCCGCTTCGCGACCTCGATCGACGCCGTCACCGTTACGGGCCTGTCGCTGCGGATCCCCGACCGCGACGCGGACGGTTCCGACGAGAGCGTCGCCTATTCCTGGTCGGGGACCAGGGGCGAGACGCTCCTCCGCAGCGAGAACGCCGGCGACACCGTCGCCGTCGGCCCGGGCCTGAAGGATCTCGCCTTCTCGCTTCGCACCACCAGCACGACGAGCACCCAGCCGCACGGCTACGCGACGAGCGCCAACCTCTACCTCGCCGGTCACGACACGATGTACACCGGGACGATGCCTATCCGGTCCAACGCCGGATACTCCGTCACGTTCCGCGTCACGCCGCCGGACTCCTCGGGCGTCGCGTTCAACCTCTCACGCCTCGAACTCCCGATCACCAAGTCGCTCCTGGCGATCACGGGACAGAAACTGACGGTGGAACTCCGCGTTGCCAACGCCGATGGCACGCCGACGGATCAGATCATCGCCTCCGACTCGCGCTCCGCCTCGCTCTTGTCGGACATCCTCTCGCTCACCTGGCCCACCTTCTTCGCCTCGGGCGTCAGTGGTCTCGATCCGAACCAGACCTACGCGATCGTGATGTACTCCGACTCCGCGTCGGACAGTTTCTCGATCTCCTACGCCGACGACGTCCAGGTCGTCGGCAGCCGGTGCGCCTCGTCCACCGGCAGCGGGTGGACCGTGCTCTCCTCGAGGCTGCCCTTCTTCCGGGTCTATGGCACGGTCACCGGCGACGGGTCGCAGACCTCCACCCAGCCCCTCGCCCAGTCCATCACGCTGAACGCCACGCCGAACTCCAGCACGGGGACGGCCTACTCCCGGACCTTCGTCATCCCCTCCACGCCCGCCTATGGCGCGCCCGCCGTCGCCCTGGCGAGCGGCACGACCACCACGCCCCCCGTTCTCTCGGGACCGGGCACCGTCGTCGCCGGAGCGTTTGGATCGGGAACTTCGGGGACTGGAACGAGCGGGACGCTCTCTTCACTGGTCAGCGGAACGACTTCACTTCTCAACGGCAACGGCAACAAGAAGGCAAATTAACCACATGCGATCGTGCTCGAGACATCGCCACGCCTTCAGCCTCGTCGAGGCCGTGATCTCCACGCTCATCGTCGCGGGCCTGCTCGTCGCCTCGCTCAGCGTCGTTTCGCAAGGCGCGCGCGTGCGGCTCACGAACCAGATGCGCCTCGACGGTCTCCGATACACCGAGATCCTCCTCGCCAAGGTCCAATCGCTCCCCTACGACGACCCGAACGACACGCCGATCCTGGGGATCGAGGTCGGCGACGTCACGGCGACGCCCGCCACCTACGACGACGTCGACGATTTCAACGGTTATCAGGAAACGCCGCCGACCGATGCCGCGTGGCAGGCGATGCCCGTCGCCTCGCGATGGAAGATGAGCGTCAGTGTGACCTACGTCGATCCCGACGCGAACTATGCCGTCGCCGCCACCGACACGGGCGTGAAGAAGATCACGGTCGTCGCCTCGTCCGGCGACAAGCCCTACGCCACGCTCTGGACCATCCGCACCCGTGCCTGGGACACGGCAAACACGCCATGAGTGCTCGTCCACCCGTCCCATCCCGTCTTCCTGTCCGATCGGGTGCCGATCGCCGGCCCGCACGACGCCGTTCCGCACGCGCGCGTTCGGCCCGTGCCCGCTTCGGCGGGGTCTATCTCATCGTCCTCTCGGTCTCGACGATCGTCACGGTCCTCGCGATCGGCGGGGCGATCGCCTGGCAGCGCGACATGGGCTCGGTCGCCCTCGCCCAGACCAGCGCCCAGAGCCGCATCGCCACCCAGGCCTCCGCCGAGATCGTCGCCCACACGCTCCTCACCACAACCATCGATCGATCGGCCCTGGCGACCAACCCCGAACTCGTCCGCGCCCGGCTCTCGACGAACACCGTCGTCGTCGGCGAGGTCTATGCCGCCGATGGCACGCCGATCACCACCGACGCGACGCTCCCCATGCTCGTCCGCGCCGAATCGGGCACCGGAATGTCACGCCAGGGCCTCTCGTTCCTCCTCTCGCCGGTCGTCGGCCCGCGGGCGTGCCTCAACGTCCCCATCGCGACAAGGGGCACATTCACAATCTCCGGCTCGATCACCGCCGAGCACCTCGTTGTCTCCTTCCAGGGCGGCAAGGCCTGGCCGGGCTACGACGCAAGCGGGAAGACCAGCGTGATCGCCACCACGACCGCCATGGTCCCCTGGACGCCCACGATCGCCAACGCCGCCGACATGCCCGACGCGACAACCCTGAGCACGTGGCAGTCCCGCGCGTCCGTCTGCGCCATGCCCGGCGGGAAGAAGATCGAGAATGCTGTCCTCTCGCCGCGAGCGAATCCCTATGGTGCCACCAACGCCGAGGGCATCTACTGGTTCAGCGGAAGCGGGACCGTGACGCTCCAGAACCTCCGCGTCGTCGGGACGCTCATCTTCAGCGGCGTGGGGGTCCTGCAGATCGGCGACAGCGTGTGCATCGAGCCGGCCGTCCCGGGGTATCCGGCGCTCCTCACCGACTCCTCGATCCAGTTCACGGGGACGGGCATCTCGCTCGACGAGACCGCTTTGGCTTTCAACTTCAACCCGCCGGGAACGCCCTATATGGGCGAAGAGGACTCGGACACGACCGACATGATCCCCGCGGTGATCAACGGGCTGGTCTATTCCAAGAACAGCATCAGTTGCAACGGCAACCACACGATCGTGGGCGTGGTCGTCGCCGAGGGGAACGTGAGCATCAGCGGGCAGTTGCTGATGCAGTACGACCGACCGACGAATGTCCCAAGCGGGTTCTCGACGGTGACGGGGCAGCGGATCGTCCCCGGCTCGATCGAGCGGCTGACGAACTAAAGCGCGCTCCGGTGTACCCCCACGCTCCGCGTAGGGCTCCTTCTCTTCCTTGTCTCGTCTCCTGAGACCGTGCATCCACGCTGATGGCGCAACTCACACCCCAGGAATCTGGGCGTCCTCGCTGGAGCCTAAGGGCGCCACGCGGGCCGGCAACTCCACGGCATCGCCGCGCTTCCCGGCGAGTTTGGCGATCTTCTCCCCCAGGCGCTTGGGCACAAGCGACTTGACGCGGGCGAAGAGGTCAAGGACATCACCGCGTGCGAACCACCACGCCCAGGCGCTGTAGAGGATTCCCACGACGATCGGGGCCTGAACCAGCCCGATGATGTCGCCGCGCGTGGTGTTGGGGAGCGCCCGGAGGATCCACGCCGCCACGCCGCACGACAGAAGCGATCCGACCGTGGGCCGGGCGTAGATGCGGAGGACATCGAACCAGGAACGCCGAACTTTGTAGAGGGCGATGTACATCGCGATCGGGGAATAGACGAGCATGCCCAGGGCGATCCCGATGGTGCACCCCTCGGCCGGGCCGACGCCAAGCCCAAGGAGCGTCACGCCGTGGGTCTCGGCCCAGCGTCCGCCGATCACGCCCAGGATGCACAGCCCGATGAACAATGGCGTGTAGACGATCATGGTGAGGAGCGAGGCGTTCTGGCGGTGCTGGGCGAGCAGGAACGCGTCGCACGGAAAGGCCGTCAGTCGTCCGAACATCGCCACGCTGAAGACGATGAACATCAGGATCGACGTGTGCCACTTCTCTTCGAGGAGCAGACGGAAAGCGGGGGCGCCCATGACGGCCTGCAGGCCGCACAAGGGAAGTCCGACGAGGAGCAGGCTGCGCACGGCGCGCTCAAACCCCTTGGCCTGTCGCTCGGGCTCGTGCACCAGCGTGCTGAGCGCGGGCATGAGCACCGCGCCCAGGTTCACCATGAGCATGCGTGTACCCTGGTCGGAGAGGGAGAAGGCGAAGTAGAGCAGGCCCGTGAGGTCTCCCGCGTGCTCCATCGTGCCCAGCACGATGCGCGGGCCCTCGATGGTGAGGAATCCAAGGACCGAGGTGACGAGCATCACGCCGCCGACCCCGGCGATGCTGCGCCACTTGCCGACCTCGAAGTGGGCCTGGATCTTGGGCTTGGTTGCCAGCCACGCGAGCAGGAAGCGAATGAACGCGCCGATGGGCTGGGCCGCGATGATGGACATCGCTCCCCAGTCCAGCCACCACGCCAGAAGGATGCTGAGCGCCATCCGCGAGATCGACATGATCGCCCCGAGCCTTGAGAGCAGGCGGAAGCGCAGGTCGGCGCTGAGTCTCGCCTCGGGGACCGTCGCGATGCTCGCGATCGGGAACGAGAGCGAGGCGACCAGGAGCAGATCGATCAACTCGTGCTTCTGGTAGAGCCGCGCGACCCAGGGCGAGACCATCACCGTCGCCACGCACGCGACAACGCCCAGGGCCGCCGACATCCAGAAGGCCGGGGTCACCCATCGGTCCCACTCCGGGCGGCGCTGCACGAGCACGTTCTTCAGGCCGAACTGCTGCAACTGGGTCGCGAAGGTCGTGACGGTGTAGACGAGCGCGACCAGATCAAAGTCCTTGGGGACCAGCAGATAGGCCAGGACGAGTTGTCCGACGGCGGAGACGCCGCGTTCCAGGATCCCCTGCGTGAACGTCCACGCGAACCCCGCCGCCGTGCGCCGCCCGATCTCGGGCGCTGGGCTTCTCGCGGTGTTCCCCGACGTGTTGTGCTCGGCCTTTGCGGTCATTCGTGCCTACGAACCGACTCTCTGTCGCGGACAACGTGAATCGGGGTGAACGCTACGGCACGGTTTCGCCGATGGTTCGAGCCGCGACACTCCATCCGCCAACGATCCTCCATCCATGCCGGAACCGTCCGACACACATCCGCCAGATCGTCCCAGGCCCGAACAAAGGCCGCAAGACGCCGCGCCCGAATCCCTTTCCCGAACCGTCGGCGGCGGGATGCTCTGGGTCGCCGGGACCCAGTTCATCGGCAAGATCCTCGCGGTGATCGCCCAAATCGTGGTGGGGTGGCTGCTCCTTCCCGAGGACCTCGCCCTCTTCGCCACCGCCTTCGCCGTCGCCAACCTCTTTTCCGTCGTGCGTGACGGCGGCGCCTCGGGCCTCCTGATCCAGCGCGGCGAGTCACACTACCACGAACTCGTCGCCCCGGTCTTCTGGATGGCGGCCACACTCGCGAGCGCGTCGGCCCTCATCATCGTCGCCCTCGCCTGGCCCCTCGCCCATTTCTTCTACCACGAGCCCAAACTCGTCGGCTTGCTGCTCGTGCTCGCGTGCATGTTTCCCGCGCACGTCCCCGCCGCCACGCTCCTCGTCCGCCTCAAGATGTCCTTCCGTTTCCGCCTCTACGGGCAGATCACCCTCGCGTGCTCGGCGATCCGCCAACTCCTGATCATCGGCATCGCGTACGCCTTCACCCGCTCCGAGGCGACCAGACCCTGGGCGTCCATGGCCCTCGCCATCCCCGCCGTGGTGACGCTCGCCATCGAGTCGTTCATCTACATGGCCGTCGTTCGCGAGCGCCCGTGGACGCGCCCGCCGGAGACACGACGCTGGCCGGAACTCTGGCGCGACGGGAAGTGGATCGTCGCGAGCAACCTCGCCGCCGCCGGCATGGACAATGGTCCGTTCCTCCTCCTCGGCGCGATCATGTTCAAGGAAGAGACTGGGTACTTCGCCTTCGCGTTCATGGTGGTCGCCCAACTCGCCGTGCTCCTGGGATACGCCCTCGAGCAGGTCCTGTTCCCGGCGTTTGCGAGGATCAAGGCCGAGCCGCATCGCCAGCGAGGGGCGGCATTGCGCGCGCTGCGGGCGATGATGCTCGTCGGCTCGTTCGCGTGCGTCGGGCTGGCCGTCAGCTTCGAGCCGCTCGAACGACTGGTCTGGCATGGCAAGTGGGAGCCGGCCGTTCTCGCCGTCGCGATCCTGGCGCTCGCGTACCCCTGGCGGATCACGATGGCGCTGACCAACGGGCTGCTGCAAGGCCGGGGCGAGTTCAAACCTCAGGCGATTGCCTCACTCATCGAGGCCGCCGGGCTGATCGTCGCGACGGGGCTCGGCGCGTGGATCCACGCCTCGGCCACAGGCGCCGCGATCTGGACCGCGGGATACCTCGTTCTCAGCCGTACGGTCATCATGCTCTGGGCCACGCGACGCCTCCGCACGACTATCGGCGAACTCCTGTCCGCCAGCCTCCCCGCGTGGATTCTGGCTCTATCTGCGGGCGCACTCGCGTGGGGGGTCTCGTCGCGGATCGATCTCGGAAGTATCGCCGCCATCCCCGCCGGACTGGCGAAGCATGTGGAAATCGTGGAGAACCTCACCCGACTCCTCGTCGCCTCGCTCGTGTTCGTGGTGTGCTTCGCGATTCTCGTCCGGCTCATTCTGCGCGCGCATCTCGAGGAAACCTTCGACATTCTGCCACAGAGCCTTGCCACGCGCGCACGATCGTTGCTGCTCCTCCGAGGGTGGCCAAAGCCCTCATTCGATCGCGTCCCCGCCGCACTGGAGACGCTTGTCATCGTCCTTCTGGCGATCTGGGCGATCGGGCGAGCCCTCAGCGATCGCTGGCTGTGGTCGCAATGGCTCAGTTGGATTCCCTCGATCGCCGTCGTCGTCCCCGCGTTCGTGCTGCTGGCCGTGGCCCAGATCGTGCGAATCCTCACACGATGGAAGGCCCGGGGCACGCGTCGCCGGTCCTCGCGGGCCGCCATCATCGCGCGGCTCTCCTTCCTCGTCGCGGTGGTCTGGTTTGCGCGCCACGATGTCGGTTGGAGCACGCTGCCCGCGACGCGACAGGCCGGCTCGTTCCGCGTTGTGCACTGGAACTCGTCACGCCCCGCGACCAAGGGGTGGGAGGAACGCCTCGCGACGCTCGACGCCGATATCTACATCGTCCAGCCCGGCTGGGGGTGGAACTTCAGCACATTCAGGGCCGCATTGGACCCCGCCGCCTCGCTCCTCCAGACGCACAACCATGTCGTCGTCTCACGATTTCCCATCAACGCGTGGACCTCGTTCTCCCTCGAACTCAAGCCTGGCGAGGGCATCGATCCGCGCCTTCCCGATCTCAAGCAGATCCGCCTCGACACGGGCATGCTGATTGCCGCCCTTGTGAGGCTGCCCACGGGAGAGCAACGCTTGCTGTGGGTGATCGATCTCCCCTCGGATCTCTCGCTCTCGCGCGAGCGCGTGCTCGCCCAGACCGTCGCGATGATCGCCAGGTTCCGCGCCGGCGAACTGAAAGTCCGCGTGAGCGACCCCAGCGGAAGGCCCGTCACCGATGAACTGCTCGCGGCCTTGAAGGGTGAACCCGACCTGCTCATCGGAGACTTCAACACGCCACGCGGCTCGCGGTCGCTCCGGCATATGACCGAAGGGCTTCGCGACACGTTTACCGACAACGGTCGTGGCTGGAGCGCGACCTTCCCGAGACGCCGCCCGCTCTGGGCGATCGATCAGGCGTACGTCGGCCCCGGGTTGCGTGCCCTTGATTCTCGCGTCGTCGACCTGGGCCTCGGCTCGCACCGCGCCATCGTCGTCACGCTCCAGCCGGTCATCTCAGCGCCGCTTCGCGATGCCGACGGGAGCAAGCCCGGCGAGTTCACGCCGCCTGCCGACCAGAAGCCCGTCGAATGAGTACGACTCACTCACGCTCGAGTCTGCAAGGATCTCGTACGACGCGCGATCGAGGAACTTGCGACATCGCCCATGAACCCTGGTCGAATGCGTGGAGATGAAGATGTAATCAATGGTCCGTGCTCGGAGTGCCCGTGCCGCCCCGCGAAGCATCTCTCCCTCGTGCCCCTGGATATCCGAGTGCAGAAGGTTCACGCGTGAGAGTTTCTCGCTCGCCATCAGAGAATCCACACTCACCGTCGGTGGGTCCCCGTCACGGGGTTCACTTCCCACGAACCCCCTCACCATCTTCACATCGGAGAATCCTGCGGCCGAAAAGTTCCGTCGTCCCGACTCGAGGTGCTCGTGCTCCGGCTCGACGAGGATGTTCATCGCGTTCGGGCCGACGACGCTCCGGAACCAGAGGCTGTAGAAACCCCAGTAGGCCCCCAGTTCGATCATGACGGCGTCGGCGGGCATGTGCCGAAGGACCTCCTGGAAGACTCGTTCTTCTTCGGGCTCGTGCACGCCACGGTTGACCCGGAGCATCTCCGTGACCGGTCCGCCGTAATACGAATCGACGAGGACGCGCAGCCCGTTGTGCATGACCACGAAACCGTCGTGCGTCTCGCCGGCGTTGGCAACGCGTGGAATGTGCTCGTTGTCGGGGCATTCCAGGACCAGTCGCGTGCGCTCCGCCCACGACTTGGGCATGCCCGGCTCGCTGAAAGGAAAGTCCACGCGTTCGCCATTGGCTCGGACGAACCCGTGCTCGAGAAGCGAACGGACGGTGCGTTTCACCTTGCGAGCGCGTGACCACGCCGCCGCCGCCACGCCCAGGGCGCCAGCCGAGACAACGAGTGACACGATCGCGAGTGGGTCGCCCATGAGTGATGTCACGTTCTTGGTCGAGAGGGGCCGACGGGTGCGGACATGCTATTGATCGTGCCCGACATGGCGTGGCATGCTGTGCCCGGCGTCGATGAGCGTCTTCTCGCGCTGCGCCATCTCCAGGTCGTGGTCCACCATCATCGCGGCGAGCTGCTCGACGCTGGTCGCGGGCGACCACCCGAGCTTCGCACGAGCCTTGGAGGCGTCGCCCAGGAGGAGATCGACCTCCGCGGGCCTGAGGTAGCGCGGGTCAAAGGCCACGTGGGCCTTGTAATCCAGGCCCGCGTGCCCGAAGGCGAGCTCACAGAACTGACGCACCGAGATCGTTTTCCCCGTGGAGATCACGTAGTCGTCGGGCTTGTCCTGCTGGAGCATCATCCACATCGCCTGGACGTAATCCCCCGCGAAGCCCCAGTCGCGCTTCGCGTCGAGATTGCCCAGGAAGAGTTTCTCCTGCAGTCCCAGCTTGATCCGTCCCACGGCCCTGGTGATCTTCCGCGTCACGAACGTCTCGCCACGCCGGGGCGACTCGTGGTTGAAGAGGATCCCGCAGCACGCGAACATGCCATAACTCTCGCGATAGTTGACCGTGCACCAGTGCGCCATCACCTTGGCGCAGGCGTAGGGCGAGCGGGGGTAGAAGGGCGTGGTCTCCTTCTGGGGCGTCTCGACCACCTTGCCATACTGCTCCGAGGACGACGCCTGGTAGTACCGGACCTTCTGCCCGCTCTCCTGCTGGAAGTCGCGCACCGCGTCGAGCAGGCGCAGGGCGCCCATCGCCACGGTGTCGGCGGTGTAGATGGGCATGTCGAAACTCACGCGGACGTGGCTCTGCGCCCCGAGGTTGTAGACCTCGTGCGGGCGGATCCGCCGCATCATCTCCGCGAGCGAGTTGCTGTCGCACAGGTCGCCGTAGTGCAGTTTGAGGCGCGCACCCGACTGGTGCGGGTCCTGGTAGATGTGCTCGATGCGTCCGGTGTTGAAGGACGACGAGCGCCGGATGAGCCCGTGGACCTCGTACCCCTTGGCGAGCAGGAGTTCCGCGAGATAGGAGCCGTCCTGTCCGGTGACGCCCGAGATGAGTGCCCGCTTCGTGCTGGTCATGGAGTGCGATTCCTTGCGTGCGTGATGGTGCCCTCTCGGCCAATCCTACTCACCAGCCGCGTCGGGGCGGGATCGATCTGGTTTCGGCCCGGGATTCATGCGCGGGATCTGCGCCGGCGTCGCCCTGCCGAAGTATTCCTGTAACAGATGGTCGATCGGCTGACGCTCGACCGGCTCGCTCGAACGGATCATCAGGCCCGTGCCCACGATGTTAAACGCAAGAATCACCAGCAGCCCGAGCACGCCGGGAAGAACCGGCCGAATGCCCGGCATCGCCGATGGCTCATTCGCACCGCGAGATAGCGTCGAATGAGGCAGCACGCCCAGCACGAGCATCATCAACACGAGCGGCTCGACGTATCGCTGCCACAGGTGGAACGACACGCCGATCGCGAGCGTGAAGCCCAGGACGCTCGCCAGGATCGCGAGGCCTCGCGTCGATCCAAGACGCTGGACGAGTCCAGTAAGCACCAGCATCCCAAGAAGTCCGGCCGCGACCATCGCCACGCTCGTGTGTCCAAAGAGCGTTGGGCCTTTCGCGCAGAGATTCCAGATCCCCGAGATCCGACCCAGTGAGAGGCTCACGGTGGTCGCCGGGGCAAGACCAAGCAGGAGCGTGATCGCGAGCGCCGCGAGAACCACTCCTCTCCTTTGCCGCCACGCCTCGCGGACGTCGGGCCACAATGCAGGGAGCACGAACACGCCAAACATTCCGATCACCGCGAGCACCAGGATCGGAGCCGCGGGATTCATCCCGAGCACTGTCGAGCCGATCGGTGCGTACTGCGCCTGGAACAGCGGCGGCGTCACGCCCTTCCACAACCACACGAACCAGCCGAGCAACGCCATCGCCGGCACGCATGCGAGAGCAAGTTTCATGACCGCTCGGAGGCGATCGGAGATGCGGCCATCAACCGAGAGCCATGCCGCGGCCACGAGCGGAAACGCGACCCACACGTGCGCCTGTCGGCACGCGACGATGAGCATCACTGCCGCGCCGGCACACCACCTCCAGCGCCACGTGTCCCTCGCGTCGAGCGACAGCCACAACGCGAGCGCCACGCCCAGCCACCCCGCGTTGTCAGGGAGCATCCACACCGACGCCGAGTAGACATATCGCGACGACAGCACTACTGCCGCGCCGAGCACGCCCCAGAGCCACGATCTCGACACGCCACAGAACCACGTGCCGAGGACCCACGCCAGCGCGACGCCAAAGAGCATCCCGATGCTCTGGAGCCACTCGCGACTTGCCAACCCCCCGCGCGCGACCGCGGCCAGGATCACGTGATACCCCGGCGTCGTCGCCGAGAGGTAGTTCCCGAACACCAGATTGGGCCAGTCGTACGCGAAGATCCGGACGGCCGGCTCGTGGAAGTCGAGTTGGTCCAATCCGGCTCGGCCTCGAACGCCGCCGAACCAGATCATGGGCAGAGCCGTCGCCGCCACGATCAGGGCGACCACCCATCCCGCCAGGCACCTGGAACGAGTTGTCTGCTCGTGCTGGTCCAATCGTCCTCCCAACGTCCCACCCCCATCGGCGGTTTCTGCGTGCCGCCGCGAAACTCCGATTCACAAGGATTCCGTGGGCGATTCGCTGGCGTCGAGGGCGTCGCGTTCCGATAAACGAGGTGTCTATGGCCGACACGCCGCCGTCAACTCCAGACGTTCCCCAGCGAGGGCTGGTGCGGAGCCTGATCAAACTCGCCAGGCCGAAGCAGTGGTCCAAGAGCGCATTTGTCTTTATCGGACCTGTCTACAGCCTCGCGGACGGGAAGGGCGAGTGGCGATTCGTGCTGTGGGCGGCGTTGGTGACGGCCGGGGTGCTCGCGCTGGTCTCGAGCGCCTGCTACATCATCAATGACATGGTGGACGCTCCCAAGGACCGTCTCCACCCGCGGAAGAAGCGGCGTCCGATCGCGAGCGGAGCAGTCACACCCGGGCAAGCGAAGGTCTTTGCGGCGGTTCTGGTGGTCATCGCGCTCGCGGGGGTGTTTCTGCTGGATGCGGGGCCCAGCCGGTGGTGGGTGCTCGGGCTGGCAGTCGCGTATGTCGTGAACGTCAACGCGTACTCGTATTTTCTGAAGCGCAAGGCGATTGCCGATGTGCTCTCGCTCTCGCTGGGGTTTGTGATCCGCGTGCTGGCGGGGTGTGCCGCGGCGGGGGTGACGCCGAGCACGTGGCTGCTCAATAGCACGCTCTTTCTGGCGATGTTTCTGGCCTTTGGGAAGCGTCTGGGCGAACGCCGCACGGTGGAGGACGCCGGGGCGATCCGTGACGTGCAACAAACCTATACGGATGACCTGCTCCGGATGTCGGTGGTGGTGACGGGCGTGGCGACGCTGATCACGTATGCCGGGTACATCCAATCGCGTGATGCGAAGATCCACGAGGCCGTGGTCGCGGCGATCGGTGACGCTCCGTCGTTCATCCGGAACTTGAATCTGCTCTGGTTCACCATGCTCCCGGCGACCTACGGGTTGTTGCGATGCATCGTGCTCCTGGAGCGTGGCCGCTACGACGACCCGACCGAACTGGCGACCAAGGACATGCCGACGCAGGTGGGGGGGATCGCCTTCGCGGCGATCACACTCTTTGTCCTCTTCCACAAGCACATTTCGTGACAGAACCGTTGAACACGCCCCGGCAGGATCGTGTAAAGTATTTCACAACCCGAGGAAAGGACAGGGGATTGGAGTCCCGGCGTGGCCCGTTCGTCCCCCAAGGCCTGTCTCTGGTCTGTTCGATCGACCGACCTTGAAAGGAGTGCTGGTGATGACACGAGGGACGATGAATCGGGCGTTTGGGGTGACGATGCTGCTGGCCGTGTGCGGGCTGGCGTTCTCGGTGGCGGGCGGTTGGGACGACGAGCCGGCCGGCGCCGGGTTGGATCCCACGCGAGCCGCCCCGGGTGACGGCGCACCGGTACCGGCCTCCAAAGACGACTCGAGCGACGACTCGGACAAGAAGTTCAAGCCCTTTGCCGAGGTGAGCAAGGGCTTCGAAAAGGTGATCTCCACGACCGATGGCAAGAGTTTCTACACCCTGTGGAAGAAAGAGAAAGACGGCTCGCTGCTCGCGGAACTCCCGCGGGGCTTCGAGGGGCAGAAGCACTTCGTCGCGCTGACCGTCGCGTCGGGCGAGGAGTACGCCGGCCTCCAGCAGGGCGACATGCTCGTCTACTGGCGCAGGTTCGACGACCGCATGGTCCTGCTCGAGCCGAACCTCGAGACCAAGTCCACGGGTGATGCCGAATCCAAGAGTTCCGTGCAGCGGCTCTTCACGGATCGCGTCATTCTTGACATCCCGATCGTGACGATGGGCCCCGGCGGCGGCCCGGTGATCGATATGAAGGATCTTCTGGCGAGCCGCGCGCCGCAGTTCTTCGGCGGCTCGGCGAGCGGCGCCCAGCCCCGCCTCGCGAGGCTTAAGAGCGCCAAGGCCTTCCCCGAGAACATCGAGATCGGGTACGAGTTGCCGACGTCGGGCGGTCGCCTGAAGGAGTTCCATTACTCGATCAGCCTGATGCGGGGGACGGCCGGGTACAAGCCCCGCAACGCCGACACGCGCATCGGCTACTTCACGACGACCTACCGCGACCTGGGCAAGTTCACGGACAAGGAGAAGTGGGTCCGCTACATCAACCGCTGGTCGCTGGAGAAGCGTGACCCGAACCTCCGCGTCAGCCCGCCGAAGCAACCGATCGTGTTTTATCTCGAGGAGACGGTGCCCGTGCGTTATCGCCGCTGGGTGCGTGACGGTGTGCTCGAGTGGAACAAGGCCTTCGAGAAGGTCGGCATCCTCGACGCCATCCGCGTCGAGCAGCAGGACGCCGAGACCAACCAGCACATGGACAAGGATCCCGAGGACGTCCGCTACAACTTCGTCCGCTGGCTGTCGAACGACCAGGGGACGGCGATCGGGCCGAGCCGCGTGAACCCCAACACGGGCGAGATCCTCGACGCCGACATCATCCTGACCGACGGCTGGATCCGCCACTTCTGGGTCCAGTTCAACGAGTTCATGCCCGAACTCGCGATGGAGGGGTTCTCTCCCGAGACGATGGCGTGGCTGGACAAACACCCGCAGTGGGACCCCCGCGTTCGTCTGGCGGACCCCGCCGGGCGTGACTCCATCATCGCCCAGCGCGCGCGACGCGGCGTGCTGGCCTATGGGGGGCACCCGATCGCCACGACCGATTCTCCCGAGGGCGCGACCAACGTCTTCGATGGGCTGCTGGGGCGTCAGTCCCAGTACAACAGCCTGTGCATGGCGGCGAACGGCAAGGCGCTTGACATGTCCACCTTCCGCATGATGATGGAACTCTGGGGCGATGAACTCTCCACGATCGAGCCTGACGAGGACACCAAGTCCGACGAGAAGAAGGATGACAAGGGCGACAAGAAGGACAAACCCCCGATGCTCGACGGGATCCCCGAGTGGTTCATCGGGCCGATGCTCCGCGACCTTGTGATGCACGAGGTCGGGCACACGATGGGCCTGCGCCACAACTTCAAGGCCTCGGCGATCTACGACCTTGCCGAGATCAACAGCGACAAGGTGAAGGGCAAGAAAGCCTTCGCGGGCTCGGTCATGGACTACATGGGCGCGAACCTCTCGGTCAAGGACGGGAAACTCCTGGGCGACATCACCATGATCGACCTCGGGCCGTATGACTACTGGGCGATCGAGTATGGCTACACCGCGGGCGACACGAAGAAAGTTCTGGAGCGCGTCGCCGAGCCCGAACTGATCTATGGAACCGACGAGGACACCTCGGGCCCGGATCCGTACGCCCGGCGCTACGACTTCGCGAAGAACCCGCTGGACTACGCCAAGATGCAGACGGATCTCGCGAAGTATCACCGCTCGCGCCTCCTCGACTCGTTCGTGAAGGACGGCGAGAGCTGGGCCAAGGCGCGCAAGGGCTACGAACTCACGTTGAGCCTCCAGACCCGCTCGCTCTCGATGATGGCGAACTGGCTGGGTGGCGTTCACGTCAACCGAGACAACAAGGGCGACCCGAACGCCCGCCCGCCGCTCGAGGTCGTCTCGGTTGATCGCCAGCGCGACGCGCTGCGATGGGTCATCGACAACGCCTTCTTCGACGAGGCGTTCGGCCTGACCCCCGAGTTGCTCGTGAAGATGACGACGGACAAGTGGCTCGACTGGGGTGGGGCCGCCGAGGCGCGCCAGGAATCCACCTGGCCCGTGCACGATCGCGTCGGCGGGATCCAGAGCTCGGTGCTCACGATGATCATGAACCCCACAACGCTCCGGAGGATCTACGACAACGAACTCCGTCTGCCCAGCGACCAGGACGCCCTGACCCTCGCCGAGACGATGGACTCGACCTACAACGCCATCTGGACCGAGATCGAGCGGTCGCCCAGCGAGCGGTACACCGCACGCCGCCCGATGATTTCGAGCCTTCGCCGGAATCTCCAGCAGGAGCACGTCGAGCGGCTCATCGATCTCACCATGGATAACGGCGTCCGCAACGAGGCCTTCAAGCCCGTCTGCGACCTCGCCATGACCCAACTCCGCAAGATCAACTCCAAGATCGACAACCTCGTCGACAAGAACGGCAAGAACAGCAGCATCGACGCCTATTCCGAGGCCCACCTCTCCGAACTCCGCACGAGGATCACCAAGGCCCTCGATGCGCAGTACATCTATAACGCAGGAGGCATGGGCGACCTCGGCTCACTCTTCCACATGCTCGGGCAGCCCACGACCCGGCCCGAGCATGGCGCGGCCGAGCCTGACTACATGAACCAGTCGCGCTGACACGAACAGCAGGAGCCATTGAGTATCACCGACCCGCCTCCACACACGTGGGGGCGGGTCGTTTTGCATCGGTAGGTGTTGCGTGAGCGGCCGTGCCCGCCCTTCGCCGGAATTAGAGTGTGGCGCCCCTCGCCATGCGTCGCAACACGTCCTCGAATCTCAGGCAGAACCCATCACGATCGCACAGAGATGAGGCCGCGAGTCGATCGCGCAGTGTTGCTCGGAGTGTGCCCAACGCGATACGATCTCGCGCCAGACGCGAGGCGATGGTGATGAACTCGTCGTCGTTTGAGGCGACCATCTCATCGAGATCAAGGGCATGGAGGAGCGAGACGCCGACGCGTGAGGCGTGCCGATCGCCCGCGAGCGTGACGACGGGCACACCCATGTGGATCGCCTCACAGGTCGTGGTGGTGCCGTGATAGGGGAAGGTGTCGAGGGCGATGTCGACCTTGGCATACTGGGCGAGGTGGTCGCGAACGCCGAGCGTGGGGGAGATGATGTCGAGCCGTGACGGGTCGAATCCATAGCGCGTGAGGCGTTCGGAGACCTCATCGCGCAGGGCGGCATCGATGAGGCTCGACGACTTGAGCACGAGCCGCGAGTTCGGCACGGCGTTGAGCACACGAGCCCACAACCCCACGACCCGTGCGTTGACCTTCGCGATCGCGTTGAAGGAGCCGAAGCGGATCGGCTCGTCGGGCGAGGCGGCGCACGGCGGCGGGGCGACATCGGGCGCGTTCTCGATCGGGCTATAGCACAGAAACGGGCCCTCCATGCGCATCAACCGCTCGCTCGCTTGGGCGTCGAACTCCGGGCGATCGGGATCAGTGTGCGCATCGACGAGGCGCCAGTCGATCGCCGGGACGCCGGTCGTGCCGGGATAGCCGAGATACGTCGCCTGCACGGGGGCGACGCGTGAGGCGAGCGCAAGGAGGATGCCCGAGTTGGTGTGCCCGTTGAGTTCGATGGCCAGATCCAGACGATCGGCTCGAATGATCTGGGTGAGCGTTCTGTCGTCCATATTGACGCACGAACGCCAGGTGTTGGCATGCGATCGCAATCGAGCCGTGGTCGCGTCTTCCGGGCCTGTGGCGTAACAGAATATTTCGAACGCCGCACGGTCGTGCCCGACAAGGAACGGCTCGATGAAGAACGCCACGGAGTGCGTCCGGAGGTCGCTCGACACGAACCCGACACGGAGGGGTCGCGATGGGTCGCGTGCGGGTGCGGCGGGGAGCGGCTGCCCGGGTCGAATCTGGCGGCACAGCGCGCCGAACCGATCGTGCACGCCCCGAAGGTCAGACGGAGTGATCGACTCGTCGTACTGCGAGATGTGCGCCCACTGGCCGAGGAGTGTGGCGCTCTCGGGGTGGGCCTCGGCCGCATCGCGGATGACTCGAAGGCCCTCGTCGATCCGACCCATCTCGACCATCGTCGAGACGTGGGTCGAGGCCAGGCCCTCGTGCGTCGGGTTGTGGTCGAGCCCGGCCCGCGAGACTTTCGCCGACGCGACGAACTCGCTGGAGAGACTGAGCAGCATCGCCAGCACGTTGTGTATCTCGGCGTTGGTCGGGTGCTTCGCGATCGCCTTCTCGAGTACTTTTCGGGCGCGGTCGGGCTTGCCCGATTGCATGAGGAACTGCCCGAGATTCGCGGGGTACCTTGGGTCCCTGGGGTCGGCCTCCATGGCGCGCTCGGCGAAGTACGCCGCCCGGGGCATGTCGCCCTTCGCGTGCATCACGACCGCCATCATGTTGTTCGCGTTGGGATCGCTGGGCGACGCCTGAAGGGCGCGCTGGAGCGTGCGCTCGGCGTCATCGAGTTTCCCGGCAGTGAAGAGAGACTCGGCCTGGAGGACGAAGGCCGTCGCTCGACCTCCTGGAACTCGCGAGGCGCTCATGGCGTGGCTCCATGGCGTGCCGCGGCGGACTGCGTCCAGGCCTCGCGGAGCGCCCGATCGAAACGTGCCGCGAAACCCTCGGCATCGCACACGATGGAGGACGCGAGGCGATCGCGGAGTGTTCGTCGAAGGGAGGTACAGCGTGCTGAATCCCGCGCGAGGCCCGTCGCCTTACAGACGTACTCCTCGGTCGTGCTCGCGATCAGGTCGTGCTCGCCGATGGCGCTCAGGATCGACGTTCCGACGCGCGAGGCGTGCCGATCGCCCGTGAGCGTGACCACGGGCACGCCCATGGTGAGCGCCTCGCATGTCGTCGTCGTGCCGTGATAGGGAAAGGTGTCGAGGGCCACGTCGACGCGATCGTACATCGCGAGGTGCTCGTGGGCCGACGCCGTCTGGGCGTGGAGTTCCACGCGGTCCCTCGAGACCCCGCGATTCTCGAGTTCGTCCAGGAGTCGCAATCGCACGCTCTCGATGCCGAGCGATTCCGCTTTGACGAGGAGTCGCGAGTCGCGGTTCTCGCCAAGGACGCGCGCCCAGAGATCGAGCGTGATCGGCGAGACCTTGTTGAGCGCGTTGAACGAGCCAAAGGTGTTTGGGCGGTCTGCCGCGTCCCGATCTGTGCGTGCTGGTGGCAGGCCTTCCGGGATCTGGTAGCACAGAAAGCACCCACCCACACGCGTGAGGCGTTCGGTTGCGAATACGTCACTCCCGTCGGGGTCGGTGATCGCGTCGACCAGGCGGAAGTCCACGCTGGGCATCCCGGTCGTGTTCGGATAGCCGAGGTACGTGCCGCGGAGAGGGGCCGGGACGTGGGCGAGGACAGAGACTCGGGATTCGTGCGTGTGTCCCGCGAGATCGATCGCGATGTCCACGCGGGCCTTTCGGATCAGTTCCGCGGCCTGGGCGTCGTTGACGCGCGCGATATCGATCCACTCGTCGGCCAGGGCGCGCAGGCGCTCGGTCGTGGCGTCGGGGCGGGAGGTCGATGAGACCGCGATCAGTCGCAACATTGACACGTTGCGCGCGCGCAGCAACGGCTCGATGAATCGAGCCACGGAATGCCCGCGAAAATCGGGGGAGATGAGCGCCACCCGGAGCACGTCCGGCGGCACGGCGGTGATCGGAACGCCACGCGATCGGACGCCCCGCTCGATCTGGTCGCCAAGGGCGCGGTGGGCCGAGAGTATGTCCTCACGCGAAGCACTCGACGAGTAGTTGAGGAGCGACGCGCGCTGGGTGAGCAGATCCACTCGTGGGCCGCCGGCCGCGACCGCCTCGTCGATTGCCCGGATCGCGTCGGGCACGCGCCAGCCCCGGGCGTAGGCGGACGCCAGGTTTGAGGTGAATCCCGTGTTCGTTGGCGAGAGAGATTTGGCGTGCTCCAGGGCCGCGATCGCCCGGTCCACCTCGCCGAGTTGCAGGAGCGAGGCGCCAAGCCCGTTGTGCGCGCTCGCGAGAGTGAGATCCGCGTTCACGGCACGCCGAAACACATCGGCGGCGTCGGCGTGGCGATTGAGCATCGCCAGGCACGTCGCGTGGACATCGAGGGCCGAGGCATTCGGACGACCCGACGCGATCGTCGCGCGCTCCGCAAAGTGCAGCGCCTGCTCGGGGCGACCCTGGATGAGGATCGCCGCGGCGAGGATGTGATTGGCCTGGGCGTTCGAGGGTTCCCTCGCGATGACCCGGCGGAGGGTGGCCTCGGCCTGGTCAGCACGACCGGCATGGAGCGCGTCGATCGCACGCTGCACGTGCACGCCGCTCACGCCCGAACGCCTCGATTGAGGGACTTCCCGCGTGACTCGTGCGCCACGAGTTCGAGCGCGAGCGCGCGGGCCTCGCGGTCCACGCGGAGCACGTCATCGAGCGTGCGTGCTTCGTGCCGCCCGAGTTCATCGATCGTTCGCCGGACGATGGTCCCGATCCTCCCGAACGCGAGCATCGAGCCGGGCGCGAGGAATGCCTGGACCGCGACCTCGTTGGCGGCGTTGAGCACGCACCCGTTCGCGGACGTCGGGCCCTGACGCATGACCTCGAAGGCCAGATCGATCGCCGGGAATCGCGTGCGGTCCACCGGCTCAAAGACGAGGTGACGGGCCTCATGCCAGCGAAGTCGTGTTGTCGGAGCCTCGGCACGCCCGGGGAACGTGAGCGCCCACTGGATCGGTGTGCGCATGTCGGGCAAGCCGAGTTGCGCGAGCGTCGAGCCGTCGTCGAACTCGACGAGCGCGTGCACGATGGACTGCGGATGGACGACGGCGTCCAGGCGATCCGCGGGCATGCCAAAGAGCCAGTGGGCCTCGATGAGTTCGAGTGCCTTGTTCACAAGCGACGCGGAGTCGATCGTGACCTTCGCGCCCATCTGCCACGTCGGATGGGCAAGGGCCTGGGCCGGCGTCGCGGCGTCGATCTCGTTCTTCGTCCAGGTTCGGAACGGTCCACCCGACGCCGTCAGGATCATGCGGGTGACGCCGCGGGGCGACTCGATCGGGGGCGCGATTGGCGAACCTCTCGACCAGCACGCGCCGACGAGGCACTGCCACAATCCCGAGTGCTCGCTGTCGACGGGGAGCAGCCGCGCCCCCGAGGCCCGGGCCGCGGGCACGACGACGCACCCACCGGCGACGAGCGTCTCCTTGTTGGCGAGAGCAATGTCGCGTCCGAGTTCGGCCGCGGCGAGCGTCGCCCGAAGCCCTGCCACGCCGACGATCGCGCTCACGACGAGGTCGCACTCGACCTCGCGCACGAGCCGCTCGGCGGCGTCGTCACCATGGAACGCATGGAGGAGCGCCCCGGTGAACGCGGCGCGTGGACCCTGCTCTCCTAGGGCGAGATCGCGCACGTCGGCGTGCGTGATCGCGAGACGCGCCGAGGGGTGCGCCCGCGACTGCTCATCGAGGCGCGCGACATTGGCGCCGGCGGCCAGCCCGACGACGTCATAGCGGTGCTCGTGCTCGTCGCGCTCGTGGAGCGCGTTGAGGTGCGCGATCACGTCGAGCGTCTGTCGCCCGATGGAGCCCGTGGACCCCAGGATGATGACGCGTCGCGAGGGCATCGCTGATTATTCGGGCTTCGGGCGCTTGTTGAGTTCGCTCGCCGCCAGTTTTCGTCGTGAGGAGTAGAGCGTCCGGGGCTTCGCCGTCGGCTTCACCTCGGGCGTCGGGGCACTCTTGGGCGATTCGGCACGCGGGGCCTGCTGTGCAGGCCGATCGCGATTCGCGCCCTCGCCACCTGATGACGAGCCCTCGCCGTTGCCGCCTCGTCCGCCGCGACGCCGCCGGCGACGACGCCCACGGCGTTCGCCACCTTCGCCATCACCCTTGGATTCGTCGGCCTGACGCTCTGAGGACGAGTCGCCATCGGCGCGATCCTCGCGTTCGGTCTGAGGCTCGGATTCGCCGCGCGATTCATCAGCGGCGGGCGCCTCCGCCCCATTCTCCGCACCATGACCCTGCCCTCGGCCGCGACCACGCCGACGCCGGCGACGACGGCGCCCGCCCTCACGTGGCTCGCCATCGGCGTTTGCCGAAGTAGCCTCGCCCGAATCCTGGGCGGCCACGGATTCGACCTGGCCGCCTTCGTTCTCATCGCCGTGATCGCCCGCGAACTGCAACACGCCGTTCGATGGAGCCTGTGATCGGTTCGGTGAAGAAACCGAAGGCCTTGTGTTCGAGGGTTCGCGCGCTGGTGTCGCGGAACTCCGACCCTCCTGACGCGGTGCGTCCCGGTCATCGCCACGTCCGCGGCCACGCCCACGCCGGCGCCGCCGACGCTTCCGACCGCCCGATTCTTCAGCGGGCTCGTCGGCACCATCGCCGGCATCGTCGATCTCGATCGGGTGGATCGCCTCTTCGGTCTCCGGCTCGTCGGCCGGCTCGGCGGCGAGGGCCTTCTCCTCCTCCAGATCCTGCGCCCAGTTCTCGCCCGCGGCGGCGTACTCAAACTCCTTGAGATCGCGGGGCCGCCTTGGCTTGGGGAGGGACGAGACGTCGATGTCCGCGCCCCCGGCGTCATAGGCATAGAACCCGACGCGATCGATCATGACCGTCTCGCTGACACGCACGTCGACGTGCTTGCCCGTGCCACGCTCGATGCGTCCGAGCAGGCGGCGCTTCGTCGAGAGCAGTTCGCCCGCGACACGCGGCGCCACAACCATCTCGACCTTCGCCACGCGCTCGACGTCAAGGATCGCGGCGAGTTCACGCAAGGCATCCGCGGCGATCGAGTCGGGCCGCTGCACCACGCCACGCCCGCGGCACGTCGGGCAGTCCACAAAGTGCACGCTCTCGTGGCTGGCACGCATCCGCTGGCGCGTCATCTGCAGGATCCCGAACTCCGAGATCGCGAGCACCGTCGTCTTGGCGCGGTCGCGCTTGAGACGCTCGCGGAAGCGGTGCTCGATGTCCTTGCGGTGCTGGGCGCTCCGCATGTCGATGAGGTCGTTGATGACGATCCCGCCCAGGTCGCGCAGGCGCAACTGCCGGCAGATCTCCTCGACGGCCTCGATGTTCGTCTGGTAGGCGTTGCTCTCGCTATCACGGCTCTCGCGGCTCTTCCCGCTGTTGACGTCGATCGCCACCAGCGCCTCGGTTTGGTCGATGACCAGGCGCCCACCGCTGGGCAGGGGCACCTCGCGCGCGTGGATCAGGCCGATCTGCTGCTCGATGCCGAAGGCGTGGAAGAGGGGTGTCGTGCTCGTGTGGTGCAGGAGTTTCGCCTGCCCTCGCGGGGCGACGATCTTCATGAACCTCGCCGCCCGCTGGAGCGCCAGTTCGTTGTCGACCACGACCTCCTTGATGTCGGTGCTGAGCAGGTCGCGCAGCGCACGGACGAGCAGGTCGCTCTCGGAATAGAGCAGCCGCGGCTTGTTCCCCGTGCCCAGGCGCTTCTCCATGTCCTTCCACAGGCGCTGGAGGTAGGCCAGGTCGCGCTTGAGTTCGGTCTTGTTCCGCTCCATCCCGGCCGTCCGCACGATGAAGCCGAAGCCCTCGGGGAGTTCGAGTTGGTCGAGGATCTCGCGCATCTTGCGGCGCTGGTCCTCGTCCTCGACCTTGCGCGAGACGCCCGTGCGATCCATATAGGGCATCATCACCAGGAAGCGCCCGGGGATCGAGAGATAACTCGTGAGCGTCGGACCCTTGGTCCCCACGCCCTCCTTAAGCACCTGCACGATGACCTCATCGCCTCGCCGCAGGCACGCCTGGATCGGCGGGCGCTCGCGACGCGGGGTCTTCAGGCCCACGCGTTCGGTGGTGTCGTCGTCCTCGCCGGGGAAGTAGCGCGGGTGCAGGTCGCTGACGTGCAGGAATCCGTTGTCCTCGACGCCGAAGTCCACGAACGCCGCCTGGATCGCCGGCTCCACGTTCGTGACGCGCCCCACATAGATATTTCCAACGCGGCTGGCGTTGGCGAAACGCTCAACGTGCGTCTCTTCGAGTTTGCCATCCTGGAGAATGGCGACCCGGCACTCCTCGCCGGGGACATAGTTGATGATCATCTGAGAATCGGACATGCGTGCTCCTCTCCCGTCCTTGGGGGGCGTCCGGCTCGTCATGGAGCCATCCTGGACGCCGGCAAGTGCACCGGGCGTTGCGACGCGTCTCTGGTCCGATCGCCGACTGGATCAACCCTTCGCGTCCCTGCCGCTGGTGTCGAGCGCTCGCGCCCGCACAGTCCATCGGCTGAGGGAGGGCTTTGAAGCCCACTCATCGCCCGTCGGCGTTTCATACGCGCCGCACGGCGATGCCGTTCGCTTTACCCAGACTGCCGGGCGGGTCTTCCGCTCGGGCTTGGGCAGTGTTCACGGGGTCCGCTCGGCCCTTGATTCAGGCGGCGGACGGTCCCGCAGAGTCGTTCCGATCGGGCGGCAGGAGCGAACAACGCCCCTTCAGCCAGTCCCGCATCGCTGTTTCTTCTCCCCAACGCCTACTCGACGGAACGACCGTCGAAGGCCTGGGGAACAATCTTTCGAGCCTTGTCGCGGAGGAAAACCGCGACCTGGGCATCGGAATCGAGCGACATGACCTGTTTGGCCACGCGTTCGCATTGAGCAACCGTCACACCTCGGACGAATCGCTTGAGCGTCGGAATCGACGAGCTCGTCACGGAAAGAGTACGCAAGCCAAGCCCGATCAACAACATGGCGAACTCCGGGTCGCTCGCCGACTCGCCGCAGCACGAGACCGGGATCTTGTGGTGTTTGCCGACGCGGGCCGTGTCCCGGATCAGGCGGATGACCGCCGGGTGGGTCGGGCTATAGAGGTTCGCGACCCGCTCGTTGGTCCGGTCCACCGCCAGGGTGTACTGGACGAGGTCGTTGGTCCCGATCGAGAAGAAGTCCACCTCACGCGCGAAATGGTCCGCCATGAGGGCGGCCGAGGGAACCTCGACCATCATCCCGACCTTCATACTTCGGTCAAACTCGACCCCGGCTTCATCCAAATCCTCCATCACGTCCCCGAGGATCACCTTGGCGTGGCGGAGTTCGGCCAGGCTGGTGATGAGTGGGAACATGATCTTGAGGGGCCCGTGGGCCGACGCCCGCAGGATCGCCCGCAACTGCGTCTTGAACATGGGGATGTTGTGGAGGCAGTAGCGGATGCTGCGGCAACCCAGGAACGGGTTCCGCTCGGGAACCTCTTCTCGAGCCTGGGTGTATTTGTCCGCGCCCAGATCCATGGTGCGGATGACCAGGTCCCGACCCTTGAGCAGGTCCACGCAGCGTTTGTACGCCCGGTAGTGATCGTGCTCCGAAGGCTCGCTTGTGCTGGTGAGATAGAGAAACTCGGTCCGGTAGAGTCCGACGCCCTCGCCACCCGAGGCCAGGACGTTGCGGACCTCGTCGGGAAACTCGATATTCCCGACGACGTGGACCGCGACGCCATCGGCCGTGACCGAGGGCTCGAAGCAGTCGTCGCTGAGTTCGACCTGGTACTCGCGCCTCGCGTCGATCCGCTTGCGATACTCCGCGAGCGTCTTCTCGTCGGGGTCGAGGACGACCACGCCGTCGTCGCCATCGAGGATCGCCAGGGCGTCATGATGGGCGAGTTTGGTGATGCGCTGGCACCCGACGACCGCGGGGATTTCCAGGGCTTTCGCCACGATCGCCGTGTGGCTGGTCTTGCCGCCGAGATCGGTCGCGAAGCCCAGGATTTTGTCTCGGTCGAACGCCGCGGTTTCCGAGGGCGTCAGATCGCGGGCGACGATGATGACCCCGCCGTCCTCGTCCTTCAGGCGGCTGACGCGCCCCGCCGGCTCGTTGTCGTTGGCGATCTTGCGGAGCAGCCGGCGCCCGATGTCCTCGATGTCGTTGACCTTGGTGGCAAAGACCGGATTGGGATTGCTCCGGAACTTGGCCGCGTGCTGCTGGAAAACCTGGCTGACCGCCCAGTCCGCCGACACCCGCTCGTCCTGGATCATCGTCCGAATCGGCGCGAGCAGCGACTTGTCCTTCAGCATCCCGATGTGGAACGAGAAGATCTTGGCCGCCTCCTTGCCCATCTCGCGCTCGGCACGGTCGGCGACCTCCTCTAACTCCCCGATCGAGGCCTTGACGGCCTGGTCGAAGTGCTCCACCTCGCCTCTGGTGCTCTGGGACTGAACCTCACGGCGTGCGACTCGACGGAGATCATCTTCAAGGATCCGTAAACGTCCTATAACAATACCTGGCGAGACGGCAATCCCCTGAATGGGCTGCACGGGTCGAGATTCGATCTTGGTTGGCTTCGGGGGCTTGGGCACAGTTCTGGTGCTTCCGACAAGGGTGTCTCTGATGATAGTGGGGGCCATGAAAAAGTCCCGTCAGCGCGGGATTCAATGCCGGGGACCGATTCTGCGTGCAAGGAACGCCTCTCTGGTGTACAGTTAGGGGTGTCTGTCGGCCGGATCACCCCGGCCGCCCTCGTCTTTGGCCAAAGGCCTCCCGGCGTAGAGAGATCGCCGCGAAGGATGCCCGAACTGGACTCAAGACGCAACGGACCGGAATCGTGGCCTTGTTTGCCCCATCGGCTTTCCAATGCCGAACGCTCGGGCGTGTGCATGACATGTTGTCGGGGTGTTTCGACGGGTCTGGCCACAACTGAGGCCTGACCAGTGCCACCAGTGTGTTTGCCAGGCGGATCAACCGCCAGCGGGAGGCGGTCCACAAGCCATTCCGCATGTGTAGGTAAGGAGTCAAGAGTCCATATGGGTCCCGGACGATCCCGGAGACGCCGACGCAGAGGCTCAGGCCAGGGCGACGGGAACTCCAACCAGTTTCACTCCCAGGGCCATCGCGGCCCGGGGTCCAACGACTTCCGCCGCAACGGCACGTCGGGACACCCATCGAACGGACAGCAGCGTCTCGGCGGGATGAACCGCGGGGCGCCCTCGCCGGCGATCTTCCCCGTCGACGAGATGAACGCGATGCTGCGCGACTCGCAGGGGCGGAACCTCCCGGTCATCAGGCCGTTCGAAGATCTGACCTCGATCGACCCCCAGCCACGCCTGACCCTGGAATACACCGGGTGCCCGGCGTCGTGCCGATTGATCGATCTCTTCTGTCCGATCGGCCGCGGGCAGCGCGGGCTGATCGTCTCGCCACCGAAGGCTGGCAAAACGACGCTGCTCAAGGACATCGCCGGGGCCCTGCTCCGCAATCACCTGGATCTCGAGATCATCGTGCTCCTGGTGGACGAGCGTCCCGAGGAAGTGACGGACTTCCGCCGGAGTTTCGCGAGCGTGGACGCGGGCGCCCAACTCGCCGCCGAGATGCTGGGCGAGCGTCCCGAGGACGTCGCGCCGAGGCTGGCCCGGTCGCGGATCCGAGTGATTGCGAGCAGCAACGACCACCCGGTCGAGCGGCACATCGAGGTCTCGACGCGGACGATCGAGTTCTCCAAGCGTCTCGTGGAGGTGGGCAAGCACGTCGTGGTGCTCATGGACTCGCTGACACGCGTAGGCCGGGCCTTCAACCAGAGCCGAAAGCACGCCAGCAGCGGCCGGACGCTCTCGGGAGGCCTGGACAGCAAGGCCCTGGAAGTGCCACGGCAGATCTTCGGCAGCGCGCGCAACACCGAGGAGGCCGGCTCGCTGACCATCATCGCCTCGTGCCTGGTGGACACCGGGAGCCAGGCCGACCAGGTGATCTTCGAGGAGTTCAAGGGCAGCGGCAACATGGAGTTGATCCTCGACCGGAAGATCGCCGAGCGGCGAGTCTTCCCGGCGATCAACCTGGCCGAATCGGGGACGCGGAAAGAGAACATGCTCCTGACGGAGGAGGAACTCAAGACGATGTCGGCCCTTCGGCGTCGATTGCTCTCGATGCCGCCGCCGCAGCAGGTCGAGCAGTTGATCGCGGCGTTGCAGCGGTTCCCGACCAATGCCGCATTGGTCGGCGGTGCTGGCGGCGGAGGCAATTGAGACTCGGTCTCATCGGCCCTAGACTCTCCTAGTGGGATTTGCGGATATGTTTGTCTGTTAGTCTCTTTCGTGGAACGCCGGCCATGTCCACCACCCTCGAGAGCCATTCATTGAACGCCGACCCGTGCGAGTTCCGTGACCAGTGCCCTCGCGAGTGCTGCCCGACCGACGCGAAGGGCCAGCCCGTCACCGGGCGGCGATTGAGCGACCTTCGCCCCGGCGATCTGGCCTCAGTCTGTGAGACGTGCCTCGACGCCGATGACGCCAGCCTTCTCCGCGCGATGGGGCTTCGCCCGAACGTGACGTTGCGTGTCTGTCGCCTCGGCGACCCGTGCATCATCGAGGTGCACACGGCGGCGGGCGGCGGGTGCGCGTGCCGAATCGGGATGGCGCGCGAACTGGCGTCGCGCGTGATGGTCGTCGTCGGGACGACATCCAGCGACAAGGGAACCTCTGACCACAAGCCCTGCACATGAGCCAGGCGGCGACGGTGTCGATCGGTGGAGCACGATCGCCGGAGTCGCACTCGCCGCGGCGCGTGGCGCTCGTGGGTAATCCCAACACGGGCAAGACCTCGGTCTTTAACCGTCTCACAGGTCTGCGCCACAAGACGAGCAACTTCCCCGGAACGACGCAGGAATGCCGCGTGGGATTCATGCTCGACACCAGGGGCGGCACGATCGAGGTGCTTGACCTGCCCGGCGTGTACTCGCTGGAGTTGGCGCAAGGAGAATCGGAGGTCTGCCGGGGGGCGCTCGCCGGGATGCTCGCGCCCGCGGGGGCGCCGGCCCGGGCGCCCGACGCGGTGATCGTCGTCATCGACGCGACGAACCTCGCGCGGAACCTGCTCCTCGCGGGTGAAGCGCTACGCCGGCGCCTGCCCACGCTGATTGTCGTGAACATGATCGACATCGCACGCAAGCGCGGCGTGCACATCGACGCGGGTGCTTTGGGCGAGGGACTTGGGTGCGAGGTGCTGCTTGTGAGCGCACGCACCGGGCAGGGAATCGACGACATCGCTGGCGCGCTCGAGCGAGCGGTGGTTCCCAACCGCACGCCGCCGGGGGATCAGGGCGAGATCGAGCGATGGGCGGAGGGCCTGGCGGCGAACGCGACAGCCCGCACCACCGAGACCGAGCAGGATCGCGCGGATCGACGCGCGAGGACCGACCGGATGGACCACGCCTTCACGCATCCGGTGCTGGGGGCATTGGCGTTTCTGGCGGTGATGGCCGGGCTGTTCTGGGGGATCTTCTCGCTCGCGACGTACCCGATGGCGTGGATCGAGTGGATCTTCGCCGAGTTGGGCGGGCTGGTGCAGCGCGTGCTCCCCGCGGGGATCCTCTCTGATTTTCTCTCGCAGGGTGTCGTCGTCGGGATCGGCGCGACGGTGGTCTTTCTGCCGCAGATCTGTCTGCTCTTCTTTGTGATCTCGCTTCTGGAGGACACGGGGTATCTGGCGCGGGCGGCGTTTGTGATGGATCGATTGCTCAGGCCGTTTGGGTTGCCCGGGCATAGTTTCGTGCCGCTGCTCTCGAGCCATGCGTGCGCTCTGCCGGGGATCATGGCGTGCCGGGCGATCCCGGATCGACGTGAACGGCTCGCGACGATTCTCGTGGCACCATTCATGACGTGCTCGGCGAGGATCCCGGTCTACGCGCTGATGACGGGGATCCTGTTTCCCGGTTCACCAGGTCGACAGGCGGCGGCGTTCATCGGGTGTTATGCGCTGGGGATCGTGGCGGGCGTGCTGAGCGCGCTCGTGGCTCGGCGGACGATTCTGAAGGGGGCGAGCCGTCCGATGGCGCTCGAGTTGCCGGCGTATCGCTGGCCGAATCTCCGCTCGGCACTCATCACCAGTTACGACCGCGGGCGCTCGTTCATCGCGAACGCGGGGACGAACATCCTGCTCATCTGCATCGTGCTGTGGTGGCTCGGGGCGTTCCCGCATGTGAAGCCACCGGCGCGGGTCGAGGAACTCCGCGAGGTGGCGGCCCAGGTCGAGGCGGGATCGGTTGAGCCGAAGGTCGCCTTGGAGCGCGCTGGAGTCGAGAATAAGGTCGAGGTCGTAGGCACAGACGGGACACCTGGGCCACGAGATCGTGAAGACGCACGCGAGATTGATGGGCCTGCTGCGGCATCGATGATCGTCGAGAGAGCCGACGAACTCGAGGCGATGGACGCGAAGTCCCGGTCGTTCATCGGGCGGCTGGGGCGACTGGCCGAGCCCGTTTTCAGGCCGATCGGCTACGACTGGCAACTCTCCATCGGCGTCCTCTCCAGTTTCGCCGCCCGCGAGGTCTTCGTCTCCACGATGGCGGTCGTCGTCACCGGGCACGACACGACGGACGACGAGAAGATCCTCTCGGCGGTCTCGCACGCGTCGCGGACCAACGGCACGCCGATCTTCACGAAGCCCGTGGCGTGGTCGATTCTTGTGTTCTATGTGCTCGCGATGCAGTGCCTGCCGACGCTGGCGCTCACGGCTCGCGAGGCCGGGGGTGTGCGGTGGGCGGTCCTCCAGTTCGCGTGGATGAGCCTGCTCGCCTATCTTGGCGCGTGGATCGCGTACACGATCGCGTCGTGATCACGACTCGGTGACGGAGTGAATGGTGTTCCCAATCGGCGATTGGCAGTTCTGGGTGGTCTCGGCGGTCGCGCTCATCGCGGCGTGGCTGGTGCTGCGCAAGGTGATCCCCACGCCGGAGAAGAAGCGGCGGGCGCGCGAGCGAAAGGCCTCGCTGACAGTCGAGGGAAGGACGCCGGAGAAATAGGCTCTCGTGCGATTGTTGTTCAGAGTTTCTTGAGTGCCGCGACGAGTGCGTCGATGTGGGCCTCGGTATGGGCGGCGGAGATCTGGACGCGGAGTCGCGCGTGCCCCTCGGTGACGACGGGGTAGCCGAAGCCGATGACGTAGATGCCAAGATCGAGGAGGCGTTTACTCATCGCGATCGCCTTCGCGGTGTCGTGGACGATAATGGGACAGATCGCGGTGGGGGACTCGAGCACGTCGAAGCCCGCGGCCTTGATCGATTTCCGCGCGTACGCGACGTTCGAGTGGAGCCGCGCGACGCGCTGCGGCTCGTTCATCAGGATCTCGATGGCACGGTTCGCGCCTGCCGCCACGCCCACAGGAAGCGCGTTGGAGAAGAGCGTGGGTCTGCCGCGCTGGATGAGAAGATCGATTGCATCTTTAGTTCCCGCGACGAAACCACCCGCGGCCCCGCCGAGCGCCTTGCCCAGCGTGCCCGTGAAGAGATCGATGGTGCCTTTGCCACTCGCGGCGGTGAGCATGTTGAAGTGCTCGTGCGTGCCGCGCCCGGTCGTGCCCATCACGCCGTGCCCGTGGGAGTCGTCGACGACGAGCATCGCTCCGAACTCGTCGCAGAGGCGGCGCATCGTGGGAAGGTCGGCGATGCTCCCTTCCATGCTGAAGACGCCATCGGTGACGACCCAGTTCTGCCCGGTGACGTCGGGGTTGGCCTTGGCTTTGGTGAGCGCCTCGTGGAGCGAGCCGGGGCCTTCGAGGGTGTTGTTCTTGTAGATGGCCTTGTGCAGGCCCTTCTTGATGGTGGTGGCGAGGCGGACCGAGTCGATGATGCTCGCGTGGTTGAGTTCATCGCTGATGATGATGTCGCCCGGCTCGCAGAGCGTGGGGAAGACGGCCTCGTTGGCGGTCCAGCACGAGACGAAGGTGTAACTCGCCTCGGTGCCCATGTACGCCGCGATGGTCTTTTCGAGCGTATGGTGGGGCGAGAATGTGCCGCAGATAAAGCGGACGCTGGCCGTGCCCGCGCCGAAATCGCGCGTGGCCTTGAGGGTGGCCTCGACAACCTCGGGGTGGTTGGCCAGCCCGAGGTAGTTGTTGGAGCAGAAGCAGAGGACATCCTTGGTGGTGCCATCGGGGCGGCGGAGGCGGACGCTGGCATCCATCGGGCCATCGATGGTCTGGAGGACTTTGTATTGCCCGGAGTCCTTGAGGCCGGTGAGGATGGAGCGGGCGCGGGCGTCGAAGGTGGTGGGCATGTTGTCGTTCCTGGTCGTGATCGCAGAAAAAGAAAACGGCACGGGACGTGTGGCGTCGCGTGCCGTCATGGTATTTGAGTTGTCGAGTTGAGGCCGCGAATGTCGGCAGCGGTTTAGCGCCGACGCCGGCGGGCGATGAGGAGTCCGCCGCCCGCGACAAGGGCGATAGCGCCGGGGGCCGGGACGGGCGTGAAGTCCACGATGAGTTTGGGGATTCGATCGGGGATGGAGGTCTCGCGGCTACCCAACCTCTTGCCTGTTCGGCCCGCGGTCTCGCTGGTCGCTTTGATGAGCAGGCCGAAGTTCATCTCCGGGTCGTTGATCCAGGCCTGGGCATCGGCGATGAGGCCGGCGCCGGTCCACTCATAGAACCCGAGATCCTGGATGTTGACGCTGGCGCTGGCGGTGCTGACGAAGTCGCCGCCGGGGGTGGTCCACAGTTCGGTGTCGTAGAAGCGGTGGATCCACGTCGCGTCGCCGGTGGTGGAGGCCGCGCCCCCGCCGCTGAGCCCGCTGTTGCTGGTTCCTTCGCCCCAGGAGGACGTGACGCGGTGGACGCCGAACACTGCGGCGACGCCACTCGACTGCTCGCAGTTCATGCGGAGCGTGACGCTGTTGATGGTGGAGCCTGCGGGAATGGAGGACAGGTCGAAGCGGACCAGGGCTCGGCGTTTCTCGCCGGAGTTGGTGACGCCAGCGAAGACGCCGCCGCCAAGGGCGCTGCTGAGCGACCCTGCGGAATCCTCAAAGAGTGTGTTGTCCAGCACTGAAGTGAACGAGACGACATCGGCCGAGGCCATACCCGCGAGCGAGGCGACGGCGACGGCACTGAGCCAGGGACGGATCGACATGAAAAACCACCTCTCTACGACTAGCCCACGAGCATCCACGACGAATGCTTGAACAAACACCAAACGCCAGCGAGGCGTGTCCTGCTATGAGTGATGTACACCAGAATTGGCAAAGTGCCAGTCGGTGCGGACAAAAAAACGCATTCGGGCACAAATTGTGGACGTGATCGGGCTGTGCGCGAACGAACGTCCGAGAACCAAAGGATATTGAGGGGTGTTAGAGGCGGTTGGCGGCGATGCTGGCGAGTTCGCTGCGTTCGCTCTTAGCGAGGGTGACGTGCCCGAAGAGGCGGACGCCACGCATTTTCTCGACGGCGTAGGCCAGGCCGTTACTGGAGGAGTCGAGGTAGGGGTTGTCGATCTGTCCGATGTCGCCGGTGAGGACGAGTTTGGTCCCCTCGCCGACGCGGCTGGCGATGGTCTTGACCTCGTGGGGCGTCAGGTTCTGGGCCTCATCGACGATCATGAACTGGTGGGGGATGGATCTCCCGCGGATGTAGGTGAGGGGCTCGAGGACGAGTTTGCCGTCGGCCATGAGTTTCTGGATGCGCTGCTCGGTGGAGTGGCTGTCGGGGTGCTGGACCTGGGCGCCTCGGGTAGAGAGGAGATAGCCGAGATTGTCGAAGATGGGCTGCATCCAGGCGGTGAGTTTCTCGTCCTTGTCGCCGGGGAGATAGCCGATGTCGCGCCCCATGGGCATGATGGGCCTCGCGACGAGGAGTTTCTCGTAGCGTTCCTCGCTGAAGACCTTGGCCATGCCTGCGGCGATGGCGAGGAGTGTCTTGCCCGTGCCCGCGGAGCCGAGGAGAGTGATCATGCGGACCTCGTCGTCGAGGAGGAGGTCCATGGCCATGGTCTGCTGGACGTTTCGCGCCATGATCCCGAAGACGGGCTTTCGCGGGCCGGTGACGGGGATGACGTGGTCGGTGTCGGCGAGGCGTCGGCCGAGGCCAGTGTGGTTCTCGTCGTCCTTGTCCTTGAAGACGATGAACTGGTTGGCGTGGAGTTCGCGCTCGTAGACCTGCCCGCGCTCGTCCTCGGTTTGGAGGAGCTCGCCCAGGCGATCGATGGCAAGGAGGCGATCGCGGTACAACTCGTCGATGATGTCGCCCTCGGACTCGACGCTCACGAACCCGGTGTAGAGGCGATCGGCGTCGACCTTCTGGTTGGTGAAGTCCTCGGTGTGGATGCCCAGGGAGTCGGCCTTGATGCGGGCGGAGAGGTCCTTGGTGACAAAGACGACGTGGGGGCGTGACTTGGCGAGGTGCCAGGCGACGGCGATGATGCGGTTGTCGGGAGAATCCTCATCGATCGCGTCCGGGCGGATGTGCTCGCTGACGTCGATGCGGACGGTTCCGGTGTGCCCGTTGACGCCGGTTGAGGCGGCGGCGGTTGCGGAGGGCGAGGTGGAACCCCACTCGACACCCTCGGAGAGTTTGCCGAGGCCGCGCAAGCGATCGAGGTGGCGGATGCACTCACGGGCGTTTCGGCCCAGGTCGTTCTCGAGGCGCTTGAGTTTGTCGAGCTCCTCGATGACAGTGAAGGGGATGACGACGTTGTGCTCTTTGAAGACAAAGAGCGCGTTGGGGTTGTGGAGCAGGACGTTGGTGTCGAGGACGAAGTCCTTGGTCTCGGTGGCGGGCTCCTGGGCCCGGACGCGCGCGAGCACGTCGGAGGATCGGGTGGCTGGCATCGGTTTCTTCGCGGGTTTCGCCGTGTCGCGGGTCTCCGTGGGGACAGAGCGTGCGTCGGGGGAGGGGGGGACGCTGCGGGCCGCGTGACTCATGGTTTTTTTCTTGGCCTTGTCTTTGGCCACCTTTGATCACTCTCGCCTGGCCGGTCCGTCGGCCGATCACGCCGCGCGCTGACATCCCTGTGCGCGGGAGTCCATCAGGATATCGGGAAATCACGCGGGATGCATCCCTGTTTTCTGGAAGTTCGTGGGATTTCGACGTCGGATGTCGCGATCTTCATGGATTCTTGGCGGGGGCGTCGGGCGCGACAGTCGGCGAATGGACCTGGACCTCGGTTCCGTCGGTGGCATTCGGCGTTACCAGGCCGGGTATGGCTGAGGTGGATGCGGCCGGTTTCGGGTTATAGATGGCGGCAACGCCAAGGACCAAAGCGAGGATAATCGCGAGCGTGGTCTTGCCGACGGTCGCAAGGAGTCGCCCGATCGCGGCACCCTGGCCGGATTTCGCCGATTCGTTCCAGGCGCGCTTGGCCCATACGCGTTCGGCCAACACGGCTCCCGCGCCAGCGCCGATCGCGCCGCCGAGGATCGTCCCAATCGGAAAAAAGAAGAACGAGCCGACGATGGCCCCGGCGAGCGCCCCGACGAGCGAGCCGATCTGGCCCTTGCGGCTGCCGCCGGCTTTGGCAGCGCCGAGGGCGGAGGCCCCGAACTCGACGGCCTCGGCGGCGATCGCGATGATGAGCGCGACGACGATCGTCCAGAGGCTGAACATGTCGGGTTTCCACCACCAGCAGAGGAGCGCCACGAGAATATTGAGCCAGGTGCCGGGGAGCGTGAGCGCGGTGAGGGCGATGCCCACAATCCCTGCGAGGATCACCAGACCCGGCGGGACGACGTCGAGCACATCGGAGAATGTCAGGGCGAGCGTGGTCATGAATAGCGTCATGGACGCGCCCCTTTCTCTTCCCACGCGTGATGGCCGTGCGATGCGCGACGGGGCCGCTCAGGCTTCTTTGGATTCTTCGATTGCCGATTCCGGTGTCGCGGAGTCCTCGGGAGTGGCTTCGGCGGCATCTGCCTGCGGGAATCGCGTCTTCTCCATCTCCAAAACCCACGATTCGAGCGGGTCGTAGCGGTAGAGGTCGAGACGAACGATTTTGCCCGAGAGCCGATCGTGCCCTTCTCGGACGCGGAGGTCGATGAGGAACTTGTCCCACTTGCGCTTGTCGAACTCGTCGATGTCGGCGGGGGCAAGTGTGGCGCCCTCGGGGAGATGGAGTTCCTGGGTCGTCGGGTTCCAGCGATAGGACTTCCCGGCCACGCGCATGATGAGGGCGGAGAGGTACAGCCCGACGCCCATGCCGACGGCGAAGATGAGCCATTGGATGGGGATGTCCCACTTGGCGAGGGGGCTGTCTGGAGTCTTGATGGCGCTGAGGTCGCGGTAGCGCTCGGCGGGCGAGGAGATCTCGACGCCGCGGAAGGAATCGGTGCGCGGGACGGTGGTGTTCTCGGCGTCGAGTTTACCGATGGTGTCGAGGGAATCGAGCCATTGGTAGAGTGCCTCGTCGCGTGAAGAGCGCGAGGGGTTCTGTTTGAGCGTCGCGAGTCGCGTCTTGGGGTCGTCGACGGAGATGTCGCGCGTGATGGAGCCTTTCTCCTGTTCGAAGGCCTTGTAGTACTGGAGTTCGAGGGCCTGGGCGGCGCGATTGCCACGCCCGGGATAGACGACGAGGGCGTCGTACAGCCCCCACAGCCCGAAGGCGAGGGCGACGATGGCCATGATGGAGATCTTGGTGATCCAGGATCGGCCCAGGCGCGTGCGTTGGAGGTTGATGTCGCTCATGATGGATCGTGTGCTCCGCGATTTGGGCGTGCGTGCACGCCGACGGGAGATTATCGGCACGTTGGGCGTGCGGGTTGGGCTCGATCCGGTGGGTTTGAGGGCGTTTCCGTCGCGAAGAGACTCAGTCTTCGACACGTTGAAGGGCGGCCTGCCACCACCTGGCGGCCCAGGCGAGGCCGGAGTGCAGATCGGCAAGGAAGCCGAAGCCGCCGCGATCGACGCGCCGGACGGGGATGCGTGGGAACTCGCGCTGCCCGGTGATGGCGCGAGTGAGCCACTCGGAGTGCTCGCGGCGGGCGATGCTGCCGGGGTCGTCGGCGAGGGAATCGGTGAGGCGGGACCAGAGCATGCGTGCCGAAGGGTACGTGCACGCGACCGGTGAGTCGTCGCACTGGCCCCGGTGGGATTTGAACCCACACGCCCCTTTCGGGACTGCGGATTTTAAGTCCGCTGCGTCTGCCGTTCCGCCACGGGGCCTCGCGGTTCCACTGTACGGATCATTGCGATTCCGTGTGTTCAAGGAGTTGCGCCGGCAGGGCGTGATGTGGTCGTCATCACGAATCGGAAGGGTGCCCATCTCGCGCATCAGACGGCGGGACGGGGTCGTAGCCGCCCTTGACAAAGGGGTGACAACGGGCGAGTCGGCGGAGGATGAGTCGCGTGCCGCGGATGGGGCCATGCGTGCGCAGCGCGTCGATCGCGTATTCCGAGCACGTCGGGACGTATCGGCACTGCCCGGCGAGGAGCGGCGAGAGCATCGCCTGATACACGCGGACGAGGAGCACCAGGAGGCCCGAGAGCGTTCGCGAGATCAGGCCGAGTGCAGGGCGCGCGTCGGTCATGGCGAGGGTCCATCGCGTGAATCCGCTCTGGTCGCGTCTCTCATCGATTCCTTGCTGAGTCGCTTGGCCCACTGACGCGCGAGATGCCGGATCGCGTCGTGGAGCGCGTCCTTCGCCTCGTCGAGCGTGAGCGTGGAGGTCTTGGCCGAGAGGATGATGTCGAGGTGGATTGGTGCCGCGTCGTCGTCGGCGTGGGTCGAGTCGATCGTGGCAAGGTTGTGCTGCAGCGTTCGGAACGCTTCGCGGAGGATGCGCTTGGCGCGGTTCCGCTTCACGCTGCTGCCGACGCGCTTCGAGACGGCCAGACCCAGGCGATGGAAGGGCTGGTCGTTGGGGATCGCGCTCGCCGTGATCGGGCCGACGGCACGGCGCATGCGGGCGTCGTGCACGGCCTGGAACTGGCGCGCGTGCGTCAGGCGCTGCCGCCGGGAGAGGCGAAGGCGATCGTTGGACGGGGCGGGCGTGCCGGGTTGGCGGACGGCGGGCATTGAGGGAAGGGTAAACGCGACGTGATGGTGATGCCGTTCGTGGTGGCACCGCTCTCCAGAGCGGTGACCGGGCACACGGTGCTCAAGGGTGTCGGAAAGAACTCGAAGGCGAAGAACACCGCTCTGGAGAGCGGTGCCACCCAAGGCGAGTCACCAATGTTCGTGTTAGTCGATCGCCGGCTCGGTCCGTGGTCTGGCCGGGGGCATCATGCCGATGAGGATGCCCACGCCGCCGAGCGCGATGAGCCAGAGCCTCGCCCTGGGGTTCGTCGCCCAGCGACCGAGCATCGACGTCGGGTTGGTCTGGGCGTTGGCGGTCGGCAACACGGCCGGCGGCGGCTCGAGGGCGGGGAAGACGCTCGCGTCGGGGACGCGCGTGTACGCCGGGCCCGTGATCAGCCCGAACTCCGCGGGCATCTGGTTGAGTTGCGTCGCGAGCAGGTCACGCATCAGCCCCGGCTCCTTGTCGGTGACGGCGGCGAGGAACCCCTCATACCGGTCGAGCCGCGCCAGGCGGTGCTGCTCGAGCGCGAGCGCCCGATCACGGACCAGCCGCGCCTGGGCCACGTCTCGCTGAGCAGGAATCAGGACGACGGCCCCTATGAGCGCGAGCGACGCCGCGAGAAAGAGCCACCCGGGATCGAGGGGGAGGAACCGCACACGCCCGGTGGCTTGGGCGAGGGGCAAGGGGTTGGATGAGTCGGCGCGCATAGATAAATGGATATCGGTAGATGTGGTCCTGGAGCGGCAAAAGTCTTCGACTTTGAAGAATGGCAGATGGGATCGAGTTCCATTGATACAAAAAGATGGTTCTGGCATCATTGAACTTCAAGTTTGCCCCATGAACACAACTCGAATAGCCCGTCAGGGACGTATATTCCGTGCAAGCCGTAATACGAGTGCTCAAGACACATTCCGCTTTCGATATCTTGTGTCACGATACACAAGTCTTCGCCTGTGATATCCCAGACCTCCCAGGGATTGTCGAGTATGTCTACTACTGGAACAATCGAGGCGCCAATTGTTCGATCGTCTTTGCTCAAGAGGACGACCTGAATGTCGTCCACTCTGGCCGAGATGGCCCGTAGGGCGAGAGTGAGTTCGCCTCTCTGGTCTCGATTCCAATATGTGACCTCAGAGTCAATCGATTCACGAACCCTAGTGAAGAATCTCCCTCGTATCGATTGCGTCGTGTCCACGTCGAGGTACGCCGACTCGTCGTGGGGACGGCGCAGGGCGTGTGTCAACAGGCGTGCATGTTCGCTGCGGGTGACCGGCATCGAGTGACTCGTGTATTGCGATTGAAACGATAGGGATTTGCCCAGCATGCACGAGCAACCGTTGTGTGAATCTCGCATCCGACCCGATTGAACGCGTTCACCAACAACAGAGGCCGGGTGCCCCGAGACGATGGTGGGGGCGTGGCACTTATCTCGCATCGAAGTGCTACTGAAGTCCGGTTCCTCCGGACTTCAGTGGCACGGTCAAGGCGTGAGTTATTGGTCACACCTCCTCCCCTCCCCTCGACTTCCGGTTCTTTCAGAAACCATTGAAAACCGGCATACCCTTGGGATGGCCCCATGCCCGAGGCACTTCCCAACCCGGCGCCCAATCTGCCGCCTGCCCATCACGGGCACGAGGGCGATGGTGGCGGCGTGGGCGAGGTCCGCACGCCCGAGTCGCCGGTTGTTCGCGAGGGCCCGCATGTCCGTGAGGCACAGGACCGGTTCGTGGCGGTGTGGGGGCAGATGGGCGGGGCGTGGGGGATCAGCCGGACCATGGCCGAGGTCCACGCGCTGCTCTACATCACCGGCGAGGCGATGTGCACCGACGACGTGATGGAGCGACTGCAGATCTCGCGGGGCAACGCGTCGATGTCGCTGCGGGCGCTCCTGGACTGGGGGATCATCGCGCGGGCGGCGGGACCGGCCGTCAAGATCGAGGGCGAGCGCGTGGATCGGCGCGAGTATTTCAGGGCCGAGCAGGACGTGTGGGCGATGTTCCGGGCGATCGTGCGTGAGCGGATCAAGCGCGAGGCCGAGCCGCTGCTGGCGTCGCTCTATGAGATTCGGGACCTGACGCCGGGCGAGGCCAGCGCGGGGAAGGCGTCGACCGCGAGGTCGCTCGCAGAAAAGTTGTCGGGCGGGAAGTCGGGTATGGGTGGGGTGTTGAAGGTCGGCGTGGACGCGCCCGATCGCGGCGTCGCCGAGCACCAGCGACGGCTGGACGACCTCGTCGAGTTCTTCGAGATGCTCGAGACATTGGCGCAGCAGTTTGTGAGCCCGGCGGGGCAGGGGCTGCGCCTCGCGGCGCGGGCGCTCACGAGCGTGGTGCCGACGCGTGGAGCGAAGAAGTCGCGCGGCGAGGCGAGGGCGAAGCGATCATCGAGCGGACCCAAGCGCGGCGGGAATGGGGAGGGCGGGCGATGAGCGCGATCCACCGCAATCGCGGGCTGAAACCCATCGACACGCCGATCGAGGTGCCGGGGCGTGTGCCGACGTGCAAGCCGGACGCGGCAACAAGGATTCCCTCGTCATTCGAGATCCGCTGGTCGATCGCGCCGAGCGCGGCCACGCACCTCTGGCGAGAGGGCGAGGCGTCAACGCCCGGGCTCGCGGCGCCCACGCGAGTGTCGCTCGTGTGCAGCGTGTCCGTTGATCCAAGAAGCGAACACTCGGGCGGCCTTCGCCGGGGCACGGTCCATCACGCGCTTAAGGTCGAAGGGCAAGCGGCGCGGGATCTTGGATCGGCTGACGTCGTGATCACGCCGGAACCTCGCGGGCTTGTGCATGCCGATGAATCCCGGCGCGAGGATGGAACTGCAGGGTTCGCGTGCACGCTCCGGCTTGGGGATCCGAGTTCTGGTGTCGTTCCGGACGTTCTGTTCGCGCGGACGCCGATGCTCGTGGCATGCGGGCTTGCGGGCGGGCGGTTCGATCGCCCGGCGTTGGGCGAGGTGTGCTTCGGCGAGGCCGGGATCCAACAATGGGTGTCGTAAAGGGAGTGTTGCGCGGGGGGACTGCCCCGCGGCGGCGCGAGAGGTGAACAGGCCGGTTGCGGCCGACGACGGAGGATGCCCACCGATGGACGTGAAGGGAACGCGGTCTGCACCGGCTCGATCGATCACTCGTTTGCGGACGCTGGCGCATGGCGTTGTATGGGCCGGAGTGATCGGCGTGCTGGCCGCTGGACAGGTCGCATGCGAGAAGCCCGCGGAGTCGGCCCGCGTGGCCCCGTCGCAAGAGCCGGCGAAAGCGAGTGCGGCGAGCTTGACATCGAAGGCGACGCCGCCCGACGGCGTCACGCCCAATCAGCGCAAGGTGGACACGGCCAAAGGCGAGACTCCGGTGACGGACTCTTTAGCCGTGGCGAGCGCGGCCGAGGTGGACGCGCGGTTCGTCGGCCTCCACCCGCCGCTCAAGATCACGGGACACGACAACGGCGCGTGGCCCCTGATCCGCGCATGGGCGAGCGTCAGCCAGGAGACGTGGGACCTCGTGTCGTTCCCGGCGAAGGGCGTGCTCCCACCGGAGGTGGTCGAGGCGCTGTCGAAGAACGAGGCCCTCGTGGACGCGGTGGCCACGGCGGCTCGCATGCCGTACTGCGACTTCGGGTGGGATCGCTCGGCCGGCTTCCAGGCGACGCTCCCGCACCTGGATTTTCTCCAGGGGAGCATGCGGATGATGATGAACGAGGCTCGCCGCCAGATCGGGGACGAACCCAAGGCCGAGGCGAACGATCGTGCCGTCGTGGTGATCTCCGCGATGTACGGGCTGGCGAACGCGGCGAAGTCGGACGGCATCATCATCAGCGCGCTCGTCGGTGCGGCGATCGACGACAGCGCGTGCCAGACGGCGAGGCGACTGCTCGGGCGCGGCGCGCTCTCGATTCCCGGCGGGCGACGCATTCTCGCGGCGCTCGACGACCGTGACGGTGAGGATCCGTATGGCTTCCGCCTCGCGATCCGCGGCGAGCGTGACGCGATCGGGCGATGGCTCGATGCCCGGATCGCCAGGGGCGCGACCAGCGCCGACATGCGCAAGGAGTTCGCGGTTCTTCCCAACGTCGCGATGAACGCCGACGAGGCGCTCCTGACGATGTCGCCGGCGGAACTCAAGGCCGACTGGGCCAAGGCTTCTCCCATCTTCGACACGATGATCGGACTCCTGGGCGATTCCGAGGCGAGCGAGAAGTACAAGCCCACGGCCACAAAGATCGCCGCGGGCGAGCACGGGCGGCTGGGGATGTACCTCGCGCCGAGCGCCGACGCGATCTTCCCGAAGTATGCCGCGATCGATCGTTCGGTGCAGACGGCGAGGATCGAACTCGTGCGCTTCAGCGTCACGACCGACGAACTCCAGGGGCTGATGCCCGGCGCCCCGACGGGTCCAACCGGCCCGATCGGGCCTCAGGCACCCGCCGAGCCGGCGGGTCCGAAGCAGGCGCCGCCGACGCCCTAGAGTGATGCGGAACGCGACAGCATGTGCGTGTTGGCCCCGTAGCTCAGTTGGATCAGAGCACCGTGCTTCGAACGCGGGGGTCGCAGGTTCGAGCCCTGCCGGGGTCGTTTGGATGTGGGACGACGCAGATTCAGCGGATGACGCGAAAGCCGACTAGCGATCGAGTTCCGCCGCGACGACGTTGATGGAGCCGATGATCGCGACGATGTCGCTCAGCAGGTGCCCCTCGGTGATCTTGCTGACGATCGAGTAGTTGATGAAGCAGGGCGGACGGGTCTTGGCGCGCCAGGCGCGTGCGCTCCCGTCGCTCACGAGGAAGTACCCCAGTTCGCCATTGGCCGACTCCTGACACGAATAGCACTCGGCGATCGGGGGCGTCCACCCGCGGTTGGTCATGATGAGTTCGAAGTGCTGGATCAGCCCCTCGATCGAGCCATAGACCTCGCGCTTGGGGGGCTTGGTCATCTTGCCATCGGCGAAGGCGTCCACAGGCCCCGCGGGGATCTTGTCGATCAACTGCTCGATGATCGCGAGGCTCTGCTTCATCTCCTCGACGCGGACGAGGTACCGCGTGTAGGCGTCGCCCACGTCGGCGATGGGGACCTTGAACTTGACGGCCTCGGCGCCCTGCCCGTCCCAGTTGTCGGCGTAGCAGAGATACGGCTCGTCCTTGCGGATGTCGCGCTTCACGCCGCTCGCCCTGGCCATGGGTCCGGTGAGCGACCAGTCCATCGCGTCCTGCTTGGTGATGACGCCGATGCCCTGCGTGCGGTCCATGAAGATGCGGTTGCGGTTGAGGAGGGTCTCGAGGTCCTTGATGGCGCCGGGAACCTCGACGCGGATGAGGGCCTTGACCAGGCGCTTGAAGGTCTCCTCGTCGGGCAGGTCCTGCATCAGGCCGCCGACGCGGGTCCAGTCGGGGTGGAAGCGCTGCCCGGAGACATAGTCGCAGAGGTCATAGATCTTCTCGCGGACGTTGAAGGCGTAGATGAAGCCGGTGAAAGCGTTGAGGTCGAGGCCCGCCGCCCCGACGCAGAGGAGGTGGTTCTGGATGCGGGCGACCTCCGCCATGATCGTGCGGAGGACCTTGCAGCGTGGCGTGATCTCGATGTCGAACAACTTCTCGACCGCCCCGTGCCACGCGATGTCGTTGGCGATCGGGGAGAGGTAGTCCATGCGGCTGACGATGGTGACGTACTGGTTGTAGTCGAGGTGCTCGGCGAGTTTCTCGAACCCGCTGTGGAGGTAGCCGATGTGGGGCGTGACGCGGGCGATGCGCTCGCCATCGAGTTCCATGACGAGGCGCAGCGTCGTGTGCGTCGCGGGGTGCTGGGGCCCGAAGTTCAGGACCCAGCGGTCGCCGGTGTCCACGTGCTCCTTGAGATAGGGCGTGGTGTCGGTGTCGACTCCGAGGGCGTCTTCGGGCTTGATGGTGAAGGGCATGAGTTCCTCACAACGGACGGTCAATCGGCCGGGCATCCGTGGACTCCCGGCAAAGTCCGCCATGATAGCGCGATCCCGGTGTCACCCCAAACACACACCCGACGGGAAATCCTCACACGATCTGAACGCACCTCGAAGTGTGAAGTGATCAGGAACTTCTAGAGTGTGGGTGAACATTCTGGAGTTGAACCGTGAAGTCCGACCCGCTCTCGCTTAGCCGTCGCTCGTTCCTGCTCCAGGCCGCCGCCACTCCTCTGGCGTTCTCGGCATTGAGCCTGCTGCTCACCCGCACGGGCTTCGCGTCCGGGCCCACGCCGGCTCCCTTCGGGCCGATCAAGCGCGACCCGCATCGCCTTCTCGACCTCCCCGAGGGGTTCACCTACACGGTGCTCATCCGCAACGGCGACACGATGACCGATGGACTCTTCTCGCCGGGACAGCCCGATGGCATGGCCGCCTTCGGGAGCGGACCCGGAAAGACCACGCTCATCCGCAACCACGAGATCATCGAGAACGAGGGCATGAGCGCCTTCGGCAAGAAGGCCGAGAGGCTCGATCGCGTCGATTTCTCGCGCGTATACGACCGCGGCAAGGAGATCCCTCCCTTCGGCGGCACGACGACACTCATCTACAACCACGAGACCGACTCCCTCGAGGCGTCCTTTATGAGCCTCGCGGGCACGTGCTACAACTGCGCGGGCGGGCCCACACCCTGGAACTCATGGCTCTCGTGCGAGGAGGACGTCACGCGCGCAGGCGGGTCGTTCCAGCGCGACCACGGCTACGTCTTTGAGGTGCCCGTCACGTCCTCGCCAGGTCTCGTTTATCCAAAGCCTATCACCGCGATGGGACGCTTCCGCCACGAGGCGACCGCGGTCGATCCAAACTCCGGTGTCGTCTATCTCACCGAGGACCGCCCCGATGGCATCCTCTATCGCTATATCCCCACCGTCCCGGGCAAACTCCACGAGGGCGGACGCTTCCAGGTGCTGCGAGTGAAAGGCCGCCCCTCCTGTGACACGCGCAACTGGGAGTCGCGATCGATCAAACTCAACGAACGCATGGATGTCGAGTGGTTCGATATCGACGGCATCGACTCGCCCGCCGACGATCTTCGCTATCGCGGCTATGACCGCGGTGCCGCCCGCTTCGCCCGCAACGAGGGAATGTGGTACGGCAACGACGGGGTCTACTTCGCCTCGACCAACGGCGGCCCCGCGCTCGCCGGGCAGATCTGGCGGTATGTCCCCAGCCCCCACGAGGGAACGCCCCAGGAGAAGGACGCCCCCGCGACGCTCACGCTCTTTGTCGAGTCGCCCGAGGCCTCGATCATGAACATGTGCGACAATATCTGCGTCGCGCCCTGGGGCGACCTCTTCGTCTGCGAGGATGGCACCGACGTCAATCGCGTGTTGCAGGTCACGCGCGAGGGCGAGGTCCACGTCTTTGCACGCAACGCGCTCAGCAAGTCCGAGTTCTGCGGCGGGTGCTTCTCGCCCGACGGGAGCGTCTTCTTCGTCAACAGTCAGGCCGACGGCGCCACCTACGCCATCAAGGGTCCATGGCAACGCTCGAACGCGAGCGTGTCGCGGTAGGAGTCCGTACGGACTATCAGTTTGACCCGGCGCGACGCCGTAACAAAGCGTTTGCGTTTGTGTGAACGTATCTTGACAGTTAGGCAGTGTTTCGGGACACTGGCGGCACACTGATGTGAGTTGACTATGTCCTACGACAGGATCGCTGGTCTGGGGTCTCGATCCACAGGGATATTGGCGGTGCTGCTTGCGTCGATATCGCTCACGCCGGCGTCACACGCGCAGTGTGTGGCGGTCCTCCCGCCCCTCACAACTCAGGGCGACGCCCCGCCGTTCGTCTCCAGTCCACGCTCGTTCGTGTGGGACTCACTGCGTCAACGCGGCGTCGTCATCGCGAACTCCGGCGAGACCTGGTCGTGGAACGGCACCCGATTCGAGCGCCTTGCGGCCGCCTTCTCGTCCTTCACCAACGCGGCCCACATCAACTGTGCGTACGACGAACTCCGCGATCGCATCGTCGCCTTCGGTGGCCGAAAGAACTCGACCGACGACGCCTCCACGTATGAGTTTGATGGCGTGACATGGTCGCAGGTCGCCACGACCGGGCCTGCGCCGCGTGGCGGGCACGCGATGATCTATGACCCATCTCGTCATTCGGTCCTGCTCATGGGCGGATTTCCGTATGCCGAGACCTGCAACAACTACTTCGCCGACACGTGGGCTTGGGATGGGTCGCAGTGGGTCCAACTCGCCGACGCGAACAACAGCCCGGGCGCTCGCGGCGACGCGACCATCGCCTTCGACTGGATTCGAGGCGTCACGGTGCTCTTTGGCGGCTATCGACGCTGCACCGGCAACCTCGAGGACACCTGGGAGTTCAACGGCACAACCTGGACCAATCGCTCGCCGACGCCCCAACCCCAGACACGGCCACCCGCGTCGCCTCTCGCCGCGATGTATTACAACTTTGCCCGGTCCCGCGTCGAGATGGTCTCGCGCCAGTTCAGCACCACACAACTCTGGTGGTGGAGCGGTTCGGGCTGGAACCTCGTTCCGTTCACCGGTTCGCAGCCCCAGATCTCCAGCCTGGGCTACGCGGGCATCGCGTTCGACCCGGGCCGTGTCCAGACGAACATCCTTTTGAACGGCACAGACTTCCATCGATTCGGTGATGGTCGACCAGTTGTCACGCTCAACTGCCCCAGCGACTATGTGGCCCGCGTCGGCGGTCAACTCCCACAACCCTGGTTCCGTGTCACCCAGACGAGCGTTGTCTCGCCCGTGTCGTACCAGTGGTTCCACGATGGCGTGCCCGTCACGATACGATTCGGAGGCGCTACCTCGCCCTCCATGTTCCCGCCTTCGGCGCTGCTCGCGTCGGATTTCGGCGACTACACCTGTGTCGCGACAAACTCGTGCGGCTCGACGACCAGCCCGACCATCACGCTTCGCGTCGCCTGTCCCGCAGACTTTGTCGACGCCTCAACCGGTTCGCCCTTCACCGTCGATGACGCGGTGACGATCGATGACCTCCTCTTCTATCTCGACCGGTTCAACGCCGGGAACACCGTCGCCGACCTCGACGACGGCAGCGGCGACGGCGTCCCGGATGGGGCCGTCACCATCGACGATCTGTTGTACTACCTTGCCCACTTCTCGGCCGGGTGCTGATTGGCCTCCTCTGTGCGGGGACAGAGGTGTGGCACCCGTCTGCTCCTCTCGTGAAAGACCGGCGGTACAGCCATTCGCGTCGAGCATGGGCGTGGCTCCCGCTATCATCCGGCGACTCGCCCGGTCGGCGCCATGGTGTTGCGCCCGCCCGTATTGGTCTGTCACTTCGAGCCGTGCCCATCAGGAATCGCCATGCCCCACATCATCGCCGAGCCTTGCATCGCGACGAAGGACACCTCGTGTGTCGAGGTCTGCCCGGTGGATTGCATCCACCCGACGAAGAACGAGCCCGACTTCGCGTCCGCGACGCAGTTATACATCGACCCCGACACCTGCATCGACTGTGGCCTGTGCGTGGACGAGTGCCCCGTCAAGGCGATCTTTCCGCAAGAGGACCTTCCCAGCGAGTGGAACAAGTATGTCCAGGTGAACCTGGACTACTACAAGAGCAAGGGCTGAGCGAGTTTCCGTGGGTTCGGGATGCGGGCGTGTTGTCCTGAAGGCCCGTCAGGGTGTGCTCGTGGGAATGCCCTTGCTCGTTTCGGACTTCACCATCATCGCGTCGGTCACGTCGAGCGTGAGTTCGACGTCCCACGACATGTCGTCGGTGGTCCCCGGCGCTTTGTCCGGTCCCGCGGAGGCGAGGGTGTACTCCCAATCCTTGGGCTTGTTGGACTTGACCGTGTAGATGAACTCGGTGCCCCACGGGTCCTTGAGCGTCTTGGAATCGACGGACAGCTCCGAAAGCGCCGCAGGCAGGGACTTCTTGTCCTCGACGTGCAGCATGATCTGGGAGCGCAGTTCTAGAAGTTGAGAAACGGCGGCCTCGGGCCCGGGGAGAGAAGGCGTGTTGGGCGTGAGCAGCATGACGCCCCAGATCGCCACGAGTGCGAGGGCGATGACACCCAGGACATACGCCTTCCAGTCGAGCCATTCAGGTTTGTTTGACGGAGCGGAGCGAGTGGCCTGCGAGGCTCCCATGTCGACACGATTACCCATAGGGGAGCATGGTAGCGACATTGGGCAGGTCGAGCGAATACCTCCCGAACGTGCCCCGACATGCGGTTGGGAGGAGGGGATTAGGCCGCGTTGGACTTGCGACGCTCGGCCCAACGGTCCGGTCGCACGGCCGAAGGCGCGTCCGACGGCTCTCGCCAGTCTTCGGCCCTGCCGAACGTGATCTCGCTGGGCATGGTCTTGCGATAGCCCAAGAGGCGGATGACCTCGAGGACGTCCGTCCAGGTCGGGAAACTCTTGGCGTTAGCCTTCTTGAACTCGTCGATCGCCACCAGGAACAGGAACTGCTCTTTGGTCATCTCGCCTTCTTCGGCGGACCTTGTGAAGTCGCTCAGGCGTCGCCCCGGGCCTCGGCGGCGATCGAAGTCGGTATTCGTGCCCGTGCCCAGGAGTCGGCGATCCAGCCCGGTCCGGCGATCAATGACCGTACCAGATCCCGTGCTCGGCTCTGGACTCTGTGCGGGGGCCTGCGCGGGTTGGGCGTCGGGCTTGGACTTTGAGCGATTCTGACGCGGCATGGGTCGACTCCAGGCCGTCGTTTGACGATGCCCCGTTTCGTCGTCCCGCCGCCTCTCATCCGATTGAGGGGTGCAAGGACGATACCGAGGCAAAGACGGCACTAGAAGTCATCGTCGTCTTCGTCGTCGCCGTCCACGTCTTCGCTGTCATCTTCTTCTTCCTCGTCGTCCTCGAGGAAATCGTCGTCTTCTTCCTCAAACTCGTCATCGTCGTCAAACTCGTCACCATCGAACGAGTCGTCATCCTCGTCGTCGTCTTCGTCCTCGTCGTACATCACGGGGTCAAGCCACAACCGGTCGCTCGTGTCGAGTTCGCCGTCCTCGAGCACCGCGGTCGCACCACCCCCGAACGAGGTTCCACCCAAGATCATCGTGTCGTTGACGTTCCCTGCCATGACTCCGCTCCCACTATCGATGCCCAACGAGAAGCCCCCAATACCCCCCTGTGATGAACCCCTATGTTGTCCCCAAGATAGGCCGGCGCTCGTCCACGTGCGCGGCGGCACGTCGCGAGTCCGGTGCGCTCGACTCGACCCAGTCGTGGCGCCCAAGGCGACCAACTCCCAAGTCGGGTTGAACAGGCCGTAGAGTACAAAGTCGGGCGTGGGTGTCAACTGTCTGGTGGACCAAAAAGTCACGCCGATCTGATCGGTCTCGGCGTGCCCGGGTTGGGTCCGCTACCGTACAGCCCGTTGGCACCGGGGTTGCCCCAGGGTTGGGCGAGGCTTCCCACGATGGATTTTTGCCTCCGCCGATGGTTTGCGACCGCCGCCCGTTGACACGATGAGCGATTCCAGTTCCACCATTCGACCTCTGGCCGGGCTAGCCGCCATCGCCTTTCCCGGCGCGGGGCACGTGCTCCTGGGCGACGTCAAGCGGGGCCTGTGGATCGCCGCGGGCATCCTGGGCATGTTCTTTGGCGGAATCTTCATCGGCGGGATCGACGTTGTTGATTCCAAAGAGGACCTCCCGTGGTTCTTCGGGCAGGCGCTGGTCGGCCCCATCGCCTTCGGCGTCGATTCCATCCACCAGAACCATTTCAAAGTCCGCGAGGTCACGCCCCGGGGCACGATCATCCGCTCGGCCAACCCCAACGAGGGGCGCGACCCCAAGACGGGGGCCCCGGCCCTTGGCGGCACGCCCCCCAACATCAAGTCCATGGGCAAGATGAACGAGATGGGCACGCTCTTCGCCACCATCGCCGGAATGATCAACCTCATCGCGATCATCGATGCGGCGTGGCCGGATCGTCGGCGGCTGGAGCAGATCGAGCGTGAGCGCGCCGGGGGAAAGGCGTGAACACGCTCCTCGCCGCCACTCTCGCGTATCGCCCGTTCATCGATCCGATCTCGCTGAACGAGTACTGGATGTGGTTTCTCATCCCCCTCGCGCTGGGGATCGCGGTCTCCTACAAGGCGATCCGCGTCGAGACGACGCGCGAGATTCCCCGGGCCGCGATCGTCCTGGCGACGCAGATCGTTGTGGGGGTCGCGCTCCTGGGACTGGGGTGCTATCTGCTGATCGTGCACGTCCTGCCGCGCATTGTCCCGATGTGATCGAGATGCGCGTCGGAGTGAGGGCGCGAGAGGTGGGGCAGCTCACTCCGTCTCGCCGGCGAGTTCGATGCCACGCTTCACCAGCGCGAAGAGGCGTTCCTCGTCGAGGGGTTGCTCGAGGCTGTTCCACGTGGCCGTGACCACGAAGAGTCGATCGTCCTTTCGCGTGAGCAGGAAGTTCATGCTCAGGACGCCCGGCTCGCTCCCGCCCTTGTACGCGATCTCCTTCCATGTTCCCTTGTCGAGCATCAGACCCGGATTCTTCCGGAGGACCCGTCGCATCGGCTCGTTGCGGTCGTCCAACTCCAGGCGATGAAGGTCGGCCAGCGTCCTGGCGAGTTCACGGGCCGAGGCGAACCACTCCAGCGAGTCCACAAAGCGCGGCGTCGTCCACCCCATGATCTGCGACTTGATTGGGTCGGCGCTCGTCACCGCACCCGTGGTCTCCGAGGCGTCCATCGGGCCGGCGAGCATCGCCGCCTGCTCGGCCTCGCTCGCGCCGATGTACCTGGGCGCCAGGAAGGCCTCGGGATCGTCGTCGGGCGACTCGGGCAGGGGCGCGAGTTTCAGTTTGAACATCTCCATCGTCGAGAGGAACGGAAGCGTTCGTGTCGGATCGTCGGAGAACCGGCTGAAATACGCCGCACAGCGGCCGCGCCCGACACGATGGATCAGGTGGTCGGTCGCGGTGTTGTCGCTGATGGAGATCATCTTCATCGCGAAGTGCTCGAGCGGGTGCTCGCTTCCCGCGGCTTCGTTCTGCATCGTCCCCGAGGGCAGGCTCTTGAACGCGTCGTCGATCGCCATGGTCTCGTCCCACGTGCGTTTTCCTGCGATCACGTCCTCGGCGATCGCGCCCAGCACCCACAGTTTGAAGGCCGAGCCGACGGCGAGCCGCTTGTCGTCATAGATCTGATGGATCGGCTTGAGGCGGAACGTGGGCAGAGGCTTGGCGGACTTCTCGGCGTCCGTCTCGGCGTCCTTGGGTTCGTTCTCGTTCCTGGCGCCCGTGTTCCTGGGCCACTCGGGGACCTGCTCGATGAGTTCGTAGGCGCCGAAAGAGAGCAGTCCCGGGCGTTTGCCCATCGTGCCGCGATAGGCGTCCCAGTCGCCGACGTTGCCGAAGTCGTATCCCGCGCGGTCGAAGCGGAGGCCGACGATCCGCTTGTCATCTTCGTGGATGGCGATGAAGACCGAGAGGACGCGCGTGGATTCCTTTCCGCCTCGCACGAGTCCCGTGAGCGCGAAGTCGCCCTCGCCATCCTGCTGGACCTGGATGAGGTCGATCTTCGAGCCGCCGAAGGCGCTCTCGCGGATGTCGGCGAGGGCCTTGTTCAACTTGGCCGGCGGGACCTGCTTGAGGAAGACCTCGTGGAAGTGCTCCTCGGCGTTGGCGATGGGGAGGGCGTGGCTGCCATTGAGCAGACCCATGACCCACTCGAGTTGCCTGCCCACGGGCGTGTCGGGAGTCGCGACGGCCGGGGCATGAGCGAAGTCCATCTCGCCATCCTCGTCCTGGGCGAGGGCGCCGCTCGGCCACACCATGCAACCGAGGATCGCCACCAGCAATGCGGCGAGTGATGCCGGACAGAACGTGCGGGTGTATTGGTGGATCATGTGGCGGTCTCCTGGACTCATGCATTCCCCTGGCAATGGTTGGGGGCTTGTGGGGCGAGGGTTGCCCAACGGCGGGTGCTGTTTCAAACGGGCACTATCGCCCTTGAGCCACCTGTCCCCCTCGTACACTCTCCTCCATGCCACGCCAGGTGGTCATCACGGGGATCGGGCTGGTCACGCCCGCGGGGGTTGGGGCCGAGGCGTTGTTCGAGGCCGTCGCCGCCGGGCGGTCGTGCCTCGCGCCGGCATCCCGCTTCGACGCCTCGAACTTCCAGACGGCGACCGTGGGCGAGATCAAGTTGGTGGTGGGGGGCGGAGGGGGTGACTTCTCCGCTAAGGACTACGTCCCCAAGCACTATCGCAAGGCCGTCAAGGTCATGGCGCGCGACACCGAGATCGCTGTGGCCGCCGCACGCGAGGGCGTGCGTGATGCGTCGTTTCAGACCCGCGGCACCATCGAGGACGACTCGGGTGAGCCGACGTATCCCGGGACTCGCGTGGGTTGCCACATTGGCGCGGGGCTGATCGCCGCCGAGGCCGCCGAGATCGCTGGGGCGTTCAACACCGCGCGCGATGAGGCCAACCTCGAAACGGTGAGCCTCACCAAGTGGGGCTCTGGTCCCGGCGGCGGCGGCGGGATGGGCAATCTCCAGCCGCTGTGGATGCTCAAGTATCTCCCCAACATGCTCGCGTGCCATGTCACGATCATCCATGGCTGCGAGGGCCCGTCGAACACGATCACCTGTGCCGAGGCGTCGGGCTTGTTGAGCCTGGGCGAATCGATGCGTGTCATCCGGCGCGGGCAGGCCGACGCGTGCCTCAGCGGCGGGGCGGAGAGCAAGGTGAATGTCCTGGGCCTCATGCGCATGCAACTCGCGGGACGCGTGAACCCGGAGACGGGCGTCGTCGGCGAGGGCGGCGGGATCCTCGTCCTCGAGGATGAAGAGAGCGCGAAGAAACGTGGCGTGCGGATCCACGCACGATTCCGCGGCTTTGGGGCCAGCCACGCCGATCCGCCGAATCTGCCCATCAAGCCGGGCGACACGATCTCCGGCGATGGCCTCGAGCGCGCGGTGAAGGCCGCGATGCGTGACGCCGGCGTCGGTCCAAACGACATCGACGCGATCTTCCCGATGAGTTTGGGCGTCCCGGCCTTCGATGACGCCGAGCGTGCCGGGCTGCGGCGTGCGCTCGGGGACCGGTTGGAGGTAGTGCCCCTGGTCGCCTTCGCGTCGCACGTCGGGAATGCGGTCGCGGGGCATGGCGCGATCCAGGCCGGGCTGGCGGCGTGGTGCCTTGGAACCGGGCGCCTCCCGGGCGCATCAAATGCGGTGCCAGTGAGAAACGTTCTTGTCGTGTCGATGGGCGTCGGCGGCTCGTGCGCCGCGGCGGTGCTCTCAAAGGTCTGAGCATCACAGTCGGGCCGCGCCGCCCGCATAGCATTATTCGAGCACCACGCCGTGTGGTGTCCGCCTGAGTGTCTTCCGGGGTGGGACGCGCACTTCTACGCTTTCTGGAGATCCGACCATGTCCAACGAATATCAACGCGGCGAGTACTCGGGTGAGTCACGCGGCGGGCGCCACCATCGTGGAGGCGGCGGTGGTGGGGGAGGCGGTCGCGAGCGTCGCGGCATCCCGCTCTCGGAACTCGATTCGACCCTGACGGATTTCTCGCGTCGCGTCATCGGCGCGGCGATCGAGGTCCACAAGACGCTCGGGCCCGGGTTTGATCGCTCGGTGTATCACGCCGCCCTGGAGGCCGCCCTCAAGGAAGACGGTCTGAACTTCCACGCGAACCACGACTTCAACGTCGAGTACAAGGGCAAGCCCGTGGGCAAGGCCCGCACCGACTTCTACGTCGAGGAGCGATTCATCGTCGAGGTGCTGGCGCGCCTGGGTGATGTCAGCGCCCAGGACCGCTCGTCGGCCCGCGCCAAACTCAAGGCCGGAAACCTCGACCTCGGGCTCATCATCAACTTCGCCGAGCGGCGCCTGAAGGACGGCCTTGTTCGCGTGCTCAACGTGGACAAGATCAACGCGGATCGCGGCATCTCGTCGGGCGACGACCACGACGGCGATCACGAGTACGACGATCAGGCCTAAGTCGAATCCGAGACGTGACCATGGGCGAGCGACGCGTCGTCATCACGGGGATGGGATGCGTCACGCCGCTGGGCGTGGGCGTCGACGCGATGTGGTCGCGCCTGATCAAGGGCGAGCGCGCCTTTGGCCCGGTCACGCGGTACGACGCGAGGACCTTCGAGACCAACTTCGCCGCCGAGGTGAAGGGATTCGATCTCGAGGCGTACGTCCGCGCCACGCCGGCGGAAAAGACCGCGGCATTCGGCACACGTTTCGCCCTCGTCGCCGCCCAACAGGCGTGGTCGCAGGCGGGCCTTGATCGCAAGGCTGCCGATCCCGCTCGGTTTGGGATGTACCTCGGCTCGGGCGAGGGGCCGCAAGATTTCGACGGCTTCTCGCGCGCCAACCTCGCCGCGTGGCGGCCCGAGACACGATCGATCGATGCGAAAGTCTGGGCCATGACCTCGGCGGAACGATTCAGCGCCACGAGTGAGATCGAGCAGGAGCCCGAGATCACGCTGAACCACCTCGCGCGGCGATTCGGCTGCCGCGGCCCCGCGTTCAACTGCATGACGGCCTGCGCCGCCTCCACCCAGGCGATCGGCGAGGCGTTTGAGATCATCCGCTATGGCGACGCCGATGTGATGTTCGCGGGCGGCGCCCACTCCATGATCCACCCGCTGGGGATGACCGGGTTCATCCGCCTCACCGCGATGTCCACCGATCGCGACGACCCGAGCACCGCCTCTCGACCCTTCGACAAGGAGCGTGGCGGCTTCGTCATGGGCGAGGGCGCGGGGATCCTCGTCCTCGAGGAACTCGGTCATGCGCTCGCGCGCGGCGCAACCCCGCTCGCCGAACTCGCCGGCTATGGCTCCTCCGCCGACGCCTTCCGCATCACCGACATCCAGCCCGACGGCCTGGGTGCCCAGACGGCGATGCGCGAGGCCTGCACGATGGCCGGGATCGACCCGCGAGAGCCCGATGAGAAAGGCCGCCCGCGCGTCCACTACATCTCAGCGCACGGCACGGGCACACAGGAGAACGACCGCATCGAGACTAAGGCCGTCAAAGGGGTCTTTGGTCCCCTCGCGCCGCGCGTGCCGTTCTCTTCGGTCAAGAGCATGCTCGGGCACCTGATCCAGGCGGCAGGCGCCGTCGAACTCATGACCTGCGTCCAGGCGATCCGCACGGGCGTCATCCCGCCGACGATGAACCTCACTTCGCCCGACCCCGAGTGCGATCTCGACTATGTCCCCAACGCGGCACGCGACCTTCGGGCCGAGGGCGGCGTCGATGTCTGCCTCTCCAACTCCTTCGGCTTCGGCGGGCAGAACGACACGGCATGCGTCCGCCGATTCGTGAAGTGATCAAACTCGCATGACCGTGGTGGTCACGCCGGCGGCGCTTCGGACGGGTCGGCCCGCATGTAGAGCGCCTCGAACTTCGTGAGGCGCGAGCCGGGCTTCAGGGCGTGAGCGCCGCCGAAGGTGCACAAGTCACCCAGTGTCGCGCCCGACGTGGGTGTGCAACCCCACGCCTGCCATAGCGAGGGCACGCGCTCGATGAGCGCCTCCGACAGCAGGACGCTCGCCACGCGCACGGCCTCGGCACAGGTGTACAGGATCGTCGCGAGGTGGGCCTTCGCCGCAGGGTTCTGCTCGAGGGTCTTCGCGAGTTTGAAGGGGGCTGTGGTGTTGATGTACGAGTCCACGCTTCGCACAAGCGAGATCCCGGCCAGGAGGGCCGACGAGACATCGTGCACGTCGTGCGCCCGCTCGGCCTCACCCAAAGCCTTCCGCGCGAGCGCCGCGAAGTCGTAGTCGGCGTGATCGTGCGCCGCGTCGCGCGCCGGCATCTCGCCCCCGAAGTACTTCTCGATCATGTTGGAGACACGGCTCGCGCAGTTTCCGATGCCGTTCGCCAGGTCCGCGTTGTAAACCTCGACAAACTTCGCGTGGCTGAAGTCCGCGTCGGTGCTCCCCAGGGGGCCCTGTGTCAGCAGATACCACCGCACCGCGTCGAGTCCAAACTTCGCCGCATACGCCTCGAGCACCTCGATCGTCACGAAGTTGCCCAGAGACTTGGACATCTTCTTGCCCTCGCGCACCCAGTACGCGTGGCAGTAGACGGTCTTCGGGAGTTCCACAAACGCGAAGCGCCCGCCGCAGTCCTGGAGCGCCATCAGCATCGCCGGCCAGATGACGGCGTGGAACCACAGGATGTCCTTGGCGATGAAGTGCACGTCCGCCGGCCAGAACGCGCGCCGCTCGTCGGTGTCCACGACGCTCAAGTAGTTGAAGAGCGCGTCGATCCACACATAGATCCGGTGGGCCTCGTCGCCGGGGACGCGGATGCCGAACTGCGTCGCCGGGTCGTCGGTCACGGGCCGGCTCACGGGCACGTCGTTCAATCCCTGGCGCAACCGCCCGCGCACCTCGTTGAAGCGCGCCTCGGGCTCCACGAACGTCGCATTCTGGTTGAACAGTGTTTCAAGCCGCGTCTGGTACGCGCTCAGTTTGAAGAAGTAGCACGCCTCGCTCCGCTTCACGAGCGGCTTGCCCGTCACCGGGCTCTTGTATCCCGCCTCTTTCGCGACCGTCTCGGTGAGATATTCCTCCTGGTTCTCGTCGTACCACCCCTCATAGGTCCCCTTGTAGATCGCGCCGGACTTCATGAGAGCCGTGACATATTCCGTCACACGCATCTTGTGCCGGTCCTGCGTCGTGCGGATGAAGTCGTCGTTGGAGGCCTTGATGAAGCGGAAGGCGCGCTCGAACTCGGCGGCGTTGCGATCGGCCCACTGGATCGCCGCCATGCCGTGGGAGGCTGCTGACGTTACCACCTTGTCCGCGTGCTCGTCGGTCCCGGTGAGGAAGAAGACCTTGCCCGCCGCGCCCAGGCGCAGTCGGGCGAGCCTCGCGTCGGCGTCGGCCACGAGCGTGGTGTAGCAATGTCCGATATGAGGCCGATCATTGACGTAGTAGATCGGCGTGGTGACGTAGTGCTTGCCCATGACGCGGAGTTTACGCAGGGCCCGCGTTCGCACCATGATCGGGGCGGGCGGCGTGGCGCGACCCCGGTGCCGCCTCACCTCGTACGATTCATGATCCCGGGCGGCGATCGGCCGACCATGCGGACCGGAGCGATGCCATGAAGAATCGACGGGCAGGACAGATGACACGCGTGGCCGTAGTGTGCGCCGGGCTGGCGATGGGCTCGTCGGCCTTCGCCCAGTACGTCTCTCAGAACGCCACAGGCCGTGCACTCGAGCGTGACCTCCGCGTGGGCGGTTCGGGCAACGCCCCGCGAGCCGATTTCGCCGCCGAGGTCGCCTTCCGCAACGCCATGGTCACGGGCAACGCGCCCGGTGGGCTCTCCCTCCGCTCCAGCGTCAACTACAGCGCGCCGGGCGACTTCCGCGACACCCTCGGCGACGCCCAGAACTTCGCCTTCCGCCGCGATTCGATCTCCTCGGGTCTGGGTGGCATGGGCTTCCGCGGGACCGAAGGGCTTCAGTACCAGTTCTCCGTCGCCACGGGTCTGGGCAACTCCCCCTCAAGGCTCGTCTACGGGCGCGATGTCAACGCGACACCCGTCGCCGCCACAGGGACGAGTTCCACCGGCGTCCTCAACTCCCAGGCGACCACGCCCTCGTTCGGCGTGAGCGGATGGCAGTCCCCCAGCGGCGCGCTCCGATCCACCTCGTCCTACACGGCCAATCGCGCCCTCGCCCCCGTGGTCCTGAGCACCCGCGAATCCGATCAAGGTCAGGTCATCACCGCGACCAGCGGCCTCCTTGGTGTGAAGTACATCCCCACCGGCGTCACCGCGGCACCGCTCATCCCCGAGCCGCTGCGAACACTCGGAGAACAGCCACGCGAAGCCCCGATCCCGGGCGCTGGCTCCGAGAGTGCCGTCCTGCCCGCGACGGAACGGCCCATCTCGAGTGGATACGAGCAGTTCCGAGCCCGTCTCGACAACTTCGCCGGGACACAGCGCGCGACCAGGCCCGCGACGAGTGAGTTGCCCAAGGCCACGCCGACCGACGATCCATCGAAGAGCGATCGCCCGGCTCCGGGCGCGACGTCGGACGATCGCGACGCCAGGAGCACTTCCACCCAGGATCGACTCAACGACCTCCGCGACCTGCTCTCGGGGCGCGGCGCGAGCGACGATTCCCGCGCGTCAAAGCCCGGTGATCCACGCCCCGGCGAGGCAAACACATCCACGCCAGCACTCGACCACGACCTCCTCGGCGTGATCCGCAAGGCCGGCGAGGATCGCACCACGAGCCTCTCGGGATCGACACTCTCCACCGCCGACGCCTATGGCCGGGCCCTCAAGGACGCCGAGGACAAGATGCGCGAACGACGTTACCTCGACGCCGAGGAGAAGTTCTCCCTCGCCCTCCAGATTCGCCGGGGCGACATCTCGGCGATGGCGGGACGGATCAACTCCCAACTCGCTGCGGGGCTCCTCCTCTCCGCCTCCGTCAATCTCAAAACGCTCATCACCGAGCACCCCGAGGCCATCGGGATGCGCTTCGGTGAGGCGCTCATGCCCGACCAGGCGCGCCAGACCGAACTCCTCCAACTCCTTCGATCCAACCTCACCGAGTCGTCCGGGATCACCCAGCGCCTCCCCCGTGAGTCGGCCCTGCTCCAGGCGTACCTCGGCTACCAGCGAAATGACGAACCGGCCATCCGCGAAGGACTCATCCTCCTCCGCCGTGAGACCAGGAACCAGAACGAGAACACTCTCTGGATCGACGTCCTTGAGGGCGTCTGGTTGGCCAATCCGAGTCCTGCAAACCCTTGACTCGCCCTGGAACACCCGCCTCGCCAGTGGGGGAGTTTCGACCTAATATCCCCCGAATCACTCCGAGGCCGCATGGGCGTTGGACCAGGTGGGATGGGGGGGGTGGTGGGGAGGGGTACTCGACGTGAGCATGCCGGGCGATCAATCTGTGGCGCAAGATGCTTCAGGTAAAGACATTGCGACGGTTTCGCTCTCTCGCAGCCTCGTTCCGGGCCTGCCTGTCGATCGCCCCCTGACGATCGTCGATTTCTTGACCGATGGCTCACTCGCCGCGCTTTGCCAGGAACTCACCCGCCTCTCGGGCGTGGTGGTCCAACTCCGCGATGCCTCTGGCCGGCTCATCGAGCGTGATCTTCCCACCACCCCAGGACATGGCGCGTGGCGTCTCAATGATGCGGCAACCTCACCTCCCATCGAGCCGGGGTCGATCGAGATCCCACTCCTCCTTGATGAGGCGCCCATTGGCACGATCGTCATGGGCCCGGGCAACCCCGCCCTCCCCGACGATGCGCGACAGGTTCTCCAGCGTGCCCTGGTCCTCCTCACGCGCACGGCCTCTGAACTCTGCGAGCACGAACTCGAGTTGCGTCACCGATTGAAGGAAGTCGGCGCGATCTACAAGGTCAGTTCGATGCTCGCGCGGGCCGTCGGAGCCGAGCGCGTCCTCGAGACCGCCCTCGAGTCCGTACTCGACGCGATGGAACTCGACGCGGGCGCGATCATGCTCCTCAAGCAGGACGAGGACGGCTCACGCCACCATCCCGATGCGCAGGAGGACGAGAACGATCTCTACATGGCCGCCTCGCGCAATCTCTCGCGCGAGTGGATCACCTGGAACCAACCGCTCAGCCGAGGCCGGGCCTTCGACCGTGTCGCGCTCAACGGCGAGGTCGTTGTCTCCGAGGATCTCGCGCACGATCCGCGAGTTCTCATCCCCGATCGAGTCGCGAAGGAGGGTCTCGGCGCCACGATCCAGTGTGGCCTGATCTTCCAGGAGCGCCCCATCGGCGTGATCCGCTTGTATTCGCGACAACCGCGTGAGTTCAGCGAGGAAGACCGGCGCCTGCTCCGCTCCATCGCCCATCAGGCCGCCGTCGCCGTCGAGCAGGCTAGGCTCCTCCAGTTCGAGCGCGAGGAGCAGCGCATCCAGCGCCAACTCCAACTCGCCGCCGACGTCCAGCGTCGCATGCTCGCCCACAAGCCGCCGGACATGCGCGGCGTCGAGATCGCCGTGCGCTACCAGCCCTCCTTCGAACTCGGGGGCGACTTCTACGACTTCATCAATCTCAACGGGCACATGGGCGTCGTCATCGGCGACGTCGTGGGCAAGGGCATCCCCGCCGCCCTGCTCATGTCCGCCGTCCGCGCCAGCCTCCGCGCCCACGTCCAGCGCACCTATGACCTCGACGACGTCGTCTCCAAGGTCAACGTCGCCCTCTGTCACGACACGATGGACAACGAGTTCGCGTCGCTGTGGTACGGCGTGATCGACCCCGCCACCTGGCGGCTCACCTACTGCTCCGCAGGGCACGAGCCGACCTTCGTCGTCCGTGCGCCAGCCCATCGACCCCCGAGCAAAGCCGACATCGACGAGCTCGGCGTCGGCGGCATGGTCGTCGGCGTCGATCCCTCCCAGCGATACCAGCGCGCCATCTGCGACCTCCGCCCGCGTGACTTCATCGTCGCCTACACCGACGGCGTTCCCGACACGCTCAACTTCTCGGGCGAGCGCTTCGGCAAGAAACGCCTCCACGAGGCCGTCCTCACCGCCCTCAAGAACACGCCCGACGCCACCGCCGCGCATGTCCTCGAGCGCATCGTCTGGGAGCAGCGCCAGTTCGCGGGCCTGAACACGCGCCCCGACGACGCCACCATCATCGTGATCCGCATCGGCGACGAGGCCGCCCGCCGCGCCTAGCCGCCGACCGGATTCGTCACAAACTGCACGCTGATCGGCTCGACGTGGCGCACGCGCCACTCGCCGCCCTCGAGCCGGAGATCCAATCGCCACCAACTGAAGTGGGCAATCGTGCCATCTCTCGCGGGCACCGCCCGGATCTTCACCTGCACCACGCCCACCTCGGGCCCCGCCTGGCTCGCCTGCAACTCCTCGATGCTCCACGACGAGAGGCGGAACTCCCCATCGCCGAATCGCTTCGATGCCTCGTCGATGATCCGGTCGCGGTCGACCTCGATCGGGAAGAGCCACGCCCGCATCGTCGCGTCGCTCGTCAACCGTTCGCCCATGCCCGTCGCATCCCCGGCCGCGACGGCCGCCACCAGGGCGCGGGCCGACTGGTCGATCTTCTCACGCGGAGTCGTGACGGCCTCCGAAGCGAGAAACACGCCGCCGGCCACCAGTCCGCTCACCAGGAACGCCATCAGGGCGGCACGCCCCTTCCCGCGACCATTGAGCACCATCGCCAGCACCACACCCGCCACGAGTGCCAGCGCCACCACAATCCACGGTTGCTCGAAGAGATTGTGCTGCACGATCGACGGCGAGGGTAGTGGCGTTGGCACGGTCAACCCCGTCCCTGGGAGTTGCCCTTGCGCGACGCCAGCGCAGCCCATGCCGATCGCCGCGCACACCCCGCGCGTCCAGGCGCAACTGATTCCCCGCCAGTGACCCGCGACCGATTCTCCCCCCGCATCGCCGGTTCCGCCGATGGAGAGTTGATGAGCCTGAGCGCCCCGGCACGCATCCTGCGAGGCGTTGGTCGCCGGTTCTTTCACTGTTCGCCCGCTTTCGATTGACCTTGCCATGTCCACGACTCCCGATCAAGCCCTCGTGAGGCCCGATCTTGTGCCGAGCCTCGACACGCTCGAACGCAATCTCCGCGCCCTCTCGATCCATTCGCCGGTCGCCGCCCGTGCGGTTGCCGCGAGTTTGCCCCATCCCGAAGTCCAGTGGATACTCGCGGCCGACTCTGGCGTGACCGGCGTGTTACCCGCCGCCTCCGGTCGCCTCGTGCGTCTTTCGAGCCTGGTCGATCCGATCGCCGAGGGAGAGGAGTTCGCGAGCACCTTCGATCCCTTCATCCACGCGGCCGCCGCCGTCGCCGGGTTCGCCTGTGGGCACCACGTCCGCGCCTTGCTCGACCGCGTCGGAAAGGGCGGCATGGTCATCGCCTTCGAGCCGGATGTCTCGCTCCTGCGCTCGCTCTTTGAGCACGTCGATCTCTCGGCCTGGCTGGCGCACCCGATGCTGCGCGTGGTGGTTGAGGCCGACGCCTCCTCCGTCGCCGCCGCCGCCACGCGCGCCGAGGCGATCCTTGGCCTGGGCACGCGCCTGCTCACCCATCTTCCCAGCAAGTTGCGCCTGGGCGAGTCCGTCGCCGACTTTGATCGCGCCCTTGCCGCGACCGTCTCCGCCGTGCGCACCAACGTCGTCACGACGCTCGTCCAGTGCGAGACAACGCTTCGAAATCTCCTCCAGAACGCCGATCACTACGCGACACGCCCGGGCATCGCCGACCTCGCCGACGTCCATGCCGCCCGCCCCGCGATCGTTGTCGCCGCCGGCCCCAGCCTCGCGCGGAACATCCATCTCCTGAAGGATCCAACCCTCCGCGAGCGCGTCGTCATCATCGCCGCCCAGACCGTGCTCAAGACGCTCCTCCGCGAGGGGATCAGGCCGCACTTCGTGACGGCTCTCGATCACCACGAGATCAGCCGGCGCTTCTACGAGGGCCTCACCGCCGACGACGTCGAGGGCGTCACGCTCGTCGCCGAACCCAAGGTCAACCCCGCCGTCATCCAGGCCTATCCAGGCGAGATCCGATTCGTCCGCGATGAACTCCTCGACCTGGTTCTTGGAGAGGCGCTCGCGAGCGACCTCGGCGGCGACGACCCCGCGCGGTCCGTACCCCCCGGCGCCACCGTCGCCCATCTCTCCTACTCCTTCGCGCGACACATGGGCTGCGACCCCGTCGTGCTCGTGGGCCAGGACCTGGGCTTCACCGATGGGCAGTACTACGCCGCCGGCGCCGCGATCCACGGCGTCTGGAGCGCCGAACTCAACGACTTCAACACGCTGGAGATGATGGAGTGGGAACGCATCGTGCGCATGCGATCCATGCTCCGCGCCGCGACCGATCACCTGGGTCGGCCCATCTACACCGACGAGCAGATGGCGACATACCTCGTCCAGTTCGAGCGTGACTTTGCCGCCGACGCCTCGCGAGGCCTGCGCATCATCGACGCGACCGAGGGCGGCGTCAGCAAGCAGCACACGCGCCCCATGCCCCTCGCCGACGCGATCGAGTTCCTCGCTCCGCGCGACGCCCAGTCGCTCTCGTTCTCGCCGATGCCCACCATCGACCCGCGCGAGCGGGCCCGGCGCCTCCAGGCGCTGCAGCGCCGCGTCGATGCGCTCCGTGAAGATGTCACGACGCTCGCGTCACGAAGCCGCAGCACCGCGGACCTCCTCCGCGAGATGCTCGATCATCATGCGGACCAGCCCCGCGTCAACCGCCTCATTGCTCGCGTCGAGACCATCGCTGGCCAGGTCCGTGCCGCCGAGCACGCTTTCCGCCTCGTCGAGTTCCTCAACCAGACCGGCTCGCTCCGCCGCTTCAGGAACGATCGCCACATCGCCCTGGAGCGGAGCCTCAGCGAACTCGAACGTCAGAAGCGGCGCATCGAGCGCGACATCGACAACGTCACCTGGATCGCCGACGCCGCCGATCAGGCCAGGTCGATGCTCGGCGACTGCCTCGGCGCGATCGCCGGCGGCCCGCGCGTCACGCGCGATGCCTCCGCCGCCACCCACGCCGCGTCGACCTCATCCGACGCGACCCAACTCGCGTCGAATCACGCGCCCGACCTCGCCATCGCGTCACGCCCGCGCGTCGCTGTCCTCATCCAGGCCGACACGACCGTCGGGGGGCTCGGCCAGCCACGCGATCTCGCCGCCCCCATCGTCCAGGGGCGTCACGCCCTCGCCCTCACGCTCGAACGCCTCGCCCGGTGCTCGTCTGTCGACACCATCGCGATCGTCACGCCGCAGATCGAGCACGTCCGCCGCCTGACGGCCTCGGTCGAGCCGCTGCTCATCGCCGCCGGCAAACGCCTCATCATCGCCGAGGCCGACCAATCGCTTCTGCGTGATCGCCTCCACGCAATGCGAGGCGGGCGCTCGTGGTCGCGCGCCTCGTGGCGCGGCGGCGTCGGACGGCTCACCGTCTTCGATGAGGTCTGTTGCCCCAAGATCCTCGCCCCCATCGCCCACGAACTCGAACTCGACGCCGCGGTCCTCGTCGGGCCCGATTGGCCCCTCGTCGATCCCGCGATCATCGACGCCCTCGTCGCCCGCCACGCCGAAAGCCCCGAGCAGCACCCGCTGACTTTCACACAGGCCCCGCCCGGCCTCGCCCCATGCCTCGTCACGACCGGGCTCCTCGACGAACTCGCCGCGTCCTCGGGTCCGCTCGCGTCCCTGGGCGTGTATCTGGGCTACATCCCCGTGGCGCCCCAGGCCGACCCGATCGCCCGCAGCGCGTGCGTCTCGATTCCCTCGAGCGTCCGCGATTTGCACCATCGCTTCATCGCCGACGCGGGCCAATCATCCCTCGCCGCGAGCATCCTTCGCGACCACGCCGGGCGCCACCACGAACTCACCATCGAGTCGATCGCCCGCTGGTGCGCCGAGCACGACGATCAGATCTCGCCCGCGCCGCTCCCGCCGATCATCGATCTGCGGCTTGCCGCGCCCGACGTCCCGCCGATCAGCGCCTCGCTCATCGACACGCTCGCGCGAGAGTTGTCGCAGCGTCCCGACGCCGCCCTCACGCTCCTGGGCGAGCCCGACGCCGCCGATCATCCGCGCCTCGCCGAGATCGTTGAGTATCTCCGCAAGTCCGGCCCGTGGCCCATCCACGTCCGCACCCGCCTCGTCGATGGCGTCTTCGATGCCGAGCGCCTCGCCCGCCTCGCGCCCGACATCATCAGCATCGACATCCCCGCCACCCACCCGAGCACCTATCACGCGCTCACCGGCCTCGATGCGCTCGCACAAGTGGAAGAGGGCCTCAACACCCTCGACCGATGGGCCGACGCCCAGGCTCATGCCGCGGGATTGCCCCACACATGGATCGTCCCGCGCATGACTCGCCGCGACGCCGTGTACGAACAGATCGAGGGCTTCTATGACATGGGTCTCATGCGCTTCGGCTCGTGCGTGATCGATCCGCTCCCCGCGCCCATCCCCGGCGAGCGCATCGCGCCGCTTCCGCTTCCCTCTGGCGCCAAGGCCGCGCTCCAGCGCAGCAAACTCGTCATCGATCCCCTCGGGCACGTCCGCGACGCCTCCGGCACCTTCCTCGGCACACTGGGCACACAACGCCTCTCAACCCTGTACCGTCGCGCCACAACCTCACACGAATCCAACATCCCCCTCGCGACGGCGTCATGACCACCCCCGCCCCAACCCCCGCCATCGCCATCATCCTCGGACGCGGCGGGAGCAAGGGACTACCACGCAAGAACCTCCTCCCCATCGTCGGCCGACCCTGCGTCGAGTGGACCATCCGCCACGCGCACGCCTCCAAGCGCGTCGGCCTCGTCACGCTCTCATCGGACGATGCCGAGATGCGACATCTCGCCACGACACTCGGCGTGCTCGCCCTCGATCGCCCGCCCCACCTCGCCAGCGACACGGCCCGAGTCGATGATGCCGCCCGCCACGCCCACACAGAAATCCTCAACAACGCCCCACTCCGCGAACGCCACCCCTGGCTAGGCGACTCGGCTCCCGTCGTCATCCTCTACGCCAACGTCCCCATCCGTCCCGCCGACGCCACCGATCGCGCGCTCGACACGCTCACGAGCACGCGCTGCGACTCCGTCCAGTCCTATCAGCCCGTCGGCAAGCACCACCCGTGGTGGACCGCCCGCGTCGATCCAGACACCGCATCCGTCCGCCCCTGGGAGGGCGAGATCCTCAACCACAATATCTTCCGCCGTCAGGATCTCCCCCCGGCATTCATCCCCGACGGCGGCGTCATCGCCCTTACCCCTGACGCGTTGCATCTGCGCATTCCCAACGTCGCCGATGGCCCGCACGCGTTCTTTGGCCGCGACCGCCGGGGCATCATCAATCCCGAAGGCTCCGTGGTCGATATCGACACCAGAATCGATCTCCTCGTCGCCGAAGCCATGCTGAAAGGCGCCACCTGACATGCACATCGCCGGCCGAACCATCGCCGCCACGCCCGATCTCGCCACTCGTCCATTTGTCATCGCCGAACTCGGCGTGAACCACGACGGGCGCGTCGATCGTGCGCTCGACCTCGTCCGTGCCGCCGCTCGCGCCGGTGCGGACGCCGTCAAGTTCCAGGTCTTCGAAGCCGAGCGTCTCATGAGCCGCGCCTCGCGCCTCGCGGCGTATCAAAGGGCCGCCGGCGAGTCCGACCCCGTCGAGATGCTCCGCCGACTCGAACTCTCTTTCGACGATCTTCGCGCCTGCGTTGATCTCGCCCACACCCTCGGCCTTGCCGCGATCGCCACCGTCTTCTCCCTCGAACTCGTGCCCCCAGCCCATGAACTCGCGTGGGACGCTTTCAAGACCGCCAGTCCCGACATCATCCACAAGCCGCTGCTCCACGCCCTCTCCAAAACAGGGAGGCCCCTCATCGTCAGCACCGGCGCCAGCACGCCCGACGAGATCCAGCGGGCCGTCCAATGGCTCACCCCCGCCCACGATCGCCTCGCGATCTTGCAATGTGTGAGCAGTTACCCCACGCCGATGGAGCACGCGGAACTCGACGGGATCCTCGCGCTCCGCGCGATGTTCGATCTTCCCGTCGGCTACAGCGATCACACCCAGGGCATCGACGCCGCCTGTGAGGCCACGCGTCGCGGCGCGTGCATCCTCGAGAAGCACTTCACCCACGACACAAACGCCAAAGGCCCGGACCACGCCGCGTCACTCGTCGAGGCCGATCTCGCCCGATACGTCGCCCGAGCACGCGAAGGCGCCAAAGTCGCGGCCACAACTCCACGCTCCCCATCGCCAGGCGCAACCAAACGCGTCATCCCCATCGAGCAGGACGTGCGCACGGTCTCTCGCCAGTCCATCGTCGCCGCGCGCAGCATCAAGGCAGGAACACCGATCCGCCGGGTGGATCTCACCTTCAAGCGCCCCGGCACAGGACTCCCGCCCTTCGTACTCCAGAGTGTTCTCGGCCAGATCGCCACGCGCGATATCGAGGGCGACACGCTACTGAATCAGGACGATCTCGCCCAGAGGCGCGCGATCGCGTCCTGACTTCGCTCACTCCTTGGGATCAAGTGGCCGTCCATCCTCATCGATCACGATCCGCTGCACGTTCGTCCCGTTGCGCGACTCGAGCGTCTCAGGATCAGGGAAGTAGTGCTCCTCGACATACTCGAGGATGATCAGCGTGAAGAGCGTCCCCACACCAAGGATGCCCGCGAGTTTGTAAAAGCCCAACCCGCACCCCGCCCCGATCGCCGCCGTCACCCACACCGCCGCCGCCGTCGTCAGCCCGCGCACGGCCTTCTTGTTCTGGATCACCGCCCCCGCGCCCAGAAACCCGATCCCTCCGATCAATCCCTGGATCACGCGGCTGATCTCCGCCTGACCCAACAGACGCCCTTGCGCATTGCTGGTGGCGCTGGTCAAGCCGGCGTCCGCGAGCGACTTCGCCATCGCGTGGATTGCCTCAAGGCCCACGATCACATACCCGGCCGATCCCAGCGAGATCAGGATCATCGTCCGAAACCCGGCGGGCCGGTGCTTGCGTTCCCGTTCGAGCCCGACGAGTGCGCCCAGTCCCGCGGCCGCCCCCAGTCGCACCGCGATCTCGAATGCAGAGAGTCCGTCCATAAGGACGCTACTGTGCGGTAATATTCAGATCATGTCAAGGAAGCGCTAAGCAGAATGTCAGTTTCGACAGAATCCATCGTCGCAATGTGCCGCACAGAAACAGGTTATGGTTTCGACGGCGTCGCGGACTCGCCAGTCGAATCAGGCGATGGAGGCATGGAATCGTCTGTCGGCGCGCCGTGCTCACCGGCCGCGCCCTCGGGCTTCTCTTCTTCTTTGGGCGAGAGGCTCAAGAACGGGATCGTCTTATCGATCGACTCGATCGTCCCACGAAGCCCTGCCAGATGACCGTCGAGTTTCACGAGCGTCGCGTCCATCGAGGGCATGACCTGCAGGCTCGTCTGCAACGCGACCAGTTGCACCTTGAGCGACTCCATCTGTCCCTTCAACTCGTCGAGTTGCTGGTTCGTCTTGTCCAACGCGGCGAGTTGCGATTCGACGTGCTCCAGCCGCCCGTTCACGCCACGCAGGTCGTTGCGGATGTCCCACACCACGCACCCGCCCTGCAACACGGCGCACCCCACCACCCCGGCCATCGCCAGCACTCGCCTCTGCATCGGCACAACCCCTTCTCGTGGCACAGGCGCCTAGCCCGTGACGACTTTCTCTCCGCGTTCACAGATGAAGAGCACGCACTAGTTCACCGGCACGTTCGGCCCCGTGACGATCTCGCGGAACTTCGCCCGCAGTTTCGCCGTGATCGGGCCCTCGCTGGCGCTGATCTTGTGTTCCTTCTTCTCGTGGTCGATCTGCGTGACCGCGATGATCTCCGCCGCCGACCCGGTCAGGAAGACCTCTTCGGCCTTCAGCACCTCGTCCAGGCGCATCTCCTTCACCACGCACTTCAAGCCGCACATCGGCACGAGTTCATCACGCACGAACTTCTGCGTGATCCCCTCCAGCGAGCCGGACGTCCCCGTCGTGTTCGGCGGCGTGTACAGCACGCCACCCTTCACGATGAAGATGTTGTCGCCTGTGCACTCGGTGACCCAGCCATCGGGCGAGAGCATTATCGCCTCAAGGCACCCCTGCTCGATCGCTTCGACCTTCGCGAGGATGTTGTTGAGGTAATTCAGGCTCTTGATCCGAGGATCAAGGCACGCGACCGGCGTCTTGGGACGCTTCGCCACCACCACACGCATCCCGCTCGTGTACCAGTCGTTGGGATACAGCGAGATCTGGTCGGCGATGCAGATGACGCCAGGCACCGGGCACAGCCTCGGATTCAACCCCAGCGTCCCCACGCCACGCGAGACAATCATGCGGATGTATCCCTCGCTCAAGCCGTTGGACTCGATGCACATCTGCTGGATCGCGACCATCTGCTCCTTGGGGAAGGGAATGTTCAGGTGGATCTTCTCCGCGCAGCGATACAGCCGGTCCACGTGCTGCTGGCACTTGAAGATCTTCCCCTGATAGACGCGGATCCCCTCGAAGACGCCGTCACCATACAAGAGCCCATGGTCATACACCGAGACCACGGCCTGGCTCTTGGGGACCATCCGACCGTTGACGAAGATCAGCGGCTTCTCGCTCGTCTCGGCCTTCCACAGGTCGGGCGAGGGAAGGTCAAATGCGGCCTTCTCACGGGCAATCGTCGGGCGTGCTGCGGTCGTCATCGTGCGTCCTCCATACTTTGGGCCGACGGCCTCAGAATCCTGTGTGTTCCCCACCGGTCGCGCTCAAAGGTCGTACTCGATTCCATCACTCACAACGTTCCACGAGCGCAGCGCTCATCATAGACATCATGAAACCGGTTCCGTCCGGTAGATGGTTGGGTTTGCTCTACCCCAAGCAGCGACCACGCTTACGAGCGGATCTCTGCCCCCGTTCGCGCGCGCAAAGTATCAAGAAGTGAGTGCCACACCGGGTCGAGTTCCTCATTGCGGAGCGTCGCCGACGCGTCACGGAATCGGCATCGCAGCGTGAGGCTCTTCCGCCCCGCGCCCACCTGCGCCCCGCGATAGGTCCCCACGAACGCGACGTGCTCGAGCCATTGGGGCGACTGCGACTCCACATGTCCGAGAACCTCGCGCCACGTCAGCCGCTCATCGACGATCAGCGACACGTCCCGATCGATCGAGGGCATCTGGGGCAGGACCGAGATCGGCCGAGTCTTCGTCGGCGTTCCGAGCAACTCCTTCATCCCCATCTCACTCGCGACCACCGGCCTCTCCAGTCCGAATCGCTTCTGGATCGCGTCGGTAATGATGCCGACATAGCCGAAGCGCACGCCGTCGATCTCCACGCCCGCGTACGCGCCGTCTCGAAACGCTCCACAATGCGGCGAGGCTGGCATCAGTTCAACATTCGCCCCGGCACCAACGACACCACCTACAAGCGCCTCGATGGCGCCCCGCATCGCGCGCACGCCGATCTGCAACTCGCTGGTCGTCGCGGCCTTCCCGCGCACGGGCACGTCGAGCACGAGTCCAAGGTTCAGCCGCTCCATGATCGTTGAACTCGCCGACCCCATGCCGGCCTCGGCAAAGACCGACCCGACCTCGAAGAGACGAACATCCACCCCGCCGCTCGCCCCCGAGTTCTGGTTCGTTCGTCGGCATCCAAGCAGGCTCGGCACCAGGCTCGTCCGCAACGCCGGCTCGTGCGCGCGACGCTCGTCGTCCACGCGAACCAGCCCGAATCCCGTCGGCGTCGTCGGCAGAAACGCCTGAGAGTCCTCCACGCTCGTGAACGTGAATGTCACGATCTCGTGGAATCCCATGCCGCAGAGGGTCGAGGCGATCGCGCTCCGTCGGCGTTCGCTCTCCTGGGGCGGGCGCACTCGAACCTCCATCGTCTCCCGTTGCGGGATCGCGTCCAGCCCCATCACGCGCGCGATCTCCTCGATCAGGTCGATCTCGAGCGTCAGGTCGGGTCGATGCGCCGGCACGACAAACGCCAACTCCTGCCCGCCACGCCCGATCGGCTCGGCCTCGATCCCCAAGGGCGCGAGCGCATCCACGATCGCTTTCGTTTCCACTTCCACACCCAGGATCTGTGACGCGCGCGCGGCCCGAAGCCGAATCCGTGTCACCGCCGGGACCGCCGGACCCGCTGCCAATGGCTCTGCACAGAGGCGCCCGCCCGCGACCTCCACGATCAGCGCCGCCACGCGCTCCGCCGCGTCATCGACCGTGCGCACATCGACCAGCCGTTCGTATCGATGGCTCGCGTCGGTGCGGATGCCGTGCCGCCGTGCCGCCCGACGGACCGCGACGGGATCCCACGTCGCGACCTCGAGCGCGATGTCCGTCGTGGCGTCGGTGACCTCCGAGTCCGCCCCGCCCATCACCCCCGCCAAGCCCTGCGCCCGCTCGGCATCGGCGACGACCACCTCGTCGCCGGCGAGTTCACGCGATTTGCCATCGAGCGTCGTCAGGCGCTCGCCCTTGCGCGCGCGTCGCACCACGATCGCCGGCCCCGCGAGTTTCGCAAGATCGAACGCGTGGCACGGGTTGCCCCACTCCAGGTTCAACCAGTTCGTGGCATCGACCACGTTGTTGATGCTCCGCTGCCCGACGCTCTCGAGGAGCGTTCGCAGCCACGCTGGACTCGGCCCGATTTTCACGCCGCGGATCACGCGCAGTGTGAATCTGGGACATTCGGTGTAGACCTGATTCACGAGCGAGATCAGCGATGCGGTGTTGGTCGGATCGATCCCCGGCGTGCGGTGTGGACGTCCGGTAAGCACATGTCGCCCGTGCGAGGCGGCCGCAATCTCTCGCGCGAGACCGATGTGCGACAGACAATCGCCCCGATTGCTGGTGATTTCAACATCGAGAAGGACGTCAGGGTTCCGTTCTTTCGTCGCGGAACGTGTTTGGCTCTCGATCGGAAATCCCGCGTGGGGCAGGAGTTCGATGATCTCGTTCGGGTTGAGTCCGCCCGGCTTCAAGAGCCCGTTCAGCCAGTTCACACTCGTTTGCATGGTGGCAGAGGATACGGGCTTCGACGCCCACTCGGATACGGACTATGAAGGTCCGAAATCCTCATTCGTGTCGATTTTTATGGCGTTTTGATCTTTCTTGAAGTACACTTAGGCTGTCCATCCTCGTGTGGAAGATCGGAAGAGGAGAAGTGACTTCGTTGGGGGCGGCGAACCGGCGCGCGATCCAATCGGCGAGCCAAAAGGTTCAAATCGAGTTGTGTGCGTCCGCTCGCGCCCGTCGCGCGAGTGGCGATTTTCGTCCGTGTCGACGTGTCGTCGACCCGTGTGTGCTCAGTAAAGGAGAAAGGTCCTATGAAGAAGAACTGGAAGGTGCAGGCCGGTCTGCTCGCCGCAGCGGCCGGATTCACGATCTCGACCGCCGCATTCGCGGTGAACACCCCCGAGGTGGAGCCCAACGACGCGAAGGCGACCGCCACGCTCGTCACGATGGCCGCCGGCGACTCGTTCTCCGGAAACTCGATCTCGGCGACGACGACCGGGATCGACTGCTTCCTTGTGAGCATTCCCGCCGACGGCGTGCTCACCCGCTACGAACTCAACCTCACCACGACTGGCACCGCCGGCCACTCGATGACCCTCCGCGGGCTCAACGTCTCCGGTGGTGTCGTCGGCACGACCGACACCTCGCTCCAGACCGCTACGACGATCACGGCCGACAGCAGCCGTCGCGCGGTGTTCTATGGCACGGGTGGCTCGGGCAACCGTGACATCTACGTCCGCGTCACGGGCACCGCCAGCACCACCGGCGATTACACCGTCACCCTCTCCTCGTCGGCCGTCACCGAGACGGCGGCGGGCGGCGGCGGCACGGTCGCGCAGGGCAGCATCACCCTCGGCGAGGGCACGGGCAGCAACGCCGACCACGACTGGTGGGTGTACGACTCCGCGCTCGCCGCGATTCCCACCGCCAACAACGACGATCCCGACAGCGGCGCGACGATCTCGCTCACGCCCGCGACCTACCACGTCGCCTGGGGCAACTTCAACACCGCCAACAACCTCCCCAGCACCAACGGCACGTTCCTCACCGGCGCGGTCACGGACTTCGCCAACGTCGTCGTCAACACCAGCACGTTGAACATCACCAACATCGGCATGAGCATCACCAGCGGCGCGGGCAACGTCCAGGTCCCCCTCGCCCGTCTCACGACGACCGGCGTCTCGGGCCAGTTCGACCTCAACTGGGTCGCCCTCACCGTTGAGGCCGCCAACACCAACCCCGCCGTCGCCGGCAACGCCTTCTTCGGCAGCAACGGCGACACCGTCCTCGTGACCGGCACCGTCACCCCGGGCACCGTCCCGGCCAGCACGGGCCTCGCGGTCACCGCGGACCTCTCCGCGATCGGCGGCAGCGCCACCCAGGCCCTCTTCGACGACGGGACCAACGGCGACGTCACCGGCGGCGACAACATCTTCTCCTTCTCCGCCACCATCTCCGGCGCCTCCGCGGGCACCTACAGCCTCCCCCTCTCCGTCACCGACGCCGAGTCGCGCAGCGGCTCGGGCAACGCGACGGCCCTTATCGTCGGCAGCCTCGGCACGATCAGCGCCGGGGCCAACATCACCCAGACGGTGACCCTCGCCGCCGCCGAGGTGAAGTTCTTCAAGTTCACCCTCCCCGACGCGATCAGCGATCCGGCCTCCTGGCTCGACGTCTGGACGCTCGCGGGCACCCTCTCCAACAACGACTCCGAGATCGCCGTCTACAACGCCTCGGGCAACCTCGAGGACAGCGATGACGACGACGGCCCCGGACTCTTCAGCGCCCTCTCCTACGGCCTGATCGCCCCAACCCGCCCGACCGACGGCGGCACCGCCTCCAACGGGCGTGACGGCACCCTCGCCGCGGGCGACTACATCCTCGCCGTCGGCGCCTTCGACACGGTCTTCAACGCGACCAACTTCAACGCCACCAGCACCTCGACCGCGACCGGCGATGTCGTTCTCCGCGTCACGCGCGAAGGCCCCACCGCCCCCGCGGGCACGGGCCTCGCGACCCCCGTCGCCGTCCTCAATGACGGCTCGGGCTCCTCGCTCCTCACTGTCACCGTCGCTCCGGGGCAGTTCCCCGTGAGCACCGGCCTCGCCGTCTCCGCCGATCTCTCGGCGGCGGGTGGCAGCGCCTCGCAGGCGTTCGTGGATGACGGCACCGGCGGCGACGTGACCGCCGGCGACAACATCTTCTCCTACACCCTCAACGTTGCCAACGGCGCGACCGTCGGCAACTTCTCCCTCCCCTTCACCGTCTCCGACGCCGAGTCGCGCACCGGCTCGGGCAACATCGCCTTCCGTATCCTCGGCGAGCCCACGGCCAACGGCGACCTCTGCCGCATCTTCTCTCCCGAGTTCGCCGGCACCCTCCTCAACGACGTCGCGCTCGCCGCCGGTGAGGTCAAGTGGTACACCTTCCAGATCCCCGCGGACGCTTCCGCCGCCGGGCTCACCTATGTGGACTTCAACACGTTCGGTTCGGCGCTCACGGCCAACAACGACACCGAGATCGGCGTCTACACCTCCGCCGGCACGCTCGTCGCCTCCGATGACGACGACAGCGATGGCCTGCTCAGCCAGTTGTCCTTCGGTGACACCGCCACGCCCCGTCCGATCGACGGCACCGGCGTCGCCGGCGCTGGCCAGGACGGCGACCTCGCCGCGGGCACCTACTACCTCGCCGTGGCCGCCTTCAACACCACCTTCGCCTCGCCTTGGGATGTCGCCAGCACCAGCGCCTTCTCGGGCACGTTCGATGTGAACGTCCGGACCAACATCGCCGGCTGCGTTGCCGACGTGGACGACGGCTCGGCGACCGGCACGCCCGACAACGGCGTGACCATCGACGACCTCCTCTACTACCTCTCGATCTTCAACGGCGGCAACGTCTGCGCCGACGTCGACGACGGCTCCGCCACGGGCACCCGTGACGGCGGCGTCACCATCGACGACCTCCTCTACTACCTCTCCCGCTTCAACGGCGGCTGCTAAGCCCAGGCTCTCGCGAGCCAGAACCAGTAATAAACACGGCGCCACCCAAGGGAAACCTTGGGTGGCGATTTTTTTGCGCGGTGGAATCGAGTGTGAAACCGGTTGCAATTTGGCCAATTCTGGCATCGGTTCCACGATTTTGGGCAGAATCCACCAGTTGAGTATTCTCCAAACCCGGTCTTTCTGGTATCCTGACAGTGTTCTCGGCCGGCGTGTGGGCCGGCGGCGCGTGGGGAATCTGTTATTCCGCGCCTTCTCACCGACTCGTGGTTGGTGGGTGTGAGGGAAACTGAGATTTACGCGCAAGGCTTGCCAGCGTGGCTCGTCAGGCGCGGTCTCGTTGTTTGTCTGTCCCCCAGGGAAACGAAGGAGCTAGGGATATGTTGAATCGAACGTATGTGACGGCAGCCTCCGCTGCCATGGCTCTGGCGATGGCCGCGTATGCGGTCAACACGCCGGAAGTCGAACCGAACGACGACAAGGCCACCGCCACGCTCGTGACGATGGCCGCCGGGGACACGTTCTCCGGGAACTCCATCTCGGGCACGACGACCGGCATCGATAACTTCCTCGTGCGCATCCCGGCCGACGGCGTGCTCACCCGCTACCAGCTCGACCTCTCCACCGTCGGGGCGGTCGGGCACACCATGACCATTCGTGGGTTGTCGCAATCGGGCGGCGTGATCGGCACCACCGATAGCACGGTGCAGACCGCCACGACGATCACGGCTGATAGCAGCCGTCGCGCCGTGTTCTATGGCACGGGCGCCTCCGGCAACCGTGACATCTACGTCCGCGTCACGGGCACCGCCACGACGACCGGCGACTACAGCGTCGTCCTCTCCTCCTCCGCCGTCACCGAGACGGCCGCGGGCGGCAGCGGGACCGTCGCCGCTGGCAACATCACCATCGGCGAAGGCACGGGCAGCACCGCCGACCACGACTGGTTCGTCTACGACTCGTCGCTCGGTGTGATCACCGGGTACGACAACGACGATCCCGATTCTGGTCGCACGCTCTCCTATGCCGCTGGCACCTACCACTTCGCCTGGGGCAACTGGAACACCTGCAACAACCAGAACAGCACCGGGGGTACGTACCTCTCGGGTCTTGTCTTGGACTTCCCCAACGTCGTCGCCAACAGCAGCACGACCAGCATCTCCAACATCAACATGGGCATCACCAGCGGTGTGGGCAACGTCCAGGTTCCCATGACGCGTACGACCACCACGGGCGTCTCCGGCCAGTTCGATATCAACTGGGTCGCCCTCACGGTCGAGAACCTCGCCACGAACCCCTCGGGTTCCGGCCTCGCTACGCCCAACAGCGCGCTCGGCGACGGCACGGGCTCCACGCTCCTCACGGTCAACGTCGTTCCTGGCGCCTCGCCCACGAGCACCGGCCTCGCCGTGACCGCCGATCTCTCCGCCGTCGGCGGGAGCGCCACCCAGGCGTTCTTCGACGACGGAACCAACGGCGATGTCACCGGCGGCGACAACATCTTCTCTTACTTCTACAACGTCCCCGTCACCGGCGGCGGCAACTTCTCCCTCCCCTTCACCGTCACCGACGCGGAGTCCCGCTCGGGCAACGGCAACATCGCCCTCTCCATCGTCGCAGCCCCGGCCGTCTTCACGGACCTCGGCACGCTCTCCTACTCCAACACCCCCGTCAGCAGCGAGCTGACCTACGCTGCGGGTGAGGTCAAGTGGTACAAGTTCACCATCGCCGGCGCCAACGACGCCGTCGACTTCCTCGACTCCTGGACCGACACGCCCGCCGTCGCCGGTCCGACCGACACCGAGATCGGCCTCTACGACAGCCTCGGCAACCTCGTCGACAGCGATGACGACGACGGCGCGGGCGCCTTCAGCGCCATGTCCCACGGGCTTGTCGCCCCGACACGCCCCCTGACCGGCGGCACGGCCTTCAACGGTCGTGACGGCGGGCTTGCCGCGGGCACCTACTGGATGGCCGTCGGTGTCTTCAACACCACCTTCGGCGCGACCGGCTGGAACGCCACCAGCACCGCAACGGGCACGGGCAACATCCTCCTCAACCTCGTCTACCAAGAGGCCGCCGCCATCGTTGCTAATCCGAGCATCACCGCGACGAGTGACACGCCCGACCCGACGCTCTCCGGCACGCCGGTCCTCTTCACCGCCACCGTCGCCCAGGGCCTCCCGGCCAGCGCGATCAGCAGCGTGACCGGTGACTTCTCCGCCGTCGGCGGCACCGCGGCCGAGGCCTTCAACGACAGCGGCACCGGCGGCGACGTGACCGCGGCCGACGGGATCTGGTCGCTCACCTTCTCCCCGACCGGCGCGCCCGGGACCACGGCCATCGTCGTCACCGCGACCGATGCCCTCTCCCGCACCGCGACCGCCAACATCTCGCACGCGATCTCCGGTGGCTCCTCGGGCCTCCCCGCCACCTTCACCGACCTCGGCACCCTCTCGTACTCGGCCACGCCGATCATGCACGAGCAGGCCTACGCCGCGGGTGACGTCAAGTGGTACCGCTTCGAACTGACCACCGGCGTCGCCGATCCGGCCGACTACCTCGACCTCTGGGTTGAAGGCGGCACGGCCCCCGGCACGCTGACCGATACCGAGGTCGGCCTCTATGACAACGCCGGCAACCTCGTCGTCGCCGATGACGACGACGGCGCCGGCCTCTACAGCGCCGAGTCCTACGGCGCGGTCTCGCCCACCCGTCCGCTCACCGGCGGCACGGCCCACAACGGGCGCGACGGCGCGCTCGCCGCGGGCATCTACTGGCTCGCTGTCTCCGAGTTCTCCACCACCCACAACACGACCAACTGGGAAGTCCTCGTCCCAGCCCCGGCCGACGCGGGCGATGTCAAGCTCAACCTCGTCTACAACACCCCCGCCCCCACCAATCCCACCGGCGTCGGCGCCTCCACGCCGAACGCGGGCCTTGGTGATGGCTCCTTCTCGCCCCTCTTCACCGTCGTGACCACCCCGGGCCAGATCCCCACCAGCACGGGCATCACCGTGACGGCCGATCTCTCGGGCATCGGCGGCAGCGCCACCCAGGCGTTCTTCGACGACGGGACCAACGGCGACGTCACCGGTGGTGACGGCACCTTCTCCTTCACCTACACCATCCCCAACCTTACCGCTGCGGCCGCCTACTCGATCGGCTTCACCGTGGCCGACGCCGAGTCGCGCTCCAGCACCGGCTCCTTCACCGTGACGGTCGTCGGCGAGCCCACGGCCACCGACCTCTGCCGCGTCTTTGATCCGGAGTTCAAGGGCCTCCTCATCAACGACCTCGCCTACGCGCCCGGCCAGACCTTCTGGTACACCTTCCAGGTTCCCACCGGCGGCGCGACCGCCGCGGGCCTCACCTACCTCGACATCACCACGGTCGGCTCCGTGCTCACCGGCGACACCTTCGCCGATGACACCGAGATCGCCATGTTCGATACGTCGGGCAACGTCGTCGCTTCCGACGACGATTCGGGCCCTGGCTTCATGAGCCAGTTGTCCTACGGCGACACTGTCACGCCACGCGCCGCTGATGGCGATGGCGTCGCCGCCGCTGGCCAGAACGGCGACCTCGCTGCAGGCACCTACTTCCTCGCCGTCTCCTCCTTCAACATCACGCCCGCGGGTCCGTGGGTCGCGATCTCCGACAGCACCGCGACGGGCACCATCGACGTGACCTTCCGCACCAACATCGCCGGCTGCGTTGCCGACGTGGATGACGGCTCGGCCACGGGCGTGATGGACGGCGGCGTCACCATCGACGACCTCCTCTACTACCTCGCCATCTTCAACACGGGCAACGTGTGCGCCGACGTCGACGACGGCTCGGCCACGGGCGCCCGTGACGGCGGCGTCACCATCGACGACCTCCTCTACTACCTCGCCCGCTTCAACGGCGGCTGCTAAACCCACCTAATCGGACCTAAACGTCCAAACCCCGGGTTTCCCCCGGGGTTTTTTTGTTGGCATTTCGAGAAATCTGAGGTAGACTGTTGATTGGTTTGAGTGCCAAACTCGTGGGAATCTGGGGTGCCTGTCTGCTCAGACAGCCGGATTCATTCGTGCAGGGTGTCACAGAGAAAGAAAAGAGAGGGTTTTCATGAATCGTTCCGTCTTTGGTTTGTTCGCCGTATGTGGGTTGGCGGCGTCGGCCTTTGCCGCCGCTCCTGAGACGTTCGGGCCGTTCGCCGCGGTCATCAGCGACGGTGCGCTGAACGCGGCCACCAACTCGGTTGTCACCGGAACATCCACGGGTGCGTATGCCCTCGGGAGTGTCACGGTCAACGGCACGCTCAACAGCAGCGGCATCGGCTCCTGGGAGTCTGAGTCAAGGATTCGCGTGATTCCCGATGCCCTTCCGTTGAATGCGTTCACCGTTCAGCCCTTTACCACCAACGCCGTATTCACGTCGGTCACGGCCACAGGGTTTGTGCACACCGTGGCCGCTCCATTCGATCCGGTCGGCGGCGTGACGTTCCGCTTCTTCGAGTCTTTCGATGATGCCGGCGGCGCCGATGCCACCTGGTCCACCATCGACCTCACCTTTGATGGCTCCGCGGCCCCGACGAACCCCACGGGTCTCGGCGGCAACACCGGCGGCTTCAATGACGCCGCCACGCCCCTCGTTGTCGTCGTCGGCGTCCAGCCCGGCGCCAACCCGGTCAGCAGCAACGTCACGGTCGAGGTCGATCTCACCTCCGTCGGCGGCAGCGCCACGCAGCAACTCTTCGACGACGGGACCAACGGCGACGACGTCGCCGGCGACCTCGTCTTCGTCTACTCCACGACCGTCGCCGGCACGGTGACCCCGGGCGACTACGCCGTCCTCGCGACGATCAACGACGCCGAGTCGCGTTCGGCCTTCGCGACCGCCAACCTCCGCATCTTCGCCGCCCCGACGGCGTTGACGACCCCGACGCTCTGCAACGTCACGACCACCTCGGCCCACACCTTCACCTCCACGGGCGAGGTCAAGTGGTACACCATCACCCTCCCCGAGGTCTCCGACGCGCTCGGCACCTTCTTCGACATCGCCACCGACAGCTCGACCAACGGGACGCTCGATCCCGACACCGAGATGGCCCTCTACGGCGCCGACGGCTTCGGCATCGGAGCCGATGACGACAGCGGCCCGGGCTTCCTCAGCGCCCTCACCTTCGGGCGAATCCTCCCCAACCGTCCGTCGCTCGTCGCCGGCGGCCTTCTCAACGACGGGTTCAATGGCGATCTCACCCCCGGCACCTACTACCTCGCCGTTTCGCGGTACAACACGGTCTTCAACGTCGCCGGCTTCTTCGTGACCGGCGGCACCGACGCCTTCGCCGAGACGGACACTCCCGACTTCAACCTCGTGATGCAGCTCGGCGACGCCTGCACGATTCCCCCCACGGGCGTGGGCCTCGCGACGCCCGACGTGCTCCTCGACGGCGCCACGACCCTCTTCACGGTCGAGGTCACCGCGGGTCAGAACCCCGTGAGCACCGGCCTCACCGTCTCGGCCGACCTCTCCGCCATCGGCGGCAGCGCCACCCAGGCCTTCGTCGATGACGGGACCGGCGGCGACGTGCTCGGCGGCGACGGGATCTACTCCTTCACCTACACCGTCCCGGTGTCCACGGCCGCCGATATCTACGCCCTTCCCTTCACCGTCTCCGACGCCGAATCGCGCACCTTTACCGGTGACATCGCGCTCCTGGTCTCCAACGAGCCCACGGCCACCGATCTCTGCCGCGTCTTCTCCCCCGAGTTCTCGGGCAAGCTCGTCAACGACGCCACCTACAACGCCGGCGACGTCCTCTGGTACAAGCTCCAGATTCCCGCCGCCGCCACCGATGCCGGCAGCACCTACCTCGACATCACCGTCTTCGATTCCAACATCGCCGACAACGGCTTCGGCGTGAACGACACCGAGATCGGGCTCTACGACTCCACCGGCCTCGCCATCTCCATCGATGACGACGGCGGCCCCGGCTTCTCCAGCCAGCTCTCCTTCGGTGACACCGTCAACACCCGTCCCGCCGACCTCGACGGCGCGATCTTCGACGGCATCGACGGCGACCTCGCCGCCGGCACCTACTACCTCGCCGTCAGCACCTACAACGCCGCCTTCTTCGTGGACTCCTGGGCGGTCATCACCACCGGCGCTGTCGCCGGAACCATCGACGTCGATGTCCGCACCAACATCGCCGGTTGCGTCGCCGACGTGGACGACGGCACCGCGACGGGCACTCCCGACGGCGGCGTCACCATCGACGACCTCCTCTACTACCTCGCCATCTTCAACTCCGGCAACGTCTGCTCCGACGTGGACGACGGCACCGCCACGGGCGCCCGTGACGGCGGCGTCACCATCGACGACCTCCTCTACTACCTCGCCCGCTTCAACGGCGGCTGCTAAGCCGACACTTTGAGCCATCGCTCATCCGGCACCCCGGCCTCCCGGGGTGCCGGTTCTTTTTTGCAGCCCAATACGGGAATCCGTGAACATTCGTCGCGAGTGGCTTGTTTCACCTGTGTTCTTGGTGTACGTTGTACCGATGGAGGGCGGGGAATGCGTAGAGATGTACGACAGGGTGCTTTGTTCACCGGAGCCGCCGCGGCCATGGTGTGCTGCGCGATCGCCGCGACCGCCACGCCTCGCACCACAAAGAGTTTCACAGACGTGAACTCCATCGGCGCCTTCCTCGCGGCGAGCAATAGCATCCGCGTCGCGACGGTCGATGAGGAGTTCACCGCTCACCGCGTGAACTTCACGGGGGTGCTCGAGCCGGTCGCCCCGGGGACATGGGCCGCCGACGCCCGCATCATGATCACCCCGCCCACCGGTCTCGCGACGATCTTCCAGCCCACGACCACCGAGGCCTTCTCCGAGCCGATCACGATCTCGGGTCTTTCCTTTGAACTCACCGCCCCCGTCGCCGCCGTGGGCGAGTGGCAGTTCCGTTTCTTCGAGGACTTCATCGACGCGCCCGGCGGCGTCGAGTCCGTATGGCGCTCCGCCAACTTCGAGTTGGACGACGCCCTCCCCCCGCCGCGCTGGACCGAGACCACAGACGCCCCGGACCTCTTCCAGGCCGCGCAGGAGTGCGAGGGCAGCGGCACGCTCTCGGAGATTCGCGGCTTCATCCTGGGCGACGAGACCGACCTCTACGCCATCGACATCTGCAACCCTTCCGCCTTCACCGCCTCCACGATCGGGCGCGCCGACTGGGACACCGTCCTCATGCTCTTCGCCCAGGATGGCACGGGCGTCGCCATGAGCGACGACGAGCCCTCGGGGGCGCTCCGTCAGAGCCTCCTCACCGGGCAGTTTGTCACGACCCCGGGGCGGTACTACATCGCGATCAACCAGTTCGGCCGGCGTGCCGTCACGTTCGATGGGCTACCCATCTGGAACGAACAACCGTTCAACCTCGAAAGGGCGCCCGATGGCCCAGCCTCCCTTGCCCTGCTCGCCGGTTGGACCTCGGTCAATCCGGGCGTGGGCGGGATCTACACGATCGCGCTCTCGGGCGCGTGCTTTGTCGCCTCGACGCCGGTCTGCGTCGCGGATGTTGATGACGGACAAGCCACCGGCGTGCCCGATGGGGCCGTCACCATCGACGATCTACTGTTCTACCTCGGCGAGTTCCAGGCCGGCCGCATCCGCGCCGACGTCGACGACGGCTCCGGGTCGAACACGCCCGATGGGGCCGTCACCATCGACGACCTTCTCTATTACCTGGGTCGATTCTCCGATGGTTGCTGAGCCCGGTCGACCGAGAACGCCCAAGTCCGAGAAATGTTCGGGTGGTCGCGAAAATCAACCAGGAATCCGGAAGTATTTTTCGTGATTCGTCGGTATCGACTGGCCAAACCGCAAAAGTGATGTAGGTTCCTTAGTGATCGGCATCAGTTCCGGAGAAAGGGTTCCCATGCGCCCATACGCCAAGAGTCGTGTGTTCCAGGCCATCGTGGCGTTCGGGTTTCTTGCGTCGGCCGCCCAGGCCCAACCCGAGGCCATCGATCTCGGCACGCTCGAACTCGAGGGCCGACTCATCGGCGACGCGAGCCTTGTCCCCCAGGGAGTCGTCTGGTATCGATTCACGCTCGCGACCGCGATCAGCCGCGCCGATCGCACGTTTCTCGATCTCGATTCCGCCGAGAGCCTCCTCGACGGCGACGACACCGTGCTCGCGCTCTATGACGCCACTGGCACGCTCATCGCCTCCGACGACGACGACGGCCCGGGCCTGCTCAGTTCGCTCTCCTTCGGCATCGGGTCCGAAGAGCGACTCCCCGCGGGCGCCCTCGAGAGTGACGGCCGCGATGGCGACACGCTCCCTGCAGGAGACTACTACATCGGCGTGACGAGCGCTCCCGCAACGATCGCGACCAACTTCATGATGGCCTCGACACACGCGAACTCGGGGCTCATCGAGGTCCAGGTCGCCGCCGGCACGTTGCCCGTTCCGCCCGCGGACCAGTGGCGAGAGGTGGACGACGCCGGCGACCTTCCCGCGTCGGCCCAAGCGGTGACGGGCATTGGACCGCTCGGCTCGATCCGCGGCGAACTCCTCGATGCCGCCGACGTTGACCTCTACAGGATCCACATCTGCTCGAACTCACCATTCACGGCGACCCTCGTGCTCGGCGCCGACTTCGACACGCAGATGTTCCTCTTCTCGCTCGACGGCATGGGCGTCGTCTTCAACGACGACAGCGCGACCACGAGGCAGTCGACCATCACCGAGGCTCTGATCCCCGGCACGGGCGAGTACATCCTCGCGATCGCCGGGTGGGATCGCGACCCGGTCGCCGCGTCGGGCCTGGAACTCTGGGCGGACCAGCCCTTCACGGGCGAGCGCGCCCCCGATGGGTCGGCGGCCTCGCAACCGGTCACGGGTTGGATCGGTGACGGCGCCTTCGGTCGATACACGATCACGCTGAACGGCGCGTGCTTCATCGACACCACGCCGACCTGCGTCGCCGATCTCGACGATGGAAGCGGCACGGGCACCCCCGATGGGGCCGTCACGATCGATGATTTGCTCTACTACCTCGGCGTGTTCACGAGCGGCGACATCGCAGCCGACGTGGATGATGGCTCGGGGACCGCGACGCCGGATGGTGCCGTGACGATCGATGATCTTCTCTATCTTCTCGTTCGGTTTCAGCAAGGGTGCTAATGCAATGGCGACCACTCGTAAGGGGTGCCGGGCGTCGCGAGAAAATCGGGTCCGATACGTGAATTTTGGGCATAATGCCTGTTCGGTTGGAGACTTTTGGGGTATGCTGGTGATCTCCGGAGAATGAGACAAGGCCGAGTGTGACTTCGAGGCGTGTTGGCCGTTCGTGCCTCACGCGAGTTCGTTGGTGTTGTTGCGTTCTGCAAAGGGGTGTCAGATGAAGTACGGTCTCAGTGGGGTACTGGCATTGGGTCTATGCGCCGGCATGGCGCAAGCGCAGCCCGCGTCGTTCACGGATCTGGGTTCGTATGGCGCCGGCTCGTCGCCGATCTCGACCACGGGCTCCCTCGACGCGCCTTTCGAGGTCGATTGGTTCCGCATCACGATCACGTCGCCGTACACCGCGCTGGCGAACGGGATCCTGCGCATCGACACCGAGGGGTCGCTCGACATCTTCGACACCGATCTCGGCCTCTTCGACTCCGCGGGCAACGTGGTCGCCTGGGACGACCTCGACGGCACGGGCTTCCTCGCGAAACTCTCTTTCGGCGAGGGCGAGGCCGACGGCACGCTCGCCGCCGGCACGTACTACCTCTCCGTCAGCGATTGGGAATCGCTCTTCTCCGCCGGGTTCACGGTCACCACCGACGGCGAGACGGTCGGCTCGTACAACATCAACGTCAGCACTATCACACCCGGTGAGCCGCCGGCCTCCACGAATCTGGGCAGCATCGGGGCCACGGGTGCCAACAATCAGACGCTCACGTTCGATGTCGGTGAGATCAAGTGGTACAGCCTCACGACCACCACGCCCTTCAATGCCGGCGCGGGGATGCTGAGCATCGCGACTAACGAGGTTGCGGGGAGCCTCTTCAACGACTCCGAACTCGGGCTGTATTCGGCGGGTGGCTCGCTCATCGCCACGGATGACGACGCCGGTCCGGGGTTCTATTCGCTCCTGTCGTTCGGATCGCTCGGCGGCGCATCGCTCAACGGCGATCTCCCTGCTGGGACGTTCTACCTTGCCGTCGTCGGCTACAACGCCGCTTTTGATCCATTCTTTACCGTGACGACCACGAACGCCGCCGCCGGCGATATCTTGCTCCAGATCACCGCCACGCCTCCTCCCACGGGTCTTGTCGATGAGAACGGCGACGCCGGTGACATGCCCGACACCGCCCTCGTGCCCCAGGGGACTGGCTCGCTCAGCGGATTCACCGGCTCCCTCGGCATCGACGAGTCCGACATGTTCAAGATCAAGATCTGCGACACGTCGCTCTTCACCGCGAGCACGGTCGGCGTGACCGATGTCGATACCCAACTCTGGCTCTTCAACCTCGATGGCACGGGCGTCGCTTTCGACGATGACGCCGGCCCGCTCCAGTCCGCCCTCTCCAACCAGTTTGTCACGCAGACGGGCGACTACTACCTCGCCATCAGTGAGTACGACCGCGACGCCATTGATAACCTCGGGCAGGCGATCTGGATCGACACGCCGTTTGCCACCGAGCGCGCCCCCGACGGCGCCGGCGCCTTCAACCCCATCGCGGCGTGGGAGTCCGACGCGCTCACGACGGGCGGCACCTACTCCATCCTGCTCACCGGCGCCTGCTTCCCAGGCCCGGCGATCCCCGACTGCGTCGCCGACACCGACGACGGCAGCGGGACGGGCACCGTGGATGGCGCCGTGACCATCGACGACCTGCTCTACTACATCACGATCTTCCAGACCGGTGCGGTCGCCGCCGACGTGGACAACGGCACGAGCACGGGAACCCAGGACGGTGCCGTGACGATCGACGACCTGCTCTACTTCATCGTCCGCTTCCAGGCGGGCTGCTGACGCGTGTTCCCGGCGCGCCCCGTGTGGGGCGCGTCGGATTTGAGTGTGTGTATGTTTCGTGGAACGCCGTCGGAGGACCCGAGGGCTCAGATTCGAAGGGGTATGAACATGAAGAAGATTGGATTGTTTGCTGCGGCGGTCTTCGCCGCGTGTGCGGGGAGCGTTCTCGCCCAGCCCGCGGAGTTCACCGACCTGGGGAACTACGGCGTGAGCACCGGCGGGGTGACCCAGACAACCACCATCGCCGCCCCGGGTGAGATCAAGTGGTTCCGCATCAACGTGCAGGACGCCTACCTCCTCTCATCCAACCGCACGCTGAAGATCGACACCGAGACCACCGTCGGCCTCGACACGGAACTCGGCCTCTTCCGCAACGACGGGTCGCTCGTCGCCAGCGATGACGATGACGGCACGGGCCTCCTCTCCCTCCTCAGTTGGGGCACCCAGGGTGTGGACGGTGAACTCCCCGCGGGCGAGTACTACCTCGCTACCGGTGTCTTCAATGTCACCTTCGCCGATGGCTACAGCGCAACGTCAGCGGGCGCGGGCACAGGCGATATCATCATCAACTTCTCCGTCCAGGCGCCCCCGGCCGGATCGTGGGTCGAGGGTCAAGGCGCCCAGCCCGCGGGTGAACTCCCCGAGACCGCCCAGATCCCGCAGGGCTCGGGCGACCTCACCGGCATCACGGGCAACCTCGGCACCGACACCGCCGATATGTTCAAGATCCGCGTCTGTGATCCGCTCCTCTTCTCCGCGACCACCGTTGGCCAGGTCGCCATCGACACTCAGTTGTTCCTCTTTCATCTCGACGGCACGGGCGTCGCCTATAACGACGACTCCGCGGGCGTCCTCCAATCAACGATCTCCAACCAGTTCGTCCAGCAAGAGGGCGAGTACTTCCTCGCCATCACGCGCTACAACCGTGATCCCATGGATATCAGCGGGAATCTTCTCTGGGAGAACCAGCCCTTCGCCGTCGAGCGCGCGCCCGATGGCCCCGGCGCCTCAAGCGCCGTCGCGAGTTGGACCGGCGCTATCGCCGCTGCTCCCTACACCGTCGCTCTCACGGGCGCCTGCTACCCCGGCCCCGTCATTCCTGACTGCGTCGCCGACACCGACGACGGCTCGGGCACGGGCACCGTGGATGGCGCGGTGACCATCGACGACCTGCTCTACTACATCACGATCTTCCAGACCGGTGCGGTCGCCGCCGACGTGGACAACGGCACGAGCACGGGAACCCAGGACGGGGCCGTGACGATCGACGACCTGCTCTACTTCATCGTCCGCTTCCAGGCGGGCTGCTAAGGCCATGTAACCTCTCTCCCGCGCGAGAGTGCGGGAGAGGGCTTCTCCGAGCTCGCCACGATTCTTCCCTACGACAGCGTCGGGGCGCGAACTCGAACAGAGTGCATATGGGGTGGGGCCGGGGTGGGGCATCACTCTCGTGGGTGGAACGACACACGCTGGGCATCGACGAGTCCGCTCGTCTCGCGCCCATGTTTCGGAGAGGACCGACGATGCGACTCCCGCTTGCCGCCGTGCTTGTCTCTCAGATCCTCGCCTCCGGTTCGGCGCTCGCCCAGCCCACGTCGATCGATCTCGGCGACATCTCCTCGAGCCAGGGCGACGCCATTCCCATCAGCGTGGTCTCGCCCGGGCAGATCCAGTGGTACCGCCTCGCGGTCTCCGTGGAGTTCTCCCTCTCCACCGAGCGTCAACTCACGATCTCCACCACGGGCATCACCGGGAGCGACCTCGACGACACCGAGATCGGGCTCTATCGCTCCACCGGCCAGCTCGTCGCCAGCGACGATGACGATGGCATCGATCGCTTCTCCCAACTGCGTTTCGGCGGCGTGGTCTCCGCCGGCCCCGATGGGCCGCTCGACATCGGGACGTACTACCTCGCCGTCGGCGGGTACAACATGTCCTTCGCCCCGAACTTCGGCGCCTCCTCCACATCACTCAACACAGGCCCGTTCACGCTCCGCATCAACGCCGATGGCATCCCCATCATCGTCTGGAACGAGGTCTCCGGAGAGCAACCCGCCGGCGAGACGCTCGAGACCGCCCAGATTCCCCTCGGCGCCGGCCCGCTCCGCGGCATCATGGGCACACTCGGGCCAAACCAGGCCGACGTCTACAAGATCAACATCTGCAGCCCCATCGACTTCGCCGCCACCACCGTCGGCTACACCACGCTCGACACCCAACTCTACCTCTTCGACGAGAACGGCATGGGCGTCACCTTCAACGACGACGCCAGTTCTTCGCAGTCGCTCCTCACCAATCAGTTCGTCACCGAGCCGGGTAACTACTACCTCGCGATTAGCGAACTCGATCGCGATCCGTCTTCCGCGACCGGTCCAATCTGGCTCGATGATCCCTTCGACATCGAACGCGCGCCCGATGGCCCCGGGGCCGCGGGCGCGTTGAACTCATGGGCGTCGGACTTCTCGGGGTCGGGCGGCTCGTACATCATCCGCCTCTTCGGCACATGCTTCCCCACGACCACACCCGAGTGCGTCGCCGACGTCGACGATGGCAATGGCACGGGCACACCCGATGGGGCCGTCACGATCGACGACCTGCTCTACTACATCTCGATCTTTCAGCAGGGTGCCAGCAGCGCCGACGTGGACGACGGCACGGGCACGGGCGTCCACGATGGGGCCGTCACGATCGACGATCTGCTCTATTACCTCGTGCGATTCCAGGATGGATGCTGATCGGTCATCGCCCGATAACCTCGCCGAATCGTGAGCAGCGGACATTTCTCGATTCGTCGGCGCGTTTTTCTGGCCAAACCGCCAATCGTGGTGTAGTTTCCCCTTGGATCGACCCGCGCGGGTTGTCCGTATTCAGAATGGAACAAACGGCCTGTCCCGAGAACCGGACTTGGCCGACTCAGAATTTGGGAGCGTTTCATGCGGTGGAGCACGATGAGCGGGTGGGGCGTGGCGCTGGCTGTGTTCGCGGGCTTCGCCCAGGGTCAGGTTGTCCTCTCGCCCGACGTCGGTGGGGTCTATGCAGAATCCGAGCCGAACGAGTCCAAGGCCGCGGCCAACGTCATCGAATCTCTCGATGATGGCCAGATCATCCGTGGCGTGACCAGGGGCACGAGTACCGCGGCCGGTGAGACATCCGTGGACTACTTCCACCTGAAGACCGCCCAGGCACCCCTTGGTCTCTATCGCCATCGCCTCGTCACGACCAGTGCCATCGCCGGACACACAACACAGATCCGTGGCCTGTCGCAGTTCGCCGGGACCATCACCGAAGGCTCCGATGCCCTCGTTCAAGCCTCGTCCGCGACCACCACGCCCGCGCGCATGAACCAGTGGTACGGCTTTGGTCGCGCCGAAGAGGTCTACTACCGGGTCCAGGGGACCACGGCCACGACGGCAAACTATGAGTCGACCTACTCACGCGTCCTCGTCCAGCCGACCGTGATCGACGGCTCCTTCGCCGTGGGCTCCATCACCATCACCACGCAAGGCCAGGGGCACAACTCCGACTCGGACTTCTGGATCTACGACGGGAACCTGAACCCCATTCCAGGCCTGGGCATCGACGACGCGCCGGGCGTGACGGGCGGCCCAGGCACGGTCACGGGCACCTTTGCCCAAGGGGAGTACTACCTCGCGCTTTCAAACTACAACTTCATGAACAACCAGGCGAGCACGTATCCAACCGAGGGATTCGCCGACGGATCGGTGCTCGACTTCGCGGATATCGCCGCGAACTCCAGTTCGTCGACGGGCATGAATCTCGCGTTCGCCATCCAGGCTGAGGGCGAGCCCGCCCGCCAGTTCTCCGCCACCAAAGCCGAGCCCTACGAGATCCTGTGGTTCAATTTCACCGTCGGCACGATCACGCCCGTCTGCATCGCCGACGTGGACGACGGCAGCGCCACAGGCACGCCCGACGGCGCCGTGACGATCGACGACCTGCTCTACTACCTCGGCGTCTTCCAGCAGGGTGACGTGGCGGCGGACGTGGACGACGGCTCGGGCACCGCCACGCCCGACGGTGCCGTCACCATCGACGATCTGCTCTACTACCTCGCGCGATTCCAGGCCGGCTGCTAAGACCGATTCTCGGCATCGAGCGAGGCGATCTTCCGCTCATAGTCACGCAGCCACGCGCTCTTTCCGAGTTCGCGGAAGAGCGCTGCGGCCCGCGTCCAGCGCTCGCGCGCCTCGGCGTGCCGTCCCTTGGCGTGGGCGATGTCGCCTAGGTTCGCGAGTTTCGTGGCGATGATTGACGACGCCCCCAATCGCTCGGCGATCTCGAGCGATTCGAGGTTCAGCCGCTCGGCCTCGTCGAGATCGCCTCGCGATTCGGGCACGAGCGCGAGATTCCCCAGATCGCGGGCCACGCCCTCGAGATTTCCGATCCGCCGATCGATCTCGAGCGCACGATGCTGGGCCTGCTCGCTCTGGTCCCATGCACCGCGCGCGTGGAGGACGAGACCGAGATTCGACCACGCCCGAGCGGCCACGGCGGAATCGTTCGCAGCGACGTCGATCCTCCGACGCGCGAAACGCTCGGCGAGTTCCAGTCGAGACGTCCGGAACGCGAACTGAAAGCCGAGAAACAGCACCCGCTCGTCGCGGGTCAGGTTGACAGACTCCTCGAAGTGCGTCGCGGCACGGCTCAGGTCACCGGCGTCGGCGCCCGCGACGGCACGAGAGACAGCCTCGCGAGCGAGGGCCTCATCGGCGTTGTCGGTCGGCTCGGCGAGAGCCTCGCGAAACCTGTCGTTCGCCTCGGCGTCGAAGTGCGCGTTGTGTGCGGCGCCATCGGGTGATGGGGATGCAGGATCCACGCGCGAGTCTACGCCGGTCTCGTAGTGAGCAGTGGGGGAGATGGAGCTTGATCTTCGACTTGGGTTGGTGCATATGTTCGAGGATTGAAGAGAAGGGAGTAGGAGTGGAAGCCCCACGCGGAGCGTGGGGGTACCCGGGACGGCGCACTCGCATCGCTCATCACTACACTCTGTCATGCGAACCTGGCGGGCACATCTGGCGTGGTGGTTGGGAACGGGCACGACTCTCATGGCCACCGCGTGCGCCAGTCGACAGGCCTCGACGATCGACTCGCCGGAGGATTTCGCGTTGTCCGTCACGCTGCTCGATCCTAACGCCGAGACCGGGCGATCCAACTCCGGATGGTTCGTCGTGGAGCCCGACGGACGTCTTCGCGCGTCCCTGGGGTGGCGTCGTGCGGACACGCCCCTGCCGAGGGTCGTGCGCCAACTCAGCCCGGGCGAGGTCGACGATCTGTGGCACCTGACCAGCGCGTCGGGGCTCGTCGGCCCCGAGTCGCGCCGATCGCGCCCCGGCGAACGCGACATCCCGCCCGAGAATCTCCTCTCGCCCACGGCGTTGGTCTATGTCGCGGCGAACGGCACGCGCCGGTCGTACCACCTCGACCTCCACGACGCCGACGCGCCCACGCAGGGTGCGCGGGCCCTGGCCGAGCGGCTCTTCGAACTCACCGGGCTGGACTCGAGTTTCTAGAGTCGAAACCAGGGCGTCGTCGCGAGGTCGGTGTTGTGGGCGCGCCGCGATCGTGCGCTATCGTGTGGCGATGGGCACGTCCGAATCCACCACGCCTCGCCACGACCCGATCGTCGGGATCGATCTCGGCACGACCAACAGCCTTGTCGCCATCTGGGACGACTCGGGCCCGCACGTCCTCCTCGATGAATCGGGCGAGGCGATCCTGCCCAGCGTCGTGCGATATTCACGGTCCACTGATGGCTCTTGGGATGAGGTGGTTGGGCGTGCCGCGAGACATTCTGGCGACGAGACCGGCCGGCCTTCGGTCACGATTTCCAGCGTGAAACGCCTCATGGGGCGAAGCCTCGACGATGCCACGGGCGATCTGCCGTATCTCGCGTACGAAGTCGTGCGGGGCGAGCACAATACCGCGCGCGTCGCGCTCCCCTCGGCCCGTAATCCGGAGCGCGTCGTCTCGCCCCAGGAGGTCTCGGCGGCGATCCTCCGACGGCTGCGCGACATCGCGTCGGATCGGCTCGGCGTGCGCGTCCGGCGCGCGGTGGTCACCGTGCCCGCGTATTTCGACGATGCCCAGCGGCAGGCGACGCGCGACGCGGGACGCCTCGCCGGGCTGGAGGTCGTGCGCATCGTGAATGAGCCGACGGCCGCCGCCCTCGCGTATGGCCTCTCTCTCGACCGCAGCGCCGACCGCAACACCGCCGAGAAGAGTGGCGCGAACACGGTCGTGGTCTATGACCTTGGTGGCGGGACGTTCGATGTCTCTGTCCTCGAACTCGTGCCGCCGATGGATTCGGGGCCAGGCTCGGCGCCCGCGCGCGAGGCGTACCGCGTGCTCTCGACCGCGGGCGACACGCATCTGGGCGGCGACGATTTCGATCAGGTCATAGCCGGGGCCGTGCTCCAGGACGCGGGTCTCGCGCCCGAGTCGCTCGGCGCCGACGATCGGGCGCGAGTCATCGCGGCATGCGAACGAGCAAAGCGCGATCTGAGCGAACGATCGGTGACACGAATCGAGGTGCAACTCGCCAAAGGACCAACGATCAACGCCGAGATGTCGCGGGCGCGATTCGATTCGCTGATCGGGACGCTCGTGGATCGAACGATGCACGCGTGCCGCCGGGCGCTGCGTGATGCGGGGATGCTCGACGAGCGTGAGAGACCGAGATCACCCGAGGCGGGCGGGCCTGGCGTGGTGGTGCTCGTGGGCGGCTCGACGCGTGTGCCGCTGGTGCGCGAGCGTGTGCGAGAATACTTCGGGTTCGAGGCCTACTCCGCGATCGACCCGGACCAGGTCGTCGCGCTCGGGGCGGCGGTGCAGGGGGCGATCCTCGAGGGGCGGCACACGGGCGCGCTCCTGCTCGATGTCATCCCGCTCAGCCTGGGACTCGAGACCGCGGGGGGCGCGGTGGCGAAGATCATCATGCGGAACTCGGCCGTCCCTGCGCGCGCGGCCGAGATGTTCTCGACCAGCATCGACGGGCAGACCTCGATCAAACTCAACGTGCTGCAGGGCGAGCGCGAGATGGCCCAGGACTGCCGGAGCCTCGGCGAGTTCCACCTCCGCGGCATTCCGCCCATGCCCGCGGGAATCCCCCAGGTCGAGGTCGAGTTCCTCGTGGATTCCAACGGCGTCCTTCGCGTCTCGGCCCGCGAGCGCCGCAGCGACACACGCACGTCCGTCCAGATCGTGCCGAACCATGGCCTCTCTCGCGACGAGATCGATCGGATCGAGCGTGAGTCGCTCGCGCACGCGAAGGACGACATGCGCCGCCACCGCGTCGTGGACCTTGTCGCGACCTCGCGCCTCGAGATCAAATGGACGCGAGACCGGCTCGACAAACTCGGGGCCAAGGTTGATTCGGCCTATGCCGGCGAACTCCGGACGCTCACCGATCGACTCGCGGCCCTCGTGGACCGTGCCGATCGGGACTGGCAGAGCGTCGATCCCAATGAGTTGAACGCGGCCCGCCAGGCGATGGAACGAGCCAGCGTGCGCCTGCACGAGATCGGCGTGGCGGAGGCGCTGCGATCGATGCCGCCCAAGAAGTGATGGGATTGCGACGGTGATGAGGTTCAGGTGCCCGCGAAGACGCGTGCCGGCGTGAGGCGGATGACCTTCATCGCGCTCAGGGCCGCCGACGCGACTGTGACAAAGAGCACGGTGACCGCCGTGAACCCGAGGGTCCACGCCGTCAGGTGATACGGCATCGCGGGGGACTTCACCGTCAGCCCGATGAGCGACGACGCGCCGACGCCCAGCCCATACCCCACCACACCCGAGAGGAGCGCCTGGGCGACGACCATGAGCACGATCGTCTTGCTCTCAGCGCCCAAGGCCTTGAACGTCGCGTAGTACCGCGCGTTCTCGTTGGTGAAAAGAAAGAGCAGCAGCCCGCTGACGCATGCGCCGACGACCACGCCGATGCCGACCATGAAGCCGATCCGCGAGACCACGCCGCTGACGCGGACAAAGTAGTTCCGCGTGACCTGCGAGAAGGTCGCGGCATCAAGGGCTCGCAAACCCGTTCGTTCCTGGATCCTCGCGGCGAGCGCCATTGGGCTCTCGCCGGGCTGGACCTTGACGAGCACGTACGAGAGCGTGTTGCGCTGGGGCGGGATGATGGAGAGCGCGTGCGTGTAGGTGACGTACGCCGTCGCCCGCGAGAGGAAGCGAGGCGTGAGCGTCGCGATGCCCACGACGCGGAGGCGATGGTCATTGAGCAGGACCTCATCGCCCACATCGAGCGGGCGCGTGGGGACGTCGAAGTCGGGCATGTTCCAACCGGGCGTGCGCGTGGCGGCGTGCAGCGGCATGGGGAGGAGCGTCGCCGCCGAGGCGTCGTCGATGATGACGGCATCGCTGATGCGCAGGTCGGCAGGCGTGCCGCCACGGATCGAGTCGGGCGCGCCCAGGAGCGTCGCGTCGTCGACGCCGACGATCGTGACGGGGCGGAAGAGGCCATTGGGCAGCCGCGCCCGCACACCCGCGAGGGTGAGGGGCACGGCCCACTCCACGCCGCGCACGCTCCGCACCCGGTCGAGCGCGGTCGGCGGCAGGCCGGCGGTCTCGTCCACATACTCGGTCGCGGGGTCCATGACCCAGACCTGGGCCTGGGGGATGTCGGAGATCGTCGCGTAGGTCCGCTGCAGCATCGCGTTGAACATCGAGAGCAGATGCGCGATGAGAAAGGTGCAGAAGAAGACGCCGAGGACCACGCCCATCCACTTGATGGGGTCTCCAACGAGCATGCGGAGGGCGATGCGGATCATGACACGTTCCGGTTGATCCCCTGTTAGAGGCCCTTCTTCTGGAGGCGATTCTGTAGCGTGGGTACAACGATGTAGAGTACCTCCCGCGCACGCTTGCTCGTGGTCATGAGTCGACGACGGACGAGGTCGTCAAGGTCCTTTCGTGCCGTTGCCGCGGTGATGCCGTTCGAGTTCATGTGGCTCTTGACGGTGTATGTCGTGCGTGGATGACGGATCGCGTGTTCAAGTATCAGGCGCTGACGGAGTGAGAGGTCCTTGGAAAGTCGAAGCAATCGTTCGCTCCGCTTGATCTTGTCCTCCTCGTGGCGGATGTGTGCCGCGAGTGCATCGAGGGACTGCTCGATCATGTCCAGTTTGTAGAGTACAAAGTAGGTGAGGTCCCCTTCGTCGAGCTCGCAGTCGATGTACGCCTGCGGATATCGTGAGCGGCCTGCTCGAATTCGTTCGGAGATCGGGATGTACTCGAAGATCGAGTATCCTTGTCTTAACGCGTACCAGTAGAACACTGCGCGTGCGGTGCGACCATTTCCATCGACAAAGGGATGGTCATACCCGATCATGAAGTGCAGGATCGACGCCTTCACGATGGGGTGGATGAACTCGGCACCTTTGTGTACCTTGTTGGCGAACGCGCATAGCGCCTCGACGCGGCCGGGCAGGCTCTCTGCCGGTGGTGGCGTGTGGATGACCTCTCCAGTGATTTCGTGCTCGACACGAACAGGCTCGTCCAGGCGTCGAAATCGACGCGATTCCTCCGGGTTCTTGAGTGTTCCTTCCGTGAGGATGCCCTGAAGCTCGCGGAGCATCTCGGGAGACAGCGGTCGGTCACGCCACTGCTTGATTTGCTGCATTGCCGCGAAGTTGTTCATGACCATGCGCTCGCCCTTGGTCTTTGCATCCCGTCGACTGCGGAGCAGTTCGATCGCGTCCTTTCGTGTCGTCGCGGCACCCTCAATCAGCGAAGACTCCGCGGCCTCGTCCATGAGTGTGCGGATGCGCAGCCGTGTGCGGTGGGCGTCATCCGAGAGCATGCCATGCTCGAGCGAAGCGGCTCCGCCTCCGCCGAACGCTCGGTCAATGCGGTGCAACGACTCGGCCAGATACCGACCTTCGCTATATCCAAATCTACCAAAGTTTGACGTGTAGAGGCTGATCGCTCTGAAATCACTCGACCGGAGGAACTTGGCCGCCGCCCAAGCATCAACAGGGTCGAGTCCAGCATCCCTGGCGATGGGGCGCAGTTTTCGCCATGGTCTATATTCAGTGTCGAGTTCTCGGACTTGCCCCAGGATCATGAATGCTCGCTCGAAAATCGAGCCCTTTGAACGATCGCGAAAGATCTCTTCGATCGTGAGCGGGGGTTTCTCGGATTCGAACTTGGAGTTGGACATGTGTCACCAAAAGATACTCATCGACATTGTGACAGTATGTCGTTTGGCGAATAATGTCAAAATACGAAAAACTATCTTTGATTCACAGTAATGCAAAACTCTGCGGATCTAGGCAGACACGCCCATCACCACCTTGATCCCCTCCCCGGAGATCATCGTCTCGTGGGCCTTCTTGAACTCCTCCAGCGGGAACTCGTGGGTGATGATCTCGTCGAGTTCGAGTTTCCCCGAGAGGAGCAACTCCTCCATCTGGTACCACGTCTCGAACATCTTCCGCCCATTGATCCCCAGCACCGTCGCGCCCTTGAAGACGACGTGCTGGGTGATGTTGAACGTCGGCGGCTTGGCGGGAATCCCCAGCAGGGCCGCCGTCCCGCCGTTGCGAAGGGCACTGAACCCCTGGTCATACGCCGTGGGCGAGCCCGACATCTCGAGGAGCACGTCGACGCCCTCGCCGCGGCAGGCTTTCTGAACTTCCTTCACCCATGCGTCGCTTCGCGGGTCGAAGGCGTCGGCCGCGCCCAGGCGTTTCGCGATCGCCCGGCGAGCGGGGCTCATGTCGGTCGCGAAGATCCGCCCCGCACCCGCGGCCTTGGCAACCGTCACCGCCATCAGGCCGATGATCCCCGTCCCCGTGATGAGCACGCTCTTGGCCGAGACCCCCGCCGCCATCACCGTGTGCACGGCGTTGCCGAGCGGGTCGAGGACCGCCGCGACCTTGTCGGGGATCTTCGCGTGCACGGGCCAGACGTTCTCTTCGGGGACGATGACATACTCCGCGAAGACGCCGTCGCGATCGATGCCCAGGATCTTCGTGTCGCTGGCGATGTGGGCGTTGCCGGTGCGGCTGTTGTAATCGACGCCCGCGGTGATGTGCCCCTCGGCGCTCACGCGGAGGCCCGGCTTGTACCGCGTCACCGCGCTCCCGACCTCCTCGATCACGCCCACGAACTCGTGCCCCGTCACGATGCCGACGGGGATGCGACCCGCTGCCCAGTCGTCCCACTCCCAGATGTGCCGATCCGTCCCGCAGATCCCGACCTTCTTCACGCGGATGAGCACGTCGCGCGGGCCCGGCACGGGCTTGGGGTGGGCCGGGTCGAACATCAACTCCGGGCCGGCGTGGTGCTTGACGAGCGCCCGCATCGTCTGCGGGCGCGAGGACGTTCGGGTGGACGCGGCAGACGGTGTGGTCGTGGGCATGGCGGTCTCGGCAGGAGGTTGATTCTGGCTTTGATGCTCATTCTGCGAGCATTCGCTCGGCGACTCACGCCGCGCACGCATGATTCTCTGAGTCCCCACGCCCAACGTCCACACGCCCGCTCAAGTCCTCGCGATTCTGACGCCCTGTGGCCGATCTTGGTGTGACCCGGCCTGTCCGGTAAGGAGTTTCCGGCGTGGTTCGTCCTCCATTTGAGACGGGCCGGATGGTCCCAAGCCTCTAGACTTCCTGCACATGTCCACGGTCGGAAGACGAGCCTCGAGTTACCTCTATCTCGCCGCCAAGGTGAATGGCGGGCGTTCGGTTGGCGTTCGTACGGCTGAGACTCGCCGTGCTCTCGTGGACGACCTCCGACGGGAGCGGCTTGTCCCCCTGCGGACCTGGGAGTTCCCCTCGTGGCTCGAACTCACGCCACGCTCGAAACTCAAGCCCAAGGACCAGGCCGAGATCCACACGCAACTCTCCCAACTTCTCAGCCGGGGTGTCTCGCTGGTTGAGGCGTTGGACGTGACCGGTGCGGCAGTGGCCCCGGTCGCCAGGCCGCTCGTCGGGAAGATCCGCACGCTCGTCGCCGGCGGGAGTTCCTTTGCCGCCGCCTGCCAGCAGACGGGCGCGTTCGATCGCGTGACGATCGCCGTCTATAGGGCGGCGGAGCGCTCGGGGGACCTCGCGGGTGCGGCGAAGCAACTCTCGATCACCCTGCGTCGCCAGTTGGCGGTGATGGGCAAGGCCGCCACACTGATGCTCTATCCGATCATCGTGCTCTCGCTCAGCATCCTGATGGGCACGGGCATCATCATGTTCATCGTGCCGCGCATCGGGCGCGCCATCGAGAGCATGGGCAAGCCGCTGCCACTGCCCACGAAGATCCTCGTCACCCTCGGCGAGGGGCTGGTCGCGAACTGGGTCTGGGCACTCCTGGGCCTGCTCGTCGCGATCACGCTGGGCGTGATGTCGCGCAAGCAGATTGCCGGGCTGATCGCGCGGCTCTCGCGACGGATTCCCGTCCTCCGCGACGTGGTCCTCGCGCAGGAGTCCACGCGATTCTTCACGGTGATGGCCGCGATGTCGCGCAGCGGCGTCCCTCTCTCCGACGCGCTCGGCGTCGCCACCGGCGTCATCGGGCACCCGCGTCTTCGCTCGCAACTCGCCACGCTCCAGACCAAACTCATCGAGGGCGGCCTGCTCCGCGTGCTCATCGAGCGCGTCGACGCCCTCCCGCTCCCCACGCGACGATTGCTCGTCGCCGCCGAACGCACGGGCGACCTCACGCCTGCCTTCGAGACCCTTGCCGCCGACGCGACCGAGGATGTCGAGCGGCTCTCGGGAAGATTCCTCGCCGTGCTCGAGCCGGCGTTGATCATCGTGATGTTCCTCGTGATCGGAACATTGCTTCTCTCGATCATGATCCCGCTAATGAAGGCCCCGGCGTCGGTGGGCTAGAAAACCAGTGAGAATCGCAACAATCGCGGACGGAGCACCACCATCCGCGCGTCATTTGAAGTAAGGCCACGACCATGCAGACCCAAGGAATCCGATCCATGTCTCCGAACACAACACACTCCATGTCGCACACCGGTTCAGGCACGCGTCGTCGCCGCGCCCGGGGCGGCTTCTCGCTCCTCGAACTCATGCTCGTCCTCGCGATCATCGGGATCCTGATGGCCGTCGCCGCCTTCAACGTGCTGGGCATGGGCGCCAAGGGCAAGGTCACCGCGACCCAGTCCACGCTCAACACCATTAAGTCCGCCCTCGACTCGTACATCCTCCAGTACTCGTCAGCCCCAAACCAACTCAACGTCCTCATCCAGACCAAGTTCCTCTCGAACAAGAAACTCCAGGACGGCTGGGGGACCAACCTGAACTATGAGCCGCGCCCGGGCGATGTTGATCGTCCATATCTCCTCACCTCGTCGGGCCCCGACATGCAGGTGGGCACGCCCGACGACATCGATGTGTGGCTGATCAACGCCCCGGAGACGCCCGCGAATCCGTGATAGTGACGTGCCCACGCGAGGCACGAGGCACCCCATGCGCCGCCGAGGCTTCACATTTCTCGAGACGATCGTCTCCGCCGTGCTCCTCGCGGGCGTGGCGCTCGCCGTCTTTGTGACGCTCAACTCGATCGTGCTGCAGCAAACCCAGCAGCGCCAGCGCCTCACCGCTTCGGAGATCGCCAACCGCCTCGTCATCATCTATCTCGACGACGCCAACGAACTTGCCCGCATGGCGGCCGACCCCTTCGTCGAGAACGAGCGCGAGTTCTACCGCTGGTCGTACGAGGCCACGCCCGTGGACTTCCACGCCGGTTTCGTCCCCACCGACAGCGACAACGCCCGCATCGCCCGCCGCGGACAGGTGCTCGAGCGATTCACGAACCTCTCCGTCACCGTGTGGCTCTCCGAGCGCTCGGGGGGCGCACCATCGCCCGACCTGGGCGTTCCCACGGCCCACCTTGTCCGCCTCAACAACCCGATTCCGCTGCGAAATCCGGACTCGCTCCAGAAGGCCGCCACAACCGGTCGCATCATCGAACTGCTCTCCCAACCCGTCGGCGGGACCGGCTCACGGACCACGCCGAATCGCACGACACCCTCGGGGAGCAAGCCATGACCCGGCGCGCGTTCACGCTCCTGGAACTCATGCTCGCGATGGCGATCGGCGTCGTCGTGCTGGGCGCGGCGTTCGGCGTCTTCTTCACCGTCTCCACCACCGATCGCCGCCTCGAGCGCCGCTATGACGAGATGGCCGAGATCGAACGCACGCGCATCGTGATGGAGCGGACGTTCAGCACACTCGTCGTCGCCGAGGGGAGCGACCCCGTCGCACGCGAGAAAGCACGGCGCGAGCGCGAGGCCGCCGACGCCGCCGCAGCATTGGACAAAGCCGCATCGACTGGTTCGGTCATACCCAGTTCGCTCACGCCTGTCGGTTCACCCGCGGGCACGAAGTCCCCAACAAGTTCCGCCGCCAACGCCGCCGCCGCCGCCAAGGCTCTCGCCGATGCCGGGCTGGACACCGGCGCCGCGGCAGAGGAAGACGCCCCGCTCCCCGTGCGTGCCGCCCCGCGCTTGCGCCTCACCCTCGACGATCCGGCTCGATTCTCGGATCCGCTCGGATACACGGCGGTGTCATCCTCGAACTTCACGCCCCAGCGGCTCGAGGTCGTGCTCTCGGCGTCGCCCGTTCCCGTCTCCACCGACGAGACCCTCGCCGCACGTCTGGCGTACACCGCGCGTGAGCGTCGCGAGCGAGAGAAGGACTACGAGCGTCGCAAGGCCGAGCGCGAGCAGGCCGCCAAGGACGCCGCGATCTCCGGCCAGACGCTCGCGCCCGGCGACGAGTCTCCCCTCGAGCAGCCGACGGACGAGCCGGTCGTCCAGGCCGTGCGCGGCGCTTTCGAGTTGCGGCCGGTGCCACCGGCACAACTCAACGCCATGAGCGTCCCCGAGGATTCCAAGCCCCTGTGGGAGTTGTGGTGGGTCCCGCTCCCACCGCGATTCGCCGATGACGACGCGGAGAACGCCGAACTCACGGCGATCCAGCCCCCGGACCTCCTTCAACCCGTCGGCCAGCCCTATCGCCTCGCGTCGAAGATCGAGGCCCTCGAGTGGCGTGTTTTCGTCAAGAGCCAACGACAGACGACCTACACCCTCGCGTACACCAACGACATCCCGGCCTACGTCGAGATGGAACTCAAGACCCGCAGCGGCTTCACCGCCAACTGGCTCTTCGAACTCAACTGGGTCAGCGGCGCCGAGGTCAACCAACCCGTCGCCGTCGACGCCTCTGGAAAGCCGATCTCGCCCAGCGCCACGACCGGGAGCGCGGCCACTCGAACGACCGGCTCGTCCAAGCCCGGAGCGAGCGGGTCCAAGCCCGCCGCCACGCCGCTCAATCCCGGCGCCGTCCGCGAACGCCCCGGTGGTAAGAGGACCTCCGAAGGAGACGCCAAGCCATGAGCCGCTCACAGTCCGTGAACGCGCGACGTGCCGCGCGTCGCCGCCCCGCGCGACGCAAGGGCTTCGCGCTCATGTTTGTCGTCATGCTCTCCTTCGTCGCGGCCATTGCCCTCGCGGTGATGGTCGAGCGCCAGATGGCCCAGACCATGTCCGTGCAGCGCCAGGTCGCGCTCTATGAGACGCGCCACCTCGAGCGCGGACTCGCCGAGGCCGTGGAAACCTGGGTTCGATCCCTCGGCAACGCCCCCGTCATCGACAACCTCGGCGAGAACGGCCTGGCCTTCGAGATCTCGCCGCAGGGCGAGGCCGGGATCCTCGTGTATTTCGAAGACGCCCAGGGGACCGCCCTCGACGATCTCACCGCGCTCCAGGGCCTGCGCTACGACTTCGCCTCGCGCATCCTCGACGAACTCGCCGCTCGCGCCAAGGACCAGACGGTCACGTGGACCCGCCGCCTCGGACCCGTCGCGATCAGCGCCAACAGCGCCCGCGAGGAGGTCCTCGACGCCGTGGTCGCGACGTGCTGCAACCCGGGAAACGGCAAGACCATCCCCGGCGAGATCATCCGCGCCCGCGCGACAGAGCCCTTGACCCCCGTCACGCTCGACCAGGTCATCATCAACTCCGGCGTCACGCCCGAGGAGCAGAACGCGCTCCGCAAGGCCCTGACTGCGTCGCCGATCCTCTGGACCTGCCGCGTCGAACCGACCGACAACTCGCTCCGCCTGCCGGGGCAGCGGCTGCGATACTCGGGCGTGGTCCTCTCCTCCGGCGGCGATCGCGACGGTCTGGCCGGGTTTCAAAGACGTGTCTCGGTCCTGGAGATGAAGCGCGAGCAGTACTGATACAGTTGAGCCTCGCGATTCGGCACGCCTCAGGGAGGAGGCCAGAACCATCGCGATCGCGGGGCGAGCGACAGGAAACGGAAGGGAAGCACGCCATGGACATGCCTCGAACCAAAGCCACGCGGATCACCTGGATCGCCCGGATCGGGACGCTCGCGAGCGTCGGCCTGGGTGCGTGGGTCCTCGTCTCGGCGCTCAAGTCGCCCCAGTCGGCCTCGCCCTCGCCGCGTGTCATCACGATTCCTACCGCCGTGGTCACCGCGACCAAGGGCGAGACCCGCACCGCGATCGACCTCACGCCCACCGCCGCGAGGTTCGGCTCGTTCGCCAACAGCCCGAGGCCGATCGTGATCGAGCCGGTCACGCCGCCGAGCGTTCCAACCACGCCCGTGGCCGACACCACGCCCCCGCCCCAGGCCGACGAACTGAAATACCTTGGCCAGATCGAGTTCGCCGGACTGAAGCGCGCCATGATCGCGCGCGGGCCGCACCAGGTGCTCGTCAAGGTCGGTCAGTCGATCGAGGGCGAGCGCGTCGCGACCATCGATCGAGACTTCGTCGAACTCGACCGTGACGGCGTGACCCGCCGCCTCGAGCGCGCCGAGCGCACGGGCGACTTCTTCACTCGCGTCGCCGCCGCCGGCGCACAAGGTCAGCAACGCCCCGGAACCAATCCCAACGCCATGGGCGGCGCCTCAACCGCTTCGCCCGGCATCCGCGTTTCGGCCGCCAACTCTGCGGCCTCCGCCTCCGCCGCGGCAACGACCGCCAACGCCTCGCGCCCGGGTTCCATGGACGCCGCAGCCAATCAGGACGGGCGCCTCTCCGAGGAACAGGTCCAGCAACTCCTCCGCGAACTCATGGGCAAGTCCGAGGTCAAGGAGGACGCCTACGCCAGCGAGACGAGCAAGGTCCTCCAGGAACTCATCCGCCAGGGCCAGGCCAAGCAGGTCCAAGAGTTCATCCAGTATCGCCAGAAACTCCAGTCCGAATCGCCCGATCGTGACGGCACCGAACTGGACGTTGAAGCGCTCAAGTACCTCGGGATCGACTTCTAGATGAGCGTCCGAATCGCCTATCTCGAACGAGCGCAACGCGGCATCGCGATCCGCTCGGTTCGCCTCGCCGGCCAAGGGACCGAGGAACGCTGGGCCGCGCCGCAGGGCGAGGACTCCCCCGAACGCACCATCGCCCAGGCCGCCCGCTGGATCGCCTCGTCCCTCTCGGGCACGCGCGCCGCGGGAAGGCTTGAGTGGCTCTGCCTCGATACCGTCGGCGGCGTCTGTTCGTGGATCTCCAGCCCCTCCGCCGAGCCCCAGGTCGTCGCCACGCTCGCGCGGATGGGCGCCGTTCCCGCGGGCGATGACGCCCTGGGCGCACGCACCACGCCCCACTCTGGCCCCATCGAGTTCTTCGCCCAGGATCCCCTCGACTCGCTCATCCAGCCCATGGGCGTCGCCGTCGCCGAGCAACCGGCTAGGGCAACAACATCTCGCGCAAGATCACGAAAGGGTGATCAGATCGCCGCCCCCGAGCGTCTCGCGATCCTCGCCCAGGCCGATCTTCCCGCGCGCGTCCTCGCCGACGAACTCGACGCGCTGGGCGTGACCATCGGCTCGACGCTCTCGCTCTGGCACGCGATCGCCGACGCGTGGGATCCCGCTTCGGCCCTCAACGCCGCACCCGGGAGCGAGACGACGATCCCTGAGCCGCCATCGCCCCTGGCGATCGTCGTCGTCGATCCCTCGCGCGCCGACGCCCCGCGACTCGTCTGGGCATGGTCGCTCGCGGGACGCCTCCTCGCCGGCGGCGAGATGCGCCTCGCCCGCGCCGACGAGGACCACGTCCACCTCGACGATGCCGAGATCTCGCGGCTCTCGATGGATTTCACCAGTTGGTCCTTGCAACTCGGCGTCGCACCCAAGCGCCTCGTCGCCGTCGCGCCCCATCACGTTGCGCGGCCGCTCATGGACGGCCTCTCCCGCGCCTGGCCAGGCTCCGCCGGCCAGGTCGCCGCCGACGAGGACCCACTCGGCGCCACGCTCTCGCGGCTCGCCGGCGCGCTCGAGCGCACGCCGATCCCGCAATCCACGCTCCCCGACCCCGCCGCCGAACTCGTCTCCCTCGCCTCGCGCCCGGGCAAGGCCCACCGCCAGATGTACCGCTGGCTCGCCCTCCTCGCGACGATCGTCGCGGGCGTCCTGGGCGTCTGGGCGTGGCAAGCCCGCGCTCGCGCGATCGCCGCCTCCGCCGAGGCCGGCCAGGTCTTTCTCGACACCAACGACGCGATCGCCAAGGAGTTCCCCGAATTCGCGAATCGCGTGGACCCCAAGTCCAAACTCATCGACGAGGCCATCACTCGCGCGAAGAAGCAACTCACCATCCCCAAGGGCCCGCGCCCGGCCCTTCCCATCCTCAAGGAACTCGAGACCATCACGCTCGTCCTCGGCTCGGGCGATTTCTCCCTCGAGCGCCTCGAGGTCTACTCCACCTACGCCACCGTCTGGGTCAGCGCCGAGTCCCTCCCCGCCGTCGAGCCCGTCCCCAACGCGCTCCGCAACATCGCCGGCTCGCAGATCGTGTGGGGCCAGGAAACTATCTCGGAAGAGCGACAGGGCGCGACTGGCAAGAAGTTCGTCTGCAAACTCGTGGGCTCGTGGCCCAGCACGCCGGAGCCACGCCCATGACCGCCTTTGACTCGGGCACCTTCACCCCCCGCGACTCGTCGGCCAGCGACGCACGCTTCGACCTCGCCGCCGCCGCCGCTCGCACCGAGATGCGCAACCGCCCGCGGAGCCTGGTGCTCTTCGCGGTCTTCGTGCTCGTCGTATGTGCCGCGGTGGCCGCTTGGGCCGTCACCGGGGAGCAGTCGGCCCAATCGAAACTCGCCCAGAACCGCGCCTGGAGCGCGAACCTCGTGAACAAGGCCGGCGAACTCAAGAAACTCCGCGCCGAGATCGACGCGAAGGGCTCGTCAGGGGGCTTCGTTCCCAACACGATGATCCGCAGCACGATCAACTCCTACGCCCGCCAGGCCGGGATGAAATCCGAGCCCCAGGCCCCGCGCGTCACCGCCGAGGCGCCCATCGGCGAGGTCCAGCGCACCATCATCGACTACAGCAAGGTCAAGGACGAGTCCATCGGCGCCATCCTCGCGTGGGTCGAACTCTCCCTGAAGAGCGTGCCGGGCCTCGAGGTCGAGGGCATCAAGATCATGCCCGAGGCTCACGAGTGGTCCGCCGACATCAAGTTCTACCGCTGGGAACGGATCGACCGATAGCGCTTCGCCAACCACGAGACGACGATGAACCGACACACGACCCGACTCCTCCTCGCCGCCATCCTGCTGGGCCTCCCCGCGTCGCTCGGCGCGTGCAACACGTCCGGTACGCGGTTCGTCGCCCAAGACGACATGGACGCGCGCACGGTCGAGGCCGGGAAACTCTGGGCCAAGGCCGACTCCCTCCGCCAGAACGCCGAGCATGAGAAAGACCAGGTCGAACGCGCCCAGGCCTACCAGAAGGCCGCCGAGATGTACCGCAAGTCCCTCCAGCAGCGCGAGGACATCGGGGCCGTCTGGCAGAACCTCGGCGTTTGTCTCATGGAGGGCGAGCGCAACTACATGGACGCCGGCACCGCCTTCCGCCGAGCCGCCGAACTCCTCCCCACCGACCCGCGCCCCTACGAGAACCTCGCCCAGGCCTACCTCCGCGCCGGGTGGCACAAGGAGTCGCTCCAGTACTTCGTCGAGAGCCTCGACCGCGACCCGGCCTACCTCCCCTCCCTCCGCGGGCACGCCGTTCTCGTCCAGACCCTCATGGTCTCCGACGAGCCGTCGCTGGAGCGCCTCCAGCGGGCGCTGCTGCTCGAGACCGACCCGGCGTGGCGCGCGGTGATCCAGCGCCAGGTCTTCCGCGTCGAGCGCGATATCGCCGACAAGCCGTCGTACGCCTCGCCGTCGTGATATCCTGACCTCATCGACGCCGGGGTGGCGAAATGGCAGACGCAGCGGATTCAAAATCCGCTTCCCCAAAAGGGAGTGTGGGTTCAAGTCCCTCCCCCGGCATTCTCAGAGGCTTTCTCCTGGTGGCACAACTCTCCAGAGTTGTGATCAGATACATCGAACGCCGTGACCCACACGCCGACCATCCACGCCAACTCCCGCCAGGCGTTCGCCCAATCGCTCCGCATCGCCGCGGGCGACATCAAACTCGCCCACTCGGTCTTCGCCCTGCCCTTTGCCGTGCTCGCGGCGTTCCTGGCGCGTGATCCCGACTCGCCCTGGGGGCACTTCGCCCTGCAACTTGCCCTCGTCGTCCTCTGCATGGTCCTGGCGCGCACGTGGGCGATGCTCTTCAATCGCCTCGCCGATCGCGACATCGATGCGCGCAACGAACGCACGGCACGCCGCGCCCTGGCCTCGGGACGGCTCTCACCCACGCGCGGCTGGACGATCGCCCTCACCTCGGCGGCATTCTTCGTCCTGGGCACGGGCGGGTTCTACCTGCTCGACCAGAACCCCTGGCCGATGATCCTCGCGGTCCCCGTGCTCGCGTGGATCGCGTTCTACTCCATCACCAAGCGATTCACGGCACTCTGCCATGTGTTCCTTGGCGGCGCACTGGGCGCCTCACCTATCGCCGCCGCCATCGCGATTCGGCCCGTGTCGCTCCCGATGCTCTTCGGGTCGTCGGCCGGCGCGGCAGGGACGGCACCATCGTGGACCATCCCGCTGCTGGCGCTCTTTGTCGTCCTGTGGGTCGCGGGGTTCGACGTGATCTATGCCCTGCAGGATCTGGAGTTCGACCGGCGTGAGAACCTCCGCAGCATCCCCGCGCGTCTCGGCCCTCGCGGGGCGGCGTGGGTCGCGCGGCTCCTCCACGCCGGGGCGTTCGGCGTGCTCATCCTCGCGTGGCACCGCGAGCCGCGCTTCGGCCCGATCGTGCTCGGCGCGGTCGCGCTCGTCGGCGTGATCCTGGCCCTCGAGCACACGATCGTCGCCCGCCGCGGCCTCGCGGGGATCCCCATGGCCTTCTTCACGCTCAACGGCATCGTCAGCCTCGTTCTCGGAGCCGCGGGGTGCGCCGAGGTGGTGATGGGGGCATGAAGCACAAATCAGAGTCGCCACTCCGAGCTATTTACTATCTTTGCTTGTGTCAACTGAATGGTTGGGAGGCCAAGAAACACTTACTGCTGCATCATGTTGTGCACCCCACCTTGTACTACTGATTCCCCAATGGTTTGCTGGCCACGACGCAGACAGTTCTGATGCATGAGCCGAAACTCCGAGAGCATTACGTGAGGCACGCCAGTCCCGCTTGCTCTCATATGTTGCTTTAGTCCAAGCATCAGGTGTATCACGATCTTCTACAACCGATTCAAGGTAGGCCTCAAGGCTCGGACCCGATGAGTACTCTTGGTAGGGACTGATCGCAACACGCTGGCCTTCCATTTCCAAGAAGTTGCCATGGTCGTCAATGCCACCCGCGTCAATCACATATGGATACGCTACTTCTAAAGTGTGTTGGATCATCAAATTTGGCGGCACTTGGTCAAATGGACCATCATACCAAGTATTCTCTCGTACTTCCCTCTCGTGCACACCAACAAGAATGTAACGGTCAAGTTGAAGATTGTGGAGAAAGCAAAACCTAGAGCGGCTTCCCCACCACGTTTCGATCTTGGCACCATCGCCGCGTGACCACGTCTCCGGCACAGACTCTCTAGTATTCAAGACATAATAAAACGCCCTTCCCGGGCGCCAGAATATTAGATATAGAAAATAGCCCGACTCGTCTCTGACGCCAGAAATAAACTCTTCTCCGTCGAGAAGTTGAAACGGCGGTTTAGAGAATGCGCTCTGATCCAAAATGAATGTTCTTTGGATCTCATCGACCGCTACGTCAACAGAGTTCAACTCGCTATTATATTTGATACGAATGCCGCTATCACCATCTTTATACTCCGCCACCTCGATGTCTCGGGGGTAATATGAATCAAAGTACCCAACAGAAATCGTACCGTTTTCGACATCGGCAAATCGTATGTTACCGCTAACATGTCGTGGCCCAAGAGGAAAATTGTAGTAATAATATCTTTCTGTTGGAAACACGCGTGACTGCGTTCGTGCACACGACAGTACGTACTTCAACACACTTGACGGGCTTGAAAAAATGGGTTGTTTGACCTCCCCTTCATCGTTGTTGGTGAAATGGGGAGACCGAATAGTACAGTCGTCAATATAGTCTTCATTGAACGCGATTTGTCTTTCACCTGCACAGAGACTTCGCTCAGTTTCAGAGTGGAGTCGGATACAGCCATTGCACGCGACAACTGCTGCTCCGCAAACAATGGAAGGTCCAATTCGTAGGCGACTTCGCAAGTGAAGTTGCTCTATTCCTGGAGAATCAATGAGGATAGTCGATTTTCTATTGCAAATCAGCCACCGTGAGATTTTGTTATACATGTGATCTGAGTCTCAGCAACTGTTATGGCAGCGGCCATGGCAGTCGCGGTGTGATGTCTCTGATATTCCGGAAAGTAGTAAGCCAATCGTGTCCTTCTGGAAAAAGTGGTGGCCATTCATTTGGTGACGGTTCACCCCAAGATTCAGAGATCTTTTTGGTATGCCCTGGAGGCCAAAGCGGTTGTGGACCGGGCCATGTGTTAGAGGCATATGACAAATGCCCCGGGGGATAATATACACTTATGTTAATAGTGTGTCCCGCACTCCAACCATTGGAAATCGCCGGGTAGTGGTTTGGCGGCCATTTCTGTTGAGATACCGCGACGACATGAGTCCACATACCGCTTATATTTCCCGCATGATCTGGTGGCCATCTCTGCTGGTTTGAGTCAATGACTCGATGTTGAGGCCACCACGTTCTAGAAATTGTTTGATCATGATCGGCAGGCCATTCATGTGATATCGACCATGTGTGACTTGTTGGCCACTTCGCGCTCTCGTCTGTAGAATGTGTTGCTGGATCGTCAACATAAGAAGTGCCAACCGCGTGAACCGCTGGTTCCACCGGTCTTGGCCATGTAGTGGACGATGCTTTGAGATGATTTGCGGGCCAAGTGGCACTTACACTCTTGATGTGTTCAGGATAGTGTACGGAGCTGTATTCTTGGTGATCTGGGGGATTGTTAGGGTCGTAACTCCGGGACACTCCAGTTGTATGATTTGGAGGCCACCATCTGGGGTGATCTGCAGGCCAAGTGCTACTTACTCCTTCAAGATGTGTGTCGGGGGCCATCGTCGTGGCCATAAAATAATCGCGCCCTAGCGACACAATCGCACCAATATACGTAAATAACTCTCGTGATGCGACGCCTATTGGGTTGGCGTCATCCACAACGACGCCAATCGTGTCGATTGTTATCCATATATCATCAACATCTTTTTGGCCATCAAAATTGAGGTCCCCTGACGGCAGTTGCGATGTTACATCATCGATAATCTTTGTCACATCCTGCCCGCCAACTGCCTCGCCGTCTGTTGTGGTTTTTCCAAAAGTGGATTCTAATATTTTAGCAATGGCGGCAACTGTGTCTTCGCCATTGACTATGCCGTCGCCGTCGAAGTCGCCAATCGCAAGATTCTGGCCATAGATTTCGTACATTCTGTCGAGTATCATCATTGATACATCGACATCACTGATAGATCCGTCGTTGTTCAAGTCTTTGAGTTCCATGCCTGATTGAGACATGATGTGTGTCACAATCATGCGATCTGGCGGCCCATACGGTTGAGCTGACGCTGCAGATGTAGCAATGTAAGCACAACCAATTGGGATCCATAACGCTGAACAGCGAGTCAACATATTGGTTCTCCAATGAAGATCAGAACGCCCTTGAAACTACCACATCGTAATCAACATGTCAACCTTCGTCATGTCGGACTCTCCATGCGAAGAGACTTGGTCTAGCCGAGGGGGCGTTATGAAAATGTACGACAAGCACGAACAAATGGGTGACGGAGGCGAATGGTCGGCATGTGTATGGTATGGTCAGCCTGAAATTACCCCTCCCCATAGTTCACCGGCCTCATCTTGAATGGCTTGTCGAGGCACTGGATGAGGTAGCGCAGGGCGTCGACGGCGTGGTCGTTGCCGTCTTTCACGGGGACCATGCTCTCGGGCTTATCGGTGGGGAAGTGGTATCGCTCGAGGGACTCGATGAGCGTGGTGCAGCGACGGTGGACGAAGAGCCGCGGGCGCGGGTCGTCGGGGGTGTCGCTGGCGGGGCGGAGGCGGGCGCGGAGCATTTCCAGCCCATCGAGGATGCGCATGGGGCGTGAGCGGACGACGATGCCCGACTCGCGCATCGCGTCGATATGGCTCATGCCGGTCTGCCCGTCGCCCATGTGCCCGGCTGGGTCGGCGCCGACCCACTCGGGGGCGGGCCAGGGGGACTCGCGATACCCCTTGCCCTTCTTGATCGCGTCGATGTGCTCGGCGAGGACGACCATGGCCTCGGAGCGCTCGTCCACGATCCACAGGAAGCCCGACGCGTCGAGGATGGCGAAGACGACGACGGTGGGCGCGCGATAGCCGAAGTCCATCCCCGCGAGCACGCGCGATCCCTTGCCCAGGGGCGGGTCGGCGTCGAAGACGTGCACGGCAGGATCGAACTCGGGGAGGACGCTGTCGGAGCGGCGCGGATGGGTGCAGAGCATCTCGCTTGCCCAGGTGTAACGGCTGACGCGCGACTTCATCACGATCGCGTCGCTCACGCGGATGTGCCCGGCGGCGGACTCGGAACGCAACTTCGCCCGGCCCTGGCATTCTTCATAGAGGACGCAGGGCTTGCCGGCGTCGCTGGTGCAGGCGTGCTCGGGGCCACAGGTGGAGAGGACGTCGAGCACGCCCCAACGGAAGAGGGTTCGCGTGCCGGCATTGCAATCGTTGACGAGCGAGTGCATGAGGCCATGCGGGAGGTGCATGGTGCTGAGGCACTCGATGGTGCCGGGGACGTCGAACTCGCCGCAGCGTTTGGAGCGCGTGACGAGTTGGGCGGCCTCCCAGACCTCGCGCTTGAAGAGTTCGACCTCGTCGCAGCGGAGTTTCTGGACGCGTGTGCCACGGACGGAGGCCTGGGATTGCGCGAGGAGTTCGAGTTCCGAGCCGTTCTTGAGGATGAGGCGTTTGTCGGTGAGCGTGCCGTCGATCTGGTCGGCGAGGGCGGGGTGCTTGCGCGGGTCGAGGAGCCGGCGGAGGTGGGTGTGCATGCGGCGGGATTGATCGAGCGAGCCGCCGAGGACGCGGATCTCGATGCCGGGCTTAAAGAGGAGGTCGAGGAGCGTGGCGACGGCGCCGAGGAATGTTTTGCCGCCGCCGCGGTTGGCCCAGACGACGCAGTCGCGCGGCGGTGGTGTGGTTGTAGGTGTGGTGTCGGCTGATGGCGCGGTGTTGAAGACCTTGCCCTCGAAGAAGGAGTGGACGAGGTAGTCGAAGGGCGCGTGGTGTTCGGGCAGCATCGGCTCGCGCGCGACGCGCAGGTCGAGGTGGGTAACGAGCCACGCGTGGAGTTCGTCGGGAGTGCGCGGCGTCGTGGGGTCGAAGTCCGGGTGCGCGTGCGGCGAGGCCTCGGAGCCTTGGGATTCGGTGTCGGGCTTTGGCGTGCGCGTGCGGCGTCTGGCGCTGGGCAAGGGCGGCTCGCTTTCGGTGTGGATGTGCGGGGGGGAGAGGATGGCGGCGGAATGAAAAGGGCAGAGGGAGAGCGGGTGTGCTTGGTTCTTCGCGACTCGATCAGGGTGAGACGTAGACGCGTGCGGGGGCGACGATGGCGCTCACGGCCTTGAGCGCGATGTCGTCGAGGGGGGCGCTCGGCTCTCTCGCGAGACGCGTGAAGGAACGGTGCGCAAGGGCCCAGTCGCGGATCGCCTCGAGGATGGCGGGTCTGGCGAGGGCGCGCGATCGTCGCGCGGGGTCGGCGAGCGTCCAGGGCTTGACGCCGAGGTCGTCGAGGCGCTGCGCGAGGCGCACGCTCGCTTTGGTCGGCGGTCGGTGGATCTCGCGCATGCCGGCGCGCTCGAAGAAGGGGCAGAACGCGCCCATCGACGCGATGGCCTCGGTGAGCGGCGTGACGGGATGGTCGAGGTACGACGCGACGAGCCGACGGGCGATCCCCATGCCTCGGTGGCGCGGCTCGACGATGACGCGCGCGATCGTGCGCAGGTGGGCGTTGAGATACTGGGCACGCTCGCGGCGATCGGAGGCGGGCGGGGCGTCCTTGGTGAACTCGGGCCAGGCGGCGTCGCGCCAGGTCGCGTTGAGGGTCGGGAACGCGATGACGAGCACGCCGACGAGTTCGTCGTCGAGGACGGCCCGGCGGATCTCGCACGTGGTCGCGGGCGGGCCGGCGCGATAGTGATGGGCGGCAAGGGCGTCGTAGTCGCGCGCATCGCCCGGCTCGATGCGAACGCGATCGAGAGATGGCGAGGCGTAGGCCAATCGCCAGCGCGACGTGAGGCGATCAGCGAGCGGGGTCGTCATGCGATTTGTCCTTGATTTTCAGTCGTGCGGGCTTGCCGAGCGCGGTGACGACGAGCAGGGTGGGGGCGAGCCATTCGAGGACGTCGTCATGGGCCGTGCAGGCTACGACGCGCAGAACGCGTCCGGATTCGGCGGCCTCGTGCATCCATCGGCGCAGCGAGTGGCACAGGGCGCGGGAGGTCGCGCGATCGACGGTGGAGGCGAACTCGTCGAGGATCATGGTGGTGGGGCGACGCTTGGCGTGGTGGACCGCGCGGGTCATGGCGAGCGCGATCGTCAGGCGTGCCCGCTCGCCCTCGGAGAGTTCGTCGGGCGTGCGCGCCCAGAGGCGCGCGTCGGCGAGCCCCGCGCGGGCGAGCGTGCGGAGCGACTCGGCGGGGCTCTCGTTCCACAAATCGATGATCGCGCGATCCTGACGCGGGCGACGCGCCACGACGCAAGGCTGACGCGAGGCACGGACGCGTGCGGCGAGGGCGCGCAGGAGCGTGCTCTTCCCCGAGCCGCTGGGCCCGGTGACGAGCGCGATTGCGCCCGGTTTGAGCGTGTCGTGGAGCGATTTGGCGTCGTGCCTGGCTTGGGTGGACGCGTCGGTGTCCGTGGGTGAGCGTGCCGGGACGAGCGCGACCCCGAACGCCGCGCACGCCCGGCAGAGTCGCTCACTCGGCGGGCCGGAGCGCGACGACAACGGGACTTCGGCGCGAGAGGTGTGACTCATTGGTCACCTCCAAGATCGTCGAGCGCCACCTCGCCCCGCGCGAGTTTGCGGGCGAGGGCACGCTCGATGCTCGCGGCGTGGTCCGCCTGGCTGGCGATCGAGTCGTGGTAGCGACGGACGGTGTGGAGCGTGAGCCCGAGGCGCTCGGCGGCGTCGCGCTGCGAGCGGCCCTCGATGAAGCACGCCGTCGCCACCTTGCGACACGTCGAGGGCCAGAGGTCGCGCTGCGTGAGCACGAAGATGTAGCGAGGCGAGAGGAGGCGATGGACGAGGCGCTTGAGGCAGCGGCGGATGATGGAGGCCGAGGTCTTGAGCGTGAGGGCGAGTTGGACGGCCGACATCCCGTCGCGATAAGCCGCGACGATCAGCAGGCGTTCGTGGGTGGGTAGGGCTGCCGATCGCTCCAGGATGGTGGCAGAAATCGAACCCTCCATGCGCCGGCGTCGATCAGAGGCCGCGACGGGGTCGATCGGTGCGTATGTGTGGGCGGAATCGGTGCTCTGGCTGGCCGTAAACGTCTGATAATCAACGAACTCCATTCTTCGTCTCCTCGTTTCCAACGTAGTTGACGGGGTGGGAATTGGTTCGTAAACTAGAGAACCATGGACAATGTTCTACACAATACAGAACAAAAAGCAAGGATCTTGTTTGGTGTCTACACGAATCTGCGCGCAACGGTGGTGAGTGCGTGCAGGAATCTCGATGCCGTGCGACTTCTCGGGCGTATTTGTGCGCCCGTGCGGTGGCGTCGCTTTGTCGGGAGCGAGCGGCCATGAGTGGCGACATGAGCACAATGACGGCGGGTGGCTCAGGCGTCCCGGCGGGCGGCACCGGGGCGGCGATGCGCGCGCGACGACAGACGCTGGGCTGGTCGCTCCAGAAACTCGCCGACCTGCTCGGGTGCGCGAAGGGTTATCTCTCAGAGGTGGAGACGGGTCGGAGGCCGCCGCCGAGTGATGACGTGCTCGCGAAGGCGGAGGCGTTGATGATGATGCCCGGGGGAAGCCTGACGTCGATTGCTGGGTGGGAACGCGGGCTGAGTGCCGGCGGCAAGGTGGTCGAGGAGGAGTTTGCGAGACTTCGGCGTCAATCGGAATCAGCCAGGCGGCTCGCCGACTTGCTCAAGGCGCACGCGAAGAAGCCCGCAGACGATCCCACGAATGACCCCTCAAATGGCCATGAAAATCCGCTCGATCGGGCGTATGCCTCGGGCGAACTGCGTCGGCTGATCGAGCAGATCTCGCCCGGGGAGGGGACTTTGCTCTCGCCGACGCCGCTGCCCTCAATGCTCCCGACGGAGGTGCCGCTGATCAACAAGGTGGCGGCTGGATACCCGCGCGAGTTCACGGACATGACGTATCCGGCGCGCGTGGCCGACGAGTACGTGCGTTGCCCGGACGTGCAGGATCCGGACGCGTTTGCCGCGAGGGTGGTGGGGGACTCGATGTCTCCCGACTATGTGGAAGGGGACATCGTGGTCTTCAGCCCGTCGCGCGAGATCGAGTCGGGGCAGGACTGCTTCGTGCGTCTGGAGCGCGACCACGAGACGACGTTCAAGAGGGTGTACTTTGAACAAGACGCGTCGGGACGGGAGATGATCCGCCTGCAGCCGGTGAACAACGCGTACGCGCCGCGGGTGCTGGAACGGGAGGAGGTGGCAGGGTTGTACGCGGCCGTTCGCTCGATCCGGAACGTCGATCGGCGAGGGCCACGGGGATGAGGGTGGATGGGGATGCCCGGAACCGCGATGGAAGGGTGGACGTAGTGAGAGATGGCATGTATGTTGACTGGTCCGATTGGGCTTTGGCTGTCGAGTCGGGTTGTGATCGGGTCGGAATTTGAGCCGGGGCGAGTTTTCGGCTACCGTCCCACTCGCCAGCGGTTTCGTGGCTTTGGGAAACACCCACGAGTAAGCCGGAACCGGGGCACTGCACCGCGAACGCGGGAAATGGGAACGCACATGGCGAAGATGTTCTACACGCTCGATGAGACCGCCGCGAAACTCGGGAAGACGGCGGACCAGGTCCGCGAGATGGCGGCGAAGGGTCAGTTGCAGGAGTTCCGCGACCGCGATCGCCTGATGTTCAAGGTCGATCAGGTGGACCTGATGACCGGTGATAGCGCGATCCACCTTGCCGACAGCAAGGAGATGGACGCGATTGGTCTCGCGGGCTCGTCTGGCACCTCGATGCCTATGGAGACGCCCAAGGACTCGACGGGGATCAACATCTTCGATATCGACGGGACCGACGACGCCGACGCGAATGCCGTCACGCAGGTGACGAGCGGCCTGGGCGGCTTTGCCGACCCCGGCTCGAGCGGGTCGGGCTCGCGGGCCGGTCTCCTTGATCTCACGCGCGAGGCCGACGACACCTCGCTGGGCGCGGGGCTTCTGGATGATGTCTATGGCGGCGACACGGTGACGCAGGCGACGGCCGCGGCCGCCCCCGCGATTGGCGGCGGCGACGGTGGAGCGCTCTTCGAGTCGTCGGGGTACGACGCTCCCGAGATGTCGGGCGCGGGGGCCGCGATGGCGGGTGGCATGATGATGGTCGCCGAGCCGGTCGATGGCGCCGGCTCCGGTCTCGTTGGTGGCCTGGCCCTGGGCGCGATCGTCGCGCTGGGACTGGCGATCTTCGCGACGATCATGGGAATTTCCGGGGCCGCGGGGAGCGGTCTGCTCGCCTCGATCGGGGAGAACTTCATGATCGTGATCGGCGTGCTGGGCGGGTTCGCGGTGATCGCGGGCGTCCTGGGATGGGTGCTGGGCCGCCGATAATCAGAGCAACATCGAATGGATCATGCACGGCGCCGCCTCTCATTCTGGGCGGCGTTGTGCGATTTTGGGACGCGTGCGACTCGCCGACGTGGCGCACACGGCACATGGGCGCGCGATGAACGCGACTCGCCTGCCCTGTGGAGCCTTGCCCGTCGATAGACGACGCGGGATCGGGTTTGGCGCGCCGGCGTGAGTGGCGCGGCTTTCTCGGACCGCCCGGGCCTCGCCCGGCGGAGGTGCTCGGTGCGACAATCGGCCCGACGGAGTTGGCAAACCCTCGCGAAGGTGATCGGTGTCTGCGGCGTGGTGACGGCCGGGGTGCTGTTCGCGCACGAGCGGCTGATCGATCAGGCGGACCGTGCCGCTCAGGATGCGCACCTCCGGCGAGCCGAGACGATCGCGTCGCAGATCGACAGCGTGCTTGTTGGTGCCGAGGGCCAGGCGCAGGCGGTCGCGGGCGTGCTCGAGCGGTGGAGCGGCGATCAGGCCGAGTTGGTGGCGCTCCTGCAGGGTGCGGTGCGTCCGACATCGTCGAACGCCCCGGCGGGCGTGGGCGCGATCATCGAGCGCCAGGGCGAGAACGGTCTGGAGCGATTCGGCGCGTACGTGCGTCAGGAGTCGCCGACCGAGCCGCTCGACTGGTCCGTGCGTGACGAGCACATCACGCGCAGCGACTGGTTCAAGTCGCTCATGAACGGGAAAGACGCGGTCGTCGAACTCCCGGCGATGGACGTGAACGGCGAGGTCGTGATCCCCACCGGGCGGGCGCTTCGCGACGCCGAGGGCAAGGTCTTCGGGATGGTGCGCGTGGACACGCCCGCGTCGGCGATCAAGCGTCTGCTCATGACGGCGTCGCACGCCCCTGGTGAGATTGTGCACGCGGCGACGAGCGACGGGCGGTTGCTCGCGCACCCGTACGAGCACCGCGTGGTGACGAGCGCGGCGAGCGCGGACCCGCGTGTGCGGACGTCGCTCGACGTCGATGCCGCGGACGCGTTGGTGATGGCGGCCCGCGCGGGCGTCGTCCCCGGGAGTGCGCCGGGGGACTATGAAGAAGCGATTAGCCGGGCCCGCAGCAGCGGGATCACGGTGGTGGTCTCGACGGACCCGAGTGAGAAGCACGCCGAGAGCCGGATGCTGATGGTCCAGGCCGGCGCGATCACGCTGGCGGTCTGGGGGGCGGGCGTGGTGGTCGTGCTGGCGTCACGCAAGAGCGAGCGGCGTCTGTTCGCGATGCGGATCGAGACGGAGCGCATGGGCCGCTTCGGCACGTGGGCGTACGACGTTCGCGGGCGCCGCTTCCGCTGGTCTCCGGGCGTCTTCTCGCTCTTTGGCAAGGGCTTTGTGGGTGGGAGTGTCGGGTTGGAGGCGTTCATCAAGTTGTACGACGAGCAGGATCGCCAGGCGATGGCGGGCGCGTTCCTGGAGTCGTCCAAGCGCGGGGCCGCGGTCGATGTGATTGGCCGAGTCACGATGCCCGACGGCACGACGGCGCACCATCAGATCCTCGGGCAACCGGAGGTCGATATGCGCGGGCGCGTCGTGCGCCTGGTGGGCACGGTGCAGGACATCTCCGAGCGGATGCGGTATGAGAAGGCGCTTGAGCAGGCCAAGCACGTGGCCGAGGCGGCGAGCGCGGCGAAGACCGAGTTCCTCGCCAACATGAGCCACGAGATCCGCACGCCCATGAACGCGATCCTGGGCTTCGCGGACCTGCTCAGCGAGTCGGCGGTGGGCCCGGGCCAGACCGACGCGATCGACACCATCCGGCGCAATGGCGAGCACCTGCTCGCGATCATCAACGACATCCTGGACATCTCCAAGATCGAGGCGGGCCAACTCCAGGTCGAGTCGATCGAGACCTCGCCGCTGGTGATCCTCGACGACGTGCACGCGATGATGATCGCGCGAGCCAGGGCCAAGGGATTGGAGTTGCGTGTGGAGCGGGCCTTCCCGCTTCCCTCGACGATCACGTCGGACCCGACGCGGTTGCGTCAGATCCTCGTGAACCTTGTGAGCAACGCGATCAAGTTCACCGAGCGCGGGCGGGTCGTCATCCGCTGCTCCTTGGAGCAGGCGTCGTACCAGCGGTCGCAACTGCGATTCGAGGTCGAGGACACGGGCATCGGCATCAAGGACGAGGACCTCGCGAAACTCTTCAAGCCGTTCTCTCAGGCGGACAACTCGATGGCGCGTCGCTTCGGCGGGACGGGCCTGGGCCTGGCGATCTCGCGTCAACTCGCGTCGATGCTGGGGGGCGAGATCACGGTGGACAGCAGCGAGGGCCGGGGAAGCACCTTCTCGCTCACGATCGCGACGGGCCTGCTCGACGACAGTGTGATGGTGCAGGCGCCGGTCGAGCAGATGGCCATGGATCCCAAACGCTCGCCGCGCACCATCCAGACGCACACGGATCGTCTGGAGGGGCGCATCCTCCTGGCCGAGGACGGCGAGGACAACCAGCGTCTCATCGCGTTCCACCTCCGGCGGGCCGGGGCGGAGGTTGAGATCGTCGAGAACGGTCGCAAGGCGATCGAGCGCATCACCGAGGCGGTCGCCCAGAACACCCACTTCGACATCGTGGTGATGGACATGCAGATGCCCGACATGGATGGGTACTCCGCAACGGCCGAGTTGCGACGCCTGGGATACACCGCGCCGATCATCGCGCTGACCGCCCATGCGATGGTGGGCGATCGCGATCGCTGCATCGCCGCGGGGTGCTCGGACTATGCGACCAAGCCGATCGACAAGAACGCGCTCATCACGACGTGCGCGAAGTGGCTGGCGCACGAGCGACGCGCGGCGGCGTGAGTGATTGCACACTCACCGCTCTGGAGAGCGGGCCACCTCATGCGTCGCTCCGCGCTGGACGTGGAGTCAAACGGAGTTTCTTAGCACCCGTTCTGGAAGCGGGAGAGGAAGTAGAGCAGGTCGTCGATCGTGACGGCCCCATCCGTTGTGCCTGTGCCCGTGCCGTTGTCCTCGTCGGCGGCCACGGCACCTTGCTGGAAGATGGTGATGTAGAAGAGCAGATCATCGATGGTGACGGCCCCGTCGGGCGTGCCCTCGCCGCTGCCATCGTCCACATCGGCGATGCAGGTCGGCGTGGAGGGGCCACGCTCGGCGATCGCGAAGCGGGTCACGGCGTGGGTGGCGATGACGTTGTTCCACTCGCCGCTGCTCCCGAGCATCTCGGTGTAACTCTCGACGCCGATGTTGTTGGGCTCGCCGGGATTCCAGTTGGTGTAGGTCACGGGCTCGCCGCTGATCCAGGCGTAATCGCCGGGCGAGGCGGCGTCGGTGAATCCGATCCACGCGCGGCGGTCGGCGCCATCGAAGCCCAGGACCTGGGAGTTCACAAAGAGATTCTCGTCGGCATCATTGATCGTGACGAGGTGCCCGCCCAGCGCGACGGCGGTCGACTCGGCTGTGTTCCAATCGGTCGCCTCGTAGAGCAAGTACTCGTGTCCGTTGGCGGAGTTTGAAATGGGACCGGCGATGATGCCCGAGGCGATCTCGAGGGAGCCGGCGCCGAAGCCCGTGGCCGAGAACGCGCCGAGGCGGATCATGTAGGTCTGCCCGAGTTCCGCGTTGAAGCCGACGGAGGATTGCAAGCCGCACGAGTCGTCGTTGCAGGCGATGGATTCTGAGCCTGGACAGCCGCAGCCGAGGTAGACGGCGATCTTGGTGTCGAACGCGGCAAGGTTGCAGGTGCGCACGATGGTGGGCCCGCCCTCGCTGGGCGTCCAGCAGAACCAGACGTCGTTGAAGATGTCGCCACATGTGGCCGCGGAGCCATCGGTGGTGGAGAGATTGTTGTCGAAGGCGAACTGTCCGAAGCCGCTGAGCGATTCGGGTGTGGAGCAGGAGTCGTTGGCAGGCTGGGCAAGGGCGACGGATCCGGCGAGAGCGACGGCGCAAACGGCGACGAATGGCTTCGTGTTCATGGTGACAACTCCTCTTGTCGGGGGTGCGGATTTCAAGAGCGGGTACGGCCCTTTCGCACGAGACTTTCAGCATACACGAAATCGGGGCACGCGCCGAGTGGGAATCCGGGTTCGATTCGGTGGGCGTCCGTATGCTTCGCCCGTGCCTCGCGCCAAGCCCCCTTCCAACCCGCCCAGGGACGTGCCCGACGCCCCCGCTCAGCCAAAGCCCGCGAGTGCGGCGAAGCTGGCCGACCCGCGCCAGACGCCGGCGATGCAGCAGTGGACGCGTTTCAAGAAGCGATACCCCGATTGCGTGCTGCTCTTTCGGATGGGCGATTTTTATGAGACGTTCGACGACGACGCGGTGACGGTCTCGAAGGCCCTGGGGCTGACGCTGACGCAGCGCACGGCGGGCGTCCCGATGGCGGGCGTGCCCTTCCACCAACTCGACACGTACCTGCGTCGCCTGGTGGCGCAGGGGTACCGCGTGGCGGTGGGGGAGCAGTTACAGGACGCCTCGCTCGCGAAGGGCGTCGTGCCGCGGGCTGTGACGCGCGTGGTCACGCCGGGGATGGTGGTAGACGACGCGCTCCTGGAATCCGACGCGGCGAGCACGCTGGGGTGCGTGATCGTGCACGAGACCGAGCGTGGCGACATGGCCTTCCTGGCCGTGGTCGATCTGTCCACGGGCGCGTTCAGGATCTCGGATATGCCGGCGGCGTCGCTCGTGGACGAGTTGTCGCGCGCGGGCGTGCGTGAGTTGCTCTACCCCGAGCCGGTTGTCGCGCGAGGCGTGAAGGCGGGGAGCGCCAAACCCCACATAGAGATCGAGCGTGCGTTGCGTGCGCTCTCGATCTCGGGCACGCTCAGGCCTGGCTGGCACTTCCGTCAGGACGAGTCGCGCGAGGCGCTCCTGTCGCACTATGGCGTGAAGACGCTCGCGGGATTCGGCCTGCGCGACGCCGATCCGGTCGTCGGGCCGGCGGGCGCGATCCTGCGATACATCAAGGAGACACAGACGCTCAGCGAGGAGGACACACAGGGCCTCGAGAACGCGCCGGGCGTGCACCTGGCGCGGGTGACGCTGGGGCACATCAGGCCGCCGACGCGCGTGCAGGGCGAGCGGTTCTGCATCATCGACGCGGTGACGCTGCGGAGCCTGGAGATCGAGCGGACGATGCGCGCCGGGGCGGGCGTGTCGAGCGGCGGCACGGGAGCAGATCGCTCGCTTGTGGGGTGCTTCTTGGGCGGCACCGGCGAGAAGTCGTGCAGCAAGACGCCGATGGGAAGGCGGCTTCTCGCGCAGTGGCTCGTCACGCCGCTGCGAGAGGTGGCGGCGATCGAGGCTCGCCAGCGCGTGGTCGCGTGTCTGGTGGAGGACCGCGTGCTCGCCGAGCGACTGGGCGAAGAGTTGGGCGCGATCCAGGACGTGGCGCGCATCGCAGGTCGATTGTCGCTCGGGCGGTCGTCGCCCAGGGACGTTGTCGGCTTGGCACGATCATTGACGCACGCGCCGGCGTTGGCGGATCTTCTCGATGCACCGGCGACGCGCGGGCTGCGCGATCGGCTGGTGAACGCCGCGGCGGCAACCGAGGGCTGGGCGAGGCGCGTGGTCGGGGCGTGCGTGGAATCGCCGCCGGCCCATCTCCGCGAGGGCGGGCTGTTCGTCGACGGGTTCGACACGGAACTTGATGAGTGCCGACTGCTCGAGCGCGACGCGGGGAGTTGGCTCTCGGCGTACCAAGCACGGTTGATCGAGGAGCACGACCTGCCCTCGCTCAAGGTCGGGTACAACCGCGTCTTCGGGTACTACATCGAGTTGCCCCAGGCACAGGCGCGGAGCGCGCCCGCGGCGTTGACGCGTACGCAGACGCTCAAGAATGCCGAACGCTTCACGACACCCGAACTCCGCGAGTTCGAGCAGAAGGTGACGAGCGCGCGATCGCGCGGGCTTGAGCGAGAGCGCGTGCTGCTGGCGGGGGTGTGCGACGAGGCGCTGGCGCTCCTGGAGTCGGTCCTGGACTTTGCCGAAGCGGTAGCGGAACTCGACGCGCTCGGCGCGTTCGCCCAGAAGGCGCAGCGCAAGGGCTGGGTGAGGCCCGAGGTGGTGCAGGAGGCCGTGCTGGACATCGAGCAGGGGCGGCATCCGGTGCTGGACGACGTGCTGGGCACGGGATTCGTGCCCAACGACGCGCGCCTTGGCACGGGGAAGCCCGGCGATTCGAACGCGTCGCTCGCGCTCCTGACGGGACCGAACATGGCGGGCAAGAGCACGTTCATCCGGCAGACGGCACTCCTGGCGCTCCTGGCGCTCACGGGGAGTTTTGTGCCCGCGAAGCGCGCGACGGTCGGCGTGATCGACCGGATCTTCACGCGGATCGGGGCCGACGACGCGCTGCACGCGGGGCAATCGACCTTCATGGTCGAGATGATCGAGACGGCGAACATCCTGAACCACGCGACGCCCCGGTCGCTCGTGGTCCTCGACGAGATCGGGCGCGGCACGAGCACGCTCGATGGGCTGAGCCTCGCCTGGGCGATCGCCGAGCATCTCGCGGGGACCGGCGACGCGTTCGGCCCGCGCACGCTCTTTGCCACGCACTATCACGAACTCACCGATCTCGAGGAGCGATTGGCGGGAAGGGTGAAGAACCTTCACGTGCTCGTGCGTGAGTGGCCGCCGGGCGATCCGCAGGCGCAGATCGTGTTCCTGCACCGCATCAAGCCCGGGAAGACGGACCAGTCATATGGCGTGCACGTGGCGCGCCTGGCGGGCGTGCCGACGGGCGTGATCGAGCGGGCGCGCGAGGTGCTCGGCTCGCTCGCGGTGCACCACGGGCCGATGGTCCAGGCGCCTTTGGGTCGGGACGAGGCCGCCGGGAGCGTGGGAGGCGCGACTCCCAGGTCCGGACGTTCCGCGAAGCCGCGTGGTGCTCTGAAGGTTCCGTCGCGCGAGACGATGATGGATCACCCTGATGACGCCGGGCAGATGTCGCTCTTCACGCGATACGTCTCGCACCCGGTCGTCGAGGAGTTGCGCGAGGTGAAGATCGATTCGCTGACGCCCCTGCGGGCGTTTGATCTCCTGCGCGAGATCGTCGGTCGCGTGCACGCCGACGAGTCGTCTTCGAACACACCTCCGAAGGACTGATCGTCGTCACTTGAGCGGGTGCAACCCTCGGGCCTCGCGTTCCTTGTTCATCAGGACGAACGCGTGGGGGTGGTCCTTCACGAGTTTCACGAGTTGGCTCATCGAGCAGCCCAGGCGAAGGGCGGCGGTCTTGGCGTCCCAGGCCGCGGCGGCGATCACGTCGAGCGCCTCGGCGAGCATCGCGGGAAAGTCCGCGTGCTCGGGGTTGCAGGCGACGCGCCCGCCACGCGTGCGCGAGAGCCAGAGTGCCGAGCGGATCTCGCCAAGACCGACGGGGGCGCGGCAGTGCGATGCAAGGAGCAATCGAAGGCGGAAGATCGCGACGCTGCGATTCTCGCTCTGGCTCCGGCGTTCGTCGGCATGGGCCTCGATCCCCGTGGGCGAGTGCAGGAGCGTGACCTTGGTCTCGACCTTGTTGCGGTGCTGCCCGCCCGGGCCCGAGGCGCGCCCGCGACCGATCTCGCACGACTCGAGGAGATCCTCGATCGCGAGCGTCGCGGGGTGGGGCGCGGGGACGAGTATGGTGCCCGTCGTCGCCATGCGTCAGGTCGCGCTCGTGGTGGGGATGGCCTTGAGGTCCAGTCCGCTCGACTCGCCCGAGGCGAGGAGTGTTGCGCCAAGGCCGGCGATCATGGCGGCGTTGTCCACGCAGAACTCCATCGGCGGGATGTGGAGCGTGAGGGCGTGGGCCTTGGCGAAGGCGGCGAGTTCGGCGCGGAGGCGTGAGTTGGCCGTCACGCCGCCGCCGGCGACGAGGGTCGAAACGGCGTTGCCCTCGCTACGCACGCGAGCAAGCGCCCGCTCGAGTTTCAGGATCACCGCCTTGCACGCGGCCCTTTGGAATGATGCCGCGAGGTCGGGGAACTGCTCGCGGGGCACGGGGATCGAGGGATGCTCGGCGTTCTTCCCCGGCACGCCGCGCACGGCATAGAGGAGCGCCGTCTTCAGCCCGGAGAATGAGAAATCCAACGACTCGGGCGAGAGCCGGCTGATGGGCATGTCGAAGGCACGGTCGTTGGCGTTGGCTGAACGCGCGAGGCGATCGAGTTCGGGTCCGCCCGGGTAGGGAAGTCCCAGGATCTTCGCGCCCTTGTCGTAGGCCTCGCCGAGCGCGTCGTCGATGGTCGAGCCGAGACGAGCGAGGTTGGTCCACGAGCGGACGAGGTACATCGAGGTGTGCCCGCCACTGACGACCAGGCCGAGCGCGGGAAGGGCGAGGGTTGGGAGCGAGGATGGTTCGACGGGGCGATCGTCGTCGGCCCTTACGAGCGCACCGGAATAGAGATGGGCATGGACGTGATCGACGCCGATGAGGGGTTTGTCGAGCGCCCACGCGAGGGCCTTCGCCGCCGACACGCCGACGAGGAGCGAGCCGATCAGGCCCGGGCGATTGCCCACGGCGATCGCGTCGATCATGCCAAGCCCGACGCCCGCCTCGGCGAGCGCGCGGCGAATGACCGGAAGGATTCGCTCGACGTGCGCCCGACTGGCGAGTTCGGGAACGACGCCCGCGTATTCCTCGTGGATCTCGTGCTGTGAGGCCACCACGCTCGACAGCACGACGCGACCATCTCGAACCACGGCGGCGGCGGTCTCGTCGCACGAGGACTCGATCCCCAGCACCGCCGCGCGACCAAGAGCGACACTGGTCACGGCGCGGGGGCTTCCTTCTCGCCCGGTGTGGTCGAATCGCCCGAAGGCTTCGCCGCGGTTGAATCGGGCGTGCCCTCTTTGGTGACGAGGTCCGACGCCTGCAGCCAGCGCTCGAGCGTTCGCCCGGTTATCTTTTTGCCCTTGATATCGAGGATCGCGATCACGTGCCCATCTTTGTCCTTCACCTCGACCACGCCGCCGGCGAGGTCGGCGTCATCGGGCAAAAGATCCTGCGGCTCGATGGAATCCCCCGCGGCGGTCTCGAGCGCGCTGATCCGCTTAGCGGTTCGCTCGAGTTCGCGCTCGAGGCGCTCCTGGAGTCGCACCGCGTCCTGCAGTTCGGCCATCGCGATCTTCTGCGTCTGGTGCTCGCTCTCGCCGGAGCCTTTCCATTCACCCGTCGCGATCTTGCCGCGGACGGCGTTGACGGCGGCCGAAAGTTGCTTGTCATGCAGCGTCGAGAGGACCCAGTCGGCGTTGGTCCATTGCCCGTCGTCCTCGCCGCCGCCCTGGCGGAGCACCTCGAGTTTGCGGCGGACGTCGAGCATGTCGCCCACCTCCTCGTCGCTCATGGGTACATAGAACCCCGGCGAGGGATCGACGCCCCAGGTCTCCGAGTCATCGGTGCGTGTGAGGCTGCGCCCGCTGGGGAGGTAGTACCCCTGCTCGGTGAGTTTGAGTTCGCCGAGTTCGCCCTTGGCGAGGGTGTGGACGGTCTGGACGCTGCCTTTTCCGAAACTCCGCGAGCCGACGGCGATGGCGCGGTTGTTCTCGACGAGCGCGCCCGAGAGGACCTCGCTCGCCGACGCGGACTGTCCGTTGAGCAGGATCGCGATGGGGAACTCGGGGAGCGTCCCGGGGTCACGCGCGACGGCGGTCTCTTCCTTGTGGGCGCGGCCTCGTGTCGAGACAATCGTGCCATCCTTGAGGAACAGGTCGGCGATCGCGATCGCCTCGCCCAGGACGCCGCCGGGGTTGAATCGCAGGTCGAGCACGAGGCCCTTGACGTTGCCCTTGTCGGCGTCGATGGAGAGGAGCGCCTCGGCGAGCTCGCGGGCGCATCCGGGCGTGAACTGCGTGAGGCGGATGTACGCGATGCCGTGGTCCGGATCGATGGTGTACATCCACTTGTTGCCGTCCTGATCCTGGCGGTGGAATCCCTTGACCGAGCGCGTCTTGATGCGCTCGCGGACGATCGTGACCTCGAGTTTCTCGCCCTGGCGGTCGATCGTGAGTTTCACGGGCGTGCCCGGCTCGCCCACGAGGAGTTCGACGCACTTCTGGACGGTGAGTTTGTGCGTGCTCTTGCCATCGATCTCCAGGACGCGGTCGTCGGGCATCAGCCCCTCGCGAAACGCGGGCGAGTCCTCGAGGGGCGTCTGGATGGTGAGATAGTCGTCCTGGATGAAGACCTGGGCGCCGATGCCGACATACTCGCCGGTGAGGCTCTTGTTGAAGTCCATCGCGTCGGCGGGGGGGACATACTCCGAGTACGGATCGTTGAGCGCCTCGAGCATCCCCTTGATCGCGCCCTCCTGGAGTTTGGTCTCGTCCACCTCGCGGACGAACTTCTGTTCGACCAGGTGCTTGATGTCCACGACGGCATCGACAAAGGTGTAATCCGTCCGCCGGGCGAGCGCGAGCGTCGAGCCGAAGACGGCCGCCCCGAGGATCACCAGGAGCGACAGATCGAACCACAGGCGAGAACGACGGATCATGCTTCGACTCCTCCGCACACCCCACACGTGACGCACCCCGCCCGATGATGCACCTTATTGGAGCATCGGCGTCATTCTAGCGCGGCTCCATATCATCCCTTTCCGTTCGATCCTTCGCGTCCGCCTGTTCCGCACTGCCTTTTCCCTATGTCCAAGAAAGAACGCTCATCGCTGGAGGTGCAGAGCGAGCGTGCGGTGTTGGCCGCCGTTCGACTGCCCGAGGACCATTTTGACGCCGCCAATCCGTTCGGCGAGTTGCGAGCCCTTGCCGAGCAGGCGGGCGCGGTGGTCGTCGGTGAACTCTCGCAGAACCTGCAGCGCCCCGTGACGGGGACGTACATGGGCACGGGGAAGATCGAGGAACTCAAGGCGCTCTGCGAGACACTGAACGCCGCCACCGTGATCTTCGACCACGACCTCTCTCCCAAGCAGATCTCGTCGATCGAGCAGGCGATCGGACGGAAGGTCGTCGACCGCTCGGAACTCATCCTCGACATCTTCGCCGGGCGCGCCACGACGCACGAGGCGAAACTCCAGGTCGAACTCGCGCAACTCGAGTACACCTATCCGCGTCTCCGCGCCATGTGGGACCACCTCGAGCGCATCGTGGGCGGCGGCGGGGTCGCGGGGATCGGCACGCGCGGTCCCGGTGAGCAGCAGTTGGAGATCGACCGGCGCCTCGTGCAGAAGCGGCGCCTCGCGCTCGAGCGACAACTCCACGACATCCAGGCACGCAAACGCCGCGAGGTCGCCTCGCGAAACGCCGAGCACTTCACCATCGGCCTCGTCGGCTACACCAACGCCGGCAAGAGCACGCTCTTCAACACCCTGACCTCGGGCGGGGCGTACGCCGACGATCGTCTCTTCGCGACGCTCATGACGCGCACGCGCCAGTGGGACCTGGGCGACTCGGTGCGCGTGATGCTCTCGGACACCGTTGGCTTCGTGCGGGATCTCCCCCACAATCTCATCGCGTCGTTCAAGGCGACGCTCGAGGAGGCGACGCACGCCGACGTCCTGCTCATCGTGCTCGACGTCTCGGATCCCGCGGTGGAGATGCACCTCAACACCGTGACCACCACGCTCGACGAACTCTTCGAGGAACTCGAGGAGGAACTCGCCGACTCTCCCGACGAGCACGACCGTCGCTGGGAGCGCCCGCGTCGGATCCTGCTGCTCAACAAGGCCGACCGTCTCAAGGACAACACGGACCTGCTCGTCTGGCTGCGCAAGCATCCCGACGCGATCCCGCTCTGCGCGCTCCCCGCGTCGCCCGGCATGCCGATCCCGCTCGGCCAGGCCGAACTCGCCGATCGCATCCGGGGCATGGCCCGCGGCGAGGTCCGCGACGTCGTCGTCACGCTCCCCACGCGCGACGCGAAGTTCATCCAGAGGATCGAGGCCCAGGGCATCGTCCGCGACCGCGAGTATCACGACGACCGCGTGGTGATCCACGTGCGCATCGGGCTGCGGCAACTCGCGCTCTGCAAGGCCGCGGGCTCACGCCTCACCGTCGCCGACGAGCACGGCGAGCCAATCTCACTGAACTTCGGCCCCGCCCCCAAGCCCAAGCCGACACCCGGCCTTCCTGGAAGGCCCGGGTGGAGCAAGGCCGCAAGTACCGATCAATCCTGACAAGCCGTGCTCGACATCACGGCTGGGGCGCCGGCTCCGGCTGGATCGGGTCGGGCGGGTTGTCCGACAACAGCCGGGCGATCTCGGCCCGCTGCTCGGAGAAGGCCACGATCTGATCGAGGTGGGCCCCGATGACCTGACGCGTACGGACCGTCGTAGCCGGGTTCCGCACGAGCGTCGCTAGGACGCGCGTGTGGTCTTCCGAGAAGCCGCTATTGGAACTCAAGCAGTGCACGATTCTGAGTTGGTCGCACTCTTCGAGGTCGGGCTTGGCGGCGATCTGCTCCAAGACGTCGGCCCGCTCGCCGGAGAACTGCACCCGGCACGCCGCGTCCACCGCCGGGGTGTACCGCCCCATCGTCGGGTCGGTCGGAACCGTCCGGCAGCCACCCAGAAACCCACTCAGGGCGGCCATTCCGAGTGTGGCAAGGGCGACGGAAACGCTGGCTCGACGCATTTGGTTCATGGAACTGGACTCCTGCTCGCCGACCCCCGATACTTCACCCCACCCGTGATTCGCCACGGGTGATGCCACCTTAGCTCAGCGGTAGAGCGATGCTTTCGTAAAGCATAGGTCCAGGGTTCAAATCCCTGAGGTGGCTTTTTCGTGCTTTGGTTGGGTGTTTGCCCAATAACTCCACGCATACAGACCGCCTCATGCCGTCACCCTCAGCGATTGGGCCTCCCAATTCAGGTTCCGCAGGAACTTCCAGACGGTCGATACGTCTATACAACTCGGTCGGAAGAACTGTTGATGGGGCGAGTGTTCCGGCTCGACGCGTTTCGATGCAATGAGGTTCGATCACTGTGTGCCGCACACCCGGGCGTTCCACAATGATCGATTCCAACCGCGATCGATGCTCGCCCCAGAGGCGACACAACACCGGACTTTCGCAAGGCCAGACGACAAAGGAGCCAGGGCATGAAGTTCACAAGCAAGACATTCGCGCGATCCGCCGCTCATCTCATCCTCTCTGCCGGGATGGCGTTGGGCCTCTCGAGCATGGCCCTGGCCCAGGGCACGGCCCCCAGCGCGAAGGGTGCGACAGTTTCCGGCGGCTCCACGGTGCGAACGACGGGCATCCCCCAGCGCGACACGCTCCTCCGCATGATGAAGCCCATCGCCGTGGACTTCACCGACCAGCGGCTCGAGGACATCGTGCAGTACCTGCAGACGGTGACGGGGGCCGATTTCGAGCCGTTGTGGATCGACGACACCCATGCCGTCGGCTTGGACAAGGACTCCACGATCACGCTCAAGACCACGTCGCTTCCGGCTCTGACGATCCTCGACAAGATCCTCGAGCGAGCCGGGAGCGAGTTCACCGGGATGAGCGCCTGGCAGATGAGCGACACCGGCTCGCTGCAGTTCGGCCCGCGCGAGCGTCTCAACGTCTACAAGCGCGTCGAGACCTACTCCATCATCGATCTCCTCACCGAGATCCCCAACTACACCGACGCCCCCGACTTCGACCTGAACACGGTCCTCCAAGGCTCCGGTGGACGCGGGGCATCGCAGGCACGATCACCCTTCCGTGATACTGGCGGCACCCGCGGGCAGGATCAGGACGTCAAAACCCCCGAGGAGAAGGCCGACGATCTCAAGCGTCTCATCGTCTCGCTCATCGAGTCTGACCAGTGGCAGGAGAACGGCGGGTCGGGCGGCTCGATCACCTACTTCCAGGGGAACTTCATCGTCAACGCTCCGGACTACATGCACCGGGCCCTGAATGGATATCCCTATTGGCCTTCGGGCGGCGTCGTTGTCCGCGAGAGCAAGGGCCGGCGCTACGTCAGCCTGAGCACCACCGCCGAGATCTCCAAGATCGCCGAGGTCATCAACACGCCACCGGTTGCCGGGACCGCCGGCGGTGGCGCAGCCCCCTCGGGTGGCGGTGCCGGGCCGGGTGGATCGACCGCACCCGCAGGAACACCCGCAACCAAGCCGGGCACGGCCTCAAGCCCCAAGCCGACCAACGCGCCGGCCGGGACCGGGACCAAGGCTCCTGCTCCCAAGTAACTGATTCTTCGAAAAACTACTGCGCGCTGAAACTCTGGGCCAAGCGTCCGGTATCACCCGCAGCCGCTCGTGGTGGACTCCATCCCGAGTTGGCCACCCACACGAAGACCCCCTCGGGCATGCCTGAGGGGGTCTGTTGAGTTTTACATTCTGTTGTGTGTGCAACGAACCAAGTCGTAACGGAACGCGCCGCGTATCAGCGTCCGTAGCGGCGAACCACGCCCTTGACAATCCCCTGCACCTGGCAGAACTTGACGCGGATCGGATCAAACGAGGGGTTGGCGGGCTGGAGGCGGATGTGGTCGTCTTCCTTGTAGAAGGTCTTGAGGGTGGTGGAGCCATCGGGGAGTAGGGCGACGACCTTGTCGCCGTTCTGCGCGACCTGGGTGCGCTCGATGAGGACGTAGTCGCCATCGAGGATGCCCTCGTCGCGCATCGAGTCGCCCTCGACCTTCAGGGCGAAGGTGGATTCCTGCCGACCCGGGGCGGCACAGATCACCTCGGCGAGGTCGATCTCTTCCTCGTTGGCAACGCGCTCGATGGGGTTGCCCGCGGCGATCCGCCCGACCAGCGGGAAGCGCAGGGGGCGAGCCTCGTCGGGGACGGCAATCCCGTCAGCGATCGATAAAGAGCGTGCCTTGTTGGGCTCGCGGATGAGCGCGTTCTTTTTGATGAGCGCCTCGACGTGCTCGAAGACGGTGACCTTGCTCACTCCGATCTCGTCCGCGAGTTCCTGCATCGTCGGCGAATAGCCCCGACGAACGCGCCAGTCGCGAATCAGTTGCAGGATTCGAAGTTGCTTGGGGGTCAAGTTCATCGCGTGCTTCCTTCCAAGAGGGGATCCTCACGCTCGGCGAGCGATCCCGGTTTGCGTCATTCCTACCCACACCATCCCTCGCCCCGGCAAAGGCCGGAGCGTCACTGAATATGTTGACCAAGGCGCCCGCTCGTCCAGGGGCCGGTGGACCTTCCCAATCGCCTTCGAGCAGGTCGAAAGCCGTCGCCAGCGCGGGAACCCGGCTATGTGTCACGTCAGAGACCGATCGGGCCAGGGCGCCCAGCGACTCGGCCTGTCGGTCCAGCCAGGAATCGACCGTCGCCATCACACCTGCGGCCTCAATGAGCCAACGAGACCGGGCCTCGCCGGCGAGTTCGCGGTCTTCGGCCTCGTCTCCATTGCAGACCAGTCCCGAATCAGCGACGGTGTCGTCAGAACCGACGCCAACCTCAACCTCAACGGCATGGCCTGCCGCCTCGGCCCAATCCCGGGGTGAGAGGCACGCCGCGACCGCCGAGATGATGGCCTGCGACCAACGCGTTGCGAGAGCGAAGATTCCATTCGGGGTCATCTTGCCAGCTGCCGCGTCCTTGGCGAGGAGGTCGACCACCTCGCCCAGGACCGGGCGGAGTTCCTGTCGGTAGTCGCCGCCGGGGCCCAGGCACACCACGCACGATGTCGAGATAGATGTTCCAGAAACCTTCATCTTCGTCCTCACGGCATTCCGCGCACGGTCGAGGCTGCTCGTCCTCGTGGTTCGGGTTTCGTCCCATGCGCTCCATTGCTCCGCGTCGACGATCGCCTCCGGATCTCGCTTCGGACTTTGCTCTCATGATCGCCTCCGGCGATCAGCCCTTGTCGGTTGCGCCTCAGGTGCATTCCGAAGTCCGGCAACGCGAGGCGACTTGTTTGGGACCCGTGCAGTAGTCATCGGGTCTGTTCGGATTAGACTAGCATATCACAATCCAGACGGCAAGAGATGTCAAGCCAATTTGGGCGGTTCATGTTCGGTTCTAGGGGTTTTACTGGGGCCAAACCGCATTCACGGCCTCTGAAGGGCATTTGCCGTTGGTCGAGACCGCTCGAATCGGGGGCCGGATCTGCGGACACGTCCCTGAATTTCGAGGATTGTCAGCCCACTCCGAAGGCCAGAAGGTTCGGTCGAGAGGCGGAGTGCGAGTTCGTCGAGGGTCCTCGGCTCATCCAACACGTCAAGGATCCTTGCCTCGATCGAGCCTTCTTTGGGGCCGGTTGAAATCGATTCGAGAGCCGCATTGTCCCCTGGGTTCGTGACTTGCGACGCGCTCGACGTCGATTCCGAGAAGAGCGAGTACCGATCGGCGTGCGTGCCCTGGAAGACGTGTCGCGCCTGCGATTCGAGAATCGCGATGGCATCGCCCGGCTCGGTGACCAGGTGCGCGCCGCCCGACTTCAGGAGGTCGTTGGTTCCCTTGCTCGCGGCCGAGTCCACGCGACCCGGGACGGCCATGACCTCGCGTCCATGCTCCTCGACGGCTTGGCGTGCGGTGATGAGTGCGCCCGACTTCTGCCCCGCCTCGATCACGAGGACGCCGATCGACATCCCCGAGATGATGCGGTTGCGCGCGGGGAAGTTCGAGGATTCGGGCGAGGTGTTCAGGGGAAGTTCGGAGACGACGGCCCCGCGAGACGAGATCTGCTCGAAGAGTTGGGCGTTTTCCGGCGGATAACAGCGGGCGAGGCCACACCCAAGGACGGCGATGGTTCGACCCTGCGCGCGCATCGCGCCGCGATGGGCGGCGGTGTCGATGCCGCGGGCCCCGCCGGAGATGATCGTGATCCCGGCACTGGCAAGGACGGCGGCGAAGCGTTCGGCCTGTTCGAGGCCATAGGCCGTGCAATCGCGGGATCCGACGATGGCGACGGCGAATCGGTCACGCTCGGGGACGAGATCGCCTCGGACAAAGAGCAGCGGCGGAGCGTCTGGAAGTTCGGTCAGGAGCGACGGATACGCCGGGTTTGCTCGGGTGACGATGGAGACACCCAGATGCGTGGCGAGAGTGATCTCGTCGTCGAGGGGCTTGTCGCCTTGGGCGAAGAACTGTGCGGCGTTGCGCGCGATGACGGGGCCGATGCCCCTGACGCGCTCGAGATCGGCAGCGGACGCGCGCGCGATGGCGTCGGTGGAACCAAACGTGTTGAGGAGAGCCGAGATGCGCTTGGGCCCCAGATCGGGGACCATGGTCAGGCGGAGGAGTTCCCGGTCGGCGGGGTCCATGGTTGGACTATAGCCGGGTGTGGATGTTTGTTTGGAACCCTATCGGTGCCGATCTGCCGTGTATCGATCAGTTTGTCGGAGAATTCGTGGATGTTGATTTCGGCACGCGTGCCGCGAGGTGGTATTTGGCGTCGGCATCCGGCACTTCGAGCGCGTCGGCGAGGCGTGCGAAGACGATGAGGCCCAGGTCGGTGGTGGCGCTGGTGGCGAGGATTTGGGTGACCGGTGTTGGATCGTGTGGGAAGTCCTGGTATGGGCGATGGCAGGTGATGTAGACGGTGCGTTCGTTGAAGCCGTCGTCCACGCGGTCGAGTTCGAGGGTGTAGCCTGGAGATGGGGCGTCCATCTGGATGCGATATGTGGCCAGCCCACCGAGGCCGGGGACGTGAGCGTCGGCCTTGGATGTGGCGAATACCGAGAGAGTCGGGCCTGGATACGGTGCCTTGGAGACGGGCGGTGGAGGGATTGTGGCGCGGCAGCCGATCAAGCCCATGAGGTATGTCCCGGCCGCGAGGAGGGTCGCGGTGGCGTGCGCGGCGGATTTGGACGTCCAAACGCGGGTGGGGTTGCGGATCGCGGTGCAGGGGTCGTGTCGCATGTGAGGTGATGATAGATGAACCGCCGGATGTGCTTGGGCGAGTGGGGTTGGAGGATGGCTGCGTCCGGCGCGGTTGTGGCGATGGGCGTGGGGCTTGGCTCGTGCGAGGGGACGCGGATGTCGCGGGCGATCGAGTCGATCGTCTCGCCGACGGCGTCGGCCGTGGGGCCCAAGGTCGAGTTGGGGGAGGAGCCCGAGATCCGGGTGCGGACTCATGCGGGGGTGAAGCGCGTGTCGATCGGCGTGCCGGGCGATCGGGCGGGTGGGGGGAGCGGCGGGCGTGTGTATGTCCGCGCTGGGGGCGGGTACCGAACGCAGGTGATGCTGACGCCGGTGACGATGGAGGTCCGCGTCGGAGCGATCCGCGTGACGGATCGATCCGGTGCATCGCAGACCTTCGGCGAGGGGATGGCGGTGGAGGTGCTCGCGGTGGAAGGCGAGCGGTCCGACTCGAGCCGGGTCGTGGCGGGCGGTGTTGGAGCGGCGCGCCTTGCGTCGGGGATCACGGTGAACGGGATGCTCGTGCCGGGGTTCGCCGTTGTGCGTCCTCGCGAGGATTCGGCGATGGGGCTGCTGGACGTGGCGCTGTCGATGCCCCTGGAGTCGTACGTATCGGGGGTGGTGTCGAAGGAGATGTCGGCGGCGTGGCCTCGGCAGGCGCTGGAAGCACAATCGGTGGCGGCGCGGACCTATGCGATGTTCGAGCGTGATCGCGCCCGGCGCGGGTCGAGCATGACGACGGGGTGGTACGACGTTGAGGGGACCGAGGCGGACCAGGCGTTCGGGTCGATCCCCAAGAGTTCTGCGGTGGTCGAGGCGGTGGCGGCGACGCGCGGGATGGTGCTCTCGTGGCGCGGCGGGCTGATCCGGGCGTACTACAGCAGCACGTGCGGCGGTCGGGCGGCGTCGGCGCGGGACGTGTGGGGTTCCACTCCGGGGTATGACTTCAATAGTGCCGAGCCTTTGCAGGGCTCGCCTCGGGAGAGCGCGTGCCAGGGGTCGAAGTCGTCTCGGTGGGAGGCGACGCGGGATGCGCAGGACCTGAGTGTTCGGCTCCGGAGTTGGGTGCTTCGGCGGAAGGCCGACACGCCGGTGATCTCGCGTGTGCGGGCGATCGAGGTGTCACGGCGCAACAGCGCGGGGCGGCCTGTCGAGTATCGCGTGACGGATTCGAACGGCGGGGAGGTCGTGCTGGCGGCGGAAGAGATGCGTGCGGCGTTGAACTACACGGCGACGGGGCTCGCGCCGATCGCGCTCGAGAACCAGGTGCTCAGCGGCGACATGGACATAGAGATCTGGGCGGATGTCGTGCGCCTGCACGGGCGCGGGAGCGGGCATGGCGTGGGAATGTGCCAGCACTGCGCCAAGGGCTTCGCGGAGCTGGGCGTGGACTGGCGCGAGATGATGCGACGGTTCTATCCGACGGCCGAGGTCGTCAAGGCGTATTAAGGGGCCACTCGCGTAGACGAGGCTCACGTGCCCGCGGGAGAGTCCGCAGCAGGTGCGGCGGGGGCTTCGACGGGAGATGGCGCGGCTTCGCCGGTCTTTGGGGCTTCGACTTTGGCCGAGGGTGGCTGGAGTTTGAGCGTCAACTCGTAGTTGTCGAATCGAGTGAACTCTTCGAGGTCCTTGGGCGTGGGCTTGGCGGCGTTGTACTCGGCGATGTACAGCCCCGCGAGCATGGCGGCGCCGTCGCCGAGACGCTTGGCGATGAACTCCTTGCCCGGCGCTTTGCCGAGGTCCCCGGATTTTTCAAGGGCGTAGAGCGGCTCGGCCTGGGCGAAACTCCGCTGGATGTGCTCGATGGCGTCGTTCCAGGGGTTGTTCTCGTTGATGGCGTAAGGCGTGGGTGTCTGGGCGAGGACATCGCTCGCGGTGATGGAGTGGAGTTTGAGGACGCCGCCATCGATGAACGAGTGGAACTGGCGGCTGGTGGTGTAGCCCTTGGGGTTCTCCTGAACCCAGCCGTTGTAGTTCATGGTGGTGTGGAGGGGCTGGGCGGCGTCGCCGACGTAGTGGCTGAGGATGCCCATGGCGGAGAGGGCCTGGGCGCGGGCCATCGCGAGTTGCTCCTTGCGCGAGGGGTCGTTGAGTTCCTCGAGGATGCGGACGACGCGGAGGGCGGCGATGGCCTTGGCGTGGGACTCGACGATGGAGTGGGGGAGAAAGCCGGGGATCTCGCGCGACTTGGCGGGGTCGGTGTAGGCGGGGTTCTTGTCGGGGTCCTCGAAGCCGGGGCTCAAGCGGAAGGTGTGGACCTGGCGGACGTAGTCGTAACGAAGGGGCGGGAGCGTCTTGAGCGTGAGCCCGTACTTCTCCAGCGGCTCGATGTTGATGAAGTGGTCGGGGGAGTTGAGGTGGACGAGTTGGGGGACCTTGATGCTCCGCCAGCGGTCGGGGACGGTGGCCTGGTCGGCGATCTGGAAGGCGACGTTGTCGGCCCCGAGCCAGGCCGGCGGGTGGACGGCCTTATTGAACTCGGCCATGGCGGCCTGGGTGACGAGGCGGTGGCCATAGGCGTCCCAGGCAAGCGCGGTGGGGGCGAGGGCGGCGAGGGGGAGGAGGGCGATGAGAATGCTAGGGGTGGCAGGCTTCATGGGGAGAGAGTAGTTCGAGAAGCCGCTCGGTGTGGTACACGGCACTCGGACAGACACCGGAGAGGGACTACCGAATCTCGGTCCAGACATACTGGATGTTCTGGACGATGATCACGAGGGAGAGGAGCAGCGAGTATGTGCGTGGCTCACGGAACCGCTTCGATGCGGCTGGAATAGCTAGCGCAGCGACATGAACCGTCATTGGCGAGGGAACGATCCAGTACAGCATGTCGACGAGCCAGTTTGCCCGCTGAGGAAAGTAACCCGAAACGATGTACCTCACGACCCAATACGCATCGAGTGCGACGAGTGAACTGGTGGCTACAAAGTACAGAAGAGTGAGACGAACGTGTGTCTTGACTGGGGTGATCCCTGTACCGATCGTGCCACACTCGGGACAGGTGACCTTGACCAGTCCGCTGAGGTCATAGCCGCAGGATCCACAGACTCGAATGGAATCGTGGCTTGTGGGGTGTGTTTGCGATTCGCTTCGGATGCCGTTGATTGAGTTGCTGGTAAGTCTGGCAGAGCCGATTGCGGTCCTGGGTCGGTCTCAGACATGATCATCTCCGGTCGTACATTAACAATCGCTTGCGATGTCGTATTGTTTCGGTGTTGGTCACGAGTATTGCCACAACAGACTGATGACCGAGTTAATCGCGGCGATTGCGATGAGCAGCATGGCAAGGATGAAAAAGCGGCGTAAAGGCCGAAAGACCAGAGGAACGATCGCGCCCACGAGTGCGACGCCAACCCTGCAACAGAGCGCATAGAACGGGATCGAGGGCACGCCACCCTCGCCGATGGTGTCGGGGGCGTGATCCAGGTAATGCCAGGTTCGAAAAACATCGATCACGACCACGATGACAATCGCGAATAGATAAACCGCAAGGCACTGCGGTCGGGAGCGAGATGTAGCCTCGTGTGACGTTGACATACTCCACGAATTGTACTGAACTATGCCAGCCGTGCCGCGAGGTGGAGGGCGGCGAGCATGCTTGAGGGGTCGGCGTGGTTCTCGCCGGCGATCGCGAAGGCGGTGCCGTGGTCGGGGCTGGTGCGGGGGAAGGGGAGGCCCAGGGTGCAGTTGACGGCACTCTCAAAGGCGAGGAGTTTGAGGGGGATGAGGCCCTGGTCGTGGTACATCGCGACGGCGAGGTCGAAGCGAGAGGAACGCGGAACGCAGAGGGCTGGAGGACATGAGGAGGAAGACGGAGGGGAAGAACTGTTGAACGGCGCGGGCCGATTGCCTTCTTCACCCATCTTCTTCTCTGCCTTCCTCTGTCCCCCTCCGCTTCCTCTGCGTTCGCCTTCGTGTTCGGACGGTGCGCCGATGAGGCAGTCGCGATAGATGGTGTCGGCGGGGAATGGGCCTTGCACATCGAGGCCCTGCGACCTGGCGTGTTCGATCGCGGGGATGATGACGAGTTGCTCGTCACCGCCGAGAAGGCCGTGCTCGCCGGCGTGGGGGTTGAGGCCGAGGACGGCGAGGCGGGGGCGCTCGATGCCCAGGCGCACACACGCGGCGGCCCCGAGTTCGATGGCGTCGAGGACGCGTTGGGTCGTCAGGACTTTGGGGACATCGGCGAGGGGGACGTGGGCCGTGGCGAGGACGACGCGCAAGCGCGGGCTCTCGAACATCATCGCGTGGCGTATCGCGCCGGTGTCGTGCGCGAAGAGTTCGGTGTGACCGGGGAACTGGGCGAACCCGGCGAGGGCCCAGGCTTCTTTGGAGATGGGCCCGGTGACGACGGCGACGGGGTGGCCTCTGGCGTGGAGTTCGTTGGCGCGGGCGATGGCGTGGCGGACCCAGAGGAAGGAGGCCCGGCCATTGATCGCGGAGGGGCGCGCGTCGAACGTCGCGGGGAGATCGGCGATGGGTGTGGTCAGCGTGATTCGAGACGTTGAGGGTTCGGTGCGGCTCTCGTGGGACACTGCCCAGAAGGGCTTGATCCCAGCCTTGCGGGCGGCGTCTTCGAGGTGTGGCTCGACGCCGATGATCTCGATGGACGCGTCGAGCGTGGGAAGCGCGGCGGCGAGGGCCTTGACGACGACCTCGGGGCCGATGCCGCCGGGGTCGCCGAGGGTGACGAGGAGCGTGGGGTGTCGTGGCGGGTTGCCTTCGCGGGCTATGGTCACATGGAACTGTAGTGAACTGCGAGTAGACGAACGCGAGGGGCGAACGCAGAGGACGCGGAGGGATGCGGAGGAAGTCAGAGGGAAAGAGCGTGAGGGTGTGAGGCCGTTCTCAATGCCGCCTCCCGTTTCTCACTTCACGATCAAGACTCACTCTCAAACCCAACTTCTCCTTTGTCTTCCTTAGCATCCCTCCGTGTCCTCTGTGTTCAGTGTTTGGCGAACAGAAGGGATGGTCAAATGTCTCGAAAAATGACGGTGATCGGATGGTCTCTCGTCGTGGCGTGTGTGGTGGCGGTGGGAGGGTGCTCGTCGAACCACAAGACACTGCTCTATGAGGCGCCCGATGGCACGAAGATGGAGCCGATGAACTTCAAGGGGATAGCGATGACGATCGAGGATCTCAAAGTTGGGACGGGCGACGAAGCGAAGCGCAAGAGCATTGTCACGGTGCACTACCACGGCACGCTCGCGGAGGACGGCAAGGTCTTTGACAGCACGCGTGGCGGCGAGCCGGCGGAGTTTCCGCTCAATCGGCTGATCCCGGGGTGGCAGGTCGGCGTGCCGGGGATGAAGGTCGGCGGGATTCGTCGGCTCATGATCCCGCCCCAGATGGCGTACGGCGCCGACGGCGAGGGCGATGTGATCCCGCCGAACGCCACGCTGGTCTTCACGATCGAACTCGTCGGCGTGAAAGAACCACCGGCGGAACCGAAGAGCGACGACAGCGGGAAGTAGAAGCACGATTAGGAGCCAAAGGTGGCGCGACTGGAGCACATCACGGCCGGTGAGTCGCACGGGGCGGCGTGCGTCGCCGTGGTTTCGGGGATGCCCGCGGGGTTGCACGTCGAGGCGGCGGCGATCGACGGCGAACTCGCCCGGCGGCAGCGTGGCTATGGGCGCGGCGCGCGCCAGCGGATCGAGGATGATTGCGTGGAGTTTCTCTCGGGGCTTCGCGATGGGCTCACGATCGGGTCGCCGGTGGTGATGGTGGTGCGGAACAAGGACTCTCGGATCGATGATGCCGAGAGGACGCCGCCGATGTTCCAGCCGAGGCCAGGGCACGCGGATCTTGCCGGGGCGATCAAGTATCTGACGACGGACGCGAGGGGCGTGGTGGAGCGGGCGAGCGCGCGGGAGACGGCGTCGCGGACGACGGCGGGGGCGCTCGCGCACGTGCTACTTCGAGAGGTTGGCATCGAGGTGCTCGGATTTGTTCGCGCGATTGGCGGTGTCGAGACGGAGATCCGTGTCGAGGCGTCGAATGCGAGGGACCTGCGCGTGCGCCGCGACGCGAGCGATGTGGCCTGCCCGGATGAGCCGATCGCGGAGAAGATGCGCGCCGTGATCCGCGAGGCGAAGGAGAACCAGGACACGCTGGGCGGCCTCGTCGAGGCGCACGTCTTCGGCTGTCCGCCGGGGCTTGGCTCGTGCATGGACTGGCGCGACAAACTCGACTCTCGACTCGCGGCAGCGGCGATGGGGATCCAGGCGATCAAGGGTGTCGAGATCGGGCTTGGATTCGAGGCGGCGAGGCGCGCGGGAAGCCGCGTGCATGATGAGATCCACTACGACAAATCGAGGCGCAACGATCGCACGCTTGGCTTCGTTCGGCCCACCAACAACGCCGGCGGGCTGGAGGGGGGCATGACCAACGGGCAGGCGATCGTCGTGCGGGCGGCGATGAAGCCGATCTCGACGCTGCTGAAGGGCATGAAGAGCGTGGACCTCAACACGAAGGAATCGGCAAAGAGCGTGCACGAGCGGAGCGACGTGTGTGCGGTGCCTGCGGCGAGCGTGGTGCTGGAGAACGTGGTGGCGTTCGAGGTGGCGCGGGCGCTCCTGGAGAAGTTCGCGGGGGACACGATGGTGGAGGTGCGCCAGAGCCTGGAGCGGTACCTGGAGGATGCGCGCCTGCTGCCGACGTCGCCGGGGGAGATGCGGCTGGCCTAACTCGTTGGCGCGTGATTGTTCGAGTGGTCGAGGGCTAGCCGGCGATCGGTGGTGGTGCGGTCGAGGTGGGCGCGCTTGTGGGGATGGCCGGCGGGCTGACTCTTCCCTTGACGTCTGCGGGGGCTCCGGTCTCAAGGATGCTCTTGAGGTGCTTTCGCATGCGGTCGAGGAAGTTCCAGTAGAGCACGAGCGCGATGAGCGGCCCGACGAGGACGAGCGCCCCGACGATGTACAGCACAGGGAGGAGCCACATGTATCGGCTGGAACGGCGGACCATCCAGTCGTCGGGGACACGCTTCGCCAGCCACTGCTCGTGTTTCATCATGCCAAAGAAGAGCATGCCCCACGCGACGAGGCTCACGAGTCCGACAAGGACATTCAGTAAGGTGATAAGATCGAGGGAACCGGCCGGCGTGAAGAACTGGAGCGGGAAGCTCACGCAGGCAATCACGAGAGAGGCGATGCAGGCGTAGCGGACGATCTGCCTCGCCGACTTCGGGCTCTCGCCCGCGACGTGGCGCGGGTTGGGCGAGGCGATCTTGAAGTAGCCGACGATCGAGACGATCGAGATGGCGATGCTGACGAAGTTCAGGGCGATGCCGACGCCGGGCGAGCCGCCGAGGGCATAGGTCGCGATGGCCGCCAAGACCGCGACGATGATGCTGACGAGGATGGTGATGAGGACGATTCGGTGGCCTAGCAGCAGCTCGGTGAGGTACTCGCGCGAGGCGTTCTGGAGGAGGTCGTCGCGGAGCGATTCGGAGACGGAAGCGCCGCATTCCGAGCAGACGCCGGCACAGGGCAACCCCCGGAGGTTGTAGCCGCAAGAGATACAGGAGCGATCGTCCACAACGACTTCCGGCACGTGTGCCTGCTGATCCATGGGCGCTCCTGGGCTCGGTTGACTCCGAAAGTTGCGTTCGTTTACCGCACCGTCACGCTCTCCATCGCCGCCTCGCCGATGACCTCCTCGGCATAGTCGTTCATCGCGTCGCGGAGTTGCTCGAAACTCTCGAGGACGTAGTAGATCGGCTGGTAGTGGTCGATCTCGAAGTCGGTGTTGCAGACCTTGTCGAGGTCGAAGGGGCGGTAGACCGGTACGTCGCGCGGGGTGCAGTCGGGGGCCTCGCCGCCGCGTTGTTCCCAGTCGCCGGTGAGCGAGTACGCGGCCTCGCCATGGCTGCTGACCAGCCCGCTGCCATAGACCTTGATCTGCCCATTCTCTTTGATCAGTCCGAACTCGACGGTGAACCAGAAGAGCCGGCCGAGGCGTTTGATGTGCTCCTCGTCCTCGCAGAGCAGGGCGGCCTTGCCATAGGTCTGGAGGAAGTCGGCAAAGACCTTGAGCGTGTGGAGCGGGACGTGCCCGAAGACGTCGTGGAAGATGTCGGGCTCGGGGAGATAGTCCATCACCTCGCGCGGGCGGATGAGGACGGTGGTGGGGAACTCGCGCTGGGCGAGGCAGGCGAAGAAGGACTTGGCGGGGAGGTAGCCCGGCACGCCGTAACTCGCCCAGTTGCTGGCGCGCTGGAGGAAGGTGTTGATCCCCTCGAGTTTCGTGCCCTTGGTGACCTTGGTGCCGCCGGCGAGTTCGAGGTCGCGGTCGGCGACCCAGTCGTCGAGCAGGGGGAGGCGGTCGCGCGAGAGTTTGAGGATCTTCATGCCCTCGATGAAGATACGGCTGACCTGCTGCTCAAGAACGGTCCAGCGGCGGTCGAACATCTCACGCCACACGTCGTGGTTCTCGCGCGTGTACTTCCAGTACTGCTGGGTGATGTAGAACTGGTCCGCGTTGATCTGGTTCGCGGGAAGATTCGGCGCGTGGTCGGCAGCGGCCTGGGCGATGCGGGCCTCGTCGGAATCGATGATGTTGTTGTACCGGATGTCGGGTCGCATGGCGGTCCTCCGTGGACGGGGACTGGGGAATCCATGCGGGAGACGTGCGTCGGCGTGCAAATGGGCTACGCCCTGCGCGATATCCCCCGCTTCCACAGATTCTACGCGGTCGGGTGCGATTTCGAATCGATCGAGTCTTGGCGGTTTGTGCCTAGTGCAGCACGCGATAGACCTCGGCCTCGTCGGTCAGGCCCATCCCCACCTTGCGGAGGGCGTCCTCACGCATCGGCAGGAAGCCCTGGGCGCGGGCGGCGTCGGCGAGGGCGATGGCGTCGGCCTGCTGGCCCGTGAGCCGACGGATCTCGTCGGTCATGGTCATGATCTCATAGACCGCAAGACGCCCCTTGTACCTGGACCCGAAGCACGCCTCGCACGCGTCGCCGCTCGAGCCGACGCCGGTGCCCTTGCATGTCTGGCACGTGCGGCGGAGCAGGCGCTGGGCGAGGACCGCGAGGAGCGACGAGGTCACGAGATACGGCTCGACGCCGATGTCGATGAGGCGCGGGACGGCACTGGGGGCGTCGTTGGTGTGGAGCGTGGCGAGCACGAGGTGCCCGGTGAGCGAGGCCTGGATCGCGAGTTGGGCCGTCTCGTTATCGCGGATCTCGCCGACGAGAATGACATCGGGATCCTGGCGGAGCAGGGCGCGGAGGCCGGTGGCGAAGGTGACGCCGCGCTTCACGTTGACCTGCATCTGGCTGATGCCGTCGAGGTGGTACTCGACGGGGTCCTCGATGGTCATGACGTTTCGGCTGGCGCGATCGACGCGCTGGAGGGCGGCATAGAGCGTCGTGGTCTTGCCGCTGCCGGTGGGGCCTGTGACGAGGATGATGCCGGTGGGGCGCTCGACGAGGTCGACGAGGCTCTTCTGCATGTCGCGCGTCATGCCGATCTCGTTGAGATCGAGTTGCGTGGAAGACTGGTCGAGGAGGCGCAGGACGAGGCGCTCGCCATAGACCGTGGGGATGCAGGAGAAACGGATGTCGATCTTGCGGCTGCCGATGCGGACGGTCGTGTGCCCGTCCTGGGGGGTGTAGCGGTTGGCGATGTCGAGTTCGGTCATCACCTTCAGGCGGCTGGAGATCGCCGGCGCAAGGGAGAGGGGCGGGCTGAAGGCGTCGACGAGCATGCCATCGATGCGGAAGCGAATAATGAGTTTGGTCTCGCCGGGGTGGACGTGGACGTCGCTGGCGCGCCGGCGGAGGGCCTCGAAGAGGATCATGTTCACGAGGCGGATGACGGGGGTCTGTCGCGCGAGTTGGAGGAGGTCGGTCGCCTGGCCGGCGAGTCCCGCCACGGAAGCGATCGCCCGCTCGTCGAGGGGCATCTCCTCGATGATCTCGGTGACGAGGTCCTGGCGGCGTTCGTAGCCGCGGTTGATGAGGTTCGCCACGCCGCCGCGAGGGGAAAAGACCAGGCGGATGGGCGCGTCGAGCATCTCCTCGAGCATCGTGAAGACGGCCGGGAGCATCGGCTGGGCCGTCGCGAGTGTGAAGGCATGCCCGACCGTGTCGATGGCGGCGATGTGGAACTGGCGCGCGACATCGAGGGGGACGATCTCGTAGAACCGCGAGGCCGAGTCCTGCAGGCGAGGCTCGGCGACGAACGGGACGCCCGTGCGCTTGGAGAGAAGGTCGAGGGCCTGGTGCTCATCGAGCGCGAGCAGGCCCATCAGCACTTCCCAGGGCTCCTCATCCGAGCCTTCCAGTTTGGGGAACTGTGCGAGTTGCTCGGGGGCGAGGCGGATGGGCCCCAGGAGTTGCGCGATGCGCGCCCAGTCGCCGGTGGCGCCCGCGGGCGCGAGCGTGCCGTTGCCCGGCTTGGGGTTTGATTTGCCCGTGATGGAGGCTGGCAGGAGCGGCATGCGTGGGCGTCTGGGGCCGGGTTACGGCGTCGACTGGTTCAGGTTGATGGTGCTGGGTGTGAGGGCCGGAGTGTCGGCGTTGAGTTGCGAGGTTCCCATGGGTCCTTCGGTGAGCAGGCGCAGGTCCCGGAAATGCTCATCGCGCATGATCTTGGGCGTGAGGAAGACATAGAGCGTCGTCTTGCGGTCATTGGTGTTGTCGTCGCTGAAGAGGCGACCGATGAGGGGGATCTCGCCCAGGAGCGGGACGGAGATCTTGGTCTTGCCCTTGTTGGAGAAGGTCAGTCCGCCGACAACGACGGTCATGTCGGAGGGAACAGTGACGACCGCGTTGAGTTCGTTGGTCTGGCGAGGCGGCGGTGTGTTGGCGGCGGCGGGTCCGGTGAAACTCGAGAGTTTCGCGGTGTACTCGAGTCGCATGTAGCCCCCCTCGGAGATGTGGGGCGTGACGGTGAGATCGGTGCCGGCCTGCTCGTAGCCGCCGAACGAGGTCGTCGTCGGGTTGCCCGAGGTCTGCGTCGTCGTGGTTGTTGGTTGCTCATCGACCGAGGCGATCTTGGCCTCCTCGTTGTCATCGACGAGAAGTTGCGGCGTCGAGAGGATGCGCGTGTCCACCTTGCGCTGGAGTGCGGTGAGGATGATCGGGATCTGATCGTTCCGGATGACGGCGGCGGTCAACGCCGGGAGACCCGTGGCGACGGCCTTGGGGTCGGTGAAGGTGTTGGGGAAGGTGCTCAGCCCGAAGTTGGTGTTGAGCGCGCCCCCGGAGCCGCCGGCGTTGATGAGTTGGCTCTCGAAGGCCAGGCGCATGTCGTCGGTCCAGTTGACGCTGACGATCTTGGCCTCGATATAGACCTGCGGGCGGCGGAGGTCGATCTTCTGGATGAGTTTCTCGAAGTCGTCCTGCTGCTTGGCGGGGGCGCGGACGAGGATCTGGTTGTTGGCGGTGTCGGCGGTGACGGAGGCGTTCTCGCCGGTGAGCGCGAGTTCGCCCGCGGGCGTGCCGTCGGGGTTGAAGTTCTGGATCACGGGCTGGGCGACGCCGGTGCCGCCGCCGCCGGGGAGGAGCGAGTTACGTGCGCCGGTCGCCTGACCGAGCAGGGTCTGGATGAGCGTGGCGGCCTCCTCGGCGTCGGAGTGCTTGAGTTTGTAGTTGCGGATGACGATGAAATCGCCCTTGATGTCGAGTTCGGCGATGAGTTTGTCCATCTGGGTGTGCTGCTCGGCGGTGCCGTAGTACAGCATGGACCCGCTGCTCTCGTCGATGACCATGACGGGCCCGCCGATGAGGGGCTGGTTGAGCCGTTGCTGACGTGCCTGGGCGGAGAAGTACTGCTGGTTGTAGTCGTAATAGTTTCCGAAGTTGTTCCCGCCGGACTGCTTCTCAATGGAGACGACCTCGCCCATCCCTCGTTCGCGGGCGATGTCGGCGATCTGCTTGGCGGCCGAGCCGACCTCGTAGCGCTTGGGCTCGAGTTCGCTCGTGCGGTCGATGACGGCGACGACACCCTGGACGAAGTCGATCTCCGACTGCACGCCGCGGAAGATGAGTGCGTTTCCTTGTGGGTCCACCGTGAGGCGATCGGCGAGGTTATCGAGGGCACTGGGGCGGGCAGTGGGGGCGGCGTTCTGCTGGGGGGGCTGTCCATCGGGCGAAGGGACGCTGGCGCTCCGCGTGGGCGAGGTCTGCCCTACGAGCGCCAGCACACGCTGCAGCGCGACCGGCGCCGACAACTGGCGGACCTCGATCCGAGTGAACTCGGCCTTGGCGAACTCCGACAAAATCTTGTTCACCAGCGATTCGAACGAATCGAGTTGCCTGGGCGAGCCGGTCGCGACGATGAGCCCGAGATCATCGAAGGCGACGGCGGACTTGGTCGGCGCGATCGAGGTGACCTGCGTCGAGATCGACGAGGCGCGGACATTGGGCGTAGGGATCACGCGCGTGGTCGCGCCGGACAGGGCCGCGTCGGCCATGCCCAACTGCGACTCGATCGCGTCGCGCGGGTGAACCGTGTAGAACCCCGGCATCGACGACGTGATCGTGAAGTTGTACTGCTCGAGGAGCGCGTTCACCAGCGACATCAGTTCCGACTTGTGCACGCTGACCGGCGCGTAGAACGTCACCGCGCCCATAAGGTCGCCCTTGATGACCACGTTGATGTCCAGCGTCTGCACGAGCAGTTCGACGAGCGTTGTCAGTTGCACCGGCTCGGAGAAGGCCGCGAGCGTGATCGTCTCGTCGTCGCCCGTCCCGACATCGGGGATGTCCTGGTGCACCGCCGGCGTGGCGCCCGCGGGTTGCATCGCGTTGGCGGCCCCTGGAGCGGCGTTGGAGTTCGCCGCGGGACGTTGCGTGCCGTTCTGGGTGCCTGGCAAGGCTCCGGCCATGCTTGGGCGGCCTTCGTTGCCCATTCGGTTGGCGCGACGGTCCGCGCCACGCTGCTCGCGCGGGTCCAGGGTCTTTCCGGGCTCCTCCTTGCCAGTGCCCTTGTCGTCCTTGCCACCCTTCTGTGCCTCGCGGATCGCCTCTTTCGCGTCCTGGGCCAAGGCGGTCGTCGGCAAGTATCCCCCCGCCGCCAAGGCGAGGGCAAGGGCCAATCCTGTCGTTCGAGATCTCATGGGCTTCTCCGCTCCCTGGACCTGCACCAATCACCGGTGCTCGCCGATCATGGTCGTGCGAGTTCCGTCTTTCATCGGCGCGCCGCCCGCGCGACGCCCACCCGATGAAACCATAAACGCCCGCGATCCGGGGACGTTAGGGGTGCTCGCTATGCTCCGACGGTGCCCGCCCGATCTTCCGCCACAATCCGTGTCGTCAGCCTCGTTCCCAGCGCAACCGAGATCCTCTGCGAACTCGGTGGAAGGGGACTCCTCGTCGGGCGCTCGCACGAGTGCGACCATCCGCCGGGCGTGGAACGGTTGCCCGCGGTGTGCGCGCCGACGATGCCGTCTGTGGCCGAGGGTGCCGACTGCCGGTCGATCGATGAGCGCGTGCGTCAGGCGATGGCCGAGCGCTTGCCGCTCTACACCCTCGACCTCCAGATGCTCGAGTCGCTCAAACCCGACGTGATTCTGACCCAGGACCTGTGCGAGGTCTGCACGATCGATCGAGCCAGCGTGGCCAAAGCGGCGTCACGCGTTGGCGCCCGGATCATCGCGCTCAAGGCCGAGACGATCGAGGGCGTCCTCGACGACGCCCTCCTTCTCGGACGCGAGGTTGGCCTTGAGTCCCAGGCGATCGCGACCATCGCGGCGTGGCGTGAACGTCTCTTCGCGGCCCAGGAACGCGTCGATCCGTACGCCGATGGTCCGAATGTCGCGTTCCTGGAATGGACCGATCCGCCCTTCGTCGCGGGGCACTGGACGGTGCAGATGATCGAGCGTGCCGGCGGGCGACTTCCCCTCAACCCGACATCGCCTGTCGCGCGTGCTGGGGCGGCGGCGGGTCCGATGCAGGCCGAACGCCGCGCGGGCAAGGGCCGGCGTCTCACTATGGACGAACTCGTCGAGTCAAGCCCCGATCGATTGATCATCGCGCCGTGCGGCCTGACGCTCGATCAATCGATGCGCGCGTGGCGTGAGATGTCGCGCGATCTGCGTGTGTGGCAACTCGAATGCGTGCGCGCGGGACGCGTGGCGATCGTGGATGGCAACCAGATGTTCAATCGCCCGGGGCCGAGGCTCATCGACGCCTTCGAATGGCTCGTGGGATGGTTGCAGGGGCGACCGGAGATGACCCCCGCCGACTTCCCGTGGGCACTCGCTGATTGAAGTGCGAAGAACTCAAAAAGGGAGAAGGGCGTGGCATCGAAACGCCACGCCCTTCGGGGGGGGGCAAGATTTGTGGAGACAGTGTATCAGGTCCGATTCGATGTGCAAGTCGCTGCGTCAAATTCTGCGCTGCACAATCTTGAATTCGCGTTCGACACCGAGAATCGAGTTGCACAAGTCAATGTACAAACAGGAGATGCGCCATCGGCGCCGATGGATTAATGCGCTCGAATCACTTGCATCGAACCCAGACAGATCTCTATCGGCGGCGACGCATCGCGACAAGACCACCCAAACCCAAGAGCGACAGGGCACCGGGTGAGGGGATCGTTGGTTCGAACTCGACGACGAAGCCGAACTCGATGTGGTTGGTGGGTTGATCGTTCCACACGCCGAGCGGGTATTGGTCTGTGGGGTCGAAGCGGGCGATCCAGAGGGTGAGGATGCTCTCCTCGCCGTTCTCGATCTGGTCGCCGCCGTCGTTCGGCTCTGGTTGCGTTGGTTCCCAGTTGGTGTAGGACCACGCTTCGCCTGTGATCCAGGTCCAGTTGTCGGCGGGGCTGGTTGCGCCCGCGGATTGATACCCACCGAGGAAGTACCGATTGGTGACGGCTTCGTACAGGTTGGCGACAACCCAGTTGGTCTCAGCGGCCGAGGTGATCGTGGCGAGGTGCCCAGTGAACGTCTGCCCATGACCGTCGGTGAATGCGAGGCCCGAGGCCACGTTCTTCGCCTGGTCCCAGGTCATCCCGTCGGGATGGAGCGCGTTGAACGCGGTGATCTGGGCGTAGTAGTGGCCGTTGGCTGGGTTATAGATCGGGGTGTACACGATCCCCGCGTGCGCGATCGACGAGACACCTCCAAGGGCCAACGCGACCACGGTACAACGCACGTACGACTTGTTCATGACTCGATCTCTCCCTTCCCCAGGCGACGCGCTGGGCGCGGCCTGTCCCTCTCAACTCCTAAGGGATCAAGATACACGGTCGCACGTGAATGTCAAGGTGACAATGCCAAAAAACGCCTATAAATTAGGGCATTTTTGTAAGATGATGAGCGCGCACAAGCACGCGAAGACGCGCGGGTGATCCGAGCCGAATACGGCGTGATCACACACGTCTCGCGTGCGTGCATGCTTGTGGAGAGTCGCGATGCGCGACCCGATGGTGGAGTGGCGAATCTATCGCCGACGACGGAGCATCACGAACGAGCCGAGCGCCGCGAGAGCGAGCGACCCCGGCGCGGGGATCGGCGCCTCAAACTCGACGAGGAAGCCCTTGCTCGTGTGGGTGTAGGTGATGCCGTCCTCGACATAGGTCAGAGGCTCATCGTTCCACACGCCCAGCGGGTAACCGCTGGCGGGGTTGTACGGCGCGCGGTAGTCGTAACGCCACAGCGAGAGGATGATCTCATCGACGTGTCCGCGTCCGTCGTTGGGCTCGGGCTCGATGGTCTCCCAGTTCGTGTAGTTCCAGACCTCGCCCGTGACCCACGACCAGCCCGCCTCGGGATCGGAGAGGCCAGGGGTCTGGCGTCCGCCGAGGTAGTACAGGTCGATGCAGGCCTGCTGCATGTTGGCGACGACCCAATCGGTCTCGTTCTGCGACGTGATGGTCGCGAGGTGGCCCTTGAGCCCCATGAACGTGAGCGACTCGGCGATGGCGTACGCCTGATCCCACGTGATCCCGTCGTTGTGACCGGCATCGATCGCGGAGATCTGGGCGTAGTAATGCCCATTGCTCGGGTTGTACACGGGGGTGAAAACGATGGCCGCCGACGAAGACAGGGCAAGTCCACAAGTCCCCATCGCCATGGCGACAAAACGACCACACAAAGATGACATAACTCGATCTCTCCCTTCCCCAGGCTCTGCGCTGGGCACAGCCTGTCCCTCTCAACTCCTATGGGGAGCAAGATACAACGAAACGAGCGATTGTCAACAGAAATTGCAAAAAAAACCGCACAAGTTGCCCGGATTGACAAAAAAGAACCGCTAGACACGGCACACTCGGAGCCTCATGCCTGGAAACGCGGCTATCGGGTTGTACAAATGGACGACGACGAGATGCGGGGTGGTCCACGGAGTCGTGGTTACCGGTCGCGGAATCGATTGCCCTTGCGTTTGTCGCGCGACTTGGACTTCTGGCTCCGACGTTGCCCGCCGGACATGCCGCGACGCCGGTCATAGTCCGGGAATCCGCCGCCGGCACCCTGGGTGGACATCCCGCCGCTGAGTCCGGTCTGAAGCCCGAGCGTGGTGTTCTTCCGCTTGCCCGCGGCCCTGGCGGAATCGTCGGCGATGACGAGATCGAGTTTACGCTGGGCGAGATCGACGTTGGCGATCTTGACCGTGACAAGATCGCCGAAGTTGAACGAGCGCCCCGAGCGCTGATCGACGAGCGCGCCGGACTTCTGATCGACCTTCCAGAAGGGGCGGAGGTTGTCGCGGGTTGTGTCGCCGGGAAGATCCTCGGCCTTGATGAAGCCGTCGGCGAGGAACTTGTCGATCTGGATGAAGACGCCGCGCGGGTTCACGCCGGTGACCACGCCCGAGTACGACTCGCCGATGTGCTCGGCAAGGAGTTGGAGGACGAGGAACGACCGCAACTCGCGTTCGGCGGCCTCGGCGTTCTCCTCGCGGCGCGTCGCGTGGCGTCCGATCTCGACGAGTTCTTCTTCTGGGGGACACGATTCGGTGCGAAGGAGGTCCTGTCCGAGCCGGCGCTTGTCGGGGTCGGACTTTGGGCGCTTCGTCCCGTTGTCGGTCTTGCGGAGGTACTCGGCCAGGGCGCGGTGGACGGTGAGGTCGGCGTAGCGCCGGATGGGGCTGGTGAAGTGGGCGTAGGCCTCGCTGGCGAGGGCGAAGTGCCCGATGAGGGCGGGGCTGTACTCGGCCTTGCTGAGCGTGCGGAGCACGGCCATGTGGACGGCTCTCGCGGCGGGCGTGCCATGCGTCGCCTTGAGCAGTCCTTGCAGTTCCTCGCGCGAGGGCGCCTTGGGGATGCGGAACCCCGCGACGAGGGCGGCCTTGCGCATCTCGTCGACATCGCCAGGGACGGGGTCGGGGTGGATGCGTCGGAGCAGCGGCACGCCGAGATTCTCGAAGAGGCGCGCCAGCACCTCGTTCGCCTCGACCATGAACATCTCGATGAGTTTGTGGGTGAAGGCGTCGTCCTCGCGCTCGGCATCGACGACGCGACCGTGCTCGTCATAGACCAGTTCGACCTCGGGAAGATCAAGGACGATCATCCCCTGGCGGTCGCGACGCGCCTGGATCTGGCGGGCCAGTTCGTTCATTTCTCGAACGGCCTCGAGGAGTTGGTCGGAGTACTTCGGCGGCGTCTTGGCGTGGCGGCGCGCCTCGGTGAGGTCGCCATCGATCAGCGCCTGGGCCTCGAGATAGGTCAATCGCTTGGCGGACTGGATGAGCGTCTGGGCGACACCCTCGGCCTTGACCTCACCGTGGCGGTTGTAGGTCATGAATGCCGACTTGCAGAATCGCGGCACGCCCTCCTGCAGCGAACAGATGCCGTTGCTCAGGATCTCCGGGAGCATGGGGATGACCAATCGCGGCAGATAGCACGAGTTGGCGCGGTCCTTGGCCTCAACATCGAGGGGTGAGCCCGGCTCGATGAAATGGGCGACGTCGGCGATGTGCACGCCGAGTTCCCAGCCGTCGGCGGTGCGCTTGATCGAGATCGCGTCGTCGTAGTCCTTCGCGTCCGGCGGATCGATGGTGATGATGAACTCTTTGGTGAGGTCGATTCGGCCGGTGAGCGACGACGCGCCCTTCTCACGCCACGCGCCGATCTGGCTGTCGAAACTCTGCGTCGCCTCGCGCGCCTGGTCGACGCACTCCTCGGGGAACTCGCCGGGAAGGTCATACGCCGCGATGACGGCCTGGGTCTCAACATCGGGGCGGCCGGCGTCGCCCAGGACCTTGGTGATGACGCCCTCGGCAAGGGACGTGGTGCCGCCGAGTCCGGGCTGGGGATAGGCGAGGATCTCGACGATGACCTTGTCACCCTCGCGGGCGTTCTTGCTGGTGGCGTCGCGGACGACGATGGGCTCGGTGAGTTCGCGGCCATCAGGCGCGACGAGCCACTGGTCGCCGCGTTTGAAGAGTTCGCCGGCGAAGTTGGATCGTTTGCGTTTGACGACCTCGACGATGACGCCGACGAATCCGCTGGAGTTCTTGCCGCCGCCGCGTCGGTCGACTTCGAGCGCGACACGGACGGTGTCACCCGTGAGGGCGTCGAGGGTATCCTCCGGGCCGACGAAGACGCTTCCCTCTTTCACCGAGGGCGAAGGTTCGACGAAGCCGAATCCACGCGGGTTTCGGCGGAAGGTTCCGGTGATCTCGCCGCCGCGCGAGGCGAGGGAGGGGAGCGAGAGATTGCCCGCCTGGTTGAGGTGGACGAGTTTCTGTCGCGCGAGGGCCTGGACGGCCTCTTCGAACTCGGGAAGTTCCTCGCTCGGGATGGCGAGATCGCGTGCGACCTCCGGGACTTTGCGAGGGGTGTAGTCGTCGTGCTTAAGGTGCTCGAGCAGGCGACGCGTGTAACGAAGACTCATGGACGAGGGTAGGTGGGGCGGAGATACAACCCTGTGCGAATCAGGGCGCGCCGGCAAGCGACTGGACGATGGTCTGCACACGCGCCTGGAGCGCGGCGATCGCCCGATCGTCGCTTGTCGCGTCCACGGTCGCGGTGAGCGTGCTGGGCCCGAGCGCATCGGTGAAGCCCGGCGAGTGGTGGACGAGGTTCACCGTGGAGCCCACCAGCGTCGCGTGGAGCGTGGTGTCGCCCGAGGCGCGGAGGAAGCCGCCCCCGGCATAGATGCCGACACCGGTGGGGGCGATGAGAATGTAGCGGACAGTGGCGTTGGAGGCGTTGTTGGAGATTGGGGTCTCACCGGGTTTAGGGGCGATGAACTGGTGGATGTGGACGAGGCTGGCGCTGACGCCGGCGAGTGAGGTGTCGGGGTGCCACCGCTCGATGGGCAGGTCGGTCATGTAGATGTCGACCGCGTTGGCGTCCTGACGGGCGAAAACGCGGGTGGGGAGACGGGTCTCGAAGGCACGCTGGGTGCTGGCGGAGGAGAGCCGAACCGTGCCTTGTGCCGCGCATCCATACAGAGCTACGGCGATCAGGGCAAACAGGCCCAGAACAAACGGACCATGCGGAATGTGTGAAGATTTGTTGTCGGGCATGCAACAGAGTACGAACCATGCCGGTACAACGTGATGGCGCCCACGGACCGATGCACAGGTCGGGCTTGGCGCGACGGATCGTCGGATGGACGTCAAATTCGTTACAGAACCCGTAGTCGAGTCCGGAGTCTAAGAGACAGCGGGCGCTCGAGCGGGGGCAAGCCGTGGGGGACAGGCAAGGAGACGCACGATGACCACGAACACAGCGACCATCGGCACGCGCGCGTCGGAGCACGGTGGGCTTCCCAATCCACGCGTTGCTGTCGGCGTGCTTGCGATGGCGCTGGCCGCGGGAGCGCTCGGACAGGCGACGGCTCCCGGCATCAGTCCCAAGGGCACATCGGACATTGCGCCCCAGACCGCGCCCGGCGTGGGTATCAAGGTCGGCGATGGTGTGCGCCAGTTGGCCGTGCCCAACACCGATTCGCGGCTTGGAGAGAACTATCCGGGCTCGCTCTATCGACCGGAATCCTCGCGACGGGCCGGCTTCTCCATGGTCGGTGCGAGGCATCATGGGCATGGTGCCCAAGCGTCCGGCGTGCCGCGTCGCCCGCGCGCGACCTCGACGGGCTTTCCGCCACGGATCGATCGACAACTGTGGCAGGAGTGGCTGCAAAACAGCGGGCCGAAGTGGATGGTGACCGCGGCCCATGATCCGGCGATGCTCGCGAGGCTCGCGCTCGTCGATGCCGCGTGGCAGAACGACGATCGTCGACACGCGATGGACAATGCCGAAACAAGCGCCACGCACGCCGGCAAACCGCTCGACACCACCGGGCATCCGTACATCATCGGCGGCGGCGGGGCCACACTGTTCGATCGGCGCACGCTCGACAGCCTCTCGCCGGAAGATCGTGCCAAGATTGCGCGCGGCATGCAGTCGGAACTCCGCCGCGAGGCGGTCGAGGCCGAGATGGAGCGTCTTGGCTGGGTTGATGGCAAGCCGCCGGCCGAAAAGACATCCTGGCAGTTGGGAATCGACGCGCTCAAGTCCAAGCGTGCGAAGGAGGCGATCGAGCCATTGCTCAAGCACGTGGCGGTCCATCCCAGCGATGGCGTGGGTAAGCGGCTACTGGGCGTGGCGATGCTGGAGGCCGGACGGGTGAACGAGGGGATCGCGATGATCCTGTCGGCCTACGCCGACGACCCGCGACTGGCGCTCACGCCGCTCGATATCGAGGCCTCGGGCCTGGATGAAACCCGTGTGCGGACGCTGGTCTCTCGCGCGACCCAACAGGCAAACTCGACCAAACAAGGCATAGCATGGCTGGCGGTCGTCATGCTGATGCAGGCGGAAAGTACCACGGACTCCGCTCGCTTGGACCTGGCAGAGAAGTGCCTCGGGAAGGCCAAGGACCACGATCTGGACGCCACGATCGCCGGGTGGATGGAAACCGCGTTGGACACCCAGCGTCGGAGGATGGCCGAGGAAAATGACGCGGATAAGTCCAAGTCAGAGAATGACATGCGACAGCACGATCGAAAATAGGCTTTTGTTTGGATTCTCACGACGCCGCACGTACTTTGGGCCAACTGACTCAATATGAATTCGGCTTGATGGGAATTTGGAAACCCATGGTGTGGCGGCTATCCTCCCGCCCTCGTCAATGAGGCTTGACTGCTCCAGGGCCGACGCCTTGGAATAGGACAACCCAGAACCGACAGGACTACTTTGGTCCGCGACTCTCCAGGCCGGAGGTCGTGTCCGGGGCTTGCAAGAGCATCCGGGACCATTGTGGGAGGTGGAAAACGATGGCCAAGAAAGAAATCACTCAAGTCTTCAAGATCATGGCTCCCGGTGGGTCCGCGACCCCCGCGCCACCGCTCGGCCCCGTGCTGGGCTCCAAGGGCGTCAACCCCGGGCAGTTCATCCAGAAGTTCAACGCCGCGACCCAGCACGTCAAGGGCAAGGTCGTCGGCTGCGTCGTCACGGTCTACACCGACAAGTCGTTCGACCTCGAGATCAAAAGTTCACCCGCGAGCGTGCTGATCAAGGACGCGGCGAAGGCGGAGAAGGGCTCGGGCGAGCCGAACAAGACCAAGGTCGGCAAACTGACCCAGGACCAGGTCCGAAAGATCGCGCAAGAGAAGATGGCGGACATGAACTCGCAGTCCATCGAGGCGGCGATGCGCGTGATCGCAGGAACGGCCCGCTCCATGGGCGTGACGGTCGAGGGCTGATTCAAGGCACACACACGAGCGACAACGCTCTTGAAGCGAGAAGACGCATGGCATATCGGATCACCAAGAGGCAGAAGGCGAACTCGGGCGTCGCGCCCGCAAACGCGGTGGACGCCGCCGAGGCCGTAAGCGCCCTCAAGAAGTTCAAAGCCCCCAAGTTCGATCAGACGGTGAACGTCTGCATGCACCTGGGGATCGACACGAACCAGGCGGACCAGAACCTCCGCGGCGCGGTGAGCCTGCCCAAAGGCATCGGCAAGACCAAGCGCGTCGTGGCCTTCTGCCAGAGCGACGTGGCGCCCAAGGCGCTCCAGATGGGGGCCGTGAAGGCCGGCGGCGAGGAACTCGTCGCGGAGATCGAGAAGGGCTGGATGGACTTCGACGTCGCGATCGCCTCGCCCGACATGATGCGAGTTGTGTCGCGACTCGGCAAGGTGCTCGGGCCCAAGGGCCTCATGCCCAGCCCCAAGGCCGGGACCGTCACGCCGAACGTCGCGGACGCGGTCAAGGAATACTCGGCGGGCAAGGTCGAGTATCGCGCCGACAAGGGCGGGAACGTCCACGCGGTCATCGGCAAGATGTCGTTCAAGGAGCAGGACCTCCTCGAGAACCTGCAGTACTTCATCAACGCCATCGAGAAGGTCAAGCCCCAGTCCTCGAAGGGGACGTACATCAAGAAGATCACGGTCTCGGGGAGCATGACGCCGGGCGTTCAGGTGAAGCACGTGGTGGCGGAGGCGACGGCCTAAAGACGCGTGACGAACGCGTCGGGCCCCATACCGAGATCTGGAGCGAACCATGTCGAAGCAAGTCAAAACCATCATCATGCGTGACTACCAGGACCGGATCGGCGACGCCGCCGACGCCCTGGTGATCAACATCTCCGCCCTCAAGGGAACGCAGACCACCGAGATGCGCAACGGACTCGCGAAGAAGCAGATCCGCATCGCGGTTGTCCGCAACGAACTCGCCAAGAAGGTCATGGACTCCACCGAGCTCAAGCCGCTCAAGGAGTTCCTGACCGGGCACACCGCGCTGGCCTACGGCGGACAGTCCGTGGTCGAGGTCGCTCGCGAGATCGTCGGGCTGATGGCCAAGATGCCCGCGATCGAGCTCAAGGGCGCGATCCTCGACGGGCAGGTCTTCAAGGGCAAGGCCGGCGTGATGGAACTCTCCAAGTTCCCGACGCGCGAGGAGGCCCAGGCCAAGGTCGTCACCCTCGTCGTCAGCCCCGGGCGCAATCTGCTCGGAGCCCTCAAAGGCCCCGGCTCGACCGTCGCGGGTCTCGTCAAGGCGATCGAGAGCAAGTTGGAGAAGAACGAACCCATCGCGAAGGTCGGGTGAGCCGCGGCTCAGTTCGGTCCGTCGCGTGTCGGTGACTGTGTGTGAAATCATCGTGCCTCTGGTCCGCCTCACGGGTGGATGAAAGCGCCGAGCGTCTCGGCCCCACTGGCACGGGCGAATGAGTGGGTCGCGAATCCCACGCAAAGGTGAAGACATGTCCGAAGCAACCACGTTCGATGCGAAGATCAAGGACCTCGGGGACAAACTGGCCGGCCTCACGCTCAAGGAGGCGGTCGACCTCGGGAAGTACATGAAGGAGACCTACGGCATCGAGGCCGCCGCCGGTGGCGCGGTTGTGATGGCGGCGGGTGGCGGCGGTGGCGCGGCGGCGGCGGCGGAGGAGAAGACCTCCTTCAACGTCGTCCTCAAGGCCGTCGATGCCGCGAAGAAGATCGCGGTCATCAAGACCGTCCGCGAGATCACGGGCCTGGGCCTCGCCGAGGCGAAGGCCTTCGTCGACGCTCCGGGCAAGGCGGTCAAGGAAGGCGTCTCGAAGGACGACGCCGAGAAGATGAAGAAGTCGCTCACCGAGGCCGGCGCGACCGTCGAACTCACGTAATCTACAACTCCATCTGACGTCTTGAGAGGCCCGGGCCAATCGCCCGGGCCTTTTGCATTTTGTTTGGGCTTGCCGTTCGGTCCCAGGCTTATCAAAACATGAATTCTGGGACAGGATTTTTGTTCCAAGGCCGGATATGGCAAGGTATTGTGAAATTCTGGCATGAAATCTGCAGGCCCGGCTTGCACATGGCCGGGATGGGCCGTAGGGGTGGTGGCTATACTCATCGGTTCCACACCACGCGGTGAGGGCGGGGAAACCAGTGGACCATCGGCACGGCGGAGTCAGGAAGACAGTCTAAGAACACAGTGACCACACCGGGGCACCACAACCGGCAGGTTGGATGTTCGTCCTCAAAGGCGAACGCACAACTTCGGGAAGGCGATCCCTGTCACCACAGTTCGAAGCGTGTCTCTCCCGGCCTCGCCATCGACGTGCGGCCAACAACCAGACGAGGTATCGATGCCATCATCAGCCGGCTCGACGAACGGGAACGGGGCGATTCGCAACTTCAGCAAGCGTGGGGACGCCCTGGAAATTCCGGACCTCACCGAGGTCCAGGCCGACGCGTATGAGCGGTTCCTCCAGTTCGGGAAGAACCCCGACGAGCGCGACGTGCAGATCGGTCTGGAGTCGCTCCTTCGCGAGGTCTTCCCGATCGAGAGCTACGACGGGACGATGAAGCTCGAGTACACGCGCTACGTGCTCGAGGAGCCGCGGTACACCAGCGACGAGTGCCGCGAGTTGCGCCTGACCTACGGGCGTCCGTTCCGCATCGGCGTGCTGCTCAAGCGCGAGGGGCGCCCGGACATGCCCGAGGAAGACATCTACCTCGGCGAGTTCCCGATCATGATGGGCGGCGGCGAGTTCATCGTGAACGGCGCCGAGCGCGTCATCGTCAGCCAGTTGCACCGCTCGCCCGGCGTTGACTTCTCCATCGTCTCCAGCGAGTCCGACCGTCCGCTCCACTCGGCACGCATCATCCCCGAGCGCGGCTCGTGGATCGAGCTCGAGGTGACCAAGAAGGACGTTCTGGCGATGCGCATCGACCAGAGCACCAAACTCGCCGCGACCACGTTCCTCCGCTGCCTCGACGAGTCGATCTCCACGACCCCCGCGCTCCTGAGCCTCTTCTACGAGATCAGCGAGATCAACGCCGAGAAGGTCCGCCCCGAGCACTGGGCCGCGGACTCCATCATCAACACCGACACCGGCGAGGAACTCGTCCACGTCGGGCGCCAGATCGGCGAAGAGGGCGCGGCGGCGATCCACTCCAGCAACCTCAAGAAGGTCCGCGTCATCGAGAACCCCTCCGACGTGCTCATCCTGAACACCGTCGCCGAGGAGAAACTCGAGCAGTTCGAGGCCGACACCGAATACGAGCGGGCGCTCCTCAAGGTGTATGGCAAGCTCCGCCCGGGCAACCCGCCGCAGGTCGAGAAGGCGCGCCAACTCTTCCAGGAGAAGTTCTACGACGAGAACCGCTATCGCCTGGGGCGCGTCGGGCGCTTCCGTATCAACCGCAAGTTCGACCTGAACACGCCCGAGGACCTGATGTTCATCTCGTCGCAGGACTTCCTGCGCGTGATCCAGTACATGCTCGACCTCCGCAGCAACCGCCCGGACCCCAAGACGGGCCGCCCGGTCGCGACGGTGGACGACATCGACCACCTCGGCAACCGCCGCCTCCGCACGCTCGATGAACTCGCGGTCGAGGAACTCCGCAAGGGCTTCCTGAAACTCCGTCGCACCGTCCAGGAGCGCATGAGCGTCAAGGACCCCGAGGAACTCGCGAAGATCGCCGACCTCGTGAACAGCAAGTCGATCTCCTCGGCCATCGACTTCTTCTTCGGACGCAGCGAACTGTCGCAGGTCGTGGACCAGACCAACCCGCTCTCGACCCTCGTGCACGAGCGTCGCCTCTCGGCCCTAGGGCCGGGCGGCCTCAACCGCAAGCGCGCCGGCTTCGAGGTGCGCGACGTGCACATCTCGCACTACGGGCGCATCTGCCCCATCGAGACCCCCGAAGGCACGAACATTGGCCTCATCGCCTCTTTGGGCATCTTCTCCTCCATCGATGACTACGGCTTCCTCCGCACGCCCTACCGCGAGGTGAAGAACGGCTCGCCGACGGGCAAGGTCATCCACCTCCGCGCCGACGAGGAAATGCGGGCGATCCTCGCCCCCGCCGACACCATCGCGACCGATGGCAAACTGAAGAAGGGCGCGATCGTCGCCCGCGTCGATGGCGAACTCACCCAGGTCGATTCGAGCACCGTCGATTACATCGACATCAGCCCGAAGCAGATCGTGGGTATCTCGGCTGCCCTCATCCCCTTCCTCGAGCACGACGACGCGAACCGCGCGCTCATGGGCTCGAACATGCAGCGTCAGGCCGTCCCGCTCATCCGCGTCCAGCCGCCGAGCGTGGCGACCGGCGTCGAGAAGGCCGTGGGCTACAACAGCGGCATGGTGGTGAAGGCGAAGAACGCGGGCGTCGTGACGTTCGTCGATTCCGAGCGGATCATCATCGACAACTCCGACGAGTATGTGCTCCGCAAGTTCGTCGGGCTGAACGAGCGCACCTGCCACAACCAGAAGCCCATCGTGAAGATGGGCCAGAAGGTGAGCAAGGGCCAGGTCATCGCCGACGGCGCCTCGACCCTCCAGGGCGAGCTCGCGATCGGTCGCAGCGTGATGGTCGCCTTCAACACCTTCGACGGGTACAACTTCGAGGACGCGATCGTCATCAACGAGCGCCTCGTGAAGGACGATGTCTTCACGAGCATCCACATCGACGCCTTCGACGTCGAGATCCGCGAGACGAAACTGGGGCGCGAGGAGTTCACCCGCGACATCCCCAACGTCAGCGAAAAGATGCTCCGCAACCTCGATGAGAACGGCGTCATCCGCCTCGGTGCCCGCGTCATGCCGGGCGACATCCTCGTCGGCAAGGTCAGCCCCAAGAGCAAGGTCGAGTTGACCCCGGAAGAGAAACTCCTTCACGCGATCTTCGGCCGCGCCGGCGAGGACGTGAAGAACGACTCGCTCGAGGTCCCCGCGGGCGTCGAGGGCGTGGTCATCGGCGCCAAGCGCTTCAGCCGCCGCCTCCACATGAACGAGGAGCAGAAGAAGCAACTCAAGAAGGACATCGCCGCCTACGAGGCGGACATGGACCAGAAGGCGATCGGGCTCTTCCGCCAGATGGTGAACGCGATCAACGACGTGGTGGGGACGGCGATGGTCGACCCCAACACGCGCCAGAAGGTCGGTGCCGCCGACATCGCCGAAGTCATCATGGAGCAGATCCGCACCTTCGATCTCAAATGGATCAAGGGGAGCAAGGAGACCAAGACCGACGCGGAGAAGACCTTCCGCCAGTTCTGGCCTCGCGTCCAGGCCATTCTGACCGAGAAGGCCCGCAAGGTCGCCCACATGAAGCGTGGTGACGAGTTGCCCACGGGCGTCCTCGAGATGGTCAAGGTCTACCTCGCGACCAAGCGTCAACTCTCCGTCGGTGACAAGATGGCCGGCCGCCACGGGAACAAGGGCGTCATCGCCCGCATCGTCCCCGAGGAAGAGATGCCGTTTATGGAAGACGGCACGCCGGTCGACGTGCTCCTCAATCCGCTGGGCGTCCCCAGCCGAATGAACGTCGGGCAGATCCTCGAGACGCATCTCGGGTGGGCGGCCCAGGTCCTTGGGTTCCAGGCCGTCACCCCCGTCTTCGACGGCGCGACCGAGGAAGAGGTCCACGCCGCCGTCCAGGAGGCCAACAAGCACGTCGAGCAGCGCCTGAAGCACTACGAGGACACGGGCACCTGGCCCCACCCGCGTGAGCTGCTCGCGCGCATGCCCAGGGGCGGCAAGATCCAACTCTTCGACGGTCGCACGGGCGAGCCGTTCCGCCAGAAAACGACCGTCGGCTACATGTACGTCCTGAAGCTCCACCACCTCGTGGACGACAAGATCCACGCGCGTGCAACAGGCCCGTACTCCCTCATCACCCAGCAGCCGCTGGGCGGCAAGGCCCGCACCGGCGGGCAGCGCTTCGGCGAGATGGAAGTGTGGGCGCTCGAGGCCTATGGCGCGTCATACATACTCCAGGAACTCCTCACCGTCAAGTCCGACGACGTCGAGGGACGCACCAAGATCTACGAGAGCATGGTCAAGGGCCAGAACAAACTGGAGGCGGGCATGCCCGTCGCCTTCGACGTGCTCTGCAACGAACTCAAGGGCCTGGGCATGAACATCACGATGGAGAAGAAGCAGATCGAGGGCGGGAGCCTGCTGTAATCGACTCAACGACACCGGTGTGCAAGGCCACATGCACTGTGCACCGCGAAGGACATCGGTTGGAATCGAATCGTCGCACATCTCGGGGGCGAGGCCCCCTCCAGCGTTCCGCGTTGGGGTGGAGCGATCTCTCGCGCTCGCAGGGAGAGGCCGCGAAGTTGCTCCGAGACGATGGCGTGCGCCGCCCCAGCGTGAGCCGGGCTTACTACGCAACATACGCCGCCGTGGTCGCTCGCCTGCACGCGCAAGGCGTGGACACCTTTGGAGATCGATCGAACCCGTCGCACGCGGAATTCCCCTCGCTCATCCGCCGCACGGTCTCGGGAGTGTCCGCGGACCATCGGCGGAACGTGTCGAAACTCGTGCGCCGCTTGCGGGTGCTCCGCGAGATCGCCGACTATCGCCCGGGTATGACGCTGGCCGACGCCGACCGCACCGAAGCGCTGCGATCGATGATCGTCGTCCAAAGCCTGATGGGGGTGCCCGCGTGACCCTCGAGTCGCACATCGGCGAGATCGTGCAGGCCGAGATCGACGCCGTGCGCTCGTCGCGTGGCTCGGCGCTCACGATGCGCGTTGGTCGCGTGCGGGGCGAGGCAGGCTGCTTTCGCGTGGATGTCACCCCCGCGAGACCCGTGACCCGGCTCGCGGTGGTGCTGGACATCCTGTCCGAGGCCGAGGAACGGCTCGAAGAACGCTACGAGGGGCTGCGCCTGATGCTCATCCCCGTATTGACGAAGACCACTGGAACGAAGACACCCGGCTCATCGCGAGGGGCCCACGCCCGCGCGCGACGCGCCGTCTCGAAGCGGAAAGGTTGATCGATCATGGCAGAGACCGTGTACGACCGTGTGAACGATTTCGCCTCCGTCAAGGTCACGCTGGCGTCGCCCAACGACATCCGCGCGTGGTCCTATGGCGAGGTCAAAAAGCCCGAGACCATCAACTACCGCACCTACCGCCCCGAGCGCGACGGGCTCTTCTGCGAGCGCATCTTCGGGCCCGAGCGCGACTATGAGTGCGCCTGCGGCAAGTACCGCGGCACGAAGTACAAGGGCATCATCTGCGACCGCTGTGGCGTCAAGGTCACCCACTCGCGCGTCCGCCGCAAGCGCATGGGGCACATCAATCTCGCCAGCCCCGTCGTCCACATCTGGTTCTTCAAGAGCATGCCCAGCCGACTGGGCACCTTGCTGGGCATGAAGACCAGCGACCTCGAGAAGATCATCTACTACCAGGATTACGTCGTCACCGATCCCGGCGATACCGAACTCAAGTTCAAGCAGGTCCTGACCGAGGACGAGCACCGCCAGGCCGTCGAGAAGTTCGGCAACGCCTTCCGCGCCATGATGGGCGCCGACGCCATCCGCGAACTCGTCGAGAAGACCGACCTCGATGCCGAGGCCTCCGGCCTGCGCGACGCGCTCAAGGAGACCAAGAGCAAGCAGAAGATCAAGGACTTCGCCAAGCGCCTCAAACTCATCGAGCAGATCCGCGGGAGCGAGAACGACCCCGCGTGGCTCGTGATGGACGTCGTCCCGGTCATCCCGCCCGACCTCCGCCCCCTCGTTCTCCTCGAGTCGGGCAACTTCGCCACGAGCGACCTCAACGACCTCTACCGCCGCATCATCAACCGCAACAACCGCCTCAAGAAGTTGATGGACCTCAACGCGCCCGACGTCATCATCCGCAACGAGAAGCGGATGCTCCAGCAGGCCGTCGACGCCCTCTTCGACAACAACCGCTGCCGCCGCCCGGTCCTCGGTTCGTCCAACCGCCCGCTCAAGTCGCTCACCGACATGATCAAGGGCAAGCAAGGCCGATTCCGCGAGAACCTGCTCGGCAAGCGCGTCGATTACTCCGCGCGATCCGTCATCGTCGTCGGCCCGGAACTCAAACTCCACCAGTGCGGCCTTCCCAAGAAGATCGCCCTCGAACTCTTCCAGCCCTTCATCATCCGCAAACTCAAAGAGCACGGACTCGCCGACACCATCAAGAGCGCCAAGCGCATGCTCGAGCGCCGCGATGGGGCCGTCTGGGACATCCTCGAAGAGGTCATCTACCAGCACCCGGTCCTGCTCAACCGCGCCCCGACGCTCCACCGAATGGGCATCCAGGCCTTTGAGCCTGTGCTCGTCGAAGGAAACGCCATCCGAATCCACCCGCTGGTCTGCGGCGGGTTCAACGCCGACTTCGACGGCGACCAGATGGCCGTCCACCTTCCCCTCTCCGTCGAGGCCCAGGCCGAGGCGCATGTCCTTATGCTCTCGACGCACAACATCTTCTCCCCCGCGAACGGCAAGCCGATCATCTCGGCCTCGCAGGACATCGTCATGGGTGTCTACTTCACCACCTTCGAGCAGCCCGACGACCGCCCGGTCGACCAACTCAAGGTCTTCAAGGACCGGCGCGAGGCCATTCTCGCCATGGAGCAGGGCAAGGTCGGCATTCACGAGCGCATCGTTCTCCGCGTCGATGGCTTCGACTCCTACGTCGAGAGCCAGACCGGCGGTATCAAGAAGATCCCCGCCAACGGGCGCCTCGTGACCACTCCCGGCCGCGCACTCTTCGCCGACATCCTCAAGCCCGGCATGCCGTTCTACAACTGCGCCCTTGGCAAGAAGGGGTGCGCCCGCGTGATCGACGATTGCTACGCCTTCGTCGGCCGCCCCGCGACCATCAACATCCTCGATGATCTCAAGGAGATGGGCTTCAAGCAGTCCACGCTCGCCGGCCTCTCCTTCGGCATCACCGATCTGCGCATCCCCAAGGAAAAGCCGGGCCTCATCGAGGACGCCCAGAAGCGCGTCGATCGCGTCGAGAAGAACTTCGACCGAGGCATCATCACCCACCGCGAGCGCTACAACCAGTTGATCGACATCTGGTCCCACTGCCGCGAGCAGGTGACCAAGGCCCTCGTCGAGACCCTCAAGAACGACCGCCGCGACCAGGACGGCGCCGAGGTCCCGATCGACGACAAGAAGTTCCCGACCTACCTGAATCCCGTCTATCTCATGAACGACTCGGGCGCCCGCGGCAACGTGAGCAACATCATGCAGGCCGCCGGCATGCGCGGGCTCATGGCCAAGCCCGACGGCACGATCATCGAGACGCCCATCCGGTCCAACTTCCGCGAGGGCCTCCACATCCTCGAGTACTTCTCCTCCACCCACGGCGCCCGAAAGGGTCTCGCCGACACCGCCCTCAAGACCGCCGACTCGGGCTACCTCACGCGAAAACTCTGCGACATCGCCCAGTCAGTGATCATCGGCGAGTGGAACTGCGGGAGCGTCCGCGGCATCATCAAGCGCGCCATCTACAAGGGCGAGCAGGTCGATGTTCCGCTCCGCGACCAGATCATCGGTCGCGTCAGCGTCAACGCCGTCGTCAACCCCGTCACCGACGAGCGGATCATCGCCGAGAACGAGGTGATCTCCGCCGAGGCCGCCGCCAAGATCGAGGCGCTGGGCATCGACTCCGTCGTCGTCCGCTCCCCGCTCACTAGCGAGAGCCGCACCGGCTGCTCCGTGCTGGACTACGGCATGGACCTCTCGACGGGCAAGGTCGTCGAGCCGGGCCTCGCCGTCGGCATCATCGCCGCCCAGTCCATCGGCGAGCCGGGCACCCAGCTCACGATGCGAACCTTCCACACCGGCGGCATCGGCCAGCGCACCACCGCCGAGTCCGAGTACCGCGCCGCCAACGCCGGCAAACTCGTCCTCCACGAGTGCAACGCCGTCCCCACCAAGGACGACGAAGGCCACGACGTCTTCGTCGTGCTCAAGCGCAACGCCGAGATCGCCATCCTCGACGCCAAGTCGCGCGAACTCGAGAAGTACAAGATCCCCTACGGCGCCTACATGCACGCGAAGGACGGCGAAGAGGTCAAGAAGGGCCAACTCCTCGTCAAGTGGGACCCCCACCGAACCCCCATCCTCGCCGAAAAGGACGGCGTCGTCCAGTTCGTCGACATCGAACTCGGCGAGACCGTGCGCGAGGAAGAGGCCGGTCGCGGCCAGAAGGCCCTCTCGGTCATCGAGCACAAGGGCGACCTCCACCCCGCCATCAACATCGTCGATGCCACCGGCAACATCCTCGACTTCCACTACCTCCCCGCCCGCGCCCGACTCGAGGTCAAGGACGGCCAGGAGATCAAGGCGGGGCACATGCTCGCCCGCCAGCCGCGCCAGAGCCAGGGCTCGCAGGACATCGTCGGTGGTCTCCCCCGAGTCACCGAGATCTTCGAGGCCCGAAAGCCCAAGGACCCCGCCGTCATGGCCGAGATCTCGGGCCGTGTCGAGATCCACTCCGACAAGCGCAAGGGCAAGATGACCATCCGCGTCATCTCCGACGCCGGCATCGAGAAGGACCACCACGTCTCGACCGACAAGCACCTGCTCGTCCACTCCGGTGACTTCGTGCAGGCCGGCGATCCTCTCACCGAAGGCCCCCTCGTCCCCCACGACATCCTCCGCATCAAGGGCGAGGAAGCTCTGTGGTACTACATGCTCGACGAGGTCCAGAACGTCTACCGGGCCCAGGGCGTCGGCATCAACGACAAACACATCGAACTCATCCTCTCCCAGATGCTCCGCAAGGTGAAGATCGAGTCTCCCGGTGACACCGACCTGCTCCCGCAGGAGGTCGTCGACAAGTACACCTTCAAGCAGAAGAACAAAGAGATCGAGAAGATGGTCATCGTCACCGATGTCGGCGGGACCGACCTCCGCATCGATGGCCGCCCCGTCTCCAAGGACGAGGTCCGCGAGTCCAACGCTCGCGCCGAGGCCGCGGGCAAGGACGGCGCCAAGGCCCGTCGCGCTCGTCCCGCCTCGGGCCGAACGCTCCTCCTGGGCATCACCAAGGCCGCACTCTCCAGCGAGTCCTTCCTCTCCGGAGCGTCGTTCCAGGAGAGCACCAAGGTCCTCACCGAGGCCGCCCTCCGCGGTGCGTCCGATTCGCTCATCGGCCTCAAGGAGAACGTCCTCCTGGGCCACCTCATCCCCGCCGGCACGGGCTTCCGACCCTACCAGGACATCAAGGTCCGTCCCCTCGTGGAACTCCCCGAGGCCTACGACGACGAGGCCGACCTCGACATGCTCGCCGAGGCCACCGCCGCCGCCGAGGCCCACGGCGCCATCCGAAACGACACCCTCTCCGCCCCAACCCTCGACAACGCTGGCTCCATCCGCGACGTCATCCGCGGCGAGTCAAAGCAGCCCGTGGATCAGTAATCCCCTACACCACGGACCACGGCCAAACGGCTGGATCCATCTCGATCTCTCCTCCGCCTCGCGACCACTAGCGGGGCGTTTTCATTCCCGCGACATCCATCCAACAATCGTGAACGTGTCCATGAGTTTGCCCCAACCCCTGCTCGCGTTCGAGGCCGAGGCCAAAACCTTGGCCGCCGAACTCGCACGGATTGACGCGGCGTTCGCGCGATTCCGCTCCGCCCGTGACTCTGGCCACATCCTCCCCAACTCGGTTGAGGCCATTCGAGTCGAACTCACCTACCACTCCAACGCCATCGAGGGGAGCACGCTCTCCCTCCGAGAGACCCAACTCGTCCTCGAAGGCCACGCCCCGCCCGGCGGCAAGTCCCTCCGTGAGATCTACGAGGCACGCAACCACGATCGCGCCCTCACCCTGATCGAGTCCTGGGCGCAGGCATGGCCAATCGAGAGGTCGCTCACCGAGGACGATCTCTTGCAACTGCACGCTCAGGTGCTCGCCGACATCGATCCGAGATCCGCCGGCCGACTCCGGACCGATCGCGTGCTCATCAAGGGCTCCCGCTTCATCCCGCCCGGTTCGCACACTTTTTCCACGCTCGTTCCAGCACTTCTCGAGCGTGCCAATCGGCCAGGCTCTCACCCTGCACTCCAAGCCGCAGAACTCCACTACAACCTCGTCGCCGTCCACCCTTTCGCCGATGGCAACGGCCGGACCGCGAGGCTTCTCATGAACCTCCACCTCCTTCGCCAGGGCTTTCCGCACACCATCATCGAGGTCGATCGGCGTGCCCAGTATCTCTCGGCACTCGAAGACGCCAACGCCGGCAACGCCGAGCCATTCGCCCGATTCATCGCCGACTGCGTCGACCGTTCCATCGAGCGCCTCGTCGGCAACGATGACTGATCCGGCCCATCTCCCAGGGTCGTATCGCAACCAACGCAATGCTACCAGCGCCATTCACAGCCGATTCCAGCCTCACCCGCTACCCTCACCAATCGTGTCGGCCAACACCCCTCTCCGCCTGCTCGTCGTCCTCCCCACCTGGGTCGGCGATGTGTGCATGGCGACGCCCACGCTCCGACTCCTCCGCGAGCGATACAAAGGCTCGTTCCTCGGCGTGCTCGCCCGCCCCGGCTCGGAATCGCTCATCGATAACGCCGGCCTCTTCGACGAGGTCCACGTCGCCAAGCCCGAGGGCGTCATGGGCCCCAAACGCCTCGCCCAGATGCTCCGCCCGCGCCGGTACGACACGGCCCTCCTCCTCCCCAACTCCTTCTCCACCGCGCTCATCGCCCGCATCGCCGGCATCCCCAACCGCATCGGCTACGAGCGCGACGCGAGATCCTTTCTGCTCACGCGCACCGTCAAGGTCCCGCGCACGCCCGATGGCCGCTGGCTCCCCGTCTCGCTCCATGACTACCACTACAACCTTGTCGCGCGCACGCTCTTCGCCGCGCCGAACACGCCCCTCCCCGATCCCAATCGCGTGATCCCGCTCCCCGCCGGGCGATTCCTGGAACTCACCATCGACGACGCCGAGCGCGAGGCCGGCCGCGCCGTGATCGCTCGCGCCGGACTCTCCGACGCCGATGACTTCGCCATGCTCACCCCCGGCGCGAACAACGACGCCAAGCACTGGCCGGTCGACCGCTTCGCCGCCCTCGCGCGGCATCTCGTCGATCGCCACGCGCTCCCCGTGCTCGTCAACGGCGCGCCACGCGAGAGCGACCTCGCGAACGAACTCGTCCGCCGCGCCGATCGTCCCGGTCGAGTCATCGCCCTCCCCGCGCTCGGGCTCGACATGCACTCGCTCAAGGCCCTCATCGCTCGCGCGAGCCTCATGGTGACCAACGACACCGGCCCGCGCCACATGGGCGCCGCCCTAGGCACACCCCTGGTCTCTCTCTTCGGGCCCACCGACTATCGCCTCGCCAGCGTCCCCACGCGTGGCCCGGAGATCGTCCTCAAGGCCGACCCGTCTCTTCCCCTCGAACTCTTCGCCAACGACTTCCCGGACCGTTGCTCCATGGACCGAATCGAGGTCAAGACGGTCCTTGAAGCGGCCGATCAGGTGCTTGGCCGGGTCGCCAGTCGTGCGACGACGCACTCTTGACCCTCTCGCCCGATCCACTACCATTGACGCTCGGCTAATACGCCCAAAGGCGTGGCCGCCACATCCCGAATCGCCCATTCAACCTGGGGGCATAGCTCAGTTTTGGTAGAGCGCTTCCATGGCATGGAAGAGGTCAGGGGTTCGAGTCCCCTTGCCTCCACTTCCCAGGTCCCACGCCCCGCACCATCCGCGGGGCGTGTCCTTTTTTGAGATTTGACTCGGCGTCGCCGGCTCAGCCATACGCCGCGTCGCGCATCAGCGTCTCAAACGTTCCCAGCGACTCAACGCCATTGGGGTCCACGCCCTCACCGATCTCGCGCCGGGCATATGTCCCGTCAGGGCGCATGTCCCACGCGTTGCGACGGTCCGCCAGCATCACCTCGATCGTCCGCGTCAGGCGCTGGCGAGACTCCTTGTCGCTCACCGGCGTCGTGACCTCGACCCGGTTCGACAGGTTGCGGTACATCCAGTCCGCGCTCCCGATGAACCAGTCGCCATCGTTCGGGTCGTCCTGTCCCGCGGCAAAGTGGAAGATCCGCGAGTGCTCGAGGAACCGCCCGATCACCGAGACCACCCTGATGTTCTCGCTCAACCCCGCCACGCCCGGACGGATGCAGCAGAACCCGCGAACGATGAGCGTGATCGAGACCCCCGCCTGGCTCGCCGCGTACAGACGCTCGGCGACCTCGCGGTCCTCCATCGAGTTGATCTTCGCGACAATCCGCGCCGGCCGGCCCCTCTTCGCGTTCTCCATCTCCCGAGCGATGAGCGCGTAGAACCGGTCCCGCATGTTGAAGGGCGCGACCAGCAGCGTCTGGAACTCCTGCCCCGCCGCCAGCCCCGTCAGATAGTTGAACACGTTCACGAGATCCGCCGTGATCTCCGGGTCGCACGTGAGCAACCCAAGATCCGTATACAAAAGCGCCGTCTTGGGGTTGTAGTTCCCCGTGCCCAGGTGGGCGTAGCAGCGCAGCCCGTGCTTCTCGCGACGGACGACCAGGCTCGTCTTGCAGTGGGTCTTGAGCCCGCGCACGCCATACGCCACGTGCACGCCCGCCTTCTCCAACTGTCTCGCGAATCGCACATTCCGGCTCTCGTCGAACCGCGCCCGCAGTTCCACGAGGCACGCGACCTGCTTCCCCGACTCCGCCGCCCGGATCAGCGACTCGATAAACGGCGAGTCGGGGCTCGTGCGATAGAGCGTCTGCTTGATCGTCACGACCTCGGGGTCCGCCGCCGCCGCCGCGATGAATCGCTCGACGCTCGCGTTGAAACTCTCGTACGGGTGATGGAGCAGGATGTCCCCACGCCGGATCGTCGCGAAGATATTCCCCGGCGCTCGATCGAGCGACGGCTCGCTCGCCAGCCGCGGCGGCACCACCGGCTTCCAAGGCGTCGTCTTCAGGTCCGCCCGATCCACGTCCACGATCTCAAGCAGCGCCGAATACTCCGCTTCCGCCGGCTGCTCGTACACGTCCTTCTGGTCCATCCGCAACTTGTCGAGCAGCCACCGCAAAAGCGTCGGCGAGGGGTCTGGCTCGATCTCCAGACGCACGGCCCTCGCGAACTTCCGCTGCTTCAAGTCCTCCTCGATCGACTGCAGCAGATTCAGCGTCTCGAAGTCGTCTTTCTGGATTCCCGCCGACCGCGTCACGCGGAAGTACACGTGCTCCAGGATCTTCATCCCCGGGAACAGGTCACCAAGGTTGTTGCGGATGACATCAAGAAGCAGGATGAACCGGATCGACTTCGATCCGTTGAGCCTCGGCAGCGGGATAAACCGCCGGATTGTCGGCGGGATCTTCAGACGCGCATACTCCCGCGCCGGCTCCTCGCCACCACTCGCGGCTCGCGTCGCCACCACCGCCACATTGTCCGACAGGTTCGACACAAACGGAAACCGGTGCGTCGGATTCACCGCGAGGGGCGTCAATGCCGAGAACACGTTCGCCCGATACCACGAGTCCGCCCAGTTCTTCTCCTCGGGTAAGAGCGCGTCGTACCGAACGATGTGGATGTCGTTCTGCGCGAGCAGAGGCAGGATCTGCTTCTGATAGACCCGCGTTTGCTCGACGTCCAACTCCTGCACCAGTTCACGCACCGCCTGCAACTGCTGCCGGGGCGTCATCCCGTCGGGCCCGACCGCCGTGATCCCCGCGTGCACCTGCCGCTTGAGCAGGCCCACGCGCTTCATGAAGAACTCGTCGAGATTGCTCGTGTAGATCGCGAGGAACTTCAGCCGCTCCAGGATCGGCACGCGATCGTCGCCCGCCTGCGCCAAGACGCGTCGATTGAACTCCAGCCACGACACGTCACGGTTGATGAAACGCGGCTCGGGTTCCGCCGGCACTCCGGCGCTCGTCGCGGCCTGCGGGGATTTGGTCTTGCGAAGCGGGGGCACGTCTCGATTCCGTTTCCAGTTCTCAACGCGCCGGACACCGATATCTCGCGGTGCATCCCGGCGCTTCCGTCACGCTCACCCACGCCACGCGGGCCGCCGGCGCCAGCGACGCGTCCAGCACTGCCGCCAAAGATTCGGCGATGTGCCGAGCCATGTTCTCGGCCGTCGGATTCACGCGCGTGAACGGCTCAATTCCATGGAGATCGGCGTTCCGGAGAGGCAAGATCACCTCATCCAGTACCTCTTCCACCGTGTGAAAATCGCACAGAAGCCCGTCCGAGTCCAGCGTCTCACCCTCGATGCACACCGTCACATGCCAGTTATGCCCGTGCATCGTCTCCCGCTGCCCACCCACCGAAAGGGCGTGGGCCGCACAAAACTCGCGCTCGACCGTCAACTCAAACATGGGCTGGGACTGTAGCGAACGCCGTGCTACGTTCCTGTCTGTTCAGCAATCTCATTCCTCTTCATGTACTGTTCGGAGCGTGTTATGTCCCAGTCCGCACCACTCATGCTCAGTGTCTCCGGCTGTCGCGGGATCGTCGGCCAATCGCTCACGCCCGAGGTCATCGCCCGCTTCGCTGGCGCCTACGCGTCGTGGCTCGTCGAGCGCGCCGCCGGTCGATCCGTCACCATCGTTCTCGGACGTGACGGGCGCGCGGGGAGCCACATGGTTCGTGCCGCCGCCGTCGCCGGAATCACTGGCGCCGGCGTGCGCGTCGTGGATCTCGGCGTCGCAATGACCCCGACCACCGCCGTCATGACCGACTCCTACTCGCGCCAACTCCCCTCGACGCTCGTCGCCGGAATGGTCCTGACCGCGAGCCACAACCCGCAGATGTGGAACGGGCTCAAGTGCCTCCTCGCCGAGGGCGGCCTCCACGGCTCCTCCGCCTGTGCGCCCCCGGCCGAGTTCGCCACCCAGATCATCGAGCGATTCAACGGCGCCAAGCCCAGTGCCGTCGCGTGGGACCGCATCGGCGCGCTCACGGGCGACGCCTCCGGCGCTGATGAGCACGTCGATCGAATGCTCGGCGCCATCGAAGACGCCGGCGTCTGGAAGGACGCCTCAACGCTCGGCATCGGGCTCAAGGTCGCCGTCGATTCCGTCAACTCGTCGGGCGTCACCGGCGCGCGCCAGGCGCTCGAAGCCCTGGGCTGCGAAGAGATCCTCCACCTCGGGAGCGACGAGTCGGGCATCTTCCCTCACCCGCCAGAGCCAACCGAAGAGAACCTCGGCGGCAAGGGCGGCCTGTGCGACGCCGTGCGCGAGGCCTCCTGCCACGTCGGTTTCGCCCAGGATCCCGACGCCGACCGTCTCGCCATCATCGACGAGCGCGGGAAGTACATCGGCGAGGAGCACACGCTGGCGTTGGGCGCGCTCGCGCTCCTCGAGGCCGAGCGTGCCGCAGGACGCAAGACCGCCGACGCCACGCTCGTCACGAACCTCTCCACGAGCCGCATGATCGATGATGTCGCAGCAAAGTTCGGCGCCAGGGTCGTCCGCACGGCCGTCGGCGAGGCCAACGTCGTCGAGGCGATGAAGTCGAAGTCCTCCGTCGCGGGCGGCGAGGGGAACGGCGGCGTGATCTGGCCCCGCGTCGCCTACGTCCGCGATTCCCTCTCCGCCATGGCCCTCACCCTCGCCCTTCTCGCCCGAGAGAAGAAGCCGCTGAGCACCATCGTCGCCTCGATGCCCGCCTACGCCATCGAGAAGCGCAAGGTCGAGATCCGCACGCGTGACGACGCCACCCCCGCCATCGAGCGCATCGCCAAGGCCCACGCCGCCGCCAAGGTTGATCGCCAGGATGGCGTGCGCGTGGACTGGCTCGAACGCCGAGAGTGGCTCCACGTCCGCCCCAGCAACACCGAGCCGATCATGCGCCTCATCGCCGAGGCCCCAACCCAGGCCCGCGCCAAGGCCATCCTCGACGAGGCCGCCTCCCACCTCGCGTCTAGTCGCTGAACCAAACCACGCCCGCTTGGACATCCACCCGCGCCCCTCATAGCGTCTGCACCATGGGACTCCTCGCCTGGCTCTTTGGTGGTGCGCCGCGTGACGATGACGACGTCGCGCCGGACCGCCACGCCCAGGCCGTCATCCTCCGCCTCCGCCTCTCCGACGAGAACCTCGGCACCAAGGCCGAGTTCGATCGCTACGAGCAACTCATGAGCCAGATCGCCAGCGCCCTCGCCGATGACGCGCTCGGCGAGGTCAAGTGCGACGAGGCCGGCGACGGGTTCTACACCATCAACTGCGCCGGCCCCAAGGCCGACGACATGTGGGACGCGATGAAGGACCTCATCGAGAAACAGCCCCTCCCCAAAGGCTCCAAGGCCATCCTCCGCTATGGCCCCATGGGCAGAGCACCCGAGGACGAGATCAACCTCCATTGGGACGGCTAAGCCGAAAGCCGGCTCATCGATCACTCCTCCCGCCCCGGCGCCGGCGTCCCCCACAACGGTCCATCCCGATATTTCTGCTCATACCACCGGTTCGTCGTCCGCCGCAACTCGGCCATGAATCCAAGCCCGCTCAACTTGTCCAACTCCATCGTGATCGTCACGCCGTCCGCCTCGATCCGGATCCCCTGAATCACGACGCCCATGCGCTCGGCGATTCCCCTCGCCGTCGCCTCAACCATCGCCCCCAAGCCCGCTTCATCGAGCGGCGTGCCATGCAGAGCGCGAAGGCGTAGCGTGCACATTTCCATCAGTTCCGTCCTCGTCTCGTGGGGCAGGCGGCCCGCCTGCCCCTACCAACTCTCTACTCATGCCTGTGCTCTACTCATTCTCATGCACAGGAGGGGGGCGTCCCTTCTGTGACTCCTTCTACCACTCCATCTCAGCCAGCCATCACCCGCTCCACCGCCATCGTGAACACATCCCGCTCCGGATCAATCGGCACACGCACCGCACGTTCCGCCGATATTCCCGCCGCGATCGCCGCCTCGATATCCCTCGCCCCATCCCCGATCAGCCACGATCGTTGCAGGTCAAGGTGGTGCTCTCGGCACGCCGCCTGAATCATCCCAGGCCCCGGCTTGCGCCACGAGTGCTCCCCCGCGAACGCCCCCGTCGCGTTGGGATGGAATGGACAGAAATAGAACGCAGTCGGTAACGCCTCTGGCCCCAGCAGGTCCACCACCCTCGTGTTGACCCGCACGACATCCGCGACGCCGCACGCCCCCCGCGCCACGGCCCCCTGGTTCGAGACCACAACCACTACGAACCCGGCCTGTTTCAGGCGGGTAAGTCCCTCGCGAACGCCCGGGAGTAGCCGTACCCGTTCGGGATCAGTGAGGTCGCCCACCTTGCCCGGCGGAAGTGGGGGCTCCAGCGAGTTGCACTCGATGAGCGTGTCATCCCGATCTAGGAAGATGGCAGGCCGAGAGTCCAATGCCGAAGTACCTTGGGTTGGTGCCACGCGTGGCACTTTGGAAGGAGTGTTCGATCAACCGTAGCGGCACAACCAGGAGGGTGATGGGCACGCCGTCGCGCGCGCGGTGGGTCGTGATCGCCACCGCGGGGCTGGTTGTCGCCGGGCTGGCCTGGCAGCAGCACACGCTCGAGCGCGAGGCCACCGCCCGCGCGCGCGTCGACGAGCCGACCGGCGTCACGACCATCGAGGTCGCCCGCGCCATCGCCGCGATGGACCTCGTCACCGTCCGCATCGACACCAGCGTCAGCGTCCAGAGCGAGGACGAGAGTTGGCGCGGCGTCGTGACGGCCCTGGTGAGTTGCCCGGCACGGCTCTCGTATGGCGTCGATCTCTCGTCGATGCGCGCGCAGCAAATCACCCAAAGCCCGGCGAGCGGCGAGTGGATCGTCCGCATCCCGCCCGCCAAACGCCTCGCCACCGAGGTCTACCCGGAACTCGAGGACTCGCTGGTCCGTGTCGGGTGGCTGCGGTTCCGCACGCAGGGCGGCGAGTACCACCTGTCGCGCGCGCGACAGCGGCTCGCGGCCCAGGCCCGCGCCATGCGCCTCACGCCCGACGACGCGAGAATGGTCGAGAATGAGAGCAAGGAGCGCGTCGGCGAACTGGTTCAGAGAATCGTGGGGCCGGCGAGCGTAGTGGTGATCGTGGACGAGCAACTCGCCAGCGGTGGGACGCCGACCGCGGCGGTGGAGGATGGCGCGTGAGGCTGGTGGTGTGGGCCATCTCGGCACGCTGGGCGATTCTGCGCGTCGCCATCGCGGGGTTTCTCCTGTGGGTTTTGGCTGCGGAGACGGGCGCGCGGCTGGCGCGGCTGCAACTGGCGGCGATGCCGGGATTCGACTTCGCGGGCGAGGTCCGCGCCTTGCGAGCGCAGGGACGATTCGGCGAGGCGATCGTCGTCGGCGAGTCGGGGCTGGAGGCGATCGCGAGCGGCGATCTGGGCGAGGATGCGAAGCCAGGTCTCGAGTCGGAGTTGCGCGAGACGCGCGCGCAGCAGTCGAGTTGGCTGCGCAAGGCCAAGGACGTCGGTATCGGCGCGCTCACCGGCACGGGCGACTCGCTCGAGTCGCTCATCGGCGCGGTGGCGACGGATCTCTTCATCGTCGGCGATGTGCGCGATCTGCTGATCCAAGGCTCGAAGCAGGTGATCGATGGCGACTCGGACGAGGTGATCCTGGCGCTCTCGGCGATCGGGGTCGTGACGACGCTCGCGCCGGAGGCGGACTGGGTGCCCAGTGTGCTCAAGGCGGCGCGGAAGACCGGACGGCTGACGGACAAACTCGGCGAGACATTGACGGGACTGGTTCGCGCGCGCAAGAGCGAGAAACTCGCGGCGGTGCTGGGGGATGTCCGCACACTGGGTGAGCGGGCCTCGCCGGGCGGGGCGATGCGACTGCTCAAACGGGCGGAGTCGGCGGAGGATGTGGCGGACCTGGCGCGGTTCGCGGAGAAGCAGCCGATGGGAGCGATGGCGCTGCACCTGGCCGAGAGCGCGGGGGACGACGTGCTCGCGCTGGCACGGCGTGGCGGTGAGGCGCGCCTGGTGGCGAAGGCAACGACGAAAGGGAGGCGGGGTCTGGAGTTTCTGGCGGGGCGGGCGGGACGGGCGATGCTGCGGCCTCATCCGCTGGTGGGGCTGGCGAAGGCGCTCTGGAAAGGGAACGCGTCGAAACTGGTGGCCCGGGCGATCGAGCGGTCGGACGCGTTGGCGTGGTGGATGATCCCGGCGCTGGCGGGATGGATGGTGGTGGAGTTGGGATTGCTGGCGACCAAGGCGAGAGGGCGACCGGCCGCGGCCTCAATCGAGGTCGAGAATCGCTCACGCGCGGCATAGTGCGACGTGCCGATGATCGGCATGAAGTGCGCGGGGCACGACAGGAAATGCGTAAGAGCATTGTTCGCAGTTGTTTGCGGTTGATGGCCGCCGTGGTTTCGTCACGTCGATGTCACGATGGCGGCGGGGCATCGCGAATGGATGAAACTCGGTTTGGGCCGGTCTCGTACGTGGGCAGTGGGCGGCTGGCGTTCTGTCGCGTTTGCGAGCGGATGTTGCGTGCAGAGGGCGATGGGAGCGGTTAGGATTGGCCCCCCCGAGGTGCGCCCGTGATGTGCCGGGGGCGCGTTGTGGTGTAGGGCGCCTGATGGCGCGTGATGCCGAACATTCACCTTCCAAACGGAACGTGACGGACGTGGTTGATCGCGGCGGATGGTGAATGGGCTGGGTGGCCGAGTTGGCGGTCGTTCTTTGGAGCAAGCGATGGCATCGTCGAACGCGTGTTGGGGCATTGAGATCGGGTCGGCGTCGATCAAGGCGCTGAAACTCGAGCGGGTGGACGAGTCTCGTGTGAAGGCGACGGACTTCGGGATCGTGCAGCACCCGAAGGTGCTCTCGACGCCTGGCGTGGATGCGAACGACGTGCTGCGCGTGTCGCTGGGGCAGTTGATCGGCCAGGTGGATTTTGGGAAGACCCCGGTGGCGGTGAGCGTGCCCGGGCACTCGGCGTTCGCGCGATTCACGAAGTTGCCGCCGGTGGAGCCCAAGAAGGTTCCCGAGGTTGTTCGGTTCGAGGCGATGCAGCAGATTCCGTTTCCGTTGGAGGAAGTGGAGTGGGACTATCAGACGTTTGTGTCGCCCGACTCGCCGGACGTGGGCGTGGGGATCTTCGCGATCCGCAAGGACAACGTTCGCGACCGGCTGACTCTGTTGACGGACGTGGGTTTGACGCCGATCGCGATCACGCTGAGCCCGCTCGCGGTGTACAACGCGATGGCGTATGACCTGGAGTTCAACGAGTCGATGCCGGGGACGATCGTCGTGGACGTGGGGACGAGTTCGACGGACATCGTGATCGCCGAGCCCGGGCGGTTGTGGGTGCGGACGTTCCCGATCGGCGGGCACCAGTTCACCGAGAGCCTGGTGAGCCAGTTCAACCTGAGTTATCCGAAGGCGGAGCGGCTGAAGCGCGAGGCGGAGGACACGAAGCACGCTCGGCAGGTCTTCCAGGCGATGCGCCCTGTGTTCACGGATCTCTCCACGGAGATCCAGCGGTCGATCGGGTATTACCAGGCGCTGTACAAGGACAGCAACCTGACGCGGCTCGTGGGCGTGGGATCGACGTTCCGCCTGCCGGGTTTGCGGAAATACTTGCAGCAGCAGTTGGGCGTGGACGTGTTCCGCGTCGAAGAGTTCAAGAAGATCGCGCCGCCGGGGATGGAGGCGGGGCAGGCGCTGGCGCAGGGCCTCCCGGCGACGGATCGATCGGTGGTCTTCCAGGACGCATCGCTGAATCTGGTGACGGCGTATGGGTTGGCGCTGCAGGGGCTGGGAATGAACGCGTGCGGCGGGAACCTCATGCCGCTGCAGGTGTCGCGTGACGCGATGTGGAAGGAGAAGACGCCGATGTTCGTGGGGGCGGCGGCGCTGGCGCTGATTGGAAGCGCGGCGTTCTTTGCCCGGCCGGCGTATGACTATTTCCGCGTGCGCGGGGCGATCACCGATCCGGTCGTGGATCGGGCGATCAACGCGGCGCGGCAGCAGAAGACGGCGGCGGACGAGGCCGGCGTGACGGGCGCGGCGACGGCGGATCTGCGGGCGGCGAATGTGATGGCGCTCTTCGCGGATCGCGAGGTGATCCCGCGGATCGTGGACGACCTTGGCGAGATGTTCGGCGAGGCGAGGCCCAAGGCGGAGCAGCGCAAGGCGTCGCTGGAGTTGTCGAGTTTCACGACGGAGTTCGAGCCTGGGGCGGCGACTGCTGATCCGTCAGGAATGAATCCGATGGCGCCCGCAGCACCTGGCGATGCGAGCGTGCCCATCGAGGCACAAGGTCGAGCGCGGGTGAAGTGCACGCTGACGATCGAGACCACGGCGTCGGAGGCGCAGCGCTTCACGGAGGACACGATTCTGTCGTGGCTGCGTGGGCATGGGACGCGCGACGGTGTGCCGTATCGGATCGTGATCCCGGTAAACGCGGTGACGCGTTCGGGTGAGTCGGGCACGGGTGGTGGAACGAGTCCGCGGGATCGCGGTCCGACGCCGACGGGGTTGAGTGGAGGTGGGGGTGGTTTCACGGGTGGTGGCGGCGGTCTCACGCCGCCTTCCGGTCGGGGCGGGCTTGATGGCGGAGCGGCGAACCAGTCGCTCGACGCGATGGCGCCTTTGCCGGATGTGGAGGCGAGATCGGGAACGGTGACGCGGTTCACGCTGACGTGGTACGCGGTGCTCAACGAGGCGAAGGCGACGGACGGGGGTGCGATGTGAAACCGATTCTCCAGTGGATGAAGAAGAACATCATCGCGGTGATCTGCGTGGTGGTGATTGTGGTGTCGCTCCCGGTGTCGTGGTTCTTCGCGAGCGGATGGAACACGAAGATCCGGGAGGCTCGGCAGAAGGCCGTGGATGAAAAGGCACGTGCCGTGGATGGGGCGAGGGTGAAGTATGCGGCGGCGGTGCCGATGCCCGGGGCGGCACCGATCGAGATGAATGAAGCACCCAACGACCGGCTGACGGCGGCGTTTGTGTCGCTGAAGACTCGACTGAAGGACGAGAGCGAGCGGGTCTTCAAGGACGGCGAGGCGTTCAACAAGGGCGAGGGCGAGTGGGCGAGTCGTGTGGGAAGGACGCCGCATGTCGCCTTTGTGCCTTCGTTGTTTCCCGGACCGATGGACGCGGCCCTCGAGGACCAGTTGAAGAAATCGCTTGGCGAGGAGACGTTCAACCAGATGAACGCCCAGACCAGATCCACGAAGATCGAGGAGATGCGCCGTCTGCAACAGGGCGACGCGCTCCGTCAGATGGAGGACGCGCTCGTCGGGAAGAACGGCAAGGCGGACCCGTTCGTCACGTTGCTGTCGATGGTGAACGCGGGTCAGGTGCCCGAGGCGGTGCAGGTGGAGCAGGCCGTGCGGTCGTTCCACGATCGTCGCAAGGCCGAGATCGCGCCGGGACGGGCGCTCACGTCGGCCGAGGAGGCGGACCTTCGCAAGGAGTGCGGTGAGTTCCGATTGGGGCAGTACCAGTCGCGGGCGTCGTCGATCTCGGTGTATGCCGAGGACAGCGCGTTCCTGTCCGGTGGTGGCGAGCAGGGTGCGGAGTTGTTGCGGCGGCGACTGACGGCGGACTTTCTCACGAAGAACGCACCGTTCCAGAACTCGGGCGAGTTCTTTGTGGCGCAGTGGGACTACTGGATCGTTCGCGACATGCTCGCGGCGATCCGGCTGGCGAACACGGACGCGAATGGGAGGCCGACGAGCGTCTTGAACTCGACGGTGAAGAAGATAGAGAAGATCAATGTGAGTGCTGTGGCCGGGCTGGATGCGGGCGGGGTGATTGACCCGTTCGGGAACTCGTTCGGCAATCCAATGGGGCATCCGGGAGAGAGTCTTCCCGGGATGAACGGCATGGATCCGAACTCCGGGGGCGGGGGCACGCCGGTGGGCCCGAGCGCGATGGTTCCTCGGGACCCGATGACGCTCACGGGGCGCTCGGGGAGCGCGGCAAACGACCACTACGACGTGCGTGTCGCGACGCTGACGGCGATCGTGTCTTCGGAGCGATTGTCACGCCTGATCGATGCGATCGAGCGTGTGAACTTCAACACGGTGCTAAGTGTGAACCTCGAAGCGGTGAACACGGGTCAGGAGTTGGGGTCGGGGTATGTGTTTGGGAATGACCACGTCGTGCGGGCGACGATCCGCGTGGAGACGGTGTGGCTGCGATCGTGGGTGGAGCCGATGATGCCGTCGCGCGTGCGCAGGGCGTTCATGGTTTCTGAAGTGATGCCGCAGGGCTGAATGGATCGCATGTGAGTTCGGGTTGGGAGGGGAGTCGAATCAGGAAGGGTTGAGCCATGAAGCGGATCGGTGCGTTCGAGCAACACGTGGACAAGGCGCTGCTGGGGGTGTGCGGGCTTGCGGCGCTGGGCATCATGGGGTACCAGATTCTGGTGAAGCCCAACGAGATCAAGGTGGGCACGCAGCAACTCTCGCCCGAGAGCGCGATGCGTCCGGTGGAGGAGAAGGCGAGAACGCTCCTGGCGAAGGTGGAGAGCACGAATCCCCCGACGATCCCGGAGGTGAGCGTCGATCTGTCGTCGCGGTTCGAGGAGCGGATGCGAGGGCTTGGCGTGACGACGAATCGCCTGGCGTCTTTGGGTGATCCTCCCAAGGCGATGAAAGTCTCGACGGTGGGACCTGTGGCGGATGGCGAGTTTGTCGCGCTCAATGTGCCGATTCCGACCGGGGTGATCGCGGCGACGATCCAGAACACGATCGATCCGCGCGAGCCGAAGCGATATCCGGAGTTGGCAGCGTTCCTGCCCGCGGCCCAGCCGATGGACAAGGCGTCGGTGAGCATCGAGGCGACGTTCTCGGGGACGTCTTTGCTCGAGGCGCTCGAGTCGGACCCGGATGGCGAGGGGCCGGCCCTGCCTCTCCCGCGCTCATGGTGGAGCGATCCGCTCGTGCCGAACCGATTGCTGGTGAATGTGATCCGCTTCGAGGTGGAGCGCGAGGTGGTCGCGGTGCCCGCCGGCGTGGGCGTGAAGGTTGGCGAGACGACGACGCTCTCGCAGATTCCCGGGCGGTTCGACGGCGAGTCCTCGTGGAAGGAGAACGTGAAGTCGCTCGGCGACGTCGGCGGGACGCTCGATCGGATCGCGAAGCACTCGGAAGAGATCCAGAGGCCGAAGTACTACGAACGAATCGCGGGACTTGCCTGGGACGAGCCGTCGTCGATGGCGGCCCGGGCGCTGATGGTCGATCAGCAGCGGGAGATCGATCGGCTGAAGCGAGAACTGACGAGCATCGATAAGAAGATCCTGGACATCCAGGAGCGGCTGAAGGCGGCGGGAGCAGCGGCACCACTACCGGGCGGTCGTCCTACGCCGCCGCGCGACCCGCGTGGTGGTGGCGGTGGAGGTGGTGGAGGCGGGCTCGCACCGGCCGGAGGTGGCGGGCGTGCTCCAGGCGGTGGCGGTGGCGGTGGAAGTGCGAGGCCACCACGTGACCCGGCTCCCGCGGTCGGCAACCCGGCCGTGCTCCAGCAGAGCCTCAATCGCGAGATCGCCAAGCGTCAGAAGGTCGTCGATCGCCTCCGTGAGTTGGGTGAAGATGTCGGTGGCGAGTCGGTGGCGCCGACGTCGCCCCAGGCAGCGCTACTGGGTGATGCGATCTTGAACGACTCGGAAGTGAAGATGTGGGCGCACGATCTGACGGCGGTGCCCGGCGTGACGTACAAGTATCGCTGCCGCGTGGTGCTCAACAACCCGCTCTTCGATCAGGCGCTTCCCGAGAAGAGCAAGCGCCTGGGGCGTGAGTCTCTGGTGCGGAGCGAGTGGTCGGGGTGGTCTCCGGCGGTGACGGTGGACCCGAACGAGTACTTCGCGATGACGAGCGCGCAGACACGCGACCAGTTGTCGTCGGTGCCCAAGGGGACGGCGGAACTCTTCAAGTTCTACTACGGGTGGTATCGCAAGGCGACGGTTTCGGTTGAGCCCGGCGATCCGATCTCAGGTGTTGTGAGGCTGGCAGGCGATTTCAAAGCTTATGACATCTCGAAGTTCAATCCAGCGACGGAGCCCGAGGGTGAGAAGCCCTCGCCAGCGGCACCGGCTCCAGGTGGGAATCAGCCCGGTGGATTGCAACCGGGGGGTCTCCAGCCTGGGGGTCTCCAACCGGGTGGCCTGCAACCGAGCGGGACGTTCCCGCCTGGAGGCGAGCGCGGTTGGGACCCTGGGCGTGGCGTGCCGCCGGGCGGCGACGTTGGTGTTGGCGATGCTTCGAGGCCCGCTTTGGATCCTTTGGGCGAGTACCCCTCGGAGGTGCTGCCCTCGGAACTGAGTCTTGAGGTGCCTGGTGTGATTTTCCTAGATGCGAAACGATTGACGGCGGTGCTTGCCGGAGGCATTCAGGGCTCGGCCCGCGAGTCGATCCTGGCGGTCCTGCGGAACGCGGCGGGGATGGTGATCAGCCGGAACCCCGAGTCCGACAAGGACGACGAGGCCTACTTGCGGATCAAGGCGTCGGCCGACATGGGCGTCCGGGAAGAGCGGAAAGCGACGGCCCCGGCCGATTCCAAGCCCGGGTCGTCGAACCCAGGGATTCCACCGGCTCCTATTCCTGGGACGCCCGGACGGGGCCTGCCGACGGGTCCCGGAGGGCTTGGCGGCTGATTGCGTCGGTCGATCGCGCCTCTAAGTTGGGCGTGAAACGGGCGTTGCGCCGGGCCGACGGAATTGAGTTTGCCCTTGGCTTGACTGGACTTTGGTGCGGAATACACTCCTGCCCTGCTCATTTTGGAGTGGGGCCGATTCGGGGCTTGTCGCGAGACGGACTCGGGGTCGGTGGCCGGGAACGGGGTTGATCCCCAGGAACGGCCTGCTCTTTGAAAACCGGATACAAACGGTCGTCCTGCACGTTTTTTCTCGGCGGGTGTCACGGTTTTCCGTGCGCTTGGCCGAGGGTCTTTCCAAGATTGTGAGTGCAGAGACGACGCTGCAAGAGATTTAAGAAGAAAGAACCGAAATTCTTTCGTGCGAATGGCGGCCTAGCCGGACCAAGGCGTTGAAGCGGAGCGATCCCGAGAGGGAAGGCAAAGCGAGATGACTTTGGCCGGTGCCGAGTCCTGGACTGTTGTGTGTATACACAGTGGCCCTGAAATGCGGGACTCGGGATTGGCCGATCGGTGTTGGGGAAGGAATCCAGCGAGAGCTGGAGGGAAGTCCTCGGCGTCCGGTTGGTGTGATCGGGCAAGGGCACACGGTGGATGTCTTGGTGTCGAGAGGCGATGAAGGACGTTGGAACCTGCGAAAAGTCCAAGGGAGCCGGTAACCAGGCTGCGATCTTGGAATGTCCGAATGGGGCAACCCACCCGCAAGGGTACTTCACTCTGAATGCATAGGGGTGAAGAGCGAACGCGCTGAACTGAAACATCTCAGTAGGCGCAGGAAAAGAAAGCAACAGCGATTCCGTGAGTAGCGGCGAGCGAAAGCGGACAAGCCAGATGACTCGTGAAGCGTTTGAATGACGCGCCGCAGAAGGTGAAAGCCCTGTAACAGAAGTCTGGTGAGCCCATAGATTAAACTCGGTCTCGTGAAACCCGGGTTGAAGATGGGGGGTCCACCCTCCAAGGCTAAATACTCCTCGACAACCGATAGCGAATCAGTAAGGCGACTGAACGATGAAAAGCACCGCGATGAGCGGGGTGAAAGAGTACCTGAAACCGTGTGCTTACAAGCGGTCGGAGCCCTGCGGGGTGACGGCGTGCTTTTTGCATAATGAGCCGGCGAGTTAGCCTGTACGGCGAGCCTAAGGCCTATCGGGCCGGAGGCGGAGCGAAAGCGAGTCCGAAATGGGCGCCGAGTCGTACGGGCTAGACGCGAAACCTTGTGATCTACCGTTGGTCAGACTGAAGGGCGGGTAACACCGCCTGGAGGGTCGAACTCGTGACCGTTGAAAAGGTCTGGGATGAACTGACGGGAGGACTCAAAGTGTAATCAAACTGGGAGATAGCTCGTTCTCTCCGAAATAACTTTAGGGTTAGCCTCAGGTATCAGCGATTGGGGGTAGAGCGACTGGATGGTTGTAGGGGCCTACCCGGCTACCTCGACCAACCAAACTCCGAATACCAATTGTGTAGACCTGGGAGATAGACGGCGAGTGACAATATCCGTCGTCAAAAGGAGAACAATCCAGATCACCAGCTAAGGTCCCGAATCTCTGCTCAGTTCGAAAGGAAGTTGGATTGCTGAGACATCCAGGATGTTGGCTTAGAAGCAGCCATCATTTAAAGAGTGCGTAACAGCTCACTGGACGAGGAATCCAGCGCCGATAATGATCGGGAATAAGCAGAGAACCGAAGCTGTGGGCCTCGTAAGAGGCGGTAGGAGAGCGTTGCTGCGGCGGCGAAGCGAATCGGGAACGGTCCGTGGAGCCTCAGCAAGTGAATATGCCGGCTTGAGTAACGATTAAACGGGTGAGAATCCCGTTCGCCATATGCCCAAGGTTTCCTGGGGAAGGGAATTCCGCCCAGGGTTAGCCGGGTCCTAAGGCGAGGCCGAAAGGCGTAGTCGATGGACATGGGGTTAATAGTCCCCAGCACGTGCAGAGATCAAACCGTGGTTCGAATTCTCGAGTTTGGCGGGGTCGCTAGCTGCGCCCAGGTCCTTGAGGCCGATGCCAGACAACGGAGTTCCTAGAAAAGCCACGGGGGCAAAGCACGTCCCGTACCAAAACTGACACAGGTGGGCGAGGCGAATAGCCTAAGGCGCTCGAGAGAACGGTCGTGAAGGAACTAGGCAAATTGACCCCGTAAGTTCGCGATAAGGGGGCCCTCCCTCGTAAGAGAAGGGCGCAGAGAAAAGGCTCTGGGAACTGTTTATCAAAAACACAGCTCTGTGCGAAGACGCAAGTCGAAGCATACAGAGTGACGCTTGCCCAATACCGGAATGTCAAGGAAGTGGCTCATCGCAAGAGAAGGTCATGACCGAAGCACCGGAGAATGGCGGCCGTAACTCTGACGGTCCTAAGGTAGCGAAGTTCCTTGTCGGGTAAGTTCCGACGCGCATGAATAGCGTAATCACTGGAGCACTGTCTCCACGACCGACTCGGTGAAATAGTAGTGGCGGTGAAGATGCCGCCTACCCGCAGCAAGACGGAAAGACCCCGTGGACCTTCACTATAGGCTCGTATTGGCCACGAGCATAAACTGCGTAGCATAGGTGGGAGGCGTTGATGTCCGGGTTCCGGCCCGGATGGAGTCACAGGTGAAATACCACCCTGTTTAAGTTTGTGGCCTAACTTCGTGTCCCGTGAATCCGGGCGAAGGACAGTGCGTGTCGGGTAGTTTGACTGGGGCGGTCTCCTCCAAAAAGGTAACGGAGGAGTGCAAAGGTCGGCTCAGCACGGATGGAAACCGTGTGTCGAGTGCAAGAGCACAAGCCGGCTTTACTGCGAGACCGACGGGTCGAGCAGTCACGAAAGTGGGCTCTAGTGATCCTGCGATCCCGTGTGGAAGGGTCGTAGCTCATCGGATAAAAGGTACCCCGGGGATAACAGGCTGATCGCTCCCGAGCGTCCATAGCGGCGGAGCGGTTTGGCACCTCGATGTCGGCTCATCACATCCTGGGACTGAAGGCGGCCCCAAGGGTTCGGCTGTTCGCCGATTAAAGTGGTACGCGAGCTGGGTTCAGACCGGCGTGAGCCAGGTCGGTCCCTATCTGTTGTGGGCGTTGCAAGTTTGAGTGGCCTCAACCGTAGTACGAGAGGACTCGGTTGGACGGACCCCTGGTGATCCAGTTGCACCGCTTGGTGCACCGCTGGGTAGCTACGTCCGGCAGGGATAACCGCTGAAAGCATCTAAGCGGGAAGCCTCCCACAAGATCATACTTGCTTGTCTTTGACGTGAGACCCCTGGAAGACCACCAGGTTGATAGGCCGCGCGTGTAAGGGCTGAGAGGCCTTCAGCGGAGCGGTACTAACGGTCGAACCGATCACACCAACCAGCCGTCGCGGATGGATCCATTCCATCCAACACGACGGACTGGCCGCGTTCGTCACAGAACGAATCTCGTTCTTTCTTCAAATCTCTGGCACCCGGAATCGCTCGTTGGCTCTTTGCCGATCGGGTCTCCGGCGTGCTTCCAAGACAGCGTCACTTTGGAAGTGTGCCCCACAAGGCACACCTTCCATGGCGACCGTTTGTTCCGGCACTGGGGCCAACAGGCTCCAGGCCGGCAGGCTCGCGGAAACGCGAATCGGCCGGATTGTCGGTGACCACAGGCTTGGTGTAACACCTGTTCCCATCCCGAACACAGCAGTTAAGCCCAAGCCGCCGATGATACTGCACTGCGGGAAAGTAGGTCATCGCCGACGTTTGACCCCACTCAGGTAAACCTGGGTGGGGTCTTTTCATTTTTGCTCCGCACGATCAACTCGTGATTCGTGATTCGTGATTCGTGATTCGTGATTCGGGCGGCCGGGTGATGTGCTGTGTTGCTGGATCGTGTGCGATCGCGTCTGGTCGCACGGGGCTACTAGTACGTTCGGCGAGATCAGTTTTGTATTATCACGATAACGAGTGCAACCAGAAGTCGGCCCAGTTCTGCCACAGGAATCGGTCGATCGTGGCCTTGGTCCAGCCGCGCCTCGTGAGATGCTCGGCGAGCGTGGGCAACTGATCGATCGTGTCGAGGCCCTCGGGGAGCATGGTGCTGCCGAAGCCGCCGTCGATGTCGGTGCCCAGGCCGACACGGCGGTCGTGTCCGATGAGTTGCATGATGTGCTCGGCGTGGTCGGCGATCGCGTGGAGCGGGGCGCGGCGGTCGCGCGTGCCGCCGGGGTTCAGGAAGGGCGAGTAGAAGTTGATGCCGATGACGCCGCCGCGGCGGGCGATCTCGCGGATGGAGTCGTCGGTGAGGTGACGCTGAATAATCCGAGCGCGCGCCACGGGATCGTGCTTGAGTTCTCGCGGGATTGCGGCGTCTGGCATCGGTGTGGTGTCGATAAGTGTGCGGCAGTTGGAATGTGTCGCGATGACAACGGCATTGGTGGCCGAGAGCAGATCCGCGAGCGCACGATCGGAAAGGTGCGAGGCGTCGTGGACGAGGCCGAGTTCGTCCATGGCGCGGACGAGCGATCGCCCGTCGGGCGTGAGTCCCGGGTTATCGCGCGGGTCGGCGGCGTTGCCCGCGGCGTACTTCGAGGAGTGCGCCCAGGTCAGCCCTATGGCGACGGCGCCCGCGTCCTTCCACATGGGGAGATCATCAGGGCCCGAGATCGGATCGGCTCCCTCGATCAGGAGCGCGACGGCAGGGGGCGACGTCGTTTGGGCCTGATTCGTGCGGGTGTGTTCCAACGGCGCGGCAACGGCACGGGCGAGCGCATCGCGTCCGAGTGTGATGTGTCCCGCCTTGTGCCACGCGCGATAGATCTCGAGTTGGCGCATCGCTGCGGCTCGGGAGGCGGCGTGATCGCCGCTGGCGTAGCCGGTTTCCTGTTCCTTGCCGTTGGTCTCGGTGAAGATAGTGGCGAGGCAGGCGCGGATGCCCGATCGCGCGAGCGCGGGAAGTGTGATCGCACCCGGTGTGTGGGGGCGGTCGGCCTGGCGAGGGTCCTCGAGCGACATGTCGCGACCCAGGGCCTCGAGGCAGGCGAGGTCGAGGTGGGCGTCGAAGATTCGGAGACTCGGGTCGGGCTGCGTCGGCGGTATCGGCATCGCATGACTGTAGTGGCCGCGTGGGTCCGTACGATTCGTGCATGTCGAGCATGGACTATCGCATCCAGCCGGGGATCCAACCGAACTGTCCGGCGTGCCGGGCGTCGATGGAGCGGTGCGAACTCTCGTCGCGCGAGGGCGGCTTCTGTGTCGATCGGTGCACGCGCTGCGGCGGGGTGTGGCTCGACGCGTCGGAGTTGGAGCGTGTGAAGAGCATGAAGGGGCAGGCCGAGCGCGTGGACAAAGGTTCGCAAGGAAAGGCCGGTAGAGATTCGTCGAGCGCGAGGCGGGCGCTCACGGCCTCGAGATCGTTATCGAGGATTCTGCTCTGTCCGCGTGATGGCGAGCACCTGAAGGCGGGACCAGCGCCGGACCAACCGCACGTCATCATCGATCGGTGCCCGACGTGCCTGGGGGTGTACCTGGACGCCGGGGAACTGCGGGACCTGGCGCACCACACGGTGATGGAGCGGGTGCGCGAGTTCTTCTCGATGGGATAAGTGGCAGGGCGGGATGCGTGCGGGCGGATCGGTTGAGTTCGTATGGCGTTGAGTTCGTGTAGCAAAGTGAAACGAGGAGCATTGGCGCCGTGGATGTGCGTGTGGTGTTCATTCTCGGCGGCGTGGGCGTGGCGAACGCTCTTGTTCACGCGGCGTACGCGTGGCCTTTACTTCGATCGGGCTTGGCGGCGACCATGCCGAGACCGATGGCTCGCGGCCAGGCGTGGGGCGTGGTGCTGATCGGCGGGATGGCGCACGCGGCGTCGTTGGGGTTCTTCGGGCTGGATGCTCATCTCTCGGAGTTGTGGTCGTGGGTTGTTCTCGCCATGCCCGGGGTGGTGCTCGGAGGCATGGTGTGGCGGGCGACGCGACGATGGTGGATTGGGGCGGCCCTGGCGATCGCCGGTGTGATCGCGATCCTGGCCGGCTGGCGGTTTAACGCGTGGACACATGGCGGCGGGTACGTTCGAAGCGAGGGGCTCTCGATTGTCAGAACACTTCTGGTCGCGTGCGGCACATTTCATGTGCTGGCGCTCGGTTCCTTGGTGATCTGGAGGCATTGCGTAGCCAGAATTACGGGAGCGATGGCGGGGGTGTGCCGATCGTGCGGGTATCGTCTGGCGGGCCTGCCGAGCGGAGTCTGTCCGGAGTGTGGCTCAAAGATTGTCGAAGTGCCGTAACGCGCACACAATCGGGGCATCGGAGAACGAGGCCACGGCACAGTCGTGCAAGGCAAGGGCGTATCGAGCGACAGTGTATTGACCATGAAGCGTCGATTCATAGAAGTTGTTATTTACAGGGAGCGGATCATGCGGCAGCGCAGCATCAACGGGACTGGTGTTCGTTCGGTGACGGGGCATGTCGTGGCGGCGTGCGTCGCGTGTGCCGTGGCGGGGACGGCGATGAGCGCATGGGCGTTTGCTGATGAGCCGGCGGCGAAGCAGGCCGCGGGTTCGCGTGATCTGTCGATCTACAACCTGCCCAAGAGCCATCTCGCGATCGAGGGATACGACCCGGTGTCCTACTTCCCCGAGGGCGGCGGCACGCCGATGAAGGGGCTCGAACTCTTCCAGGCCGAGCACGCCGGCGTGACGTATCGCTTTGCGAGCAAGGAGAACATGGCGGCGTTCCAGGCGGACCCCGCGAAGTACGAGCCGGCGTACGGCGGATGGTGCGCGTACGCCATGGCGAAGGGGAAGAAGGTCGAGGTCGATCCCAAGTCGTTCACGCTCACGGGCGGGCGGCTGAATCTCTTCTACAAGGGACTCTTCTCCGACACGCGGAGCGATTGGTTGAAAGACGACGCGGCACTCAAGAAGAACGCCGACGAGTCATGGAAGAAGATCAGCGGCGAGGACCTCTCGAAGCCGCCGGCCTCGAAGATGGACAAACTCGGAATCCTCGGCGAGCGCCTCAGGGCCAAGCGCGAGGAGAGTGCGGGGAGAATGCCCGAGGAAGTGAAGAAGGTCTTCGCCCAGGGCATCCAGGACGTCGCGACGAGCGGCGTGATGGAGACGGCCCTCAAGGTCGGCGCCAAGGCCCCGGACTTTGAACTCCCAGGCGCGAAGGGCGACATGGTCAAACTCTCCACGCTGCTCGAGAAGGGCCCGGTGGTGCTCGCGTGGTACCGCGGCACGTGGTGCCCCTACTGCAACATCCAGTTGCGGGCGTATCAGGAATCGCTCGACCAGTTCAAGGCGCTCGGGGCGAATCTCGTCGCGATCAGCCCGCAGACGCCCGACCAGAGCCTGTCGATCACCGAGAAGAACGAACTGAAGTTCCACGTGCTCAGCGACGCGGGGAACAAGGTGGCCGAGAAGTTCGGGCTTCGGTACACGCTTCCCTCGGCCGTGCAGGAGAAGTTCAAGGGCTTCGGGCTTGAACTCTCGACGTTCAATGGCGACTCGTCGAACCAGTTGCCGCTCTCGGCGACGTATGTCATCGCGAAGGATGGCACGATCGCGTACGCGTTCCTGGATGCCGACTACACCAGGAGGGCGGAGGTCGAGGACCTTGTCGGCGTGCTCGCGAAACTGAAGGCCGGGGCCAAGTAGTCGCGGTCTAGGATTCCCGCGTGGATCCCGATGATCACGTCTGCCTGTGTTTCCACGTGTCCCTGCGGAAGATCCGGACGTTCCTGGATCGCGAGGATCCGCCGGTGGCGTCTTTGATCAGCGAGTGTCTCTCGGCGGGGACGGGGTGCATGTGGTGCGTGCCGTTTTTGAAGCATCTGCACGCGCAGCATCAGAAGGGCGAGACGCCGGATCTCAAGATCTCGCCGGAGCGATACGCGGCGGAGCGGACGCATTATCGAGAGGTGGGCGAGCGGGATCGGGATGCCGTGCGCGAGGCGACGGGTGGGGGGGATGGGGGTGGTGGGGCGGCCGAGAGTGAGCCGCCGGAGCCGTGAGTGTGTGGGATGAGCTCGTTCGGAGTCGTCTTGCGTGAGTTGTCGTGAGAACCCTCGACGACGATATTGAAGAGGCAACGGAAGTAGAAGAGGTAGGGTCGGTAACCCACGCGGAGCGTGGGGGTACCCAGCGCGTGCTCTCACGAAGACCACTCGTCAACGCCATGGACGATCACACGCGGAAGATGGAGCCCATCTTCTTGCCCAGGGCCGCGCTCGCGGCAAAGAGCGTGATGGTGAGCAGGGCCATGCCCCAGACGCCCAGGGCGCTGGCGATGTGCGGGCCGTCGCCCAGGCGGTCGGTCAAGGCCCAGATGGCCTTGGTGATGGGGTAGTCCTCGGTCTGCTGGGCGAGGAGGAGCGAGTCGCTGACCTCGAGCATGGAGAAGGAGAAGACGAGCAGGCCGCCGGCGATAAGGTTGGCGAGGATGAGCGGGATGATGACCTTGCGGACGGCGAGGGTGCGCGTGGCGCCGAGGTTGATGGCGGCCTCTTCGAGTTCGCCGGAGGTTTGTTCGAGTCCCGCGACGGTGGAGCGGACCATGTAGGGCAGTCGCCGCACGCCATAGGCGATGATGAGGAAGAAGAAGGGATTGGGGTCGCTGGCGAAGATGGCGAAACCTGAGAGCGGGCCGTCCTGCCCGAAGGGCCAGCGGAGACTCATCGCGACATAGCCGAAGGCCATGACGAGTCCGGGGACGGCAAGGGGGAGCATGCAGAGCGCGTCGAGGAGGCCACGCCCGATGACCTTGGTGCGGACGAGGAGATAGGCGACGACGATGCCGATCGCGGTGTCGAGGACCATCGCGAGGAGAGAGAGTTTGAGGCTGTTGACGATGGCGCCGAAGGAATCGCCGCTGGCGAGGGCCTCTCGATAGTGCGAGAGAGTGAACGCGGTGGGGACGATGGACTTGTGCCATTGCCCGGGGCGGGCGAGGCTGGTGAGGATGACGCCGACGTGGGGGAGGATGGCGAGGGCAAAGACCGCGACGAAGACGCCCGCGGCGAGAAGGCCCTTGGTTCCCTCGAGGCGCTCCTCGCTGGCGGCCCGAGCGGCGCGCGTCTGCATCGCGTAGCCGGCGCGCCCGAAGACGAGTTTCCCCAGGGAGTACAGCAGGATCGCGCAGCCGAGCATGACGACGGTGAGGGCGTAGGGCTGGGCGGAACTCTCGACTTCCTTCAGTTTGTTGAAGATCTGGACCGGGATGACGCGGTAGTAGTCGAACATGAGGGGCGTGCCGAGTTCGGTGAAGGACCAGATGAAGACGATTGTGCCCCCGGCGAAGAGGCCGGGGCGCATGAGCGGGAGCGTGATCGTGAAGAACCGGCGGAAGAACCCGGCGCCGAGGTTCTCGGCGGCCTCGTCCATCGCGGGGTCGATGTTGGCGAGGGACGCGGAGGCGTTGAGGAAGATGATCGGGTAGAGCGAAAGCGATTGGACGAGCACGACGCCGAGACCCTTCGCCTGGGCGAGGAGGTCGAGACGTTGCCCGAGAAGGCTCTCGATGACTCCCGAGAGATGGACCGAGTCGAGCAGGGCGTTGAGGGCGCCCTCGCGCCCGACGATCATGCGGAGCCCGATCGCCCCGACGAACGGCGGGAGGATCATGGGGACGAGGATCGCCGCCTGGAAGATGGACTTGCCCGGGAATCGATACCTCGCGGCGAGGACGGCGAGCGGGAGCGCGATCACGGTCGCGAGGATCGTGGTGGATGTCGCGAGCGTCAGGGAGTTGAAGAGCCAGGTGCGTGTCTCTGGGTCTTTGAAGACGCGGAGAACGTGCTCGAGCGTGAATCCGGAGCCGCGGGCGGGGTCGGAGGCGAATCCGCCACGGACGGTGAGGAGGATCGGATAGACGAGGAAGAGGACGAGAATCGCAAGGCATGCCGAGAGCAGGCCATACTGCCAGAGGGCGCGCGAGACTTTGGGCGTGACCTCGATCATGGTGCGGAGTGTAGGGTTCGGGCTGCGTCGTGGGGCTTATTGGGGAGGCGTGAGGGGCTTGGGACCGAGGGTCTGGATCGTCAGCGTGCCCAGTGTTCGCGTCGTGAGGTAGGCGTTGACTTCGTCGAGCGTGACCGAGTTTACCATTGCGAGGATCTCGTCGAGGGAGCGCGAGCGGGCGAAGCGGCGCTGGTCGATCGCGAGGGCGGAGGCTCGGGCGGCGGAACTCTCGCCACTGAAGACGATGCCGCTCTTCATGCCGATCGACGCGCGCTGGAACTCCTCGGGGGTGATGGCGCCGTTGGGCGTGTTGATCTCGCGGAGTTGCTCGAGGAGCGTGTCGAGGGAGTCCTGGGCCTTGTCGGGCGTGGTGCCGACGTAGGCGGTGACGGCTCCGAAGTCGCGATCGCCTCGATAGCCGGCGCTGACGGAGTAGCAGAGGCCCTTGCGCTCGCGCACGTGCGTGAAGAGTCGCGAGGACATGCCGCCGGAGAGAACGGCAATGGCGAACTTCTCGAGAAGTGCTGCGCGATTGGGGTTGCCCCTCGCGTCGGTCTCGGGGGGCGCATCATGGACGACGATGATCTGGACCTGGTTGGAAGGGTCGTTGGTGTGCGCATAGCCGCGGGCGGGTGTGGGCCCGGGCTTGGGCTCGGAGGTGGCGCCGGTCCATCCGGAGAGGAGCGATTCGAGCGCGTCGGCGAGTTTCGCCGCGTCCACGTCGCCGGCGGCGGCGAGAATCGAGCCTTTGGGCTTGGCGAGCGCGTGCCAGCGATCGTGGAGATCGTCGCGGGTGAGGGCATTGAGGCCGTCGATCGTGCCCAGGCCGGAGCGCCCGAGCGGATCGGGAAAGTGGCGTCGGCGGGCCTCGAGCACGGCCCTTTCCTGCGGGTCGTCCTGGAGCGACTCGATCGCCTGGATGCAGAGGTCTCGAGCGGGTTCGATGGCGTCCTCGGCGATTCGCGGGGCGCGGACCATGTCCACAAGGAGCGGGAGCACGCCGCCGAGACGCTCGCCGATCATGCTGGAGGTGATGGAGAAGGTGAAGGCGCCGGAGTTGGTGCTGCGGCCGGCGCCGAGGCGATCGAGGGCATCGGCGTGGGCGCGCGAGTCGAGAGATCCCGCCCCGCGGAGGAGGAGTTCGCTCCACATCGCGGAGAGTCCCTGCTTGTCGAGTGGGTCGTGCGCGCAGCCGCAGGGCAGGATCCAGGCGAGCGCGGCGGACTTGAGTTGGGGCATGCGCTCGACAACGAGCGAGAGCCCCGAGTCGAGTGTGCGAGTAGTGATGTGACTCATGCGGACGACTCCGAGGTGGGTTGAGTGATGATGGTGGCGCGAGTCAAGGCGAGCGGCGGTTGAAATTTTTTTGAGAATCTTCGTGTTTGCTCAAGACATGAGGGTATGACTTCCGATAATCTCAGTCGGTTGACTCGTCGCGCGTGAGTCGCATCGTGCGCTCGCGGCGACGCGGTTCAAGTACAGGAGACTTGTTCATGGCTAAGAAGGCAAAGAAGAAGGCGAAGAAGAAAGCGACGAAGAAGGCTGGCAAGAAGACCGCGAAGCGGAAGACCGCCAAGAAGAAGAAGTAATCGCCAGTCTCGTTCGCCGTCGCTTCGAGGCCCGCTTGAAGAAAGCATGACCCGAAGCGTTTTCGGCCTGGCGCGCCCCCTCGAACCTACGGGTTCGGGTCCTGGACAGACACGCGGGCGCGCCCAATCACAGAACAAGTTGGGGCACGGGACCGGCAAACGTCGGTCCCGTGTTCGTTTCCAGAGCCCCTGCTGTGGATTCGTGTTGTGAATCCGTACGGATCTCTCAAGTCGCTCGAGTGTCGTGACAACGCGTTGTCTTGGCGCGTCGGCCGGACACAATGAAGGTGTGATGACGCTCCGTGAGGCCCATGTTCATCTGCCGTTGCTTGGCCGGGCGCTCATGCTGCCCGACTTTGGTGACATCGAGAGTGTGGATGAGTGTCTGGACCGTGTTCGGGAGATGGCAGCGCGCGCGAGCGGATGGGTTCTCGCGTGCGGCGCGCGCGTCGAAGGGTGGTCCGACAGGCGATGGCCGACGCTCGATGAGTTCGATTCGGCGACCGGTGGCGTCCCGGCGTGTGTGATGTCGTTCGACTATCACGCCGTGCTCGCGAACACGGCGGCGATGCGTGCATCAGGCGTTGACGCGCGCGCGCCCGAGGGCGGGATCGTGGTGCGCGACGCGGATGGGCGCGCGACGGGGCTGCTCCTGGAGCAGGCGGCACGCGCCGCCTGGAATGCCGCGCCCGAGCCGACGCCGGCGGAGCGGATCGAGCATGTTGCTGCCGCGTGCGCGCATCTTCAGGCGTTGGGTTTCGAGGAGGCGCACGACCTGCATGCACCGCTGTGGCTCGGGCCTGTGCTGCGCAGACTGCATCGCGAAGGGCGCGTCGGGCTGCGAGTCGGTGTGTACGTGCCTCACGCGGAGTTGCGTGTGGTCGTGGATGCGCGCGCGATGTGGGAGGGACCGGGGCTGCGGCTGCTCGGCTCGAAGTTGTTCGCCGACGGGACACTCAACAGCCGGACGGCGAGCGTGCTGCATCCGTATGCCGAGGGGATGGCGGGGATGGAGCGTGGCGTGCTGCTGTTGTCGCGCGCACAGTTGTCGGCGGCGATGCGCGAGTGTGCGGATCTCGGCGTTGGGTTGGCGGTGCACGCGATCGGCGACAGGGCGGTGCGGGCGGTGCTGGATGCGCGCGCGGCGATGGAGCACGAGGCGAGGCCTGCGCATGTACGGATCGAGCACGCGGAGTTGATCGACGCGGCGGATGTGCCACGGTTTGGCGAGTTGGGCGTGCTGGCGAGTGTGCAGCCGTGTCATTTGTTGGCGGACATCGAGGCGTTGACGCGGCTGGTGCCTGATCGAATGGATCGCGTGATGCCGTGGCGGGAGATGATCGATTCGGGGTTGAGGGCCGGTGAAGGGATTTTGTTCGGGAGTGATGCACCGATCGTGCGCGCGGATCCGAGTGATTCGATCCAGGCGGCGGTGGGGCGGGGGCGGCCTGGGGGAGTCCGGATTGCCGCGGGGCAGGCGATCACGGAAGGTGAGGCTTGGGAGGCGTTTGGGGTTGGGCGATGTCGATGGGTGGAGTAGACTGGTTTGGCGAATGTCTGGATAGGGGTTTGCCTACTGTTTCGTCCTTATGGCGAAGACTCGCGAGATCAAGAAGCGGATCAAGGCGGTTGGGAACATCCGCCGGATTACCAAGACGATGCAGATGATCGCAACGGCGAAGTTCGCGGCGAGTCAGCAGCGTTCGACGGCGGGAAAGCCGTATACAGAGACGTTGTTTGAGTTGGTAACGGAGTTGGCCCGGGCGATCGAGGGCGTGTCCCATCCGCTGCTTGGAGGGTCCAAGTCGAGCGCCGAGGCGAAGCCTTTGACGCTGATCGTGACGTCGGATCGCGGGCTGTGCGGGCCATACAACGGCTCGGTGCTGCGGACGGCGATGGGGCACCTCAAGGCGAACCCGGCGTCGAAGACGGGGATCATCGAGGTTGTGGGGAAGAAGGGGATGGGGTTCCTGCGGTTCGCGGGGGTCGAGGTGACGCGGCAGCACTCGCAGTTTGGCGACAAGCCGAAGTTCGAGGACGTGCAGGACCTGGCGCAGGTGTATATCGACAAGTTTGTGCGCGGCGAGGTGTCGTCGGTGCACGTGGTGTACATGAAGTATGTGAGCGCCGGGAAGCAGTCGCCGACGGTGATGCAGTTGCTGCCGTTCCAGGCGGAGACGGCGGGCTCTGCGAAGAGCGCGTCGAGCGCGTCATCGGGCGCGACCTCGAGCGGGGCGGCGTCGATCTATGAGTTCTCGCCGGATGCCGAGTCGCTCTTGAATGATCTCTTGCCGGCGGCGGTGAAGGCAGTCTTGTTCCAGTCGTTCAACGACGCGATCGTGAGCGAGAATGTTGCCCGAATGGTGGCGATGAAGTCGGCGACGGACAACGCGGGGAAGATGGGGAAGCGGCTGACGCGCGTGTACAACCGGGCACGGCAGGCGCAGATCACGACGGAGTTGACGGAGATCATCTCGGGGGCGGCGGCGCTGGAGTGATCGTTGGAATCATCAAGGAAAAGACACGGCACGGGCGGTTGCTCGTGCCGTGTGTGTTTTTGTGGTGATGTGTAGAGGAGGAAGGTCACAGGCGGGACGCCTCCCTCCCTGTGCCACGAGATTGGGTAGAAAGAAAGACACCCGTCTAGAGCGCGGCGTCACCTTGGGCCTTGGGACACCGCTCTGGAGAGCGGTGCCACCTGAAGCGGTGCCACCAAGAGAGGGCCGTCAGCGGAGGATTAGTGCTCGTCGTGGTGGGTGGGCTGGGCGTCGGCGTGGGTGGGGGTGTTGTGGGCGGGTTGGGTGGCGTTGCGGATAGTGGCGAAGGCCTCGATGAGCGGGGTTTGCCAGGGGTGCTCGCCGAGGAACTCGACCTTTCCTGTGGAGATGTCGCAGACGGCTCCGACGACCTTGACCTTGCCCTCGCGGACGAGTTCGACGGTGGCGGGGCTGGTCTGGAAGACATCGAAGATGCTCTGCCAGACGTTCTCGACGACGGCGGTGGGAGCGATGGTGTTGGGGTCTGTGGAGTTCATCGTGGCCTTGGCGCGATCGACGGCGGGGTGGATCTCGTTGAGGAGGGCGCCGATGTTGCCGGGGGCCGGGGAGTCGGAGCTGGCGAAGGTCTGGCAGGCGGCGGTGACGGCGCCGCACTTGGTGTGCCCCATGACGACGAGGAGCGGGGTGTGGAGGTGCTCGAGGCCGTACTCGATGGTGCCGGCTTCGGTGGCGGTGATGACGTTTCCGGCGACGCGGAGGACGAAGAGATCGCCGACGCCCTGATCGAAGATTCGCTCGACGGGGAGTCGTGAGTCGGCGCAGGTGAGGATGGTGACGCGCGGGTGCTGGCCATTGGCGGCGGTGTCGGCTCGGCGCTGGGTGGAGGAGTTGGGATTCTGGGTGTTGCCGTTGGCCCAGCGGGCGTTGCCCTCGGTGAGCCAGGCGAGGACCTGGTCGGGGGTTGTGGGCTCGGCGGTGTCGGTGGCGGCGTTCGTCGTCGTGTGCGCGTCGGCGGCTGGCGCGTGGGTGTTGTCGGTGGTGGGCTTGGTGTGGGTGGATTTGGTGGTAGTGGAGTGCGCGGGCGCGTGCTTGGGGGCGCTCTTGCTTGGGGTGGTGTGGCCTGGCTCGCCGGCGAGGAGGACGAGGGGCGTGGCAGCGGCGGCGGCGAGGAGGGCGATCGTTCGAGCGTTCATGCGGACTCTCCGGTTGGGGGTTGCGGGCGAGTGGCCCGTGGACCGGAGCATCGGCGAGGCGCGTGAGGGTGTTGAATGGAGGGGGGGAGGAGCGGGGTTATCGCTCGTTGGGATGTGGATTGTGCGGGAGGGACACGTGGGTTGGTGGGGGGTTGTGAGAGAAGGACACCGCGTAAAGCGAGCGGTGTCACACGAAACGGATCACCTAAAAGAGTCGATCGATGAGGGACATGACGATCTCGAAGGCGATGAGGAGGATAATGATCCACTCGAGGATTTCCATGCGTCGGACGGTGGCGCGGTCGGCGAGTTTCTGGTAGATGCTGTCGATGGTGGAGAGTTTGCGCAGGACACTCTGGTCCCACTCGGGGAGGTGGAATCGATTGGTGGCGAGGCGGTAGAGCCGGGCGAGGTGCTGGTCGCCGAGGAGTTTGAGAGCGTTGTTGACGCCCTCGAAGAGCATGGTGTTGTCGGCCTGGAGTTGGGCGACTCTGGCGATGGCGCGATCGTGGATGGCGAAGCGGCGCGAGCCCCTGGATTGGAGGAGGGTGTACGCGGTCTCGAGGGATTGATCGAGGCGGTCGTCGAGGAAGCGCATCTCGAGGAGTTCGACGTTGGCGAACTCGAGGGCGGCGGTGGCGTCGGCGGGGGTGGGGTCAAAGAGGATCGCGGCGTTGAAGTCGATGAGGGCGGCGTCGGTGGTGGAGTACGAGAGGCGCGAGGCGAGGGCGTCGTCGATCTCGTGCGTGGAGAGGGGCGTGCTCTCGGCGCGGAGGATGGCGGCGAGGGGAGCGCGGGCGGAGGCGAGGAAGTTGTCGAGGGTGCAGGAGGAGCCGTCGAGTGAGATGGAGGACTCTTCGATCTGGAAGATGGCGTAGTCCTCGACGATTGGGGCGATCGCGGGCTGACGGATCGCGGGGGCGAGAAGGGTCAGGAGTTCATCGAGTCGGGCGCGGGCGTCGGCGAGGATGGACTCGTTCTCGTAGAGGGACTCGCTGATGTGGAGGAGATCGGGGAGCGTGCCGAGGATGGGGAGGGAATAGGAGAGGGAGACGGCGCCGAAGTCGAAGATGGTGGCCTCGATGGCGTGGGCGGTGGAGGTGTTGGCGAGTGGGATGGGCGAGGCGGGTCGCGCGACGCGGAGTGGGGCGGGGTTGTAGGCGAAGTATCTCGGGCTTCGGCGGATGCGCTGGAGAACGCCCCGGCCTTCGGAGGAGGCGGCGTCCTTGGCGAGGAGGCGGTCGGCGGCGGCGAGATCGATGGAGAAGCCGACGTCGAAGGCGAGGAGGAGGATGGCCCGGCCTTTGGTGACGGTGAGCGTGGCGGAGGAGATTGAAAAATGCGGGAGGGTCATGCGGCGCTCGCGTTTCGGACGGAATCATGGTACCGTACGCGATGGCCGAGCGGGGATGTGTGTGCTCGTAGGTGTGTGGCGAAGGAGGTTGGCGATGAAGCGGCAACTGGCGTCGGTGGTGTTGGGCGTGACGGTGGCGGTGGGGACGTTGTCGAGCGTGATGGTGCTCGGCGGCTGCGAGGAGAAGATCACGCAGTCGAACGCGGACAAGGTGACGACGGGGATGACGCGCCAGCAGGTGGAGCGGATTTTGGGGAAGGGTGTTCGACAGGACATCGGAGGCGTGAGCATCGGGGCGAGCGGGCTGGCCGGGGGCGCGGGATCGTCGGGGAATCGCGAGGTGTACGAGTGGAAGAAGGGCGGGAAGGTGATCACGATCACGTTCCAGGATGACAAGGTGGTTGATAAGTTGACGCGGGGGTTGTAGATCGACCTGTTTGAGTGGTCGGTGTCGTGGGTGGTTCGAGTTGAGAGCGGCCATGTGTCGGTTGATTGGACTCAATCACCGATTGCGAGTTCGGTGACGACGTGTTCCACGCCTTCGACGACTCGGGCCATGCGTTGATAATCCAGAGTGTTGGGCATGTCGGCGAGCGTGTGGTAGTTCGGGTTTCGAAATGGTGCCGTCCCTGTCACCATCAATGCCTCATACCCGACCTTCCAGAACGCCCAGTGGTCGCTCCAGGCGACGCCTGGCACGAACCAGGGGAGGGCGGCCCCTTCGCTTGGGAACTCGGTCGATTCACGAAAGGTGCGCAAGGACCGCTTGAGGAGCCCTCGTCCCGAGTAGTTCCCCACGAACGCGATGAAATCGCCTCGATCCGGGTACATCATCCCTAGCGGCGGCGGGTACTGCTGCGAGCTCGCTTTGTCTGAGTAGTACCCGATCGACTCCAGGCTGATCATCGCCTTGATGTTGTCGCCGTTCTCCTTGCACGCCCGTGCGTACACCAGGCTTCCCATGTCCTCTGTCATGAACGATGGCGGCTCCTCGTTCACGAACAGCACGTAGCGCACGGTCCGCTCGTGTGGCGTGTTGGCTCCACGTCGCGCGAGTGCGAGCACCGCCGCCACTCCTGACGCGTTGTCGTCGGCGCCGGGCGCTCCCTGATACGAGTCGTAATGGGCGCCCACCACGATGATCTCATTCGCCCGGGTTGTGCCGGGGACGGTGACCTCGAGATTTGGGCACGCCGCCCCACGCTTCACGAACGAGTGCTCGTTGACCTCGTAGCCCGCGCGTTCCAGTGCATGCTTCAGCCACAACGCTGTCTCGGCGAATCGCCTCGGATAGAACGTGCTCCGCTGCCCGCCCTCGCTCGCGAGGTGCTCCACATCACGCTTCAGTAGCTCGCTGAGTTCACGCTGCTGCGCCGTCAACGCGGGCAACTCGCCCGTGTACGACCGTCCCGGCATGCGCAGCATCGCCAAGTACGAGTGCACCAGCCCGATCGCGCACACCACGCCGAAGACTGCCAGGCGTTTCAACGCCGCGCGAGTCACAAAGCGGAATTGTCGCTTCTTCTTTGGTGCTGAATCCATGACCGGCTCCTCATGCTAGTGTATACTAGCATATTCGGGAGCCCGGCGGCTGAGATCCATGGAATCTGCAGATCACGGCGACAGACGAGCCGGTTTCTCCACGCCACGCCGCTTCCACGCCCGCTGGCATCTGGTGCACACAACGCACCCATCGAACTGCGGCGTCGCATCCTCGGGCAGCGGCATGCCACACGAGTTGCACAACCCCAGCACATCCACCGGCACTCGGACAAGGGCGACGTGCACACCCACACGATGGACCACATGCAGCACGACAATCCCGATAGCCCCAACGACAACCAAGACGGCGGTATACTCGAACAACTCTGGCCGATCGACGCGCCGGATGAGCAGCGTGCTCACCACGATCCACGCGACGACGACCGCCGGCACCGCCCAGCGCAGAATGCTCATCCGCTTCTTGTGGGCGATCGCCTTCATCTCGTACCACACGCCGGGCCGAGGCACGCCATTGCCCAACCACCGCGGCGGCCATTGCCATTTGTGCTCCATCGGCACGCCGCGATCGTCGTCGAACAGATCGCTGGCATTTGAGCGGCTCGAGAGGCCCATGCCAAACATACCCGATAGTCGCTCGACGTTCTGATCGGCCCAGATGAATCGATCCCTGTGCCACGAGGCACCGCACTCCGGGCAGGTGCAGAACCCTTCGGCATCCTCGGCGATCGGATGAAGGTCATAGCCGCACGCGCCGCAGCGCCGATAGGCCGTCACCAACGACACCACCGGCGATTGGGTCTGTCGCTGCGTGTGCCTGCTCCAGTAGTATTGACCGATATCAACAAAGAAAGCCCACACGAGCAGTGCAAAGAGACCGCCTAGGGACACTTTGGTAATCGAGCCGCTCCACGCCCAGTACAGCATCCCCATACTGGCTATGACAATCACGACACCACTCATGATCCGGTTTCGACGCGCGTACGACTCCGAGAGATCGCTCGCGATCACAGAACCGCCCACAAAGGTAATGGGCCTGCCCCGATCATCGAGGAGTTCGGGCTCGCGTTGACGGCGAAAGAGCCGCATGACTCGCGGATCGTATGGCCGATACCGCGAGCATCCGTCGGCATGGCCGCTACTTGCTCTTCGCATCCCCCCGCGCGAAGATGCTCGCGACGTAGTTGAGGACGTCGGTCGCGCTCGTCTCGTTGTAGCCGAAGTTCTTGATGAGGCGCTGCTTCACGATGTCGATCTTCGCCTGGGTCTCGTCGTCCACGACGCTCGAGACCAGGTTCTTGAGTTTGATCGTGTCGCGCTGGTCCTCGAAGAGTTTCAGTTCCAGGGCCTTGTACAGGCGCGCGTTGGTGTTGTACTCGAACTTCTTCCCGTCGAGCGCCAGCGCGCCGATGTAGTTCATGATCTCCTGGCGGAAGTCGTCCTTGCGGCTCTCGGGGATGTCGATCTTCTCCTCGATCGCCCGCATCAGGCGCTCGTCGGGCTCCTCGTCGCGACCCGTGTACTTGTTCTTGACGCGTTCTTTCTGGGTGTAGGCCCGGACATTCTCGATGTAATTCGTGCACAGGCGCCGGATCGCGTCCTCGTCGGCGGAGATTGCCCTTTGGACCTCGCCCTTGATGATGTCCTCGTACTCCTCTTTCACGACGGCGAGCAGTTCACGGTACCGCTTGCGTGTGTTCTCGTCGCTGATGAGCGAGTGGTGGCTGAGGCCATTCTCGATCTCGTTGAGAACCATGAAGGGGTTGATGCTCCGCTCATCGACGGCCTGGCGGCTGACGAGGGCGTTGGAAATCTTGTCCTGGATGTACCGCGGGCTGATGCCGTTCATCCCCTCGCGCGTGGCCTCTTCCTTGAGTTCCTTGACCGAGTCCTCGGTGAACCCCGGGAGGCTCTTGCCGTTGTACAACTTGAGTTTCTGGAGGAGCGTCAGGCCGGCCTTCTTCGGTTCGTCGAGGCGCGTGAGCACGGCCCACATCGCGGCGACCTCGAGCGTGTGCGGGGCGATGTGGATGTTCTTGATGCGCTCGGGGCCAAAGTCGCGGGCGTAGATCCGGATCTCGTCGTCGAGGCGGATGTTGTACGGCACATCGATCTTGATCGTGCGGTCGCGGAAGGCCTCCATCATCTCGTTGGACTGGAGGCGCTTGTACTCGGGCTCGTTGGTGTGCCCGAGGATGACCTCGTCGATGTGGGTCTGGGCGAACTTCTTGGGCTTGATGGAGTGCTCCTGGCTGGCGCCGAGGAGGTCGTAGAGGAAGGCGACGTCGAGTTTGAGAACCTCGATGAACTCGCAGACGCCGCGGTTGGCGATGTTGAGTTCGCCATCGAAGTTGAAGGCGCGGGGGTCGGAGTCGCTGCCGAACATGGCGATCTTGCGATAGTTGATGTCGCCGGTGAGTTCGGTGGAGTCCTGGTTCTTCTCGTCCTTGGGCTGGAAGGTGCCGATGCCGACGCGGTCCTTCTCGCTGAGGACGATGCGGCGGACCTTGACGTGGTCCATGACCTTGCGCCAGTCGCCGTCGTAGAACTGCATGAGATCCTCGAAGATCTTTCGGCAGAAGGGGTCGGGCTCGCCATCGACGCGGAGGCGCCCGTGGTGGTACTTGGGCTTGTACGTGGCGTTGAGGCTGGCGAGAACATCGGCGCGGGCCTCACGCGGGATGAGGACGAGGGGTTCCTCGTGCATGGGGCAGCGATACTCGTGGGAGCGGTCGGCCTCGCGCGAGGAGGAGCCGGCCTGGACGACCTCGCAGTTCTCGCCCAGCATCCAGGAGAAGGAGTAGAGCGCGCCCTCGGGCGTGCGTGAGTAGGACTCGATGCCCTTTTTCAGGAGGCGGGCGATGGTGCTCTTGCTGCTGCCGACGGGACCGTGGAGGAGGAGGATTCGCTTGTCGGTGCCATAGCCCTCGGCGGCGGAGCGGAGGACATCGACGAGTTGCATGAGGGCGAAGTCGAGGCCATAGATCGCGTCGGCGCCCTGGCCGAAGGGGTCGGAGAAGAAGTGGTAGCGGACGCAGTCCTTTTTGAAGAGGCGGTACTTCTCGTGGCCCTGGGCCATGACGGCGTCATAGAGGCGCTGGTAGGCGTTGCGGAGGACGGAGGGGTCGTTGGCGCAGAGATCGAGGTAATCCCAGAAGGTGCCGGCCCAGTGGTGTTCCTGGAATCGCTTGCGATCGAGGCGTTCCTCGACGGCGCGGACGAGATCACTGCCCCCGTGGAGAGGCGTGGTGTGGTCGTTGTTTCCTCTGCCGGCGGTGGACATGCTTCGGCCCTCCCTGAACATGATCGACGGCGGGCCACGGCTGGAGACCGTGGCGCACTCGAGAAGCCCCAGGCCGAGAAGATGTATCGACCGGGCGGGCGCCGAACGCCAGCCTTGGCGGGGCGAATGTGTCCAGGGAGTTATACGTCCGAGAGAAGTGGTCGGATCGCGCCGGGGTCGCGGGTTGGTGTGGGGTGATGGATGGGGATAGAGGGCGTGGGACGCGTGGAGGGTGAAGCGATGGTGTTGGAGCGGTGATGGTCGGGCGGTGGAACGCCGCTGCGGAGAGCGGTCCCAGCGGGAGGGATTAGTCGTTTGAATCGGCGAGGGATTTGCTGAGGATGGCGCTCTTGTAGTTGGTGTAGGGCCACTGCCAGAGTTCGATGAAGCGGTAGCCACGCTTCATGTAGAAGCGCATGAGGTTGGAGTCGGGCTCGGCCATGCTGAGGGCGAGTTCCTTGGCGCCGCATTGGCTGGCGCGGAGTTCGACGGTGCCCAGGAGCATCTGGCCTATGCCATGGCCCTGGTAGTGGGGGTCGACGCCGAACTGGGAGAAGGAATCGACCCAGTTGTTGGCGAACCAGGGTGGGCCTTTGGCGTCCTCGATCTCGTGGAAGAGGATGGTGCCGACGAAGTGCTCGACGGGGCCTTGATCGGTGTCTTCGGTGAGCGTGGCGAGGTAGCACTCGCCCGAGGCGCATCGGCGCGCGGTGGTCTCGTCGTCCTGGCGGCCTGCGAGGGGGCGGAGGCCCATGGCGACTTGGGCGGCGTAGGCGTGGTGGAGGAGGCGCGTGACCTTGGGGATGGAGTCGTGGTCGGTGAGCCGGCGGACAGCGACAACGGGGCGGACGCGCTCGGCGGAATCGGTGTGGGCGAGGCCGGTCTTGACCTGCTTGGGCGAGAGCATGGGAGAGGAGTGTAGTGGGGCGGCAAGGCAATTGAGGACAATGTGCGGAGTGTGTATTGCGAGAAGTTGGTCGGAGAGGGAGGCACAGGCGGGACGCTTGTGCCACGAGCGTTGGTAGGATGTGTCATGCGTGATCGGGCGAGGCAGCGGGCGAGCGAGGTCGGGGCGCGGCTGCGCGGCGAGGCGGCGGGGCCTGTGGTCCGGCCGGCGTCGTCGGGGTCGGTGAGGGTGCGCGTGCGGTATTGCGAGTGCGACCCGATGAACGTGGCGCACCACGCGGCGTATGTGGCGTGGCTGGAGATGGCGCGGACGGAACTCCTGCGCGGGAGCGGCGTGAGTTACGCGGCCTTGGAGCATGCGGGGGTGTTCCTGGTCGTCACGAAACTGGAGGTTCGGTATCGCCGCCCGGTGATGTACGACGACGTGGTGGAGGTGCGATCCAGGGTGCTCAAGAGCGGGATGGCGAAGTTGCAGCACTCGTATGAGGTCGTGGTGGTGGAGCGCGACGCGGCGCTGGGCGGCATGCCGACGGACACAATCGCGGCTACGGCGGAGACGACGCTGGCGTGTGTGGATTCGAAGGGCGTGGTGAGCGCGATGCCGGAGTGGTTGAGGGGCGGGGCGGACGCGGGGAGTGGGGGGGTGGGGGGGGGTGGGGTGTGACGACGGAGCCTGTGGGAGAGCGCCCGCCGGAGTTGCCGGAGGTTGTGCGCGCCGGCGGGCGTGCGCCGTATGAGGGGCTGGAGCCACGACAGGCGATCTGCGAGAAGTGCGACTATCAGTTCGGCGGGGTGACGGTGCGGAACAACGCGCTCAAGTGTCCCGAGTGCGGGCACGAGACGCGGCTGATGTTCCCGAAGATCGATCGCCCGGCCGCGTACGCCGATCCGGTGGCCGCGATGTGGCGGATTGTGATCGCGTTTGGTGTGGTGGCGCTGGCGTTGATCGTAGTGTGGGTGTTAATGAAGTAGTGGCGGTGCTACTCCAGCAGCGCGACGGCCTGATCGACATTCTTGATGGCGTGGAGCGTGACGCCGGGGATCGGCTCGACGCCCTTGGGGGCGATGATGTTCTTGAAACCCAGTCGCAGGGCCTCGCGGAGGCGCGCCTCGGCGTGGGGGACGGGGCGGATCTCGCCGCCGAGGCCGACCTCGCCGAAGACGGCGGTGGCCTTGGGGAGGGCTTTTTTGTAGTGTGAACCGGCGATGGCGAGGAGAAGGGCGAGGTCGGCGGCGGGCTCGATGACGCGCAGGCCGCCGACGCTGCTGGCGAAGATGTCGCGGTCTGCGAGGCGAAGGCCGGCGTGCTGCTCGAGGACGGCGATGAGCATCGCGAGGCGATTGGGATCGAGGCCCGAGCACTTGCGCTTGGCGGCGCCGAGGAATCCCGTCGCGGTGAGCGCCTGGACCTCGACGAGCACGCAGCGACTTCCCGTCATCGCGGGCGAGACGACCGAGCCGGGGCGTGGCGTGTCGCTGGCGGCGAGGACGCGGCCAGCGGCACCCTCGGGGAGTTCGCGCAGGCCCGTGGAGGACATCTCGAAGAGGCCGACCTCGAGCGTCGTGCCGAAGCGATTCTTCAGGCAGCGGACGACGCGATGGGCGTGGTATCGATCGCCCTCGAAGGAGACGACGGCATCGACGAGATGCTCGAGCAGTCGCGGGCCGGCGAGCGTGCCGTCTTTGGTGACGTGCCCGACGAGGACGACGGCGATGCCCGAGGCCTTGGCGAGGTAGGCGAGTTCGGCGGCGCACCGTCGGAGTTGGGAGACGCTGCCCGGGGCCGCGGGGAGGTCGGCCTTGTAGACCATCTGGATGGAGTCGATGACGACGACGCGGGGCTTGGCTTTGCGGACCTGCTCGACGATGCGGGCGAGGTTGGTGTCGGCGAGGACGAGGACGCCTGGGTTAGCCTTCGACGAGAAGCGTGCGGCACGCAAGGAGACCTGCTCGGCGGATTCCTCGCTGGAGACGTAGAGCGTGGTATGCCCGGCGCGTCCCCAGGCGGCGGCGGCCTGGAGGAGGAGTGTGGACTTTCCGATGCCCGGCTCGCCTCCGACGAGGACGATCGAGGCGGGGACGAGGCCGCCACCGAGGACGCGATCGAGTTCGGCGATGGACGAGTTGAGTCGCGGGGCGTTGGTTGTTGCCGAGGCGAGATCGTCGAGGGGTTTGGCGGGATTGGTGCTCGCGTCGGGTGTGGCGCCGTCGTTGAGATCGGCCCAGGCCTCGACGAGTCCACGCTGCGGGTCTTTGGCGGCACTGTCGTCGAGGGTCTGCTCTTCGAGCGAGTCCCATGTGCCGCAGTCGGGGCATTTGCCGAGCCAGCGGCTCTGGACGGAGCCGCAGGCGTAGCAGGCGAAGACTTTGCGCCGTTTGGCCATGACGGAGCGTAGCCGTGGGGTGCATCTATGGGGGTGCTTCTATGATCGATGAAGGGGCTTGACCGCGTGGATCAGACACCCACACCAGAACCATCTTCGACACCTGAGGGCGTGACGCCCGCGGAACCATCGCACAAGGCGAAGCGGGCGCCATTGCCGTGGTGGCGCCGATGGGGCCGGCGGCTGCTGGCGGTCGTGATCGTGCTCGGGATTGGTTTTCTGGTGTTGACGCGCACGGCGGTGCCTCGTTGGATCGTGTGCTCGGCGATCGGCTCGACGCTGAACGCGGACGTATCGGCGGGAAGCGTGGACATCCTGTCGAACGGTCGCGTGGTGATCCGCGACGCAAGCGTTCGCGCGCGGAACGTCGCCGGCGAGGCCGGGCAGATCGTGAGCATCGGGGGGATCGAGGCGCGCCCGGTGTGGGGGGCGCTCTTGAGAGGGGATCTTCGGTTTCGATCGGTGGAGATCGACGACCCGGTGATCCGGATCAGCCAGAACGTGGCGAGCGGCGAGGTGAACGTGTCGGGGCTGACGGTCCCCGAGTCGAAGCCGAGTTCGTCGATGGGAGCGGCCCCGGTGGTGGTGGTGCGGCGGGGGGTGATCCAACTCGGAGAGCACACGGCAGATGGGGTCTTCACACCGCTGCGGTCGCTGGATGTCGCGGGGAGCGTGGAGCGTGAGCCAGGGAAGCGCGGCGAGTCGACGATCAAGTTCACGCAGATCAATCCGGTGACGGGCGTCCCCGAGGGTGTGGAGATCATCGGTCGCGCCGATCGCACGGGGCTGGAACTGGCGCTCAAGGGGTTGACGCTGGAACAGTGGCCTGCGGAGTCGGTGCCGTCGTTCGTGCGCGGCGTGTACCGCGATCTGGCGCTCAAGGGCGCGATCGGCGACACGACGTTCCGCTACACGCCCGACGGGAAGACCGAGGCTCGTGTGGAACTGTTGGGCGTGGGGATGACGCTCCCGATCGAGACGCAACCGGGCGAGGACGAGGCGGGGAATCCGATCCCGCTGCCGCCGCACCAGATCGGGAAGAAGTTGCGGATGGAGGATGTCCGCGGGGCGCTGATCCTGGGTAACACGGGTGTCCGCGGGAGTTTCGTGGGGAAGTTGGAGGAACTGCCCTACGAGATCGAACTGGAGTATGAGGGAACGTCGACGATCTCGCCGTTTGCTGTTCGGCTTGTGAGCCGGAACTTCGAGTTGACGCGGAACCCGCAGATCCTGCGGTTCGCGCCGGCGCTCGTGCAGCGGCGGATGGACCAGTTCATGAACCCCACGGGAATTGTGGACGCGGAGGTGATCGTCACGCGGGGGGACCCTGTGGAGGGCAAGCCTGGGCGGATCGACGTCGAGGGGAGCGTCGAGATGCGTGACGGGTCGGCGGCGTTCGAGCGCTTCCCGTACGTCTTCGATCAACTCCACGGCCGCTGGGAGTTCGACGACAGCGAGATCCGGATCGTGAACATCGAGGGTGTGGCGCCGAGCGGAGCGACGATCAAGGCAAGCGGAAGCATTGCGCCGCCGACGAGCGACGCGGAGGTGCTGATCAAGATCGCGGTGCGGAGCCTGCCGATGGACGACGAGACGAAGCGGGCGATGGGATCGAAGTCGGCGATCATCGACGCGCTCTTCAACGAGGACCGGGCGGCGTCGCTGCGGTCGATGAAGCGGATCACGACGGCGGAGATCCGAGATCGGGCGCTGGAGCGGCTTCGTGCGATCGACTCGGGAGCGCCGCTCACGGATCCGGGAGAACGGGTGCGCCTGCATGCCGACGCGACGGCGCCGATCTTCAGTGTGGGCGGCACGGCGGACGTGGATGTGCGCATCACGAGGTCGTATGGCGAGACGAGCACGTGGGACGACCGGTTCGACATCACCGTGGACGACGCGGGCCTGTTACCCAATGCCTTCCCGTATCCGCTGGTGGCGGACTCGCTGGTCATCACGAAGATCAACGACCTGGCGACGGTGAAGGAATGCCGGTTGAAGTCGGTGTTGGGGGGCGAGGCGCTGCTGAGCGCGCGGATCGACTTGGAGTCGCTGGCGGCGGACCCGGATGGGTTCGTGCCGGAGATCAAGGTGCAGGCAAAGGATGTGGTGATCGATCCGATGCTGGTGGCGGCGGTGCCGGACGTGGAGGCGGAAGTGCCGCCGAAGTTCCTGCTGCAGATGTTGTCGCCCCGGGGCGTGATCGATGAAGCGTCGGTATCGATCTTTGATCGGACGGAGAAGACTGGAAAAGAGCGACTGGGCTACGACATGCGGTTCCAGGTCTCGGACCTGTCGATGCTGCCGACGCCGATCGTGGGGGAGACCTTGGAGCCGCGCGTGGGTGGGCGGAGTTTCCAGGGATCGATCGCGGTGACCAACGATCGCGTGATCGTGGATGTGGCCGGGGAGGTGTGCCCGCCGACGCTGGTAGTGGAGGGCGGCGACGAGGAGACGGGCGTCTCGCCGGTGGTGGCATACGCCGAGTTGGGGTTCAAGGACTCGAAGATGGCGACGCTCGAGTCGCGCGTGGTCTCGGAGCGCGCGGACGTGTCGCTGCTTGTCGAGGATTTGGTACGGCCGATGTCCACGAAGGCGGCAGAGGCGATCGAGAGACTCCGCGAGGAGTATCAGCCGACAGGCAAGGCGGGGATCCGAGTGACGATGGAAGGCTCGGCCGGCGCTGGGGGGGCGGGGGAAGGAGCGGGCGATGGGGAATCTGGCGCTCGAGAGCCTGGCGAGATGGTCGTGCGGACACGGGTTGCGGCCACGGACCTCAACGGCGAGGTGACGCTGGCGGATGGTCGTGTGCGCATCTTTGAGTCGCGGGGCGAGGCCGAGGTCCACCCCGAGACGGAGTTGAACCCGACGACATTCGAGTTCAGAGAGTTTGGGGCGCGTGTCGCGACCGACGACGAGTCCTACGCGGAGTTGGGGGCGAGCGGGCGCGTGACATTGGACATGAGCAGCCCGCTCAACGACCTCACGCTGACGATCCACTCGGCGCGGTTCGAGTCGCCATTAGTCCGGCGGGCGGCGCTGGACTTTGGGGGCAAGGCCAAGGAGTGGTACGAGTCGCTGAAGCCGACGGGAGAGTTCGATCTGGAGATCCGCGTGGCGCAGAATCCGAATGCCGCGCCCTCAACGGATCCGTTCGCGGCCGCCCGGGAGAAGCCGTCGGAGGTCTCGGGGACATTCTGGCCTCACTCGATCGAGGTGGACACGGGGCTTGCGGATGGCGCGCGGGTGAAGATCGGGACGGTGGAAGGTGAGTTCGAGTTCTCGCCGGGGACGGGGCGCGTGCGGAACTTCGCGGCGATCTCGGAGGCGTGGTCGGTGCGTGGCGAAGGGTCGTGGCTCTCGCGCGAGAGCGGTGAGGTGGCGACGGAGGCGAGATTCTCGATGGAGTCTCGCGGCCTGCCGGTGGATCTGCGGTCGATGCTCCCGCCGGCGTTGACGGATGTCATGGACTCGCTGGCGGTGTCGTGCGCTGGGAACGTGCGAGTGGAAGATGGACAGGTGTCGGTGACGACGCCGGGGCGCGACGATGGCGAGAACGACGGTGACGGTGGGATCGCGGTGGCGTCGTCGGGTTTGGTGGTGTTCGAGGGGGCGAGCGCGGATGTTGGCGTGGGCGTGACCGACGCGAGCGCGGCCATCCGCTACACATTCTCCAAGAAGGGAGAAGAGGGTGTGCCCGCGGACTTTGATCTGAAAATCCTCGCGGATCGTGCACGCCTCATGGGCGTGTGGGCGGAGAACGTGCGCGTGCGCGTGGCGAGCGGGCCAGGGGATCGGATCATCGTGCCGCTGATTTCCGCGGATTGCCACGGCGGTCGCGTGGGAGGCGGAGTGACGATCGACGCGCCGGGGCCTGGTGGAGCGCGGGCGTACTCCGCGGATCTGCGCATTTCGGACGTGCGGCTGGCGTCGGTGCTGGAGAACTTCAAGACCAAGAACGAGGCGCCGGTCGCGGCGGCGGAGTCGGCGTCGCCGGATGAGAGCCGCGGGCGTGTGGACGGGAACATCACCCTCGGCGGCACGCTGGGCGAGCCTTCGACCAAGCGCGGGCGCGGAATCGTGACCGTGGGCGGAGCGCAGATCGTGAACATCCCGGTGCTGGTCGCGATGATCCGATTGACGAACCTGGAACTGCCGTTTTCGGAGCGGTTGGACTATGGGCGCGGCGTGTTCTATCTCGAGGGCGACCGGATCAACATCGAGCGCGCGACGTTCTCGTCGCGGACGGTGGACTTCTTCGGCTATGGGACGGCGGATCTCCCCGACCTGGCGCTTAATCTTCGATTCCGCGCGCGCAACAGGACTCGGATCCCAGTGATCTCGACGATCCTCGAGGGGATCCGCAGCGAGTTGTTCACGGCGTCGGTCAAGGGAACGGCGTCGAACCCGGAGGTCTCGCTCGTGACGTTCGCAGGAACCTCGCGCGTGGTGTCGAAGGCGATGGGGACGAGGTCGGAACAGGACCAGCGGCTGGATCGAATCGAGAGTGAGATCGACGAGGCGGATCGGGGGCGTGATTCCTCGCGTCGGACGACGCCGGTGGATCGTGTGCCTTGAGGGCGTGACGCCGCCCAGACACCGGACAAAGCACGACTTTTCATCGGGCGTGGGGGTCAAAGGCGGGTACTACGCTTGAGGCCCGGCGGCGGTGGCACGCGACGCGTGCAGTTTTTCGATGCCGATCGATCCGGAATCAGGTTGTGGAGCAGGGTATGGGATTGGAAGAACGGCCAGCGGGATCGAAGATCGGTCCGACGGTGGATCAGGAGTCGGAGTTGGCGGGTGGGCCGATCACGCCCGCAATCAAGCGCGCGGACGAGCCGGACATCGTGCAGGCGATCGACGGGCTGATCGGTCAGATGGGCGGCAAGGCAGGCAGTTTCGATGCGCGGCTGGTTCGCGAGTTGATGCAGACGGCACTCAAGTTGATCCCCGACGGGCGTGACACGGGCGAACTGAAACTGATCACGAGTTCGGTGAAGGAGTTGCGGTACGCGTACCGCGTCTTCGGGAAGTTCAAGGACCCGCACAAGGTGACGATCTTCGGCTCGGCGCGGACGCCCGAGTCGCATCCGGACTATGCCGCGGCGGTGGAGTTCTCGAAGTTGATGGCGGCGGCGGGGTGGATGTCGATCACGGGAGCAGGCCTGGGCATCATGAAGGCGGGGCACGTCGGGCCGGGTCGTGAAGCATCGTTCGGCGTGGCGATCCGCCTGCCATTCGAGACGACGGCGAACGAGGTGATCGAGGGCGACGAGAAACTGATCCACTTCCGGTACTTCTTCACGCGGAAGTTGATGTTTGTGTCGCAGGCTGAGGCGGTGGCGCTCTTCCCGGGCGGGTTCGGGACGCTTGACGAGGCGTTCGAGACCTTGACGCTGGTGCAGACGGGGAAGGCCTCGCCCATGCCGATCGTGATGCTCGAGGGCGTCGGCGGAGATTACTGGCGGAGTTGGGACGCGTGGATCAAGGAGCAACTGCTCAAGCGCGGGTGGATCAGCCCGGAGGATCCCTCAATCTACACGATCTGCGACACGGCGAAGCAGGCGGTGGACGTGCTCACGCGGTTCTATCGGATCTACCACTCGTCGCGCTATGTCAAAGACGATCTGGTGATCCGTTTGAACGCGCGACTGAAGGACGAGGACGTCGCGCGACTGGGCGACGAGTTCAAGGTGCTCGTGAAGCAGGGGACGATCACGCAGCGAGGCGCGCTCGAGGGCGAGGACGACCATCTGCATCTGCCGAGGCTGGTCTTCCACCACACGAAGCACAAGTTCGGCCTGATCCGCCGCCTGATCGACCGCATCAACGAGTGTGAGCCGATGGCGAAGGACGCGGCACGGGCGTGAAGTCACGATGACGACGACGCGAACCAACTTCGTGTGTATGGGCTTCATGCGAGCGGCGGGCACGCTGGTGCTCTTCGCGGCGGGTCTTGCCTGCGTGATGTCGCTCGGCGGGTGCGCCGGAACGCCGAAGCCAACCGCGAGTGGCTCGCTGGCGGAGCGGAAGGACCCGGTGGGTCTGAAGATCCAGTGGTGGCTGACGGGGGACACGCGGGCGCGGACGATGTCGGGGGCCGAGACGCTCGCGGGGGTGCTGCGGACGTATGAGACGCGCGTGACGCCGCTGGAGCCCTCGGTGCTCAAGTTGTGGCGGGCGAACGGGCTTCGGGTGCTGGCGATTCCAGTTGGGGAACTCGATCTCGTGCGCGAGCGGCTTCGCGCGTCGGGGGCGACGCACGAGCAGATCCTCGGGCAGATCTATCAGTGGATGCCGATCGTGACAGGCCCATCGTGGGAGGGCACGTCGCAGGTGCAGATGGACAACGGGCTGCTGGAGTTGCCGGCGGGCTCGATCCGGATGCTGGCGCGCGGGTGGTTCGCGCCGCCCGACCCCGTGGCGCGCCAGGAGCAGAAGGCGGCGTCGCTGCGTCTGGAGTTGCTGCTGCAGCACGAGGAGCGCACGAAGTCGGCGTCGGACCTGGTGCAGGCGCTGGGGCAGGAAAGCCCGAAGACCGAGTACGACGCGGGGCTCGCCTTCACTCGACTGGGTGTGACGTGCGATCTCTCGGGGCGCGAGGCGCTGCTCCTTGTGGCGGAGGATCCCAAGACGGAGTGGGACTCCATTCCCGAGCGGCTGGCGGTGGAGGATGAGAACCTGCCGCCGACGGTGAAGAAGGGCGCGGTCTTTCTGGAGCGCCCCCGGCTCGGATCGCTGCTGTTGAGCGCCGACCCGACACAGGTCTCGGCGCGGCGTGTGGTGATGCTCATCATCCCGGTCGTGCCCGCGGCCGAGCCGGCGAAGTAGGGTCCGAGAAACTGTGAGCGACCGATGGCGAGGCGTCCCACACGCGAGGCGTGGGGTTGTCGTGCCGATGGTCGTGGTTGATGCTTCGCGTGACGCTAGCCCAGGCCGAGCCGGGAATGGAGTTGGCGATGCCGGTGTACCACCCGCATCGGACCAGCGTGGTGCTGCTGCGCGGGGGCACGGCTGGACGAGCACACGCTGAAGCGGCTGCGCGAAATGCCCGTGGGGGAGTTGTGGATCCAGTTTCCGCCGCTGGACCACCTGCGACGGATGATCTCGCCGGAACTTCTGGTGTCGTGCGGCGAGATGACCCGGCGGGTGGCCGCGACGATCGACCAGTTGGCGGAGAAGCCGCACGCGCACCTGGATTACTACACGGTGCGTCAGGCGGTGGTGCTGGTGATCGAGGCGCTGGCGGGAAGCCCGCTCTCCGGTCAGTTCATGACGGATCTGGCGATGAGCCGGGCGCCGGCCGTTCGTCACGCGTGCAACGTGTGCCTGACGAGCGTGCTGATGGGTTTGAAACTGGATTTCCATCTGGTGCACGAGCGGGCGCGCCTGGGCGGAGCGCAGGCGAAGGACGTGACGCCGCTGGGTGTGGGCGCGATGCTGCACGACATCGGGATGACACAACTCGACACGGCGACGCTCGCTCGATGGGACGAGCACGGCGACGAGCGCGACGAGGCGTGGCGCCGGCACGTGCAGGTCGGGTTCGAGATGGTGCAGGGTGATTTCGACCCCGCGTCGGCGGGAGTCGTGCTGCACCACCACCAGGGCTTCGACGGGAGCGGGTTCCCCTCGCGGACGGAGTTCTCGGGCGAGGTGCACACGCCCGAGGGTTCGGAGATCCACGTTTTCGCACGGATCTGCGCGGCGGCGGATATGCTCGATCGACTTCGGTTCCCGGAGTATGGCATGGGCCCGGCGGCGCACGTGTCGCCGCGGATGTCCAAGGTGGGGGCGCTCGCGCGGATGCTGCGTTCGTCCTTGCGGGATCGATTCGATCCGTACGTGCTGATGGCGCTGGTGAACGTGTCGCCGCCGTTCTCGCCGGGGATGGTGGTGATGGTGGAGTCGCGCGGAAAGAAGGAGCGTCGGCGCGGGGTGGTGACGAACTGGTCGGTGGAGTCGCCGTGCCGCCCGAGTGTGGCGATTCTGGGCGGGGCGGATGGATCTTCGTGGTGGGACGACGAGAAGGCCGAGGTCGTGGAACTGTCGAAGACACCAGAGTTATCGATCGTGGAGGCGGAAGGGTTCGACGTGAGAGGGGATCTCTTCGAGCCGATCGAGGCCGGGGAGTTTGATATCGTGCGAGCGGCCCGGCAGATGATGAACGCCGCGCCGGAGATAACGCCGTCGGACGAGACGGCCGTGGACAAGCCATCGGGCGAGAAGCCGGGAGACTCGCGCGAGGCGGCGTGAGCGCAGGACAAGTTCGTCGCGTCGAGATGCTGGAGCGATTACTTCGCCGGTGGTGTCGTGGCGCTTGGTGAGGGCGTCGCGGCGGCTGGAGTTGAGGCGGGGCTGGACTCAACGGGGGGTTGGCCCGCCGGTGATTGGCCGGCGGGAGTTTGTCCTGGTGGACGGCGTCGGCCTTGTGGACGATCGCCGTTCGTGCCTGGGCCACCCGCGGACTTCGGCGTGCCGTCCTCGCCGAGGGTGTAGCCGGCGAGTTCGAGTTGGGCGGTCTTCCAGGATTCCTTGAGAATATCTTCGGGGCCTGGCTCGCGGATGAGCACGGCATCGGAGGTCGAGAGGCCGGCGAGGATCTCGGCGTGGGTGTCGGATCGCCGTCCGAGTTTGATCGGTTGCCGTGCGAACTTGACGCCCTTGCGGAGATAGACGAAGCGGACAGCACCCTCCTGGAAGATGGCCTGCACGGGTATGGTGAGCGCGTTCTCGACCGAGCCGAGGATGATGTTGGCCTCGGCGCGCATGGAGGGCTTGAGTTGCTGGCCCTGGTCGGCGGTGTCGAGGGCGATCTTGACGGTGTAGTCTCGTCGGTTGGGGTCGCGCCAGCCGCCGGTCTCGGCGAGGACGCCGATGGACTCGACGGTGCCGCTGAACTGGCGGCCGGCGAGGGCATCGATGCGGACGCGGGCGGGCATGCCTTGGCGGATGCGGCCGGAGACGGCCTCGGGGACTCTGATGGCGGCGATCATGTCGGAAGTGTCGGGGAGGATGATGAGCAGTTCGTTGGGGGCGACCTGCTGCCCGACCTGGAGCGGGCCTTCGGACTGGCCCCAGCGGTTGTTGGAGTTGAGGCTGGTCTGAAAGACGACGAGGCCCTCGCGCGGGGCGCGGATGGTGGCGGCGTCGAACTGCTGCTGGGCCTTGGCGAGGCGCTCCTGGCGCAGGCGGAGTTGCTCGGTGCGATTCTTGCGGGTGGCCTCGCGATTCGTGAGTTGGCTTGTGTTGCGCAGGCGGACGCGCTCGAGTTCGTCGATGGCGTTGTCCACGGCGGACTGCTTGGTCTTGAGTTCGCGCGGGTACTCGTACTGCTCGAAGACCAGGGCCTGGAGGTTGGACGTCTTGAAGTTGGAGATGGCCTCGATGTATTCCACCTCGTCGCGGTCGACCTCGTCTTTGCTCACGAAGCCCTCGTCGAGAAGGAGTTGGCTACGCGAGAACTTGTCGGCGAGGCGGTCGACCTCGATCGAGGCGCGGTTGATCGCGAGGGTGTTCTGCTGGCGCTTGACGGAGACCTCGCCCTCGAGCCACTGGTTGAGGGCGAGTTGGGCGAGTTCGATCTCGAGTTGGGCCTTGCGGTCGCTGGACTCGTTGTCGTTGACCTGGATCTCGTACTCGCTCTCGGCGTCGACGAGGTCGGCCTTGGCGCTCTCGACCTGCTCCTTCGCGGTGTCGATCTCGCGCTGGATCTCGTCGGTGGCGAGTTGGATGAGGAGATCGCCGGCCTTGACGCGGGTGCCCTCGGCGACGATGGACATGATCTGGGCGCCACGCTCGAGGGGATTGCGCACCTCGACTTTGTTCCTTGAGTCGAGTTCGCCCACGGCGGTTGTGACGATGTCGAACGAGTCCATCGCGGGGGCCACGCTGTCGGTAGCGGAGGTTGAGGCGGCCTTGCCGGGGCGGAAGACCAGAAACGCGATCGCGGCGGCGGCGAGGAGCGCGAGGACAATGAGGATCGTGACCCACGCGAACGCGCGCGCGGTCGGGCGTCGGGCTTTGGTCTTCTGGCTGGGCATGGCGTGCTCCATACACGTAGGATCGCGTCGCGGGTCCATATGTTCCTTGGACGCCAGAGGATAGGTTCGGGTGACGGATGGGTGTGCAACACGCAGGAAACCAGCGAGGCGGGATGTTGCTGGCGGTGGCGTCGGCGAAGGAATATGCCGCGCTCGCGAGGGGGCTGGGGATTTCCGTGGATGTGCCGGGTGTGTGGGAGCGCGTGGATACGCGCGCGGGTGTGTCGCTGGTGTTCACGGGCGTTTCGAAATCGAACGCGGCGGCGGGCGTGGCGCGCGTGCTCGATCCGACACGGGATGGATTGGTGTTGAGTGTGGGGATCGCCGGGGCGCTGCCCGGGGAAAACGCGATGTCGATCGGTGAGATGGTGGTCGCCACGTCGTGCGTGTTCTCGGACGAGGGGCTGGTCTCGTCGGCGGGATTCCAGGATTGCGCAGCGATGGGGTTTCCGCTGGGCGACTTCGAGGGGTCTGCGGTGCCGGTAGATGTAGATAGTGCGCGTCGATTGAGCACGGCACTCGGTGCGCGGCTTGGAGCGATCGCGACGGTCTCCACGTGTTCTGGGACCGACGAGGGCGCGCGGGAAGTTGTTGGGCGGACGGGGGCGATCGCGGAGGCGATGGAGGGGGCGGCGTGTGCGCTGGTGGCGCAGCGATTGGGCGTGGCGGCGGGTGAGGTGCGCGTGATCAGTAACACGACGGGGGAGCGATCGCGGCAGATATGGGACGTGGGGCGTGCGTTCCGCGAGTTGGAGCGGGTGGGGCGGGTGCTTGGTGGTCTGTTTTCGGAAGGGTCGATGTAGAGAAGGTGTGCGGGTTGTGCGGGGGGGGTGGGCCGCACGTTCTGGGGGATTGTGGCTGTGGCTGTCGTGTGAGCAGGAGGTGAAGGCGCGGTCCTGAAACGTCGATTCTCCGTTGCGGCTCGGCGTCTGCCGGGTATATCGCGTGATCACGGAGATTGGACGCCATGGGGATCGAGGTCTTTCGACGACTGACGCGGCTTGGGAAACGTGCCGGCGACGTCAGCGCGGTCGTGGGCTCGACGGTCACCGAGACATTGGGCGTGAAGGCGGCGCTCGGCGTTCCGATCGGGATCGACTTTGGCGTCGGCTCGCTCAAAATCCTGCAGATCGGTGGAACGGACACGCTGTCGCTGGTGGCGGCGGCGAGTCTGGAGACGCCTCCCGAGTTGATCTCGGATCACGCGCAGCGTCTGCAGTTCCAGATCGAGGCCCTCCCGCGACTGATCCGCAAGGGCGGTTTCCGCGGTCGTCGGGCGTCGTGCGCGATTCCGGGATGGCAGACGATGTGCCGGCAGTTCCAGTTTCCCAAGACCGATGGGATTCCGGTCTCGGATCTGGTGGCGGGCGCGTTGTCGCAGCAGTTGAACGTGCCGGCGGATGCGCTGGCGTTCCGGCATATCGAGGTGCGTTCGCCGCAGTTGGCGTCGAATCGGGCGGAGGTGATCTGCATTGCGACGGCGCGGGATCTCGTCGAGCGACTGATGCGGGCGCTGCAGGACTCGAAGTTGCAGCCGGTGGGAATCCACAGCGAGTTCTCGGCGATCCTGCGGGCGTTCGACTATGTGAATCGGCGTGCCGACGACGGCGATCGGGCGACGCTGTACCTGGACATCGGGGCGGGCGTGACGAAGGCGCTGATCGGGCACGGTCGCGACCTGGTCTTTGCCCGTGTGATTGATTTCGGTGGGCGGCGGATGGACGAGCACATCGCAAGGCAACTCAAGGTCGAGATGGACGACGCGCACGAGCAGCGGATCGCGCTGGACGAGCAGATGTCGCTGGCGCATGTGAATGGGGCCGTGGCGGCGAAGGCGGCGGCGAGCGCGGCCTCGGCTCCGGGCGCTGCGGCGTCCGAGCCGGCGAAGAGCGCGACCGTGCGTGCGAAGATCGGGCACGATGGCCAAAAGATCGACGAGTCGGACGAGGAGACGCTGGTGGCGGAGATGGAGGAGCGGCGGACGGGGATGCCTCACCCGCACTTCAGCGAGGACATGCGGATCTCGGACTCGAAGGAGTTTGTGCCGCCCAAGGCGGATTTGACGGAAATGCTGGAGGTGTTCACGGACGAGTTGCAGATGTGCCTTCGGCATTATGCGACGCAGTACCCCGGAAAGCGTGTCGAACGCGCGGTCTTTGTAGGGGGTGAGGCGCGTGGACGTGGGTTGTGTGCGCATATTGCGCGGGCATTGAAGATCCCCGCGCAGATGGCCGACCCGATGGCACGGGTCGGTCGGAATGGGCAGGAGCCTGTTCTGGGTGTGGACCTGAGACTGGCCCAGCCGGGCTGGGCGTTGGCGCTGGGGTTGTGCCTCAGTCCGACGGATCTGTAGGGATTGTGAGGGCTTTGCGGGCGGTTGCCCGTGGATGGAGCGTGCGATGGGACTTTCGTTCAGCAAGTCGGCGAGCGCCACGAGCACGGGAGCGAGTTTCCTCCCCGAGGATTATGTCGCACGTCGGACAGAGTTCCGGGCGAACGTGCTGATGCTGTCGCTCTATGCGGTGGTGCTCGCGGGGATCGTGGGCGCGTTCTTTGTCGCCGAGTCGCGGTGGCGTCTCCTCAAGAGCCGGCAGATGCAGGTGGACGAGGCGTACCAGATCGAAGCGAAGAAGATCGAGCAGATCCAGATTCTCGAGGATCAGCGCGCCAAGATGATGGACAAGGCGGAGGTGACGGCGGCCCTGGTGGAGCGAATCCCGCGCTGGGCGCTCATGGGCGAGTTGACGCTGCGTATGCCGTCGAGCATGAAGTTGGAGACGGTGACACTGAAGGGGAAGCGGATCGAGGCGGTGATGCCGCCGCCGAATGCCCCGGCGGTGCGGTCGCTCTCGGGGACGAACGTGAAGCCCGGGCAGGACACGGTGGCGCCGAAGGTGACGCCGCCGAAGTACGAGTACTCGCTGCTGGTGGGGGGCGTGGCGGAGACGAACACGGACGTGGCGGATTATCTGCTGTCGTTGCGTATGTCCCCCGTGCTCCAGGACGTGGACCTGTCGTACATCAAGGAGCAGAAGGAGAAGGAAGTGATGCTCCGGCGGTTCGAGGTCTCGGCGATCCTTCGGTCGGACGTGGACACGCAGGCGTTGTCGGACTCGCTCCAGGAACTGGTGGCGGCGAAGGACAAGGCTCGCGAGGAGCAGGCGAAGAACGCCCTCAAGGAGTCCACGACGACAGCGAAGGGAACGAAGGACGGCGCGAGGGCGAAGCCCACGGCATCGGCGACGACTGGACCGACGGCGGAGTAAGCACGGCACACCCCTTTGGAGCGCTTGGAGCAAGGCATGAATATCACCGTACGAGTGTTGACGATGGGCGGGGTGGTGCTGGGGATGCTGCTGGCCAGTTACATGCTGGTCTTCGCGCCCGTGGCGAAGCAGATCAAGACGACCCGCGAAGAGGTCGAGCACCGCGAGAAGTTGCTGGAGACGCTGCGCCAGGAGGTCGCGAAGAACGCCGACCTCGAGCAGGCCAACGAGGAGATCCAGCAGAGCGTGCAGTTGATCGAGGCTCGCCTGCCCAGCGATCGCGAGATGGCGGAGGTGATCCGCCAGGTGAGCGACACGGCGGTGCAGGCGGGGCTGAACTCGCCCTCGATCAAGACGAACAAGCCCCTGCAGGCGGCGCTCTACAAGGAGCAGCCCCTGGAGGTGGAGGTGATGGGTGATTTCCGCGGGATCCTGACGTTCCTGATCTCGCTCGAGAAGTTGCCCCGGATCATGCGGATCCCCGACATGAAGATCGTGGCGCAGACGAAGGACGAGGAGCAACTCAAGGTGCAGTTCACCCTGAGCGTGTACTACCAGGAGCGGAAAGCAGCGACGACGGCGTCGGCGGGAGGTGCGCAGTGAGCAATATTCAGGACCAACTTCCGGGGGAGAACGCGGCGGCGAGGCCGGCGCTCCCGGGGATGTTCGATCTGGACAACGGGAAGAAGAAGCGGATGCGCGGGCCGTCGCAGTTGGTGATGCTGCTGATCGTGGGCGGCGTGAGCGCGGCGGCGCTGATGGCGATGCGCCAGTTGGGCCTTCGCTCGGGGATGAACGTCGCCGGGGCGAACGAGGCGCTGGGCCTGAAGATGGTGAGCGTCGACAGCGAGAAGGCGAAGACGTATCAGCGGATCATGGAGGATCTGTATCGCGTGCAAAAGCCGCTGGATGTGGCGTTGGGCGAGTTTGTGAAGAGTCCGTTTGTGCTGACGCCTGCCGTGGGGGCGATCGCGACGGAGGACCCGACGAAGACGGACTTCACCACGATTCTCGCCGAGCGTGAGAAGGCGGCGAAAATGGCGAGGGTCCAGGCGGAACTCGCGAAGTTGGTGGTGCAGAGCGTGCTGGGCGGTCGATCGCCCGTGGCTCGCATCAACGGTGAGACGGTTCGCGTCGGTGACACGGTTGGCGAGATCTTCACGGTCGTCTCCATCGAGGGGCTGACGGTGAAGGTCGAGACCGAGGGGAAGGAATACGAGCTCAAGTTCGACCAGATCAACGGGTCTGGCACGAAGAAGAAGTGAGTTCTCGCGTGTGCTGGTGTGGATGAGGAGAGGGCTTCGTGGCGAAGTACAACATCGACGACATCCTGAATGAGTTGGGCGTCGGTGAGAACAAGCCGACGGAGGACCCGAAGAAGGCGAAGGGGAAGCGCGAGGACGAGAAGGAGCCGCAGGAGTTCTCGCCGCTTCCCTCGATGCCGGCGAACCAGCGTGGGTACGGACAGCCGGTGCGTGAGAACGAGTTGGCGCGTCGGCCCCACACGCCGAACACGCCGACGCTCGGGCCCGCGATCCGGGACATTTATCAGCCGGCGGAGACCGAGCAGGCCTCGCAGGAGTTGGGGCAGTTGCTGCTCGCGAAAGGGGCGGTGACGGCGGACCGGCTGAGCGTGGCGCAGGGCGTGATCCGGGCGTCTCCCGGCCGCCGCATGAGCGACGTGCTCGTCGAGCAGGGCGTCGATGAGGCGGCGGTGCAGGCGGCGAAGGCGGAACTCGCGGGGCTTTCGTTCGAGCGGATCGACGTCGAGAAGGGCCTCGACGGCGGATTCGATGGCGGCCTTTTGCAGAAGTTGACGCCCGAGTTCTGCAAGAAGAACATGGTCGTGCCCCTTCGCAAGGAAGGGTCGCGCGTGATCATGGGGACGGTGGACGCGGACAACGTCTACCTGCTCGACGAGATCAAGGCGCGTCTGGGCGAGATGCCCATCAAACTCGTGCTGGTGACGCAGTACGACGTGAAGGGCGCGCTGGAGATCGTGGGCGAGACATCCTCGACGGAGGAGGTCGACGTCAACGAACTCCTGAGCGAGGTCGACGAGGGCGACGTCCAGATCGAGAAGAAGATGGGCGGGGAAGAGGTCGACCTCGAGCGCGAGGCCGGCGAGAGCCCCGTCATCCGCTACGTGAACTACATCATCCAGACGGCGGTGAAGGAGGGCGCGAGCGACATCCACATCGAGCCCGCGGACAAGAAGTTGCGCGTGCGGTTCCGCATCGACGGCGAGTTGTTCGAGATGATGAACCCGCCGGCGGCGATGTCGTCGGCGATCACGAGCCGCCTGAAGATCATGGCGAACCTCGACATCTCCGAGCGGCGCATCCCGCAGGACGGTCGAATCCGCTGCACGGTCGGCGGGCGCAAACTCGATCTTCGAATGTCGACGCTCCCGAACACGTATGGCGAGAAGGTCGTCATGCGTATTCTCGACACGAAGTCGATCAACGTGGACCTCGAGAACCTGGGGTTCGAGGACGACACGTTCACGATCTGGAAGAAGATCGTGGACTCGCCGCACGGGATTGTGCTGGTGACGGGGCCGACCGGCTCGGGAAAGACGACGACGCTGTACGCGTCGCTGCGGACGCTCGACAAGAACTCGATGAACATCTCGACGGTCGAGGACCCGGTGGAATACCACCTCGACGGCGTGACGCAGACGCAGATGCACGAGAAGATCGGGATGACGTTCGCGATGGCGCTCCGCGCGCTCCTGCGTCAGGACCCGGACGTGATCATGCTGGGCGAAATCCGTGACACGGAGACGGCGATGATCGCCGTGCAGGCCGCGCTCACGGGCCACCTGGTCTTGAGCACGCTGCACACCAACGACGCGCCGAGTTCGATCACGCGACTGGTGAACATCGGGCTGGAGCCGTTCCTTGTGGGCGCCGCGGTGAACGGGGTGCTGGCGCAGCGGCTGATCCGGCGGTTGTGCTCGACGTGCAAGGCGATGGACAAGCCCAGCGAGGATCTCGCCGAGTTCCTGGCGATGCAGAGTTTCGATCCCGACGAGATCTGGGTGCCCAAGGGGTGCGACAAGTGTCGCAACACGGGGTATGCCGGGCGTGTGGGTATCTATGAGTTGCTCACGGTGGACGACGGACTGCGCGACATGATCGCGCGGAACCCGAACGTCGCGGAGTTGCGCCGGATTTGCATCGAGCGCGGCATGGTGACGCTGCGTCAGGACGGGATGCGCAAGGTCGCGCGGGGGATCACCACGATCCAGGAAGTGCTGCGCGTCACCGAGGGGTAATCGGCGTGGGCACGACTGAGGCCGAGACGCCGGCGCTGGTCGCGGCGAGGAGGACCTCGCGCAGCGGTGAGGCGTGCTGCTCGCGGCGAACGGCGTCGCCACCGGCGAGCGACCGGGCGCGGTAGCCCTTCAGATCAGCGAGGATGGTGTCCACGGCGGCGGCGATGGTTGTCGGGGAAAAGTCGTCGATGCAGACGCCGGCGTGGTGCTGATCGACGAGTCGGGCCATCCATGTGCCGTTGGTCACGACGATGGGGCAGCCCGCGCGGAGGGCGTCGAGGGTGACGCCGCTGATCCGTTCTTTGAAGAGTTCACGGTCGTAGGGGAGGACGCAGATGGCCCCCTTGAAGAGGTCGGCGTAGCCGGTCGGGTCGGGCGAGTCATTGATGAGACGCAGAGAGGGGTACGCGGAGGCGCGCAGGCGATCAACGGCGGCCTTGGTGTCGTCCTGCTGGTGGCCCCAGTGATCGAGTGAGACCTGGACGATGATGGGGATGTCGCGCTTCTCGTCGCGGAATCGTTCGGCGAGATCGGCGATGGCGGCGAGGCCTTTGTCGAGTCGGGGGACGCCGGGGTGGAGGATGGTGGGCGGGGCATCGGGGCTGCCGCTGGCGTGATCGATGAAGGTGTCGATGTGGGGGTAGGGGATCTCGTGGATGCGCGTGAAGCCTTCTTTGCGGACAGCGTCGGCGGTGGCCCTGGTCGGCGCGGCGATGATGAGGTTGGGGCAGCGCCGGGCGGCGTGGCGGAGCCTGCGCTCGTGCTTGGGGTTCGCGTAGTGCATGTGGTGGAAGAGGAGGACCGTCGCGTTCATTGCGGGGACGAGGCGCGAGGCCCACTGGATGCCCATGTAGTCGGTGGAGTGGGCGGTGGAGAAGAGGACGACGCCCTCACGCGGGAGGAGTTTTCTCGCGAGCCACGCGGACTGGAATCGACGGATGCGCCGGCGGAAGAAGGGGACGATGCGTGTGCCGGGGATGGTGACGGTGCACTTCGCGTGGGCGTAGATGGTGATGGGGGCGAAGTCGTGCTTGAGGGTCTCGATGATGGATCGGACGATGCTCGGGAAGTGGCCGGTCTCTCGGCGGAGGGCTGGCTCGACGATGGTGAGTGGGAGCATCGCGGAAATGTAGGGGTTGGGTCTGGCGAGCGCGCGGGTCGAGGGCGTTACGAGCCGGAGAAGACGACGCCGGGGCTGACGCTGGCGACCCGCCGGAGGGACAGGAGGCTCCCGACAAGGATCGTGATCAGTGTGGCGACAAAGGAGCCGACGAGGAGTTGCCAGGGGAAATACGCGGCGAGTTCGGCCTGGAGGGCGTTGCTGACAAGGGTGAAGGACCCGGCGAGCCCGACGCCGATGCCATAGCCGACCGTGCCGACGATGAGGGCTTGTGTGACGACCATGCCCAGGAGTGTGGGGACGCTGGCGCCCATGGCCTTGAGCGTGGCGAAGTGGCGCAGGTTCTCGATGGTGAACTGGTAGAAGACGGAGGCGGAGAGGAGGAGCCCGACGGCGAACCCGAGGAGGATGGTGATGCCGAAGTTCACGCCGATGCCCGTGGCGATCACGATGAAGTCCATGGAGCGCTTTCGGAACTCATCGCGGGTGAGGGCAACGACCTCGGGGACGGTGTTGATGTTGGCCTGGACCTGGCGGACGTCCTCGCCCGCTTTGGCCTTGACGAGGACGTAACTGATCTTTTTTCGTTCCTGGGGTGTGTAGTTGAGAGCGTTGGGGAAGGTGGTGTAGACGATGGCGTTGCTCTCAAATCCGAGTTTGGCCTTGCAGAACCCGACGACGATGGCGCGCTTGTCGTTGATGCGCATGGTGTCGCCGATGTTGACGCCGCCGAGTTTGGCGCGGCTCTGCTCCTCGACGATGATCGCGTCGGGGATCCAGAGGTCCTCGATATTGCCCTGGGTGAGTTCGGGCGGGCGGCCGGCGAGGGTCTGGCGTGAGATGCCGAGCATCTGGAGGCGTTTGAAGGAGCCGTCGGGGAGTTCGACGATCGCGTAACTGCTAAGGAGCGGCTCGGCCCACGCGACGCCGGGGACGCTGCGGATGCGCCCGAGTTTCTCGTCCGAAAGGGGGCGGAACTCGGCCACCCATTCGGTGTGCGGATCGATGACCCAGAGGTCGGCCTGCTCGATGTTCTGGAGGGGCCCGGTCGCCTGGTTGAGCAGGCCCAGGAAGATCGCGCCCTGCTGGTTCATGAGCATGGCAGCGAAGGCGAGGCTGAGGACCAGAGTGATGTACTTGGTCCGATCGCCAAAGAGCATGTGGATCGCGATGCGGAGCATGGTGCGGCGGAAGCGGGCTCGTGGTGGCATGGTAGCGGATCGCGGCGTGCGATTGGCGCGAGGGTGCCGCTAGCATCTGTCGTGGTCACAAGTGCGAATGGAGTTCGATCCAGGAGGGCGCATCGGATGCGACGGGTGATTGGGTGTGTGGTGTGTGGCCTGTGTGTGGTGGCGATGGGCGGCTGCTTCACGCCGCCGGGCGCGGTGCTGGGGCTGGGGATGGACCTCGCGAAGGCGGGCGCGGGGTCGTATGAACAGGGGCGGATGTCCACGCTCTGGCGTGCGGACGTCAACCGCCTGGCGGATTCCGCGGTGGCGGCGCTCAACACGCTGGACCTCGCGATCCGTTCGGACACAAGCGCGAATGGATCGCGCTACATCCGGGCCTCGGACTTCAAGGGCCGCGTAGTGTCGATCACGGTCTCGCCGAGCACGCCGAACCTGAGCCTTGCGGTGGTGCGTGTGGGGTTCGCGGACGATCCGGTGTATGTGACGCTGGTGGTGGATGAGTTGGGTCGGCAGATGGACGAGACGCCGGCGAAGCGGTGACTACGCTCCGCGACGGCGCGTGGAGCGCTGACGTGGAGGCGATCTCGCGTGGCGAATCCGGTTCGAACGGTGGAGTTTCAGGAGACGCCGAATCCGCACGCGGTGAAGGCGGTGGTCTCAACGCCGCTCGCGAGTGGTGGTGGCGATGGATTGAGGTCGTACTCGAGCGCGAACGAGGCGAGTGACGACGCGGTGGCGCGGTCACTCTTCGAGATCGCGGGTGTCGTGGGGGTGCTCGTGACACCCGGGTGGGTGACGGTGCGGAAGAACGCGGGAACGACCTGGGCGGAGTTGAAGCCGAGGATTCGGACGGCACTCGAGAGGGCCACGTGAGCGGCACGCGTGAAGGCCGCGTGGTGCGGGCGCTCTCGCGGTGGTTCGCGGGCTCGGCTCGGGTTCTCCCGTGGCGGACCGAAGAGCGCGACGCGTACCACGTGCTCGTGAGCGAGTTGATGCTGCAGCAGACGCAGGTCTCGCGGGTCATCCCGAAGTTCGAGGCATTCGTGTCGCGGTTTCCCAGCGTGCATGCGCTGGCGTCGGCGAGCGAGCGCGAGGTGCTCGAGGCGTGGACGGGGCTTGGGTACTACCGGCGCGCGCGGATGTTGCATGCCGCGGCGAGAAGTATCGTAGAGTTGCACGCCGGCCGGGTGCCCCGGTCGGCAGCGGAACTGATCGAACTGCCGGGGATTGGGCGGTACACGGCCGGGGCGATCGCGTCGCAGGCGTTCGGCGCGCGTGTGCCGGTCGTCGATGGGAACGTCGTGCGCGTGCTGCTGCGCATCGAGGGGCGCGATGGGAGCGCGTCAGAGGCAGGAACGATGGCGTGGTGCTGGGAACGGGCGGGGGCGCTGCAGGAAGCCGCGGCAAGGGCGCGCGTGCATCCAGGAACGTTGAACGAGGCGATCATGGAGTTGGGGGCGACGGTGTGTGTGCCAAGGGCACCGAAGTGTGCCGAGTGTCCACTTCGCACGATGTGCGAGGCACGTCGGCTGGGCAGGCAGGTGGAGATTCCCAGCCCAAAAGTCGCGGCCCGCGTGCGCGAGATCGAGCACATCGTGCTACCGGTGACGGACGGGCGTGGCATGTGGCTCGTGCGACGGCGCGCGGGGACGTTGTGGCATGGGTTGTGGGAGTTGCCGACGGTTGAGCGGGCTGCGGGAGGGCATCGAATGTCAGCCGATGTAGTCGAGCGATCTCTTGGACTGATGAAGAGTGCGTCACGTTCGCGCGGCGTGGCGATGGAGTTCTCATTCAAGACAAGCGCATGCGTCGTGGCGTTTGTGGTGCGGGCACCGAGCAAGATCGGGCGGCGCGGTGTGGCCGGTGAATGGGTGAAACTCGACGAACTCAAACATCTTGCGATGTCCAGCCCGCAGCGACGGATCGTCCGTGAGGTGGTGTGCCGCAGGGCATGAGTCGGGTTGTTGGAGTCGATGTGGGAAATGGGAGATGAAGACACAGGCGAGACGCCTCTGCCACGAGAAGAAGGAGGAGAAAGCGCCACGCGAGTCGGGAGTTGCTTGCAGGCGAGATGAGATTCGACACCGCTCTGGAGAGCGGTGCCACCAAGAGCAGACACAATGGCGATGTCGCAGTCAGGTGCTCAGCAGCCCTGGTTGAAGCGGGCGAGGAAGTAGAGAAGGTCGTCGATGGTGACGCCGCCGTCGGGGGTGCCGGTGCCGCTGCCGTCGTCGATGTCGGTGCGGATGGCTCCAAGATTGAAGTAGGCGATGTAATAGAGGAGGTCGTCGATGGTGACGCCGCCGTCGGGTGTGCCCGAGCCTGTGCCGTCGTCGAAGTCGGCGACGCAGGGGTTGGTGCCGAGGATGGTAAAGGCGGCGTCGGAATCATCGTGGCCGGTGCGGCCTTCGGCGTCGCGCGTGATGACACGAACACGGGCCGAGGTCGAGAAGACATTGGGGACGGTCCAGGAGAAGGTGCCGCTATCGGGGATGGCGCTCGCGATGGTGGTCCATGAGCCGCCATCGTCGGCGGAGTACTGGAGATCGACATTGACGACGGCATTGTCGTCGTCGGAGATCCAGTTGATGGTCGATGGTGTGCCCGGGGTGAGCGATTGCCCGCCGTTGGGCGCGCGGAGGTAGGCGGTGGGGGCGAGGCCGCCCTCATCGCCAAGGTGCTTGGGGACATGCATGACGATGCAGTGCATGACACCGGCGAGTTGCACGAGAGACTCGCAGGGAATCTGGACGACGGTCTTGGTGGGGAAGGCGGACTGGAAGACGGCGAGGGACTCGGCGTTGTGCTGAACGACCTGGGAGTTGGTGTACGTCGGCACGAGCACGAGTTCGTTGCACATCACGAGGTTGGTGTAGGTGTAGTGGACGTTGTATCCGGCGGCGGCGACGAAGATACTTCGCGCGGGGACGCGGAAGACCTCCCAGCCGTCGGCCTGCATGGTGGCGGCACGATTGTCACAGATACTGTCCTGCGTGGTGCCCGGGTTATTAGGCCAATCGCAGATGAGCACTTTGCGGTCGTCGATGATCTGGACCCACATGTCGATGTGCTGGGTGAGATCGACGGAGGTGGGATAAGCGGGAACGATGGTGGTGGTGGGGCCCCAGTGGTCCTGCCAGAGCGAGATGATCTGAGGTTGGGTCCGCGCGGGGTTCTCGTTCGCGATGAGCATGGTGGCGAACCCCTCGCCAAGGGAGTTGAGGTGGTAGTTCCCGCCGCCATGGACCATGGGGAGGACGTATCGAGCGTGCTTCTTGAAAGGCGCCCAGCCGACGGGGAAGGAATCGTCGTTGACACGGACGGTGACGTTGTACGTGTGGTCGGAGGTGACGCGGACGTTGCCCTCATAGGAGTACCGTGGGCCATAGTCGCGCATCCAGATCGCGTCGGTCGTGCGGATGATGGGGAAGACCTTGGCCATGTCAGCGCCCGCGGCCTGGATGACGGGGAGTTGGCTCGTCTGCTCGCTGAGGGTATCGAAGGAGACATAGGCCCGGGCGTTGCCGGTGGTGGTGATCCACTTGATCATCTGGGCTTGGATGTTGTTGAGGGTGGTGCCGCCTTCCCACGCGAGGATGATGCCATCGGCGGGGGCGTACTCGCCGGGGCAGGTGAGCGGGCCTTGGGGCATGGTGTAGGGGCCACGCTCGACCCACGCGCCGGGGGCCTCGGCCATGAGGGCTTTCTCGAGATCGGTGGCGTAACGCGGGACGACAGAGCCCTCGGGATAGACGAGGCCCGAGGGAGAAAGAACCTGGGCCGAGGCGCCGGTGGAGAGTGCGGCGAGGGTCAGGAGGAGGACGGGAGTGGAGCAAGATTCGAGAGTTCGCACGCGAGTCTCCTTGGCAGAGCCGGGTTTGGATGGGCCTGGAGTGGGAATCCCATTCGGCCGGGTTCGGGGCGCGGTTTGGGCCGATCCTCGATGATACCGAAAGGATCGTGTTCGTGGAAGGTGATTGGACCAGATAGTCGGTTCAAGTTCGGGGTGTGGCGTGTCCGACCTAGAGTTTGAGTGCGGGCTATGGGAGGTCCGTCGAGGTCGGCGTGTCGGCCGAAGTAAGGGCATCCGGCGTGTTCAGTTCCGAGCGATTCCAGGATGTTCTCACGCGGGTGGGTTCGTACCCGTGGTATGAGGTGGCGATCGAGATCGTGTTGATCTCGATCTTCATCTACATGCTCTATCGCTTCGTCGCGGGGACGAGGGCGGCCGGGGCGCTCAAGGGTCTGCTCGTGCTCGTGGTGGTCGTCGCGATCGGATCGCGCATCCTTGGTGCTGGATCCTCGTTCCAGCGCTTAGGGGTGCTCTATGACAAGGTGTTGGCGCTGGTGGCGGTGGGGCTGATCGTGATCTTCCAGCCCGAACTCCGTCGCGCGCTGGTGCGTCTGGGCGAGGCGCCGTTCTTCCGGAGCACGCCCAAGGACATCGCGCTCATTGTGGACGAGATCGTGGATGCCGCGAGATATCTCAGCAAGTCGAAGTTTGGCGCGCTGGTCGTGATCGAGCGGCAGGTCGGGCTTCGTGGGCTGACCGAGGGCGGGACGCCTCTGAATGCCGAGTTGTCGTCGCGGCTGCTCCAGACGATCTTCTTCCCCGGCTCGGCGCTGCACGATCTGGCCGTCTTGGTCAAGGGTCGCGTGGTGACAGCGGCTGGGGTGCAACTCCCGCTGGCGGCGCCCGAGGACATGCCCAGCGCGAGCCTTGGTTCGCGCCACCGGGCCGCGGTGGGCCTCTCGCGCGAGTGCGACGCGATCGTGGTGATCGTCAGCGAGGAGACGGGGTCGATCCGGATCGCGGAGCGCGCCCGGCTGCACGGGCCGTACTCACCCGAGCAGTTGCGCGAGGAACTCAAACTCCGCCTGGGAAGCGGAACGGTGCGGAGCGGTCAGACGGCGGCGCAGGCCGACGCTGAGAAGGCAGTCGGCGGGTTGCTCGCGGACGAGGCGGTCGCGGCCAAGGAAGAAGAACCAGAGCCCAAGCGTGCCGCGGGTTGAGAGGCGCGCGAGTTGGAGGCAGGCATGATCCGTCAGATCGGCGTGTGGCTTGGTGTGCTGGTGCTCGCGACGCTCGTGTGGGTGTTCGCCGAGGCCGAGACGCTGCGCACGCGCGAGGTGACGATCGATCTGACGTTCCGATCGGATCCGCAGAATGGACGCGTAATAGATGTGGCAAACTCGAGGCCCGCGGGGACAGACGGGCAGGTGGTCTCGGCCACGATCAAACTCGCCGGCGCGGCGAACGCCGTGGACCAGGCGGAGCGCGAGTTGCGTTCGGGCTTGAAGTTCGACCCCTCCTCGCCGGGCATGCCGGGGGAGTCTGGAGCGATCGACGTCGATCTGAAGCAGTTGATCCGGTTGCATCCGACGCTGCGCGTTGGTTCCGGTTCGGGGGCGACGGTGCAGGCCGTGGAGCCTTCCATCGTGCGGATCGACCGGGGCACGCTCGTGGCGGTCGAGGTCCCTGTGCGAGTGGAGTTGGAGCGAGGCGAGGCGGAGGGCGCACCGGTGGTGACGCCGGCACGGGTGACACTTCGCGTGCCGACGGAACTCGCCTCGTCAATCGGGGAGCAGACGCCATGCACGGCCCAGTTGAGTGAGCGTGAACTCTCGCGGCTCGTGCCCGGGCGCCAGGAGAAGATCGAGGGCGTGAGCCTGACAATGCCCGAAGGACTGCTGGGTCATCGCCACGCGTATGTCGAGCCAAGGACTGTCAGCGTGCAACTGACACTCCGCGACCAGACGCAGTCGGTCATGCTCCAGTCGGTGCCGGTGCACATCCAACTGGCGGCGACGGAGCAGAGCCGGTGGGACATCACGTTGGCCCAGGGCGACCAGTTCCTCAAAGACGTGCGCGTGAGCGGGCCGAGCGATCTGATCAAGCAGATCCAGGACAAGACACTGCCGGTTGTGGCGATCCTGCAGTTGTCGTTCCAGGAACTCGAGGGTGGGAAAGTGACGTCAAAGGATGTGGTCTTCTCGAACCTGCCGACGGGCCTTCGGTTCGAGGTCGCCGACCGGACGGTCTCGTTCACGATCGCCCGGCGAAACGGATCGGCGGCAGCGACGACGGCCCCATGAGGCCATGAGTTTGCAGCCGGTTCGGTTGCCGATCGAGCAGATTAGACACCAAACACAATCCGACCGATCTCGCTCGAAGCGGGACTTTTCACTGCCGAGCGGCTAATGTTGGTCCCCGCATTTCGGGCCGGATTGGGCCATGTCCCAAACCGGGCGATCTGGCGGCACTCCACAGCCCATTCGACGCCCGTGCCCGTTTCATCGGGCGCCATTTTCAAAGAGGATCCGCCCTTGAAGATCAAGACCGACGAGATCGCGAGCATCATCAAGCAGGAGATCGAGAAGTTCTCATCAGAACTCGAGGTCTCGGAAGTCGGGCGTGTGGTGGAAATCGGCGACGGCATCGCCCGGATCTATGGCCTGAGCAAGGCGATGGCGGGCGAACTGCTCGAGTTCCAGACCGCCGAGGGCGCGGTCATGGGCCAGGTCTTCAACCTCGAAGAGGACACCGTCGGTGCGGTTATCTATGGCGATTACCTCCTCGTGAAGGAGGGCGACATGGTGAAGTCCACGGGGCGCCTCCTTGAAGTGCCGGTGGGCGAGGCGCTCTTGGGTCGCGTCGTCGATCCGCTGGGACGTCCCCTGGACGATCGCGGCCCGATCCAGTCGAGCGAGTTCCGCAAGGTGGACATCATCGCGCCGGGGATCGCCGAGCGTCAACCGGTGACCGAGCCGCTGCAGACGGGCATCAAGGCGATCGACGCGATGATCCCGATCGGCAAGGGGCAGCGCGAACTGATCATCGGCGACCGCAAGACGGGGAAGACGGCCGTCGCCATCGACACGATCATCAACCAGAAGCAGTACTGGGGGACCAAGGACGCGGTGGTGTGCATCTACGTCGCCGTCGGCCAGAAGGAATCGACTGTCGCGGGCGTCGTCGAGACGCTGCGCAAGAACGGGGCGATGGACTACACGATCGTGGTCTCGGCGTCGGCGTCGACGCCCGCGCCGATGCAGTACATCGCGCCGTACACCGGCTGCACCATGGGCGAGTTCTTCATGTGGCAGGGCAAGCACGCGGGGAGCAACCAACCCAAGCACGCCTTGTGCATCTATGACGACCTCTCCAAGCAGGCTGTCGCGTACCGCCAGTTGTCTCTGCTCCTCCGTCGTCCGCCAGGCCGCGAGGCGTACCCGGGCGACGTCTTCTATCTCCACTCGCGCCTCCTCGAGCGCGCCACCAAACTCAGCGATGAGAACGGCGCCGGCTCGCTCACGGCCCTCCCCATCATCGAGACTCAGGAAGGCGACGTGTCGGCGTATATCCCGACCAACGTCATCTCCATCACCGACGGGCAGATCTATCTCGAAGGCGAGCTCTTCTTCACGGGCGTCCGCCCCGCCATCAACGTCGGTATCTCGGTCAGCCGCGTCGGCGGCAACGCCCAGGTCAAGGCGATGAAGAAGATCTCGGGCTCCTTGCGACTCGACCTCGCCGCGGCCCGAGAACTCGAGGCCTTCGCCCAGTTGGGCACAGAACTCGACAAGGCGACGCAGCGCCAACTCGACCGCGGCCGCCGCATGGTGGAACTGCTCAAGCAGGGGCAGTACACGCCGTTCAACGTCGTGGACCAGATCGTCTCCATCTACGCCGGCACCAAGGGCTTCCTCGATGACATCCCCGTGGACAGGGTCCGCGAGTTCGAGGATGGCCTGCTCAGCCACCTGCAGGGCGTCGCGAAGCCGGTCTACGACGAACTCGCCCAGAAGAAGGCGATCGATGGCGAACTCGAGAAGAAACTCGATAGCGCCATCAACGCGTTCAAGGCCGGATTTAAGAAGTAGTCCAATCGCGGTCTTTGCCTCGCGACCAAGCCAAAGAAATCACAATGGACCCGAGGAGTTGTCTTCGGGTCTTTTCCTTTGGCGGCGTATCGGGATAGGTAGTGGGGGGGGGTGAGGTCGATTCTTCTTGGCGAGCCCGTCGAGTGCCGGTATGCTGCGTTCGGGTAAACAGGAGACTCGAGATGGCAAGGCCGAGCATGGGTTGGGTGATCGTCGCGGGTCTGCTCGTCTGCGGCGGCTGCGAGAGCGGCGCCCGGTCGGCGAGGATTCCCGAGCGGGTGCCCTTCGCGCCCCGTGACGGCAAGCCGCGAACGACTCCCGCGATCGATCTCACCAAGCCCGGCACGATCGCGCGAGGTACGGCGACGCCGGTGAAGCTCGACACGCGCGACCTGCCGAACGAAGTGGGACGGGAGACGCTGGCCACACGATCGTTCCGCGTGGGCGCGATGCTGGGGCCCGAGGGGGGCAAGGAGGAGCAGCGGCGTCTCGATCGCGCCCTCGGCGAGCCGAACGATCTCGAAGCCGGCGCGACGCTGGACGAGTCGCGCACGGTGCCGGACCGCATGTTCCCGGCGATCAGCAACACGGGGTGGAACCCGCCCGATCCGACGCTCGCCGTCGGACCATCGCACGTGGTCGTCACGGTGAACTCCGACATCGCGTTCTATGACAAGGCCACGGGCGCCGAACAGTTCCGAGTGCGCCTGGGGAGCCAGGGCTCACCGGGGTTCTTCGAGCCCGAGGGCGCGAGCACGTTCTGCTTCGATCCCAAGGTGGTCTATGACCATCTCGCGCAGCGGTTCGTCGTTGTGTGCCTCGAGAAGTATGGCACGACCGAGGCCTGGGTGGACCTTGCCGTCTCCGACGACAGCGATCCCAACGGCGTGTGGTACCGCTATCGCACGGATGCCGTCATCGACATCGGGACGAACCTCGTATGGTGGGACTATCCGGGCCTTGGCTACGACCAGAGCGCGTACTACGTGACGTCGAATCTCTTCTCGCTGACGGACGGCGGGAGTTTCGGCGGCGTGGGATTCCGTATCTTCGACAAGGCGCCTCTTCTCACGGGTGGGACGGCAACCCACCTCACGATCCGCGAATCGGGGATCTCGACGCTGATGCCGATGCTGCACTTTGGCGCGACCCTCGCCGATGCGCCAGGGAACGTCGCGGCGTTCTTCGCACGCATCCAGAACTCCACAAGCGTGCGCTTCTACGCGATGTCAAACCCGCTCACCACGCCGACGCTGACCTCCATAAACGTCACGACGCCGGCGTACGTTGGCGCGATCACCGCCCCGACGATCAACGGGACGGAACTCTCCAACTCGGGGATCATGATGCCCACGTGGCGCGCGGGTAAAGTCGTGATGGTGAACAACGCGTCCATCAACGGGCGGAACGTCGCGCGATGGCACGAGTTCGCGACCGGTTCATGGCCAACATCGGGCGGCGTGACGCGCGTCCAGTCGGGCGACATCGACGCGGGGCTGGACTATCACACGCTCTTCCCCTCGATCGCGATCAACGGCGCCGGCGATATGGGCGTCGTTGTCGGGCGCACGAGCGAGAGCGAGCGCGTCGGCGTCGCGATCGCGGGCCGGCGCGCCACCGACCCGACGGGGCGTATGGGCGTCCCCGTGCTCGTGAAGCCCGGCGAGCGCGACGGAGGCGGTCGCTGGGGTGATTACCAGGCCGTCGTCGTCGATCCCGCGGACGACACCACCTTCTGGGCCGTCGGCGAATACAACCGCTCATCGGCATCCGGCGGCGGGTGGCACACGTGGGTCGCCTCGTTCCAGGTCGCGGACCAGAGCCTCTGTCATCCCATCGCGGACGATCTCGGCCCAATCCAGTTCGTCGCTCCCGCGACCGTCGACGTTCTCGCCAACGACTGGCACTCGACCGGGCAGACCCTCTCGATTCTTTCCTTTGACGCGGCGAGCGCGCAAGGCGGCACGATCGTCCGCAGCATCGGGACAGGCCCGGGCGGACGCGATCAACTGGTGTACACGCCGCCATCGGCCTTGCCCGCGAGCGCGACGGATTCGTTCGCGTACACCGTCTCGGACGGCCTTGGAGGGAGCGCCTCGTCCACGGTCGTGACGCACCTGTACAACCCCGCGATGTATCGGAACCCCGACGCCCTTGGCGCCAGCACGCTTGGCGTGCACGTGGACTATTACAACCTCGGAGCTTCGCTGACGACCTTGCCCGACTTTGCCACGCTCACACCGTCGTCGAGCGACACGGTGGCGCAGATCAACTATCCGTCGACCTCCGCGGCGTTCGCGACGTCGGGCCTTCTCGACAATGTCGGCGCCGTCTTTGAGGGATACGTGGATGTTCCCGCGACCGACCTCTACACGTTCTACACCAACAGCGACGACGGCTCGACGCTCTCCCTGGGCAACACGCTCCTCGTCGACAACGACGGCACGCACGGCATGCGCGAGTACGCCAGCCCGCTCATCGGTCTGAAACAGGGGACACACCGCGTGCGAGTGGAGTTCTTCGACGCCGGGGGGAACCAGGGGCTGATCGTAAGTCTCGCGGGGCAATCGCTCGCCAAGCAGGTGATCCCCGCCTCGCGATGGAAACTGAGCGTTCCCTGCGTCGCCGACGTGGACGACGGCTCAGGCGGCGGCACACCCGACGGCGGCGTCACGATCGACGACCTCCTCTACTACGTCTTCGTCTTCAACCTCGGCCTCACCCGCGCCGACATCGACAACGGCACCGGCACGGGCACCCCCGACGGCGGCGTGACGATCGATGATCTGCTGTACTTCCTCGCCCGATTCAACGCGGGGTGCTGACCAATCTGGTTGGATCTCGCGTGACGGCGTTCGCGTGATGGAGCTCGGTCGACGCGATCGCCACAACTCGTCCGTTACTTTTTTCGTACCACCGTGTAGTGCGCGTAAGTCTCCTTGGCGGCCTCCTCTTTCGGCTTGCCCTCGTCGTACTCCAGAGCCTTCCAGCATCCAAGCACCCACGTCTGGTCGTCCCCGTCGAACGTGATCACTTCAAACCCAGCGGCGGCGTACTGCTCGCGTGTGAATGGACTCCGGCCATCGGCCATCGGAAGGTACGGCTTGGTTGGGTCATCGGAAGGCGACTGGGCCGGACAGATGTTGTAGATGATGAAGAGTCCGCCGGGCTTGAGAGCCGCGTGCACCGCGGCGAGGAACGTCTCGTCGTCCACCCCGAGCTTGACGAGCATCCTCTCGTCCACCGTCTTGCCCGCGGGTGGTTCGGGGTGGACATAGCCCCTCTTGAGCGTGTTCTTGCTCGTGACGACGTCGAAAGTCCCGTCGCGACCGTGTGACGCGATGTGCTTCGTGAGTTCCTGGTACGCCGGCCATTGGCCGGTGTGCAGGAAGACGGTCTGTGGCCCTGTGCCGACGCGCACGTCCGTCTCATTCGAGTACAGCGCCTCAAAGAGCGGCTCGATCTCCACGCCGTGGACCTCCGCGCCGCGCTGAGACATCAGTCGCAGGTGCCCGATGGTTCCGTACCCGAAATCGAGCACGCGCTTCCCGTCGAGCGATGGCACGCCATGCAATCCCATCAGGTCCACGACACGCGAGTAGACCAGCGGCGAGCCATAGCCTGTGTAGTAGTAGAACTCCGGGGTGCAGACTCGTGGCCTGTACGTGGCGCGTTCCTCTTCCGAGAGCGTCTCCCATGTCGCGGCGGTGATCGCCGATCCCGGCTTTCGGTATACCGTGCGCGACTCGACCACGGGAAGGTCGCCCGCTGCCGCGAGAAACTCGCGGGCGACGCCGGATTCCACGAGCGGCGTGAGCAACGCGGCTTCCGCGACGAGTTGCTTGACGACCTCGGCACCGTCCTTTGGCGCTGGTGGTGCTGGAGGCGTCGGATCCTTCGCCTCGTGCGTGGGTGAGGCCGGGGGCTTCGCGTTCGGCGAGGCATCCGCCGGCTGGGCGAGGATGCCGCACATCAGGCCTGCCGTCGCGACCAACATCGTGATCATGATTGAGTATCCCCAGATCGTGAATCGGCGTCTTCCCGTGGACCTTCGCACTCGTGCTACACCCTGGCGGAACTCGGCGTCGGCAGCCGTGAGTGAACCGACGCCGTGTCTGCCTGTCGCCGCCGGCAATCACACGAGGTGACCGCCCCGGTCACGTATCGCCTCATGGCTCCCTCACCCTCGCCCTCACCGCCTACGGCAGAAAATACTCCGGGATGGACGCCCCGTTCCACGAGAACGAGCGCTGGCGATACGGCGAGACGTTCTGATAGTTCGTCGGCGGCGTGTCGTACGCGTCGAGATACATGCGGATGAGTTTCTCGCCCGTGCCCATCCACGCGGCGTGCCCGTCGGCGTAGGAGATGTTGTATCCGTCCTTGCCGTGGTTATTCCAAGGGTCGGGATAGTTGTTGATGCCATCGGGGCGGCCGACGCTAGGGACGATCGATTGGTCGTTGTCGTTGTCGATGAAGAGATACGACCGGTCGGGGTGGGCCGTGTTTCGGATGGTCTTGAGAACGTTGATCGTCTGCATCTCAAAGACCGCGGGGGTCTCGCTCTGCCGCCAGCCGAGTTGCTGCCCGAGGGAGACGCCCGGTGGGGTATAGATGACGGTGCCGTCGAGGTATTTGCCGGCGGTGAACCAGGCGCGGATCTCGTAACTGTGCCCGCCGGTGTTGTCGGCGGCGTCGCGGGCGGCCCAGAAAGTGTCGCGGATGAAGTCGCGCCCATAGAGATCGAAGACCTCGGGGCCCTGCACGCTGCTGAGGGTGACGTCGGCGCGGACGCGGTTCTTGGTCGAGGGACAGATTGCGACGTTGTAATCGCTGATGAAGTCGGGGAAGAGCCAGCCGATGTTGTCCTCCCAGTCGAAGAAGGCGGGGAGGAAATAGCCGACCTTGGTGTCGTTCGAGTACGTGCCGCAGGCGATGGCGAGTTGGCGTGTGTTCGAGAGGCACGCGACGCGGCGTGCGGACTCGCGCGCGGCCCCGAGCGCGGGGAGCAGAAGGCCGATCAGGAGCGCGATGATCGCGATGACGACGAGGAGTTCGATGAGCGTGAAGGCCCGCGGGATACGCATGCACGCCTCCTGTTCGGTGGGCGACGGAATGCGGATTGTACAGGTTCCGATCCGGGTCGTGCGGACGGGGCGTGGGCCGACTCGCCGTGGATGAGGCCCACGTGGACACGCGAATCCGGCAGGATGGGCGAGATCATGGCGATCACGGCGGCGGCAGCGGCAGAGCCTGCAGGATTTGCTATGCTGTGGACGAGAGTTGCCCGCGATGGCCCCGCGTTCCACGCCGGAATCGGGGCCGATCCGCCGGTCGGATGATGGAGGTCAGCCATGAAGAGTCGAGTCGAGGCCGCGCGGATCGGGATGGTGGCGACGACGGGTGTGGTGGCCGGCCTGGTGCCCATGGTCGCGTTCGCCCAGCCCACGGTGAGCGTCGACTTCACGGGCGCGAGCGTCTCCTCGCTCTCCTCCAGCCCCGCGGATCTCGTGCGCACGAGCACCGGCACGATCAGCCCGGCCGAGGGCTACCTCTTCGAGTTCAATCCGACGGTGCACACGACCGGGCTCCTTGGCGGCGTGCTCTTCCCGGATCCGACCCCGCTCGGCGATGTCCTGAACTTCTTCGTCCCCGGGCAGCAGCGGATCACGCGCGGCGCCATGCGCAACCCCGGCGGCGCGATCCCCGTCACGCTCGACACCGAGGTCGTCGGCGGGACGTTCTCCGGGCTCTCGATCAGCCTGACCTTCGAGCAGAAGATCCTGATGACCGGCCAGGGGCAGGCCGCGATCCGCAACATCCAGAAACCCTTCGGCCTGGGGATCGCGGTGGACTCCGGCGGCGCGGTCTTCACGACCTTCACGCCCCCGCCCGCGAAGGTGAGCGAGTTCCACTTTGGCGGCGATCTTCTCTCCGTGAAGGAGACGGGCCTGGCCCCGACCGCGGGGAACGGAAAACTCCGCTACCTCGACGATCCCGCGTTCGGGCCCATCCTCGGCGGGCCCGGCGCCGAGACGACCTACCCCAACCCCCCCACGCCCCAGGACGTGACACGCCAGCAGTCGTCCTTCGGCACGACGACCTCCTTCGGGATTCCTTCGATGAGCGGCGAGGAGGACACGGTCTACCTCACCAGCCCGCCGCGCCACCTCGCGGACCCCACGAATCAGGCCAAGTCGCGCGGGATCGGCCTCGCGTTCTTCCCCAACACGCGCGACACGTGGCCCGAGGACCGCAACGGGCAGTGGACCATGGTCTGGGACATGCTCATCCCCGCCGCGTCGTGGTCAAGCGAGTTCGTCACGCCCCTCATCGAGGACAACCACAACAACGACTCGTCCGCCGACTCGTTCATCCACAAGGTCGGCGCCGCCGCCCAGTTCGGGTACAACGTCGATGTGAACTCGTACATTGGCGTCCCGCTCGCCCCCGACACCTGGTTCCGCCTCGCCCTCAGCAGCGACGGCTATAGAACCAAGGCCGGGCGCGTCTTTATCAATGGAACGTTCGTGGGCACGACCGGCGGCGACTGGTTGTACGCCTCCACGAACTCCACCGACCCGCGCTACGGCGACATTTCCTCGACCAACCCCACGGGGACGGCGGTCCCGCCCGCGACGTGGGCGAGTTGGGGCGAGTTCCCCTCGCCGTGGGCCCAGGCCCCCAACAGCACGCTCGCGCCGATGGCCTCCACGATCTGCCTCTTTTCAGACTTGCAAGGCCGCGGCGAGCGCGTGTACGTGGCGAACTTCATGTACACCGACGAGGCGATGACCGACGCCGAGATCACCGCCCTGGGCGGCCCGAACGCGCGGGGCATCGTCCACCTCCGCCCGATCCAAGGCTGCGTCGCCGACGTCGACGACGGCACCGGCACGGGCACGCCCGACGGCGGCGTGACCATCGACGACTTGCTCTATTACCTCGCCATCTTCAACGCCGGCAGCGTCAACGCCGACGTGGACGACGGCACCGGCACGGGAATCCAGGACGGGGGCGTGACGATCGACGACCTCTTGTATTACCTCGCGAGGTTCAACGCGGGGTGTTGAGGGTTCTCCGCCTTCGGCGGGGGTGTCATGCGCGTGCAACCATCCGTGTCCACCTCCCGTACACGTCTCACACCCCCGATCCTTAAGGGAGATCCCCCGATGCGACTCCGCCCGTTCCCGATCCGGCCCGTCCTCGCGGTGCTGTCGATCCTGCTCTCGCTCGTCGCGCCCGCGATGGCCCAGGACGCCGGCCCGACCTGCACGGAGCGGTGGCGGCCGATGGCCGAGGTGCCCGGTGTCGCGGGCGTCGTGCGCGCCACCGTGTGGTGGGACCGCGACGGCGACGGGCCTGGGGAGCCGTGGGCGCTGGTGGGGGGCGTCTTCCACGGGGCGGGGGGCGTGCCCGCCGACGCCATCGCCGCGTGGGATCCGGCGACGGGCCGCTGGTCGGCGCTCGTCGCCGACACCGACCTGGATCCGCGCGGGGCGATCGACGGCGAGGTCGACGCGATCGCGATCGGCCCTTCGGGCGAGGTCTACGCGGGCGGGTACTTCGCGGTGCGGGGCGTGAGCGGCGTCTTCAACCTCGCGCGCTGGGATGGGACGCGCTGGACGGGCGTGGGCGGGTCGCCGAACTTCCGTGTCACGTCCCTGCACGTCTCTCCCGCGGGCGATCTCTACGCGTCGGGGACCTTCACCAGCATCGGCTCGGTCGCGTGCGCGGGGATCGCGCGCTTCGACGGGTCGACATGGTCCCGCTTGGGCTCGGGGCTGCCCCAGACGTTCAACTACATGGCCGCCATGCTCACGCTCGACGACGGCTCGCTCCTGGTCGGGGGCCGCTTCTCGAGCGTGGGCGGAGTCTCCGCCTTCAATCTCGCCCGATGGGACGGCGTGGCGTGGCACGCGATCCCGCAGGTCTCCATCGGACAGGTCTTCGGCCTCACGCGCCTCGAGAACGGCGACATCGCCGTCGCGCACTACGCCGGGGTTGGCCTGCTCCACAACGGGACCTGGTCGAGCCTCCCCGATCCACCCGTCACGACGACCCTGGGATTCACGGCGTATGGCGTGGCCGCAACAGGTGGGGAGGGGCTGGTCGCGGTGGGGATCGCCGAGGATCCTGTGAGCCCGTCATTCAGCCTGTCATGGATTCTCACCTGGGACGGCTCGGCCTGGTCGGGCGTGCAGACGGACCGGACTCCCTACGCCGTCGCCGCGACGCGCGTCGATGGTGGGGGCGTCGGCGGGGGTGAGGGGCACGTCCGCGTGGTCGCGGGCGGTTCGCTCCAGCGTGTGGACGACCGCGTTGCGTACGGGACCGTGCTCGTCGAGGACGGCGTCTCGCGCGCCATGGGCGAGGGCTTCTCCGGCGCGTTCGCCGCCGCCGTCGCGGCGCGGTGGGCCGGCTCGAGTCCCGGTTGGCTCGTGGCCGGCGGGGACGTGGTGGCCACCGAGTCGTTCGCGTCGAGCGGGATCGCGCTCTGGGATGGGAGCGCATGGCGCGGGCTTGAGAGTGGGGTGATCGGTCGCGCGACCGCGCTCGCCGAGGGGCCCGACGGCTCGATCTATGCCGGCGGCTTCTTCACCCGGACCGAGACCGGGCAGCACGAGGCCGTCCTCCGATACGACGGGTCCATGTGGTGGTCCCTCCCGGGCGGACCCGGGGTGGGCGGGGGCGGTCGTCGCGTAGAGGCGATCGCGGCCCTTCCAAACGGCGACCTTCTGGTGGGGGGCGCGTTCTCGACGGCCGCATCGGGAGAGACCGAGGCCTCGGTCGCGCGCTGGAACGGCTCGACGTGGGACTTTGTCGGCGGCGGCCTGCCCATCTCCACCCTCGCGTCGCGCGTGCACGATCTGGCCGTCCTCGATGGCACGCGAGTCGCGGCCGTTGGCCACTTCGACGACCCCGAGACCGCCGGTGGCACGGCTGTCGCCGCGATCCTGGAGGACGAGACCTGGGCGATCATCGCCCGCACGCTCACCTCGCGCGACGCGATCACGCCCTCGATCTCCGCCGCGGCCGCGCTCTTGAACGGCGACCTCGTCGTCGGCGGCGTGTTCGACTCGATCGAGGGCGTCCCGGCCGCAAACCTCGCCCGGTTCGACGGCGTCTCGTGGCACGCGATGGGCGAGGGGCTCCCCGCGATCTCTGTCGTGTCCCTTCTCACGCTGGAGAACGGCGACATCCTCGCGGGCGGGGGCGTGAGGGGCGGCTCCACCAGCGGGGGCGCCGTCGCGGCGCGCTGGAACGGCTCGGCGTGGCGGATGGTGGCGGGGGGTGGGGTCGCGACCACGGGGTGGCCGTACGGGTCCCCCGCGATCACCGCCCTGGCGCGCGTGCCATCGCCCACGGGCGACGGCGAGGACGACGTGATCGCCGTGGGGGCGTTCGCCACCCTCGACGGCGTCGCCACGCGCGACGTCGCCCGCCTCATCATGGACGCGAGCTCGTGCTGCCTCGCCGACATGGACGACGGGACGATGGCGGGGGCCCGCGACGGCGCGGTGACCGTGGACGATCTGGTCTATTACATCGCCCTCTTCGAGGCGGGCGCGACCCGGGCCGACGTCGACGACGGCTCCATGGCGGGCGTTCGCGACGGGGCGGTGACGATGGACGACCTCTTGTATTACCTCGCCCGCTTCAACGCGGGGTGCTGAAGAAGAGGGAATGGGGAATGGGCCATAGGCCATGGCGGATGGGGCATGACGCTGGTGGTGGTCGGCGTGGGGTGTGTGGTGGGGGGTGAGTGCGCGGGGTGTTGGGGTGTGTGGGTGTTCATTTGGGGCGGGCGCGGGGGGGTCGCGTCCGCGGGCGATTGTGTTCAGGCGGCGTGGCCCCTGATCGCGGGGGCGCCGGTCGCGCGGGCGGATGTGGTTCGAGAGTTTGTGCCGCGTCCGACCCCGAACTGGACGACGATCGGGGGGCTGTCGTCGCCGAGGTGCGTGCCCCGGGCGGGGCGCACGAGGTAGACGGCCCCGCCGTGCGCCGCCTCGGGCGGGATCGTCGTGTCGGTGAAGGTGATGCGGCGGCTCCTGGCCGTGGTCCCGGGGGTGGCGCCGACGACGATATAAGAAACCTCGCCCAGCGCGGGGATCTTCCTTCGGATCTCGAAGCGCACGCCGTCGCTGGTCGCGGCGTGGTCGGCGATGAAGGAGAGCGTGACGCTCCCGTCGCCGTTGAGGGCCGCCGAGAGATCGCGCGGCGTCGATGGAGGGATGGTCTCGCCGCGCGTGGTCCGGCTCGTGGGGAGCGCCGCGGCGGCGAGGACCGCGTCGGGATCGGAGGCGAGCGCCGCGTGGGCCTTGATCGCCTGGACCAGGACCAAAGCCCGCTCGCGCAGGGCGCGCTGGGCCTGGTTGGACTCGCTCGTCGCGGTGATTGCCGCGAGCCGGGCCGCCTCGGCGGCGTGCCTCGCCTCGATCGCCGCGTTGGTGAGCGATTGTAACTCCGCGACCTGCGATGGCGTGATCCCGATGGACCCCTGCGTCGCCGCCACCTCCCACACGGGCGCGTGCGTGCCGCAGAACTCGAGGGTCCCGTCCACCGACTTGGGGATGACGCGCATGGAACTTCCTTTCGCTCGCGCCCGAGTCGGGCGCGCGCCGCCGTGGGTCGTGCATCGGCGTGCCGGGGGCTCCACTTCAGTTGAATGGGAGGCAAGTCCAGTCGGAAGGCAAGAAACTCCCCGCGGCCCATCACCACCCCCACCCGCCCGGCTCGCGAGCCCTCCCGTCCAGTTCGTGAGCCCTCCCGTCCAGTTCGCGAACACGCCCGCCAGTTTCGGCCCCCCGCGTGGCCCGGTCGCGATTCCCCGTGCCACGATGGCCGGGGCACGGGGCGGGTTCGCCATGCCGCCCACAGCCCCGGGGCGCACGCCCCCAACGTGGGCCCCGGGCCCCTCGAATGAAAGAAACGCCGCCCGCAACCGTTCCCGGACGTCGTCCGTAGACTCTGTGGTCCACGCGAACGCCGATTTCGCCCGCGCGATTCTCGCGCCGGTTCCCGCTGACGAAACAACAATCCGCTCGACCACGCGGCCCTCCGCCCAACGAGTGATCCATCCCGCCCCGATCCCGCGCGAAAGGACCCCCGCGATGCGCCACGCCCGCCCGACTCGTTCGAACGCGTCCCCATCGACCTCGCTCGCGGGCCACGGTCTCTGTCTCGTGGGTCACAGGCTCTGTCTCGTGGGTCACAGGCTCCGCCTGGCGGGCGGCACGGTTCACATGAGGGCGATCGTCGCCGCGCTCGTCCTCGTGTCTCTCGTCCTCTCGCCCCGCGCCGTCGCGCAGTCGCCCTGCGGCGAGCCCGGCGGGTGGGAGAGCCTGAACACCCTCCCGGGGATCGACGGCCATGTCTCCGCCATGATCCGCTTCGACCCCGACGATGGCGGCCCGCGCGGCGCGTGTGTCGTGGTCGGCGGCGCGTTCACCGCGGCGAGAGACATCCTCGCGAGCAACATCGTCCTCTATGACCCGATGGACGACACCTTCGAGACGCTCGGGGCGGGGCTCAACGGGATGGTCTCCGACCTCGCCGTGCTCCAAGACGGGAATCTGCTCGCCGCGGGCTCGTTCACGCGCAGCGGGGATGCGACCACGCGATCGATGGCCGTGTGGGACGTGCGCACGCGCACGTGGAGCGAGTTCGCGGGCGGGGCCGACTCGGGTGTGGGCAGTGTCGAGCGTCTCGCGAACGGAGACATCGCGATCGGGGGAGGATTCACCCACGTCGGGATGGGGATCGACGCGGGCGGGCCGGGGGTGGGGGTCGAGGTGTTCCGCCGCGCGATCTTCGACGGCACGACGTGGCGTCATCTGGGCGATCGTGCGACCGACATGGCCCTCTCCATCACGGTGTGGGACCTCAAGGCGGCGCCGACGGGCGATCTCTACGCGAGGGTCCACGTGCGCAACGTCGTCGAGACTCCAAACTACCGGCTCTCGCGCTGGGACGGCATGGCGTGGCACGATCTCCCCGACGTGCCGTCGCTGACCTTCAACTCCACGATCGCCGTCACGCCCGACGGACGCCTCATCGTGCGCGGCGTCTTCACGACCCTCGTCACCACGCCCTCGGGGAATATCGCCATCTGGACGCCCACGGGTGTCGGGGACCAGGGCGCGTGGTCCACGCTCGGGAGCGGCCTCGAGGGCGGGTGCTTTGGGATCGCGGTGGACGACGCGGGCGCGATCCTCGCCGTGGGACTCAAGAACTCGGGCTCGGGAACCGTGAGGCCGAGCCTCTTCCGATGGGAAGAAGACGAGCCCGGCTCGGGCGCGGGCGAGTGGATCGTCGTGGCGCCCGAGATCGGCGGCACCACGCCCTACGAGATTCTCCCGTGGGACGACGGCGGGTTCTTTGTCGGTGAGTCGTTCACGACCTCGTCGAGACAGAGGATCGTCCGGTTCGGGCGCTTCGTCCCCACGGGCGGGAGCGAGGGGCAGGGGGCGTACATGAGCCTGGGCGGGGGAATCGTCGGGACGGTGTACGACACGATCACGCTGGAGAACAGCGACATCCTCGCGGGCGGAGACTTCGGCGAGGCGAACGGGGCGTTCGCCTATCTCGCGCGGCGGGTGAGCGCGACGGGAACGTGGGAGCGCGTCGGCGGAGCGCTCGACCAACAGGTGTTTGCCCTCACACGCGCCCTCGACGGGAGCGTGATCGTGGGCGGCGGGTTCCAGCACGCGGGCGCGATGTCCGCCAGGACCATCGCCCGGCTCGATCCAGTGACCAACGAGTGGTCCACCTTTGGAGACGTGCTCTCATCGAACGTGGCCGCGCTCGCGATCCTTCCCGATGGGAGCGTGCTCGCCACGGGTGGGCTCGCGCTCGGCGGACCGGCGGGCCTCACCAGGGTGGCGCGCTGGACCGGCACCGCGTGGGAGGGCGTGGGCGCGGGGATGAGCCAGTATCCCGGAGCGCTTGCGATCGATGCCCAGGGGAATCCGCTCCTGGGACAGCCGACCTCGAACAACGGCGGGGTGCCGAATCCCGCGATCGCGCGCCTGGAGGGCACGACGTGGACCGCGGTGGGCGGGATCACCGCCTCCCAGGTCAACGACCTCGCCCTCGCGCCCAACGGCGACATCCTCGCCGCCGGGTCCCTCACCATCCCCGGCGTCAGCGGCACGCAGGCGGTCGCGCGCTTCGACGGCACGGCGTGGAACGCCATCGGCGGCGGCGTCACTGGCACGGGCCAGGCCATCCTCGCGCGCGACAACGGCGATCTCATCCTCGGCGGGTCCACGCTCGTCGCGGGCGGGCCCACCACACCCGGCGGCGCGGTCGCGCTCGGAGGGCTTGCGTCCTTCAACGCCTCGGCCCCGTCCGGCATGAGCCCGTGGAGCACCCTCGGCACAGGCATTTCGTACGGCGTGTTTACGCTCACGCTCGATCGCGAAGGCAACCTCATCGCCGGCGGGACGTTCTCGATCGCGGGCGGCGTCATCTCGCCGAGCATGGCGCGATACCGGTTCGCGACCCCCGCGTGCTGCCCCGCCGATCTCGACGACGGGAGCGCCACCGGCACGCGCGACGCCGCCGTCACCATCGACGATCTCCTGTTCTTCATCGATCGATACGCGACCGGCGACGACGCGGCCGACCTCGACGACGGCTCGGGCGATGGCACGAGTGACGGGGCCGTCACCATCGACGACCTGCTCTTCTTCGTGACGCGCTTCGCCCAGGGGTGCTGAAGAGGGGCGGCATCCGTGTCAAGCCTCGCCGCGACCGGACGACGAGGCGATCGCTCTGTCGTCGCGTGACGCGGGTCTGCTCACGAGAACTTCACGAGCCACACACATCATGTTCGGATCACCCACGAACGCCGCGTGAAGATGCCGCGCAGGTCGTGCGCGGTGTGTTTGCGCAGTCTTCGAGGAACCATAAAGGAAGTCGGCGGGTGGATCTCTCTAGCGTTTGCCGCTCGAACGAAGAGATCAGCGATCGGTCTCTCCAAGAGCGTCACTCCAAGCAAGGGAGAAGCCTCGGACATGGACCGAAACCGCACTGTTTCACGACGAAACACCGCCTTCACGCTCATCGAACTCCTCGTGGTCATCGCGATCATCGCGCTGCTGATCGGGCTTCTCCTCCCCTCGCTCGCCGCGGCGCGCGAGGCGGCCCGCCAGGTCACCACGCTCTCGAACGCCCGCTCGGTGACGCAGGGCGTCGCGATCTACAACGCGTCGAACAAGGAGTACTTCCCCCCGCACTACGTCTACGCCTCGACCCAGAACGGCTTCGACTGGCAGTTCCAGGATCAGCAGACCTCCAACCCCAATCCGCAGAACGGGTACATCCACTGGAGCGGGGCGCTCTTCTCGGGTGATGGCGGCTCCCTTCCCGAGGGGGCGTTCTCCTGTCCCTCGGTGGCCAAGGGCGGCGCCCCGCGGACCAATCCGGGTCCCGATGCGTCCGACTGGGATCCGGGACAAGTCAACGACCAGGGCAACGCGTCGCCCTCGAACTTTCCCAAGGACCGCCAGGTGAAGCGCATCGCCTTCGGCGGGAACGCGGCCCTCTTCCCGCGGAACAAGTTCTACACCTCGCCGGGGAGCGCCCGACTCAATCGCCTCGTGAAGGACGCCGAGGTGATCAACGCCAGCAGCACGATTATGGTCAGCGAGTTCCACTCCGCGAATGGCTACGAGGGACTTCGCACCGACCAGGGCCTGGTCAAGAGCCACCGCCCGATCACGCCATTCTCGGGCATCTCCGCCGGCGCCGATGTCTACAGCGAGCCTGTGAACGGCGAACTCCCACGATTCCGATATCCCGACCAGGGCGACATCCTCAATGAGCGACTGATCCCTCCGGGCGCCATCGACGGCGGGACCGAGTTCGCGATCAACATGGTTGGACGCCACCACAAGGGCAAGAAGGACCAGTTCGGCGGCGGCGCGATCTTCGGCTACACCGACGGGCACGCCGAGTTCGACGTGCTCTGGAACACGATCCAGAACCGCCGCTGGGGCGATCGCTTCTACAGCCTGACGGGACCCAACAAGGTTCGTCCATGACTTCGACGCGTCGCGCGGGAAACCGCTCGACGCGATTTCGTTCGAGGCCGGTCAGTGGTTGAGTGGCAACGGGCGGCACAGGTGCCCGGGCGCAGTGGTTGCGCGCGGGATTGATGGACATGTGTGATCTGGACTTTGGATACCTTGGGAGAGGATCAAATGAGAAACGTGAAGACTTCGGCTCTGTTGGCGATCGCGGCGGGAACGTGCGCGGCGGTCGGTATGGCGAACGCGCAGACGGTGATCAACATCTCCGGCGCGACGCTCCTCGAGAACTACGTGAAGGCCCCGGCCTCCACCAACGACTTCATCGATTGCGACAACGACGGCGTCGCGGGCAGCCTCGGCAGCCTCTCGATCGACCAGCTCGCTCCCACCACCCCGGGCGTCAGCGACTGGGTCGTCCAGTATCGCTCGGTCGGTTCGGTCAACGGGTTCAACGAGCTCACCCGATTCGGCGATCCCACCTGCGCCACCGGTGATCACAACAACGCGGCCGGCATCCTCGGTCAGCCCACGACCTCCGGCGGCACGCCGTCCGGTGTGGCGAGCGCTGCCTACATGAACCGCACGCTGTATATCAACGGCGGCCTCGCCGTCGGCGCCTACGACTCGACCAACCCCGGTGGCGCGCCATTCACCAGCGCCGGCGATGTCATCTGCATCGACATCGCGCCCCTCGACGTCGCCACCAAGTGGGCGACCCGCAAGGTCGGCGGCACGTCCAACTGGGACAAGACGCCCCTCGCCGTCGGCTATGGCACCAACCCCGTCATCTCGGTCAACAAGACCGGTGGCGCTTCGGGCGCTGGGCTTTCCAACCAGCTCGTCGATCTCAACGGGCGCAACCACTTCGACCCCTCCAACCCCGGCCTCGCCGACTCCAACACCATCTTCGACAACGAACTCGCCTTCGCTCCCATCGCCCCGGTCGTGAACTTCGGCACGGGCATCACCCAGGTCAAGATGTCCGAACTCCAGCACCTCTTCAGCACCGGTCGCGCCATCACCGGCGAGAACCTCATCACCCACACGCGCGACGTCGGTTCGGGCACACGCAACGCCTTCATGAACTCCATCGGCGTCGACCCCTCCTTCGGGCGCGGCGAGAACATCGGGTCCATCATCACCTCCTCCTCACAGAGCCTCGTCGGCCCCAACTTCTTCCCTTCCAACAAGGGCTCCAACGGCCGGATGGAAGAGACCATCCGCAACACCCGCCTCGGCATCGGCTATGTCGGGACCGAGCGCGGCGTGACCGGCTCCGGCTCCGGCTCGTGGCTCTCCTCCGGCGCCCTCGAGATCGCCGACACCATGGGTGATATCTACGGGCAGACCACCTACATCCGCCCCACGACCTCCAAACTCGTCCACAACACCATCGGTGACGCGACCCATGGTGACGGCTGGCTGATCGGTGGCCAGGCCGTCCTTGCCACCATTGGCGATCCCCTCGCCGAGTCCATCGCCGACGGCGGCCTCGGCGCCTCCACCCCCCAGATGGCTAATCCCGCCGCGGCCTGCTACATGAACAACATCCGCCAGAGCATCGCGGCCTTCATCAGCGTTCCGACGGATCCCGAGAACTTCGGCATGCCCGGCGAGTTCGCCGCAACCCAGTTCTTCCTTATCTCCGCGCTCGATAACCTCCACGATCAGGTCAGCCCCACGACCATGGTCACCAACACCGGGTTTGCCTCGGGCGTTCAGGCCTACACGCTTGCCAACAACGTCCACAACAACGCGGCGTTCAACTCCTTCAACACCTCCTCGGCCGGCCGCGTGCCCACCCGCACCACCGGCGTCACCTACACCGACGGCGTCGTTGGTGGCGGCAACTACCTCAGCCAGGGTGGCGCCAACGTCGCCTACGGTGCGGTCCTCACCCTCCGCAACAAGATCGCCGGCGACTTCAACGGCAACGGCGCCCGCGACGCCGGCGACATCGCCGAGATGCTCAAGGCCTTCCGCCAGCGCAACGCCGGCCCGGCCTGGGTTGCCCCCGCCGGCTCCGGCCCCCTCGCCGGCGCTCCCGGAACCGATGCGATCATCGAAGTCCTCGGCGACCACAACGCCGACGGCAACTTCGATGCCGCCGATGTCCGCTACACCGCGGACGGCCTCTACCTCGTCGGTGGAAACCTCGACCGAAAGGCCGGGTTCACCGCCGTCGACACCGAGTGGAACACCCTCACGGGCTCCAGCAACTTCTTCGCCACGACCAAGGCCACCAGCGCACCCTACGCCGCCGGTGACGCCCGTGGCGACATCGCCAAGGCCTCGGGCGAGGTCGCTCGCGGCTGGGCTCCCGTCGGGTTCGACGGCGTCATCAACGCCTTCGACATCGACTACGTCTACGCCCAGTTCAAGAAGAACGCCAACATCCTCGATGGCGCGGCCAACTGGTCCAACCTCGACGAGGCCATCCACTTCGATCTCTCCGCCGACATCAACGGCGACCTCGTCGTCGACCAGGCCGACGTCTGCGAACTCGTCACCGGCATCCTCGGCACGAGCCTCGGCGACGTGAACCTCGACGGCACGGTTGACGGCCTCGACATCGGCATCATCAACTCCAACCTCGGCAACGCCGGCACCTGGGCCACCGGCGACGTCAGCGGCGATGGTCAGGTCACCAGCGACGACCTCGACATCGCCACCGGCGTCACCGACCCCTGCCTCGTCTGCGTCGCCGACGTCGACGACGGGACCGGCACAGGCACCCCCGACGGCGGCGTCACCATCGACGACCTCCTCTACTACCTCAACATCTTCAACCTCGGCAGCATCGCGGCCGACGTCGATGACGGCAGCGGCACCGGCACCACCGACGGCGGCGTCACCATCGACGACCTCCTCTACTACCTCGCCCGCTTCAACGCCGGCTGCTAATCACGCTGTGTGACGGGACATGAAGTCCCGACCTTCCCTTGCCGCCCCGGTGTCCTTCTGGACACCGGGGCGTTTCTGTGTACGTGGTCAACTCTCTATAAATGCTCGATGTTTGGCACATGAGCGGATCGATCTTTTCGGGCAATCGTGCTAGGCTGTGCCCCAATAGAAACCCCGGGCCCACGCCCAACGGAGTACGACATGCGTCCATGCCGATCGATCGCGTACCTTGCGGCGAGCCTCTCGCTGCTCATCGCCGCCCCGACTCTCGCCCAGATCACCGCGACGCCCATCGCCACGGGCCTCAGCCAGCCCGTCGGGTTCTATCACGTCCCCGCCGACGCGACGCGCGGCTTCATCGTCGAACAAAGCGGCCGCATCCGCATCTATGACATGATCGCCGGCACGGTCCTCCCCACGCCCTATCTCGACATCTCCACGATCATCTCCTCCGGTGGCGAACGTGGCCTCCTCGGCCTCGCCTTCCACCCCGACTTCCAGTCCAACGGCTTCTTCTACATCAACTACACCAACACCGTCGGCAACACGGTCATCGCCCGATACACCGCGACCACGCCAGCCGCCAACACCGCCAATCCGGCCTCGGCCTTGATCCTCCGCACGATCACCCAGGACTTCGCCAATCACAACGGCGGACACCTCGCCTTCGGACCCGATGGCATGCTCTACGTCGCAATGGGCGACGGTGGGAGCGCCAACGACCCCAACGCCCGCGCCCAGAACAACGCCTCGCTTCTCGGAAAAATCCTCAGGCTCGATGTCAACGACCTCTCTGCCACCGATGGCGATGCCACCTGCATCCCCGACAACAACCCCTTCCGCGGCGCGGGCGATCCCCTCGATGAGATCTGGGCCAAGGGCATGCGCAACCCCTGGAAGTTCTCCTTCGATCGCGCCAATGGCAACCTGTGGATCGGGGACGTCGGACAGGCCGCCTTCGAAGAGATCGACTTCCAGCCCGCCGTCCAACTCGCCAATCCCGCGGATGGAAACAGCACCATCCTGAATGCCGCAACCGTCGCGGGACGAAACTACGGCTGGCGCTGCATGGAAGGAAACTCGTGCACGGGCCTCAGTGGCTGCATCTGTGGCGACACCGCACTCACCGGCCCGATTCATGCCGTCTCTCACGCCGGCGGCGTTTGTTCCATCACCGGTGGCATCGTCTATCGAGGCTCGGCCATCCCCGCGATACAGGGACAGTACTTCTACGCCGACTACTGCGCCAACTGGGTCCGCTCCTTCCCCGCGACGGGGGCTGTCCCCACCGCGGGCGACATCACCGACTGGACCAGCCTCCTCACCGGCGTCGGCAGCATCGTCGCCTTCGGTGAGGACCTCGCCGGAGAGATGTACATCGTGAGCATCGCGGGGACCATCTACAAGGTCGAGCCCCCGCCGCCTCCCGCATGCGGCTGCCCGTGCGAGATCACCGCCGCCGACGTGCTTGTCTTGAGCGATAACTTCCAGGCCAACTCGGGCTGGGCGCTCCAGGCTTCTTCGGCGGTCGATGGTCTCTGGCAACGCGGCACGCCCGTCGCCTCGCCTTCATACGCCTTCGACCCCACCTCCGACTCCGATGGCTCGGGCCTGTGCTGGGTCACCGAGAACTCCGATCCTGGCTCGCTCACAACGTCCGACGTCGACGGCGGTTCCACGGTCCTCGTCTCGCCCCTCTTCGATCTCATCACCATCGGCGGCGGCACGCCCGGCGGCGACATCACGCTCTGCTACGACTACTTCAACAATCTCTCCATCCCCGACGGCCAGGATGGCCTCTTCCTCGAGATCTCGAGCAACGGAGCCGCCGGCCCGTGGACACGTGTCGCCTCACACGCCGTCTCGAACGCTCTCGCCTGGACGCCCCATGCCGTCACACAGGCCGACCTCATCACCGCTGGCGTGAGCATCTCCTCCACCATGCAACTCCGATTCCTCGCGATTGACGCGGGCACTGCCTCGATCGTCGAGTGCGGCGTGGACAACTTCAAGATCTACCGCCACATCCCCATCACCGACTGCAACACCAACGGCATCGACGACACCCAGGACATCCTCAATGCGACCTCCGACGATTGCAACAACAACGGCATCCCCGACGAGTGCGACATCGCCTCGGGGTTCAGCGAGGACTTCGACGGCGGTCCCACCGGCATCCGCGCCGCGGGCGATATCTTCTTCAATACCAGTTGCGTCGGCTGCCACGGACCCAACGGCACAGGCGACGTCGGACCCAACCTCCGCAACAAGAGCCGCACGACGATCCGAAACCGCCTCACCTTCTCCATCCCGCACCCCGGCGGAGTCTTCCCCAACGCCACCGATCAGGACTTCGCCGACCTCGAGGCCTACCTCGCCGACGCTGGCAGCCGCGCCCGACCGGATCGCATCCCCGACGAGTGCCAGACGCTCCCCGATTGCGACAACGACGGCATCAACGACGGCAAGGAACTCGAACTCGCCACCCAGATCGATAGCGATTACAACGGTCTTCCCGATTCCTGCGAGTGCTCTGCCTCGCCGACGATCACGACCGAGCCGATCGCCCAATCGATCCTGCCGGGCGAAACGCTGAATCTGAGCATCGCCGCAACCTCAACCGCACCCATCACCTACCAATGGCGCAAGAACTCGGCCAACATCACAGGCGAAACCACGCCATCCCTGGTCATTCTCAACGCCCAGTTCTCGGACTCAGGGCTGTACGATGCCACCGCCACCAATGTCTGCGGCACGTCATTTAGCACGCAGGTTCAGGTCGTCGTGAAGTGCCCCTCCGATGTTGATGACGGAAGCGCCACCGGCACGCCCGACGGCGGCACGACCATCGACGATCTTCTCTACTTCCTCGCCAGGTTTGATGCGGGGGATTCCGCCGTCGCCGACCTCGACGATGGAACAGGAACCGGCACCCCCGACGGCGGCGTCACCATCGACGACCTTCTCTACTATCTCACCCGATTCAATCTGGGTTGCTGAATCTTGCAGATCGAGCTCGACCCGGTCCATGGAATGTCAGGGATCAGACGACCAATCTCGCAAGAATCGAATGGTGATTTTTCTTGAAGCAAGTTAACATCAATTTGAGTCTTTGTTCGCTAGCGGTCACCAATGAAGCCCGTTCGTACCGCCGTATCTTTGGAGCCATACACGAATGAAATCCGAGTCTTGCCCTGTTGGTCTGGTCTCACTCTCGTCGGTCGTCATGGCGCTTGGGCTTGTCATGACCAGCGGCCTGGCCTTCGGTGTCGAGCGCAAGGTGCTCATCGTGGGGATCGATGGCATGCGCGCCGATTGTCTAATCGCCGCCAACACACCGAATATCGACGCGATCATCGCCGATGGAGCCGTCGATTGGACGTGCCAGGCCGAGGACATCACGATCAGCGGTCCGTGCTGGTCGTCGATCCTTACCGGCGTGCATCGCGCCAAGCATCTCGTGACGGGCAACTCGTTCGTTCCCAACGATTACCAGCACTACCCGCACTTGTATTCACGAATCCGTGAGCAGTGCAGCACCGTGCGAACCGCGTCGATCGTTCACTGGACTCCGGTGAACACGCAGATCCTCCAGGGAAACGCCGATCTCATCCTGTCGGGACTCACCGACGATCAGGTCCGAGACGCGTGCGTGACCGCCGTTTCTCAAGATGCCGCCGACGTGATCTTTCTCCACTTCGACGACGTCGATCACGCGGGTCATGGCTTCGGGTTCTCGCCGACTGTTCCGGAATACATCGCCACCATCGAAGCGACCGACGCCCGCGTCGGCGCGGTGATGGCGGCGATCCAGGCACGACCCACCTACGCAAACGAAGACTGGCTCGTGATTGTGGTGAGCGATCACGGCGGGAGCGGCACCTCGCACGGAGCCAACATCCCGGAGCATCGAACTGTTGCGCTTGTTGTCTCGGGCGATTCGACCGACTCCGGCACCACCATCCCGACGCCAACAACCATCGCCGACGTCTCGCCCACGGTCATGGCCTTTCTCGGATTGACCGTCGATCCCGCGTGGGGGTGGGATGGGCAAGCCGTCGGGCTTGACTTGGCAAACTCACCCTCGGTCCCTCTCTCGTGCCCCTCGATCGTCCCGCTCTTCTTCGAAGGGTTCGAGGCCGTCCCGCTTGGACCCAGCGTCAACGAACCCGTTGCCCAGGGAGTGTGGAGCGGCACACCGCCAATAGGCTGGTCGGTCGATGACACAGGTGTCCCTGGATTCAACGATCCCAACGTCGGCGTCACCGAGTGGGAAGGCTGGGCGTTCACGAACAATGACTGGTGGGTTTCTGTTGCCGCCGATCAGAATCGCTCGCAGTTCACACGTGGTCTGGGAGCGATCGCCGTTGCTGATCCAGACGAGTGGGACGATCGTGGCGCGCCATCCGCACTCGGCACCTATAACGCCCATCTGATCACGCCAGAGATCTCTCTCGCGGGCGTCAGGCCCGGAAGCGTTCGCGTCGAGTTCGATTCGAGTTGGCGCTTCGAGGGACTCCAGCGGGCGGAACTGACGGCCCGTTTCGATGGTGGAAGCCCCGTGACGCTCCTCGATTGGCGGTCCCAGGCGGGGACGAACTTCAAGCCCGACGCGACCAACGAAGCAGTCGCCATTACGGTCGACAATCCCCAGGGTGCGTCTTCGATGATACTCGATTTCGCACTCCTCGACGCCGGGAATAACTGGTGGTGGGCTATCGACAACCTCCAAGTGTTTGGGGAAGCATCGCTGTGCGTCGCCGATGTCGACGATGGCTCCACCTCGGGCACACCCGACGGCGGAGTCACCATCGATGATCTCCTCTTCTACCTGCTCATATTCAATCTGGGTGCCACTCGCGCCGACATCGACAACGGCACAAGCACAGGCATCCCCGACGGCGGCGTCACCATCGACGACCTGCTCTACTTCATCTCGAGATTCAATGCCGGTTGCTAAAAACTACTACACAAGTCAGGATTTTCAAATATCCGCGCCTGCAGACATCGCACGGTAACTTTGGGGTGTTGTACCCACGCAGCCATCTCACAAACACCGAATGCTGGCGTGAATTCACACATCTTTCGTGACAATTCCCGAATCGGCGGTACCATCGGCCCATCCAAAGGCCGGCGAACCTTGTGTTTCGTCGGCATGGCCGCGGCATGTCAAATCATGTGCCCGCGTGGTTGGAACCGTACGAATGAAGATCGTCAACCAGATACGGACCAGTGGAGTGTCACTCTCGAGCCTTGCGTGCCTCGCCACTTGGAGCGCGATCGCGCCGATCGCTCGCGCCCAGGAAGTGCCCACGTTCGAGCGCATCATCGTCGATCCCAACACCGCCGGTGATTGCAAAATGGTCGCCGACTTCGATGGCGACGGCTATCTCGATGGTGCCGTAGGCGGCAGCACCAGCGAGCACCTCAACTGGTACCACTATCCCACCTGGCAGCGCACCATAATCGCCACGCCGAATGTCGAGTTCTCCACAGATGGCGAGGCCGCCGACATCGATGGCGATGGCGACATGGACATTGTCCTGGGTGACGGTCCGACGGGCAACAACCTCATCTGGTTCGAAAATCCTCTCCTTCCCGATGGTGACCCCTTCGTTGGTTCCCAGTGGACCCGACACGTCATCGGCTCGCCCGGTTGGTGGGTCAAGGACGTCGAGCCCCACGACTTCGACGGCGATGGATTGATGGACGTCGCGATCCGCACCGAGACCGAGGCCGTGGTCTATTACCAGAAGGCCGGACTCGACTGGTCGCGATACAGCGTGGAGACCGGCCTGACCGGTGAGGGCATGTTCAGCGGCGACATCGATGGCGATGGTGATTTCGATCTGATTCTCCCCACGCATTGGCGAGAGAACCCCGGCGCACGCTCGACGACGTGGCCGACACGCGTCATCGATCCAAACATGATCGATGAGATCAAGGCCGTCGTCGCCGATCTCGACGGCGATGGAAACAACGAGATCGTTGTGACCTGCTCGGAATGCACCGCCGACGCCGTGTACTACACGCGCAGCGATCCGGGGAATCCGTACGGCTCGTGGACGCGCCGCGTTATTGTCGCAGGACTCGCGCGCGGGCACACGCTCCAGGCCGGAGACATCGACCTCGATGGGCACTTGGACCTGCTCATCGGCCAGATGCACACCTCCCAGGCGCGCGAGATCGCCATGTTCCTGAACCCCACGGGCGATGCCCTCCAGTGGGACCGCCACGTCATCGACACCATCGGGATGCACAACGGCGTCCTCGCCGACTTCGGCCGCGATGGCGACCTCGACCTCTTCGGCTCCAACTGGACTGGGAACGAGCCGATCCGTTTCTACGAGAACCAGACGCCCCAGACTCCGTTCTGCGTCGCCGATCAGGACGACGGCACAGGCACCGGCACCCGTGACGGCGGCGTCACCATCGACGACCTTCTCTATTACGTCCAGCTCTTCGGCCAGGGAGGCATCCGGGCCGACATCGACGACGGCACTGCCACTGGCCGGCCCGACGGCGGGGTCACTATCGACGATCTTCTCTACTACCTCGATCGATTCAACATCGGGTGCTAGTCCAAACTTCTCGGACGTTGAGTGGGGGCATCTGTGCCCTCGGGCATGCGCTTCCCGAGAAAATCCGCATCTTTTGCGCCCGATATTCCGCACTTTGCTGGCATTGCTGCGATCTTGGTGTACGTTCCCCGATGAGAGCACGGAGGATGTCCGTCCCGACGTGCGACGAATCCTAACACACACCGAGTGAGGGTGCATCATGATGCGTGGAGCAGTTCGTAACGGAGTAGTTGTCGCCGCAGCGTTTATCGCGAGCAGCGGCATGGCCCAGAATATCAACCTGTGTCAGAACAACAGTTTCGAGGTGCCCGGCATCGGGACCGACACCTTCCGATACCTGACCGGAGCCGATGCGACCCTGATGACCGGTTGGTCACTGGTCCACGACAACGTCGGCGAGGCGTCATACCTCTTCTCTCGGAACCTCTATCCCGTGTACAACGGCGACTACGCCGTCGCGCTGAATGACGGCGACGCGCTCGAGACCACCATCCAGACGTTCGGTGGCCTCCCGCACCTCGTCCGAGTCTATTTCGATCCCGCCGCGGGGTCGCCGATCCTCGTCCAGTGCGACACGCTCAGTCAGACCTTTGATCCCAACACCCAGGGCGAACTCACCCGGGCACCGGCCGCGGGCGAGCGTCAGTGGAAGAAGATCGATCTCCCCTTCATCGCTTCGGTCCCATCCCAGGGCGCCACGCTTCGCATCTCCAACCCGCCCGACGGGCAGGCCTTCGGCGGCGTGGGCATCGACAACATCGTCGTGTACAACTGCGTCTGGGCCTCGCGCGAGCCCCAGGGTGGCACCGCCCTCGTCGGCTCCACGTTCACGCTCTCGATCGAGCCCGCCGGGTCCGCGCCCTTTGGGTATGTCTGGCGGAAGAACGGCGTGGACATCCCGGGCGCCAATGGTCAGCAACTGATCCTGGCTGACATCCAGCCCGCAGACGCCGGTGATTACTCCTGCGTCATCACCTCGCCCTGTGAGAACTACTACTCCGAGTTCGCCCGCGTCGTCGTCAGCACCGCCTGCCCCGCCGACATCGATGACGGAACCGGCACGGGCACGCCCGACGGCGGCGTGAACGTCGACGACCTCCTCTACTTCTTCGAACTCTTCAACGCCGGCGACATCGCCGCGGATCTCGACGACGGCAACGGCCTGGGCACCCAGGACGGCGCCGTCACCATCGACGACCTGCTCTTCTTCATCTCCCGCTGGCGCGCGGGCTGCTAAGCAAAACCATCCACCATCGCGGCCTTAACTGGCCGCGTTGGTTTTCTGGAACGGAATCCACCCATGACCCCGCGCTCCGTGTCTCGTGCCCTTGTTCTATGCGCGCTCTCGGTTTCACCCGCAGCGATCGCAGGGGCCGGCGTGGGCAATGGGTCCTTCGAGATCCCGGGATTCTTGCCCTCGCCAAACTATCGCTATCTCGTTGCCGACGACCTGGCTCTGCTGGACGGGTGGTCGATCACAACCGACGCGAGCGGCGAGGCGTCCTATCTCTACCACAAATCACGCTACGGCGTGCTCGACGGCGACTTCGCCCTCGCCCTCAACTCCGGCGACGCGATCTCGCAGCCCGTCACGCTCATGCCGGGCGTGCCGAACCTGGTTCGACTCCATCTCGACTCGGCCGCGGGGAGCGACCTTCGCGTCCAGTGCCTCAACATCGACTCGACCTTCGAGACGCCCAACGCCGGCGTCTCCACCGGCGTGCGCGCCAGCGGCGATCGGCCCTGGCGCCGAGTCGATTTCACCCTCACGCCCACCGTCGCCGACGCCACGCTCACGATCTCCAACCTCGGCACCACCGAGTTCGGTGTCGTCGGCTTGGACCAGATCTCCGTCCAGTCCTGCCTCTGGATCAATCGCGAGCCCATCGGTGGCGTCGCTTTCGTCGGCGCGTCCTATACGTTGAGCGTCGAGACCGGTGGCACGACACCCACCGCGTACCAGTGGCGCAAGAACGCCACGCCGATCGATGGCGCCACCGGCGCGATGCTCGTTCTCGCCGACGCGCAGCAAAGCGACCAGGCGGACTATGACTGCGTGATCACCGCGTCCTGCGGCACGACCACGACACGAGTCGCCCGAGTCCTCGTAGACACCTCCTGCCCCGCCGACGTCGATGATGGCAGCGGCACGGGCACACCCGACGACGGCGTCACCGTCGACGATGTCCTCTACTACGTCGAGATCTTCCAGTTGGGCGATGTCGCCGCCGATCTCGACGACGGCACCAGCACGGGCACGCCCGACGGCGGGGTCACCGTGGACGATCTGCTCTTCTTTCTCCTGCGTTTCCAGGCCGGCTGCTAAGGACTCCCGCAGCGTGCCGAGGCCCAGACCACGCCATACCATGCCCCGTGCCATCGTGGGGATGTGCCCCCACGCAACGAGTCGGCATGGAACCAAATTCGTGGTCACACCACGCGGCGACAGGGGTGAGCGTCCCGCATGAAACTCCCGGCGGATCGAGTCCACCAACTCCGCAAGCACTACGAGGGCAAGCCCGTCTGCGTCACCGGCGGCGCGGGCTTCATCGGCGGACACCTCGTCGATGTCCTCCTCTCCATCGGCGCCAAGGTCACCGTCATCGACGACCTCTGCAACTCCACACTCGAGAACCTCGCCCCGCTCATCGAACTCGAGCCAGAGCGAGTCCGCTTCGTCCATGGCTCGATCCTCGACGACGAGGCCCTCCACGACGCCTGTGAGGACGCCCGGGTTATTTTTCATCTTGCGGCCCTCGGCTCGGTTCCGCGCTCGGTCGAGGAACCGCAGCGAACCTGGAGCGTGAACGCGACCGGCACGCTCCGTGTCCTCGAAGCCGCTCGCAAGGCCAAGTCCGACCGAGTGGTCTTCGCCGCATCGTCCTCGGCGTATGGCGACCAGCCGAATCTCCCCAAGGTCGAGACCCAGCCCTCGCAGCCACTCTCCCCCTACGCCACCAGCAAACTCGCGGGCGAGGAGTTGTGCTACACCTGGTCGCAGTGCTATGGCCTGTCCACGGCGTGCCTCCGTTACTTCAACATCTTCGGGCCACGCCAGTCCGCCGATAGTGCCTACGCCGCGGTCATCGCCGCTTTCGCCAAGAGGCTCCTCTCGGGCGAGGCGCCGACGATCTTCGGCGACGGTGAGCAGACCCGCGACTTCACCTTCGTCGCCAACGCCGTCCTCGCCACCCTCCTCGCCGGGTCGGCCCCCAAGCCCCTCAAGGGGAACGTGATGAACATCGGGACGGCCAGACGCGTGAGCCTGAACGAACTCGCCGCGGTCATGATGAAGTTGACCGAGAGCCAGCCCCACCTCACGCCCACGCACGCGCCGGTCCGCGCCGGCGACGTCCGCCACTCGCTCGCCGACATCACCGTCGCGAGGGAGTTGATCGGGTACGAGCCATTCGCGACGCTCGAATCGGGCCTCGCCGAGACCATCGAGTGGTACCGCCGGGCCTTCGCGGGGACCTGAGCCATGATCCTCCGAGGCCTCTGGGAGACGAGCGCCGGCGTGCTGGAGTTGCTCCGCCTGGGCTTTCTTTCTCGATTCCGCTTCCGCGGGGCCTACTGGTCCTGGCGGATGCACACCGCCTTTGGTCGGGGTCTGCCCGCGTCAAGGTGGGAAGTCGTACGGGCGGCGATCGACTATGGCCGCTGGATCCACGCGATCCGACGACTTCGATAATGCCCCGGTAGCGTGGCCCGTGTACCCTTCAATCCACTCTTGATCCTCAAGTCTCGACCGTGTGGAGCGAACGACCATGGAACAGCCGTCCACTGCCCCCTCGCCCATGATGAAGTTCTTTCTTCCAGGCCTCGCCATCGGGTTCGTCGTCGGAGCACTCATCGGCGCCTTCGGGGCTCCAATGCTCTTCGAAAGCAGCGGTATCGAGGGTGTGAAGCCGCCCGCCGACACTCGCCCGACCACCAAGCCCACCGGCTCCAATCGAGAGGCGCTCCCAATCGAGCCGACAACGCCCACCGAGACCACGCCCGTGTCCGGCGCCGGCAGCACGCCGAGCGAGAATCCCGCGCCCTCCACCACGCACACGCCGTGAACGCCCACGACCAACTCGCCACGCTCGTCCGCCAGCACGCGCGCACGGCCCAGTTGCTCGGCGTCGACTTCGTTCCCGCCTATGGAACCGGAGGCACTCCACTATCGCCCGCGGAGTCTGCCGAAGATCCCGCAACCGGCTCGATGGTCGAGCCCAAGCCGGAGCGCCCTTCAACCACCCGCACTCGCCCCGAAGCCAAGCCGAGTGCTCCATCACGATCGGCCCCCGCCGCGAGCGAGGCCGTGTTCATGGCTCCCGCACGCCCCGTAACGCTCGAGGCTCGTGAGGGGCGGAAGGCCAAGGACATCCAGAAGCGCCTCGACGCCCTCCGCGCACGATACGAGCAGGACGCCCCGCACAAGGCCTTCGAGAACCACTCGCACAACATCGTCTTTGGCGAGGGCGACCCGCTCGCCTCCATCATGTTCATCGGCGAGGCGCCGGGCGAAGAGGAGGACCGCACAGGCCGTCCCTTCGTCGGGCGCGCCGGGCAACTCCTCGACAAGATGATCGTCGCGATGGGTCTCGCGCGAGCCGACGTCTACATCTGCAACGTCCTCAAGACGCGCCCGCCCAACAACGCCACGCCCACCATCCAGGAAGCCGCGGCGTGCGAGCCGTATCTCCTCGAGCAGGTCTCGATCGTCCTCCCCCTCGCGATCGTGACCCTCGGCAAGAGTGCCGCCCAGTGCGTGCTCCACACCACCGAAACTATGACCGCGATGCGTGGCTCGTGGCGCGAACTCGTCCTCCCCGACGGGACCGGCATCCCCGTCATGCCGACGTACCACCCCGCGTTCCTCCTGCGCAGTTACACACCGGAGAATCGCCAGAAGGTGTGGAGCGACCTCAAGAAGGTGCTCGAGCGCGTCGGGATCACGCCGCCCGCGAAATCCTCGACCTGAGACGTGCGTGCTTCAGCGATGCTGAATCAGAAACCCAATGGGACGGCCTGCTCGAGAAGATCATCGATGCTCGTCCACGTCTCGAGATCGATGGGCAGGTACACGCCGCGCTCGTGGTCGCTGTTGAGCACGATCGCGTTCGGCGGGACATAGCGGATCCCCGACTCAACCTTCTCGTGCCCCAGGATAAAGACGTTGACGCCCCAGCACTCGACGAGGTCCTCGAGGAGTTCCGCGTCATAGCCGCGCCCCCACGTCATGAGGTGGGCCGAGCCGGTGCGGGGTTCATAGTCCTCTCGCGTGAGTTCGCGGAAGAGGATCGAGGGGTCGAATCGTGCCATCGCCGCGGGTGGCGGCAGGCTGTGGGTCACCAGCAGGTGCCCCCTGGGCGTCACGCAGCGCAGCCCGATCGGGAGCGACCGAATGAACTCGTTGATCGCCTCCTCCACACGCTCAGTCTCAGAGCCAAAGACATAGTCGAGCCCGGCGCGGAAAGCGTCGACCGAGCGCACGCCATCCTTCACGATCGCCGTGTTCATCATCTGCGCCAGTTCGTGGTTGCCCAGGAGCATGTGGACCCGGTCGGGGTGCTCGGTCTTGAGGGCGGCGACGCGGGCGAGGACGCGGTAACTGAAGTCCATCCCGTTGATCAGGCGATCGGGGTGGATGATCTCGTGGAGCACCAGATGCACCGGCGCGGCGTGTCGCGGGGCCTCGGCACCCTCAGCGAGGCCCGACACCTGCAAGAGCCGCTCCATGTGCATCGGATTATCGTGCAGGTCGCCCGTCGCGATCAACGTCCCCGGCGACTCGATCTGGTCGATGGATCCCTTGCGCCCGGGCGCGGTGCGATTGGCGCGTGCCCCGCTCAGCAGGCACTCGCACACACTCGTCGCGTCCTGGAGATTCACCACCGATTCCACAAAGGTCTCCATGAAAGCCAAGGATCCGAGCCCGATCGACGATTCATTATGGGCCACTCGCGTCCAATCGAGCGGAGGGAGAGAACAGACGACAGCAGGCGATCGAGACACCTGCTCGGGAAGCGGAAGACCTAACGCCCGACGGGCGACTGGTCGGCGGCGTCGGTCGCGTTCCCCCTGGGGGCGGCGGCTCGGGCGCGGATCATGCCATGCATCAGATTCAACTGGTCGGCGACCCAGTTCATGCTCTCGGGACGCTTGTCTGGGTCGACCTCGACGCACCGCATGATGAGGTCGCTCAGTCGCTGCGGGATAGCCGGGTTCACCTGGCTCGCGGGCTTGGCCTTGCGAACCAGCGAGTCGTCCAAGCGGCTGACGAGCGAGTCCCCCTTGGCCAGAGCCGTGGGGATGTACTCCCCCGTCAGAACCCAGTACATCGTCGCGCCGAGGTTATAGATGTCGGTCTTGGGAGTGATCGGCCGGCGGTGCACCTGCTCGGGGGCGATGTAGTCCGGCGTCCCCTGGATTCGCGGCTTGATCGTCCCGCCGGCGCACGACTGCCCGAGGTCGATGATCTTCACCACCCGGTTCTCGCAGATGATGATGTTGTTCGGCTTCATGTCCGCGTGGATGTACCCGCGCGTGTGCATGTGGGCGAGGGCCTCGGCCGTCTGGTGGAAGAGGTCCAGCGCCAACTCGAGGTTCTGCCGTGGAGGCTGGCGCTCCATGCTGATCCCATCCACGAACTCCATCACGAGAAAGACCGCCGCGAGGCTCACCAGCGCCCGCTTCTTCTTGATGCAGCGCACGATCTTGCGGATGTTGGGGTGGTCCAGTTTCTCCGCGATCCCCGCCTCGGCGATCGCCTGGTCCAGGAACCGAGTGTCCTTGTTCTCGTGCTTCTCGACGTGCTTGAGCGCCCAGATCTCCTTGGACTTGGGATCCTGCACGAGATAGATGATCGAGGCCGCACCGGTCCCCATCATCTCCATGACCCGGTATCCCTCGACCAGATCTCCAGGCTTGTACTCGGTGACCGGTAGCGCCATGAGTCGACGAACGTCGCCGTCCTTCTCCCGTTGATTCCTGCCGTTCCCACGAAGCACCGAAAGACCGGCACCCGCGACTCCATCCGCTGCGTTCTTGCTCCCGTCTGCTCCTGATCAGAACCCGATCACGCCGATGCCCTCGGCCTCGTCGATCGTTGAACGAAGAGCCGGGGAACCCCGGATCCCATGCAAGGGACAAGGATACGCCGCTCGCGCTCACCAACCAGCGTTGGACGTGTCGAAGCCCCTTCCAAATCCCGATAGACCGGCGGCGCACCCTCACCGCGAACCCGGACTCGGGTTGTTTCCGATACCGGGAAAGACGCGTGTCGGTTGCAGGTGTCGCGATGATTGGATGAAGTTCGCTGATCCACGATCACGAATCTCGCCCAGACCGCCATCAAAGGGCGTGCGAGCGCCAAGATCGGACGTTCAGCGTGTGGTCTGGGCCGCGAGTTCCTCGCGGAACAGGGCCGTCGGGAAGAACGACCCCGGATCGGTCGTCGGGGCGACGTCGCTGTGGAGATAGACGCGCTCGGCAGGGATCCCCAACTCGCGGCAGAGCGAGGTGGTCAGTTCCATGAGGCGGTCCCACTGGGCCTGCGAGATCGTGTCGCGATTGAGGTTGCCGATGAGGCAGATCCCGATGGAGTAGGTGTTGAGCCAGTCGGCGTTCTCGCCGCCGGCGTGGGCGCCGGGGGTCTGGTCGATCCATCGACGGGAGATGTGGAGTTCGCCATCGCCGATGCCCTTGCCGTTCCCGATGACGAACTGGTAGCCGAGCCCCTTGAGGTTCTGGGCGAGGGCCTGGGACTCAAGAGACGCGGGCGTCCCGACGGGCGAGCCGCTGTGGTGGATGACGATCGCCTGCCAGCGGCCCTTCTCGATGCCCGCCTTGGGCGCGGAGAAGACGGCCTCCATGGTTCGCGGCGAGCCCGTGGCAAGCAGCGGGGGGAGCGAGAGCCCGCCAAGGTTGGCGCTGGGCGCACGATCAAAGGCGAGGAGGAGCCCGCCGACGACGGTCATCGCGCCGACGAGCGAGGCCATGACCACGTGGGGGCGGCGGATCGCGCGCGTGGCGACCTTCCGCGTCGGGGCGGGGCGCTTCGTAGCGGAGCGCGTGGTTGTGCGGGTACGGCGAGCCAGAATTCACCCCATCCGTGGAGAGTTCGTCGCAAAGTTGTGCGGAAGCGACTCGAACGTCGCGGCACCCCAAAGGGCACCACGTCATCGGCTCGCTCGCTCTTTCTCGTTGAAATGTAGCGCGTGACTTCGCTATTGTCGCGCGCACGTCCGAGATCGAGTTGAATCAAGTGCCGTGCTCGAGCAACAAGCCGCGCAAGTTCGGGCGTTTTCTCCCGAACTCGTCGAAGTACGACTCGGCGGGAATCTCATCGCGGGCCGCATCGAAACGGTCGAACTGGCTGCGCGGCGCGCGCGGATCGAAGACCGGCGTGTTGCACGCCGACAGGATCCAGGGCACCACAAGCAGGACCCCAAAAGCAGCGTACCGCCCCAAGGTGTCGTGCCCAGTTCCGGAAGATCCGGGTCGGGCCGACCGGGGGCGGTCGCTGCGAGGAGAGAGAGTCGTGTTCCCGTCGGAGGTCTGGTGTGCCATGGCCTCCATGATTGTTCTACTCCCAACGGGCTTTATGGGTTCACCTGTTCAAGACAATTTTCGGACTTTCTTTGGGCACTCACAGCCGATCGGAATGCGAACACGACGGCTCACCTGGAGATCGAGGTCCGGAAGTCGGTCGCCCGGAAGACCTCGGCCTCGGGGTCGCGCCTGGCGAGGGCCTGGCGGATGCCCTCATAGACCACGGCACAAACGGCCGTCGCCAGGTTCAGCGATCGCTCGCCGGGCACCATGGGCAGGCGCAAGAGCGAATCGGCGTGGGCGGCCAGGGTTGAGTCGGGCAGCCCTCGTGTCTCCGAGCCGAAGACCAGGTGATCGCCTGGCCTCAAGTCGGCGTCAAAGACCAGCCGAGGGGCCTTGGTCGTGAAGAGCCACCGGCGACGTGGGGGGGGCGATTCGATGTACTCACCCCACGATGGATGCTCGACAAGCCTGAGCCTTGGCCAGTAGTCCAGCCCCGCGCGCCGGCAGGCTTTCTCGGAGATATCAAACGCGATCGGGTGGACCAGGTGCAGCGAGCAGCCCGTGGCGACGCAGGTCCTGCCGATGTTTCCCGTGTTGTTGGGGATCTCGGGCGTGACGAGGACGACGTCGAACACGGTGCTGAGCCTCGGGCGCGGGTGAACGACAAAGTCGCCGGGAGGGGGGGAGTGGGGAGAGTGGGGTGTGGGTGGAGGGGAGTTACTTTCCACCCTTGAGGATGTACTCCTGCTCGACCTTCCGGCGCGCCTGGACGCCGGGATCGACGCGGAGCATCTTGTCGATCGCGACCAGGGGCTGGATGTAGTCGGACGTCAGCCACCAGCGCAGATTGCCGTCGCTGCTGGCGATCGCGAGATAGGGGAAGGGGACCTCGTTCTGGGTCTCCTGGATGGACTTGTAGAGGATGCCCGAGGAGTCCACGAGGAAGTACAACTGGGGCTGGTGGAGTTTCTCGTGGAGTTCCTTCATGCGCTTGGTGATGCGCTCGGGGTCGCGCTGCTCCTTGGTGATCTTCTCGCCATACAGCGTGTTGAAGGAGTCGAGATCGACGACCACGACGAAGATGACGTCTCGGCCATAGGTGCGCTGGAGGTTGTTGAGTATCCCGAGCGACGTCTCGCCGCTGAAGTAGTCGGGGTGCCAGAAGTAGTAGAACGTGATGCGTCCCTTGAGGTTCGGCTTCCCGGGGATCCACCCGTCGTCGGGAACATTGGCGGGCTTCACCCCGATCTCGGCGACCTCGTCGGTCTTGTTCCGGTCCCGCGGGCGCGGCGGCCACTTGGCGTTCGTGTACTCGTCCTCGCTGGGGGTCTTGAAGGGGATCTCGGGGAGATTCGTGTAGTCGGCCTTGTTGTTCACGTTGGCGAAGTCCACGACCGGCCCGCCCGGCCCGGCGATGAACTTGGCTTTGGCGGCCTTGGCGTCGTCGGCGGATTCATCGAGCAGTTGCTTCACGCCCTCCTCGACCGAGGCGGTGGTGATGTCGGCGAACCGCAGGGACCCCGCGCGATCGATGAGGTAGAAATCGGGATCGCCATCCGAGAAGAGCGCCTTGCGGAGGGCGTTGTCGGTGTCACGGGCCACGCGGAGGGCGCCGCCTTCGACGCTGGGCTTGGTCGCCTCGGCCCAGCCGCGCGAGTCGTGGGCGAGGATGACGATCAGTCCCTTGCTGCCCGACTCCTTCGCGAGTTTCTCGGCGGTCTTGGCGGCGGTCTTGGCGGCGGGGATGAAGTCGTTCCAGAAGGCCAGGAGGACGACCTTCCCCTCGATCTCGCCCTGGGTCAGCGCCGGGCCGCCGGTCCAGTCGGTGAGCATCGCGAGGCGGGCGTTGTCGAAGGCGGAGAACTCGAGTTTCTTCGTCTCGGCCTGGTGTGTCGAGGACCCCTCACGCTGCGGGTCGAAGGACGTCGGCGCGAGCGGGGCGGCACGAGGCGCGACGAGCGGGGCGGCCGTCGCCACGGGAATGCCGAGGTTGACGCCCCCCAAGGACCCGAGCGTCGCGATCACGCAGAGTCCAGCGAGCACGGCAGAAGCACGAATCTTCATCGGAACCTCCAGCAGAACGCCCCAAAGGCAGAGAGACCAGCCCGATCCAAGGCCGCGAGCGCGCACCTCGACCCGATCCAGACACCCTCATTCGACGCACGAGACGGCGAGCGGTTCATGGTAGGGATGGGAAACTGGGGAAACGGCCCTGGAGGTGGCCCAGGAGGTGGCCCAGCAGGGGTCCGGCCAGCGGCAGATTCCCAAGAAACTCTCCCCACTTTGGTTGGCATTCTGGAAAGCATGGCGCACATTCTCCGTAGTGGGGCGATCGGAGGCGGCCAGATGCGAAGCGACCATCAAGATCGGACGGGCCCGTCGGCGAACCGGGCGAAGTCGTCCAACTGGGTTCGGGCGGCGGTTGGGGGTTTGGTTGTACTCGCGGGTTTGACCACGCCGTCCACATCCGCCCACGCCCAGACGCCGATGATCGAGTTCATCCAGCCCTCGGCGGGGTTCACGTTTGTCTCGATCCGCGACATCGCCGACGACGGGACCATCGTGGCCATGTCCTACAACGGGTCGGCTCCCACGACGAGTCCGATCCTTCGTTACTCGCCCGGCGGCGGACGCCAGGAACTCGCCGTCGGAAGCGGGCCGCGTATATCCGGCGACGGGAATGTGATCGGGTTCAACTCCGCGTCAGATAGTCTCCACCCGAATCTTCTCTACTCGAATGGCACGCAGCATCCCGTGCCCGGCATCATCTATCGTGGACAACTCCAGACCGGCGGCGTGTTCACCCATCTCAATCACGACGGCTCGGTCGCGATGTTACAGACCGCGACGTCTGTCTCGGATCGAACGGCCTTCCGCTGGACGCAATCGAACAACGCCGTGCGGCTTCCGCCGATCCCCGGCGGGAGCACGTGGAACCAGACGTACGGCATGTCGAGCGACGGGAGCATCGTCGTGGGCGCGGGGGCGCCGAACTCGTCCTTCCCGGACACGCCCTGGTCGTGGACGGATGGGGGTCCATCGCTCGATACCGTGCTCGATCCCAACGGCCAGGCGATCTTCAACGGCCGACTCACCGCGATCAGCGGAGACGGCACCAGGCGATACGGCTGGTACTCGCCCGACAACAACGCGCAGGTCCCCATCATGATCACCGGCGGCGTCGCCACACCGATCATCTGGGATGGCGTGCTGACGGGTGGGAACAACGCGCCCACGGGTGCTTCATTCGATGGCGGCGTGCTTGTGGGCCAGTATGGCGGCGATTCCTGGATCTGGACCGAAGCGACTGGTGCGATGCGTGCCGCAGAGTTCTTCATAACCAAGGGACTCGTGGTTGACTCTGAGATGAGTTTCTCAAGGATTCGAGTCTCCAACGACGGCCTGCACTTCGCCGCCGAGACCGGCCCCACGCGCGGCGTGCTGGTCACCATCCCCGCGCCCGGCGCGATGGGTTCACTGATTCTTGCCGGAACCCTCGCAACCACGCGGCGGCGGCGACGGTAGACCTTAAGACGTTCGATCGGTTTCCCCCACCCGGCTCATTTTGTTTGGGAGCCATGGCACCAAAGGAGTGTGTGTATGCGCCCTCGTTCTGTTCCCAACGTCTTGTTGATGTGGTCCATCGCCACCATGGCCGGCCTCGCGATGCCCGGCCTGGCCCAGCAGGCCTTCTACCCGCGCGTGAATGTCACGGGATGGCCCTTGTTGACGGGGCACTCCGACACGGATCCCAACCGGTACGCGTACCCCTTCTGGCCGAGCGACGAGCGGTTCGGCGTCGTCGTCCAGGTCTTCACCAACAGCCGGGTTGAGACGCCCCCCGGCGTGTACCGGTACTACACGCCGGGAGCGTGGCACTGAAGTCCGGTTCCTCCGGACTTCAGTGTTCGGCCGGGTGCCCCGACACGAGGTTTGGGCCGGTGGCATGGCTTGATCCTGCATTGGGTGCCCTCCGTCGTCCGCACCTCACAGTGGGCGGAGGAGTCGATTGGTGTGTGGGGCCCATGTCCGCAGGGGGGGCGGGGGCGGGGCACCGAACCCCGGGTCCCGTGCCACGAAAAGTCCGCCACCCCGTCCCCACGCCTCCCCCGCCACCCGCCTGTGGCGCTCCGACTTTGGGCTGCGGCGCTCCGACTTTGGGCTGCGGCGCTCCGACTTTGGTCTGCGGCGCTCCGACTTTGGTCTGCGGCGCTCCAACTTTGGTCTGCGGCGCTCCAACTTTGGTCTGTGGCGCTCCAACTTTGGTCTGTGGCGGAACAAAAGTTGGGGTTATGCGACGTTCATTCCATTCAAAGGACGGACAATGGGCACACAGCGACCGAACATGTCGGTGAGGGTGCGAGTAGAGATCGAACGGCGACGGCGAACAGGTGAACAGGTGAACAGGTGAACAGGTGAACAGGTGAAGAGGTGAAGAGGTGAAGAGGTGAAGAGGTGAAGAGGTGAAGAGGTGAAGAGGTGAAGAGGTGAAGAGGTGAAGAGGGCATTCCTTGCGCGTGGGGGGACAATCACCTGCTCACCTGCTCACCTGCTCACCTGCTCACCTGCTCACCTGCTCACCTGCTCACCTGCTCACCTGCTCACCTGCTCACCTGCTCACCTGCTCACCCCCTTCCCCTCACTTCGTCTCTTCCTCTCCTTCTGCCTTCATGTCGCTCGCCTTCTTCAGTTCGATCGACGCGGAGTTGATGCAATATCGCAGGCCGGTAGGATGGTCGGGGTGGGGGGGGGGCGTCGTCGAAGACGTGGCCGAGGTGCCCGCCGCAGCGCGAGCAGACGACCTCGATGCGGCGCATGCCGTGGGACGTGTCGAGATTCTGTTCCACGGGGTTGTCGGCGCTCTCCGTGCCGCCCTTGGGCTCATAGAAACTCGGCCAGCCGCAGCCCGAGTCGAACTTGCTCTGCGCGAGGAAGAGCACCTGCCCGCACCCGGCACAGACATAGACCGACTCGTCGCCCGCGGCGTGCGTGGTCTTCCAGTACTTCCCGGTGAAGGCCCGCTCGGTCCCCTTCTCGCGGAGGACGCGGTACTGCTCGGGCGTCAGGATCCTCTTCCATTCCGCGTCGGTCTTGCTGGACCAGTCGATGGGGGTGGCGGTGAGGGCGGGGGTGGAGGGAGCGGCATTCGTGGTTCGGGATTCGGCATTCGTGGTAGGGGATGACGACGAGCCGGGCGTGGTCGGATTGGGCGAGTTTGGATCGGACGGTGCAGAGCCGTTGGACATCGCGGACTCCTTGGTGGGAGTGGGGATTGTGGATGAGGAAGGCGTGGCCTGCTGGCGGCAGGCGGCGAGGGCCAGCGTGCCGGCCACGAGGATTTGACAGGCGAGCACAACGCGGCGTGTGGACATGGCAAGGCTCCGTGCGGGTGGCGGTGATGGGCTGATGGATCGTTGGATGCCGCGGAACACTGGGCGTGGCGATGTCCTTGCCACGCACCAGTCAACGCTCAGAGCGCGTTGATTGCTGGCACCTCGACCTGCTCACTTCGTCTCTCCGGAACTCCGACTCTTCGTCTCTTTCTACCACAGAATCCGCAGCCGCACCGTCTCGGGGATCTCGCGGAGTTTCTCGAGGACCTTCGTGCTCTTGCCGCCGCCACTCGTCGGATCGACGTCGAGGATCACGTACCCCAGGTCGCCCTCGGTGCGCAGGTGCTCGGCGGAGATGTTCGCGCCGACCTCGGCGATGACGCGGTGGACCGAGCCCAGCACGCCGGGGACGTTCCTGTGGAAGTAGAGGATGCGGTGGGGACGCGGTGGGGGCGGGGGGGGTGGGGGCGTGCCCGCTCCGGCGGTGGCGACCGGGGTGGGGTGGGGAGTGGGCTGCTCGGCGAGGTCCACCTGCGGCACGTTCACCGCGCCCGTCGTCGCGCCGACGTTGATGAACCGCACGAGTTTCTCGGCGACGTCGAGGCCGATCGCCTCCTGGGCTTCTTCGGTGCTGCCGCCGATGTGGGGCGTGAGAAGGACGTTGGGCAGGCCCCGGAGTTCGCTCTCGAAGGGCTCGTCCTTGGCGGAGGGCTCGCTGGGGAAGACGTCGAACGCCGCGCCCGCGAGGTGCCCGGATTTGATCGCGTCGGCGACGGCGGGGATGTCCACGACCGCCCCCCTCGCGTTGTTGATGAGGATCGAGCCGCGTTTCATCTTCTTGAGGTGGGCGGTGGTGATGAGTTTCCGCGTGGACGGCTCGTCGGGGACGTGGAGCGTGACGACGTCGGCCTCTTTCAGGAGATCGGCGAGCGAGCGGACAGGCCGGGCATTGCCGAGCGCGAGTTTGGGAACGACATCGTGGAAGATCACGCGCATGCCGATCGCCTCGGCGAGGACGGAGACCTGGGCGCCGATATGCCCATAGCCGACGATGCCCAGCGTGCGCCCGCGGACCTCGTGGGCGCCGCTCGCGGACTTGTCCCACGTCCCCGCGTGCATGGCGATGTTCTTGACGGGGATGCGCCGGTGCAGCGCGATGATCTCGGCGAGGGTGAGTTCGGCGACGCTGCGCGTGTTGGAGAAGGGGGAGTTGAAGACCGCGACGCCCGCGCCACGGGCCGAGAGGAGATCGACCTGGTCGGTCCCGATGCAGAAGCACCCGATGGCGAGCAGTCGCGGGGCCGACGCGAGGTGCTCGGCGAGGACGCTGGTCTTGCTGCGGATGCCCAGGACGTGGGCGCTACCGAGGAGCGCGCGGAGTTTCGCGGAGGATGGCGCGCCCGCGATCGTCTCGACGGCGAAGCCCTCGTCTTTCAGGCGATCGACGGCGGCGGCGTGCACGCCCTCGGCGAGAACGACGCGGATCTTGTCTTTGGGGTAGGAGGTTTTCATGCGGATCGTGGGGGAGAGGGAGTTGAGGGCGTTGGCGAGCGAAATCTATCGTGCGGGCGACTCGGAGAGTGGCACGACCTTCTGGATCGGCTCGACGGTGGTGCTGCCGGAGAGTGTCTCGCGGGTCTCGCTCTGGACGACGCCAGACGAGATCAACGCGAGAAGGATGGCGCAGAGCGCGAGGCGGTACCACCCAAAGGGCGTGAGCCCGTGGCGGGTGAGGAAACCGACAAGCCAGCGCACCGCGAGGGCGGCCGAGATCGCGGCGACGACGATCCCCACGACCGAGGGGACGATGCCGAGCGCCTCGAAGACGTTCGGCACGTGCTCCTTGCGCGCGTGGAGAATGTTCTTCGTGAGTTTGTACCCCGTGGCGGCAAGAAGCGTGGGGAGGCCAAGCAGGAAACTGAACTCCGCGGCCTGCCTGGGTTTCAGGCCCACGATCACGCCGCCGGTGATCGTCATCATCGATCGGCTCGTCCCCGGCCAGAGGGCGGCGCACTGCAGAATCCCGATCCACAACGCCTGCACGGGCGTGACGGTGTCGATGGTGGTGTCGGTGTCGTGGAAGCGCTGCAGGCCGAAGCGGCCGTTGCGCCACTGCTCGATCACGATCATGTAGATCGCGCCGACGACGAGCGCCCACAGCACCGGGCCCATGCCGAAGAGCCGGCGCTCGATCCAGTCGTCGAGCAGCAATCCCACGGCGGCGGAAGGAATGAACGCGATCACGAGATTCACGAAGAGGCGGAAGCCCGCGGCGTCGCGCCCGATCAGTCCCTTGAGCATCTGCACGCAGCGGGGCCAATAGAGCCCGACAACCGCAAGGATCGCCCCGCCCTGGATGATGATGGAGAAATCGTCGGTCGCCTTTCGCATCTCAGCCGTGGCGTTGAGCCCCATCAGGCTCTTGGCGAGGATGAGATGCCCGGTCGACGAGATCGGGAGGTACTCGGTGATCCCCTCAACGAGGCCAAGCACAACGGCCTTCCAGAGTTCCAGTTGCATGCGGGTTCTCGGCGAGGTTTGGCGATAGGTGGGTATGGGGCGGTGGTGGGAGCCTGGGGATGGCGTCGCGAGTCGCCGGGCGGCACTCGGTTCTCGCGGGCCGACTTTAGGAGAGGTGGAGCGCGGAGCCGAAGGATCGAGCCGCGCGTGCGAGCGGGCGATGCGTTGGTGCACACTCCCGACGGATCCGCCCACTATTGTCGGATCGCCCCGCATGCCCGACGCCGTGCCCATCATCGACCTCGACGAGCGCACCATCCGCGAGGAGGCGCGGCTGGCCCCCTTGCACGCGCTGCGCGACAAGCATCTGGGCACCGACGCCGGGTCGCCCTTCGTCATCGAGGGGGAACTCGTCCTGGCGCGGGCGCTGGCGAGCGAGGTCGAGATCGAGGCCATCCTCGCGACGCCGACTCGATTGGACGCGCTCCGGCCGAGGATCATGGCGATGGACGCGGGACGCCGATCGCGCCTCGCGGTCTTCCGGGCCGAGGCGGGCGCGATCGAGTCCATCGCGGGCTTCCACGTGCATCGCGGCGTGCTCGCGGTGGCGAGGCGGGGCGCGCTCGCCCCACCATCAGAACTCGCGGCCCGCGCGCCGATGCTCATCCTCCTCGAGTCGATCGCCAACATCGACAACATGGGCTCGATCTTCCGCAATGTCGCGGCGCTGGCGCCGAATGGGACGGCCATCGTGCTCAGCCCCGACTGCTGCGATCCCTTGTATCGCAAGGCCATGCGCGTCTCGATCGGGAACGTGCTGCACGTGCCGTGGACGAGGTGCGCGGACGACGCGGCGTGGCGCGGGTTCGTGGAAGGTCTCCGCACCCACGAGCGCGTCGCGCTCACGCCGGAACCGGCCGCGATTACGCTCGACGACTTCGCCGCGCGTCGCCATGCAGGTGGACCATCGCGCGATCGCGCAGCATTGATGGTCGGTGCCGAGGGCCCCGGCCTGTCGGCGTGGGCGATGAACGCCGCCGACGTGCGCGTCCGCATCCCCCAGCACCAGGACGCCGACTCCCTCAACGTCGCCACGGCCCTCGCGGTCGCCCTCGCCGGAGTGTGAGATTGTGTCCTTGGTGGCACCGCTCTCCAGAGCGGTGTCCGTGTGTGTGCACGCACGGTGCCCCGAGACGATGGCGGCTCTGGGCCATCACCTCTCGGGCTAACGCTCAATCGTGGGGCAGGCGAGGCGCCCGTCCCACGGCACCCGGCACTTGGGAAGAACTGACCTAAGATCAAAGGAACGCATTGATTAGGTCAGGTGCCGTTGATCATCGCGGGAGACCCAACGAGATGACAGAACAGCTAAAGTACATTGAACCGGAATGGGCAAGTAGGCAGCAGGCACTGAGTAACATATTACATCGAGTTCACTTTGAAGAAAATATTGTGTCTCTTGCACTGAATGACCAAGATGCCGCATTTCTTGAGGCATTCATGCTGGGGTTTCTGGTCACCACAGACAATCAGCAGCATAAAAAGCTAGCCCTGGTTACTCTCGGGCACATTGCTCGGTTACACAGACGCATATCGTACGAAGAGACCAGACGTGCTGTTGAAGCGACTCGCGAAGATCCTTACTGTAAAGGTACTGCGGAAGACACCTTAGATGATTTTGAGATATTCGTTGATCGTCAGCGCAACTCCGATCACATTTAGTCTTCCTGAGCAAATGTTCATCCTGCCAGATTCGGCGGGAACGTAGCACTGACGACCGCTCCTCTAAACCTCAGTGACAGGTACGTCTGGACTTGGTACAGATCTGGGTCTTCGGGCCATTCTTGCGCAACGTGTGATTGGGGAGGGGGTGGGCGTTTGGGGGCCTCGTGCGATCGGCTGTGGCCCACATCGAGTCGCCCGTGGTCCGTGAGCAGCCGTTTCACGTCCACCAGAAACGACTGTTCGTCCTCAGAAAATCATTTCTCGACCACCAAAAGTCGTTTTTGCACCACCAGAAATCATTTCCGCACCACGAGAAACTGTTTTTGCACCTGAGGAAACCATTTCTTTAATGGGAAGAACTGTTTCTGCACCACGAGAAATCGTTTGTCTCATTGGAGAAATGATTTCTGCACCAAGAAAACTCCTCCGCGAGGGGCGATTTGTCTGAAATATGTTTGGGAATGTGGCGATACCAGTGAAATAATCAACGCGGACGTGTGACCGATACTTCTGTGCACATTCTTTGGAGTACAGCATGGAGTACATTCGGTCACACTGGAAACATGATTCTCCGGACGATCCTGTGGTGATGTACTACGAGATAGGAAACGAACGAATAGTCCTTCGTGTGATCGAGGTGTTTCCGGATGGCTCAACCGGGTATGCAGACCGTGCGAGAAAAGTCGAAGTAGGCGGCACACATCTAGGTGAAGGTGCTGTGCCTGCATTTGATGAGATAAAGCAAGTCACAGGCATCGAATCTGTTCTGATAACCAAATCAGAGTTTGAAGATGCATGGCGGCGGGCGGTTGATGAATAACTGCTTAGTGCCCCAAGACGGTCGCATGAGCCACCCTCTCGAACCACCAAAGAAGAAGGCACGAGCCAATCGCCCGTGCCTTGAAGAATCTCGATGTGATCGAGCCCGATCGCGTGATCGAGATCGGCCTTTCTTTTACTTCGCCTTGACGCCCACGAACCCCTCGAGGTTCTTGAGGTCGCTGATCTTGTCCACGGTGAAGACCATGGTCCACGACGCGCCCACCTCGGCGCGGACGACGACGGCCGGGTGCTCGCGGCTGACCCAGTCGCGGTTGCCGCGGTTGTACACGTTCAGCCGCTGCTGACGCATGCGGTGGGCCGTGCGGAGGGCGCGGCGGTTCTCGGGGTCGTTGCGCATCAGGCGGCTGATCGTCGAGACGCGGTCGTCGGTCCGCGGGTGCTTGAGGACGGTGCAGACGACGGTCGTGCCGGGCTTGATCGTGGCGAGGTCCATGGACAGTGACTCCAAATCTGAGGCCCACCCGGCTCGGCCAGACGCCGACCGGAAATGGGTCGAGATGGTAGGCGACGGGAGCAGGCCCGCCAAATTGGAGGCTCCTGGGTCGTCGGCCACGCCAAAGCACGCCCCAACTCGCCGTTTCGCCGACGAACAATCGCCTTTCTTTCCCTACACTGGGGCATGTCCGACCCGAACACCCCCCCCTCCCCCCAATCCCCCGCCCCCTTCGACGCCAACAAGCCCCACATGGCCGTGCCGAAACTGCGCCCGGTCCGCCTCTTCCCCGCCCAGTCCGCTCCGGACGCCCAGGGGAATGTCCAGCAGGCCATTGGCATCGCCGACGCCCGCCAGATCTCCGATCGCGTGGTCTTTGCCGCCCCGGCCGTGCAACTGATCCTCCCCATGCTCGACGGGGAGAAGACCCTCGACGAGATCGTCGCCGCCGTGGGCCGGGGGCTGACCCGCCCGACGCTCGAGCAGTTCGTCGCCCAACTCGACGACGCCTCGCTCTTGAATGGACCGACCTTCGACGCCCTGCTCTCAAAGATCCGCGCCGACTTTGACTCCTCCGACACGCTCCCGCCCGCCGCGACGGCCGCCTTCGCCGAGCAACTGGGCGCCAGCGAGATGGGCGAAGAGGCGGCCCAGTCCACGAGCGACGAGCGCTACGAGCGTGGGGCCGCGCGATTGCCCTCGCTCATGGACCAGTGGATCGACGAGGTGCTCAAGAACACCGATCGCCCGAGTTTCGACACCCTCCCGCGCGCCGTCATGGCCCCGCACATCGACTATGGCCGCGGCTGGATGAACTACGCCAGCGTCTGGGGACGCATGCGCGTCGTCGATCGCCCGGCCCGCGTCGTGATCCTCGGCACCAACCACTTCGGGACGTCCACCGGCGTCTGCCTCTGCGACAAGGGCTACGAGACGCCCCTGGGCACAAGCCCGCTCGCCAGGGACCTCTTCGACGCGCTGAAGAAGCACCTGGGCCAGGAGAACGCGGCCCGCGCCCTCGCCAATCGCTACGACCACGAGCGCGAGCACTCCGTCGAGTTGCAGGTGCCGTGGATCCAGCACTGCCTTGGCCAGAGTGACAACGGAAGTTATGTCCCCGTGCTCGGCATCCTCGTCCACGACCCCAGCGTCGCCAGCGGCGCGTCGTACGACGGCCAGGGGCTCGATTTCGACTCCTTCATCAAGGCCCTGCGTGCCGCGATCGCCGACCTCGAAAAGGCCGGAATGGGCAAGACGCTCCTCGTCGCGAGCGTCGATCTCTCCCACGTCGGCACGGTCTTCGGCGACGAGGGCACCCTCGCCGGCGACGAGCAAGAGCAGCAGCAGAAACGCGACAAGGTCCTGAACCACGACCGAGAGATGCTCCAACTCTTCGAGCAAGGCAAGATCGACGAGATGCTCGCCTCGATGGCGTGGCAGCAGAACCCGACGCGATGGTGCTCCCTCGGCGCTATGGCCGCGACGCTCAAGACGCTGGGCATCGCCTCCAAGGCCGACGGCGCCGACGCGACCACGGGCGGTGTGCGTCTGCTCAACTACGTCGCCGCGATGGACGACCAGGGCCTGAGCCTCGTCAGCCACGCCGCCGCCGTGATCGAATGAGCGTGAGCGATCCTCGGTGAGCACGGGATCGATCGGCATCAACCGTCGAGTGAGATTCTCGTCAACCGCTCGACAATGTCCAAGACTCCCGCGATCTCGGCATCGGGAGAGACGTAATCCGCGTGCTCCTTGAGCCGCTCGTCGGCGTTGGAGGGGCACGCGAACCACGCGACGTGCGTGCGGATCGCCATGTCGCTGAGCGAGTCGCCGATCCCCGCGAGCGCGGGCTTGGTGAGGCCCGTGACACGCATGAATCGGTCGATGCCCGTGGACTTGCTGACGTGCTCAAGGTCGCAGTTGATCCAGCGCACGGTGTTCGAAACACGTAGGCGCCAGCCCTCGCGCGTGAACCGCGCCTTGAGTTCGTCGCGCAGGCCCAGCAGCGTCGGCGTGTCGTCGTGATAGAGCGAGATCGACGCCGTCTTCCCGGGTTGGATGACCACACCGCGAGGCACGAGGTCGCGCCGGATGTACGCCGTGGCCTCCGCCACCATCCGCAAATGATCATCGCTGATCGCCGGGTCGAGCATGAACGCGCTCGTCGCCGGGTGAAAGAGCCACACGCCGTTCTCCGCCACGACCGGCATCGTCGTGTTCGCGAGCGTTCGGCACAACGCCTCGGCAAACGGCTGCGGACGACCCGAGCACAACGTGAGCAACGGGCCTACGGACGGATCACTCTCGGCCCGACGATTGTGCTCGGCGATTCGCGAGAGCCCGGCGATGTCCAGCGGATGCGACGACTCGGGCCCGAGGCAGCCGTCGATGTCGCAAAGAATGGCGGCGAACGTTCTCGACATGATCAACGCGTCTCGCGGTTCACGACCACATACGGCGTCTTCCGTTCACCCATGTCGTCCGTCACGCAGTCCGCGGTATACCACGACACGTCGTCGACGTGCTGGGCATCGGGTGGATACTCAAACCCAACCGAGAACGAGGCCACAAAGTGACCCTTGGGATCGTGGTCCACAAACACCGGCTTCTCCGGAAAAACCAGATCACCAAACTCGCCGGTCCAGGCGCTGTCCAGAAGAACGAGCCATGGACCCTTCGCTCCTTCGGCCCGCACGAGGAGCCACTTTGGATCGCCCGCCTGTTCCGCGTCATCCTTCGAAAAGATCGCGAGTGTCTCGAGTCGGTCCTTCCCGTCGATGACGATGTCGAACACTGTGTAGGTCGGCTCGCCGTGCCCGCAGAAGATCCCCTTCTTCAACTCCGCCGCCGACGAGGAGGTCGTGGACTCGCGCGAGACGCCCGCGATGAATCGAGGAGGCACGGCACCACCGATCGGGCCCCTGGGCTTACCCAGACGCGAGAGCGGCGCGGTGATGTCGGGCGTGAGGAACGTGTGCTTGCCGAGCGTGAATCCCGTTGAGGCCATCGACCCACTCCTGAGTGGTGCGTCACGAATCGATTCAGAAGATCGTAATCAGTCGGGCATTCGCGAGGAGCTACGCCGATGTGATGTCCACGTCCTCTGAATCGTGCAGATCGCGCAACCGTCCTTCGAGAAACTCATCCAGAGCCCCGTGCACCCCCGCCGGGTCCGCCGCCGTGCGCACCGCCTCGCGAAGCGGCCTCACGCCCAGCATCCGCCCCGTCTCCGGGTCGCGTTCGACCAGCCGCTTCGCGAACCAACTGATCCGCCGCCGAATCTGGAACATCGCGTATCGTTCGTCACGCTGCTCGAGCATGAGCGTGAAGAACCGCCGGATCGTCGCGACGCGCTCGCCAAGACTGGGCATAGAGAGCACCTCGCCCGTCGCGAGATAGTGCGAGACGTCCCGGAAAATCCAGGGCGTCGAGAGCGCGCCCCGCCCGATCATCACGCCGTCACACCCCGTCACACGCAGCATCCGCTCGGCATCGACCGGGTCGCGAACATCGCCATTCCCGATGACCGGGATCCGTCCGTTCACGGCATCCACCACGCGCGCGATCCCGCCCAGGCGAACCTCGCCCATGAACTTGTCCTCGGTGGTGCGCCCATGCACGGTGACGCCGACAACGCCAAGGTCCGCGAGCATCGCCGCGAGATGGGGCGAGCACGCCCGTCCCGCCTCGAAGTCCGCCGTGTGCCAGCACAGCCGAATCTTGCACGTGAGCGGGATGCAAAGAGACGAAGTTCCGGAGTTCCGAAGAGACGAAGGAGAAGTGGTATTCTGACTCGCGCTCTCCCTGATGCCCGACGCCCGATCCCCGATGCCTCTCTCCTGAACCCCCTGGCGTCGCGCCCACTCCTCCTCGCTGATGGGGCACGCCTCGAGCGTCCGCACCACGCGCTCCACGATCCGCCGCGTGCGTTCGAGATCCGTCAGGAGTTTGCTCCCGCCATCCTTCTTCGTCACCTTGTCCACCGGACATCCCATATTGATGTCCACGACGCTCGCCCCATGCTCGACAGCCCACCGCGCGCCCTCGGCCATGATGTCGGGATCACTCCCATACAACTGCATCCCCACGGGCTTGTCGAAGTCGTTGGTCTTGGCAAGATCAAGGCTCGTCGCCGTCCCGCGCAAGAGGCCCTGCGGCGAGAGCAGATCGGTGCACGCCAGCCCCACGCCGCCCCACTCGCGGCAGACGGTGCGAAAGGCGAGGTCGCAATACCCCGCGATCGGGGCGAGCAGCAGATTGGTCTGAAGCCGCACGCCCCCAAGGAACAACCCACGCAAACCCGACGCTCGTGCCGTGATCGGACCCTGATCAGGAATAAGCCGTACGCCGCCAGTGACCACCACACCCGGGTTTGCGGCGTCCGTCAGGGTCCCGAGGCCAGAATGGGCCTCGGCAGGCAAGTTGGGATTCACAGCGGGATTCAAAATGGGTCTTTATCCAAACAACTCACGAAAAATGTGCCAGAAGTCAACTCGAAGCGCATAATAGAGTATCGAGGTCCGTCCTCGCGCCAACCGTGGTGGTGGGGCGAGCGTACAGGCTTCGGTCCAATGAACGGGGAACGTCGCGTCCCCATGGGGTTTGAGATCTCGGCATTCATCAATGTTGCCATCCGCGCCGGCATCATCGTCGGCATGATCCATCGACACCGCGATTGACACCGCTATGCACACAGGGAAAGCCATGAAGAAGACAACCGCTCTCGTCGCCATCGTTGCCGGCATTGCTGTTTCCATCACCGCCCATGCGCAAGCGCAGATCGGCGTCGTCCCCGGGATCGATGACGTCCCCAACTCGCTCGTCGTCACGCCCGAGATCACATTGATCGAGTCCAAGCATGACTTTGGTACGATCGACGACAGCACACCGGTCAAGGCCACCATCCGATTCAAGAACACCGGAACCGCGACGCTCCTCCTTCAGCAGCCCAAAGGCTCTTGCGGCTGCACCGTCCCCCAACTCGCCAAGACCGACTACGCACCCGGCGAAGAAGGCTCCATCGAGGTCACCTTCAACCCCACGGGAAAGCAGAAGGGAATCTCCAAGCAGACCGTCACCATCCCCAGCAATGACCCGCTGCACGCCACCGTTGTCTGGGAGTTGCAGGCGATGGTCCAACCCAAGACCTGGATCGAGCCGCAGATGGTCTCGCTCGGGCAGTTCAATCGCCACCAGGGCACCAAGAGTCCGCTGAAGATCCACAGCGTCCTCCCCAACTTCGCCGTCACCGAGGTCACGTCGAACCTCCCCGAGAAGATCAAGCCCACCATTCAGGGATCGGCGACCGAACTCGGCGCCAGTGGTGAGAACGTCACGGTGGTCACCATCCTCGTGGACATCCTCCCGGGCATCGATGCCGGCCAGACCAACGGCATCCTCACCATCCGTTTGAGCGATGGCACCGTGAAGAACGTCTCGATCTTCGGCGAGGCCGTCGGCTCGCTCATGGCCGAGCCGGGGTCGATCGCGCTCCAGGCGATCCCTGTTGGCCAGCCCGTCGCCGCCAAGACCACCGTCAGGCGTCGCGATGGCGGGGTCTTCAAGATCACCGCCGCCCACGACCAGCCACTCTCGAATCCTGCCGCCGAGCGTGAGCCGTTCACCGTGAAGTTCACGCCCAACGACGAGGCGAATCCCACGTCGTACTCGCTGGAAATCACGGGCACCGCTCCCGACAAACCCATGGGCCTCCAAGGCGACATCGTGGTGAACACCAATATCGCCAGCGACCAGATCTTCACCATCAAGTACTATGGCTTCACGCGTGACAATCCCGCCCCCAACGCCGCACTTCCCAATGGCCAGGTCCCCATCCAGCCCGTGAAGGGCAGCATCACGCCCAACCCGCTCGGCTCCACGACCACCATGCCCGTGCCCACCACCAAGACCTCGACCAACAAGGGCGGCTGATCGGCCAGGATTCCGGTTGTCGGTTCGATTGCATCTGTCCTACCCAATCTCGTGGGGCAGGCGGCCCGCCTGCCTCTACTTCTTCTACAAACCCTGCTTCACCTGTAGTTGCGTGATTCGCTGTGAAAGGACGCCAAGCCATGGCGCAGTCATTCCTCGGCCGCTGGGCCATGATCGTTGTCCTCGCGGTCGTCGCGGGGGGCATCCATTCATGGCTGCGCCCCATCGTCAAGTCGATCGACCCCAACAAACTCACGCCCACCATCGTGAACGGCGCCACACCCACCGGAACTACACCTGCACCATCGACACCCAACGACACGTCGCCCGCGGGAACAACTCCGTCGCCAACGCCGGGCACACATGAAAACCCAGGAACGAACGACTCGGGCCCGCGCGCCCTCGGGCTTGAGATCACCAGCGCCGACGCCAAGATCCTCTTTGATCGAGGCGTTCCCTTCCTCGATGCGCGCCGCCATGACGAGTTCGATCTCGGGCACGTCCCCCAGGCCGTCGTCATGCCCCCCGACGAGTTCCCAAGCCGCGCCGCCGAGGTCATGGTCTACAGCCCCGGGCCCGTCGTGATCTACTGCGACGGCGGGCAGTGCGACGCCTCGCACAACCTCGCGAAACTCATGCAGTCCGTCGGCTTCACCCAGATCCACATCATGACCGATGGCCTCCCCGGGTGGAAGAACGCCGGGTTCCCGACAGAATCGAAGTAGCCCCACGCTCGACCTAAACTGCCGCGATGCCGCCACGCGACGACACCTTCGACACCCGCTTTCGCCACTGGCTCCTCGCGATCCTGCGCGTGGGCCTGGGCGGTCTCTTCATTTTCGCGGCGTCCATGAAACTCTCGAACCCGCAGGCGGCCTTCGACGCCGTCAACGCCTTCAAGTTCGAGATCGCCGGCCGCCCCTTGCCCGAGCATCTCGCCCATCTCGCCGCGTTCGCCCTCCCCTGGGCCGAACTCATCGCCGGCGTCTGTCTGATCGTTGGCCTCTGGACCCGCGCTGCCGCCGCGACCATTCTCGTGCTTCTCGGACTCTTCACCTTCCTGATCGTCTCGGCCCTCTCGCGTGGGCTTGATGTGAAGTGCTCCTGCTTCGGCAAGGTCGAGTTCCCCTGCACCGGCGGCATCGGCACCTGCCACATCATCCGCAACTCGGTCCTGATCCTCTGGACGCTGATCGTGCTGGGCTTCGGGGCCGGGGCGGCATCGATCGACCGGTCGACCGCCCGCCGGGCCGCGGAACGTGATTGAAAAGTCACATGTTTCGACACCGCGATTGGTGGATGTTCGGTCTATGATCTCGACCCGTCGCCCGAGGGTGGCCTGGCGTATCCAGGCCGCGGCACCTCGGGCCGAACCGACCACGACGGAGCCCGCCAGCGAGCGGGACGAGTTCCATGAGCAAGTTCACGCGTTTCACGCCCACCCAGAAGTCCCGCATCGCCCACACCTCCACCGAGGGCACCGCCTTCGTGGACTGGAAGGATGTCGAGGGCCTGCGGAAGTTCATGAGCCCCAACGGCAAGATCCTCGGTCGCAAGCGCAACAGCGCCTCGGCCCGCGAGCAGCGGATGCTCAGCCAGGCCGTCAAGCGGGCGCGCTTCATGGCCCTCCTGCCGTACACCTCGGCGACGCTCTAAGCCTTTCCGTTCGGCGATCGCACGCCGATGCGCGCGCACAGCGAATATCCAGCCCTTATTGACGTGGCCAGGGCCGCACGCCCGGTCTCGCGCGGGGACGCTATGCGCCTGGTGGTGGACCTGCTCTGGCGCGCGTTCGGCGGCGAGTCGCGCTGGTCGTGGGTCGGTTTCTATGAGCGAGCGCCCGGCGGCGAGGCGGAGATGGTGCTCGTCTGCCGAGAGCCCAAGCCCGCGTGCTCGCCGATCGGGTTGCATGGCATGTGCGGCAAGGGGCTCCTGACGAAACACGCGCTCGTGATCGATGACGTGCGCACGCTGGGCGAGAACTATGTCGCGTGCGATCCGCGGGATCTGTCGGAGTTGGTCGTGCCGGTGATCGGGGCGGATGGCGCGTGCGATGCCGTGCTTGATGCGGACTCGTTCGAGGTGGGCGCGTTCACGCGGGAGGACGCGGCCGGGTGCTGGGCGCTGATGCACGCGGCGGGATTGGTCGCTGGCGAGAGGCCCGAGATCGAGCGGGTGTATTGATGTAGAAAGTAGTAGGCACAGGCGGGACGCTCCCCTCCCTGTGCCACAAGAGCAAGTAGGTTTCAGAAGTCCGGCGGCGATTCGATGGTTACTCGTTCCGTTGTTGTGGGATCGGTGAACTCCAGGCGCGTGGCGTGGAGGTGCAATCGTGGCGCGGGATCGGCGGGGTTGTAGAGGCGATCGCCGACGATGGGCGTGCCGAGGCCGCCGGGGCTCCAATGTTCAGTATTAGGCATGTCTGAGAGTGCATCACGCGCGAAGGCGCAGTGGACGCGGAGTTGGTGCGACCTGCCGGTGATCGGGCGGAGTTCGAGGCGTGTGTGTGGACTTCCGAAGGAAGACTCTTCGCCGATCGTTCGCCAGAGGGTGATGGATTCCTTTCCATGGATGGGATCGATGATCTGGCGCGGGCGGTGGTCGATGTCGGGGCGGATGGGGAGCCGGATCTCGTTCCAGTCGATGTCGGCTCGGTTGTTGTCGCTCACGTCGTGCGGCTTCGGTGTGCCATGGACGAGGGCGATGTAGCGCTTATTGGTCTCGCGGCGTTCGAACTGGGCGGAGAGGGCGCGCTGGGATTCTGGGGTGAGCGCCACGAGAAGGATGCCCGAGGTCTCCATGTCGAGGCGGTGGACGGTGAGGGGGCCGGTTGCGTGCGGGAAGTGAGCGCGGACGCGTTCGACGGCACAATCGGCGATGGTCTTGCCAGGGACGCTAAGCAGACCCGGCGGTTTGTTGATGGCCACCCACGCGGGGGTTTGCCAGGGGTCGAGGGCGAGGACTCGGATCGGTTGCGGCGTGGTCATGGGCGGAAAAACGTGGGGTCGAACGGGAGATTGTGTGGTCCTGATCGCGTGGACCACGCATAATTGGGGATGAAGACACGGATGATTGTCGCCGTCCTCGCGGGGACGTGCGTGGGCCGAGCCGCGTTGTCGCAGCTTTCTTCGGAGGGTGCGCCTCCCGCACCGACGGTTGATTGGCGCCAGGCCGAGAGCGCGATGCTCGGCGAGCCGGTGCAGTTGACATTTCCGGAGCGATTTGCCAAGGCCGGTGAGGCGTACTTCTCGCCGGATGGCCGACGCGTGATCTTCCAGGCGGTGGCGGCACCCAAGGAGGGTGAAACAGCCGATCCGTTCTATGCGATGTACGTCGCGGACCTTTCGCGGAACGTCGAGGGCAGGGCCTTCGCGCTCGAGAACATCCGGCGCGTGAGTCCGGCCGGCTCGGCGAACACGTGCGGGTGGTTCGATCCGGTGCGTCCCGACGAGGTGATCTTCGGGAGCACGCTCGTCAAGCCCAGCGACGATCAGAAATCGGGATTCCAGGTTGGGACGCGCAAGTACCAGTGGATGTTTCCGTCGGAGATGGAGATCGTGCTGGCGCACCTGACGGCGGACGACGCGCCGGTGGCGACGCCGACTGCGATGTTCGCGCTTCCCAACTATGACGCGGAGTGCTCGTTCTCGAGCGATGGGCGATTTGTGCTGTACACGCACGTGGAGGACGCGCCGAAGGATTTGCCCGAGGGGACGCCCCATCGCTCGGATGGAAATATTTATATCTATGACACGGTGACACGTGTGCAGCACCCGATCGTGGTGGCGCCGGGGTACGACGGCGGGCCATTCTTTTCGCCCGATGGGAAGTCGATCTGCTATCGCTCGGATCGCGCGGGGAATGACCTCCTGCAAATCTATGTCGCGGACCTGAAGTTCGAGAAGGACGCGGGCGGGAGCCTGATCCCCGTGGGCGTTGAGCGTGAGTATCAACTGACGAACAACGAGCACGTGAACTGGTGCCCGTACTGGCACCCGAGCGGGAAGTACCTTGTGTATGGCACGAGCGAGGTGGGGCACTTCAACTATGAGGTGTTCGCGATCGGCGTGGACCGCGAGGCGATGGCGAAGGCCGCGGAAACGACGATCGAGGGGCAGACGGTGGACGCGACGAGCGCGTGGCACGCGCGTGTGACGCACGCGCCGGGGGCGGACATCCTGCCGGCGTTCTCGACGGATGGGACGCTCATGATGTGGACGGCGCAGCGCGGGGCGGATGGGAAGGGGCACCCCTCGAGCCAGTTGTGGATCGCGCGGTGGCGCGTGCCGAGTTCGTTGACGCCTCGAGATGTGCTGCGGGATGCGTCACTGGGTGGGCATTGAGTGGTGAGCGCGGCGTGGAGCCGTATGTTGAAAGAAGTAGAAAAAAGAGGCACAGGCGGTACGCCTGTGCCACGAGTGGTGGTAGATTGCGCGATGCGATCGGCTCAGCAGCCGGTTGAGAATGAGCCGAGGTAGTAGAGCAGATCGTCGATGGTGACGCCGCCGTCGGGGGTGCCGGTGGTGGTGCCGTTGTCGATGTCGGCGATGGTGGTGCCGGCACTGAAGGCGCCGAGGAAGTAGAGGAGGTCGTCGATGGTGGTGCCGCCATCGGGGATTCCGGCTCCGGAGCCATTGTCCATGTCGGCGACGCAGGCGGGCGGGCACCCGAGATCGCCGCAGAAGAGGACGGCTCTCGCGGGCGCGGAGCGGGCGAGGCCGGCGGTCGCGCCTGGGTCTTCGATTTCCCATTGGAAGAAGTACTCGGTTCCCAAGAGTCGGCCGTTGGGCGCGATGGGCCAGTGGACGGTGCCGACGCCGGCGTTGTCGCCGGTTGCGGGCAGGGTGATGGAGCCGAGCGTGTCGTCGGCGTCGATGATGCCGGCGATCGGAGGTTTGGTGGAGATGAGGAGTCGCGCGGTGGCGCCGGGGAGCGCGCCGGAGAGGCCGATCTTGAAATCGCTGTTGCCGACGAAGGGTGGCGTGGCGGCGATGATGGTGGGGATGCCGCCGGTGCCCGCGGTGCCGCCGGCGAGGATCTGGACGCGCTCCTGCGGGCGCTCTGACCAGAGCGAGGCGGAGTCGAAGGGGAAGATTCCATCGCGGACGCGGGCGTCGGTGAGTCCGTTCTGGAGGAAGTCCTGGATGGCGGGGGCGACCTGGGGCGGGACGTTGACCTGCTGCATGAGCGGGTCCTGGTTGTTTTGGAACTGGGGCGCGGCGCCAGGGGCGCGGGCGTAGAACTGGATGACCTGGGTGAGGTTGGTGAACTGCCCGTTGTGCATGAGGCTGGTGCGCAGGCCGACGTTCCGGAGGCTGGGGACCTTGAACTTGCCCCGGTCGGCGGGGTTGTTGGTGGTGTTCTGGAGGCCGAGGTCTTCGGCGTTGGGTCGGAGGCCGATGTTTCGGAAGCCGTTGCCGGTGAACTGGGGGGCGGGGTGGCAGGCGGCGCAGCCCGAGGTGGCGAAGGCGCCGACGCCTTGGCGCTGCTGGGGTGTGAGGGCGTTGGTGTCGCCGTCGCGGAAGCGGTCCCAGGGCGTGTCGTCGGGGTAGAGCGTGCGCTCGTAGGTGGCGATGGCCATGGCGATGCGTGCGGGTGTGATGGCGGCGTCGTTGAAGGCATTGGCGAAGAGCGCGGGGTAGGTTGGATGGGTCGCGAGCGCGGTAGCGACATCGGACTGGAGATTGCGGGCGATCGCGAGCGGGCGCGACGAGGCGAGTTTGGTGGCGACCGCCGACCAGTCGCGGTTCTGGTGGGCCATCTCGATGGTGTTGACGATCGGGCCGACGGCCTGGCTTTCTAGGGCGCCGCCGGTGGGGATAAGGACCTGATTGGTGAGGGGATCGAGGAAGGTGTTGGAGGCTCGGCCGTCCCAGAAGGTTTGTGGGGCGAAGGCGGCGGTGATGAAGGACATCGACGAGCGCCCGGTGACCTGGGGATTCAGGTCGAAGTCGGGGCTGCGCTCGTAGTCGTCGCTGCTGTCGGCGTTGATGACGCCGGGCGAGCCGAAGACGTCGTCGGGGGTGTTGGGGAGGTTGTCGAGGCCGGGCGTGCGGACGCGGCGCGCGTCGATGCCGCCCTGGGAGAAGGAGTGGCAGGTGGCGCAGGCGACGGTGTTGTCGGAGGAGAGTTGCTCATCCCAGAAGAGGACCTTGCCGAGGATCCGCTTGGCCTCGGTGATGGGGTTCTGGGCGGGAACGGGGACTGGTGGGAGGGCCGGCGGCTGGGGCTGGGCGAGTGCGCTCGTGGCGACGAAGAGGGCGAGCGCGACGGCGTGGCGCGAATGGAAAGGCATCCTTTGCTCCTCGATTGGGGCGCGAGAACGTTCTGTCCCCACGCATATTGGGGGCGGAACGCCTTCGGGGACAATCGATTTCAAGGCCGGGAGAGAATTTTCGCGGGATCAGCACCCGGCGGAGAAACGATCGATGAAGAAGAGAAGATCGTCGATGGTGACGGCCTGGTCGGGCGTGCCCAGGTTGCTCCCGTCGTCGAGGTCGGCGTCGAGCGAGCCTTCGCTAAAGACCTGGAGGTAGTAGAGCAGGTCGTCGATGTTGACGGCACCATCGGGGAAACCCCCACCCCCCCCTCCAAGGCCGTCATCGAGGTCGGCGAAGCAGGCGGTGGGACAACCTATGTCGCCACAGAAGAACGTGGCGGCGGCGGGTGCGGATCGGGCGATGCCGCCGGGAGCGGTGGGGTCGGTGATGGCCCATTGGAAGTAGACAGTCTTGCCGAGGAGTGCGCCGTTGGCGGCGATGGGCCAGGTGATGGTGGTGATGCCATCGGTTGGCGCTGTGCCAGGGAGCGTGATGGGGCCGAGAGTGCGATCGGCGGTGAGGACACCGGCGATGGGCGCGTGGCGTGAGATGAAGAGCGTGGCTTCGCTGCCGCCGCGTGCGTTGGCGAGGCCGAGGGTGAACTCAGAGTTTCCGACGAGGGGTGGGGCGGGGGCGATCATGGTGGGGAGGCCACCCGCGCCGGCGACGCCGCCGGGGAGCGATTGCACGTGGTCCTCGAGGCGCGTCGACCAGAGCGTGGCGGAGTCGAAGGGGGGAAGACCATCGCGTACGCGCGGGTCGATGAGGCCGTTGGTCAGGAAGTCGGTGATGGAGGCGACGAACTCGGTAGGGACGATGACGAAGTCCATGAAGACGTCCTGGTTCTCGGTGAACTGGGGCGCGGCGCCCTCGGCCCTGGCGTAGAAGGCGATGACGTCGTCGAGGGTTTCGAGGTTGCCGTTGTGCATGAAGTTGGATCGGAGGCCAGCGTTTCGGAGGCTGGGCGTGCGGAACTTGCCGTGGTCGGCGGCGTTGCCGTTGACTCCGCCGACGCCGAGGTCTTCGGTGGGCGGGCGGAAGCCGATGGCGTGGAAGTCGTTGTCGGTGAACTCCGGGGCGAAGTGGCAGAGGGTGCAGCCGACGGCATCGAAGTTGGTCCAGCCCTCGGCCTGTTGGGGCGTGAGGGCATCGAGGTTGCCGTCGTTGAAGGCATCCCAGGGCGTTTCGTCGGGATAGAGCGTGCGCTCGTAGGTGGCGATGGCCATGCCGATGCGGGCGGGAGTGATCGCGCCGTCGCCGAATGCCGTGGCAAAGAGTTGGGGGTAGTCCTGGACTCCGGTGAGTGCGGCGGCGACGTCGGGCTGGATGTTCCGAGCGAGGGCGAGGGGGCGAGCGGCGGCGAGTTTGGTCGCGACCTCGACCCAGTTGCGATTCTCGTGGGCCATCTCGATGGGGTTCATGACGGGGCCGACGGCCTGGCTCTCGAGTGCGCCGCCGACGGGGATGAGCGTTTGCAATGTGAGGGGGTCGGTGAAGGACGTCTTGGCGCGGCCATCCCAGAAGATGCGCGGGGCGTAGGAGGCGGTGAGGAAGGAGATGGAGGCTCGTGCGCCGGATTGCGGGCCGACGCCATAGACGGGATCGACCTCGTACTGGCCCTCGGCGTCGATGCGGACGATGCCGGGCGAGCCGAAGGTGTCGTCGTCGGTGTTGAGGATGTGGTCCGGGCCGGGAGATTGGACGCGGCGCGAGTCGACGCCGGCGTGCGAGGGCGAGTGGCAGGTGGCGCAGGCGACGGTGCTGTTGCTGGAGAGTTGCTCATCCCAGAAGAGGACCTTGCCGAGGACGCGCTTGGCCTCGGTGAAGGGATTCTCGGACGGGAAGGGGACGGGCGGGAGGGGGCTGACAAACTGGGCGTGCGCGGCCGAGGCGGCGAGCATGGCGGCGGCGCACGCGAGGCGGAGGGGACGAATCTTCATCGTGGCAACTGCTTTCGGGCCGATCGGCTGATTGGTGAAATCAACGGACGTGGTGGTCATCTGGACCATACACCATTCGTGCGGATGCACAAGGTGTTCGGGGGAATTCCGCGGGAAGAACCGCGGTCCACACGGGTTGAGTGGCAGGGATTTCCCAGCCTGACGCGGCGATGGTTGTTGGGACGGGGATTGGGGGGTGGCAAAGGGTCGGGGCTTCGATCAGTTCCCCGATGGCGTTCATCGCGCGAGGCGTTGGCTCATCTCGGCCACCATCTCGTGACGCACGGCCACTGGTAGCCCTGTCCGCCCACTGCGGGCGCGGCCAGACTGTTGGCCCCTGTGACATCAGGCCATGCGTTCCACCGGCTATCCCCTATTGATGTTCGTGGTGCCGAGATCGAGACCCGTTTCCGGGCTTCTCGGGGCGTTGTCCATCGAAAATCAGGCCGTTCCTGCGCCCGAACGGGTTCCGAGTAGGGGATGCTCCATTTCGCCGGGAAGAGTTCCAGTCGCGACCGGAAGCGTTCCGGTCACTACCGCGGGGCCTCCGGTCGCGACCGTGGGGCGTGCGGTCACCACCGTCGGGGCTCCGGTCGCGACCCGAAGGGGGCCGGTCGCGACTGGAAGAGATCCGCTCGCGACCGGACGAGTTCCGGTCACGACCGATGTCGCTCTGGTCGCGAGTGGACGAGCCCCGGCCGCGACCTGATGTGTTCCGGTCGCGATACCCGGAGTTGGGGTCGTGAGTCTTTGCGTGCTGCGCGAGAGTCGCCTCGCCCGTCCACCCACGGGGAGCGTGGCGTCCGTCGTCGGGCGAGGCCCGGCATCGGTTGGCCCTATCCGCCCACCGCAGGTGCGGCCAACCGATGGCACCCAAGACAGGGGTCAAGCCATGCCACCCGCCCCTCGGCGTCGAGGGGGAGCGGCTCGGTGATGACCTCCTGGATGCGCCGGAAGCCGTCATAGAAGTACCGCTCGGCGACCGCCCAGCCGGGACCATCTCAATCATGTCTGCGATCACAACCATCGCGAACGATGTGGTCAGGGAACAGTCTCGATCTTCGTGTAAGTGCAACCGGTGGTCTTCATCCGTTGCAGTGCGAGTCGAAGTCGATTGCCGATATAGAGGATATAAAAATCGTCGACGATACGAAAGATACAGACATTTGAAGGGACTCTACTCTGGATAATTACAGGCCTTACTACTCCACCAGACGGTAGGAAGTGTGTTCTCGTTCTGTCCAAACAGTCCACAGTATGTAGGACGTGGAGGACCCAGTACTTGAGATCCAGATCGATTCCCTCATGCCGAAGTTGAATCGGATAGTACCGGCAGTTGCCCGGTGACTCTTGCTCAAGAACAACGCGAACACGCTCCGAAACAACAAACGGGCCATATATAGGCCATGGACAGTCATCAATGCTCTTGCGATACTCGATATCTGCTACAAATGGTACGGACCGGACGGGATCTATCAGACTGTCGGCGTGCGATATGCGGCGCAGCAACTCGTAGTCTGCGCGATCGAACGTTATGTGAGTCCGTGCGCTCTCATGGCTGGAACCAGCCCCTTTCCAGTTCGACCAATGCCAGAATGGTGTCTCTCGCTTCATGGCGCGAACCACTTCTCTGGATTCCGCTGCACATCAATCGCGATCTCCCGTAATCGCTTCTCGAACGGCGGGTGGCGTGTGTTTCTCCGGCCTGGGTGCCCTCAGTCGGTTGCTCTGAACCGACTGATGCTCTCTCGATCAGTGTAGGAGTTGTGGCGTCCGCGCTCGTCTTGGGGCACCCGACTTACTCGAAGAGTTTGACCTGGGCCTTGGCGTCCTTGATTCGGCCGTCCAGGAGTTCGAGTTGGCGTTTGAGTTCGTCGACGCTTCGGAACTGGTAGTACTCGGAGGCGAAGCGGATGTAGGCGACCTCGTCGATGTCGCGGAGGCGGACCATGACGCGTTCGCCGACGACGCGGCTGTTGACCTCGCGGTCGAACTCGCGGTGGAGGGCTTCTTCGATCTCGTCGGCGAGTTGTTCCTTGACGGCCTCGGCGATTGGGCGCTTGCCGCAGGCCGCGTGGATGCCGGAGATGATCTTCTGGCGGTCGAAGGGCTGGTGGGTGCCGTCGCGTTTGATGACGACGAGGCGGGCGGTCTGCTCGACGCGTTCGTAGGTGGTGAAACGTCGGTTGCAGGCGACGCACTCTCGGCGCCTACGGATGGACTTGCCGGCGTCGCTGGCGCGGCTGTCGATCACCTTGTCGTTGTCGGCGCTGCAGAACGGGCAGATCACGCGGGAAGGGTAGCCGGAGGGAGTGGCTGGGCCGGGGCGGGCCTAGTGGACGGCGGGCGCGGCGTTCTCGGGCGGATTGGGCTCGGCGGAGCGGATGGTGACGTTGCCGTTCTCGCTGGTGATGATGAGGAGGTGGGGGGCCGACCCATCGGTGGCGGGCGCGGTGAGGACGAATCGCCTGGCGGTGAGGGCGTTTTCGATGGGGAGCCTGTCGTCGGCGCTGCGGAGCAGGCCGTCGATGACGACGGAGTCGGCGCGGACGGCGGGTTGGAGATTGAGTTCGATGGCGTCGTTCACGAGGCGCGGGTCGCGGGTGAGGTTGCCCTCGACGATGGGGACGTCTTTGAGCACTGGCGAGCGGTCCACGATCGGAAGGTCCTTGAGGATCGGTACGCGGGCGGCCTTGGCGTGGTCATTGTCGGCGGGCTGATTGGGATTGAGTTTGGCGACGATCCACTGGATCTGTTCGATGTAGCGTGGCGGGGCCTTGACGAAGAGGACGTTGCCGACGATGGAGAGGCGGGCGGTTGTGCCGCCGTTGTCTGCCCAACCTTCCGGCTCGACGAGTTCGGTAATGAGATTGTGGAATCTGACCTGATCCTGGATTGACTTGCCCGCGAGGAAGTCACCGGCGTCGATGCTGACGAGTCGTGTCTCGCGAGCGTCGAAGAAGCCGCGTGTGGCGACTTCGAGGACGCCGTCGTGCACGCGATAGTCGAGTTCGCTTTTGGTGAGGCCACGGGCGTCGCGGATCTCGTCGAAGGCGTCGGCGACGTCGGCTGCCTTGAGAGTGACGCGGACAGACTCGGCGAGGTCGATGCCCTGCTCGCCCAGGGGCGCGATGCGTGTGATGAGATTGAGGCTGGCCCGCTTGGCGACGCGTTCGAGCGCCTCGGTGAGGGACATCGGGCCTTCGATGGGTGTTGATTGCTCGGCGAGCACGGCCGTGGCTTTGGGCGCGGGGACATAGGCCTCGGTGGCGAGCGGGCGCGTGGCGCCGGGCTGGGTGACGGCCGGCTGAGTAACAGCAAACAGGCTGGTGATGAGGGCGATTCCTGAGGCGGCAATGATGGCGCTGTTCATGGCGAGTCTCCTGAAAGGGGCGCGGCGCGCCCGGGCGAGGCTTCGTGTGAAAACGGCGGGGTTTCCGAACTCCTGGAGGGCGCGGGCGAGGGCGTGGTGCTCGTTCTCGCCGGCGAGGGTCAACTCTCGGACGCGCTCGGTGATGTGGTCCTCGATCTCGTTCTGGATCGCGTCGCGATGGGACGTCGGGAGTGCTGCGACGGCGGCGCTGAGCCAGGTCTGGAGGATGGAATCCGTGGACGGCTCAAGGGACGTTGCGTCGTCCGAGTCGGTAGGTTTGTGCGGCACGAGTTTGAGTCGCTCGGCGGTGCTCATGCGGGGTGCTCTGAGTTAGTGCGCGTGCCGAGGAACGCGTTCATCATGGCGGTGTAGGCACGGTGGGCATCGACGCGGCGGGCGAGGCGTTTTCGGCCTTTGGGGGAGATCTTGTACCACTTGCGTTTTCGTCCGGCGCCCGAGTCGTCGTCGCGCGAGACGGCGCGGACTTCTTCCCACGAGCCGGTGATGAGGCCTGAGGCCTCGAGTTCCTGGAGGAGGGGGTAGAGGACGCCTGGCGTGAGTCGAAGGGCGCCGTCGGTCTTGGCTTTGGCCTCTTTGGTGAGGAGATAGCCGTATTTCGGGCCATCGGCGAGGAGGGAGAGGACCACGAGTTCGAATCGATCGTCCATGGGTTGATCCTGCGGCGGGTCGCGGGAGGTGTCCACGGTCCGCGGCGTGTTCAATATATCGGCAATAGATATATCGAGTCAAGAGAAATATCCGAGAATCTCGCGCAAGAACCGGTTCTGATTTCGTGGCCTGTCCGCATGCGTGTCGGGCTTGGCGACAACGAGTAGACGTGGTAGACACAGACGGGATGCCAGTGCCACGAGATGAGGGAGGTTCGACAGAGTGCTTCCCGCTGAATCGGGGTGTGGATGGCACGAATGAGATTCAATCTCGACTGGGTTCGGGATATGATCTGGCATGTTCTCGACCACCACGACCACGAGCCGAACGACGAGCACCCTTGATCGCGGGTGAGGCCGGGACACACGCGACGTTGATCGAAGCGCCCGGCGAACCACGTCGGGCGTTGTTGTTGATGGGCCGGGAGTTGGTGTTGAGCGGGGCCACCCTTTGTGATGGAGATCGATCGATGGCGAAGAAGCCGATGTGTTTGGTCTGCCAGAAGGAGATGGAGAAGGGGTTCATCACGGAGATGGGGGACGGCGGCGTGGCCGTGCACATGCCGAGGTGGTGCGCGGGAGAGCCCAAGCGCACTCAGTACGTCGGCGAGGTGGACTCGAGCCAGCACATGAAGGGCCTGGCACTGACGGCGTATCGATGCCCGGAGTGTGAGGCGATCCGGTTGTACGCCCCGTCGAAATGAACGAACCCTTGACTGCAATCGGACTCATGTCTTCCTTGTCCTTCAGGTGTCTCTCACTGAACTCAACTTTGGTAATTTGACCATTTAACTATTTGGAAATTTGGATCTCCACATGCCCACCATCACTCTTCCCAACGGCGACACCAAGTCTTTCGACAAGCCCGTGAGCGGGCGCGACGTCGCGGCGTCCATCGGCGCGGGGCTCGCGAAGGCGGCCCTGGCGTGCAAGGTCGATGGCGAGACGAGGGATCTCTCCTTCGTCATCGATCATGATGCGCGCCTCGAGATCATCACCGCGCCCAGGCCCGGGCAGGCACCGAGCAAGGACGCGCTTACGTTGATCCGGCACTCGGCGGCTCACGTGATGGCCGAGGCGATCCAGGATGTTGCGGGGAAGCAGATCCAACTCGCGTATGGCCCGCCGACGGAGACGGGGTTCTTCTACGACATGTTTATTCCCGAGGGCGTGAAGTTATCGAGCGATCTGTTCGAGGCGATCAACGCGCGCATGGCGGCGATCATCAAGGAGGATCGCGCGTTCACCCGCTATGAGTGCGAGGCGAACGAGGGGCTGAAGAAGTTGTGGGCCGAGGAGAACAAGTACAAGATCGATAATGCCGAGCGGGCGCTAGGGATGGTGTCGTCGGTGTATCGCGGGGCGAAGGCGGCGTCGGGTGATTCTGGTAGTACGGCTGTTCAGAGCGGCGGGAGCACCGGTCTGGAGACCGGTGCCACCAAGAGGCTCTCGTTCTATGCGACGGGTGAGCCCGGGAAGAACTGGGAGGACTTGTGTCGCGGGCCGCACGTGCCGAGCACGGGGCGGATCGGGGCGGCGCGGGTAATGTCGCTCGCGTCGTCGTATTGGCACGGCGACGAGACTTCGGACCGGCTCATTCGCGTCTATGGCACGGCCTTCCCTTCGCAGAAAGAACTCGACGAGTATCTGAATCAGTTGGAGGAAGCGAAGAAACGCGACCACCGCGTGATCGGCAAGGCGCTGCGACTGTTTCACATCGATGAGGACGTCGGGCAGGGGCTGATCCTGTGGACGCCCAATGGTTCGGTAATCCGGCAGGAGTTGATGACGTTCATCTCGGATGAACTGCGCAAGCAGGGGTACCACCAGGTTTTCACGCCGCACATCGGGCGGCTGGAGTTGTACAAGACCAGCGGGCACTTTCCGTACTACAAGGACTCGCAGTATGCCCCGATCGTGGAGCGCGAGGCGATCGAGATGCTGTCGGCGCAGGGGTGCTCGTGCGCGGAGATGATGAACCGCGTGGAGGGCGTCTCGGCGCGCCTCGTTAAGGAGATCAACGAGCGCACGCACGCCTCGACCATCGGCAAGGAGCGGATCCTTCCCGACGAGAAACTCGTCGAGGGGTATCTGCTCAAGCCGATGAACTGCCCGCACCACGTGAAGATCTTCAAGAGCGCGCCGCACTCGTACCGCGACATGCCCGTGCGCCTCGCGGAGTTCGGCACGGTCTATCGCTGGGAGCAGTCGGGCGAACTCAACGGCATGACCCGCGTGCGCGGCTTTACCCAGGACGACGCGCACCTGTTCTGCACCGAGGACCAGGTCGGCGCGGAGGTGCAGGGGTGCCTGAGCCTCGTGAAGATCATCTTCGCGACGCTGGGGATGAAGGACTATCGCGTGCGGGTGGGCTTGCGCGATCCCGACGGGACCAAGTACACCGGGACGAAGGAGAACTGGGACAAGGCCGAGGCCGCGTGCATCGCGGCGGCGGAGTCGCTCGGTGTTTCGTTCAGCAAGGAGCCCGGTGAGGCGGCGTTCTATGGGCCGAAGATCGACTTCGTCGTGAAAGATGTGATCGGTCGCGAGTGGCAACTCGGCACGGTGCAGGTGGATTACAACCTGCCCGTGCGGTTTGATCTGTCGTACATCGGGCCTGATAACAAGCCGCATCGGCCGGTGATGATCCACCGCGCGCCGTTCGGGAGCATGGAGCGGTTCTGTGGCGTGCTCATCGAGCACTTCGCGGGCGCGTTCCCGTCGTGGCTGAGTCCGGAGCAGTGCCGCGTGATGCCGATCAGCGACAAGAGTTCGGAGTATGCTCGCGAGGTTCTGGCGGCGCTCAAGGCGCGCGGGGTTCGCGCCACGATCGACGAGGGATCGGACCGCATCCAGGCGAAGGTGAAGGTGGCGGCGGACGAACGCGTGCCGTATATGGCGATCGTCGGCCCGCGCGACGCGGAGAACAGGACCGTGTCGCTTCGAATGCGCGGCATCGAGAAGGACCTCGGCGCGATGGGCCTCGACGTGTTTGTGGCGGCGCTGACGCGTGAGATCGCGTCGCGCCAGGCGGAGTTGGGTGTGAAACCCTAGTTGATTAGCGGATCAGACTCGCAATCACGCGGAGTGTGAAGTCATGCCGCGCGCTGGTGTTGCGAGTTTCGCAGGGACTCCAGGCAGAGTTCGATGAGTTTGGCTCGGTCCACGGGCTTGCTGGCGTAGGCATCGCAGCCCGCGGCCCGGCATTTGTCGGCGTCGCCGCTCATCGCGTGGGCGGTGAGTGCGATGATCGGTCTGGTCCAGCCTCGCTCTCGGAGCGTTCGGGCGAGTGTGTAGCCGTCCATCTCGGGCATCTGCATGTCGGTGATGATGAAGTCGAAGACCGGCGGCGTGATGAGCGGGCGTGTGGTGTCGGCGTCGATCGAGAGTGCCTCGAGCGCCCGCAGGCCGTTGTCGTATGTCGTGACCTCTGCGCCGGCCTTGCGGAGATGATGGGCGATGAGGCGTTGATTGTCGGGGCCATCCTCGGCGAAGGCGACGCGCACACCGGCGAGGGGAAGCGAGGCCGAGTCGGCGATGGCGGTTCGAGAGACGGGCGTCTCGGCATGGATGATCGGCCCGGCGGGGAGCAGCGCGCCATCGACTTGAGCCTCGTGGGTGAGCGAGAGGGTGAAGGTGCTTCCCTGGCCGAGTTGGCTCTCGACGGTGAGGTCGCCGCCGAGGATTCGAGCGAGGTTTCGGCTGATGCTCAGTCCGAGGCCCGTGCCGCCGAAGCGTCGCGTGGTGCTGGTGTCGGCCTGGGAGAATGGGTTGAAGAGCGTGAGGAGGCTTGTGGGCGAGATGCCGACGCCGGTGTCGATGACCTCGATGCGGAGCGACGGCTGATCGGGCATGGCACGAGCGACGACGCGCACGCCGCCGATCTCGGTGAACTTGATCGCATTGCCGATGAGGTTGACGAGGATCTGCTTGAGACGGACGGGATCGGAACGAATCGAGCACGGGATCGGCGTGGCGGCCTCGAACACGAGCGAGACACCCTTGGCCTTGGCGCGGACCTGCATCAGGGCGTCGAGATCCCGGAGCAGGTCGGCGACATTCACGTCGAGTCGCTCGACCTCGACGCGACCCGCCTCGATCTTGGAGAGGTCGAGGATGTCGTTGATGATCGTGAGGAGGTGCTCGCCGTTGCGCTTGATCGTGTCGATGTACTCGAGGCGGGACTTGGGCGCGGCGGCACGGTCTCCCGTCTCGGCGAGGAGGTCGGTGTAGCCCAGGATCGCGGTCATGGGCGTGCGGATCTCGTGGCTCATGTTCGCGAGGAATTCGCTCTTTGCGCGGTTGGCGACCTCCGCGGCGAGGCGCGCCTCGAGCATCGCGTCGGCGGCCTTGTGCGACAGAGTGTTGTCCACGTGCACGCCGACCATCCGGATCGGGCAGTCTTGGGCGTCGCGCTGGATGACGCGTCCGGTGGTCTCGACCCAGGTCCAGCCGCCATCCTTGCGACGCATGCGGACCTCCTCGCGGAACTCCACGGCCTTGCCTGTCGGGTGCATCGCGAGCGCCTGTATCACGCGGTCTCGATCGTCCTCGTGGAGGAGGCCTTCCCACGTGGTGACATCGCCGAGGAGATCGTCTCGCTCAAAGCCGAGCATTCGGAGCCAGTGGTCGTTGAAGGCGACCTGCCCGCTGGGGATATCCCAGTCCCAGGTGCCCATGCCGACCGCATTGATGGTGAGATCGAGTCGCTCGGACTGCTCCTGGGTCAGTCGCTCCTTCTCGATCTCATCGGTGATGTCGCGCGTGTACATCACCAGGCCGCCGATCTCCCAGTCGGGGGTGTGCCAGGGGCGGACCTCCCACGAGAGCCACTGGGTGTGCCCGTCCGGACGGACGAAGGGGTCACGGTCGCGGCGTTCGATGGCACCCATGAGGCAGCGGCGGTGGATCTCTTTCCACTCTTCTCCGATCTCGGGGAGCACCTCATAGTGTGTCTTTCCGATCACGTCGCTCGCGTTGCGAAGGCCGTAATCGCGAATCCAACGCTCGGAGCACGCGAGATATCGCATCTCGCGATCGAACATCGCCACGGCGGCGGGCGCGTGGTCGATGAAGGCGCGGAGCATCGCCTCGCTCGCCGCGACCTGTTCGACCATTTTCACCTGAAGCGTGATATCAACGGCCACGCCTCGAACGATCGTCCGCCCGTTGTGCACCATGGGTTCGGAGACGTAATCGCTGAAATGCAGCACCCGCCCGTCCGCGGTCACGGCCCGATAGTGCAGATGGTGGGGCCGTCCCGCCTCGATTTCGGCGAGGCACTCGTTCACCGTGCTCTCGCGATCGTCGGGATGAAGGATGGAATCCCAGAACCCGGGCTCCAGCCATCGGATCTTCGGATAGCCGTGGCGTTCGTCATCGAACGAGAGGAACGTGAACCGGTCCTCTTCGACACAGAACTCCCACGCGAGCAGGGACGCGCCCTGCACGATCGCGCGCAGTCGCGACTCGCTCTCCGTCAGGTTCCGGTCGGCGTTCTTTCGTTCGGTGATGTCCGTCTCGATCGCCATGAACCCGGTGTGGACGCCCTCATCGTCGAAGAGCGGTTGGAGTTCGATGTCGAGGATGTACTCGCGCCCGTGCTTCCCGCGATTGACGATCTCGATGTGGGCGGGCTCCAGCCGCTCGAGGGCCGATCTCATCGTCGCGATCGCGGCAGGGTCGGACTTCTCGCACTGCAGGACGTGCCCCGGGACCTTTCCGACCACGTCCTCGAGCGTGTACCCCGTGATCCGGGTGAAGCCCTCGTTCACCCACACGATGCGACGCTTGGTGTCCGCGACGATAACACCATTCATTGTTCTACGGGCGATCATGGCAAGGCGACGCTCGTGGATTCGATCGGGCGCCGCGAGCACCAGGGCCCGAGCGCGCACAAAGAGCGTCCCCCATACGGTGAGCGGCACGACGATGGCCGTGGCGATCAACGCCTTCCCTATCACCCGGATCCAGCCGGGATCCTCGGGAAGGAGAAGGCTCGTCAGCAACGTGGCCGCGAACATGGAGAACAAGGCGCCTCCAGTGGCGATGAGCACGAGCGATCGTGGTCGGAGGCGATAGGGCATGGCGGGATCCATATTCAAAGCACACGGAAATCTGGTCTCCGTACTCCGAATGCCATCGTCCTCTGGAACGTCGGTTTGAAGCGATCAATGTGCTTGCAGGTCAGCCAACGAATGACTGTCCCTTTATGCCCCGCGATCGGGGTATGGCAAGGTGATCCGCTCGCCACACAGATCTCGAAGGTTCGGACGGTGCATCTGGTCTGTCTCAAGGAAGTATTTCAGTACGTAAGGCGTTCGAGTTTATACGCAAGTCGTTCAACAGCAAGGGAATACGACTTGGTTCGAGAGGGCGCAGATTGTGCGCAATTCGGCTCGAGAAGGCATACATGTCCGGGTTCATGGGTCGTTCGTCGTTTACAATCGCCCCCTTTGTCCTGCGCCGCCGGTTGGGAGCACCCTTTGGCGCGGGTTCGCACCGCTCCCAGCCTTATCCATTGGAGTGATTCACATGGCCGAAGCATCGCACACCACCGTCATCGGACCCGATACCAAGATCAAGGGCGAGATGACCTTTGAGTCCACGGCCCGCCTGCTGGGGACGTTCGAGGGGAAGATCCAGGCGAAGGGCGAGTTGCAGGTCGCCGACAGCGCCCAGTGCCGGGCGTCTGTGGACGCGGGCAAGGTCCTTGTCGATGGGCTGGTCGAGGGGAACATCAACGCTCGCGAACGCGTGGAGTTGACCGCGCGCGCGAAGATGAAGGGCGACCTGGTCTCGACGAAACTGGTGGTCGCGGATGGCGCGACATTCGTCGGGCACGTGACCGTCGGTCCCGAGGCCGCGAAGATGGCGGGCTCATCGGGTGGCGGCAGCGCCGCGTCGTCGATCGAGGGCAAGCCCGCCGACACACGCGTCACACCCCCGAACCGCTAACGCACGAGTGCATCCGCGTGTGATGCCTGGAGCGCCGCTGCGCGCGCCAGGTGAGTCATGACGTGATGGCTTGGGCACGCGCCGAGCGATCGGCGGGTGTTTGGCCAACGTCGGGGCCTGCATGTCGAGCGACACACCCCATTCTCCGCCTCCATCGGCGATGGGTCCGCAGAGGACGCTGACGTGCTATCACTGCGCGCACGTCTTTGGTGTGTCGACGAAGGCCGTGTCGTGCAACTGTCCGAAGTGCTCCAAACTTCTGCAGATCCAGGATGTCGTGATCAAGGGCACGCATTCGGTTCGGAAACTGCAGACGTGCGGGAAGATTCTCGTCGAGGTGAAGGGCAAGTTGATTGCGCCCGTCATCCAGGCGAGCCTAGGGGTGGAGGTGCTTGGCAGTCTGGAGGGGAACGTCGTGACGCCCGGGCCGGTGCGACTCGGGAAGAAGGCGTCGTGGAAGGGGGATTGCACGGCTCCCACCCTGAGCGTGGAGCTCGGGGCAGAGGTGACTCGCGGGTATTTCCACATCGGGCCCGATGCGCTGGCGGAGTCTTCGCGAGCACGGTCGCTCATGGGCGTTGTTCGCGGAGACGACGGGAGCAACGATGATGACTTTGGACAAGGTGCGAGTATCGAAAGTCCCGACGGCTCGGAGGGACCGAAGCTTGCTGGTCCGTTGATCCCGGACAAGCCCGCACCGAAGGCCCCGATCCAGCAGGGGCGATCACGGGACCGCACGCCGATTCTTCCGGATCAGCCCGCGCCCAAGGCTCCGATCCAGCAGAAGCGCAAGGCGGAATCGAAACCGATCATTCCGGACAAACCCGCCCCGAAAGCGCCGATCCAGACGCGGCGGAAGAAGGACGGGCCAGACGCGCCCCGGGGGTGATTCCGGCTGTGGATTGGCCATTATTGCGTCCTGGGTGTTGAACCTATTCGTCCGGCGAGTTCACCAGAATGCCACGAATACTGTCGCGGCACTTGACGAGTGTCGTGGTGGCTGTATCTTGGTGTGGGGCGTTCCGCCACAAGGAGAGCATCGATGAACTCTGATTCTCGTGAGGTTTCGTGCCGGATTGGTGTTGGAGTACTTTGGTTGCTGTTGTCGGCGGGGACGTGCCTCGGGCAGTGCAACTTCTTCTCGCCGCCGGTGGATGCCGACGAGCCGGACTCGGGGTTCACGGACGCGAACGGCGACGGGATTGATGGGATGGCGTGTGGGCCGATCTTTGTGGCGGCGACGGGGAGCGATGAGAATCCCGGGACAATGGATGCGCCGCTGGCGACGATCCAGGCGGCGGTGCTCCAGGCGCGGTTGATGACGCCGACGCGGAAGGTGTACGTCTCGGCGGAGGGGAACGTGCCGCTCAACTCGCTGGTGATTCTCGATGGCGTGTCGGTGTATGGTGGGTTCAATGCCGGCGCGGGGTGGACGCGTTCGAGCGCGAGGTCGCAGTACAACCCGAATGTTGCCTTTGCGGACTCGTATCACGACATCGTGGTCTCGGGCGGCCAGGCACACCAGGCGCTGGTGGTGTATGCGCAGGCGATTTCCCAGCCGATGGTGCTCGACTCGTTGCAGTTTTTGTCGAAGGTCGGAAATCGCGTCTCGCCGAGCACCGACTTCGGGCTGTTCGTCGAAGGGGGACCGTCGGGAAGTCTCGAACTTCGGAACGTGCGTGTCGAGGCGGTGCCTCCGGCGAGCCTTGGTTTGGCGGCCGGCGCGGGCACCAATGGTCTCCAAGGAGCAACGGCCAACGCGGGAGCGAACGGGCTTGTCGGCTGTGAGGACTGCACATCCAATGGAACCAGTGCCCCGGGAGGCTCAGGGGCGTTCAACGGAGGTGGAGGTGGCCCGGGTGGGCAGGCGGTCAATGGTGTGGCCGGTCAAACGGGCAGCGGTCCTGGTGGGAGCGCTGGTGTTGGGGGGAGTTCGGCTCCGTGCAACGCCACGGCGGGGAACGGGGGATTCGCACAGCCCGGCGCTATCGGGAGCAACGGAGCGCACGGCGGCGTCGGCCCGCTCTGGTCCAACGGGCTCTCGGGGACCACGGGATCGGCGGGCCGCGGCGGCGGCGGCGGTGGTGGTGGCGGCGGCGTGACGCAGGTCTTTCTGTCATGCGACACGGGACGGGGTGGAGGTGGTGGTGGCGGCGGTGGGGGCGGATTCCCGGGCTCGCCGGGGACGGGTGGATTGCCGGGGGTTTCCGCGGCGAGCATGGTCTGGAATGGAAACGGGAGTGTGCTGGCTGATTCAAGTTGTCATTTCCGTGCGTTCGCACAGAACGGCGGCATCGGTGGGAACGGCGGGGCCGGTGGGAATGGCGGCAACGGCGGACTCGGAGGCTCGGGACCTGGCGCGACGGGTGCCGGTGGCAACGGCGGTGCGGGCGGTCGAGGCGGGCATGCCGGTTCGGGATCGGGCGGCTCTGGCGGGAGCGCGTTCGCATCCCTCAGTCTCACGGGCGGGCCATCCACATCGATTGCCGGCGCCTTGATCGAACTCGGTGGGGGAATCGGCGGGCTTGGTGGAACCACGCCCGGGTTCGGAACGGCGTCGTCCGGGCCGAACGGAACCAGCGTGACCCATGCAGTTTCTGGAGTGACGGCTCCCTCATTCGGCACTCCCGGCAATCGCGCACCGACGGGTGTCCGCTGCATCATCCGGTGCTTCCCGGACACGCCGTCGGCCCCGACGGTGGCGCTCGCCGCCGACCCGGATATCACCGATTCGCACACATTCCAGTTCTCGCAGCCCTTGATCGGTGGCACGGTCGCGAAGATCGGTGAGTCGTTCATCTTCACGCCCGCTCCCGGTTTTACGGGATGGACGTGGTTCAATCTCAGTGCCGTGGACTCGGGCGGGTTGAAGGTCACGGGGCGGGCCGTGGTCTTCGTCGGCGTGGATCCGGATCCACCGGTCGAGCCGTGCACGGCGGACGTGGATGACGGATCGGGAACGGGCACTCCCGACGGCGGGGTGACGATCGACGATCTGCTGTACTTCCTGAATCGCTACAACCTCGGTTGCTGATGTTCGGCGCGTGTGCTATGGGTTTGAGGGGCGCGGTTCGGTGCCGTCCTGAACGTCGCGGTGTTTCGCTCGAGCCTCGGCGAGTTTCGCGAGGCCGGTGCGGGCGTCGTTGGTTTCGGGATGATTCGGGCCGTACAACCGCGTGCAGATGTCGAGGGCGTGCCTGAGGAGCGGCTCGGCCTGATCGAACTTGGCGTTCTTGACGAGGACATCGCCGAGTTTTCCCATGGAGCGGATGGTCCCGATGTGCTCGTCGCCGAAGGTCTTCTGGCAGGCGGCGAGGACCTCGATCAGGAGTGTTTCGGCGTCATCGAGTTTGCCCTGTTTCAGATAGACCGAGGCGAGATTGTGGAGGACGGGGAGCGTTTCGGGGTGATGTCGGCCGAAGATCTGGGTGTCGCGTTCGACGAGTTCCTCGAGTGCGACCTCGGCCTCATCGAGTCTTCCCATTTGCTCGAGACAGGCGGCGATGTTGGAGCGTGTGCCGAGCGTGATGGGGGCGTTGATACCGTTCATTCGCGACTCGACCTCGAGGACGGCCCGGAAGTAGTTGATCGCCAGGTCGGGCTGGCGGCGCTCGTATTCCATGAGTCCCAGGGCATGGAGGACACGCTGACGGGCCCACATCCGATCTCGTTCGGAGTCGGTTTGCGGGAGGGGCTTCTCGCCGGCGGGGAGGGCGAGGAGCCTCGCCAGTTCCGGGTCGTTCTGGGTGCGTTGGGCGACGTCGAGGAGATGGGTTTCGGCCTTGTCGTATTCGCCGAGGGCGATGAGCGCGGAGCCAAGATCGCTCTCGGCGCGCAGGGTTTCCGGGGCGTTCATTCCGAAGGTTGTCTCGCAGAGCGGGATGGACTCTTCGAGGAGAGCGATCGCGGGTTGCGGGTTCTGTCCATCGAGATAGAACCAGGCCATGTCGTTGAGGAGTTTGAGGCGTGTCTGGTCGCCCGGTTCGACGGCCTCGTCGAGGATCTCCTTTGATCGCCCGTAGTGGGCCTTGGATTTGGTGAGATCGCCGAGTGACTTGTAGAGGTTGGCGACGCTCAGGTGGATCCGCCCCATGATGAGCGGCTCGTTGCGAAACTTTTTGTCGATGCGACTGGCGGCCTGGTCGAGGGCGTCATGGATGGTGGCGTCCTTTCCGAGCCTCGATGAGGAGACGGCTCCGAGCAGATCGACGGCCATGAACTCCTGGACGGCTTCGGCGATCAGCCTTTGTCGATCGGCGGCGGCTCGAGCCTTGTCCGCGCGCTCGGCCTGGAACTTCGCGTCGTCGAGTGCTTCGCCCGCGATTCCTTGTTGGCGTTTCGACTCGGCGAGAGCGTCGCGCGTGTGGTCGAGGGCGACGAGGGACGTGGCGAGGCCGACACCGAGGGCGATGATGGCGATCGCGATTCCGGCGACGAGCGCGCTGTTGCGCGAGGCGAACTTTCGGATCTGGTAGAGCCGCGAGGGCGGGCGGGCGAGGATCGCCTCGTTGGAGAGGAACCGGCGCACGTCGTCGGCCAGGGCGGCCGAAGAGTCGTATCGGCGAGTCTTGTCCTTCTCGAGCGCTTTGCCGAGGATCGTCTCGACGTCGCCTCGGAGTGTGCGATCGACGGTGCCGATGGGGATGGGCCCGGACTCGCCGACGACGCGCAGGGCGTCGGGGAGGCTCTTGCCCTTGACGTCATAGGGCGGGCGCCCGGTGAGGAGTTCGTAGCCGAGCACGCCGAGGGCGTAGACATCGGAGCGAGTGTCGATGTCGTTGGTGTCGCCCTTGGCCTGCTCGGGGCTCATGTAGGCGACGGTGCCGATGATCTGACCGGCGTTGGTCATGAGGGTTGGAGATTCGTCGTCGATAGCGCGGGAGACGCCGAAGTCGAGGATGCGTGGCCAGCCGCGTTCGTCGACGAGGATGTTGGCGGGCTTGAGGTCGCGGTGGATGACGCCGCGCTGGTGGGCGTGGTGGACGCCGTCGCAGACCTTGGCGAGGAGTTCGAGACGCTCTCGTGGCGAGAGGTTGTGCTCGCGTGCGTGGTCGAGGATGGGCTTTCCCTTGATGAGTTCCATCGCGAAGAAGGGGCGCGGGCCGTCGTCGAAGGCGTGGACGCCGGCCTCATAGATGCGCGCGATGGACGGGTGCTCGAGGAGCGCGAGGACGCGGGCCTCCTGTTCGAAGCGGCGGAGCGTGGTGGGGGAGACCAGGCCGGCGTTGATCACTTTGACGGCGACGCGGCGTTTGGGGCGTTCCTGCTCGGCCTCGTAGACGGTGCCCATGCCGCCGACACCGAGGCGGGCGATGACTCGGTAGTGCCCGATGTGGTCGGGGATCGGCTCGGTCCGGGCGCTCGCGAGTCCCTCGATGTGCGAGAGGTTGATGGCCTCATGGATGGCGGGCTGATCGAGGGCGCCGCGCGTGACGGCGTCCTCGGCGAGGAGGGCCTCGATCTCGTGGCGCAGACTGGGGTCACCAGCGCAGCGCTCGTCGAGTAGTCTTGCGCGGGCGTCGGGCGGGAGACGCAGCGCCTCCTTGAAGATCTCGTCCACGAGTTGGAAACGCTCGGCCTCGCTCATGCGTCGGGCTCCGCGCGTGTCTGTGGCTCGGCCTTGAGTTGGCGATGGAGCCAGGCTCGCGCCATGCGCCATTCTTCGGCGGCGGTGGAGCGGGCGATGCCCAGGAGTTCGGCGGCGTCCTCGGCCTTGAGCCCGGCGAAGAAGCGGAGTTCGACGAGGCGTGCCTTGCGCTCATCGAGTTGCGCGAGCGCGTCCAGCGCCTCGTGGAGATCGACCATGTCGAGAGCGTCGTCGTCGGGCTTTGGGGCGTGGACGCCATCGAGGGTGACGCGTCCCCAGCCGCCGCCTCGCTTCTTCCTATCGCGTCCGCGCGCGTGGTCCACGAGGATGTGTCGCATGGCCTTCGCGGCGATCACATAGAACTGGGCGCGGCTCTGCCAATCGACGCCCTCCTGGCGGACGAGACGGACGTAGGCCTCGTGGACCAAGGCCGTGGGTTCCAGCGTGTGCTGGCGACGCTCGTCGAGGAAGAGATCAGCGGCGAGGGCGCGAAGGGCGTCGTAGACGAGTGGGACGAGGTCGTTAGCGGCGCTCCCGTTGCCCTCGGCGGCGGCATTCAAGAGTCGCGTGACCTGGTCGGACGGGTCGCGATCCGAGGTTGGTAGGGCCTTGCCCATCGATCCATGGTACTCGAATCGGGGTTGAGTTGATCGCGCGTGACGGGCTGGAGGCATGTGGAGTTGGGCGATGTTTGGCCGATCCGCGCCCGGGAAAGTCCTTGGAGTTGCCGCATTTTCGGACTCGACAGCAGCCGACATCGCCCAACACCGTGGCGGGCTTGCGAAGTCGGCCATTCCTGCTGGTGCTCGCTCTGGTGAACATCGGCGCACGACCTCACACACAGGAGATACGACGATGAAGTCCACGAGCCTTTGTCCAATGCGGATGTTGGGATTGAGCCTGGTTGCCTGGATCGGGTGTGCGGCCCACGCGGCGGACATCAACATCAGCCCGGTGAACAGCATCCAGGCCACAATCAACACCGCGGTGAGTGGGGATCGCATTCTGCTTGCCCCGGGGTTCTACAACCAGACGTTCACGATCAGCGGCAAGTCGCTGACGATTGAGGGGACGGGCGGAGCGGCGGCGACGATGATCTCCGCGAATGGGTTGAACACGTCTGTTGTTCAGGTCAACAACTGCCCCTCGCCGGGGGTGACGTTTCGGGGCGTGACCATTCAGGACGGCAGCACACCCGGTTCGGTGGGATCGCCCGACGGATTCCCCAACGACGGTGGCGGGATCGTCGTGAACAACTCTCTGCTTACCGTTGAGTTCTGCACGTTCACCAACAATCACGCGGGTGACGACGGCGGGGCGATCTACACCCTCAATGGCGGGGCGACCATCACGGGCAGTTCGTTCCTGAATAACACCGCCGGCGGCGCGGGCGGGGCATTGCTCATCCGCGGGGGCATGAATCTGGGCGGGTGCACGTTTTCTGGAAACGTCGCGCCTGGCGCGGGCGGCGCGATCTACACGATCACGACGGCGGCGTCCACGATTACGAACTCATCATTCACGGGGAACTCCTCCACCAACTCCAATCCCGGTGGAGCGATCTATGCGGCGAATGCCGGGAACATGACCATTGTGGATTGCTCGTTCACGAGCAACACCTCGGCGAGCTATGGCGGGGCCATCGCGACGCCGGCCTACTCGACGGCCACGGCGTATGACCTCACGCGCTGCACCTTCACCGGGAACACGGCCAGCGCGTCGGGTGGCGATGGGGGCGCGATCCTTGTGAGCAGCTTTGTGAACTTGTCCCTGACCGACTGCGTCTTCACGCGCAACTCCGCGGCGGACCTGGGCGGGGCGATCCTCAAGACCGGCACGTCCGGAACTCTCACCGCCGATCGGTGCGGCTTCTTCGCGAACTCCGCGCTCCGAGGCGGGGGGATCTATTGCGTGACCGCGACCACGATCAGCAACGGAGTGATGGTCGGCAACACCGGATCGGCGTTCGGCGGGGCGTTCTATGCATTCGGCACTGGAGCGAATGCGCTGAACGCGATCAACTGCACGATCGTGGGGAACCAGGGCGCAGAGCCGGTCGTCGCGGGGAGTGCGGCGAATCTCAAGGGGTGCCAGATCTGGGGGAACGCGAACACGTTTCTGAATGCGATCCACAGCGTGACCTACTCCAATGTGGAGTTGGCCTCGGGCGTGCGCAGCGGCACGGGCAACATGAATGATACGCCACTCTTCGCCATGATGCCCAGTGCCGGTCTCGATGGCAACTGGGGCACAATCGACGACAACTACGGCAATCTCGCGTTGCTTGCCGGTTCACCGGGCATCGATGCGGGAGACTCGCCGGCCGTTCTGAGCATGGCGTTGGACTACATCGGCAACGACCGCAACGTGGACGATCCCTCGGTGCCCAATAGCGGCGTTCCCGCGTGGGCGCTGAATGTGGACATGGGCGCGTTCGAGTTCCAACCTCCCACAACCAGCGGCGGATGCGTCGCCGACGTGGACGACGGCACAGGGACGGGGACCAAGGATGGTGGTGTGACGATCGACGACCTGTTGTATTTCCTGGTTCGGTTCAATAGCGGGTGTTGAGTTGAACGGCGTGTCGCGTGCTCGGTCTCCAGATTTTGGTGCATAAACGCGGGACACGGTCACACAATTGCACACGGCCCCGGTCGTCCATACCGGGGCCGTGTCGTGTTTGGTGCGATCTGAGTTCAGAGAACTTAGCGGCGGCGACGGCCCATCATGAGCCCACCAAGACCGAGAAGTGCGACCGCGCCAGGAGCGGGAATCGCGGCGATGCCGGGGTTGCCGAGGTCACCGGACGCGGAGAGGTGCGAGCCGTAGATGTCGCCGTTGACCGAGAAGAACCAGCCCGCGACGTTGTTCGTGCCGTAGTTCGACGGGAGGGTGATGCCCGTGACGTTCTGGGTGCGGATGGTCCCGGGGATGTTCTGGTCGCCGAAGGTGAGTCGATCAACGAGCGTGAGGCCGTTGAAGAGGTTGATCTCGTCGTTGCGGCCGAGGTTGGTGGTGTTGCCACCGATGATCTTGACGGCGGCGCTGAGGCCCCAGTCGGTGCGGAAGAGGGACGCGTCGGCCTCGGTGAGAATGACGGACTCGCCCGGGGCGACAAGCCCGAAGGCGGAGAGATCGACGACACCGGGGAGTTGGCTGTCGTCGTCGAAGCTCCAGCCGGTCATATTGACGGGGCTGGCGCCGATGTTGGTGAACTCGATGAACTCGCCCGTGCCGCCGGCGCTGAGCGCGCTGTAGGCCCACTCGGTGATGCGAACCTGCGCACTGGCAGAGGCCGCAACCACACCCAGGCCCGCGAGGGCCACGATCGTCACACACTTCGTCATGTCTTCTCTCCTTTGGCCGTGTGCTCCACGGCGTGAGGAAAAGACTACCAGCGAGATTCGGAAGGTGTACAAAGGCCGCGCAAAGACTGCGTGAAGTGTTGCGTGGGTCAAAATGTTCATGTTCGATCAAGACTGGGTCAAGGTTGAGCAAACACCGCGCAAGTCGAGGAGTTGTTGTCTACGACATTGTCCATGAAGAGAGCCGAGACAGGCCGCGCCGATTCCGCGCACCAACGAGCCGCCGTTTGGCGTGCTGCGTCGGCGTTCACGCTGATCGAGTTGCTCGTGGTGATCGCGGTGATCGCGCTCCTGATCGGGATACTTCTCCCGAGCCTTGCCGCCGCGCGAGAGTTGGCGAAGCAGGCCGCGTGCAAGAGCAACCTGCGCCAGGTTGGTATTGCGGTGAACTCCTACGCGGCGAACAACAAGGGTTTTTATTCGAGCGGGCGATTCGACAACCGGTTGAACAGCGGGCCTGGACCGATCGACAAGGCGGGCTGGCTGGCGGACATGATGAACGGCGAGTATCTGATCCCCGGTCGGCTCTTGTGTCCGACGAATCCGGCGCAGATGACACAGGCCATGACGTTTGGGCGGCTCACGGATCGTCCGAGCGCACCCCAGGATCAACTCGAGTTGTTCCGTCGCGGATTCAACACGAACTACACGATGGCGTGGTACATGGCGTACACCGAGTTCAAGAACGTGCGCAACGCGAGCAACGATCCGCAGCGGTATGCCTATATGGTCGGTCCGCTGCGAGACAGCAAGATCACGGGAACCAGCCCGAACTATGTGCCGCTCTTTGCCGATGGGCGTGTCGAAGATAATCTGAGTTCGGGTGTGGCGATCGAGATCATCGACGAACGGCAATATCGAACGGTGAAGGATCTCACCGACGGCCCTGCGGGACAGGCGAGCGATGGGACGTGGGCGCGTCAGAAGTATTCTGATTTCGGGCCGGCACACGGGAAGGCGCCCGGCGGGCCGGTGAATAACGCCGCCGCCGGTGCGAATCGCAAAGACCACGACAAGCACTACGCGAACTTTCTGTTTGCGGATGGTCACTCCGATGCCGTGGCCGACACGAATCGTGACGGAGAGATCGGTTGGCTGAGCGGCGCGACACGTGCCCCCAATGCGGCGTACGACGACGACATCGAGGGGAAGATCTTCGGCGGCCTCCTGAGCACCGGACGCTTCTGGCGACCCAATGAGTAGTTTGGACTCCCTCGCTGGCGTGATGGAGGTCTGTTGTTTGTGATAGAGATCGCAGTCTGACAGAGGAGAATAGAGATGAAGCGTTCCATGTGTGTGTGTGTGGTGGCCGGGCTGGCTGCGAGTGTGGCGCAGGGGCAGGTTGTTCTGAACGAGGTGTATCCGAACCCGCCGGGGAGCGGCACGATCGATGATCGGTGGGAATACATCGAGATCTATGGGCCGGCGGGCATGGATCTCACGGGGTACATGGTCGCGTCGGTCTTCGGCGGAGGCGATCCGGATGGCAACGATGTGCCAGGCCCGCTGCCCGCGGGTTGGGACGGCGGCGACGAGGTCGCGGAGATCGACGAGGCGTGGAGCCTTGATGGATTGACGATCGGGTCGAATGGCCTGCTTGTGCTCTACAACAACGCCCAGCCGAGCCAGGCGCTCGCCCTTTTTGCGCCGGGAACTGCGACGGCGACCTTCCAGGCTTCGCATTGCCCGACGGTTGATGTGGCCGGACGCATCAAGAACGATGGCTCGGCGACCTTCGTCCTGATGCGCAAGCGCCCGTTCCACGCGATCAACGCCTCGGGCATCTCGCTCTACGACGGCGTGCCCGCGAACACGATTACCTCAGGCCCGCTCTTCTATCCCTCGAACATCCGGTATGCGTGGCGCAAGGACATCAACCCCGACGTGGACTTCAACGGACGCGTCGATTTCAACGGCATCGGCTCTCTCGTGGTTGGTGGCGGCACGCCCCCGGCGGAAACTCCCGTGAACAGCGAGCGAGCCGCGACGCCACCCGTCCCCGCGCCGAGTTCGCTCGAGCCCTACCAGATGGTGGATGACGTGGCGTGGTCCAACGGCGGCGGCAAGGAGTATGTCCGTTCGAGCCAGCAGGAACTGTCGGACACGTCGGGCTTCAATCCCGATGCCGCGAGCCGCGTGGCGTACTTCGGCGTGAACCCCGAGCAGGGCCACTTTTACACCGGGTCCACGATGCGATTCACGCGTATGGCCGACGAGGAGTTCATCTATGGCGACATCCTCGACACCGGGCCGCAGTCGCTGCCGCTCATTCAGTACAACCCATCATTTCGCGGCGGGCCGACCGACCCGAATGGTCCGACGTACAACGAGTTCGGGGTGCTCGACACGAACGGCTCGTACCTCCTCAATGACATCAACCTCAACGGGTTCGTGCTCACCCCTGGCAACTTCAACGACGTTGATTCCTCGGGTTCCGGCGGGATCAACATCACCCAGTTCCGCTTTGTCGCCGGCGACTTCAACTTCGATGGCGTCGTGAACTGCGACGACGCGAACCTCATCGCGTCGAAGGTCGGCGCCTCGCTTGACGACATGGCGCCGCTCGTCGAGGACAACAACACACCGCTCGACCCCAACGACGACATCGCCTACATGGGCTGGGCCCACCAGGGGCGTGACTTCAACGCCCTTCTCGCGATGATCCGGATGGACCTGAGCGATGGCACCACCGGCGAGTGGGATAGCGGCCTCGTCGTCACCAGCGCCGATGTTGCCGCGTTCGAGTCGATCTTCACCTGCTGCGTTGCTGACGTGGACGATGGCAGCGGCTCGGGGACGCCCGACGGCGGCGTCACCATCGATGACCTGCTGTACTACCTCAACATCTTCAACCAGGGCTCCATCGGCGCCGACGTGGACGATGGCAGCGGCACGGGAACCAAGGACGGCGGCGTCACCATCGACGACCTGCTGTACTTCCTCGCCCGCTTCAACAGCGGGTGCTAAGGCCGCATCAACGCCACGCCGATTCACACGTGTGATTCGGAAAGGCTCGTCCAGAACGGAATCGCAAGGCCCCGGGACCAACGCCCGGGGCCTTGTGCATTGAACGGGTTGCAGGCGAACTTCGGAACTCGTCTCTTGGGAACTTGGATGTTCACTCCCCCAGCACATCGATCGCCGAATAGCGGTCGAGGTTGAGGTGAACGATCTCGCCGTCGTCCTTCTTGAGGACGAGTCGATCGAGCCAGAGTTTGTGGTCCTTGCTGTGGGCGTACCACGAGCCGGTTTTCTGTTGCCCGGCGTCGATCACGACGCCCTCGACGGTGGTGACCATCGTGCCGCCGCCGGCGTTGGTCGAGTCGCGTCCACCACTACCTCCCTTGAGGCTCGCGTGGCGATCGAGGCGCGGGACCTGCTGGGTGACGCGGACGCGAGTGCCGGGCGGATAGGTGGTCTTGAGGGACATGGGTGGAGGGTAGGCGACGGGACGGGCGCGGTGATCCTTATGGCTCCAGCACGACCTTGATCTGGCGGGTGTCGGCGGCCTCGCTTAGGGCCTCGACCGCGTCGCCCAGCCTGGATCGACCCGTGACCAGGGCGGAGACATCGACCTCGCCTTTCGCCAGGGCGCTCACGCCCTCGGCGATCTTGCCGCAGCGCACGCCGATCAGTTCAACCTCGTTGACGACGGCGAGGGAGAGATCGATCCCGCCGTCGGCCACGCCTCGCGCCCCGACCTTGGGTCCATCGAGTGTGGCCCCGGTCGCGACGCCGGCGTCGTTGACGAGCATGCCGGCGGATTTGAGAATGACCTTGCCGCGCGGTCGGACCAATCGCAGCGCGAGCGTGATACCCGACGCCGAGCCTGTGCAATCGACGACGACGTCCTGATCCTGGCGCAGGCCGACCTCGGCGACGTGGCGGTGCTTGACGCCCCAGCGTTCGCAGAGGGAGAACTTCGCCGGGTGCGTGCCCAGGAGTCGGACCGAGGCGTTGAGGCGCGCCATGACCTGGGCGCACAGGAGCCCCATCGGGCCGTCGCCCAGCACAGTGATGTACGCCTTCGATTCCAGGCGCATGACCTTTGCGGCATGCACGGCGGCGGCGACACCCTGCGCGAAGACGCCCGCGTCGTCGCTCACGCCCTTGGGTAACTCGGCGAGATTGGTAACAGGTATGAGGAATCGCTCGGCGAAGCAGCCATCGCGTCCGTGCGTGCCCAGGACCGTGCGATCGGTGCAGTGGGAGGAAAGCCCGCCGCGGCAGCGCTCGCAGCGGCCGCAGACGATGGTCTTGCTCCCGACGACGCGCTTGCCGATCCACGCGGACGCGCTCTCGGGGATGTCACTCGTGCCGGCGCGGTCGATGATTTTCTCGACGATGCCGACGAACTCGTGGCCCATCACGCCCCGGAAGTTGACGAGGCCGCGCGAGACGGCGACGTCGAAGGAGGAGATGCCGGCACGGGTGAGGCGGACGAGGGCCTCGAAGGAGTTGCCGTTGGTGCGCTCGCTCGGTGTGGATCGTGAAGCGTCTGTTGGGCGCGTGGTGGGGGCGCTCCCGGAACCCGGCTCGGGCCAGTCCTTGTGGACGACGACTCGCTTGTCCTCTCGAACGACGGCGTGCATGCGCTTCCCCGACTCGGCCGATCCATCGCTCGGCTTCTCTCGCTCCCAGCATCGGCGATTCGCGTGGAACGACGGCGAGGAGGCATGAATCCGTGCGTCCGCCGCGACACCGAACCGTCACAGCCCGTACGCGCGTCACAGACGGCGCGATCGCATCGATGTATGGAGCGAGCGCGCCCGAAGAGGCTTAGTTCGAGGCCGTCCTGCGTTTGGCTCGGGCGCTCTCGCGGATCTTGCGGACGAGGCCCTCGAGTTTCACGGTGACGAGTTCGGCCTCGCGCGTGGATGACTGCACACGCGACTCGACCGCGGCGAGTGCTTCTTCCTGTCGCTTCGTCGCCTCAGCCGCAACGCGTTCGAGGTGGGCCTTCTGCTCGCAGATCGCGTTGGCCATGATGTTCACCGCGTCCTCGATCTCGGGGACCTGGGCGAGGATGGTCTCCTGTGTCTCGCGGGTCTCGGCGAATCGGGCCTCGAGCGCGTCGATGGACTCGGCGCCCTTGAGCACGTCGCCCGCGAGGTGCCGTCGGGCCTGATCGGATTGCTCAACGAGACTTGTGAGATCGCGCGAGAGCCCCTCGGCCTTCGCCAGCGTCTCGGCGGACTGACGCGTGAGCGAGAGGACATCGGTCAGCGTCGCCTCGGCCCGATTCGCGCGGATCGACGCATCGGCGAGGCGATCGGCAAGGTCGCGGAGGTCGTCGAGATCGAGTTCCTCGAGCACCTCTCGCGTGTGTCCCGCGACCTCGGCGAGGCGAGCGGCACGCGTCTCGTGATTCTCGAGGAGTACCGTGCCGCGGGAGGCGAGCGACTCGAGTTCGGCGCTCAAGGCCGACGCCGCCTCCTCGCCCGCGAGGCGCGACTCTTCGAATCGTGCGTCGGCTCGACGCGCCAGTTCGACCTCGAGTTCCTCGGCCTTGCGCTGGGCCTTCTCGATCATCACCTTGGACTTGGCCTCCGCGTCCGCGACGATGAGGCCCGCCTGGACTCGTGCCCGCTCGAGGATCTCCTCGCTCGTGGTGCTGGCGTGGGCCCGGATCTGCTCGGCCCTGGCCTCGAACCGGCGCACGAGATCCGCGGAGAGTTCCTCGGCCCGCGAGCGAGACTCGTCGAGGGCCTTCATGTGGGCGTCGGCACGCGTGGCGAGCGACTCGATCGTGGTAGTGAGCGAGTGCTCGGCCTGCTTCGCGTGTTCGGCCAACTGCGTGGCAAAGGCCGCGAGCGCCCGGTCCACAACGCTCGAGACCTGGCGCTGCACGACCTCGCTGATGCGTTTCTCGTCGATCGTCGTGGAGCGCGTCACGATCTCACGGAGCGACTGCTCCTTCTGGGCGAGGTCCTTGGTCGCGCGAGTGATCGACTCCTCGGCCTTCTGCACGCGCTGGTCGAGCGTCGGGATGACGCGGACGGCGGTCTCCACGCGCGTCTGCATGTCGCGCCCGGCGTCGCGGAGGCGTGTGTCGATCTCGCGGACCTCTGCCGAGACCGACGCGAGCGACCGTGACTGGTTGACGGCCTCGGTCACGATCGCGCGCAGGGCGCCGGCCAGTTCGTCGAAGGACCGGTGGTCCACCACGCGGGGCGACACGAACAACTGACGCGCGAGGTCCTCACCTCGGGGCAATCCCGCACTTCCCGCTCCCGGCTTCGTCTCCACGATCATGGCGCCCTCCATGGCGAAAAGGGGATTGTCGGCCATATCGGCCTGTTTCGCGTAGTTCTTGCCCGATCGACGTGGCTCCATGGGACTAATCGCCTCCCCGCTATCCTCTGTGTGGTGCGAAAGACATCCACAGCCAAAGCATCGGGAACTGTTCGGCTCCAGAAATACCTCGCCGACGCGGGCGTCGCCGCGCGACGGGTATGCGAGGAACTGATCGAGTCAGGCAGGGTCGAGGTCAATAGCGTGACGGTCTCGACGCTCCCAGCGTTCGTGGAGCCGGGCGTGGATCGCGTGCGTGTCGATGGGCGGGAGGTCCGCGGGGCCGACCGGAAGTTGTACGTGATGCTCCACAAGCCCACGCGGGTCCTCTCGACGACCGCCGACGAGCCGGGGTCGGATCGCGCCACGGTGCTCGATCTTGTCCAGCACCCTTCCGGGGCGCGCCTCTTCCCTGTCGGGCGGCTCGATTACGACGCGACGGGGCTAGTGCTGCTCACCAACGACGGCGAACTCGCCAATCGCCTCTCGCACCCGCGGTTCGGCGTCGAGAAGACGTATCTCGTCACGGTGAAGGGAAGGCCCGACGAGAAGGCGCTCGCGAACCTGTCGCAGCCCTACAAGGAGATCGCGCGGCGTGCGGCAAAGGTCCAGCGTGATCTTCGCGGGCCGAAGCGCGACGCGACACCGATCGTCGTGCGTGTGCCACGGGGGATGCCCCAGATCCGGATCGTGAGCGCCGGCAAGATGGCCGCCGCGGGTGAAGGTGCTGGCGCGAACAGCATCCTCGAGATTCGACTCCAGGAATCGCATGGCGGGCAACTCCAGGACGTCCTGCGGATGCTCGGCACGCCGGTCCGCAAGATCATCCGCGTGGCGATCGGCGGGCTGCAACTCAAGGGCCTGGCCTCAGGCCAATGGCGGGAACTCTCACGCGAAGAGATCCAGGTGCTCCGCAAGGGCGGACCGGCGAAACCGAGTCCATCGGTGCGCAAGATCGGCGTGAAATCAAGCATGGCTCCCGATCAGGACAAGAACAGGAAGCCCCTCGGCGAAAGAAGCCACCCGTCCAAGCCGAAGGAAAGAAGCGGGAAACCCGCGTCTAGAACGTCCGATCGCTCGAGCGTGACGCGATCGGCGCGGAGTGGAACGCAGGACGGACGCCCGAATGGCCGAACGAGCGGCAGCCCGCGTGTGACTCGACCAGGCGGACATCGGAAAGGTTGATGGAGACACGCGAGAGCCAACCTGACGTTCGCCCTGATCGTGACCTCACTGGTCCGATGGGCAACCTGCGCGCGCTGTGGCAGTTTGTGCGGGTCGTGCTCGCCAACGCGCATCGCGTGCAGATCGCGCGGATGGCGGCCGCTCTCTCGTATCGCACGATCTTCGGCCTGATTCCGGTGATCGTGATCAGCCTCATCGTGCTGCGCGCGTTCTCGACGCCCGATGAACTGAAACTCAAAGTCCGCCAGATCATGGACTTCACCGGGCTTTCCCAGGTGACGCTGACCCAGGAGCAACTCGACCAGTCCGGGATGGAGAACGGCGTGACGGTGGGCGACCCGCGTGACGCGGCCTTCGAGAACCCCGACTCCACCACAGATCCGGCCGGTTCGCCAGCAGCACCTGCCGCGACCGGGCACACGCCGTCGCCGACGAATGCCACCTCGCACCAGTTCACAAGCCTCGATCAGTGGATTGAGGAGGTCGTGGACAACGTTCACAACGTGAAGGTGAGCGCGATCGGGACGGTCGGCGCGATCATGCTCATGTATGCCGCGATCTCCATGCTCGTGGAGATCGAGAAGGCGTACAACCAGGTCTTCCTCGCGCCGATCGGCAGGTCCTGGCCCCGGCGGATCATGCTCTATTGGACCCTGCTCACCCTGGGCTCGGTCTGCCTCGTGCTCACGTTCTATCTCCAGGAACGCACGCTGCTCTACCTGCGCGGGAACGACGGCCTGCTCGGGCGCTGGCTCGGGTTCCTCGGCTCGTACCCGCTGACCGTCATGATCAGCGCGCTCATGCTGACGCTGATGTACATGGCCGTCCCCAACTCGCGCGTGCAGGTCGGCCCGGCCTTTGTCGGCGCCTTCGTCGCGGCGCTCGGGCTGGAGGGGGCCAAACGCGGGTTCTCCATGTACGTGGCATACTCCAGTTCCACCGCCCGGCTCTATGGGCTCCTCGCCCTCATCCCACTCTTTCTCATCTGGATCTATGTCACCTGGCTCATCAACATCGGCGGGCTGATCGTGACCCACTCGCTCCAGAGTTACACCGCCGCCCGCAAGTCCGGCGCGCTCCGTGATCTCCTCGGGACGCTCGGGCTTGTCCCCGATTCCGGCCCGGGTCGGCACCCGATCGTGGACACCTCGGCCGTCCTCGCGCTCATGGTCGTCGTGACTCGGAGGTTCGCCACGGGCAAGCCGACGGATCGCACGCATATCGCCAACGAGTTGGGGCTTGATGAGGACATTGCCGCGGTCGTGATGGAGCAACTGGCGGCCCGGAAGATGCTGCTCAGTGTCGCCGGCAAGACCGAAGGCGGCTACACGCTCGCCCGTCCTCCCGAGTCCATCAGCGCCAGCGAGGTCCTGCGCCTGGGCGAAGAACTCTCCAGTGTGGATGTCGCTCGCGTGGCCGAGGTCATGGACGAGTTGCGCGCGCACCGGGCGAAGGTGCTCGCGGGCCGGACCCTCGCCGATCTCATCGCCCCGCGCCCCGCCGGCGAGGCGTCACCATCGCCCCAGGTGCCAAGCCCCGCCTGAAGCACGCCTTGTGCGAGCAACCCCCGGCATTCCTAGACTTTCCGAGTTGGCCATCCCGCCGCTCGCCCTCGATCGGCACGGCCACGATTCCTTGTGTACTGAGGAGCGCGAATGGGTCTCGAAGCGGCACTCTCCACCGAAGGATTCCTCACGACGAACCTCCAGCGCGTCGTGAACTGGGCGCGCCGAAGTAGCGTCTGGCCGATGCCGTTCGCCACCGCGTGCTGCGGGATCGAACTCATGGCGACCGCCTGCTCGCGCTACGACCTGGCGCGATTCGGGGCCGAGGTCATGCGCTTCAGCCCGCGCCAGGCCGACCTGCTCATCGTCGCCGGACGCATCGCCATCAAGACCATGCCCGTGCTCCAGCGCATCTACGAGCAGATGGCCGAGCCGAAGTGGGTCATCTCGATGGGCGCGTGCGCCTCGACCGGCGGTGTCTTCGACACCTATGCCGTCGTCCAGGGGTGCGACCAGTACATCCCGGTCGATGTCTACATCCCCGGGTGCCCGCCGCGCCCCGAGATGCTCATCGAGGGTGTCATGGCGATCCAGCGCCACATCGATCAGGAGGGGATACCTCCCCAAGGCGGCAAGCGCGTGCCGCTCGGCGTCGCCGTGCAACCCACGCACGCCCCGAGGCCTCAGCCCGTCGGCCTGACCATTGGGTCGTGAGTGTTTCGAATCTTGTTCGTTCGCGGGGCGCGATTCGCGTCAGAGGTGCGACACGCCGTGCACCGGCACGAACAGAATCGGGCAAGGGCTGCACTCCAGCAACGACTTGCTTACCGAGCCGAAGATCAGACGTTTCACAACGCCGTCGGCATGCGTCCCCATCACAATGAGATCGATCCTGTTCCGCGAGGCGTACTCGGCAAGTTCATGAGGAGCGTTCCCGATCGTGCACTCGGTCTTTACCTCAAGACCCGTGAGATTCGAACGCACGAACTCCGCGAGCGACGCGCGCCCGTGCTCCACGAGTAATGAAGGATCGGGCATCGCCACGGCCGGGTAGGGCGCGCCCGAGGCGGCATCGACCGGTGGCGGCACGCCCGGGCTGGCGACGTGGACTACGTGGATCGTGGCACCCAGGCTCTTCGCGAGATACGCCGCGTGGGCCGCCGCCCGCTTCGACAACTCCGAGAACGCCGTCGGCAAGAGGATCGAGGAGTATTGGATCGCGGGTGTGGCGTTCATCGCGGCTTCTCCAGAAACTTGCCCCGATACTGGATCGTGTACAAGTCATGGCGTCGATCGGTGTACGGCCGAGCCGTGCCCGAGACGCAAGAGTAGCGAATCGACCGCGAGTCCTCGTGCGACCTCCCCCATCTCGATAGTGGGCCAGCCCTGGTTGTCAGCACCCGCTCTGGAATCGGTCGAGGAAATAGATCACGTCATCGATCGTGACGGCGCCGTCGGTCATGCCAAGCCCCTGGCCGTCGTCCATGTCCGCGATCGCCGCACCGTCTGCGAAGAGGCCGATGTAATAGAGCAGATCGTCGATCGACACAGCGTCGTCGGGCGTCCCCGTCTGTGAACCGTCGTCAAAGTCCGCGGGACAGATCGGCGACGCCACCACCGAAATCGAGTACGACGTGCAGGCGAAGACCTCGCTTCGGATCGTCGTCTCCAGGGTCTCTCCAGACCCCACCGGCACGAACCCCGAGTCGAGCGCCACGTCCGCGCGATCCGGGAAGTCGAAAGTCAGGGTGAGGCGCCGCTCTGCGTCGGGCAGGATGGTCGTGAGCAGCGCGCCGGTGCCATCGAGGTGCTGCAGGGAGCCATCTAGCGCGCGGGCGTTGAGGCTTGCGGTAACGTTGTACGCCGTCTGCTCCGGAATGCTGGGCGCGATCGTCATGTACATCCGTCCCGTGGTCGGGAGAAACGGCCCAGCCCAAACGCACAGGCACGGCCCGCTGCACGGATTCGTGTTGTACAGGCTCTCTGGCGTCACGCGATACGCACGCCAAAGGTCGGATTGGGCGAGAGCCGAGGTCGAGAGCGTGGCCAGCGACAGTGCGAGAACGCATGCGGTCTTCATCGGTGGTCTCCTGTACTCAGTGGCCGCACTCTTCCCCCATCGGTACGCCTGGATCGGTGTGATCGGCGAGCGAAACGGCCCAACCACATTGTGCGCGATGAACCCCGCATGTGCAAGTGCCGTGTGTAACGGCAAGGTTCGCAGCATGTTCGTGTGGGCAAACGCGGGTGCAGCCTAGCGATAGTCTCCGTCGTCCCAGGTCTTGAGATTGAGGAGATCCGCCGCGGCGATATGCGAGGCGTGACCGTCCATGTACATCGCGTTGGCGCCGTCGCCATGCCGATTGGGCGCGGTGCGTCGCCACAGCGTCGGGTCGCCCCCGGCCGTCGGGCCGTTGATGTTCGTCCGCCGACGGATGTCGTAGAAGATCGAGAGGTGCATGTCGCTCGCCGCCGTCGCCTGGTAGTTCTGCGACCGCAGATTGCCCGGATCGTCGGCGAAGCACGTCAAGTAGAGCACGTGCTCGGTGCGCGCGATCCGGACGAGTTGCATCGGCGCCTTGCACTCGGTCTCATTGGTGAGGAAGGTCGGCGATGAGCGCGTGAAGCGCACGCCGTTGTTGATGTAGTGGATGCGGTGGTCGTCGCGGGGCCGCGCCGGGTCACGATAGACATCCATCGCGTGGAAGCGATCATTCATCCCTCCAGAGTCGTTCTGGGCGTCGGCGCGCGGATCAAGAAACGGCCTGAGATTGAACGCCCACGAGATATTGAACTGCGCCCGTTGCCCTGGAGCCCACGATCGGAACCACGCGGGGACCTGGGGCACGCGCATGGGCAGCGCCTCGCTGTTGCCCGACTCGCGCGGGATCCATTCCTTGTACGTGTTCGCGTAGGTCTGGAGGGCGATCCCGATCTGTCGCTGGTTCGAGAGACACGCCGCGGCCTGTGCCGCACCCCGGGCCTTGGCCAGGCTCGGCAGGAGCAGCCCGATCAGGATCGCGATGATCGCGATGACCACGAGAAGTTCGATGAGCGTGAACGCGGGTGGCGCGAGACGGACGGAGACCTCTTCGCGGCTTGGGCGCGTGCGGGACATCCCACCATGCTATCACAACGAGGCGCCATTGGGGCACCACGGGAGAGGGCCCGCCCGGCTGGTCGAGATCGACTACTTGTCCGCGACGTTGAGGCTTCGCCCGACGCGACGCTTGCGGTTCATCAACTTCCGCCCGTTGGTCGTCTTCATCCGAGCCCGAAATCCGATGGCCCGCTTGCGCTTCACGCGGCTTGTTCGATGGGGATAGTGCATGGCGAATCCTCGATCCTGAGAACCAAACCGCCGGCAGGCCGCCGATGGGCCGAGACAATAGGCGATCGACCCCCGCTTCGCCACATTTCCACGAACTCACCCCATGTTGGGATTGCGAATTCAGACAGAAGTGGTACTCTTTCTCGGTCGATGTAGGGCGTGACGCGTCCGCTCGCACGTCGTTCGGATTGTGTTCGTTGGCCGGTGTAGGCCACGCGAACACCCAGAACGGATGGCGAGCCATCGCGTTGCGACCCGGTCCGGTCTCGCGTGAGTCACTCTGGCCCCACGCGTGGTCGAACGGGACGCCCCGGCAGGTGGGCATTTCGCCCAGCCGCCGGAGCCTGTCGCGGGCCTTTGCCCGCATTGGAGCGGCGTGATGGATTCGGAAACACTGCACGAAATCGAGACCCTCGTCGGGCACACGTTCCACGATCGGGACCTGTTGCGCCAGGCGCTCACCCACGCCTCGATCGCGCCGTCGCGCGTCGAGTCAAACGAGCGCCTCGAGTTCCTGGGCGATGCCGTCCTGGGCCTGATCGTCTGCCAGCGCATCTACTCCCGCTTCCCCGAGGCTCTCGAGGGCGAGATGACCAAGATCAAGTCCTCGGTCGTCTCGCGTCAGACCTGCGCGGAGATCGCAAAGGACCTCGGGCTGGACTCGCGACTCGTCCTGGGCAAGGGGATGCAGAACACCGAACTCCCCATGTCGCTCGGGGCGGCGGTGCTCGAGTCGGTGATCGGCGCGATCTATCTCGATGGCGGGTTCGACGCCGCCGCCCGGTTTATCCACAGCGTTGTCGAGCCCTATATCGATGAGGGCCGATCCAACGGGCACCAGCAGAACTACAAGAGCGTGCTCCAGCAGCACTCGCAGCAGGCCTTCGGGATGGCGCCGCTCTATCGCATCGTCGATGAGCAAGGTCCGGACCACGCCAAGTGCTTCAAGATCTGCGTGGAGATCCAGCAGCGTCGCTTCGAGCCGAGTTGGGGGAACTCCAAGAAGAAGGCTGAGCAGAACGCCGCCCTCAACGCCTTGCGCGAACTGGGCGTGGTGCGCGTCGTCCCCGGCGGCGAGGTCCACATCGTTGCCATCGGCGCCTGCTGATCACGAGTCACGGACGATCCGCAAGCGGGTATCGGAAGAGCGCCAGCGATGGCACCGGGGGATACTTGATGCGGAAGCGATAGCCGTGGAAATCGGCGTCGGTCCACCCCAGGCGCTCAAAGGCCGACGAGATGGCACGGGAATAGCGGGGCACCTCGGGAACCATCGTCGAAGGCGGGCACGAGCCGAGTTCGGTCACCTGCTCGCCCACGGGCAGGAGCGCCTTGTCGCGGTGCGCGGGCGAGAAGGTCTGCCCACCCGGGAGATTGCTGTACACGCTGATCGTCGGGTGGTGGGCGAAGGCGAAGTCCTTGTGGACATAGAGATCGAAGACGAGCAACTCGGTCGGCGTGCTCACGTGCACGAGGTGCTCGCCATAGAGGTCGTCCTTGGTTTTGTAGATCGAGTTGGCGCCGCGATAGAACCAGCCGGCGACGCAGGAGATCACGCCGGACTTCCCGACGGGGCCCTCGGTGAGTTCGATGCGATAGGTCTCGCCCTCACCGGGAATCATCCGCATCGGCGGGGTGGGCTCGGTGCAGAGATCAAGAAGCAGGGGGACCTCGCCAGTCTCCCGCCGTGTGTCGAGCGCCTCGAGGAGCGTGGACGCATTGGTGGTCCCGTCGCCGATGTAGTTTCGCACGCGCGCCATGCTCCACGCGACGTCCGTGCGGAGCCGCTTGAAGTCGATCAGCCCGCTCAATAGGGCGATGTCGAGTTTCAAGGGGTTGGTCGAAGGGGCCACGATCTGGGCGGCAATGTGGACGCGTGACTGCACGCCCCACACCGCCGATTGCCCGCGAAAGGCGAGTTTGCGCTGCGCCTCGCCGTGCTGGCGTGTCGCCTCGTCGGTCGAGTGCCCAAGGATGATCTTGAACGTCTCGCGGTCGCCGGCGTGCTCGGCGATGAACTCATCGAGCCGAACGAGCGACTCGCGCGCGGTCTCCACCGCCGTCCGGTCCGCCCCGCTCTTGGCGAGACTCCGCACAAAGATCTGCAACCCCGAACGTCCAGGCAAGTGGGAGACCGCGAGCGAGGGGTCGTCCTCACGCACCACCCTCGCGACCTTCCACGTCAGGCTCTTGTCCAGACTGAACCGCCGCGACAACTCCTGTGGCTGGGTGGGGTCGGCGCCTGCCGACGCGATCAATGCCGCGAGCGAGGATCGGAGCGAGTGCAGCACCGAGCGCGCCTCGTCGTGGAACTCGCGTGGCTCGTTGCTGGACAAGGCCGATGGATCGATAATGGAACTCACGGGAGTAGATTACCGCGAAAGGCACCCACGTGGGAGTATCTCTGAGAACTTTCTTCCGAGAAAATGCTCAAAGAATCGACTTTGAGTCCGAAAACGGCGGGTTTGAGTCACGTTATCGCGCATCCTGTGTTTGGATCATGTTCAACAGCGGGACTGGACCCTGACCTCCCGTTACTTCCGCCACGTTTCGTAATGGTACTTTGGCTTCCAGTCCTCTGTGCCCACGCCGAGCAACTCGAGCAGCGGCCATACGGCACAGAAGTCGTCCCCCGGGCCGAACGATGTCGAACCGGTCCGAGTGATCTGGTCGCCAGTACGCCGGAACGTGCTCACGCCGGGCATTGGTTTGCCCTCATTCTCAAAGCCCATGTCGCGCGCGAACGACGAGCCGGTCGTGCTCACGACGGGGAACGGCCACCCGCGATCGGCTGCAAACTGGGCGGCCCGGGCCGGATCATCGGGCGACGACAGCACGAACCCCGCGCGATCCGAGAGATGCCTGAACATTCCGGTGAATCCGTCCGCCCAGAGCGTGCAATACACGCACGAATGCCCCATGTTGTGCACGACGATGAGTTCGTTCTTCGCGCCAAAGAGATCGAGGAGCGTGACCGGAGAGCCTGTTCCCGCGGCCTTGAACGAGTAGTTATTCACGTTCTCAGCCGGAGCCTCGCGACGGGCCGCGGCGAGTTTGGATTTCAGTTCGCCGATCTGGTCTTCCAACTGGCGGATCTCATCAAGTGTGCTAGGCATTGTGGCTCCTTTCGCGTTCTGGAGTTCATACTACCAGTCTTGGCTGCATCAGCACATTCCCTTGGCGGTGACGGCATGCCGTGGTATCCTCTGGGCATGACTTGCTCGACGAATCGTGTCTGTCAGTACATCGGCCCTGGCACGATTCTGGCGGGGTATCTTGGCATTGTCGGCCCAGTGGTTTCCGTGGCCCAGGCGCAGCAGAAACTCCACTTCACCTATCTCTGGCATCTCGAGCAGCCCATCTATTGGCCGGACCGCCAGGCCTCGGGCCAGGATCGCTATGAGGTCGCGTGGGGGTCGATCCTCCGCAAGGACGCCGGTGCGGTCCACCCCTCGAATAACCTCCGCGACATCTTCGGGCTTGCCGACCGCGTGGCGGCGTATCAGTATCGATGCCGCGACGCCATCAACAGCATCCGCTGGACCAATGAGGGCGGCGCCCAGATCTCGTACTCAGGCGGGCTGATCGAGAACATCTCGTCCCTCGGCAACGCCAACCAACTCGGGTACTCGTCGGGATGGTACAACTCCCTCCGCGAGGCACGCGGCTGGTCCACCACCATCGGCACAAGCGTTCCTCGTTGCGATCTGGTCATCTTCCCCTTCCACCACGCGCTCATGCCACTGCTCGATGAGTCGGCGATGCGGAAGGAGATCCAACTCTACAAATCGATCTATCCCGACGCGTGGGGCGCGGGCGTGCCGCAGTCGGTTGGGTTCTTCCCTTCGGAAATGGCCTTCACCGAGCGGATGATCCCCATCCTCGCGAGCGAGGGGATCCAGTGGTCGATTGTCTCTGCGGAGAAGATCAGCCGGGCCTGTGCCGATTTCCCGGTGGTGTATGGAAGCGGCGGGATCAACTGCGATCCGCCGAATCTCGCGGACAAGATCAACCCCGCGCAGGGCGCAAGCGGCTACTACCGCCAGTCGATCGATCGCGGGTGCGCCCGCCGAGGCGTATCCCTTCGCGCTGACGCCCCGGCGCGCGCAGCACGTCGATCCAGCCACCGGCGTCATCAGTTCCATCATCGTTGTTCCCGCGAGCCAGTCGCTCGGCTGGAAGGATGGCTACGCCCCGATCGGCACGTCGTACTTCGACCAACTCAACACACGCAACGACCCGAATCGACCCATGCTCGTCGTGCTCGCGCACGACGGCGACAATGCCTGGGGTGGAGGGTTCTCGTACTACCAGGAAGCCACACCGAATCTCGTGTCGAGCGCCAATGGCGCGGGCTATGTCCCCACGGTCGTGCAGCGATACCTCAGCGACCATCCCGTCCCCGCGAACGACTTCGTGCACGTGGAAGATGGAGCATGGGTCAACGCCGACGGCGACTTCGGTTCGCCCCAGTTTCTCAACTGGAACTGGCCCCCCGTGAACGCCTCGGGACAGGTGGACATCGCGAACGGCTGGGCCGAGGACATCCGAAGCTGGGCGATCATCGTTGCCGCCCAGAATCGCGTGGACACCGCCGAGCAGATCTGGACCGACCCAATCGTGATGGGCGGCTCGAGCGGGAGCGTGAACGTCCGGAAGATTCTGTATCCCGATGGATCGACCAACGCCGTCGAGCGCGCATGGCACTACTTTCTCGGCTCGCTCAACAGCGGATACATGTACTACGGCACGGCGGAGGACTTCGAGGTGAAGCCCACCATCGCGTGCAACGAGGCCCTGCGGCTCGCGAATCCCGTGATCGGGAGCGGCACGAACGACCGCACGCCACCGACCGTCTGGATCCCGCAGCGCTTCCCGTGGAATCCAGGCTCGACCAACTTCGGGCCGGCACACGCCTATCAGCAGGTCGTGAACAACGGCGACTTCTGGATCTGGACCTTCGCCGACGACGTCTCGGGCGTGACGAGCGTCACGCTGAAGTATCGACTCGACGCGGACGGGCAGAATCCGCTCTCGAGCACACAGAACGAGACGTATGCTGGCGGCCCGGAGGTCGGCGCGTGGCAATCGCTCGCGATGACCAGGCGAGCCTTCCCCGCGGGCAACGTGTTCAACAGCCCGACGATCGACTTCTTCGAGATGCCCCAGGCGATCGCGGATCAGTACTCCGTGCAACTCACGGGGATTCGGAGTGCTCTGGTCGATTACTACGTCGAGGCGATGGACTCGCGCGGCAACGTGCGCAAGAGCGAGATCCAGCACGTCTACGTCGGTGATGGACAGGGCGCGGTAGGCGGCGGCCCGGCCGTTGAGATCTCGCCCGCGACACCGACCGCTGGGCAGAGCGTGACCGTGACGTACGACCCCGCGGGCCGGGTGCTCGCCGGCGCCTCGCAGGTCGCGATGCACTGGGGCGTGAACACCTGGACGCAGGTCACGGACACGCCGATGATCGCGGGCGTCGGTCCCGATGCGGGGAAGTGGCTCGCCACGGTCACGATTCCATCTGGGAACACCACGCAACTCGACCTCGTCTTCAACAACACGCAAGGCACATGGGACAACAACAACGGGCAGGACTGGCACTATGCCGTCACGCCCGGCGGCGGTGGGGGGGCGATGTGGGTGATGGATGGCGTGCGCGACCCGTCGGCCACGCTCCTCGGGAGCAACTCGGGTGTCTCGCTGTGGGCCGGGCTCATCGGCGATGATTTCTATGTCGCGGCGAACGACGCGGGAGAGGGGAATGACCACTTCATTTTGCTTGCACCTCAGGCGGGACCCGGCGTGCTCCGCGCGTCGCCCTGGGCCAAGGCGGGCCAGGTCGCGACGTGGGCCGCGTTCCTCGCCGACGAGAACGACAACGACTACGAGAGTTGGTTCGATCATGGCTCGGCGCGGGTCGGCGCGATGACGGGCGCGAACGGCGGCGTGCTCGAGGGCACGATCAACCTGCGGGATCTCTTCGCGCTCGGCTCGTCGCCGTTGCCGGAGGCTGTGTGGCTCGCGTTTGGCGCCTATCCGACCGCCGACGGCTCGTCGCTCATCTCCGGCGCGCAGATCGGTCCCTCGCTCGACTCGAACACGACGCTCAACGCCACCGAGTTCGTGCGAGTCGAGTTGTGCACGCTCGATCCGGCGCTCTGCGCGCCGGCGTGCGTCGCCGACGTGGACAACGGCACCGGCACCGGCACGCCCGACGGCGGCGTGACGATCGACGACTTGCTCTATTACCTCACGACGTTCAACGCCGGCTCGATCAGCGCCGATGTTGACGACGGCACCGGCACAGGCTCACCCGATGGTGGCGTCACGATCGACGACTTGCTGTACTTCCTGACTCGCTTCAACGCAGGGTGCTGAGCGCCGGCAGATGTCGAGTCAATTGGTTGAGTTCATTGATCGCGGCTCGGCGCAGGCGCCACCGGCGGGCACAACGCCACGAGCGTGAAGATCACGCACACCGTGCGCGACACCACCTGGTACGCATCGAACGGCGTGAGCAGCACCACGCCCACGAGCGCGAGCGATGGCCCGACACCATACCCCGCGAATCCCACGCGCCGAGCGCTCCGCCATGCGCCGATCCCGATCGAGAGCACCACGGGCACGCTGAGCGCCACGCCGATCACGCCTTGTGTCGCCAGCGTGTGCAGCACGGCATTGTGCCCGTGGCTATGTCGACCGTCGTTGAACCACCGCACAGCCCCGGGAAACGATGATTCGCCCTCATCTCGCACGAACGACGGATACCCGCCGATGCCCACGCCGAAGATCGGGCGGGACTCGAACGCCTCGAGCGACCAGTGGATCATGGCGTATCGCGCACCGTCGGCCGAGTTCGTGTCGCCGCCTGTGCTCGCCTCTCGGATCTCGGTCTGCATGCGCTCGAGTCGCGCACGGACGCTGCCGCCGAGCGTCGCGATCGCGATCCCGCCGCCGACCACGATCACGCCTAGCCCGGTGAGAAGGATCCGCCGTCGCGTTGCCTTCGACGCGGCCTTCAATGTCGCGAGGGTCACGCCCACGAGGATCACGCCGGCGCCCATGATCCATCCCGCGCGCGTGCCCGACGCCGCGATCCCCAGGATCGTCGCGATCGCGAGCGACCAGGCGATTGCCATCACGCCGACGCGCCGTCGACCGGATCCAGCGCCCAGCGCCGGGATCACATGGAGCGCGAGCGCCAGGGCGAGCACCTGCCCCGCCGCGGGGAGGGGCCACCACCCGCCGTTGCGATCCGGCGAGTGGTTGTCAAAGACCAGACTCGGCACGTCATACGCCAGGCCGATCGCCGTCGCGAGTTGCGTGAGTGGGAGGAACGCGAACCCGGCACACAACGCCGCGATCAGTTTCCCGCGGTCCTCGATCACCGGCCAGAGCATCGGGATCACCATCACGAAGCGGAAGTTCTCCAGGAGTTTGTGCCCGTCGCTTGGCACCGCCGACCACGCCAGGCTGAGTGCCTGATACGCCGTCAGCAGCACGAGCGAGATGAAGACCGGGAAGGCGTATGCCCATCGCGCGACCCGCCAGATGTCCCACAGGCGCACGACATACGTCACCGAGAGCACGATCAGCGCGGTCTCGGCATAAGTGATCGGCCACGAGACCAGGAAGCACCAGCCGAGCGCCGCCACGAGATGGGCGTTGTACCGCCAGGCCGCCATCCCGCGCATCCGGTCGAAGTCCGCGCGCATCCGGTCCGGATTCAGCAGGTCCCCTGTGAACCACCGCCGGATCCCGTTCCGGGGCTTGGTCAATTTCGAGTTCGCTGTTTGATCGGATATTGTTTGGTTCTGAGGCATCGCGGAGTAGTGCGGACGTTCCTTCGATGATCAATCGGACCAAAACCCGGTCTGAAAGGGCCGCCAAGCGCATCCAAACGGTCACAGGCCAAAAAGTTCGTAAACGAATCCCCGACTTGGCCGTATAAGTTATGGTGTCCGAAGGAGAAAAGCCCGGGCGGGATCGGATCGATCTCTGTGGTGGGCTCACTCTCGTGTGTGACTTTGGTTTGCGATTGGTCCGGAGGTCCCCATGACCGAGATTCAACGGGTCGTCAAGGCCGCCTCGCTCCGTCTCATGCTGATCGACGGGCTGCGTCGCTTCGTGGTGCTCCTGACCGCCGCGATCGGTCTCGCGCTCCTTGCGCGAGTAGTCGAGAAGGTCTTCGGCCTCAGCGAGGTCTTCGCGCCGTGGTGGGGGCGTAGCGTGATGATCGCCGGTGGGACCGTCGTCCTTGGCACCCTCCTCTGGACGTTCTTCGCCCGCAAGCGACACCTCGCCGTTGCGAGGATCGTCGATGATCGCGCGAACCTCCGCGAGATGCTCTCGACGGCGATGTGCGTCGAGCGCTCGCAAGAGGCGTGGGACCGCGTCGTGGTCGAGGACGCGCGTCGAAAGGCCGTCGGCGTGAACGTCAAGCAGGCGATCCCGCTGGAGAAGCCGCGCTTCTGGCCGGCGCCGATCGCCGCCGCTCTTGCCCTCTTCATCGCGTGGCTCTCGCTCCCCAACTGGGATGTTCTCAAGATCAGCGAGAAATCGCAGCAGGCGACGGCCCAGAAGAACCTCATCACCCAGGTGAAGGACGAACTCAAGGTCAAGGACGACAAACTCAAGGAGATGCTCGCCAAGGCCAAAGTGAATCTCGATCAAGGCACTGGCGACGAGTCCGAGGGCAAAGAGGGCAAGGAGCGCGAACTCGACCCCGAGGCTCTCCGCCGCAGCCAGGTCCGCAAGTTGACCGACATTAGCGAGCAACTCCAGTCGCTTCACGACAAGCAGTCCGAAGGTCCGGCTGAGGCCATGAAGAAACTCATGGAGCAACTCAAACAGCCCGGCGATGGCCCACTCTCGGACCTCTCCAAGGAACTCGCCAAGGGCAACTTCTCCAAGGCTCTCGCCGACCTCAAGCAACTCGAGGATCAACTCGCGGCGGGCGATGTCAAAGGCGACGACGCCGAGCAACTCAAGAAGCAGCTCGAGAACCTTTCCAAGCAACTCGAGAAACTCGCGGAGAACAAGGAAGACCTGCTCAAAAAACTTGAGCAGGCCGGGCTCGATCGCAAGTCCGCCGAGGAGGCGCTCAAGCAGGCAGCGAGCAACCCCGACGCGCTCAAGGATGCCCTCGACAAGGCTCAGAACCTGACCCCCGAGCAGCGCGAGAAACTCATGCAGATGGCCGAGTCCGCCTGCAAGGCTTGCGAGAACGCGGGGCAGATGGGCGAGGCCATGCAGCAGATGGCCCAGGGCCTGAGCCAGGAGGGCTTCTCGCAGGAAGGCATGGAGGGCGCCGAGGCGCTCGAGGGCGAACTCTCCGACGCCGAGATGCTCCAAAGCGACATGGAGAATCTCAGTGCCGCGCTCGAAGAGGCCAAGGAGCAACTCTCACAACTGGCCGGCGAGTGCATGGGCGGCTCGTCCGACGGCGAAGGCGACGGCCCCGGACAACCCGGTGAAGGCCTTGGCGATTGGAAGGAAGGCTCCTCCACGCAGATGGGCATGGGCTCGGGTGGCCCAGGCCAGGGCCAGGGCGCCGGTCCCGATGAAGAAGCCTCCGACTACATCACCAAGAAGGAGAAGGCCAACGTCCAGACGACGCAGGGCGCCATCATCGGCACGCGCCTCGTGCAGGGCAAGCAGGTGAAGGGCGAGGCGACGCAGGAGTTCTCGCAGGCCGTCGAAGCGAGCTCCAAGGCCGCCGCCGAGGCCATCGGCAACCAGGTCGTCCGCCGCGAGTTGCAGGACGCGGTGAAAAACTACTTCAGCACGCTGAAGCAGAAGGCCGACGCCACGGCACCGAAATCGGACTCGGACAAGAAGTAGCCAGACTCGTGCCCTCCTTGTGCGACCGTTCACACCGACTGCCATGGTGTCGGTCTGTGATACCAGAAATCCCGGTCATACGATCCGGTCTGTGTTGTCGAACACACATCTCTTGATGGAGCCATTCGCGTGATCCACCACTCTCACCAGGGTCGCACCCGTGTGTGGCTCTTGCCGTTCATCGCGCTCGTGGTGGCCGCTGCGGCTTTCGTAAAACTTCATTCGACCGATGGCGATTCGAATCGCGTGGTGCTGTACACCAGCATCGACACGCCGATCGCTAAGCCGATCATCCAGGCCTTCGAAGCCAAGTCCGGCCTGCGCGTCGACGTCGTCGGCGACACCGAGGTGACCAAGACGACCGGCCTGATCGAGCGGCTTCTTGCCGAGCGTGGTCGTCCCAAGGCCGATGTCTTCTGGTCCTCCGAGCCGCTGGGTGTGATCGGTCTTGCGCGCGAGGGGCTGCTCGAATCGTGGACGCCGCCCGGTGACGCAGACTCGGCCGTCACACGGTTCAGCGATCCGCAGAATCGCTGGCATGGCCGCTCGCTTCGCGCCCGCGTGATTGTCGTCAACACCCGCCGCGTCGCCGAGAGCGAGCGCCCCGGCACGCTCCGCGATCTCCTCGATCCCAAGTACATGGGCCTCATCGGCATGGCTCGCCCCGAGTTCGGCACGACCCGGCTCCACGTCGCCTCGCTCCTCGCCGCGTGGGGAGAGCCCGAGTATCGGGCGTGGTGCCAGGCGATGCGCGATCAAGATATCCGCCTGTACGACGGTAACTCCGCGGTCGTCCGCGGCGTGGCGCATGGCGAGATCGTGATGGGTCTCACCGACACGGATGACGTCGTCGCCGGCCAGCGCGAGGGATGGCCCGTCGATCTCATCTTCGAGAGTGTCGAGGACGACGTGAGCGAACTCACCTCGAATCAAGGTCACGCGTTCCGCTCCCTCGGTCCGATCACGATTCCCTGCACCGTCGGGCGGCTCAAAGGGGCGCCACACGCCGATGCGGGAGCGCAACTCGCCGCGTTCCTGTTGTCGCCTGAGGTTGAATCGATGCTGTCTTCCAGCGACTCGAAGAACCGACCGATCCTCGGTGAGGCATCACACGATCCGATGCAGGCGCAGATTCCCCTCGTGTCTCCCGTGGCGTTCGATGAGGCGGAGGCCCAGGCCATCTCCGCCGTACGCATCTTCCGTGAGATCGTCGAGGGCTCGACCGGCCGATAACGCGTGGATTCGTGTTCGTGAAGTCGAGTCCGACGGATTGCGAGGCGCGTGCCGACGATCGGACACGCGAGTCAGCAATCACTTCGGTTCTTCAGAGAACCTGCGGATCGGAGCGTCCGATGCAGGATTCGTGCATCTGTGGCCCAAATCAAGAATGGACTGGTTCCGCCTGCGCAGCCGCGGCGCGCTCGTCGCCGCCACCGTCGCGGTGCAGGCGATCGTCATTGGCGTCGGGGGGCTGCTCTCGTTCAACTACGTCTACGAGCGCACCTCGACACGCGTGCGCGATGAACTCGTCGCCGAGCGCCGTCAGGAAGCCGACCGCATCGCCGAGCGGCTTCTGAGCGATTTCCACGAGCCGATCGAGTACGGCTCGCCGGATTGGGCCCGGGCGCAGGACGTCATCGAGAGTTTCGCCGAACAAGCCGGCGTCGTCTATCTGCTCGATGATTCCACCCGCGTTCTCTGCCACCCGAATCTCAAGACCAATCCACGCCTGCGCCAGACGAGTTACGCCGGCCAGCCGATCCAACTCACCGATGGCACGAGCAACCTGACCCTGGGCGATGTCCGCCCCACGACGACCGTCGTCGGGAAGGGCGAGTTCCTCTGGGGGACGGACCTCCTCGCGATCCGCCACCTCCCCGAACTCCACGCGACCGTCGTCGTCCATCAGCCCGAAGAAATGACCGCCGACGCCGTCAACCGCGCGACCTCGGGCATGATCGTCATCGGCGGGATCTCGGCGCTCGTCGTCCTGGCGCTGACAGCCTTCGGCTCGGCGATTCTCGTCCGCCGCTACGACTCGATGCTCATGCGCATCAACCGAGATCTCGAGCAGGAGGTCGTGAAGAAGGTCAAGGCCGGACTCAACATCCGCAACTCGCTCATCTTCGGCCTGGCGAAACTCGCCGACTATCGCGACACCGACACCGGCAAGCACCTCGAGCGGATCTGCCGGTACTGCGAGGTCCTGGCGCGCGAGTTGAGGCCGATCCACCCCGAGATCGACGAGGCGTGGATCGAGCGTCTCAAACTCGCCTCGTCCATGCACGACATCGGCAAGGTCGGCATCCCCGACGCGATCCTTCTGAAGCCCGGCATGCTTTCCCCCGAGGAACGCCGCCTCATGGAGCAGCACCCGCTCATCGGCGCGGACACCCTCGTCGCGATCCGCAAGCGCACCGGCGACGACGACCTCATCAACATGGGCATCCAGGTCGCCCTCTACCACCACGAGCGGTGGGACGGCACGGGCTATCCCTTCGGGCTCGCGGGCGAGGACATCCCCCTGGCCGCAAGGATCTGTGCCGTCGCCGATGTCTACGACGCGATGACCTCCAAGCGGGTCTACAAGAACGCCATGTCGCACGAGGTGGCGCACAAGATCATCGTTGAATCGAGCGGCACACACATGGACCCGTCGATCGCCGTCGTCTTCGATCGCCTCAACACCCAGTTCGATGCGATCCGACGCGAACTCCAGCCCGATGGAGCCGATCCGGACAAGCCCGTGCTCCTGACCGCGGTCGAGCGCGCACTCAAGGCGCAGGAGATCGCCGCGAGCAAGTCCGCCGCCTGATGTGTGTGAGCGTCAGTCCAGCGATCATCGTTGGCTCGCGACCACCAGCACCACGACACCGATCGCGATCAGGGCAAGCACCACCGCGAGGGTGATCTTCCACCCGCTGTACGGCCGCTCCGCCGCGATCCTGCCGCTCCGCGCGTTGACGATGAATCGGAAGATCTTCCCGCGATACCGGTATGAACTGATCCACACCGGGACGAGCACGTGCTTGAATGTGATCTCCTGGTAATGCGGCGACATCGAGTGGATCCGCTGCTCGTCGCCGCCAATGTCGCGCCGGATCGTGTCCTCGATCATCCGCTCCATACGCCGCTGGGCGAGCGAGAACCCTTCCGCGAGCGTCACGGTGTAACTCTCGGCTCGGAACCCGCTCAGGAACGCGTCGTTGTACGCCACGACGTCCTTGGTGTCCCACGAGCCGAGCGACGTGAGCGTCTTCTGCGGCAGCGACCCCGTCGCCGGCACGAGCACGTCGTCAAAGACATTGAACACGGTCCCCGACGCCCAACTCCAGCGGATCTTGCGGACCTGTCGTGTTCGGGGCTGGGGTCGGCCGTTGACCATCGCGGTGTATGACTGCGTCTCGTAGTACGCGTCGCCGCGCTGTCCGGTGTAGGGCGTCGTCGTCTTCGCGTCGAAGGTCCAATAGGGCAGGTACACCCCCGAGAGCACCGACCCCTGCATCGACGACCCCGCGCCCGACATCGCCCGCCCGCCCGAGAGTTCCACGCCCGTCATGGCCGCCAGTTGTTTGAGGTCGCTCGGCGCGAACCACAGCCCGCCAATCCACTCGCGGAACATCGATTGCGCCTTGTCGCGCGCGATCCCGAACGGCAGCACACCCTGGGGCTTGATGATCCGATGGGATGCGCCCGTCGCGACGACGTTCGACCCGCAGAACGGGCACGCGGCGCTCGTGACGTTCTCCGGCAGTTCCACCACGGCGCCGCACGAGCCGCAGGGCACATCCAGGCGATCGACGTGCTCGGCGTCCTTGTCAAGGCGACCGAGCATCCCCTGGAAATCCTGCTCCTCCACGCCCTCGGGAAGTTCAGGAATCTCGTTCAGCCCATGGCAGTACGGGCACGTCAGGCTGTTCGTGCCGGGCTTGAACTCCAGTTCGGCCCCGCAGGACAGACACGGGAAGGTGGCGACGCTCATGGATCGTGTGACGCCTCCGGGCGGTTATCGAGGCGGGATCGGCGGCGGCGAGGCCTCGAAGATCGGCGCGAACTCCGCGACCGCATCCGCCCGCGTCCATTGCGCCATGCCCTGCTTCCACACCAGCGTCTCACGCGTGAGTTCACCAGCGCGTACCTTCGATGCCAGCGACTGGAGATCGAACGGCCCGGTCTGCGTCTGGCCCACAGCGACAAAGAACATCGCCGCGGCGCCAGGGATCGGCGGTGGCGTGCCCACGCTGCTCGCACCTCCGCCCGCCGCACCCGCGTTCGGCGTCATCGACTGCGCCATCTGGTTCGCCATCGCGAAGCCCATGCCCATGCCCATCCCGGCACCGGCCGTCCCCGACGGGTTCTTCGCCGCGTCGCGCATCGCCTCCGCCGCCTGGAACTGGGTGTACGCGTTGAGGTTTCCGATAACGCCCATGCTCGTGCGTTTGTCGAGCGCCTCCTCGACCGCCGGCGGGAGCGAGATGTTCTCCACCAGCACCGTCGGGACGCTGATGCCATACGTCTTGAACGTCGGCTCGACGGCCTTTGCGAGGAACTGCCCGAGTTCATTGAGATTCGCCGCCAGGTCCAGCACGGGGATCTTCGACTCGCCCAGGATGTCCGTGAACCGTGAGACGATCAGGTTGCGCAGTTGCTCCTGCAGCCCCTCGATCGTGAAGTGCCCGTTCGTGCCGACGATCTCCTTGATGAGCGCCGCGGGGTCCGTCGCCTTGACGGCATACGTCCCGAACGCCCGCAGGCGCACCGGCCCGAACTCCGCGTCGCGGAGCATGATCGGGTTCATCGTCCCCCACTTGAGATCCGTGAACTGGCGCGTCGAGACGAAGTAGACCTCGGCCTTGAACGGCGAGTTGAAGCCATACTTCCACCCCTTCAGCGTCGCGAGGATCGGCAGGTTCCGCGTCTCGAGCGTGTACGTCCCGGGCTGGAAGACGTCGGCGATCGCGCCCTCGTTCACGAAGACCGCGGCCTGGCCCTCGCGCACGACGAGTTTCGCGCCGTACTTGATCTCGTTCTGGTACCGCTCGAAGCGGTATACCAGCGTGTCCTGCGAGGAATCGAGCCACTCGACGATGTCGATCAACTCGGCCGACAGTTTCTTCCAGATGTCCATCGCGGCCTCCACCCAAAGTCCGACGGCACGCCGGGACAGTCGGTACGGCCCATGCCGCACGCCCCCGGCGTCCACTCATTCGGAGTGTACGGCCCGAGTTTTCAGGACGTGACCGTGCCCGCTCGACCGCCCTCAGCACCCCGCCTGGAACCGAGCGAGGTAGTACAACAGGTCATCGATCGTCACCGCGCCGTCGTGCACGCCCGTCCCGCTCCCGTCGTCCACGTCCGCGCTTGCCGAGCCTTGCTGGAAGAGGGAGAGGTAGTAGAGCAGATCATCGATGGTGACGGCCCCGTCGGGCGTGCCCGTCCCGCTCCCGTCGTCCACGTCGGCGACACACGCCGGACGCTCACCACGGATGAGCGCGAGGCCCGCCGCCGCGGAACCCGTTCCCGGGAAGAGCCCCGGCGAGAACGCGACGATGTCGTCCACGCCGTCGCCCGTGAAGTCGCGAACAAAGACACGCGTCGGCCCGGCCGAGTCGCCGCCCACGCCCACGCGCACGGGCGCTCCGAACGTCCCCAGTCCATCGCCCAGGAGCATCGTGAGATCACGCGATCGGGGCAGTGCCGCAACCACGTCAGCAAGTCCATCGCCGTTCACATCGCCCACCGCGATCGATGGTGTGCTCGCTCCGACTCCAAGGGTCGTAGTCGCCCCGAGCGTGATTCGAGGCTGCGTCGCGAACAGCCCAGGTGTGGTTCCACGGGCGATCACCAGGAGTTGTTCCGCCCATCGATCGGGTGACGACGCGAGAACCGACGGCACGAACGTCAGGTCCACGAACCCGTCGCCGTTTGTGTCGCGTAGCGCCAGCGCATCCGTCGCGAAAGCGAGTTGTTGAAGGCTGGAGAAGACAAATCCGGCATCGGTGCGCCACGTCTGCGTCATTGTCGTCTCTCCAACGACGATGTCCAAGAGAGCATCCGAGTCCAGCCGCACGAGTGAGACGCATCGCCCAGGTCCGCTCGTGATCAGAGGCGTGATGTTCATAAACGTCCCGTCGCCCTCGTTCCGAGCTATGAACAGGCGCCGCCCGGATTCGTCCGGCCCGCCCGGACATGGCGTCCCCTCAAGCAAAACGACCTCGCCATCGCCGTCGCCATCCAAATCCCCGGCATCAAGATCGACCGAGCCGCAATCGTTCGTCGCGTGGAACACGGCCGGCGAGAAGTCACCACCGCCAAGCCCGCGGAGCAGCACAAAGCCGTGTGTTCCGCCGAGGTCCGTCGCCACCGCGAGGATGTCAAGCGCCCCATCAAGATCCACGTCACGGAGGACCGCACGACCAAGATTCAGAACTCCGGCAACAGCGACCGGCGCCTGTGGCGTGAACACGCCGCCCTGGGCATGCACGATCACCACGTTCTGCGTCGCGTCACCGTCGATCACGCCGAGCAGATCCGATTCGGATGTGCCGAGCACATCGCCCGCGTCCTCGATACGTATGCCGGGGAGGGCCGTGACCTCGGGCGATCGATAGCCGTTCTCGACGTGCACATGGACATGCACGACATCCGAATACCGCTCCAACGCGAGGAAATCCAGATCGGGTGTGCTGCGGACATCACCCATGGCCAGCATCGCCGTGTACTCGCCGCCAGATCGACGCTGCGGCGGCTCGAACGCGAAACCGTTGCCGGGGCCCGCGCTCACGGCACGATAGATGTCGAACCCACCGAGCGCTCCTCGTGCTCCAACAAAGTCCGTCAATCCGTCATTGTCGAGATCGACCGCGAGGCCCGCGACATAGTCCTCGCTCCCGTAGAGCCGAGCCGCTAGAAACTGCCCCATCCCGTTGTTCTCGAGGACGGAGAACCGGCGAACACCGGTGGCCGAGACCACGGACGTGACAAGGAGATCGAGGTCGCCATCGCCATCGAAGTCGCCTCGGAGCAACCGCCCCGTCGTCCCGCCGCTCGCCGATCCGGAGTTGTACGTGACGGCCGGTGCGAAGACGCCCGTGCTCGTGTTGCGGAGGAGGTCCACCCCCGTCGCCGACGCCGCCGCGATATCGGGGAAGAAATCCTGATCGAAGTTCCCGACACAGAGCGTGTGTGTGTTCGGCGTGACGCCAAAGACGAATCGAGGCAGAAATGTCTGCACCTGACTCCCAAAGAAGACCGAGACCGTCCCCGTCGCGCCGCCGACGCCCGAGTCGGCCGCGACGAGATCGATCCATCCATCGTTGTCGAAATCGGCCTGAGCCAGGTCCGTTGGGCCGGAGCCGGTCACGATCGATCCAAGCGGGATGAAGGCCACCGACTCGTTCCGCAGGAGCGCCAGCGTCAGCCCGGTGTTGTTCGAACCCGGCACGCACACGACCAGGTCCAGGTCGTTGTCGTGATCGAAGTCGATCGCCGTCATCACCCCCGCCGGGGCGCTCGTGGAGATCCGCACCGGCGGCAGGAACCCTTCCCCATCACCCCGCGCAATCGTCACGCCGAACCGAATCGTGTCGGCATACGACACCGCAAGATCCAGGTGATTGTCGCCATCAAAGTCCGCCAGCGTCATCGCCGACGCCCGCCGAGCATCGTTGGACCTGCCGACATACGAGCCATGCCACGACTGATCGAGAAGCCACGGCTGCGCGCGCGATATCGATGAGACCCACAGTCCGCACGCCACACCCACCAGCGCGATCGTTGATCGAGTCGTCATGTTCATGCCGCGTCGCGGCGGCTCTATTGTCGCACAACTCGTCAAAACAGCCACACCGGACGGAATGCGAAATCGAAGTTCATTATCGGAGTTTGCAGAATCTCAATATTCAACGGACTCGCGAAAATGCGTCAATCGGCAGAAATCGAGGGTGGACCCTCGTTCCCGGCCACGCGCTCCATGTATCCCTTGCCCTTGCGCTCATACTTCGTGAAACCCAAACGATCGAGATTCTTGTTCGAGAGGGCGCTCTTGCCTTTGATATCGGACCATTTCCCCGCGATGTTCGGCGCCACGATCGCCCGGCGAACCGGCTCGCCCGTCTCGGGGTGCTTGGTGAGCGTCGGCTCCTTCATCGACTGGACGATCTCGAACGTCCGGCCGGTTGGTTCCTTGGTCTTGGGGTCCAGAATCTCGTAGAGGTACGTGGGCATGGGTCGTCTTTCGTGAATCGACTCTAGCCGCCGAAGGTCATCCCGTTCTCGAGATCGATCATCTGCCAGGCGAGTGTCTTGCAGAGGCGCAGGAGCACTGGAAAGGCGATGTCCTCGTCTTTCATGTGGACAACGACCTGCTGCACGGTGTCGGCGGTAATGGGGAGTTCCAGGATCAAACCCGGCCCATGGAGCAGGAGCATGCCGGTGCTTCGAGCTGGTCCGCCATCGGGCGCGGTGTTGAAGGCGGCGACGCTGGCGATGATCTCGTCGGGCGTGCCGAGCGGCGTGGGCTCTCCCGACTCGTCGGGTTTGCGCGCCAAGGCGAGTTGTCGACGCTTCCGGGCCATGCCCGATTATTCGTCGCCCGAATCGTCCATCTCGTCCTCGTCCTCATACTCATCGAGGACTTCCACCGCGGCCTCCAGCAGCCGCTGCAGCGGCACGGGCTTGAGCAGATACCGATCAACACCCAGCGACTCGGCGTACGCCTGATGGCGCTTCCCCTCGTTGGCCGTCACCATGATGACCGGCGGGCTGTCCGGGAAGCCCTTGATCCCCTCGAGCACGTGGAACCCCGAGCGTCTGGGCAGCATCATGTCGAGGATGACCAAGTCCGGCGGCTCCTCGCGGCAGATCCGCACCGCATCGTTTCCATCGACCGCGACCTGGGTCAGCGCGCCCTCGGATTGGAACGCCGCCTCCATCGACTCCAAAATGTCCTGATCGTCATCCACGATCAGCACCTTCACATCTTCGAGTCGTCCGCCCTCGGCCTGGGTGTCATGATCGGACATGGCAGCGTCTCCCGTGTGGTGGTCTTCGGCGTGCAAAGGCCGAGTCGGTGCGGGCGTGCCCGCGGGGCGTGTGGTTCGTGGCATGGCGACCTCCGGTGGCGTTCTCGCCCGCGAGCCGCATTAGCCCGGCGTCAGCATATCACGCCGACTCCGCTCCTTGACGCGTTCGACGTCGTCGTCCGTCATCCAGGGCAGGGCACGCAGTTTCTCCTCCACGCCGGCGGGGAAGGGCTTTCCCGATCGCTCGTGGGGCGGGCGGCTCCGCCAGATACGGTGCATCCAGAGGTACTGTTCCGGGGAACGCCGAACCATCGTCTCCATCGCCCGCCGATAGCGGGCCGTCAGGTAGAAGAGCGGGTCCGGATGCGTCGACCAGTCGTCGGGCCCAAAGGTGTCCACGATCTCCGCGCTATACCGCATGCTCGATGGGCCCAATCGGCACGCGGCCGGCTCGCCAAACTCTTGCGGAATCGGGTCGGGTTCCGATGGGTCAAGCCTCCGGGCAAACCCGCAGATCACCATCGCGTTGTGCCGAATCGCCAGATGCCCGATCGACTTATAGGTCGAGGTCAATCGATCGAAGAACGGCACGAACAACCCGCGGTCGCCGCCGTTCTGGTCGGCCACTAACCCCACGGGCATGCCCCGCTCGAGCGACGCGGGAAGTTCGCGCAGCGCTCCGCGCTTGCTCACGAGGCTCAGCCCCTGCCTCGAGCGCGTCTCGCGCATCCACGCGTCCAGCGGCTTTAAGTCCAGCGGGCGATACACGGCACTCATCGGATAGCCCAACATCGAGACCGAGTACCCGATAAGTTCCCAGTTCCCCACGTGCCCCGTGATCATGATGCAGGGCCGGCCTTCGATCAGATGCATCGCCCCCTGGCGAAGGTCCGCCAGCGACAGGTGCCGCGCGTACCCCTCCTCGGTGATAAGCCTCGGCGTGTGCAGCAACTCGACGGCGAGTTGACCCAGATGCTCATACGCGGCGACGGCCGTCGCGTGGACTTTGTCGTCGTCCCACTCCGGATACGCGTCCTTCAGGTTCGCGATCGCGCGCGGGAACTTCTTGCGGTTGAGTCGCGACGTGGCGAAGGAGCGCAGCGCCGATCGCGCCACGCGAGACGCCACGTCGATCGGCATGACCAGCGCGGGAGAGGCGAGCGTGCGTAGCGCCAGCACCAGCGGATGCTGCAGCCAGACGGGCGCGTGCGCGATCTTCAATCCCATCGCGGCTCACCCGTGAGAGGCCTCGGTCGCAAAGGTCTTATCGCTCGGCGGTCGCGCGGATGCGGGCCGGGACCTTGCCCGTCAGTGTGTACAGGCGATTCTCGTTGAGGATCGGCACGCTCGCCGCCACGCCCTGGCGATACAGGTCGTCGTACTTCTGCACGATGTCCTGCAGGCGCTTGAACTCGCGGAAGACCTCGAACGACGCGTCCGGCGCGGGCTGGGGCGGGAGGATCGGGCGCTCGCCCAGCACCAGGAAGTCCACGTCAGGCTGGAGTTCCTTGATGACCGAGCCGCCCCACGAGGCGATCATCGCGCCGACATCCTGGGCCTCGTCGGGCGTCGAGACGCCGTCGCGGTTCGCGTCAAAGTTCCCGAAGACGAGGAACTTGTACGTCTTATTCGGATCGAAGACCGCGTTGGCGATCACATCGCCCGCCACGATCGGGTTCCCACGCGACTCGGAAAGAATGCGGCACGTCGCGCTGCTCGCCTCGACGTTGATCACCTCGAGCGTCGCCTTCCCCGGGGCGTACCCCTCGCCTTCGGCACGAATCGCCGCCGCGTTGGGATAGACGCTGAACGTCATCCCCAAAGGCAGGCGCTGCTCGCTCCCGATCGAGATGTACGCGCGACGCGTCGCCCCCTCGACCGCGACGATCTGTCCATCCACAAGGGCGAACTCGTCCGTCGGCTTGAGCGTGATGGTGTTCCGCTCGCCACGCAGCGTGTCCAACTGCCCGCGGAGGACGACGTTCTCCTCCGTCAGTTTCGCGATCTGGTCGCCGAGGCGCTTCTTGTCCGCCGCGGCCTCGGCCTGGGCCTGCTCGGCGCGCTCGTCAAGACTCTTCTTGAAGGCCTCGGTCCCCTCGCGGAGTTCGGTGACGCCCTGCCGGTTCTCGTCGATCTTTGCCGTGAGCGCCGCGACGGTCTCGCCGTGGGCCTCCTCGATGCGCTTCACGCGATCGGTCTGGTCTTTAAGGTCGTTGAGCGCCGCCTGCTGCGCCGCCTCGGCCTGGGCCTTCTGCGAGTGCAGCGCCTGGATCTGCTGCTTCTGCTCGGAGAGGAGCGTGACGAGCGGCTTGCCGCTGTTCGCGTCGCCCACGATTCCCTTCACGCGCGCCTCGAGGCTCGAGGGCGTGTCGTTCTTGCTCCCCGTCACCATCGTCATCGCCTGCCCCATGCCATCGGTCATATAGCCGACGAGCGACTTGCGCGACGACTTCGCCGCGCTCATCAGGGCCGTCACCTGGTCCTGGTTCCGCTCGGCCGGGGTGATGATGTCGTTGATCTGGGCGCTGGCGGCCTGATAGTCGCGCTGCGCCTCCTTGTACTTGGTAAAGAGGAGGGCCGTCGTCACCAGCAGCCCCAGCGTGGCCACCGCGAGGAAGAAGATGAGCGTCCCAAGACCCGCGCCGATGCTGCTCCGACCCGCCATTGCTGCTGCTCCCTTTCGGTTCATCCCGCCCGTACTCGATGCGGGGTGGTCAGTGTCGCGATTTCCGTCGCTGTTGTCCAGTCACCCGGCCCAGACCATTGTCCAAGCCATGGCCAAAGCCCAGGCGACGACGTTGGATCTGCCGACCACGGACAAAGGCCCGATCGGCGACCAGACACGGGACCAGACGATAGCCCCCGCGTCGTCCAGACGCAGATCCGGGCCTAACCCGAACCACGCCCGGACAGATCCAACGCCGGCCATTCGCGGTCCGCCAAACCCATACGTCCGATCCCTCCGATGGGATGCCGGAAGGTCTGCCTATTGAGAGGTGTTCACTGGGGGAGACAAAGTCAGGCTGTGGCATGGGTCGATACTGCCTTGGGTGCCATCAGTTGGCCGCGCCTGCGATGGAAGGATCGGCCTACTGATGCCGGGGTTCAACTTCCCTCTCACACCCATCGTGTTGCGGCCCACACACCCTTCCAGTACCATGATCCAAATGTGCTACGCCTTCCGCGACGACGACGAGGAGCCCAAGGAGGTCTTCGTGCACCACGCCGCGGGTTTGGCTCTCCGGAGACGCGGCCGGGGCTTCGCCGGCTCGTCCTACATCGACAGCGTCATCCCCAATCACACAATCAAGCCCGACCGCGACGTGAAGAACGGCTGGACGGGCCTCTCTGAGGGCACCCGCGAGGAACGCCTCTACTACTGCCAGAACTGGCGCGCCGATGTCAGCGCCATCCTCACCGACACCGGAAAGATGGTCGAGTGGGTCAAGTACTCGGCCTACGGCGTGCCCTACTCACTCCCCGCGGGCGATACCGACTCCGACGGCGATTGGGACGCGACCGACGACTCGGCGATCTCCGGCAGCGGGTCGTACGACGTCCGCCAGGACACCGACCTCAATGGCAAGGTCGAGAGCGACGACATCACCCACGCCAACTCCATCACCGGCGGCTACCAGACCCTCGGCCGCTGGCTCCTGGGCGCCGACACCATCGGCAACCGCCGCGGCTACGCGGGGTACGAGTTCGATCCCACCTTCGTCGGCAACAAGCGGTCCCTCTACCACGTCCGATATCGCGTCTACGACGCGGGGGTGGGACGGTGGACACGACGAGACCCGTTGGGGTATATCGATGGCATGGGGTTGTATGAGTATGTTAGGTCATCTCCGTTGTCACTCACTGACCCCAATGGCCTCGCATGCAGTAGCTGTGGACACTCGTCTCGAACTGATTTTTTGGACATGCCTTCTAAATGCTCACGTCAAGACGACTTCGATCCAGGCAGTACTGGCCCATGGGATCTGGAGTGTCCTCCAGGATATTATTACAACATTTACGCCAATCGCTGCGTGCCCGTTAATCCGCTAATATTGCCCGCACCACGAAGGGACGACGAAACAGACAACCCGAACTCCGTGGCATGCGGCATAGCATGCGACAATATGACAGGTTCGCCTGCCGCAGTTGCGTGCATAGATGGAAGAGCTATTTTGTGCAACTGCATTGCCCGTAAGTGGGGTTCAGGTCGCGAAGATCTAAATCATTTAACTCAGTGTACTAATAGCTGCATAGGTATACTTTCAAATCGCCTGAACTGCGGTACTCGGACATGGAATGATGGGCGCCCAGGCGAACATTGCGATCGCTGTAGTCTTATGGAGTGTGTAACCGCATGTCATAGTTCTTTCGATTGTAACTCGCTTGCCAAACGAGCGAGAACGACTTGCGAAGGAGTGAAGCTTAATTTGGAAAATCAGCGTAGAACTATGTGCAGGTTGTGTCGCGATGGGATGTAGAATGAGAATTTTTACTTCTCGAAACAACAGTTTGTCAATCTGCAATTGCTCGAAAATTGCTATAGTCTCATTAATTGCAACGATTTGCACTAAAATCACTGGAACGCTGTTGCCATGGCTAATAACAGATCACTCTGGAAACTGGAGTGCGACCTACTGGGATCCTCATGCGCATGTCGGCTGGCGAACGTTCACTCAACGGTTCGAGATTTGGGTATATGTCGATCCATTTTCAAATCATTGGACAGGCGATGTAAGCGTGTCAGAATCGGAACGACTTGTAAATGCCAGTCCATCATTGGATGTGTCTTCCGGCGCATCCCCATCTGCATTGTGGGAAGCAAGGAAGCAGTGTAATGTTCAATGGGTTAAACAGAAGTTGACTCGTGCACACGGCTTTGCAAATTCTGCTGTAAATCACTATGTTGTGTTCGTAGGACACGGCTGGCCATTCACTGACTCTTGGCACATTAGATGGATCGATGCAACTTGGACCACGCGATCAAAATACTGGATCCCTTTGGTGCCAAATGATCAACGTATGGATAGTACGCAACGCGCACAATTGGGTATTCCACTGGGTGTCGTCTGGTCAGGATTCATTCTCAATTGGACAATTTGGACTTCAGTTCTCTTAACCTCTTCAGTTACAGCATCTTATGTGCGTTTATTATTAAATCGCCGACGAGGACTGTGCGTCTATTGCGGGTATTCTCGAACCGGTGTAGAGCGATGTCCCGAGTGCGGTCGCGTCGGTGAGCCACCTAAATAAGTATTCATTCTTCATGTACAAATACTAATCTCGCCATATTCAGCGGTATTTCAGCCCGCATTCGACATCACGCGGCCTTCGGGTAGTAGCTTCCTGTACAAATATTCAGCACGCCAGATTCAGCAGCATTTCGGCCCACAATCGACATCAAGCGGCATTTCGGTAGTAGTGCTTGATCACGCCGCCAAGTCTTGATCGGCAGCGGACCTCTCGGCGATCAGCCGGCCCGGCGCGGATCGATGGCCGCCGACACATCGGCGTCGCGAACTCCAGCGACGAGTGCGGCCGTTCCCGGTTGTAGTGATCGACGTACTCACGCAGCAGGTAGTCCAGGTGCCGCGTGCCGAGGATCACGAATTGGTCAAGACACTCGGCCTGGACACTCTGGATCAGCCGTTCCACATGCGCGTTGAGGTTCGGCGATTAGTACGGCAGCGGCGTTGTCCGATTCGCCTACCGCGGCTATCAGTACGACCCCCACCTCAACCTCTACCACGTCCGCCACCGAGTCCTCGACCCCGAACTGGGCCGATGGCTCCAGCGAGACCCCGCCGGGTTTGTCGATGGGCTGAACCTGAATGCGTGCTGCAGCAGCGATCCCATTGGACGCTGGGATCCGTATGGGCTCGTATTTGGTGATTGGTTGAGCAACTCGTGTGGCCAATGTTCGCGTCCCGAGCAACTTGAAGACGTCTCGGTGCCTCGACGAATCACGTCATCGCGTACTGTGCCCGTTATGAGCACACTCGCGCCCGCGTTCTCGTCCGATGCCGACCTGGCCGCCTTTCGCGAGGTACTCGCCAGGGCCGACTATTCGATTTCAGGGGTCTGCAAGGCCGTCAACGTGCCGGACTTTGAAACGCTACGTCGGACCGCGCCGCCTTTGCTCTCGGCCCGGACGTCGGCGGGTCGGCCCATCGACATCCTGATCAAACTCTTCATTCTGGGCGAGACGCTCCATGCCGCCCATGTGGACGAGGGGCTGGCCCCGCTCTCGGCCAAGGTGCTTGCCGATGCCGGGCTGCTCGTGCTCCAGGATTTCCCGGGGCAGGGGGTCGCGGCGGCGGCGAAAGTCACGGTGATGCCATACCAGGACCTCGTCCTCGCCTATTCCGCCCGCCTGCAACATGGCCCGGCCGCCAACGACTTCGTCATGGGCCCGGGGATGACCAGCCGGGCTCTGGCGTGCCAGATGCTGACCCATCGTCGCGCCAGAACCCTCGATGTTGGCACGGGTTGCGGCGTTTTGGCGCTCCTGGCCGCGAAACACTCCGATCACGTCGTCGGCACCGACCTCAGCCCTCACGCCATCGCCTTTGCTCGGTTCAACGCGAAACTCAACGCCATCACCAACGTCGAGTTCCGCCAGGGGAGCCTCTTTGAGCCCGTCGCCGGCGAGTCGTTCGATCACATTCTCTGCAACCCGCCGTTCGTGATCACGCCCAAGGCCGGCTATATGTATAGAGACAGCGGCATGGCGGGGGACGCCATGACCGAGACCGTCATCCGCAAGGCTCCGCAGCACCTGAGCGAGGGCGGCTTTGCCCAGATTATCGGGAACTGGGCAACCCTGGCGACCAAGCCCGTCCGCGATCGCGTGGTCGATTGGCTCCGTGGCAGCAACTGCGATGCGCTGATCCTGAACTCCAAGGTCCAGAATGCGTTGGAATACGCCACGAGTTGGATCGAGGAGAGCGAGCCTGTGCCGCCGGATCAACGGTGGCGCGTGTTGCAGGAGTGGCTCAAGTCCTTCCAGGATCTTGGGATCATCGGGATTACCTACGGCACGGCCACGCTCCGGAAGCGGTCGAGTTCGGCCGCCCCTGGGACGCCGGGCGGGAACTGGATCTCGGCGGATGACATGCCCGAGGTGGTCGATCGGGCGGTGGGGGAGCACCTGGCCCGGATCTTTGCGGGGCGCCATGTGCTGGCGGGGATGGGGGCGGAGGCCGAGAAGCGGCTGGCGGATGCGGTATTGAGGCCCTCGCCGGATTTGAGACTGGAGACGATCCTCGGTCCGGGCACGTCCGAGAATGGTTCGACGGGGTCGGAGGACGGCGGCTGGACGCAAGTCTCGACGGCTTTGAAGCTTGCGAACGGCTTCCCGATCCGCCAAGAGGTTGACGCGAATCAAGCCGCCTTTGTTCTGTCTTTGGACGGACGTCGATCTGTGATGTCGATCCTTACCAGCTTGGCCGGTGATCGAACTGGGGCCATCGCGCCGATGGCTACCCGTTTAGGGGGATGGTTGGTTGAAAAGGGGCTGGCGGAAGTGATTTGAGGGGCAATCGTGTGAGTTTGGGTAAAGGCAAACTTGTCGATTGTGCCCGCCTGGAAGGAATTTGACGCCTGGAGCAGTTTTTCTTTCAACTTTCCTGGTAATTCCCAAAATCTGTTGTACATCTACTTATGTGAGGAAACCCCTGGGTTTGGACCAGGAGTCACCGGCGAAGGCTGGATGACGACTGGTCGGGTCAGGTTCGGGGTTTTTCTCGTCATATCGGTTCCCGTGCGCGTGGCGCGAACGGGAGGGTGCGAGTCGTTCGCGGCAACCAGAGGGGAACCTCATGCGCCGGACTGTTACATCTATCGCTGCTCTTGGGATCGGGCTTGGGATTCTTGCCCCCCTCTCTTCAGGAGCTCTCATCGTTTCCAACGTGCAGGTCAGTGGCTCGCTCAGTGCGGGTGTCTCGACCATGGTCGGAACGGACACGATTGACATCGTGTTCGGCGGAGGGGGAGCCACTGTCGGCGACTCCACCAATCCGATCCGCGGAGGAAACCTCATCATCACCTTTGACGTTGACTCGACCTCGGGCAACCTCACCCAGGACATCGCGTCCATCACGGGGAGCGTGTCCGGGACGGGACTGGTGATCTTCAACGAGATCATCGAGGACCGGACGCCCGGCAATCAGGGCGTGATCGGCTCGGCGGATCTGCTCTTGAACGGGCCGACTCCGAACCCAGCCACGATCGTGTTCTCTCGCGGGAGCAGCTCGATCAAGGTGAAGAAGACGCTGGTCTTTTCCGCGTCGCCCTCGGAACTCGTGGACAACGCGACGGTCACGCTGCTTCGGCAGACGATCGTCCCCAGTCCGGGTTCGATGGCCTTGCTGGGGATCGGGTCGCTGGGCCTCCTGGGCCGTCGGCGTCGGTCGTAAGAACAAACGGACTGTGTAGTGCGGTGGAACTTCGACGTGATGTGTACTAGATAGGGCCCTCATTCGGGGCTGGGAGAAGTCGGATGCGACGCAACATGAAACTCGCCTCTGGATTGATCGCCCTGGTCGGGGCAGGCGCGACGGCGCACGGCGCGATCGTGTTCTCGTCGGTGACCCAGTCGGGGTCGCTCGGCGGGGGCTTCACGACCGCGGCGGGACCCAATGACATTGATATCTCGATCCCCTTCGCCACCGGCACGGTCGGCGACCCAGGGGTTGCCGCGACGCGCTCGGGCACCGCGACGTTCACCTTCACGGTGACCGGAACGGGCGGCGACGTGCTCGATCGCAACATACTGAGCGTGCTTGGCGCGATCCAGGGCTCGGCGGCATCGGTGACCATCGCCACGCTCGTCGAGGACCTGACTCCCGGGAACACCGGGACGATCGCGAACTCGAGCATTGTGATCAGTTCGGCGAACCCGCCCCCGGAGGATGCGATCATCACCTTCTCGCGGTCGTCGGCGCAGATCCGTGTCACGAACACGCTGACGTTCAACGCCAACGAGGACACCGCGGGCATCGACCTTGCCAACGTGAGCCTCATGGAGCAGCGCTTCGTGCCCGCTCCGGGCGCTCTGGGTCTGGTCGGAGTCGGTGGGCTGGTTGCCCTGCGTCGCCGGCGTCGATAGTTCTATCTCCAGAAGGAGAGCGGTGTCTGAGTCCGCGAGGGAGATAGGCTCAGATTTCGCAGAACGATCCGGGCGTACGCTGGATGCGGCGCCCGGGTTTATTTTTGGAGTTCGCGAGTCGGGCGTTCTCGGAGACTCAAACCTCGTCCATAGGCGTACACTCGCGCATGCCGACCGAGCACCGTGATTCGAACGCTATGCCTTCGAGCGATGGACGACCCAGCGACGACTCAATCCTGCTGGTGAGCGCCGCGCTGACCGGGGCGAAATCGGCCCTCGATCAGTTCACCTCCGGCGACGCGGCGCACCGCATCTCGAAGGTTATCGATCTCGTCGTGGCGTCCATTCGTGCCGGTGGGAAGGTCTTGATCTGTGGGAACGGCGGCTCGCTTTGCGACGCGACCCACTTTGCCGAGGAGTTGACGGGAAGGTTTCGGGCCGATCGTCCGGCGCTCCCTGCGATCGCGATCGCCGACGCGGGGCACATCACGTGCACGGCCAACGACTATGGCTTTGATCGCGTCTTCTCGCGCGGGGTCGAGGCGCTGGGGAAGGCCGGCGATGTGCTGATCGTGCTCTCGACCTCGGGGAACTCGAAGAATGTTGTGCTGGCGGTCGAGGCGGCGCGGGCCAAAGGACTGTCGGTGGTCGCGCTCCTGGGGAAGACGGGGGGCGCACTCAAGGGCATGGCGGACGTCGAACTCATCGCGCCCGGGGCGACGGCCGACCGTATCCAGGAACTGCACATGATCGTGCTGCACACGATCGTTGAGGGCGTGGAGGTGGCGATGTTCGGTCGTTCATGAGCGTGCCGTGTGGTCGAAGTTCGTGCGTGTACACTGCGACATGAAACTTGGGTTGATCATCACCGCGGGCGGGTCGGCGAGTCGGTACTCGGGCGCGGGCGGGCTTCGGCACAAACTCGATGAGGATCTTGGCGGTCGCCCGGTGTTGCAGCGGACCGTCGAACTCTTCGTGAAGCATGAGGGGCTGACGGGCGTGCTCTCGACGATCATCGTCGCGGGGCCGGCGGAGTCGCCCGATCCATCGGTGTACAAGGAGTTCCGCGAGCGGCACGCGGATCGATTGGGGTTGCTCGGCGCGAGGATCGTGCCCGGCGGCGCGGAGCATCGGTGGCAGTCGGTGCTCGGGGCTTTGGAGCATGTGCCGAGTGAATGCACGCACATCGCGGTGCACGATGCGGCGAGGCCCTGCGCATCAGGCGAGATGATCGATCGCGTCATGGATCTCGCGGCGAGGTTTCCCGCGGTGGTGCCCGGGGTGGAGTTGAGCGACACGATCAAGGAGGGCGTGGAGACCGATGAAGCGGCGAATGCGCCGGACCCGCTCGCGGCGATCCTCGGCGAGACGGATCGGTCCAAGGAACGGTTGCGTGTGGTGACGCGGACCATGCCGCGCGAGGGCGTGTTTCTTATCCAGACGCCGCAGGTCTTTGAGGCTGGGTTGCTGCGCGCGGCGTACGAGAACGCGGCGGCATGGGCGAGCGAGGGGATGCGCATCACCGACGACTCGGCGCTTGTCGAGCGTCTGCTTGGGGCGGAGACGCCGGTGCGACGCGTGGCGCTGGCGCAGGGGGATGTGCGGAACATCAAGATCACGAGGCCGGCGGACCTGGACCTGGCACGGCACATCCTTGGCGTGCGTGCACCCGAGGGACGGGCGACGCACAAGAAGTTTTGAATGAGTTGCGGCCGAGACGTTCTGTGTTTGAAAGACACGGTTCAAAGACGGACTCGAGTCGTGCATGGGCGCATGAAAAAGGGGCCGAGTGCGGCCCCAGTGTGAGTTTCTGAAATCACGCTCGTGCGTGTGATTGATTACTTGAGGAACTTGCTCGCGGCGTCCTTGGCGGCGGTCTTCAGGCCGTCGATCATGCTGGTGATCTCGTCCTTGAGGCCTGAGAAGTCGCCGGTGGCGTTCTTGAGGTCGGCGATCTTGTTCTTGGCGGCGGTGAACTTGCTCTCGAGGCCGGAGATCGCTGAGTTGAGGGCGTCCTTGTTCTCGGCGGAGACGCCGGGGACCTTGGCCTTGAGTTGGTCGATGGTGCCCTTGACACCCTCGAGCGCGGTGTTGAAGCCCGCGACGACGGCGTCCTTGGCGCCACCCATGGCGCTGTCGGCGGCGGCGGCGGCCTCCTTGGACTTGTCGGCGACGGCGCCGGCGACGCCCTTGGCGGCGTCCACGGCCTTGCCGGGGACGGAGCTGGATCCGGTCGTCCCGGAGCCGGCCGTGGGCGATTTCTCTTCGCAGCCGGCAACGACCATCGCGGCGATGGCGACCGGCGTCAGAACCTTGAGCAACGTCTTCATGTATGAACCCTCCCAGAGAGATTGCGTGAGTGTCGTGCGAGTCGCCATGGCGCACACGCGCCATGGGTCGAGATGATAGCGCTCGCGAAGACAGTTCTGTTCGAACATGTTCTCTCGACGCACCGCGTTTGTTCGGAATTCCGCGTGAGTTCTTGCACAATCGGCAGTTCTTGCGTTTCTGCGCGTGGCCGCGCGAACGGGAGTCGAACAGATGACGACCAACACGGACGTGGGGCGTGTGGGAGGCGCGCGGGAGTACGGGAGGGTGGAGAGTGGTCGCGTCAGGAGTGATTACGGACTCGGGCGAGGAGGGTCTCGCCGATCGATTCGACCTTTCGCGCGCCGAAGCCGCGGATGGTGGCGAGTTGTTCGAGCGAGGTGGGGCGGGTCTTGGCGACCTCTCGCAGGGCGCTGTCGTGGCAGATGACAAACGGCGGGACGCCCCGGCTGGTGGCGAGCTCGCGGCGTGCTTCGCGCAGGGATTCAAAGAGGCGAGAGTCATCATCGGAGAGCACAACCTCGATCTCCGGTGCGGCACGGCGTTCGCGCGGGCGACGATTGGGAGTGCGCTCCGGGCGATCCTCATCCACGCGCGGCTCGACGAGATCGACGCTGACCTCGTTCTTGAGGACGCTCATGCTCGACTTGGTGAGCGTGAGGACGTTCGCGAAGCCGTTGCCGACGGGCGTGAGTTCGAGGTGTCCGGCGTCGATGATCTGGTTGATGAACCCCTGCACGCGCGCGGGGCGGAGATCGCGGAGCAGGCCAAAGGTGCTGAGTTGGTCGTGCCCGCGATCGGTGACGGGTTTGGACCTTGAACCGGTGAGGACGCGGGCGATGTGGGCGCTGCCGAAGGACTGGTTGCATCGCGCGACGCAGGAGATGATCTTGCGGGCGATGTCCTGCGCGTCGTCGATGGTCTCGAGTTCGCCGAGGCAGACGTCGCAGGCGTCGCAGCCCTGGCCGTTCTCGGGTGTGTAGGTCTGCCCGAAGTACTCGCTGACCTGGGCGTGGCGGCAGAGGCCTCGCGCGATGTACGACGCCATCTCATCGAGCATGGCGAGTTGGGCGCGCATGATCTCGTCGGTCGAGGTGCCCTCATCGACGCTCATCTGGAGGATGCGGGCCCACTTGGCCTTGTCGGAAGGGGCGTGGAGGAGGAGGCACTCGGCTGGGAGGCCATCGCGTCCGGCGCGCCCGGTCTCCTGCTGGTAGTGCTCGAGGGTCTTGGGCATGCCCGCGTGGATCACGCATCGGACGTCGGGGCGATCGATCCCCATGCCGAAGGCGACGGTGGCGCAGACGACGTCAAGGGTCTGGTTGCGGAAATCGCGCGAGACGCGCGTGCGAGTCTTGGCGTCGAGTCCGGCGTGATAAGCCTTCGCGTCGATCTTGCGATCACGCAGGGCCTCGGCGAGATTCTCGGTCTCGCGGCGGGAGATGCAGTACGCGATCGCCGCACCGGGCTCGGCGTGCCCGCCTCGTCGCTCGATGGCCTCGGCGACCTGGCGCACGAGATCGCCACGCGGGAGCATGCGATAGGTGAGATTCGGACGATCGAAGCGCCCGACGAGGACAACGGGATCGCGGAGCGCGAGTTGGCGGATGATGTCCTCGCGGACGCGGGGCGTGGCGGTCGCGGTGTAGGCGCCCATCGGCACGCCGGGGAGGGCGCGTCTGAGTTCTGCAAGGCGGCGATACTCGGGGCGGAAATCGTGGCCCCATTGGCTGATGCAATGGGCCTCGTCGATCGCGATCGCGCCGGGATTCAATCGCACGGCGAGCGACATTCCCTCGTGCGAGAGCAGCCGCTCCGGCGAGACGAAGACCACGCGGACGTCGCCCGATGCGAGACGTTCGCGGACGGACATGGCCTCGTCGGGTGATAGATTCGAGTGGGCGGCCACAGCAGAAACGCCGGCGACCTCAAGCCCGCGGACCTGGTCCTGCATGAGCGCGATCAGAGGCGAGATCACGAGCGTCGGTCGGCGCGTGACCATCGGTGGAACCTGGAAGCACAGGGATTTCCCGCCGCCGGTCGGCATGACGGTGAGCGAGTCGCGCCCTTCGAGCGTTGCGCGGATGGACTCGGCTTGCATGGGGCGGAGCGTCTCGAAGCCCCATGTGTCGCGCACGGCACGCATGATCCGCTCGTCGAGCGAGCGAGGATCGTTTCCCGCGCCATCGGGTGGGATTGCGTCCATGCGGCAGGAGTGTACGCCGACCTACCGGAGGCACTCACGCAGGAGTGTCGCCCAGCGCTCGGGGAGATCGACCTTTGCAGCCCTCTCGTAGTCGTACGACACGATGACGCCCGAGCCGATGGCGGCGATCTCGCCCAGTTTCTCGCTGCGGATGTCGTGCTCGAGCGTGAAGCGATCCCGCTCGACACTGGTGACGCGCGAGATGACGTGGACGGTGTCGGGGTAGACGATCGGCCGGCGGAACCTTGCCTGCACACTCTGGAGGATGACGCCGATGCCCGCCTCGCTCTCGAGGCGGTTGATGCCCAGACGCAGGAGAAACGCGACGCGGGCGGATTCCATGTATCGGAAGTAGACGATGTTGTTGACGTGTCCGAGCGCATCCATCTCGCCCCAGGCGACGGGGATCACGAGGGGTGTGTCACTCTGAAGTGCGGGAGTGTGTGTGGGTTTGGTCATCAGTTCAGGGTGTCATATATGAGTAAAACAGGATAAGGTCCCAGGTCGCGTGCGCGATGATGAGCGGAAGTATGCGTCGCGTCGTGCGGAAGAGCAGCCCGACAACCAGACCGTGAAAGGCGATGGCGCCGCACGCGAAAACACCTTGATAGATGTGGTATGATGCGAAGACGCACGCGACAATGAGCACATCGAGCACCGGCACGCGGAGAAGTTTCTCGACTCGCGTGAAGAGTACTGCCCAGAGCACAATCTCCTCCCCTGCGGCGTTGAGCACATAGCTCGCAACAAACAACATGTGGTCGCTCAATGACGCAGGCGGCACCATTGATGTGGTGATGGAATCATTGACGGTTGGTGTCGTGCCAAACAACTGCATGTAGTACCCGACTGAGGCGGAGTATGCCCACCACGACGCGTACGCGCCAACCAGGGCTGCCACTACCAGCACGATGTCCAGCGCGGGTTTGGGACGCACGAATCCGAATGTGGAAGGATGTTCGCGGCTGCTCCAGGCGATAAACAGCCCGCAGGCGATGGAAGGAATCGCTCCCACACCGAGCGAGAGGAAGAAGTTCGGAGCGTTCCATTGGACCCCAGCGGCCTGGGGTTGTGCACCAACGAACGAACTGATTCCATGAATGAGATGAGGAACGACCCCGACACTCAGAATGGCAAAGACCTCGATCCATAACCGGCGACGTTCAGCATGCGCGGCCGCCGGATCGATCTGGTCCGGATGGAACGAAACCGGTGGTGAAGTGCTGGTTGGCACTTCATCACCGGGCAAAGAACTCGGGTTGAGGTCGGGCTCGGCCGCTGGATTGTCCATCCGCAGAGCGTACCCGGTCACGCCATCGCGTGCTGGCGGCTCTCGTTGAGGAGTCGCCGCAGCACGGTCTGGAGTACGCCGCCGTTTCGGTAGTACTCGGCCTCGACGGGGGTGTCGATGCGGCACGTCGTTGTGAACTCGATTCGTTGTCCCGTCTTCGTGCCCTGGGTGATCGTCGCGGTGACCTTCACGTCGCCGCGGGGCGTGACGAGGCCCTCCTTGCTGACCTGGAGGTGGATATCGAAGACATCGGTCCCGCACAGGCCCAGCGACTGCACGTTCTGGCCGTTCTTGAAGCAGAGGGGAAGCACGCCCATGCCCACGAGGTTGCTGCGGTGGATGCGCTCGAAACTCTCGGCGATGACGGCCCGGACGCCGAGGAGGAGTGTGCCCTTCGCGGCCCAGTCGCGTGAGGAGCCCATGCCGTAGTCCTTGCCGGCGAGGACGATGAGGGGCGTGTGCTCGTTCTTATAATGAAGGCTCGCGTTGTAGATCCAGTCGATCTTGCCACTGCCGGCCTTCGAGAGATCCCTGGTCCAGCCGCCCTCCTTGGGCTTGCCGCTCTCGTCCTTCGTGAGGATGTTCTTGACGCGGACGTTGGCGAAGGTGCCGCGGGTCATGACGCGGTCGTTGCCGCGGCGGCTGCCGTAACTGTTGAACTCGGCTTTCGTGACGCCGAGGCTCTTGAGATAGTCGCCCGCGGGGGAGTTCTCGGCGATGTCCCCGGCGGGGGAGATGTGGTCGGTGGTGACGCTGTCGGCGACGTGGACGAGGCAGCGGGCGCCGGTTATCGGCTTGGGCATGCCGGGCTTCTCGCCCATGCCGGTGAAGTATGGTGGGCTCTGGATGTAGGTGCTCTTGCCATCCCAGGCGTAGAGATCGCTCTTGCTGACGGGGACCGTGTTCCATGTCGGGTTGCCCGTGAAGACGTTGGAGTACTGCTTCTGGAAGTGCTCGGGCTTGACGGCCTTGGCTTTCACGGCCTGGACCTCGGCGTGGGTCGGCCAGATGTCCTTGAGGTAGACCTTCTTGCCGTCCTTGCTCATGCCGATCGGATCGGTGGACAGATCGATCGACATGGAGCCGGCGATCGCGTAGGCGACGACGAGTGGCGGGCTGGCGAGGTAGTTCGCTCGCACGGCCGGGTGCACGCGTCCTTCGAAGTTGCGGTTGCCGCTGAGCACGCTCGCGACGACGACGTCGCCCTGCTTGACGGCGGTCTCGATCTCGGCGGGGAGCGGGCCGGAGTTTCCGATGCAGGTCGTGCAGCCATAGCCCACGGTCTGGAAGCCCAGAGCGTCGAGGTCGGTATCGAGTCCTGCGGCTTTGTAATAATCGGTGACAACCTTGCTCCCCGGGGCGAGGCTGGTCTTGACCCAGGGCTTGGAGTTGAGCCCGAGCGCCCGGGCCTTGCGCGCCACGAGGCCCGCGGCGATCATGACGTCGGGGTTGCTGGTGTTGGTGCAACTGGTGATGGCGGCGATGACGACGTCGCCGTGGTGGAGGCGGAAGCCCTGGCCCTTGAAGGTGACGGGAACGCCGACGCAACCGGCGTCTGACTCTCCGTTCGCGGTGGGGGCGGTGGACTGACCAGCGGTATTGCCCCCCTCGCTCACGAATCGACCGACATGGACGGTCTCTGCCGGGGCTTTCTTGGCGAACGTGTCGACGAGTTCCTTGTTCCACGCGGACCTGACGTTTGTGAGTTCCACGCGGTCCTGCGGGCGCTTGGGCCCGGCGAGAGAGGGACGGACCGTCGAGAGATCGAGTTCGAGGACATCGGTGAACTCGGGTTCCGCTGAGCCTTTGGTCCAGAAGAGGCCCTGGGCCTTGCAATAGGCCTCGACGAGCGCCACGGTCTTCTCGTCGCGGCCCGTGAAGCGGAGGTAGTCGAGCGTGACGGCATCGACGGGGAAGAAGCCCATCGTCGCGCCGTACTCGGGGGCCATGTTTGCGATGGTGGCACGATCGGGGACGCTGAGGGCGGCCATGCCTTCGCCGAAGAACTCGACGAACTTGTCCACGACGCCCTTCTTGCGGAGCATCTGGGTCACGGTGAGGACGAGGTCGGTCGCGGTGCTGCCCTCGGGGAGTTTGCCCTTGAGGCGGAAGCCGATGACCTCGGGCGTGAGCATGTAGATCGGCTGGCCGAGCATGACGGCCTCGGCCTCGATCCCGCCGACGCCCCAGCCGACGACGCCGAGTCCGTTCTCCATCGTGGTGTGGCTGTCGGTGCCGACGCAGGAGTCTGGGAAGGCGACGGTCGCGCCGTCGGCGTCCTTGGTGAGCACAACGCTCGCGAGATACTCGAGGTTCACCTGGTGCACGATGCCCGTCGCCGGTGGCACGACGCTGAAGTTGCTCAGGCTCTGCTGGCCCCACTTGAGGAAGCGATACCGCTCGGCGTTGCGCTCGAACTCCTTGTCGGAGTTGATGGTGAGTGCGGTCTGCCCGCCCGCGCCGGGGCCATACGCGTCGACCTGCACGCTGTGGTCGATGACGAGGTCGCACTTGACGAGGGGATTGATGAGGTTGGGGTCGCCGCCGAGGTCGCGCATCGCGTCGCGCATCGCGGCGAGATCGACGACGCAGGGGACGCCCGTGAAGTCCTGGAGGACGACGCGCCCGGGCATGAAGGGGATCTCCTCCTTGGCCGGACTCTTCGCGTTCCAGTTCGCCATCCCGGCGACGTCGTCCTGGGTGACGATGAAGCCGTCGAGGTTGCGGAGCATGGCCTCGAGGAGGACCTTGATGGAGTAGGGGAGTTTCTCGACGTGCCCGATGCGGGCGTCCTTCAGGGCGTCGAACGCGAAGTAGGCGTACTCGCCGTGGGCGGTTTTGAGCGTTCGGCGTGCGTTGTACGGGGTTCCCATGGTCGGCTCCTTCGTGCTGGTTGCGTGCTCGAGCCCTCGTGGCTCACCGTTCATTATCGGCGCGACGAGGCATGAATCGAATCAATCATGTGACGACCATGTATAAAAACTATTTATTCTTTCGCCGGCGAGCGGCCTCTGGACGGAACCGATCGAGGAGCGCCCGCTCGAAGGCGCCCGCGGCGGCCCCGGGCTCGCGGTCGCGACGCCGGATGATCGCCAGTGTTCTCGTCAATCGACCATCCCGACAGGCCAGCCCCTCTCCAAAGCCCGTCTCACCGGCCAGCGAAAATCGGCTCACCAACCCCACGCCGATGCCCGCCTTCACCATGCTCTGGATGCTCTCGATCGAGCGGAGTTCCATGACGACGTTGAGCGTGACCCCCGCGCGACGGGCCGAGCGATCGACGAGATCGCGCACGGCGGTCCCGGCCTCAAACGCGACAAACGGTTCGTCCTGCACGTCGCGCCAGCGAAACGTCCTTTCGCTGTCGCTCGGCTTGGCGCCCTTGGATGATGCGCCTTTGGAATCATCTCGCCGCAGCCCGACGAGTCGTAACTCGTCCTCGACGAGTGGCACGCGGACGAGCGACGCCGCCCCTGCGACCTCGATGGGGAGTGTGACGATGCCCAGGTCGAGTTCGCCCGAGAGCACCGCCGCCGCCACCGCTGATGATCCGGCCTCTCGCACATAGAACCGCACGCCCGGGTGCGCCTTACGGAAGTACGACACGACGGGGGGCAGGAGGCATGTCGTCGCGGTCGCCCCGCCGCCCACGCGGATCGAGCCTCGCTCCAGCCCGAGCAGTTGTCGGACGGCACCCACGCCGCGCTCCGCCGCCGCGAGCGATTCCTCGGCGTGCGCGAGAAAGATCCGTCCCGCCTCGGTGAGTTCCACGCCGCGCCCCGTGCGATCGAGGAGCGGCGTCCCGACCTCCTTCTCGAGTTTCTTGACGACCGCCGAGAGCGCCGGCTGTGTCACGCCGAGGGATTGGGCCGCCCGCGTCAGGTGGCGGGCGCGGGCGATCTCTCGAAAATAGCGAAGTGGCGTGAGTTCCACGACCGGAGGTTATCAGGACGGGCCACAAAGTCGAAACGAGACAGATCCCGCTCCCAAGAAGATGGTAGAGGTGTTGCGCCCATGCCCGGTCTCCACGAACTCACCGCCTCGATCGTCGCAATCTGTGTCGGACTTGGCCTGGCAGCCGCCTGTGGCTTTCGGGTCTTTGTCCCCCTCGCCCTGGCGGGCCTGGGGGCGAAACTCGGGTTGATCCACGTCGGCGATTCGTTCGCCTGGCTTTCGTCGTGGCCGGCGCTGATCGCGCTCGCCGTGGCGTGCGTCCTGGAGGTGGGGGCGTACTACATCCCCTGGGTGGACCACGCGCTCGACGCCGTGGCGACGCCCGCCGCCGCCGTCGCCGGGGCCGTCCTCGCCGCGTCGCAGGTGACCGGGCTGGTCGCCGACTCCACGCCGCTCACCCAGTTCGCGGGGTGGGCCACCGCGCTGATCGCGGGCGGTGCGGTCGCGGGCACGATCCAGGGGACGACCGTCGCCACGAGGTCCGTCTCGACGATCTCCACCGGGGGGCTTGCGAACCCGATCGTTTCGACTCTTGAGAACGCACTCTCCGCCGTGCTCGCGGTTCTGGCGGTGGTCGTGCCGATCGCGATCGGCGTCCTGCTCCTACTGGTCCTCGCGTGGTTCATCACGCGGCGGGTCCGCAAGGCCAAGCAAGCCCGGCTGGCGGCGATTCTCGTGCCCATGTGAGTTTGGCCCGCCCCCTCCCGGGATCCGCCCACCATCGGTGTAGGCTTCGGCGTCACCTAGCCGAAGTCACTGCACCCCCATGGGCACGATCCTCGTCATCCTGGCTCTGATCCTCTTCAACGCCGTGCTCGTCGCGGCGGAGTTGGCGGTCCTGTCGTCGCGCAAGATTCGCCTCTCCCAGGCCGCCGAGAAGGGATCGAGGGGCGCCGCCAAGGCCCTGGCGCTCGCCGAGGACCCGACTCGATTCCTCTCCACGGTGCAGGTCGGCATCACGCTCATCGCGATCCTTCTCGGCGCGTTCGGCGAGGCCTCGATCGCCGGTGATCTGGAGGCTCGCCTCAAGACCGTTGCGGTTCTAGAGAGGTACGCCCATCCGATCGCGCTCGCGATCGTCGTGGTGTCGATCACCGTGGTGTCGATCGTCGTGGGCGAACTCATCCCCAAGCGCCTCGCGATCGCGTTCCCCGAGCGCATCGCCTCCTTCACGGCACGCCCCCTCTGGCTTGTCGCCAAGGTTGGCTCGCCTGTGGTCTTGCTTCTCAGCGGCTCAACCTCGGTCATCCTGCGCCTTTTCGGGCTGAAAGAGACAGGCGGACGCGACGACCTCTCCGAGGACGAACTCCGCGCCCTGCTCAAGGCCGGCACCCGCACGGGCGTCATCCATGCCCAGGAGCACGAACTCCTCGACCGCGTCTTTCGTTTGGGCGATCTCCGCGTGAAGTCGCTGATGGTGCCGCGGGCAGACGTCCACTTCATCGACGCGCAGGCCAGCAAGAACCAAGTGAAGATCGCCGTCGCCACGAGCCCGCACTCGCACTTTCCCGTCTGCCAGGGCTCGCTCGATAAGCTCGTCGGTGTTGTGCACGTCAAGGACCTTGTGAAGCACGGCATGATCGCCGGCGAGGACGTCAACCTCACCGAGATCGCCCAGGCGCCCCTCTTCGTTCCCGAGGCCATGCCCGCGCTCACGCTCCTCGATCGCTTCGCCGAGACGAGGCGCCACATCGCCTTCGTCGTGGACGAGTTCGGCGGCGTCGAGGGTCTCGTCACGCTCAACGACATCGTCGAGCGCATCATTGGAAGCGTCGTCACGGCCGATGACGACGACCCGGCCCAGATCACGCCCCGCGCCGATGGCACGGTGCTCGTCGATGGCCTGCTCCCCTTGCAGGACCTCTTCCATTATTTTGACATCGATCCGGGCGAGGACCATGACTTCGACGACATCTCGACCGCCGCCGGGTTTGTCGTGGCGCTCCTGGGGCGCGTTCCTCGCACGGGCGACAGCGTGGACCGCTTCGGGCATCGGTTCGAGGTCGTGGACATGGACCGTCGGCGGATCGACAAGTTGCTCGTGACGGCGCTCAAGCCCACGGATGATCAGGAGCGGACCGAATGACTCGTCTCTCCAAGGAAGCGGCGGCCGCGCTGGTGGTCGTGATCGTGTGCGTGCTGGCCCTAGGCGTGGGGGTGTGGCGTGCGATGTCGAAAGCGACGATTCCATCGCCCGATCTGCCGCCGCTCGCGCGGACGACCGAGGCCGTCGCCCGGCCGGTCCCCGAGATTCCCAGGTCCCTCTTCGAGTTCCGCGGCCTGTGGGTCGCGACCGTGGACAACATCGACTGGCCCAGCAGGAAGGGCCTCCCCGCGCGCGAGCAGCGACAGGAGATGATGCGGATCATCGGTGTCGCGGAATCGCTCAACCTCAACGCGATCGTCCTGCAAGTTCGTCCCTCGTGCGACGCGATCTATCCCTCCGCGCTCGAACCGTGGTCGGAGTATCTCAGCGGCACGCAGGGTGTTCCGCGCGACGACCGCTCCGACCCGCTCGCCGAGTGGATCGCCGCCTGCCACGCGCGGGGCATCGAACTCCATGCGTGGTTCAATCCCTTCCGCGCCCGCCACTTCAAGGCCACCAGCCCCAACGCCGCATCGCACGTGAGCAACGTGCATCCGCGCCTCGTCAAGACCTATGGCACACGCCCGGACAACACCTACCAGTGGCTCGACCCGGGCGACCCCGCGGCACGCCTGCACACGCTCGACGTCGTCCTCGACGTCGTGAATCGATACGACATCGATGCCGTCCACATGGACGACTACTTCTATCCGTACCCGATCGACAAACTCGAGTTCCCCGATGAGGCGAGTTACGCAACATATCGAAAGTCCGGCGGCACGCTCGCGCGTGACGAGTGGCGACGGAACAACATCAACACCTTTGTCCAGACGCTCGCCGAGCGCGTCCATGCCGCCAAGCCGGGCGTGCGCGTCGGCATCAGCCCCTTCGGCATCTGGAAGCCCGGGCACCCCAAGGGCGTCGAAGGGATGGACCAGACCGCGAGGATCTTCGCCGATCCGAAACTCTGGCTCAATGAAGGTTGGGTGGACTATCTCGCCCCGCAACTCTACTGGACGCTCGACGCCCCCAAGCAGCCCTACGCGCCGCTGCTCTCGTGGTGGATCGGCGAGAACTCCAAGGGGCGCCACGTGTTCGTGGGCAACAACGCCAGCCGGGTCGCCCCCGTCGGCACCTCGGGCTCATGGCGTACCGACGAGATCCTGAATCAGGTCGCCGAGACCCGGCGCCAGAATGCCGCGGGGAACATCCTCTACAGCGCGATCGCGCTCGTGGAAGATCGCGACTCGCTCGCGACAAAGTTGCGAGCCGGGCACTACGCAAAACCCGCGCTCGCACCCCAGGCGACGTGGCTTGCGCGGCCGCCGGTGGAGCCGAGGCTGACCGTCAAACTCACCGGCGCCTCGCCACTGATCTCCTGGGCGCCTGGTGACACGACGCCCGTGCGCCGATGGGTGGTGCTCGTCGAGCGGAACGGGCAGTGGGAACTCTCGATCAAGCCGCCGACGGTCTCGTTCGCGTCGGACTACGACCTCTTTCCGCTCGTGGCGGGGGCGTCGGGCACGCGGCCCGCCCCCGCGACGCCGCCGACGCGGCTCGCCGTGATCCAGGTCGGGCCCGCCGGTGTGCTCGGGTCGCCCGCCGTGGTGGATGTGCCGCCAAGATCCAACGGGCGGTCTCAGGTTTCGCCCGCATCTGCCCCATGAATCTCGCCGAATAATCCAGCGATGCCATCCGCTGCCCCCCAACCTCGAATGACGCTGTACATCGACGGCGCGTGCGGCATGTGCTCGCGTGAGGCCAACCTCATGGTGCGGCTCGATCAAGGCCGAGGGTACATCGCCTTCGACGACATCAACCGCCCAGACTTTGATCCCGCCTCTCTCGGGCGCTCGGCCCACGATGTCCACACTCGAATCCACGCCAAACTCGACGATGGCCGGGTGATCGAAGGTCTTGAGGTCTTTCGGCGCGCGTACGCGCTCATTGGTCGCGGCTGGCTCTTGGCGCCCACCGGTTGGCCGATCCTCCGCCCGATCTTCGATGCGCTCTATCGCCTCTTCGCCCGCCATCGCAGGCGGATCTCGCGGCTCTTCTTCGCGAGCGCCTGCCCCATGCCGCCACCACCTTCGGCGATGTATAGAGGACGTGACTCGGCCTGATTCTCGGACGCGTCCACCCGAAACACCCGGCAAAGTGGGAAGGCCTGTGCGGGCGTGCTGGCTCGCAAGCCCGGCTCCAGCGGCAACTCCTGACATCCAAGTGGACCTTCAACGGGTCTTTACCGACATTGTCGATATGGCGTGGCCTTTCTCCAGCACCAACACCGGCGGGCCCAAGTACCCGCGTGACTCCGAGCGGTTCCACACCTCGGGGCTGTCGTGTCGACTGGGCACGATCCTCGACATGTCGCGTGGTGGCGCGCGCGTCGAGGTGCAGTCCTCCAAGCCCGCCGTCACCAAGGGCCAGATGATCGACGTCTCCGTCGCCTCGGCCACCCAGCGCATCAGCCTCCGTGGCAAGGTGCAGTGGGTGAAGCGCATGGGGTGGAAGTCGCACCAGGTCGGGATCAAGTGGGTGGACCTCAAGCCCTCGCTGCTCGATGCCGTCGAAGAGTTCGCGAAGAACGGCTTTGTCTCCGAGGAGACAAAGAAGGCCAAGCCCAAGCCCGCCGAGCAGGCCCAGGCCGCGCCCGAGCCGCCGCCGCCACAGATCACGATGGATGTTGAGGACCTGTACGAGTTCCTGGGGATTGCGCCCGAGGCGACTCCGGAGCAGGTGGCCGGCGCCTATCGCAAACTCGCTCGACAGTGGCACCCCGACCAGAACAAGGAAGAGGGTGCGGCGGAAAAGTTCGCCCAGATCAGCAAAGCGTACCAGGTTCTGAAAGACGCGGAGTTGCGCGCGCGATACGACGCGATGCTGGGTCGTCTGCCGAATCGGCAGGCCTCCTAAGCAGTTGGGTAGGGACAACACCCCAACTTGCCGCGTTCTGAGGATTCTTGGGTGTGCAACGGAACCTTCCTGGATCCGATGAATCCAATCGAGCGAATCCGCATGTGTCTTACGGAAGGCTCGCACGTTGGACACGGTTGGGACGGGCAGTGTTGCCCGGGGAGGAAGCACGATGAAAGGCTCACGACCGCCACGCGACTCTCTGGATCCCGCACGCCTCTTCGAGGCCACGGAGGCGATTCTCCTCGCCATCCGCGACGTCGAGGAGCACACCGGGAAGCCGTGTCCCTATCCGACGGAACTGCTGGGCTCTTCGATCCAGCCCGACAACCTGAAAGACTTCACGCGGTTTGAGATCGAGCAGGCCGCCGAGTTCCTCGTGCGGATGGGCGTCCTGAAGGTGTCAACGAGCGGCTAACCGCGGCGGCATGTCTCTTCGCGTGACGCACGCGAGAGACATCGAGAACAACCAAACTCCTTGTGGCACACGGCGGGGGCGACCCCGCCTGTGCTTTATGGTAATTTGATTATGATGATGAATATATGGGGTTTGAATGATGCGGTTCTAGAAGTATCCATCTTCGAACATGGCCTTGTAGATCATGACACGAAGTCCGATTGAAGCCGCAAACTGGAATCCGGTTGTGAGTCGGAGCGTCATACTGTCGGAGATCACAAACGCGTAGTACAGCGTTGAGAGTCCGGCTCCAATACCAAAGAATCCACCCTTTGCCGCGCGGAAGACCACGAAGACGGTTGCCACGATCGGTAGGAGCGCCCATGCGGCCTCACCCTCGCGTATCGGTGTCACGATCGCACATGCGAGGTAGAAGAGTGAGTGGATCATGAAGCCGATGACGAAGATCCCTCGAAAGTCTTCGAGGAGAAACCCGGCCACCATCAGACCCATCAGGCTGATACCGAGGACCAGTGCGCCGATCTCTGGGCCGATGTATGCTGATTGCTTGCGTTGCTTCGCACCCTTGAGCACCTCCGGCTTGAGCACCTTCACATGCCGGCGTTCGTTCTTTCGGCTGTCGAAGCCGCACTGCACGCAGAGCACCGCGTCCTCGCGTTTCGGCTTGCCGCAGGACGCACAGGGGACCATGCCCTTCTCGAGCGGCTTCTCTGGGATGTCGAGGACGTAGGAGTTGGCCTCTTCGGGGAGTTCGAGTCTCTTCGCCGCGGGGACGGGTGGCGGGGCCTCGCGGGCCGACTTGGCGTCCTTCGCGCGCTCCATGCACTCCTTGCAGACGTACCGCCCGTTCGCGTCCTTGGCGCGGGGCTTGTGCGAGCAGTCCTGCCCGCAGATCTGGCACACCTTCTCCGGCGCGTTGTACGCGTCAGGCATGGCACACTCCCAAAGAGAACTGGCTCATAGCCGTCCACCAGACTCCACCAACGAGGCCCCATCCTACCACAGGACCAACATCTTTGGGAACGTCCAAAGGCGAGGTTTTCCGGTCTTTGAACGATCCATCGCCCGAGGACATTGGTTCTGGTTGAGAGTGCCCTCTTGATTCGATAGTCCTTGCGGGCATTAGATTTACCCGGCGACTGATCCGTCGCCCAACTCCTCTCGGCCCGCCGCCCTGGGTCGCTTGGCAGGAGCAAAGGAGGGCTTGTCCCTTCCGGATCAAGGTGGCCGTGACTCCACATCCAGGCAGACATCACCGCGGGCGGGCGGGGCATGTCGCGCCTTGATCTGGAGACTCCTCGTGACCACACAGCACGATTTCAAATCAGCCGTCCGCGACCGGATGAAGAAGACCGGCGAGCGATACACCGCCGCCCGGGCTGTTCTCTTGCAGTCTTCCGCCGGCAGGGCCACCAAGCCAACCATCGCCGGATTGATTCCGGAGTACACGTCCTTCGGCGGGATCTGCCGCGACACCGGGGCGATGCGCAACGTCCTCGCGGCGTGCGGCCTCATCGATGCGAACACGAAGAAGCCGCTGAGCGAGGCGATGGTCGCCGGGCTGTGCGGCGGCGTGGGATTCCTCTATGCCGTCTTCGAGTACAAGGGCTTCCCGCCGATCCTCTCGATCATGGGTCGATATGACACCATGCCCGACGTCTTCATCGCGGGAGGGTTCGGGCGGTTGGGCGTGAAGACCAGCGTGAGCGAGACGACGAGCGCGGCGACGGCCCGGAAGGCACTCGATGCGGCGATCACGGCGAAGAAACCGGCGCTTTGTGTCGTGGATGCCGTCGTGTTGGCGGACAAGGGCACGCTCCCCGCGAGTGCGATGGAGGGGATGGCCCCGACGATCGTGGGCGTGGCAGGGGCGACGGGCGATGACGTTTTGATCGACGACGGCGGCGTGGAGTCGAGGCGGATGTCGATGGAGCGATTTGCGCGGGCGCGGGCAGCATACAAGAAAGGGAAGAACCGGCTCATCACGATCGATGAGCCGGCTCAGGCTATCGATCTTCGCGGCCCGATCGCTCGCGCGCTCGCCGACACGGCTCATCGCTACCGAAACGCGCCGTACAAGGGCTTCGCGAGCAACATGGGGCTCGCCGGGTTTGAAAAATGGCGAGGATTGCTCACCGATCCCAAGGACAAAAAGTCCTGGCCCAACGTCTTCCCCGAGGGCGCGCTCGCGTATCTCGCTCTCCGGCGGACCTACGACGGCATCGAGCACGAGTTCACAGCACCCGCGGCGGGGCGACCGATCTTCGCCGATTTCCTCGACGAGGCCTCGGCCACGCTGGGTGATTCGCACCATGGCGTGTCGCTGAAATCGCTCGCCAAGGCGTATCGAAAGTCGGGCGAGCAGTGGGGGGCGATCACGACGGCGATCGCCACGTGTGGCGACAAGGCCGTGGAGCAGGGGTGCGAGTTGGGCGACTCGGCACGCGAGATCTTCGACGAGGCTGATTGCCCCAGGCGCGGCGAGTTGGTGGGGATCGCCGAGCAGCGGACCACGCTCGCGAAGCAGTGCACACTGAAGAAGGATGAGGCTCTGGCGATCTATGAGCGGATCGCCAGGCACGTCGCGGAGATCGAGTCGATCGAGCGCGAGGCGTCGGAGAAGTTAGCGATGGCCTTCCCGCACGCGGAGGGATCGGCGTCACCGGCTCGCGTGTCGGGCAAGATCACGGCGGCGAAAACTCTGAAAGCCAAGTCTTCCAAGGCCGCAACTCGCAAGGCCAAGGCGTAGTTCAGATTCAGGTCTATTTCTGTTCTCGTCGCGCCGTCGCGCGATCGAGTGTTGTCTGATCTCACTGTTCAAGTCACTGCAGGGCATGTCGGCATCGGGCGTGCCGCAGTTCAAAGGAGTATGTCATGAAGTTCGTTCGTTCCGTGCTCGCCATTCTTGCCGGGTTTGTGTCGATGGCGATTCCGACGATGGGCGTGTTTGCGGTTTCGGCGTTCGCGTTCGGTCGTGAGGTGCTCATGCCGGAGGATCAGGCGCGAGCGCCCGTCTGGTTCAGCCTCGGGATCATGGTCGTGGGGCTTGCTTGCACGATGCTGGGCGGGTTCGTGTGCGCGAAGGTTGCTCGCTCGTGGATGCCCGTCATGTTCTTCGCGGCGATCGTGCTCGTCTTTGGGATCTTCAGCGCGATTGGCAACGAGCGAAAGCCCGAGCCGGGGCCGGAGGTCGCCGAGATGCCAATCCTGGAGGCCGTCGCGCACTCGAAGGAGCCGACGTGGCTGGCGTTCGGGAATCCAATCGTGGGGGCATTGGGCGTGCTGCTGGGCGGGCGGCTGGCAATTCGGGAGCGCATTCGCAACTGAGAACACAGAGTTCGAACATCGTCGCACGGCGTGCGGAGCGCATGCCCGCCTTTGAGCGATCAAAAACACAACGCCCGACCTTCGGGTCGGGCGCGGTGTGGCGACGGGGCGAGTGGCTTGGTGGTGTGCCCCGCCGCCGGGTGGTGGTAAGTGGTTCGCCCGTCGTTGGACGGACGAACCGTGGAGAGTGTGACGCTCGGGGCTTTCGTCCGGTCTCCGCGCCAGCCCGACCGGTGGTAGCCGAGAAGGGGATAGCGCCGGCGGCCGGATCCGTCCCTGGACCCATCCGCCGCGAGGGGAGCGGGCTCGGTTGAAAGGAAGCGATCCGTGCAAACGAGCCCGAGGCCTACTCACTCATTCTGATTGTCGGCGATCCTCCGACCGCCAAACCCTGCCGGCGCCCTTCCGAGCCCCGTGCAGTGATCTCTCAACTTTCCCGTCCGCTCTCTCTCAACTCTCCACGTCTCGTTCCGCACCATCCATCGGCGAATCGATCTCATGCAATGCAACTTCGAGCATCACAATCTCACGATGCGTGAGCCAGCCACGACGCCGGCTCCACATCCCGCTCGACCGCCCGAAGCGCGTCCGTGCGGTTATGGCGAGCGAGCGTCCGTGATCTTCCTCAGTGCCTCGATCCGTTCCGGTTTTCCAGCGTTCCATGCTGCTCGGTCCCGTATCTCGAGTTTGTGCTTCGCGCCGATCACCACGACGTCCATTCCCAGGCCCGAGTCTTCCAGAAGGTTCCTGGGAATCGTGATGCGGCCGGCCGTGTCCGATTCGATCCTCTCGACGCTCCCGAAGAAGTCCGATTCCATCCTCGACTGGTCTGCCTGCGGAAACAGCGACTCGTCCAACTTCGAAGACAACTCGAGAAACTTTGATTCGGGGTAGAGTTGGAGGAGCCGATCGTCTCGATGCACGCAATACCAGATATCTCTCTCGCCCTCGGCCTTCGAACGGTCGCGGAACTTCGCCGGCATCGCCAGGCGTTGCTTCGCATCGATCGAGACCTCGGCACTTCCGGTAAAGAGCACGGTTCGGATTCCTCCGTCACGGCTCCGCCGCAATCAGGTTGTGGGAAATATAGCCGAAATCTGCCTCAAAGCAACTCAATTTGCCTCTCGGCATGAATTGTGCATGGATTGTTGATAGTCCTGTATATGTGTACGGAATTGTTCCGAACTAATACCTATCAAAATACAAATTCACCCGCCCATAACCACCGAAACCCTGTTTCGACGTAGACTCGAAGAGGCTGCTGATCCGCCGGCGGCCGATCTGGAGGCGCGCCATGGAGGCCGCGAATCTTGCACCAACGTCGGAGGGCTCACCGCATCAGGCGGCCCTCGACCTGCTCCCCTCGACATTGGCTGTGTTGTGCGCGGGCAATGACCAGCGACGCACCGGCCTGATTGTCGAATCGGCGCTCTGGATCCCCACAGAGCCGCCGACGGTCGCGGTGGCGCTCCGGGCGGGTCATCGGATCGAGCCGCTGATACGGGACACTCGGGCCTTTGCCCTGTGCCCGATCCACGCGGGCGATCGCCTGCTGCTCAAGCGATTCGGCGCGGGGGCGCGCGAGTCCGCGGATCCCTTCGATTGCTTCCGCGTCGAGCGATTGGCGACCGGCTCGCCGTGTCTCACGCGGGCGCAGGGCGCGATCGATTGCGAACTAATCCGGCATATCGACCTGGACATGGGCATGACGATGTACGTGGGCCGAGTGCTCGCGAGTCGGCGGTATGACGGCGTGGATACCAGCGCGTCGCGTCTGAAGGCGTCCCTCGACGAACACTGCAATCACGACTCCCTGCTGGCGTCATAACGAAGCGCCGCGATCAGCGAGCGTCTTCCGCGCACGTCGCCAGTACGTGATCGATCTCACGCTCGATGTCTTTCGCGAAGACCTCACGAGAGAAGCGCATGGAGGACGCCCGGCATCTCGCGGCCACGTCGGCATCGGCCGGTGGGCACGACTCGATCGCCTGGGTCAAGGCTCGCACGGACGGCTCGACGTCCGCGCCCGGTCGGTCCCACGCGGGATCCCAGTCGAACATCGATCCGGTCACGCCATCGTCCACGAGGTCGAGCGCGCCGCCCGCGCGTCGCGCGACGACCGGCAGGCCGCACGCGAGCGCTTCGCCCGCCACGATCCCGAAGTCTTCTTCCTGCGGGAAGATCAGCAGGCGAGCCAGTCGATACTCCTCGCGCAGCGTGTCATTGCCGACTCGCCCGAGGAATCGGACACGCCCGCTCGCGAGGCGTTCGAGACTCGCTCGCTCGCTGCCATCACCGACGATTCGCAGTTCGATCCCTCGCGTGACCGCGGCCCGGATCGCCAGATCCACGCGCTTATAGGGCTCCAAGGCCGAGACCAACAGCCAGTGCTTCCCTCGCTTCGCTCCAACCGGCGGCGGCGTGAAGAAGGCCGTGTCCACCGGCGGGTGCACGACGCCCGACTCGCGGGCGTAGAACTCGCGGACCTGGGCGGCGGTCGCCGTGCTGTTGGCGACGAAGCGTGTGACGTGAGAGGCCGATTGGGCATCCCATCTGCGGAGTGACGGCGCGAAGAGCGCCAGCCCGAGGCGTCGGGCGAGGCTCGTGCGGGCGTATTCGCCTTGTCGCGACCAGAGGTATCGGGCCGGAGCGTGGATGTAGCAGAGGTGGGGGACTCGCATGGAATCGCCGGGCGGAGTGGTCACGTCGTCGGGCGTGATCGAGTGGCGTGGCGGCGTTCGCAGCCCCTTGATGGCCGCCGAACTCGTGGAGATGACGAGATCGATCGGCGTTTCCGCGTGCGATCGGGCGAGCGCCTGGGAGAGGGAGGCGACCGCGCTCGGATAGAGAGGCAGGAGATGCCGGCGGAGCGTTCCCGAGGCCATCGGCAAGCGTCCCACCCACGACACCTGTTTGGGGGCCGCGTCAATCCGGGGTGAAAGGCTCTGTCCATCATCGAACATGACGTAAAGCGCGTCCAACTCGCCGATCCGTTCGACCACGCCGAGGATCTCCTCGAGCACGGCCTCGCCGCCGCGACGCCCGACGAGCCAATCGTGGGCGACGGCGATCCGTGGGGGGCGTGGTCGTGCCGACGACTCGGTGGGCGCTGCATCCGGTGATCGTGCGGGTTGTACGATGGAGGACATGACCGTGCAGAATACGTCGAGCGGCGATGGGAGCGGTGGAGAGGACGCGCCCTCGCCCGCGTTTCCCTTTCTCTCGACCGCGGGATCGAGTCCCGCGACGGCGGCGAATCGGTTCGGCCTGGACTATCACGCCGCTTCGAGGGACCTGCCTCGCGCCAACCGGTATCGCGGTCGGATCGTGGACATCCATGCGCACGTCATGGGTGCGGCGTCCCCGGACATTTTCCGCGTGCAGGCCGAGGCCTTCGGCGTGCGTCGAGTCTACAGCATGTCGAGCCTCGACGCCGCCCGCGTGCTCCGACAGAAGCACGGCGACTTCGTCCGCTTCATCGCCTTCCCCAACTTTCGCGCCGGCGATCGAGTCCTCGCGATGGGTGACGGGTTCCTCGAGGACATCCGCGCCTTTCGCCATGATCTGGACGCGAGGATCGTCAAGTTCTGGAACGCCCCGCGCCTTCGGGAACTGCTGGGTCCCGCCGAGTACGCGCGCGTCGGCGCGTTCGACTCGCCCGGGCGCGTCAAGGCCGCCGAACTCGCCCAGAGCCTGGGCATGATGATGATGGTCCACGTCGCCGACCCCGACACGTGGTTCCAGACCAAGTACGCCGACCGCGCGAAGTTCGGGACAAAGCGCGAGCACTATGAGCCGCTGCGGCGGATGATGCGTCGTTTCCCCGGTCCGTGGATCCTCGCCCACGGCGGGGGCAACCCGGAGGATCTCGGCTTTCTCTCTGAACTCCTCGACGACCACGCCAACTGCGTCATCGACTTCTCGGCGACGAAGTGGATCGTCCGCGAGTTGTCCAGGCAACCGCTCGACACGGCGCGGGCCTTCTTCGCGAAATACCGCGGGCGACTGCTCTTTGGGTCCGACGTCGTCGCGACCGACGAGCACCTGCAGTCGTCGGCCTCGGCCCACCCGATGGGCGATCTCGCCGACAACCCAACGGCCGCCGCCGAGTTGTACGCGAGCCGCTACTTCGCGCTGCGCCTGCTCTTCGAGACGAACTACAACGCCCCAAGCCCGATCGCCGACCCGGACCTGGCGATGGTGGATCCCACGCGATTCACGGCGATGTCGGCCCCGACGCTGCGCGGGCTGGACCTGCCGCTGGAGGATCTCGACTCGTTGTACTTCGCGAGTGCCGAGGCGCTCATGGCGAACTTCGGCGGCGTGTGAGGGGAGGCCGTGGCCACGATCGAGTCCACAAAGGCACACGGGCCGGCGTGATCGGCCGGCCCGCGTCATGGATGCTGTTTCGCGGTCTCCCGCGACGATTCTCTCACCGTGACCCAGCGGGGCCCTCTTATCGAGGAAGCGTGTCGCGGAGTTTCTTCTCGCCCTTGTCCTTGGCGTCGTTGGCTTTCTCCCGAGCCTTGTCCAGGGTCTTCTCGCCCATGGTCTCGCCATGCTTCATCGCGCCCTTGGAGTCGGTTGGGAGGCGCGTGTACGTGATCTCGGCGTTCTGGAGTTCGCTCCCGTCGGACATCACCATGTACATCTTCATGACGAAGGTGTCCTTGGAGGTGATCTGCGAGACTTCCTTGGTGATGACCTCGTTCCCGTCGGGGCCTGGCATCTTGCCCGCCATGGTCCAGGTCTTGCTGGCCTTGTCGTACTGCCCCGTGGAGAAGGAGATCCCCGTGGACATGCTGTCGATCCACGTGCTCTCGAACTGCTTGGTGGCGTTGTTGTACGCCCACGTCGCCACGCCCTGGAAGGGCTGGCCGGCGAAGTCGCCGCTGTACGCGCAGGTCACGTAGCGTCCGCCCATAGTCGGGGTGGCGACGAGCGTGGCCTTGGACTCCATCGGGGGCTGGGAGGGATCCATCCAGAACTTGGTGGTGGCGGCCCAGGTTCCGACGAACTGCGAGAGAGCCTCGTGGTTCTCGTTGGGCTTGTTGGCGTTGGCCCACTGGGCCATCTCGTCCATGTGGTCGCCGCCCGCGCCGGCATCCTTCTTCTCCGGCTGACCATGATCGTGTTTGTGATCCAGGCCCCTTTCTCCGGAGGGCTTGGCCACCTTGTCCTGAGCCAGAGAGAGACTCCCGGCCGTTCCGACCGCCAGCACCAACGCCATCATCCAACCCTGCTTCTGACCAATCTTCATCCGTGTTCTCCTGTGTCGCGCCCGTCCCCCCCCCCCCCGCCCCCTCAAGGTTGGTCGCGGTCGCGCCGACAAGGCGCGGAGCGAGCCCAACCATACTGCAAACATATGCAGCCCGACCGACGCGCGGTCGGCGTCGCCTCCCGCCACCCGGCACCGGAGCACCAGCCCCGTCGATCGCCCAAGTGTGGGAGGCCACTCTAAGGCGCTTCACCAACTTGACGCGCATTGTCCCCGAAACCCGGCGTGAATGCACCCGGGGGAAGTACTGGAAAGAGGGCAAGCAATAGCAATGGGCTATAGGTATGGGCAATGGCGGTGAGGGATCAGGTCATGGCACCCATGCCGCGACTCCGCCTCCGACGACCCGCGACGAGACCCGCGGCGGCGAGGAGCCCCAAGGTGCCGGGGGCGGGGATGGCCGGGCGGAACTCGAGATCGACGGGCTTGGTGTGGGTCGAGGCGAAACTCACGTCGACCTCGGCATAGGTGATGGGGTCGAAGGAGTGGACGTTGGTGGTGAGGCCATCGACGGCATAGATCAGGCCATCGTGCGGGCTGACGGTGATGCCGTGGATGCGTTGCCACCCGGTGCCGGCGAAGGACGTGATGAGGTTCCAACTGCTGTCGAAGACGTGGGCCATGTTGTCGCCCATGGCGGTGACGATGCGGCGGCCGTCATCCATGAAGACGATGTCGTTGGTGAAGCCACCGCCAATGCCGCCGCCGCCCGTCCCCCACTGGGTGACGACGGCGCCGGTGAGGCCGTTGACCTGATAGACGCCCGCGCCGGGGGTGAAGGAGCAGACGTAGAGATCGCCGTCGGGCCCGAAGATCATGTCGGCGGGATTGCTGACGCCGGTGGCGAAGACGCCCAGGAACGCGCCGGTGTTGGCGTCGTACTCGCGGATGTCGTCGGTGTTCATGTCGCCGATGAGGACGGTGTTGGTGTTGGGCCTCCAGACGCCGGCCCACTGCCACCCGCCGCTCGCGTTGAAGGTCTGGACGACGTTGCCGGTGTTTCGGTCGAGGCGATAGACGCCGCCAAAGGACGACCCGACGAGCACATCACCGACTGTGCCTCCGGTGTGGATGGCCATGAGGTTGCCGCTCATGGGTGCGGCGTTGAAGAATCCCTGCGGCGCACCGGAGAGGCCGTCGAACTGCCAGACGTTGCCGGGCCCTTCCTCGGTGACGTAGAGGTCGCCGACATCCGCTCGCGCCCCCCCCCACCCCGCTGGCAGGGCCACGAGTCCCAGACACACCCCGGCGAAGAGGCCGCGGTCGATCCGTCCGTGCCGCCTAGGCGACACCCTGCGATTGGAATTGGTCTTGGTGCTGGTCTTGGTCATGATCCATCTCTCCTTGTTCGTGTCCGGAGCGTTGGCCCCGGGTCTCTCCCCAAGAGTCTACAGGAAAGCGCCACCAATGGGAAGTGGCGGAAGCGACAGGATGTGGCGGGAAGGGTGGCAAGAGGGGCGAGACAGTCCTCCGCAGCAACGCCCGCCCTCATTGGTTCAAGGCCGCCAACGGATGGCACACGGCCCACCTTCATCGCACACGGATTGTGCGACGGGCCAGCACCTTCCCGCCCTGGCCGGCGACGTAGCGGATCTCCGCGTCGCCAACCTCCTTCGGCGCGTTCACGCGTACGGGGGAACCCGTAGTCGTGGTCGTGTACGAGAGGTACATTCCATTGGCGGCGCCCTTGGGGACGATCGTGATGTAATCACCATCGAAGTTCGGGCCGGTCCACGCGATCTCCACGGCGTTGCCCGGGGCGCACTCGTCGACGGCCGCGAGCGTGACCTCGGCGGCCGCCAGCCAGATCGTCCGCCGCGCGAGAACCGTGCGCCCTTGGCCCATCACGTACCGGATCTCGGCGTCGCCGGCGAGCATCGGCGTAAGCAAGCGAAGAGGCGAGCCCGCGCTCGTGTTGGTGTAATTGGTATAGGCGGAATCGGGCGCGCTCTTCTCGCAGAGGGTCAGGTAATCGCCCTGGTTGTCCGGGCCGGTCCAGGTGATCTCGATCGTCGAGCCCGCGATCGCTCGCTCCGGGGCGTCGAGCGTGACGGTTGGCTTGGTGAGCGTGATCGCACGGCGGCCCATTACCCGTCGCCCCTGACCGCTCACGTAGCGAATCTCGACCTCACCCGCGTCGGAGAGCGCCCGCACACGCAGGGGCGAGCCGGCCGAGGTGTTGGTGTAGTTCACGTACGCGGTGTCGGGGGCGTCCTTCTCGACGATGGTGATGTAGTCGCCCTGGTTGTTTGGGCCAGTCCACGCGACCTGGATCTCCGAGCCGATCACGGCCTGGGCGGGCGCAATCAGCGAGGCGGCGGCGGCGAGGACCACGATCGGCGCCCGCGCGAGAACGGTGCGGGATTTCCCGGTGACATAGCGAACCTCATAGCCGGACGTGGCCTGTTCGCTTCCTGTGGCGTCGATTGGAGCCGTGATCGTAAGCGTCGGGCCGTCCGAGGTGCTGGCGTAACTGGCGTAGTTCTCGGAGGGCGCGCCGGCAGGGACGATGGTGACAAAGTCCCCTGTGTTGTTGGGGCCGGTCCACGAGACCTCGAACGTCGCGCCGACACCGACGCTCGCGGGCGCGGTGATGGTCGCGGGCACGAGCGACTCGGGACGCTCGGATTGGTCGGGAGTGTGGGGAATGGGCGTGAAGGGTGTCGGCACCCCTTCTAGTGATGGAGTGGGCTTTGGAGCGGGAGAAGGGGTGGGGACGGGCCTTTGCAAGATGCAGCGCCCAAGAAGGAGCAGCACGATCAATACGACGATTCCGAACACGATCAGGGCCATCCGCCGGGAGGAGTTTGTGTTCATAGGGGGAAATCATAGAAAGCCGCATGCGGATACGAAACGTTGGCCGCATTGATGGCGGTCATGGGAACGGTGTGCGATTGGTGAGGGAAAAGCGGGCGGGCTTCCCACGCGTGTGAACGATGGCGTGTGTCTCATGGGGAGGGTGGCGTGTCGCGCGGAACCGGCGACCACGGCTCGAAGCCTTTGGGGCGCGGCTCGGTGTATGGGGCGCCGGTCCGCGTCCAGCGCTCGACGTCCCGCGCGGCGTCGTATTCCCGCCCGCACTCGGGGCAGAGGCCCGTGGGCGGTGGGAGGGCCGAGAGGTCGTAGCCGCAGTGCGTGCACAGGCGGAACCGCGCCGCGAAGAGGGCTGTGCGGAAACGGCGCACGCGCCAGTGCCACAAGGGCAGGAAGACGACCCACGGGATGAGAATGAGCGTGATGGGCAGGACTCGAAAGAACCCGCCTCGCGGCAAGCCCAGCGGGCGTCGCAGCACCAGCCACGCCAGCGCGAGCAGCATGAAGAACGCGGCGGAGCCGAGCCACAGCGCCGTCGATCGCCGGACCACCGGCGCGACGCCGATCCACGGGTCATCCCTGGTGTCGGGCATGGCGTGGGGAGTGTAGAGCACGCCTGGTTGGACTCGACTCTCGCGGTCGCGAGTCCGCCACCGCAAAGCGAATAGTCAGGGCGCTGATTTCGGCTCGGTTCCGAGGCCGACGAGGGCGATGGAGAAGCTGGCGACGCGGACTTTGGTCATGGGGGAACCTCACTGGTGATGTCGCTGATCGCGGGTGATCGAGATCAGCCCACGTACCGCGCCACTTCCTTCGCCACCTCGATCGTGGTGTTCTTCCCGCCCATGTCGTAGGTCTTGACCTTCCCCTCCTTGATCACGCGGGCGATCGCGGCCTCGAGGCGGGTGGCCATCTGCTTCTCGTTCGCCCCGCCGCCGCCATGGCCGTCCCCAAGCCAATCCAGCATCATCTTCGCCGTCAGCAGCATCGCGTGCGGGTTGACCTTGTATTGCCCGGCGTACTTGGGGGCGCTGCCGTGCGTGGGCTCGAAGACGGCGTACGTGTCGCCCAGGTTCGCGGAGGGCGCGAAGCCCAGCCCGCCGATCAGCCCCGCGCACAGGTCGCTGACGATGTCGCCGAACATGTTCTCCGCGACGATGACGCTGTAGTCCTGCGGGTTCTTGAACATCCACATGCAGATCGCGTCGATGTTCGCCTCGTCGGCCCAGATCCCCGCGCTCTTGTATTCCTCGGCCATCTTCTTGAAGACCCGCGTCATGAGGCCGCCGGTCTCGCGGAGCACGTTGGGCTTCTCGACCAGCGTGACGCGCTTGCGCCCCGTCTTCTTCGCGAACTCGAACGCCTGGCGGCAGATGTTCGTGCACCCCTGCACGCTCACGATGCGCGTCGAGAGCGCGACGTTCTCCAGCCCCTTGTCCTTCCACGGCTTCATCTTCGGGTTCGCGCAGAGCGCCGTGTACACCGGCTCGGGGAGCGGGAAGAACTCCACGCCGCCGTACGACCCCTCGGTGTTCTCGCGGAAGACGACCTGGTCGATCATCACGTCCTTGACCCTGCCGTCCGCGCCCGGAGGATTCGCGATCGCCGTCCCGCGATAGTTCAGCGGGTTGCCCTCGTAACTCTTGCAGGGCCTCATGTTCGTGTGCAGGTTGAACAACTGGCGGAGTTTCACGATCGGGCTGAAGTAGACCAGTTTCTTGTCCTTCAGTTCCGGCGCGAGTTCCTGCTTCGCCTCGTCTTGCGGCTTGCTCGTGATCGCGCCGAAGAGGCCGCAGGTGGTCTTCTTGAGGATCTCGATCGACCGATCGGGAAGCGCGTTCCCCTCCTTGCACCAGAACTCCCAGCCGATGTCGGTGTGGATGTACTCGGCATCGAGTTTGAGCGCGTCAAGGACGATCCGCGTCGCCTCCATGACGTCGTTGCCGATCCCGTCGCCGGGCATCCACGCGATTGAGAACTTGGCCATGTCGTCGATCTCCAGAAAAGGGGAGTTTGGGCACCTCGAGTAAGGCACAACGATGGACAGCGACAAGTGTATCAGCATGCCGGAGAATCGACGAACGCCGACCCGAGATTGGAGGCTCAAGGGCGTGGCTCATCCCAACGGCGAAACGCTCCATCGTGACGCGAGCAGCGCACGAATCGGCATCACCGCGGCTCCGCATCCATACGCGTGCTCGCACACCACCCGTGTACCCTTGACCCATGATCACCGCCATCACCCAGTGCACCATCGTCGTCCGCGACTACGACGAGGCGATCAACTTCTATGTCCGCACGCTCGGCCTCACGCTCCTCGAGGACACCGATCTCGGCCAGGGCAAGCGTTGGGTCCGCGTCGGCGCCGGCACGCACTCGGGCGCCTCGCTCCTCCTCGCCAGGGCCGCGAATGACCGCCAATCAGCGCGCGTGGGCGATCAGACCGGCGGCCGCGTCGCCCTCTTCATGCACACCGACCACTGCCGCGACGACGTCGCGCGCCTGAAGAGCCTCGGCGTCACGTTCAAAGGCGAGCCGCGCGATGAGCCCTACGGCACCGTCGTCGTCCTCGAGGATCTCTACGGTAACCTCATCGATCTCATCCAGCCGCCAAGGTCAGCGTCATCGCCATCGCCTGCTCCAATGCCGTCGCCCGATCGACCACGCGCGCCCGCGACAACGAGCACCACCCACACCATCGAACGCCTCGACCCCGCCGCCATCACCGAGCAGGACGTGAGCGCCCTCGCCGCGCTCCTCGTCGACGCCGTGGACTCCGGCGCCGCCGTCAGTTTCCTTTCTCCCCTTTCCCACGATCGCGCCCTCGCGTGGTGGCGATCCACGCTCGCGTCCGCACACGCCGACCCCAAGCGCGGCATTATCCTCCTCGCCGCCCGCGATCCAGACTCGCGCGAGATCATCGCCACGGTCCAGGCCCACCCCGCCTGGGCCCCGAATCAGCCCCACCGCGCCGAGGTCTGCAAACTCATCGTCCACCGCAGCGCCCGCGGCCACGGCCTCGCCCGCGCCCTCATGCACGCCATCGAACGCGAGTCCCTTGCCGCCGGCTTCACGCTCCTCACCCTCGACGCCAGGAAGGGCGGCCCCGCCGAACGCCTCTACCACGCCGTCGGCTGGACCAGAGTCGGCGAGATCCCGCGCTATGCCGTCGACACCGATGGCAGGACGCCCCACGCGACGGTGATCTTTTATAAGGATCTCGGCTGAGGTCCTCGCCGGGTGCGGGCGCCCCGAGACGATGGCCGCTCTGGGACACGCCACCGGGTGGTGCGATCTATCGGGTAAGAAAGCATCCGCCCCCCGTCCTCTCACCCCGCCGCGAGGGCGATCGCGTTCGACAGAGCCGCGTGCTCGCCGTGCGAGGCCACTCCCCCCCCATCCCCGACTCCCGACTGCACCGGGACCGCCAGCGACCACGGCCCGGCCCGATCGCCGCGCGTCGCCCGCACGCGATAGAACGTCGTCCCCGCGGCGAGCGGCGCGTCGGTGTACGAGTCGGTCGATCCGCCGAGCGAGGCCAGGTCGGTGAAGTCGCGCGAGCCGGGGGCACGCTTCTGGATCGTGAACCACAGCCCCGCGCGGCTCGCGGCCCGCTCGCGGGCGTCGGCGGGGTGCGGCGACTTCCAGCGCACCGTCGGGCGTCCCTGCGTGTCGATCGTGAGCGTGACATTCCGCACCACGCCCGGCGCGGGGAGCGTGCGCGGCGCGAGGGGCTCGTCCAATCGCGCCGCGGCGTAGACCGTTTCCTCATTGGGAACATCGCCGGCGATCGTGGCGAGCCGCGCGAAGGTCTTGATCGTCGCGATCCCCATCGCCGTCTGCTCGCGGAGCGCGGCCATCGCCGAGTTCGCCAGGAGCGTCGCCGCCTGCGCCGCCTCGCGCAGGGCGCGGGCCTCTTCTTGTGCGGCCTCGGCGGCGGCGAGGGCCTCCTGCATCGCGGCGATCCGCGCGACAGAGAGCCCGACGCCGTCGGGGTCGTCCGCCCAGACGGGAAAGTGCACGCGTGCGAACTGGATCAGGTCGGCCCGGCCGGAAGGAAGGATCTTCATGCCCGCAGCATCGGCGAAGACCACGACCGACTTCACGGTGATCCACGAAAAATCGACCGCGACCCCCGAAAAAACGACACGCCCTTCCGAATCCGCGTTCCCGCCCCGCAAATCGCGTCCACAATCGGCAGAATCGGCGCATGAACCGGGCGATTCAGCCCCCGAGCAACGCGAAACGGACCCTGAGCAGGGCGAAACGGCCCCAAAACCGGGCGATTCAGCCACCGAATCGCGGGAATCAGCGACCGATTCGCTGGGATCAATGACTGAAACTCGCGAATCAGCGACCGATTCGCCAGGATCGATGACCGATTCGCACGAATCATTGACGGATGCTCACGAAACAGCGACCAATTCCAAAGACGCACACCCCGGTTCCGCCGGCGCGACGATCGATTCGGGCCACGCCATGTCCGAACCGGCACACGTCGCGATCGAGGTGGGGGTGTCTCGGGACATGGCCCCTTTGAGCCATCGACTCGTGACGAGCGGCCCGTAGTGTCTGGCTGTTCACCACAGCACACAACGGAGGGCTCCCGCTGAAAGACGGTTGTGATCATGGAACGTCAAGGCCGCGTGCCGGTCGTCCTGAACTCCGGGTTCCATCCAGATCTTGCCCTCGATCCAGTCGTGGTATCCCAGGCGGATCTTGAACGCCCAGACGCCCGACAACTCTTCCTGCCACGTGGTGAGCGGCGCCCGGCGTTGGGCCACGAGCGCGAGGAACTGGCCGGCGTAGTCCGGTGGTCTCGTTATCGGTGGGGCGTCCATCAGTCGGTCGAAGAGTCTGACGACAGCGTCCTGTACCTCATGGGTGTTTAACTGCCGTTCGGCGGCGGTCCGCATCGCGAACGGATATGGCCACGGCGTGAAGCGTTGCAGCACGCCCGCGACGATTCCGCAAAGCCCGGGCGATGCAATCGGCTTGTCCTTCCACACCCGGCGGCGTAGGTGCGCATCGAGCATGACACGTGGGCTCGCGTGAACCTCGGCCAGCAGTTCGATCAGTTCGTTGGCGACCTCGGTCAAGCCCACTATCTCGAGGCCGTCGTATGTGCAGCTGACCTGTCGTCGAACGAGTCCCCTGAACCTCGTGTTGGGCGAATCAAAGTAGTAGACCTCTTGTCCGATGGGGCTATCCGTAGGCATGTCGCGCCTGCTGCCCGTCCAGATGATCCGGTGCCCATCGCAGATCTCCATGCCGGACGACGATCGTTCGCGGGACTCCCTGCCCGTGTAGTTGGTTTGGAAGGTTCTCGGATTTTCACGGCTACTGCTCCCGATGTACCAATAGCCGTTGAACGGGCATGTTCCGCCGTACCAATCCTCACCGAGCACGATCGGTTCGATATTGACGTCTGCTTTGCATATGAGTCTTCGGCCTTCACCGATCGCGATTGCATCCAAAACGATCATGGGAGGATCAACGGCCTCTGGTGTCTCGTGCTCCGGCTGCGTGCATGTCATCGGGGGTCTCCAGCAACAGAATTGTAAGGGGTAGCGTGCATCGAGGGATGAAGTATTCATCCGGCACGATGCCATCCGTTACCCCCGTCGCAGCACCACATGCCGGGTGCACCGAGACGATGGCGGCACTGGGCCATCGCCTCGGGCTTCGATTGCCTTCCATAACCGAGCGTCCAATCGTGGGGCAGGGCCGCCATCCGTGAGGACCGCTCGTTCCACGGCACCCCCGTCACCCGGCGAGCACTCGTATCAGACCTCTCGCAACCGCGCCGCCACCATCGCCTCCGCCCCGCCCGCCACCACCAACTCCTGGGCCACGCGGCTGAGCGCCGTGAACGCAAACGTCTCCGCCCCCCCCGCCCCCCCCGTCGGCGTCAGCCTCAGCACGCCCTTGCCGAAGTCGATCTCGATCTCCCCCGCATCGATCGTCCGAGCCGTCCCGCTCGCGCCCAGCCGCAGGTGCTCCACCAGCGCCGGGCACTCAAACACCACGAACCCGTTGTTGAAGGCGTTGCGCTTGTACGTCTCGCTGAAACTCGCGGCGATCACGCAGGGAATCCCGAAGTGCTTGAGGGCCGTCGCCGCCTGCTCACGCGACGAGCCGGTCCCGAAGTTCAGCCCGCCGATCACCACGTCGCCGGCCCGCGCCCGCGTGCGGAAGTCGGCGTCGTAGTTCTCGAAGATCACCTGCGCCATCTGCTCCCTCGTGAGCGCGTCGTTGTACGTGTGCTTGCCGGCGTAGATGCCGTCGGTGTTCAGGTTGTCGTGATCCAGGAACCACGCCCGCCCCTTCACCCGCGCCGGGAAACCGGGGATGGTCTCGCTCGACGAGCCGGACGCCGCGGAAGTAGTGGGGGAGGAGGATGACGACGTCGAGACGGCCACGCTCGACACCGGTCCCTCTCGATCGCCATGCGGCAACGTCGCGGATGGTGTGCCCTTGGGCGCACAGATATACCCCGCGATGGCGCTCGCCGCGACGACGGCCGGCGACCCGAGATACACCTGCCCGCTCTTGTCGCCCATGCGACCCTCGAAGTTGCGATTCGTCGCGCTGATGCCGACCTCGCCCGCCTTGATCGTCCCCTTCCCAAGCCCGATGCACGTGCCGCACCCCGGCGGCAACTCGATCGCTCCCGCCTCGACGAGCGCCTGCCAGTGCCCGTCGCGCGTCGCCCGAGCCTGCACGTCGGAACTCGCCGCCGCGAGATAGAACTCGACGCCCCGCGCGACCTTCTGCCCGCGCACGATCCCCGCCGCGAGGGCGAGATCCTCGTACCGCGCGTTCACGCACGACATCAGCCACGCCTTCTGGATCGGGACGCGCCTCGCCTCGAGTTCGCGCACCGCGTGCATCGTCTTCACGCTGTTGGGCCCGCAGACCGTCGGCGAGATGGTCGAGAGATCGATCTCCAGATCCACGGCATACTTTGCATCCGCATCGGCCGCCATCCACGCCCGATCGCTCCACATCGCCTCAACGTCGCTCTTCGTGTATCCGCTCCGCGACCCTTCACGCCGCACGCCGGGGCGCTTTCCGGCCCCCCCTCCCGCGAAATACGCTGCCCGCTCCATGAGATAATCCCGCAGCGTCTCATCGAACGGAAAGACGCCCGCCAGCGCCCCCCACTCGGTCGTCATGTTCGAGATGCTCATCCGTTGGTCGATGCTCAGGCCCGTGACGCCCTCGCCAACGAACTCCACGGCATGGTTCAGCACCTCGTCCTGATTGAAGACGCCGCAGAGCGCGACGATCACGTCCTTCCCCACGACGCCCGGCGCGAGTCGCCCTTTCAGCCACACCCGCGCCACCGGCGGCACCTGCCACCACGTCGTCCCGATTGCCCACAAACTCGCCGCATCGGTTCGTACAACCGGAGTCCCCAGGCAGCACAGCGCCCCATACAGGTTCGAGTGGCTGTCGCTCCCCACGACCATCGTCCCGGGCCGCACATACCCCTGCTCGACCATCACCTGGTGGCTGATCCCCGTGCCCGCCGGATAGAAGTCGATGCCATGCTCGTTCGCGAACGATTCGATCTTCGCATACTTCCCCAGGTTCTCCGGCGTCACGTTCTGGATGTCGTGATCGATCGCGAACACCGGCTGGTGCGAGTCATGGATCCTCGGCGACTTCCCCGCGGCCTTGAAGATCTCCTTGAACTTCGGGATCACCGCCCCCGTGTTGTCGTGGGTCATGATGTGACGCGGGCGAATGAGCACGAAGTCGCCGCTGCGAACAAACGCACCCGTCGCGACGCCCTCGGCGTGCCGCGTCGCCAACTTCTCCACGAGTGTCAGTCCCGATGCCATGGGGCACTCCTTCTCTCATGAGCGGCACACGCCGCGACCGACCAGATCTCATGGCACAGGCGTCCCGCCTGTGTCTACCCAGTCTCTCCAACCCCACACCGAACATTCGATCGCGTGCCGCTTCACACCTCGACAAACTTCGCCGTGAAGTGCCGAAGCACCTCGGGCGCCTCGACAATCCTCAGCCCCTTCAACTCCGACCGCCGCTCGTGCAACTCCACGCACGCCTCGGCCACATAATCAAAGTGGCTCTGCGTGTACGCCCGCCGCGGCAAGGCCAGCCGCACCAGTTCCATGTCCGGCGTCCGGCTCGGCCCCGCCATCACGCTCCCGATCTCGCAACTGCGGATCCCGCCGAGGCGATACAGCCCGCACACCAGCGCCTGCCCGGGGAACTGCGCCCGTGGAATATGCGGCGCGAAACTCGACGCGTCGATGTAGATCGCGTGCCCGCCTGGGGGCTCGATGATCTGGATGCCGGCCGTCAGCAGCCGCTCGCCCAGATACTCCGCGCTGCGGATGCGATACGCCAGATATCCCTCGTCCATCACCTCGATGAACCCCTGCGCCATCGCCTCGAGGTCGCGCCCCGCCAGCCCGCCATACGTCACGAACCCTTCGGTGAGAATGAGCAGGTTGCACGCGCGCTGGAAGAGGCCCGGCTCGCGGATGAGCAGCAGCCCGCCGATGTTCACCAGCCCGTCCTTCTTCGCCGAGATCGTCGCGCCGTCGGCGAGATCGAACATCTCCCGCGAGATCTGCCTGGCGGTCATCCCCCGGCACGACTCCTCACGCTGCCTGATGAACCACGCGTTCTCCGCGAATCGGCACGCATCCAGAAAGAACGGCAATCGGTGCCGATCGCACACGCGCCGAACCTCACGCATGTTCTCCAGGCTCACCGGCTGCCCGCCGCACGTGTTGTTCGTCACGGTCATCATCACGACGGGAATGTTCTCGCGCCCGACACGCTCGATGAGCGCCTCGAGCGCCCTCACATCCATATTCCCCTTGAACGGATGGCGATTCTTCGGGTCCTTCGCCTCGGGAATCGGCAGGTTGACGGCCTCCGCTCCCGAGTGCTCCGCGTTCGCGCGCGTCGTGTCGAAGTGCGCGTTGTTCGGGATCACCTTCCCCTTCCCGCCGATCAACTCAAACAGAATCCGCTCGCTCGCGCGGCCCTGGTGCGTGGGCAGCACCTGCTCAAACCCCGTCAGGTCCGAGAGCACCGCGCGCAAGCGGTGGAACGACTCGCTCCCGGCGTACGACTCGTCGCCACGCATGATCCCCGCCCACTGCTCGCTGCTCATCGCGCTCGCGCCAGAGTCCGTGAGCAGGTCGATGATCACGTCCGACCCCCGGATCAGGAACGGATTGAAGTGCGCCCGCCGAAGAATCTCCTCCCGCTCCTCGCGTGAAGACATCCGGATCGGCTCCACCGACTTCACGCGGAACGGCTCGATGATCGTGCGCACTTACTTTCCCCCCTCGCTCGCGGCCTTCTTCCCCAGCACCTTCGCGATATCAAAGTCCACAAAGTCCGCGTGATGGAAGATCCAACTCTCGATCGTCCGCTCCACCTTGTCCCCTTCATGGCTGTGCGTCGCGACCATGTGCATGACCTCCGCCGGGATGCCGTGCTTGTAGCAGAGCGCCACGCCGCTGAACGGATGCCGCAGCATGTCGCCGAAGTGCCCCTTGACGACCTTCCCGCTCGCGTCCTTGTCGAACTCCAGCATCTTCCCGACATCCGCGAGCAGGCTCCCCGCGATCAGCACGTCGAGATTCACGGGGATTCGCGAGCCGAAGACCTCCTTCAGGACGCCCGCGATCGCGATGCACTGCTTGCAGCACGAGTTGAGGTGCTCCACAAACCGCAGGTCGATCTTCCCCGCCAGCAGCGTGAACGGAATCGCCCGGATCTCGTCGAAGGTCCACCCCTTCCCGCCGCACCCGACGCTCAGCGCCTCCCCCCACACCGCCGCGACCTTCTCGCGAAGGCCCGCGTCCTTGATGTCCATGAGATTCGGGAACAACTCCGAGATCGTCGAAACGCTGTGCCTCATAACTCTCTCCTCAGATAGAACCGACGTGCCGCATCACATCTACCAATCCTCGTGGGGCAGGCGGCCCGCCTGCCCCTACATGTTCTACTCGCTCATAAGGCAACTGCGGCTCTCCTGCATCTTCTGTGTCTTCCTCTCCTCGTGGCACAGGCGTCCCGCCTGTGTCTCCTTCCCTTACAAAACACCCCTCTCCATAGATGACACATCTCATTCCCCGCTCGGCCCGTCGTACGCGTGGTTCACCGGATCGATCCGCCGCATCGGCCTCTCCCGCGTCTGCTCCTCCACCACATGCGCCACTAGCCCGGGCACGCGGGCCGCCATGAAGATCCCGTTGAACACCTTGGGATCCAACCCAAGATCCGCGAGGATCGCCCCCAGCGCCCCATCCACGTTGATCGGCAGCGGTTTCCCGAGCGCCGCGAACGCCCGCTCCACCGCCCGCGCCGCCGCCACGTGCGTCAGCCCATCGTCGCGCAGACCAGCCTCCGCCGCGAGCGCGAACAGCCGCGCTGTCCGCGGATCCTTCGTGTGGATGCGATGCCCGAATCCGCTCACCCGCGCTCCCGTCGCCTTGATCCGCGAGACGTCCTCCACCGCGAGATCGTCGAGCGTCTTTCCTTCGTTCGCCCCCCGTTCGATCAGCCCGCCCAGGAACCGCGCCGCGTCCTCGATCGCCCCGCCGTGGTGCCGATTGATCGACATGATCCCCGCCGCCACGCTCGCGCTCAGCGTCGCCCCCGTGCTCGCCACCGTCCGCGCTGCCAGCGCGCTCGGCGGCGTCGCCCCGTGATCAATACTGCTCACGAGGATCGCGTCCATCAGTCGACCGATGCGTTCATTGGGCAACTCCCCGGTCAAAATCAAGTACACCGCCGCCCCGAAACTCACCTTCCCCATCAGCCCCGCGATGTCGTGCCCGCGCACCGCCACCGAGTTCGGCCGGATCCGCGTCACCGCCGTCGTCCATACCGCCCTCCTCTCCGCCTCGGTCATCAGGCTCGCGCTCGGCCCACCGTCTTTGCCACTCTTCCGCAGCCGCTCCACCACCGCCCCGGGCAACTCACCGAAACTCTCGACCACCACCGCCCCGGCCTCGCGCAGCGCTTTCACCTTCCCCGCGTGCGTCCCGCGGTTCCCCTCGATGATCGCCCCCGCATGGCTGAACCGCGTCCCGCTCGTCGCGGCCTTTCCGCCGATATACGCGACGATCGGCTTGGTGATCTCGCCGCGCCGCGCCATCTCCGCGAGTTCCTCCTCCTGGCTCCCGCCGATCTCGCCAAAGACCACGATCGCGTCGGTCTTGGGGTCCGCCTGATACAGCCGCGCAACGTCGGGAATGCGCAGCCCCAGCACCGCATCGCCACCAACATGCACGATCCCGCTGATCCGCACGCCCGCCTGCCCGAGGTAATACGCCGTGCTCGACGACATCCCCCCCGACCGCGACACGATACCGACACCGGTCCCCCCTCCCGATCCGCCCCCCGTCCCGCCCTTCCCGGGCAGCGGCGGCTTGAACCACTCCCGCGCACTCTCCGCCCGCCCGCCGATCATCCCCAGCACGGCCTCGCCCGGCGCCGCGACGCCCAGCGTGTTCGGCCCCAGAAAACTCGCCCCGTGCTCCTCCGCCGCCGCCGCGATCTCCATCGCGTCCCACACCGGCACACGATCCGCCACCAGCACCAGCAACTTGATCCCCGCACGAATCGCGTCGAGCGCCGCCTCCTTCATCGCCAGCGCCGGCACAAACAACACCGACACATCCACAGGACACTCACCTGCGACCGCGTTCGCCCTTCTGCCTTGAACTCCGGAACTCCGTCTCTTCTTCTCTTCGTCTCTCCCCCGCAGCCCCGCCACCGCCTCGGCGCACGACGAGAACACCGGCAGCCCCAGGACCTCGGTCCCGCCCTTGCCCGGCGTGACCCCGCCGACGACGCGCGTGCCATAGTCCAGCATCAGCCGCGTCCGCGCCTGCCCCTCGCGCCCCGTGATCCCCTGCACAATCACTCGCTTCTCCCGGTCGATCAAGACGCTCATGCCGTGAGCGTAGGGTGCCGAAATTCGCCAGTGCCCCCGCGCCCTTGAGATCGATTTTCCCCGGCGGGCGTCACCCCCGGCCCTCCCGCACGCCATACACCTCCACCACGGGCCCCTCGGCCAGGAGCGCCCGCCACCGCTCCAGATACCCACGCATCACCGGGTCCCGCTCCACGCGCTCCCGATCGCGCTCATACGCCTCGCGGTTCTCGTACGCCACGACCTCGATGAACCGGTGGTCGTCGCGCTCGTCCTCCAGGAGTCGGATGGCGATCCCGCCCGGCGACTCGTAGTACACCGTCGCCTCGCGGAGGAACGCCAGAAACTCCTCTCGCCGCCCCGTCTCCACGCGGATCCGAAGGTGCAACTCCATCCCTCCCGCCCCGGCGGCCGAACCGGCACACCGATCCCCGGGCGTGCCGGTGTGCTCATCATGGTCGTTGTGGCCGTGATGGTGGTGATGGTGGTGATGGCTCATGGAGAAGTCCCTGCCAATGGGTCAGTCTACCACACCCCGGCACGTTCGGTACTATCCCGGGCATGACCACCCCCCCTCCCCGCCCCCCTCCCCGCCCCCCTCCCCGCCCCCCTCCCCGCCCCCCTCCCCGCCCCCCACGCCCGTCCTCACCGCCTCGTTCAACCCGCTCTACAAGCCCTACCTCGTCGTCACCTACGGGCTGGCCATGGCCGCGACGATCGTGGGGATCCCGCTCGCGATCGTGTGGTTCTTCGGCGTGGGCTCCTGGTGGGCCGACCACTACTACCACAAACTCAGGTGCGAGGTCGACGCCAGGACGCTCCGCTTCCGCAAGGGCGTCCTCGTCCAGGTCGAGAAGACCATCCCGCTCGAGAACATCCAGGACGTCACGTTCATCGAGGGTCCGATCCTCCGGAAGTTCAACCTGACGACCCTCAAGTTCGAGACCGCCGGCCACAGCGCGGGGCTGGCCGCCGACATGCAACTGACGGGGATCATCGACGCCCACGTCTTCCGTCAGCGCATCCTCGAGGCCCGCGAGGCGCTGCGGGTGCAGGGGGGAGGAGGGGGGGCACAGACACGAGCCGTCCCCGAAACGTCGGCGACCGACCTTCCCCCCGCCCCCCACCCCGATCACGCCGCGGTCCTCGAACGCATCGCCTCCCGCCTCGACGAGATCGCGGCCCTGCTGCGCGACCGCGGCTGAGGACGAGACCAGCCCGTCGGGCGCCCGAGACGATGGCTGCCATGGACGATTGCTTCGCCAAAGTTGAGCGCCCCATCGTGGGGCGGGCGAAGTGCCCGCTCCATGCCACCCGCCTGAAGAAAGGCGGGTCAACAAGGGCAAGGGCTCGTGGGCTTTGGCCTCTTCCCGAGTGCCCGATGCCCGATGCCCTTTGCCTCGCCCGCTCTTAGCGGGCGCCGCCCCGCGCCTCGAGCGTGACCTCCATCGTGACGCGTTCCTTGCGGTCCTTGCCGCGGAGGACGACGATCGTGACCTTGTCGCCGGGCTTGGCCTTGCTGAAGTAGGGCATCCAGTTCTCGACGTCGGTGAGTTTGTTTCCGTCCCACTCGACGATGAGGTCGTCCTGCTTGACGCCGGCCTTCGCCGCCGGGGTGTTGGGGAAGACGTCGCCGACGAGGACGCCCGGCTCGGAGCCGCTGTAATCACCGGGCGAGATGCCGAAGCGGACTCCTCCGCCGGTGCGGACGGGGCCGGGGCTGTCACTGCCGCCGGCGTCATGAAACACGAGGCGCTGTGTTCTCGTCGAGGCCTCGAGGGCGACGCGGTAGACGAAGTCCACGAGTTGGGCCGCGCCCTCGCTGTTGATGAGGTCGAAGGTGTCGCGCGGCGAGTGGTACTCGCGATGGAGGCCCGTGAAGGGGAAGAGGACGGGGATCTTCTTGGCATAGAAGGAGGCGTGGTCGCTGGGGCCGCTCCCCCCCTTCTTGAAGGCGATGGTGAGGCCGGAGGTCGTGGCATAAGGATCGACCATCTCGCGAAGGCCGTCGGCGGTGTCGCACCCCTGGAGTTCGACCTTGCCGTCCCTGAGGCGGCCGATCATGTCGAGGTTGATCATGAGGGTGTGGTCGGCGAAGGGCGCGATCGGGTTCTTGCAATAGAACCGCGAGCCGACGAGGCCGGACTCCTCGGCGGAGAAGGCAAGGAAGAGAATCGAACGCGCCCCCCCTCC